>NZ_WBMS02000012.1:99390-239570 GCF_008923205.2 Actinomadura physcomitrii | reverse complement strand
CCTTCAACTCGTCGTCGATCCGGGCATAGAGTGCCGTTGCGAGGGTGTCTAGGTCTGTCTTCACACACTGACATTGGACGCCCTCGCCCCATGTCCGCAGGCGAACCCTTGGACTCATTCATCTAGGGTCGTTCAGCCTCGCGGCGCTCCGGGTCGGACTCGAAGTGGTAACTCCGCCCGTCCAGCCGGATGCCGCGCGGTATATCAAATGCCGAGCAGCGGAGAGGCGGTGCGGACCGACCCCATGGACGGCGGGAACGACGAGGGCAGGACCGGGATCCGGTTCCGGGAGGTGTGGCGGGCAGCCCTGCCGGTCGGCGTCGCCGCGGCCGCGGCGCTGTTCGCCGGCGGCAGCGTCGACCTGGTCCACCGGCACCAGCGCGAGGCGAACAAGAAGCACGACGCGGAGGCAGCCGCCGCCGACACCACGCCGGCCGCCCCGCGCGCCGTCGTCGGCGTCACCCGCGCGGGCACCGCGCTGACCGTCCGCGACGCCCGTACCGGCAACGCCCTCGGCCTGCCCGTCGCCGCCCCCGGCGGGCGCCGGTTCCACCAGGTCGCGGGCGACGGCGACGCCTATGTCGTCGCGTCCTCCGGCGCCGGGAAGATCACGTTCCAGCGGCTCGAACTCGCCGCCGACGGGCGCCCCGAGTCCCTCACCGAGATCCCCGCCGCGACGATTTCCGGCACCGCCGCGCCGTGGTCGGACCTGGCCGTGTCCGCCGACGGGGACCGCATCGCCTACGTCACCTACAAGGGCGTACGCGCCCGCATCGACGTCGTCTCGGCCCGCACCGGCACCCGCAAGACGTGGACGACCGGCCACTCCGCCCGCGTCAGCAGCCTCTCGTGGGCCGGTGACACCCTCGCGTTCGTCTGGAGCCCCGTCCGGCGCGCGGGCGGCACGTACACCGAGGTCCGCCATGAACTCCGCACGCTGGACACCGGCGGCGCCGCGGGCGACCTGAAGGCGAGCAAGGCCGTCACCTCCCTGCCGAAGGGCACGACCAGCGCGGTCCTCACCCCTGACGGGAAGACCGTCGCCGCGGGCGTCGTCGCGCATTCCGCCGCGTCCGTCCAGGCGTACTCGGCGGCCACCGGCGCGCCCGCCAAGGCCGTCTGGAAGCAGCGGCTGAAGGGCCGGATCACCGGCCTCGACACCGGCGAGAAGGGCAAGCTGCTGATCACCGGCAGCGACGGCCGCCTCTACGCCGAGGGCGCCGGCACGCTCCCCGGAACGGACCTCGCCGACGCCGCCTGGTGATCTTCGCCCGCATCCGCCGTACAGTGGACCCACGGAAACGGGGCGAACGGAGCGAAACCGTGGGCATGGTGATGGCCGTCAGCTTCACCCGGTACGGTCGGCTCTACTACCTCGACCCGGGCCCGCATACCCCGAAGGTCGGCGACAAGGTCCTCGTCCCGACCGACGCGGGCCCCGAGGTCGCCGAGTGCGTGTGGGCGCCGCAGTGGGTGTCCGACGACATCGGCGGCCTGCCCGAGTGCGCCGGCCCCGCCACCGAGGAGCACCTCGCCCGCGACGACGCGAACCGCCGCCGCCGCGCCGAGGGCCGCTCGATCGCCAAGCGCCTCATCCGCAAGCACGAGCTGCCCATGAAGGTCATCGGCGTTGACTACCTCGACACCGACAACGTCTTCAAGATCTACTTCACCGCGCCGCACCGGGTCGACTTCCGCGCCCTGGTCCGCGACCTCGCCCGCAACATCAAGGCCCGCGTCGAGCTCCGCCAGGTCGGCCCCCGCGACGAGGCGCGCCTCCAGGGCGGCATCGGCCCCTGCGGCCGCGACCTGTGCTGCGCCACCTTCCTCAAGGACTTCGAGCCCGTCTCCGTTCGCATGGCGAAGGAGCAGGACCTCCCCGTCAACCCGCTGCGCATCGCCGGCGCCTGCGGCCGCCTCATGTGCTGCCTCAAGTACGAGCACCCGCTCTACGTCGAGGCCCACGAGCGGATGCCGAAGCTCGGCGCCCGCGTCGACACCCCGCAGGGCCCCGGCCAGGTGGTGGGCCGCAACGTCCCGTCCGACAAGGTCACCGTCCGCCTGAACGGCGGCGGCCGCTGCTCCTGCCCGTCCGCCTCCGTCTGCTCCCCCCGCCGCCAGCACGACGCCCACTACAACGACCCCACCTCTGAGGAAGGCGCCACCTGAGCACTCCCCTTGAACGGCTCCAAGCGCTCGTCCCGCCTCCCGCCGCGGAAGAGCGCCGTTGGCAGTGGGACTGGGACGCCACGGAGCGAAGCCTCGGTCACCCGCTGCCCCAGGACTACAAGGACCTGGTGGACGTCTACGGCCGCGGTTCCTTCGACCACTACCTGGCATTGCTGGTCGGGTCGCCCAACGAGACCGACAGCGGGATCGCCGTCTTCAACGAAGGCCACATGGACGAGCTTCGGCACTTCTGGTCCGAGTTCGTGCGGCGGCCGGACGGGATCGCGGAGCACGACGTGCTGGTGCCGTGGGCCGACACCATCGACGCCGACACCGTCAGCTGGCTGGTGAGACCGGGCGAGCCACCGGAAAGATGGCCGGTCGCCGTCCTGCACAGCGGTCTGGAGGACTGCGAGATCTACCCCTTGACCTGCACGGAGCTGCTGGCGGGCCTGTTCGCCGGGGACATCGTCTCCGACACGCTCACCCACCAGCTCGCGTTGGCGCTGTCACACCTGCAGCGCGACGACCACGTCTTCCTCTCTTTCTCCCCGTACGAGTACTGAGCCCGGCCCCCGGGGCATGCGGCCGCCCCGGCGGGGGGCCGGGGCGGACGGGTCGGTCGGATCATGCGCGGGGCGTCTTCGGGAGGAGCTGGGCGAGGGCGGCGGTGGCGGCGCAGAAGCCGATGATCGGCAGCAGGCCCGCCTTGAAGGCGTCCGCGACGTCCGCCGGGACGGGGTGGGCGCCGAGGACGTCGTAGAACACGATCCCCACGACCGCGACCCCGATCGCGCCGCCGACCTGCTGGAACGTCGACATGACGCCTGCCGCCGACGCTGCGTGCCGCTCGCCGACGCCCGCCAGCACGAGCGCCGACATCGGGGCGAGAACGAGGCCCATGCCCGCGCCGGCGAGGGCGAGGCCGGGGATCAGCCAGCCGACGCCGCCGTCCTGCGCGATGCCGTCGATCAGCAGCAGGCAGCCGATGGCCTGGACGCCGGCGCCGAGCGCGAGAACCTGGCGGCCGATCCGGGCGGCGACGGCCCCGGCGCGGGTCGACGCGGCGAAGTAGCCGGCGCCGAGCGCGGTGAACAGCAGGCCCGACTGCAGGGCGCTGAGGCCGCGTCCCTGCTGCAGGTAGAGGGCCAGGTAGAGGAAGAACGACGCCATCGCTAGCTGGTAGGCGAGGGCGATGCCGACGCCGACGGTGAACGCGCGCTCCCGGAACAGCGCCGGCGCGATCAGCGGTGCGGCGCTGCGCCGCTGCCACAGCGCGAACGCGGCGAGCAGGACGGCCGAGCCGGCGAACGAGAACCAGGTCCACTCGGGCCAGCCGAGCCGGCGCCCCTCGATCAGCGGCAGGACGAGCGCCACGAGGCCGAGCGTGACCAGCGCGGTCCCGGCGAGGTCGAGCCGGGTGCCGCGGGCGGCGGGCGTGGCCGGGACGGTCCGGCGGACGAGCGCGACGGTGCCGGCGCCGATCGGGACGTTGATCAAGAAGATGCTCCGCCAGCCGGTGCCGAGGACGTCCGCCTGGATCAGCGCGCCGCCGATGAGCTGCCCGAACACGCCGCCGAAGCCCATCGTCAGTCCGTAGGCGGTGAACGCGCGGACCCGCGCCGCGCCCTCGAACGCGCCGTTGATGATGCCGAGCACCTGCGGCATCAGCATCGCCGCGGCGACGCCCTGCGCCACCCGGGACGCGATCAGCGCGCCCGGCGTCGGCGCGAGGCCGCAGGCGAGGGACGCGGCGACGAACGCGGTGAGCCCGGCGGCGTACATCCGGCGGCGCCCGACCATGTCGCCGAGCCGGCCGCCGGTGATCAGCCCGCCGCCGAGCGCGAGCCCGAACCCGGCGACGACCCACTGCGTGGCGGCGGTGCCCGCGTGCAGGTCGCTCTGGATGTGGGGGATCGCGACGTTGACGATGAAGACGTCGAGGGTGGTGATGAAGATGCCGACGAGCAGGACCAGCAGGCCGGCGGCCGGCGCCGCGTGCGCGGCCGCGCCGTCCTGCGGCCGCCGCCCCGCCTGCGGTGTCGCGGTGGTGGACAAGGGATCTCCCCGGTTCGTTCGTCTCGGTGCGTGCACCAAGACGATCTCCCGAGGGCGGTCATCGGGTCGATGACGTCAGGGGTAATGCGGCGGGTGAGCGGCCGAGCGGCTCGTCGAGCGCGTGGCGGAGGCCGACCGGCGCCGGGGTGGCGTCTCGTGACGGACGGCGGTCGGCCTCCGGCTCAATGCGGCCGTCGGCGGGGCGGGCGTCAGGCGGCGACGGGCTCGCGGGCGGGGGGTTTCGGGGCGGGCTTCGGCTTCGGGGCGCCTCCAGGGAGGGCGTAGCGGAAGATCTTCTTCCAGGTGCTCGCGACCTGCTTCGACAGCGAGCCGGTGTGGTAGGGCAGGCCGTAGCGGGCGCACAGGTCGCGGACGCGCGGGGCGATCTCGGCGTACCGGTTGCTGGGGATGTCCGGGAACAGGTGGTGCTCGACCTGGTGGCTGAGGTTGCCGGTCATCAGGTGGAACAGCGGGCCGCCGGTGATGTTCGCCGAGCCGGTCAGCTGCCGGACGTACCACTCGCCGCGGGTCTCCTTGTCGAGCGGGTAGTCCTCCTCGAACACCTCGACGTCGCCGGGGAAGTGCCCGCAGAAGATGATCGTGTGCGCCCAGACGTTGCGGACGACGTTGGCGGTGAAGTTCGCGGCCAGCGTGGACACGAACTGCGGGCCGCTGAGCAGCGGGAACGCCAGGTAGTCCTTGCCCCACTGGCGGCGGATCTTGCGTCCGATCGCGCGCAGCTTCGCCTTCGTCGCCTCCTCGTCGTGGGTGCCCTCGCGGATCTTGTCGAGCTCCAGGTCGTGCAGCGCGACGCCGTACTCGAAGAACATCGCCAGCAGCAGGTTGTAGATCGGCTGCGGGACGTTCCCCCAGCTCCACGGCTGCTCGGGCGCGACGCGCAGGATGCCGTAGCCGACGTCGTCGTCCTTGCCGAGGACGTTGGTGAAGGTGTGGTGGACGACGTTGTGCGAGTGCTTCCACTGCTCGGCGGGGGAGACGTTGTCCCACTCCCAGGTCGTGGAGTGGATCTTCGGGTCGCGCATCCAGTCCCACTGACCGTGCATGACGTTGTGCCCGATCTCCATGTTCTCGAGGATCTTCGCGACGGCGAGGGTCGCGGTCCCGGCGAGCCAGGCGGGCGGCAGCGCGGACGCCATCAGCAGCGCGCGGCCGCCGATCTCCAGCCCGCGCTGCCAGCGGATCACCCGGTGGATGTAGTCGGCGTCGCGCTCGCCGAGGTCGGCGGTGATCTCCTCGCGGAGGGCGTCGAGCTCGCGGGCGATCGCGGCGTAGTCGGCGGGGGTGAGGTGGTCGGTCGATGGGGGCATCGTCGGTCCCTTTCAGAGTTCGATGTCGACGGGGCCGGCGGCGGCGGAGACGCAGGTCTGGACGATCTCGCCCTCGTCGCCGTGCACCTGGCCGGTGCGCAGGTCGCGGACCTTGCCGGAGCGCAGCCGGCCGACGCAGCTGTGGCAGATGCCCATCCGGCAGCCGCTCGGCAGCAGCGCGCCGGCCCGCTCGCCGGCGTCCAGCAGCGGCGTGCTCCCGTCGGCGTCGGTCTCGACGCCGCTCTCGGTGAACCGGACGCGCCCGCCCTCGCCGCCCGCGCCCGGCGCCGGCGCGGGACGGAACCGCTCGATCCGCAGCCGGTCCTCGATCCCGGCGGCGCGCCAGTGCGCGGCGAGGGCGTCCAGCATTCCGGACGGCCCGCAGGCCCAGGCGTCGCGTTCCGCCCAGTCGGGGCAGAGCCCGGCGATGTCGGACGGGGCGAGGCGGCCTGCGGTGGACGTGTGCCGCTCGTGCAGCCGTATCCCGGTCATCCGGCGCAGTTCGCCGCCGAAGATGACGTCGCCGGCGTGCCGGTCGGAGTGGACGACCGTGATGTCCGCGTCGTTCTCTGTGTCGGCGAGGTGGCGGAGCATGGCCATGACCGGCGTGATGCCGCTGCCCGCCGTGACGAACAGCAGCCTGGACGGCACCGGCGACGAGAGCGTGAAGCCGCCGTCCGCCGCGCCGAGCCGGACGATCGCGCCCGGACGGATCCGGTGCACGAGGTGCGCGGACACGAAGCCGTCCCGGGCCGCCTTGACCGTGATCGTGATGCGGCCGTCCGGCCGGGGCGGGGACGACAGCGAGAACGTGCGCCAGTGCCGGACGCCGCCGATGTCCACGCCGATCTTCACCCACTGGCCGGGGCGGTGGCCGCGCCAGGCCGTCCCGGGCCTGATCACCAGGGTGGCCGCGCCGGGCGCCTCGTGCCGCAGCGCCTCGACCCGCCCGCGCGGTTCGGCGGTGGACCACAGCGGGTTGAGCAGGCCGAGGTAGTCCTCCGGGAGCAGCGGTGTGGTCAGCAGGCGCGCGGCGGCGGCGAGCCGTCCGCCGGCTCGGGACCGCGGCCCGGCCGGGTCCGGGGGCGCGGCCGGGCCGGACCGTTCCGGCCGCGCTGAGAGTGCAGGGGTCAAGGGTGCCTCCCCGTAGGCGCGCTCAACTTACGATTGAGTAACCTACGGTTGCGTAACCGTAGGGAGGCCGCAAGCCCTGCCGGTGGAAAGCGACAGGCATCACACCATCGCATGATGTTCCATTCGATGGTGTAATGCCTGATGACAACTTCCGCGCCCTGATGCGCGCCTGGCGCTACCCCTCCTCACCCGGGTGACGAATCACCTGGATCGTCCCGGATCATCCCGGCTCGTCCGGGCTCAGAAGCGCGACTTCGGCCGCTCCTGCAGCACCCCGTCGACGAAAATGTCGACCTTCTCGCTGTAAAAGCACACCAGCCCCGCCACCTTGCGGGACTCCTCCAGCGGCGTGGGATACGACCAGGCGAGGTCCTCGTGGACCTTGCCGTTCGCCCGCACCGACCAGTACTCCGCCGTGCCCTTGTAAGGGCAGTGGGACTCGGTGTCGGTGTGCTCTAGGAGATCCATCCGGACGTGCGTCTTCGGCAGGTAGTACCGCACCGGAAGCCCCGTCTCGAACAGCAACCTGGGGTTGGACGACTCCGCCACAGTCACGCCGTCCACCTCGACGCGCACGCGCCGGGAACTCGCCAGCACGTCCACGCGCGTGTACGGGTTGCGGGGATGGACGAACACCTCCTCGTCCTCCTCGAACCAGGCGTCCATCGCGTCCCACTCCAGCCGGACGAGCCCCCGCAGCTCCTCGACCGGCGACTCGAGGTAGCGGAGCGCCGCGCCCGGGGCCTCCGCGCCGTCCACCTTCACCGTGTACGCCGTCGCGTCGCCCCGGCTCGGCGAGTGCTTGCCCGGGCCGTCCTCGACGAGCTCGGCCCGCACGTCCGCCACGGGAAAGTAGTAGGTCGGGTAGTAGGGGATCTCCCACACGAGGACCGGCGCGGTCGTGTCGGCCACCAGGTTGCCGCCGAGGTACGCCCGGATGCGCTTGCCGCCCTGCTCGACGCGGACGCGGGTCCGCTCCTTCGCTGCACTCATGACTGGGCCAACCGTCCCTGCCGCGCCCCTATTTCGGTCACCGACCCACAGCCGCCGGTCCAGCACGGCGACCCCTGTATCTGCCCACATGGGCCCGCCCTGTCACACGCGTCCCGGCTCTCTCATCGAATTCTCATATTGACCTCACGAGAGCCCCATGCGCGCCCAAGAGCCTTCTCGCATGAAATGGCCGTTCCAACGCCGGACCACGCTCATCAACGGCGCCCTCGGCGTGCTGCTGGTGGCCGGGGCCGGCACCGCATACCTCACCCTCGGCGACGGAGGTGACGGCGCCGCGGCGGCCACCCGGGTCACACGGGTGGAGCGCGGCACGGTGTCGGCGTCGGTGTCGGCGTCCGGCTCGGTGGAGAGCGCACGCACCAGCGACCTGTCGTTCGGCACGTCCGGCACGGTCGCGAAGATCTACGTCAAGGCGGGCCAGAAGGTCGTCGCCGGCGCCGTCCTCGCCCGGCTCGACCAGACCGAGGCGCTCGAGAACATCGACGAGGCCAAGGCGAACCTGGAGGCCGCCGAGGACGGCGACACCACGTCCGCCAAGGGCTACGCCAGCTACCTGCAGGTGAAGAACGCCTACAACTCCGCGCTGCGCGCCTACCAGAACACCGTCCTCAAGGCCCCGTTCGCCGGCACCATCACCGCGGTCAACGGAACCGTCGGCGGCAGTTCCGGCGGGTCCGGGTCGTCGTCCTCGTCGGGATCCGGCTCCTCCGGTTCCGCGTCGTCGGGCGGGGGGACGTCGGGCGGCGGCGGGTCGGGGTCCTCGTCCTCGTCGTCGGGGTCGTCGTCCTCGTCCGGGTCCGGGTTCATGGAACTCGTCGACACCAAGCACCTGCAGATCGAAGGCGACTTCACCGAGGCCGACACCACCAAGCTCAAGGTCGGCCAGACCGCGTCCATCTCCTTCGACGCCCTCACCGGCAAGACCGCCACCGGCAAGATCACCTCGATCGGACTGTCCCCGACCACCACCGACAACGTGGTCAAGTTCCCCGCGACGATCTCCCTGACCAAGGTCCCGTCCGGGGTCCGGCTCGGGCAGACCGCCACCGTCGAGATCACCACCGCGTCCGCCGAGGACGTCCTCTACGTGCCGACCGCCGCCGTCAGGACCGCCGGCGGGCAGAGCACCGTCACCGTCGTCCGCAACGGCAAGCAGAGCACCGTCACCGTCCAGACGGGCGTGAAGGGCGACCAGGGCACCGAGATCACCTCCGGCCTCAACGAGGGCGACCAGGTCGTCGTCACCTCCACCGGCACCGGGACCAGCGGCACCACCCAGCGCGGCGGCTTCCCCGGAGGCGGCGCCGGGCCCGCCGGCGGCTTCGGCGGGGGCGCACCGGGCGGCGGCGGGGGCCGCAGGTGATCCCCGCCCCCCGGCAGGACGGCACCAAGCCCGTCCTCAGCATCCGCGACGTCGGCAAGGTCTACGGGGAGGGCGACACCGCCGTGCACGCGCTGCGCGGCGTGTCCCTCACCGTCGAATCCGGCGACTACGTCGCGATCATGGGCGCGTCCGGCTCCGGCAAGTCCACCCTGATGAACATCATCGGCTGCCTGGACGTCCCGACCGCCGGCCGCTACCTCCTCGACGGCATCGACGTCGGCGCCCTCGATGAGCGCCGGCTCGCCATCCTGCGCAACCGCCGCATCGGCTTCATCTTCCAGTCCTTCAACCTCATCCCCCGCATGACCGCCCAGGCCAACGTCGAACTCCCGCTCGCCTACGGCGGCGTCAAAGGCCCCGAACGCCGCCGCCGCGCCCTCGCCGCCCTCCGCGAAGTCGGCCTCGCCGACCGCACCCGGCACGAACCCAACGAACTGTCCGGCGGGCAGCAGCAGCGCGTCGCCGTCGCGCGCGCGCTCGTCACCGCCCCCACCCTGCTCCTCGCCGACGAACCCACCGGCGCCCTCGACAGCGGCTCCACCGCCGACGTCCTCGCCGTCTTCGACCGGCTCAGCCTCGCCCGCCGCACCATCGTCGTCATCACCCACGAGGACGACGTCGCCGCGCACGCCAAACGCGTCGTCCGGCTCGTCGACGGACGCGTCGTCGAGGACGTCCGCCGCGCCCCCGTCGCCGGTCCGCCACCCGCCGCGTCCTGGACCTCGGAGGGTGCCCGGTGAGCCCTTTGGAGATCCTGCGGTTCGCGCTGCGCGGGCTGTCCGCCAACAAGCTGCGCAGCTCCCTCACCACCCTCGGCATCCTCATCGGCGTGGGCGCCGTCATCCTGCTCGTCGCCGTCGGCAACGGCTCGTCCGAGCAGATCAAGAAGAGCATCCAGCGGCTCGGCGCCGACTCCCTCACCGTCACCAAGTCGACGACCGGAGGCGGCGGCGGACGCGGCGGCTTCGGCGGCGGCGGACCGCGAGGGCTCGGCGGCCTCGGCGGTTCCGAAACCGGCTCCGGGCAGAGCTCCGGCCCCCGCACCCAGGCCCACGACCTCACCACCCAGGACGCCGCCGCCCTCGTCAACGCGTCGGACGCCCCGTCCGTCAAGAGCTCCTCCCCGGTCGTGACCAGCCAGTCCGTCACCGCCGGCTACGAGGGCACCAGCGCCACCATCAACCAGTTCGTCGGCACCACCCCCACCTACTTCGCCGCCGCGAACAAGACCCTCGCGTCCGGCACCGCCTTCACCACCGCCGACGTCACCGCCGCGAACAAGACCGTCGTCCTCGGCAGCACCACCGCCTCCGACCTGTTCGGGCGCGTCAGCCCCCTCGGCAAGAAGATCGACGTCGGCGGGATCCGCTTCACCGTCGTCGGCGTCCTCAAGGCGACCGGCTCGTCCTCCTCCAGCTTCTCCGACCCCGACAGCATCGCGATCGCGCCGCTGCCCGCCGTCCAGGAGTCCCTCACCGGCTACGGCGCCCTCGACCAGATCATCGTGCAGGCCAAGGACTCCGGCGCCGTCGACTCCGCGCAGGCCGAGATCACCCAGATCCTCGGGCAGCGGCACGACATCGCCTCGTCCGGCACCGCCGACTTCACCGTGTCCAGCCAGGCCAGCGTCCAGTCCGCGGTCTCCGAGTCGAACAAGACCTTCACCGTCCTGCTCGGCGCCGTCGCCGCGATCAGCCTCCTCGTCGGCGGCATCGGCATCACCAACATCATGCTGGTCACCGTCACCGAACGGACCCGCGAGATCGGCATCCGCAAGGCCATCGGCGCCCCCCGCGGCGCCATCCTCGGCCAGTTCATCGCCGAGGCCACCGTCCTGTCCCTCATCGGCGGCGTCCTCGGGGTCGTCGCGGGCGTCGCCGGCAGCCTCTTCACGATCGTCGGCGTCAAACCCGTCCTCGTCCCATCGTCGATCGTCCTCGCCCTGGCCGTCTCGGTCGCGATCGGCCTGTTCTTCGGCAGCTACCCGGCCAACCGCGCCGCGAAGCTCCGCCCGATCGAGGCGCTCCGCCATGAGTGACCGACCAAGGAACCGCCCATGTCCCGCAGACGCCGCAGACCCGCCCGCCCCGACGCCGGTGCCCCGCGAACCCCGCCGCCCGACCGCTCGGTGGCGGGACGCGCGAACCCGAACTCACCGGCTCACGTCCCGCACGCCGGGCGGTGCGAGCACCGCACACCGCCGGGCCACGACGGAGAAGAGGCGCGGATGAGCAACGACCAAGACCGCAACCCAGGCGCCGCGGCCCCGGAGGGGCACATCCGCCCCTGGGCAAGCACACCTCCCGGAACAACCCAGCCATCAGCTCCGGGGCACCCGCCAACACCGGCCCACCCCGCACCCCCCGACCAGCCCCCAGCCGCCGGCCAGCCGTCAACCCCCGGCCAGCCCTCAACACCGGGCCAAGCGGCGGTACCTGCTCAGGCGGCGGGACCCGGCCAGGCATCAACCGCCGGCCAGGCGGCGACATCCGGCCAGGCGGCGGCAACCGGCCAGCCGCCAACCGCCGGCCAAGCGGCAGCATCGGGCCAGGCGGCAGCACCCGGCCAGCCCCAAGCATCCGGCCGGGCGGCAGAGACGGGGCAGCCGCCGACACCCGGTCAAGAGGGGTGGCGGAACCACGACGGGTGGCCGGGGCAAGGCGCGGTGCCCCTGCTGGACCGGGAGCCGGGCCGTGACACGGAACCCGGCAGGGACCTGGCACACGAGAGCCCGATGGGCGACGCCGAACTCCTGGCGAGCTCTCCGTTCGACGGTGACCTCGACGCGGAACTCACGGCGAAGCCGCCGCGGCGTTCCCTGCCGGGACCGACCATCTACCTGGGCGCCGGACTCCTCCTCGTCGCCGGCTTCCTCGGCGGTGTCCAAGCCCAGAAGTGGACGTCCGATGACTCCGGCTCGCCGGGCGGAGGCCCCGCCGCGGCGGGCGGCTACGGCCGGACGACCGGACGTGCCCCCGGCGGCTACGGCGGTGGTTTCGGCGGGCAGCCGGGCGGTGGCGGAACGGGGACGGAGCAGGGCGGCCGCGGTGGTCCCGGCGGCTTCGGCGGTGGTTTCGGCGGAGGCGCGGGGGCGGGTGGCGGCATGACGGTCGGCACCGTCACCAAGGTCGTCGGCGACACCCTCTACCTGCGCACGTCGGACGGCAAGACCGTGAAGGTCAAGACCAGCGGCAACACCAAGATCAGCGTCACCAAGGACGGGAAGCTCCGCGACCTCGGCTCGGGCGCCACGGTCGTCGTGCGCGGCACCACCGGCAAGGACGGCTCGGTGACCGCGACGACCGTCAACCAGGGCGCCGGCCGCTGACCATCGATGAGGAGACGATGACGATGAACAAGGCCAGCATGGGCCGCCTGCTCGGCGGTCTCACCGTCACCGGGACGCTGCTGCTCACCGCGGCCTGCGGAGGAGGCGGCGGCGACGGCAAGGCGAACGCGGGCTCCACCAAGGCCGCCGGCACGGACCAGATGTCGGCGTTCCGTGCCTGCTTGGAGAAGCAGGGCGTCACGCTGCCGAACCGCGGCAACCGCCCGAGCGGTGCACCGTCGGGCCGTCCGAGCGGCGCCCCGTCCGGTGGCTTCGGCGGCGCGCGGCCCTCGGGCCGCCCCAGCGGTGCGCCTTCCGGCCGTGCCTCGGGCCGTCCCACCGACCGCCCGACGCGTTCGGCGGCCCAGCAGAAGGCCATGCAGGCTTGCGCCTCGCTGGCCCCGCAAGGCGGCCGCGGCGGCCAGTTCGGCCCGCCCGGAAACGCCCCGAACGGAACCCAGAACCCCAGCCCCCCGGCCTCCTGACGGACCGACCCCCGGGCGTGGGCAGCTGGAGGAGGCCGGCTCGCGGGTGAGGCCGCTGGTTCTGATGCCGGGTCGCGCCGGTGTCGGGCAGGTTCGTCGAGCACGTTCCTGCCAGGTGAGACGCGCGCTCGCAGCCCCGTGGCGATGCGCGCCGGTGGGGCCCGTTCACCTCCGCGGGCCCCACCGCCCTGCCTGCTCCGGGGCACCGGTCCGCCAGCCCGCCTGCCTCGGGGCACCGGTCCGGCGTTGGGACGGTCGGCGTCGTCCAGCGCAGGGACCCCCACTCGGGAGGGTGCAGTTGGTGTGTCCGGGCGCGTCATGACTCGGCTGACCTCGCTTTGCCGGGGACGGCCAGGATGGGCAGGAGCGCGGCCGCGAGGATCGCGGCGGTCCACCAGAAGGTCTCGGTGAACGCGCTGGTGAGCAGCGTGGGCGTGCGGGCGGTGTGCTGGGACGCGGCGTCGGCGAGGTTGCCGCTGGCGCCGGGGATCTCGTGCCGGATGGCGATCTGGAGAATGACGGCCATCACCGCGGTGCCGAACGAGCTGCCGACGCGGATCAGGATGTTCGCGCCGGTGGTCGCCGCGGCGACCGCTTCGCGGGGCAGGCCCTGGTAGCTCGCCGCCATCAGGGCCGGGGCGATCAGGCCGTGGCCGATGCCGATGACGAACATCGCGCCCATGATGACGGCCCGTGCCGTCGTGGGGTCGAGCGTGGTCAGGCCGAGGGTCCCGGCCAGGACGATCGTCACGCCGCCGACGGCGATCCAGCGCCCGCCGAGCCGGTCGACCAGCCGTCCGGCCACCGACATCGTGATCATCGCGCCGATGCCCATCGGGGCGAGCAGCCATCCCGAGTCCAGCGCGGACTCGCCGCGGACGATCCGGGCGAACAGTGGGATGAGGATCATCAGCCCGAAGACGGACGCGCTGTAGAGGAAGAACCCGCCGGTCGCGGTGGTGAAGGCGCGGGTGCGCAGCAGACGCAGCTCGATGAGCGCCCCCTCGCGCTTGCGGAGGGCGTGCACCGCGAAGGCGATCACGAGGGCCGCGCCGGCGATGACGCTGACGAGGAAGCGGGCACCGGTGAGGCTGGTGCCGTTGCCGGCCTCCGACAGCCCGTACACGAGGGCGGCGAGCCCGGGCGACAGCAGGACGATGCCGGTGACGTCGAGTCGCGCGCCGGCGTCGCGTTCGGTGTCGCGCGGCAGCATCCGGACGGCCGCCAGCAGCGCGGCGGCGCAGAAGGGGACGTTGACGTAGAACATCCAGTGCCAGCTCAGGTGGTCGACGATCGCGCCGCCGAGCAGAGGGCCGAGGACCGGGGCGAGCATCGCGGGGACGGAGACGATGCTCATGACCCTTCCCATCCGGTGTGGTCCGGCCTCCCGGACGAGCATCGTCTGGCCGACGGGCATCAGCATGCCGCCGCCCAGCCCCTGCAGGACACGGAACACGATCAGCGACGGCACCGACCAGGCCAGCCCGCACAGCAGCGAGCCGCTGATGAACAGGCCCAGCGAGACCAGCCACATGGTCCGGGCGCCGAACCGCCGCACCGACCAGCCGGTCATCGGAATCGCCATGGACAGCGCGAGGGTGTAGCCGGTGACGACCCACTGGATGGTCGACAGCGAGGCGCCGAAGTCCTTGCCGAGCGCGGTGATCGCGACGTTGACGATCGTGGTGTCGAGCACCGTCATGATCACGCCGAGCACGACGACGATCGCCAGGTTGCGCAGCTGCGGGTCGATGCCCGTCTTCACCCCGGGTGGGGGCGCCTTCTGAGTCGCGATCAAGATCCGTCCCTCCGTTTCCGTACGCCGTATCGGTCACACCGTACACCGTCTCGCTTCATCTGTACACCGTATCGATACGCCGTCTCGGTTAGGATCGCTGACGTGGCAGAGAGCAGCGAGCCGCCCGAGCGTGATCACGGACGACCGGAGCCGGGCGCGCACGCGCCTGAGCAGGCCGAGCGCGGCGAACGACCCGAACGCGAGGAACGCACGGAGCGGGCCGAACCCGCCGAGCGTCCCGGACGAGGCGGGCGGGACGAACGGGCCGAGCGCCGCGAACGGGCCCGGCCGAACGACATCTGGGCGCGTCCGCGCGGTGGCCGCCGTCCCAAGCTGTCGCGCGAGGCCATCGTCGACAAGGCGATCGAGATCGCCGACGCCGAGGGGCTGGAGGCGGTCTCCATCCGCCGGGTCGCGAGCGAGCTAGGCGTGCGCGCCATGAGCCTCTACACGCACATCGAGGCGAAGGAGGACCTCCTCGACCTGATGTACGACGTGGTCGCCGCGGAGGTCCTGGTCGAGGACGGCCTGCCGGACGACTGGCGCGAGGCGATGATCGAGATCACCCGCAAGGAGCGCGCCGCCGGCCTCCGGCATCCGTGGATGTTCGAGCTGGCCGGCCGGTCGCCGCGCATCGGGCCGAACGGGCTGCGGCACACGGAGCAGTCGATGGCCGCCGCGGCCAGGCTCACCGACGATCCCGAGGAGATGCTCGCGATCGTCACGACCGTCGACCACTACATGCTCGGTTTCGTCCTGCGCGAACAGCGGCTCCGCGAGATGGGGACGACGATGCTCGGCGAGGCGCGGGAGAGCGTGCTGGAGCAGGCCTACATCCGCAGGCTGCTGGAGAGCGGGGAGTTCCCGCACCTCAGGTCGGTCCTCGATGCGAGGCTCTACGACCAGGAGGATTTCGACACGGGGCTCAGATGGCTGCTCGACGGGATCGAACACGATCACCGAGGGAAGTGGCCCTCGACCAGTGCGCCGACGTAGCGTAGGCGCCGGAGTACGTGCCGCTACGACGAGACGGGGTCCAGGTGCGGGCAGCGAGAATCATCGGCGTGGCCATGGCGGCGACGCTGGCGGCGGCGACCGGCTGCAGCGGCGGAGGCGGCGGAGGCAACGAGGCGACGGCCGCGACATCGTCGGGCACCGCCCCGTCCGGGCTCGGCGCGTTCTACGGCCAGAAGCTGTCCTGGAAGAGCTGCGGCGGCGGGTTCCAGTGCGCCACCGCCCAGGTCCCGCTCGACTACGCCAAGCCGTCCGGGGAGAAGGTCGGGATCTCCGTGATCCGGCTTCCCGCGCAGGACAAGTCCGCCCGGATCGGGTCGCTGTTCACCAACCCGGGCGGCCCGGGCGGTTCCGGGGTCGACTTCGTCCGGCAGGCCGCCTCGAGCTTTGGTGCCGACCTGCGCAAACGCTTCGACATCGTCGGCTTCGACCCGCGCGGCGTCGGCACCAGCGACCCCGTCCGGTGCAACTCGGGGCCGGAACTCGACACGTTCTTCGCCGCCGACTCCTCTCCGGACGACAAGCAGGAGGTCGACTCCTTCGCGGCGCTGAGCAAGCAGTTCGCGAACAACTGCAAGGCCAAGGCGTCCTCCGAACTTCCCTATGTGGGCACGAAGGACGCCGCCCACGACATGGACATCCTCCGTGCCGCCGTGGGCGACCCCAAGTTCACCTACTACGGCGCGTCCTACGGCACCTACCTCGGCGCCGTCTACGCGGAGGAGTTCCCGAAGAACGTCCGTGCCCTCGTGCTGGACGGCGCCGTGGACCCAAAGGAGTCCGCGATCGGCACCCTGGTCGAGCAGTCCAAGGGGTTCGAGACGGCCTTCCGCGCGTTCGCCGAGGACTGCGTGAAGTCGGCCGGCTGCCCCCTGGGGACGTCCGCGGACGAGGCCGAGAAGAACCTCGCCGCCTTCATGGCCAAGACCGACAAGACGCCGCTGGCCAACACGCGCGACTCGCGGAAGGTCACCGAGTCCCTGGCCGTCATGGGCATCGCCACCGCGCTGTACCTCAAGGACTACTGGCCCCTCTTGCGCCAGGCCCTCACCCAGGCCATACAGAAGGGGGACGGGACGCTCCTCCTGGCGCTCGCCGACCAGATGGTGGAGCGCAAGCCCAACGGCACCTACAGCAACCAGACGGACGCCAACATGGCCGTCAACTGCGTCGACAAGCCCAACCCGCCGACCCTCGCCGACTACGGCAAGGCGGCCGACCAGGCCAAGAAGGCCGCCCCGCACTTCGGCCCGTTCGTCGTCTGGGGCGGGCTCCCGTGCATCTACTGGTCCGTCCAGCCGAAGCAGCAGCCGCAGGCCGTGCACGCCAAGGGCGCAAAACCTATTGTCGTCATCGGCACGCTCCGCGACCCCGCCACCCCGTACAAGTGGGCGCAGAGCCTCGCCAAGCAGCTCGACTCGGGCGTCCTCCTCTCCCTGGACGGCGACGGCCACACCGCCTACCTGCAGGGCAACGCCTGCATCACCAAGGCCACCGACACCTACCTGCTCACCACGGAGCCGCCCAAGAACGGGACGCTCTGCCACTGACCGAGCCGTGCCGCCGATAACCAGTGCGCATCCACCCCTGCGGACCCGGTAGACTGCACGCAGCCGTGTTCGAGCACGGCGCGCCGCCTTAGCTCAGTCGGCAGAGCGATTCACTCGTAATGAATAGGTCGTCGGTTCGATTCCGACAGGCGGCTCGGTAGGTGACCAGGGCGTTTACCCGAATCGGGTAGGCGCCCTGAGTCGTCCCGGTTGCAATTCGAGTTGCAGTTGCCATGATCAGGACCCCCACAGCGCACGGCCGATTCGCTGCATTCCGTCCTCGGCCATCGGGGTAGCGACGTGGGTATAGCGCTCGGTCGTCCGCACGTCGGAGTGCCCGAGGATCTCTTGCACCGTCCGCACGTGCACGCCCATCTCGATCAGCAGCGTCCCGGCGGTGTGGCGGCCGTCATGCACCCGGGCATCGCGCACGCCCGCCGCGGCGAGGATGTCCTTCCAGTCCGACCAGTCCTGCCGCGGGTCGATCGGCCGGCCGTCCGGCTGACAGAACACAAGGTCGTGATCCTCCCAGACGTTCGCCGCGGCGAGCTTCTCGCGCTTCTGCGCGGTCCGGTGCGCCTTCAGCACCTCGACCACTTCGGGCGGCAGCGGAACCGTCCGCTTGCTCTTACCCTTCGGCTTGCGGAAGACCAGGCCCCCGCCGGTCCGCTTCGGGCACGTCGAGGCGTGCCGGTCGCAGTCTTTCGGGCACAGCCGCGGCGCGTCCGCGGGCACGCACTGGTGAGGCCGGCCCGACTTGCGCTTGGCTTTCGGGCAGTTCTTCGGGCACGGCCGCCGGTGCTTGCCCTCCGTGCACGCCGCAACGTCGTCGCACCCGTGCTGCCACTTCTGCCGGACAAGCTGCCACCAGATGCGCGCGGACCCGCCGTCCAGGTCGACGTACTTCCATTTGAGGCCCAGAGCCTCGCCCTGGCGGAGCCCGAGCGCTAGACCGATTGACCAGCGGGTGCCGTTCCGGCGGTTCTGCGCCGCGTCGAGGATGCGGCGCGCTTCCGCCCGCGTCAGCGGCTCAATCTCGCTGTCGTTGCTCCCCGGCGCGTCCAGCAGCGTCGCCACGTTCCGGCCGACCTTGTCGCGGCGGACGGCCAGCGTCAGCGCACGCGAGATGATGCGGTGCACCTTGAGCACGTGCGAGGACGCCTTCCCGGCCGCGTACATGCGCGTGTACAGCTTGTCCAGGTGCTCGGCCTGCAGCCGGTCCAGCCGGTGCTTCCCGAGGTTCGGGACGATCCAGTTCCGGATGTCCGAGCCGTAGGACTGCAGCGTGTTCGGGCTGAGTTCGCGCGGCCAGATGTCCTCGACGCACGTCTTGAACCATGCCTCGACGGTCGGCTTACGGCCCGGCTTGTCGACCTTGTCGACGTCCCGCAGGGCCTCCAACTCCCGAACCTTCGCCGTCACCTCGGTCTCTGTCCGGCCGGTGCGGTGCCGGCGGTCGGGCGACCCATCGTCCTTGACCCCTACCGTCACCCAGCCGTGCCACTTCCCGTCGCTCTCGCTGAAGTAGATCGACGATCGGCCGTTGGGCTTCCGCGTCCCGTCGCTGCGCTCGCTCATCCGGCCTTCCCCCTCGTGCCGGGTGGCAGCAGGCCGCGGAGACGAGCCTCGCGGATCCAGCCGCGGACGGTGGGCAACGGTACTCCCGAGTGCTCAGCAAGATCCTTCGTGGGACTGGAACTCGACGCAGCAAAGATCCTGTAGTAGTACGCGACGCGATTCGAGAACTCTTCGGGCGCCTCGCCCTTGTGCCTGGTCAGCGGGACCAACTCCGCCAAAAAGTCGTCCTTGCTTCTGGCTTGGTCGAGCAAGACGCGGAGGTTCTCAAGACGGCTCACGGGGACAGCGCGCAGGACGTCCGTCGTGATGTCGCCGGCGGCGCAGAACCCGGTGACAACCGGCCGTGCCCCCGCTTCGGTCCGCCACCTCACGTAGACGCGGGCGCCCGGATGGATCCCATCAACGGCCTGCCAATCTTCGCCGAGTCGGTCCCAGAGTTCATCGGCTCCGGGCTCGTACTTGGGCATCTTCCAGTTCCCGCTGGTTGGGGTTCCCTCCGTGTCGCTCACGTTCGCCAAAGTACACAGAGGTTCGGAGTCGCGCAACGGGTCTGTCTGAGTAGATCAGCGGAAGTCTGAACTTGCACGAACCTCCACGGACGTGCTACCCATGACCCATCGTCCCAGCCGAAAACGATGTGCGGCTTCTCCGATGGGATGTGCGGGAGTGAAGACATGCACGATGAAGATCGGAAGCTCATCCCGTGGTGGCCGGACGCAGGGCACGCCCTGAGCGTCAGCCGTACCACGATGTACGAGCTCATCAGGAGCGGCGAGCTCCCCAGCGTGAAGATCGGTCGTCGACGGCTTGTCGCGGTTCGCGACCTTGACGCTTACGTGGAGGACCAGCGCGTCATCGGGCCGGGGGGCGAGGCTGCGTGACCGAAACGCAGAGCGGCGCGCCCCCCGCCAAGGAAACGCGCCGCTCAGAAGAACCGGGTTCGACCAGGATCACCGGCAACGCCAGCGTAGCCGACCTGTCCGACGCGGTCGTCGCGCTCTGCCGCGCCATGTTCGACCACGG
Source organism: Actinomadura physcomitrii (assembly GCF_008923205.2). Classification (GTDB taxonomy): domain Bacteria; phylum Actinomycetota; class Actinomycetes; order Streptosporangiales; family Streptosporangiaceae; genus Spirillospora; species Spirillospora physcomitrii. The sequence goes on along the minus strand of NZ_WBMS02000012.1, from coordinate 219,707 downwards.
CCGTGACGTCGGACGCGCCCAGGCCGAAGAGGAAATGGCGCGCGAGTGGCATCTCCTCGCCCGGAAGGTCGTCGACGACCAGGCGCAGGCTGACCGCGCCCGCCAGGCCCGGGAGGGCCTCGAGGTCGCCTTGCCGTGCCAGCACCCCGGCGGCTGCGACGGGTGGCACGTGGCGCACTACCGCGCCGATCGCGCCGCCGTCCGCTGCCACAAGCACCAGCCGAAACGGTGGTGCCCGGAGCATCGAGACAACGACCGGTGCGGCTACCTCGCGCAGCTGCAGGCGACGCAGCGTCCGGAGTACACCGGCGGGCCGGTGGAGTGGGAGACGACCAGGTGACGAACCCCCTAGACGGCATCGTCGACGAGCCGCCGAAGTGCCCGGAGTGCAAGGGACTGCTCCCGGACCACTGCGAGTGCCCAAAGCCGCCGCCGCCCGACGGGCCGCCGGCCGACAGTGAGCCGGACCCGGAGACCTTGCCGGCGCCGTCCAACCCGATGGCGGTCGCCCGGGAGATCTTGAAGTCCTGGCAGTACGACGGGCTTCCGACGTTGCGCAACTGGTGCGGCGCGTGGATGCGGTGGGACAAGACGCACTGGTCGGAGATCGAGGATCGGGAGATCCGTTCGACGCTGTACCGGCGGCTGGAGCACGCGAAGTACGCCCAACTCGTCAACAAGGGCCGGGGCGAGAACAAGTGCGCCACGGTCGAGATTCGCCCGTGGGCGCCGAACAAGCGGAAGATCTCCGACCTGATCGAGGCCATGGCGGCTATCTGCCACCTGCCCGAATCCGTGCAGGCGCCGTCCTGGATCGGCCGCGGGGGCGGGGAGCGGCACGGCGCCATCGTGGCGTGCCGGAACGGCCTTCTCCGGCTGTCGGACCGCAAGCTCCTTCCGCTGACCCCGGGGTACTTCAACCTGGTCAGCGTCCCGTTCGACTACGACCCAGCGGCCCCCGAACCCACACAGTGGCTCGACTTCCTGTCGGAGTTGTGGCCGACCACGGGCCGCGACGACGAGCACGGCAAGGCCGAAGATGCCGACGCCATCGCATCGATCCGGGCGGTTCAGGAGTACTTCGGGTACGTGCTGTCCGGCCGGACGCACCTACAGAAGATCTTCATGATGCTGGGGCCGTCCCGGTCGGGAAAGGGCACCATCGCCCGGACGTTGACAGCGCTGCTCGGCGCGGGCAACGTCGCCGGCCCGACCATGGCCAGTCTCGCGACCAACTTCGGGATGGCCTCGCTCATCGGAAAGCCGTTCGCGATCATCTCTGACGCTCGGCTTGCCGGGAACACCGGCAATCAGGTGGTGGAGCGGCTACTCACCATCAGCGGCGAAGACCGCGTGGAGGTGGACCGCAAGTACAAGCAGGCGTGGACCGGGCGGCTCCCGACCCGCTTCCTGATCCTGTCCAACGTCATGCCCCAGTTCGGTGACGCGTCCGGCGTCATCGCCCACCGGTTCATCGTGCTGACCATGACCCGGTCGTGGCTCCACAACGAAGACACCGAGCTCGAAGGGAAGCTGAACGGCGAACTCGGCGGGATCCTCAACTGGGCGCTTGACGGCCTGGACCGGCTGACCGAGCAGGGGCGGTTGACCGAGCCGCGGTCGTCGGTGGAGTCGGTGACCGCGATGAAGGACATCGCCTCGCCGACGAGCGCGTTCGTCCGGGACTGCTGCGACACAGGCGCCGAACATCAGGTCACCGTCGATGAGATCTGGGCCGCGTGGAAGGAGTGGTGCGAGGACAACGGCCGTGGGAGCGCCGGGTCCAAGCAGATCTTCGGCCGCAACTTGCAGGCGGTGGCGCCGCAGGTGCGCATGATCCGACCGCGGGTCGATGGGAAGCAGGTCCGTACGTACTCGGGGATCAAGCTGAAGGACTCCACCGAAAGTGACGCCCACAATAAGGAAGACCGCGACTCAAGCGACTCACCGCGACTCACAGCGGCCCCGGAGCCCGATTCTGAGCCGCGTGAGTCGCTTGAGACGCGATCCTCTCTATTGCGGGACCAACTCTCGGGTGACGTCTGCGAGATGACCGGCTGCGACGAGCCCGCGCACCGGTACGAGCACGGCGCCTTCTGCCTGCCGCACGCCCGGAAGATGACGCCTCGCGCCCGGTGGGCCGCGCTCGGGATCGAGGAAGGCGGCGCGGCATGAGCCGCATGGACGACGACATGCGCGCCGCCGTTGAGGAGCGCCTCGCCGAGCGACTGCAGACGAACCGGGACCGCCGTGACGGCCGCCGCCGGCGCCTCGTCGAGCTCCACCAGCGCCGCGCCCACGGCCTCGCCGCACGGCACCGCAACAAGCTCGCCAGAACCGAGCAGGAAACGCCCCGTGACCCGTTTCAAGGGCACGGCCAGGGTGCCGCCGGCGGCAACTTGCCGAGCCCAAATTGGGCGCCGGACCACAAGCCGGAAACGACCAGGACGGAAACCGAGGAATGCCCCAGTGAATGACCAGCCGTACCAACTCATGCCGCCGCTGACGGCCGAGGAGTACAGCGCGCTTCGCGACGACATCCGGGAGCGCGGCGTCATGGTCCCCGTCGTAAAGGACCAGCACGGCAACACCCTCGACGGACACCACCGCCAGCAGATCGCCGACGAGTTGGGCATCACATACCGCGTCGACATCGTCCAGGTCCGCGACGACGACGAAGCGCGCTCGCTCGCACGCATGTACAACCTCGCCCGCCGGCACCTCACCCGAGAGCAGAAGCGGCAACTCATCGCCGACGAGATCACGGCGGACCCGGACCGGTCAGACCGTGCGATCGCGCGTCTGCTCGGCTGCGACCACAAGACCGTCGGGTCGGTCCGCAGGGAACTGCGTGGGGAAATTCCCCACCCGGCGCCGGTCGGGCACGAAAGCCCAACGGAGCAGGACCTCGCGGAGATGCTCATCGGCGCGATCATCAGCCGGTACGACAAAGCCCAGGACGACGAGCAGCGGGAGATATGGGCGCTGCCGCTGCACCTCTGTGACGAGATCCTCGCGTGGGCGGACCACAACTCCCCGAACCTACTGTGGTTCGCTGCCGTCGCTTCCCGCCTGTACGCCCTCAACGCGCACCCTGACGTGTGGGAATTGATGGCGCCATGGCTGGTGTCGGTGGCGAAGCTGTCGCTCCAGGAATGCGCCGAAGCGCGAGAGAACCGCGGCGTCGAAGACTGGCTTTTCCCCGGCGAACGCCTCGCCGACATCACGGTGACGCTGTGGAACGCAGACGTCAGCGCGCCGCTGCGACCCGCGATGTGCGAGGCGTTGAAAGGTCAGATCGCGCTAGGGCTGGTGGAAGCCGCGGCATGGTGGCCGATCCCTGACTCTGACGAGGAAATGGCCCGGGTGGCTCAGGTGATGAACGTGGTGGCGGGTGGTGTCAAAGAGTGACCGACGCTCCGGGGGTCAGTGCCCGCGTCCTGGCGCTCCTCGACGAAGCCGCCGGCCGGGCACTGCGCCTGCGCTACCTCCACAACCCGGAGGTGTACGCCGAGCTCCTCGCCGTCGAGAACCTCGCCACACAGTGGAGACTCGCCCAACGCACCGGTAGCGATACCGCTACAAGATTCGCCGTCGACCAGCCACAGGCCGGACAGTTGGTCACAGCACGGGAAGCCGCGGAACTCCTCGGAGTCCAGCCGGTCACCGTGCGCCGAGCCTGCGCTGACGGCCGCCTCACCGCCACCCGGCCCGGACATGACTGGCTCATCCCCATCGGTGAGATAGCCGCGTGGGCGACGCGCAGGAGGCGCACGGGTGGCAACGAAGACAGACCCCGTCCAGGACGCTAGGGACGCGCTGACAGCCGCGCAGCGGGCCCGCGACGAGGCCGCCGCCGAGCTGGAGTCGTTCAAAGACCGCATCCTCGCCGGCGACGATGACGTGTCCCCCCGCGACTACGGAGACGCCGCGCTCGCAGTCGAGCACGCCGAACTCAAGGTCCAGGCCGCCGCCCTCACCGTCCAGGCCGCGGAACGCGACGCACGGCACCGCACCCTCGCCGAACTCCGCGCCGAAATCATCACTGAGACCGGCACCGCCGACGAGGCGCTCAAGGAATGGCAGGACGTCCGCGATGCCGTCGCCCGCCTCGTCGCACGCTGCCACGGACGGCACCGCAACATCCCCCGATGGCAGCGGGACATGCACCGCAACGGCGTCCCCGAACGCACCCCCAAGACCGGCCCCGAACCCGAACACGCCGGGCTCGGATGGGCCCGCGCCGGCATGGGCACCGGAGACTCGGTGTTCGTCGACGAACGCCGTATCCAGCCGATCGAACCCGGGATGTTGATCGGGTCCGCCGCGTACGCGGGTGCCCGCGCCGCCGGCGTCGGATACCTGCGCATCACCCCGAACCAGCAGATCGAGGACGACCCGGAACGCTGGTTCCGCACCCGCTACTGACATGACAGCTCGGATTAGGTCACCGAGAGGAGGCGGGCACGGTGAGGGTTCGACCTCCTTCCCCTCACCGTGTCGCGGTCACCACGCGTGGGGACGGCCGGGCTTCAGGGCCACGGGGCCGGCCGTCCCCACCCCCAGTGAGGAGATGACGTGAAACCCAAGCCTGACGACTACCCGGCCGCGCTCGAATGGCTCGATGCCAAGCAGCAGCTCGGCACCGTCCAAGAGATGGTCCGCAAGTTCGGCACCGTGTCACCCGAGGTGTACGCCGCGGCGTACGAACGCGTTGAGCGGGCCGCCGCCGCGATCACCATTCCCGCGCGGCTGATGACGTTCCGGGACGGCGACTGGCCGGGCCGCGCCCCGGACAACGTCGGGTTCACCGTGGACGCGCTCCGCAAGCGCGAGCAGTTCCGGCAGGCTCAAGACCAGTGGGCCCGTGAACGCCGGCTGTCCCGCGACGACTTCGAAGAACTCCAGCAGCGGCAGACCGAACGCGGACCGCAGCGACGATCCGCTCGGAGGTGACACCGTGCTCGTCCTCGCCGCTCCTGACACTGACGACCCGAGAGACGGCGGGTTCGTCGCCACCATCCCCGGCGAACTCCTCTACCGGCCGTTCGTATGCTCCGCCGGACAGGAAGGCGCCTGCGGATGCGAACGGTCCCTAGCAGGGATGACCAGCCGCAAAGGCACCACGCTAGCCCTGGTCACCGACACAGACATGACCCGCGCACAGTACATCGACGCGCACGCCGGATTCCTCGTCGACTGCTGGGGATGGAACCGCGCCGACGCCGAACACGAAGCATCCATGCTCGCCGACATCGCCGCGGACTTCACAGCCGGGACCCTCGTCACGGTGCGACTCCAGGACGACGCGCACGTGTTCGACGAGTTGGAGGTGTAACCAATGCCACGCAAGATCCAAGACAACCCGCGGCCACGCAAAGAGTCCGGCCGCATGTGGCGCAGCGAACCCAGACCAACCGACTGGAACGCACGGGTCGAGTTCGTCAAGCGCCGCGACAAGTCCTGCCGCTGGGTCGACGGTGACACCGTGTGCGGCAGTACCGAGCGCCTGGAGGTCCACCACCGTGGCGCCGCCGACGACCACCGGGTGGAGATGCTCGTCTTGCTCTGCCGCCGGCACCACGCCAAGGTCACCGGGCAGCAGGCGGCAGAGGCGCGCCGCCGCAACCGCATCCCGCGCAACCGGCCGGCCGAACGCCACCCGGGCCTCATCGACTGACCGACCGGGCCCCCTGGGGACCCACCCCGTGTTGATCATGGACGGGAGCGCGGAGCGGTATTGCGCTGGCCGGTCCGTACGGGTCTGGGACTCGCTGTGACCTGCGGTTGTACGGGCCACTGCACATTGCCCGCCGACACGGTGACCGCATCTTGCCAGGTCAGATGCCCTCTACCCGTTACACGGGCCGGTAGACTCGGGGCATGGCCACTGTGAAGCGTCCCCGTTGCGAGCACTGCGACGAGCCGATGCCGGTCCTGTCGCGTCCGAGCCTCGCGCGGTTCTGCTCGGGTCGCTGCCGGGTCGCTGCGCACCGCGCCCGCCGTCAGGTGCCCGCCGAGATGACCAGCCGCCCCAGGTGGGTCCGCCGCACCGCCCGTAAGGTGCCGCTGACGGTCGACGGCCGCGCCGCCTCGTCGACGGACCCGGCCACGTGGTCGACGTACCGGCAGGCTCGAGCGAGCACCGCCGGCGTGGGGGTGGGGTTCGTGCTGGACGGCGACGGCATCGTCTGCGTCGACATCGACCATTGCCTTGACGGTGGGGCGGTCGCGCCGTGGGCGCGGGAGCTCCTCGCCCGGTTCCCGGCGACGTACGTGGAGGTGTCCCCGTCCGGGGACGGGCTGCACGTGTTCGGGTTCGCTGATGTCGCCGGCGGCCGTCACGTCCGTGTCGGCGGGCACCGCGTCGAGGTGTACGGCACCGGCAGGTACATCGCAGTGACGGGTGTCCGGCACGGCGGCGCCCCTGCTCGTCTCGCGGACATCACGGCCGTCGTCGACGAGCTCGTCTGACATGACGCGACCCCCGAACCCGGGCGGATGGGTTCGGGGGTCGTGTGGTGCCGCGGCCCGGAGGTTCGGGGGTTCGGCCACCTCAGGGCCGCGGCTGTCAGGGGGTGGTGCGGCGCCGCTGTGCTTCCCGCCGGCGGTAGGCGGCGCGTTCGATAATCGACCCCAGGTAGGCGATGCGTTCGGGGTTCTCACGCTTGCCGCGCCAATACTGCGACTCGGGAACGATCTCGTCCATGAGCTGCATATAGGCGGCAAGGGCCTTGCCGAGCTCCCGTCCGGGGTCGACGTCGGCGGGAGTTTGGCCCGGTGCCGGTTGGGGACCCCGACGCTTGGTCGAGTCCGGTTCCGGGCCGCCCCCCGTCTCATTCACTGTGACGCCTCGATCGCCTGCAGCTCTATCCGGAGTTCCCCGGGAGTGTCAGCGTCGACGCTGGAACGTTCGTTGAGGAGCTCACCCTGCAATGGCCCGCGGTTGGCCCACCACCGGCCGCGGTCGGTCCGGATGATCGACCAGGCCGGGAACTCGGCGCGCAGGCGGGTTTTGATCTCCTCATCAGTGCCGGTCAGCGGCTCGGTCTGTGTCATACGCCACACAGTGCCGAACCTGGTCAGGGAGCGGAACGGACGGGCCGTCCGGGTCCGGGTGGCAGGATCCGGCCACACCTGGACGTGGCGTCCGGGTTCCCCGTCCGCCCGCGGCTACCGGTCGACGTCGACTGTCCGCGCGAGGCGCCGCAACCCGGGAGTCAGCCGCCGGGACTCGTGAACGAGCTCACCGACCAGCGCCCGCGCCGGCCCCTGGTGCCGGAACCATTCCGTCGACACGCTCTCCGCTTCGGCGAGGGTCGTCTCCGCCGTCGAGTAGTGCCGCGCGTCGACGTGAGAGGACGCCACGTCCAGCAGATGACGGCCGTAAGAGATCGAATGGAGGTCGCTTCGGTCGACACCCTTCGCGGCCTTGAGCGCCCGGTCGGGCCGCCTCAACATCGTGTAGGCGTGGGTGGCTTGCATCGCCACCTGCGACGGCCCGTAGTTGCTCTCATAGTCGTGGCGGTCGCCGTCGTCGAACCGGCCGATACCGACCCGGGCGAGGCCGATGTACTCGGTCACCTCGTCGACGCGTTCGGCCGCCGCGGCGGACGCGAGGCCGGTGAGGACCAGGCCGCCCCACACCGTCAGGTGCGGCAGCGGCGCCCGCGCGAAGTCCGGTTCGATCTGCTCGGCGACGGTGAGGGCGTGCCGCTCGGCTACGTCCAGCCGCCCCTGGTGATGCACGCACCATGACCAGGTGCCGTTCATGGTCGCCCACAACAGCCGGTCGTCTCCGGTGGTGGACGCGGTCACGGCGCGTTCCGCGGCCATCGTCGCGAGGTCGTCCTTACCGAGGTGGACGAGCAGGCACGCGGCGAGTTGGTACGCCTGCGCGAGAGGCCTCGCCGCGGCGGGCCCGTGCTCCCGGGACGCCATGCGCGCCTCGCTGAGCAGGCCGGGAACGGTGGTGGTGAGGCGGGTCAACCGGCCGCCCCAGTAGTCGAGCCATGCGGCGCGCACGGCGCGCTCGAGGGCGGGGAGCGGCGGGGGTTCGGTGTCATCGGCGTCGATGCCCGGCAGGACGGCCGGGGACAGGATCGCGTCTCGTACGGCTAGCACCGACGCATCGTCGTCGTGGGTGAGGTGCGGGCGCTTACCGACTAGCTCGGATAGGTCTATGTCGAGTGCGCCGGCGAGTTTCAGCAGCGACGACACCCGTGCGGATGCCCGGTCGCCGCGCTCGAGTTTGCCGATGAGGTCGACGGAGACGCCGGCCGCTTCAGCGAGTTGCTCTTGGGTGAGGTCTGCGTCTCTGCGATGGGCCTTGAGTCGCTGGCCGATCCCTGTACCGTCGTTCATAGAGCCCCGCCCTTCCGTGAAGCCTGGACAACTTCCACGGTAGGCGCGGGGCTCTGGCATGTCAGCACGTCACGCAGGTAGGGCCTTGGCATGGGGTGTGTCCCAAGGGCCCGGAACAGGCCGATTCAGTGCCTGTCCCGGACCCTCCGAAACCCGAAACATCCCAGGTCACCCCCGATACCGGGGGCGAAACCGGTTTCGGGGGTGGTGAACCCGGTCAGGTGCCGTCGACGGCCGCGAGGTCGTCCCACCGGACACCCTTCGCGCCGCCGCCGGCGCCCCTCTTGTTGATCTGCCGAGTGGTCACTCCGTAGGGCTTGAGGGCGTTCGTCAGCATCGTCGCCGACGCGGACCGGGCCGCCTTCTGCTCCGCCTCGTCGAGCTCGTCCAGCCCTTCCGGGAGCCAGTCGCCGTACCGGTCCGGCTTGTACGCGGCGAGGGCCTGGACGAGCTCCCACGAGTGCATGGTGTCCTGCCCGGCCGGCCACACCGCCCGCAGGTCATCGACGATCGTTGTCCGCTCACCGTCGTTCACCGTCTCCCCGGCCGCCTCGCCGGTGAGGGTGCCCGCGGCGATACGGAGCGCCAGGGCGCGGCGCCCGATCTCCTCCGCTTCGGTCTGCTTGATGAACGCCGCGCGGACGGTGACGCCCTCCCGGCCGCGGGCGAGGATCCCGGTCCCCTGCTCACTGGCAGAGATATCGGTCGCCCGCAACCCGCGTTCATGCGCGCCCGTGCCCAACACATTGTTGTTCGCGCGCCAGTCCATCACCGCGAGGCACAGGCGCGTCCCGACGCTGGACGCGACCGACGTCGGCAGCGACGCAGCGTCGGGGTTCTGCGTCAACAGGATCAGGATCACCCCGTACGCGCGGCCCTTCTTGATCAGCCGGGTAGCCAGGTCGGCCGCCTCGTCCTTGTGCTCGGCAGAGGTGAACAACTCTTGCACCTCGTCGATGACGATGACGCGCGGCCCGAGGTCGGCTTCCGGGTACTTCTCGACCAGGGCGCGGGTGACGCGCCGCCCCTCCGCCGTCTCGGACGCTGGCAGGCCCTTGATGAACTCCGCGCGCCGCTTCTGCTCGGCGATCCCCGCGCGGAGCCCCTCGAGCGCCGCCGTCAGGTCGTCGTCATCGTCGCCGGACACGTACTGGTGGCACACCGGCCGGACGCTGTCGAGGTCACCGGAGCCCTTGAGCTCGAAGACGTCCAGGCGCGCGGTCGGGTCGAGGGCGACGCCCAGGACGATCGCCAGGGCACACGACGTCTTCCCGGACCCGGGGATGCCGCCGACGAGCAGGTTGGAGTACATGAGCGTGATCTCGACGAGGTTCCCGCGCGGGTCGAACCCGAACGGAAGCGGCCCGAACACGTCGGCCTGCCCCTCACGCATGAGCGGCCACAGCCGCCGCGGCGCCTTTGCCGGGTCTTCGCGTGCGACCCAGATGCGCAGGCGGCCCGGGTGCGCGGTCCGGTCGCCTTCCGGCCACAGGGTGGAGATGGGGCGGCGCATCGCCGCGGCGAGTTTCTCGCGCTTCTCCAGCACCATCGCCGCGGTGGTGGCGCCGGGGAGGTCGAGCTCGGCGAGCCACCCGGGCCCGTCGACCTGGATCGGCGCGGCCCAGTCGACCGAGCCTTTGACGCCGATCGCCTCGAGCGCCGTCTCGACCTCGTTGGAGTCCAGGCGCCGCTGGAGGCGCACGGCGACGTACCGGGACACGATGGGCCGGTCCGGGTCCTTGCCGACCCACCCGAGCACCGACAGCACGGCCGCGGCGCCGGCGGTCAACATCCAGGTCGGCAGCAGGATCGCGGCGAGCGTGACCAGCAGCACCACCGGGACGCCGACGACGAGGGTCAGGCGGCGCCGCGGCCCGGTCCGCCGGGACTGGACGGTGACGAACCTCGTCCAGGTGTCGGGGTCGCCGAGCGCGGCCTTGGCTTCCACCGGTCGCGCTTCGGCGTCGGTGACCCACCGGAACCACTTGCGGCCCGCCTTGTAGGCGCCGCGCGGCGCACCCGACCAGAGCCGCGCCACATACAGCGGCGCCCGCACCCCGTGGAATGCCGCTTCGCGCCCGTACCAGGCAGCGACGAACGCGACGTTATCGGCGAACTGGTCGCGGTCCCGCAGCCACAGCGGCACCACCCGCGGCGCCGCGTCCAGCCGCGCCCGACGCTCGGCGATCCACCCGACGTCCAGGCCGGTGTCGGGCTGGTCGACCGGTTCGGCGAGGACCTCGCCCTCGATCTCGTCGACGTCGACGAGCTCCACCGGGTCGACCAGGCGGGCGCCCGCCGGCGCCTTGTCCAGGGAGATGACCGGCTCATCAGCGGCCGGGGTGAACCGGCGCGAGGTGTGGCCGTTGACGGTGTGCGTCATGCTTGTAGTTCCTCCTGAGAGAGGAACCGGGCCCCGGGATGCTGTGGAAGGTGACCCCGGGGCCCGGCTCGGTCTACTTGCCCGCGACCGCGTCGAGCGCGGCGCGGATTTTCACGGCCCGCGGGTACCCGACCCGCATCTCTCGGCGGACCGCCCGCACGGACGGGAGACCACCGGTCGCGATCACGTCGGCGAACCGGTCCCGGGCGGTCGCGATCACCGGCTCAAGTACGGGATCGGTCTCGTCCGGCTCGGAACCATCGGTCTCGTCGGCCGCGCCCGGTTCGGGGTCGGTCTCGTCCTGGTCGCGACCACCGGTCTCCGGCTCGGGATCGGTCTCGTCGTACCAGTCGTCCAGGGGATCGGGGGTCGCGACCGGTTCGACTTCCGCCGGGGGCGCGTCCTCGAGGGCCGCCCAAATCGAGTACCCGTTCGCGGCGCCGTCCGCGCGGTCCGCGTCGGCGACGCTCGCCCGCACGGACACGGACGCGTCCAGCCCATCGGCCGGCCGGGTGACCAGCCGGTGAAGCGTCCGCAGCAGAACCAGCAGGCCCAGCATCGACGCGACCGGCGGGACCGCGGCCGTCGCCTGGTCGGAGAACCGGTGCCCGACCGACCCGACGTTGAACACCAGCGACACGCCCCACCCGGCCGCGGCGATCCCGAACGGCAACGCCACGTCCGCCCACGACATCACCGACTTGCGGAGCCGGTGGCCCTCGAGCGCCAACGCGAACATGCCGAGCTCACCGACCGCGACGAACAGGTCGACCAGCAGCGGGAACGTGTCGGCCTTCCACGACTTGAGGTGGTGCTCGGTCGCCCAGTGGTACAGCCCCGCGTACGACTGCGCGAACCCGTCGCCGGTCGCGACCAGGACCACCACGGCCATGAGGACGATGGTCGCGCGGTGCGCGAAGAACGTGGGCCGCGTCATGAGTCGATCCCTTCGTTCGGCATGTCGGCGACGAGGCGGCGGAGCTCTCCGAGCGTCTTCGCGGCGAGAGCCTGCGTGACCCGGTCCTCCATCTCGACCTGGTCGAGACGGCCGGCCTCAAAGTGCGCGTGCAGGACCGTCACGACGACGTCCCGCTCTGCGTCGCCGATCCGGCGGCCGTCGAGGTCGGACGCGTACGGGCCGCGGTGCAGGATCAGCGTCACGGCCTGCTCGTCGCGGCGCGGGTGGAGTGCCTCGTGCCGCTCCCGCTGCAACCGTTCGTGCCGCTCGATCGCCTTACGGCGCCGCTGCGCCCACCAGTCGACCTCGCGCCACCCGAGCCACAGCGTGGCGGCGCCGGTCGTCAGCGGCAGCAGCAGCGGCACCGACACGTCGGTGACGGCGCACTCGTACAGTCCCCACCCGAGCAGCGCGAAGACGGCGAGGACGAGCACACCGCCGACCGCGTTCCACAGGTCGGTGTCCCGGTTGTTCACAGTTCCTCCCCGCGGATGTGGGCGTCGTACTGGTCGCGGGTCATCGGCGCGGGCAGCCCGTCCGGGCGCCGGTACGCGGTCACGGTGACGCCGGCGAGCTTCCCGCCCTGCCAGATGGTGCGGACGTCCGGCAGGCTCACCGGGACGCCGTGAGCGGCGAACAGCATCATGAGCTCGTCGGCGAGAGCCTGGACGTTCGGCTCGGGAACGATCGCGGTCATAGGGCCGCCTCCCGCAGGATCGTCGCGGCGCGCTCGACGAGCGCGGCCAGGTCGGTCTGGCCGGCGAGCGTCAGGAGCCGGACCATGTCGTCGTGGTCGTCGTTGTGGATCTCGACGTACACCGGCCCGGAGATCGTCACGCTCGCCGGTCCCTCCGGCGACTTGAGGATGACGACGATGACGGTCTCACCGCCGACGTTCGCGCGGCCGATCTCGCCGCGGTGGACAACACCGGACCACCCGGACGGGTGGTCACCGTCGCACCAGGCGGGGCACGGGTTCGGGGTGGCGGTCACTTCGCACCGCCCTTGCGGTCGGCCGCGTCCCGGACGGACTTCGGTTCACCGTTCGGCCACGTCGACGATTTCCCGTCCGTGGCGGACCGGTCTTCGGTCGCGATGTAAATCTCTGCGAAACTACGCATGGGTTCGGGCTCTCTCCCCGGATCAAGGCCCCGGCCGGTGTTGGTAGCACCGTGATTCCGGGGCCGCCTCATGTCTGGCGGCTGCGTGCGGCGAGATGCATCTCACCGCGGCGTCTTGATCGGGGGCCCGCGGGCGGGTTGCAGTTCGGGTTGCAGTTCCCCCCGTACCGTGCAGGTGCGTGGACGTTCGGACGTCCCCTCTGAACAGGCAAAACGAACTTCGGCGAACTCGCCGGAACCCTGGTCAAGGGCTCTCGTAATGAATAGGTCGTCGGTTCGATTCCGACAGGCGGCTCCAGCTCAAAGGCCCCTTCCGGGCACTCGGAAGGGGCCTTTCCGCAGCGGCGCCGCTTCGGTCCTGACCAGCGCGAACACGGCGCCGTGCCGGCAAATCCACCGCGGCGGCGGCCCTGGGCACGGGCGATCCGAGGTCGGTGCTCAGCGCCTGGTCTCGTACCTGGTCAGGAGTACGCCGTCGGGGAACGTCCGGGTCTCCACCAGGGTCAGGTTCACCCAGTTGTCCAGCGCCGTGAAGAACGGTGTGCCGCCGCCCACCAAGACCGGTGCGGTGACCAGCACGTACTCGTCGATCAGCCCGGCCCGCATCGCCGCTGCGGCGAGGGTGGCGCCGCCGATGTCCATGGGACCGCCGTCCTCGGCCTTGAGCCTTCTCATCTCGGTGACCGCGTCGCCGCTGACCAGGCGGCTGTTCCAGTCGACCGTGCCGATGGTGGAGGAGAACACCACTTTCGGCATGTCCCGCCAGCGGCGGGCGTACTCGACCTCCGCCGGTGTGGCGCCGGGCTGCTGGTCGGCGGTCGGCCAATGGGAGCTCATCGTCTCCCACAATCTGCGCCCGTACAGCGCCAGGTCCGTCGCCCCCACCCGGTCGGACCACCACTGGAACAGCTCGTCGCTCGGTGTGCTCCAGCCGAGGTCGTCGCCCGGCGCGGCGATGTAGCCGTCCAGGCTCAGGTTCATGCCGAAGGTCAGTTTCCGCATGGCGTCATCCTCCTGTGAGCCGGTACTCGGCGTACTGACCGGCACGGCGCGGAGAAATCACCGGGGCGCCGCCGATGCGGTGATCGGGCGGGCGGCGTAGGTGGACGGCCATGTGGACCAGGAAGTAGATGCCGGCGACGAGGTAGCAGTTGGCGACCGGTGTCAGGAGGTGAAGGCCGTATTCGCGCGGGTCGCCGTTGTGGGGCGTCCACCACAACGGGGACAGGACGAAGATGGCGCCGCAGGCGATGGCGGTCTTCCGGTGACCGTCGCGGACGAGAACGGCCAGGAGCGGGACGACCCATACCCAGTGGTGCGCCCAGGAAATGGTTGAGACGAGCAGACCGGTCACGCCCGTGACGGCTGTGGCGCTCAGCCAGTCGCCGCGCCTTGCCCACAGCACGGCGATCGCCAGGCCGGCAGCGCCGATGGTCAGTGGAATGGCCGGGTACCAGACGCCGATCTCGGCGGTGCCGTGGAGTATGCGGGCCAAGGCGCCATATGGGGATTGGTTGCTGATGTACGGGACGCCGACGCGCGAAGTGTCGAAGAAGGTGTGCAGCCAATAGATGCGTGACGCGTCCGGTGCGATGGCGTAGGCGAGCAGGGTGCAGGCGGCGAAGGTGCAGAAGGCCGTGACGGCGTCTCTCGTTCTTCTCGTCAGCAGTAGCAGGACGACGAAGATGCCCGGTGTGAGCTTGATGGCGGTGGCGATGCCGATGCCGATTCCGGCTGGACGGCCGAGAGCGACGCGGTGCATGTCGGCCAGGACGAAGGCCAGGAGAAAGAGGTTCACCTGGCCCAGGAAAAAGGAATGCCAGACAGGCTCCAGGAGTAGTGCGACGGTCGCGGCGATGCGGCGGCCGGCGAGCTTCGTGGTCAGGAAACAGGCCCAGGCAAGGGCTCCGAAGGCGGCCGCCTGCCACAGGACTCGGGCGAGGGTGAGCGGCATTGCGGCCAAAGGTACGAACAACGTCGCCATGAACGGGGTGTTCGTGAACCAGAGGCCGGCGAGACGTTCGTGGTAGAGGCTGGTTCCGTTGGTGACGACGTGCCCGCCCAGCCAATAGATGTGGAAATCGAGGGAGTCGTACACCGCCGAGAAGAGTGCTATCCCCGTGATCTCGAAAGCGGGCAGGAGCAGCGTCCACCGTTTCATGGAAATAACGGTGCCGACGGCGCGGTCGCCGGACATCGGGCCGCCGGACACATTCGCCACAGGCCTTTTCATCCCGGAGGATTACGCCTGCGGGCCAATGTGCGAAGGGGCGGGCGAAGGTTACGATCGGCGCATGTCAACCCTGCCGTGGCGTCGAGCGCGCCGAGTCGCCGGTGCGGTCCTGGCCTGGTGCGGGGCCGTCCTCTATCCCGGTGTCCTGCTCCTCACGGTCATGCCCATGAGGTTTCCGGAGCGTCTGGAAGTGCTCCTCTCGATCGGTCTCACGGCCCTCGTGATGTCGTTGTTGAGGCGTCAGGCGCTCGCGGCGCACGCGATTCTGCTTCTCGCCTGGATCGTCGCCCTCATGCAGACGCGGAACGGAACGATCGCCGGGCTGGAGATCCTCCTCACCGATATCGCGGTCTGTTACATCGCGACCACGCGAAGGCGGCGATTCTCGCTTCCCGTCGCCGTCGTCACCT
Organism: Actinomadura physcomitrii; assembly: GCF_008923205.2. Taxonomy (GTDB): domain Bacteria; phylum Actinomycetota; class Actinomycetes; order Streptosporangiales; family Streptosporangiaceae; genus Spirillospora; species Spirillospora physcomitrii. Next base: position 204,238 of record NZ_WBMS02000012.1, on the reverse strand, counting down.
GCGTCCTACAGCTGATGTCCGTGGTGGCGTGGCTGTCCGCGGACGACGTGCTCCTCGTCACCATCGTCCTGGCGGCGGTCGTGACGTGGATGACGGGGAACTCGATCCAGGTGCGGCGTGCGCACACGGAGATCCTGCGCGAGCAGGCCACGGCGCAGGCCGTCGCGGCCGAGCGGCTCCGGATCGCGCGGGAACTGCACGACATGGTCGCGCACAGCATCGGCATCATCGCGATCCAGGCCGGCGTGGGCGGACGGGTGATCGACACGCAGCCTGGGGAGGCGCGCAACGCACTGGCGGCGATCGAGGCGACCAGCCGCGACACCCTGTCCGGGCTGCGCAGGATGCTCACCGCGCTGCGCCGGGACGAGCCCGGTGCCGCACCGCTCGGTCCGGCGCCCGGCCTGGCCGATCTCGGCCACCTGGCCGCGGCGACGATGGACGCCGGAGTCCAGGTCGACGTCCGGATCGAGGGCGAGCCGAGACCGCTGCCGCCGGACGTCGAGCTCTCCGCCTACCGGATCGTCCAGGAGGCGGTCACCAACGTCGTCCGCCATGCGGGCACCGACAGCTGCCGGGTGACCATCGGCTATCGGGACGGGGAGCTGGCCGTCGGGATCGACGACGAGGGGGACGGCGGCGTGGTCGGGACCGGGTACGGCATCGTCGGAATGCGCGAGCGGGTCGCGCTGCTGCGCGGCGAGTTCACCGCCGGGCCGCGTCCCGGCGGCGGGTTCGGGGTGGCGGCGCGGCTTCCCGTGCCCGCGAGAGCGGGGGCGAGGGCGGGGGCCGCATGACGATCCGCATCGTGCTGGCCGACGACCAGCCGCTGATCCGCGCCGGCCTGCGCGTGCTGATGGCCGACACTCCGGACATGGAGATCGTCGGCGAGGCCGGGACGGGCGCCGAGGCGGTCGCGCTGGTGGAGGAGACCGGTCCCGACGTCGTGGTCATGGACATCCGGATGCCGGACATGGACGGCATCGAGGCCACCCGCCGGATCAGGTCCGCCCATGTCGTGATCCTGACCACGTTCGACGACGACGAGTACGTCTACGGGTCGCTGCGGGCGGGCGCCAGCGGCTTCCTGGTCAAGGACATGGCGCTGGAGGAGATCCTCGCCGCGGTCCGCGTCGTCGCCGGCGGGGACGCGCTGATCGCGCCGAGCGTCACCAGAAAGCTGATCGAGGAGTTCGCGGCGCGTCCGGAGCCGTCGCCCGGGCCGCCGCGCCGCGTCGACGGGATCACCGACCGCGAGCGCCAGGTCCTCACCCTGGTCGGACGGGGCCTGTCCAACCAGGAGATCGCGGCTGAGCTTGTCATCAGCGTGGCCACCGCCAAGGCCCATGTCGCGCGGTTGCTCACCAAGCTCGATGCGCGCGACCGCGTCCAGCTCGTCATCATCGCCTATGAGCTGGGCCTGGTGAGGCCGTCCACGAGCGGTGGCTGACCAGCGCCCGAGGCCGATCCGAGGCGCGTCTTAGCAGGCGGCAGCGGCGGGGAGGTGCTTGGCCAGGACCTCGATGTGGGTCTTGTGCGCCTCGGCGTGCCGTTCGCGGCCGGCCTCGGTCAGGGCGACGAACACGCCGCGGCGGTCGGACTCGCACATGACTCGCTCGACCAGTCCGTGCTTCTCGAGCCGCGCGACCGTCCGCGACAGGGCGCTCTGGCTGAGGTACATCGCCGCGGCGATGTCCTGCATGCGGCACTTGTCGCAGCCGACGTCGACGAGCCTGTCGAGCGTCTCGAACTCGCTCATGCTCAGGCCGTGCGCCTCCTGCAGCGAGCGGTCGAGGTCGCAGGCGACCGTGTTGTAGCACGTCGCCAGCGAGCGCCACCGGCCCACCAGGGCCGTCTCCGACTCCATGCCGCGCATCCTAGCATGCGCGCGCATCAGATGCACTCGCATTAAATTCGAACGAAACTTATGCTTGGACATTGAATGCATGTGCATGTAATGTCCTCCGACGTGACTATCACCGACACCTCACCCGCCTCTGCCGTCCGCGCGCCGGCCGCCGCGAGCGCGCCGGCCGAGCAGGCCTGGACCCCCCGGCTGTGGGGAGTCCTCGCAGTGCTCTGCGCCGTGCTGTTTCTCGACGGACTCGACGTCTCGATGGTCGGCGTCGCGCTGCCGTCGATCGGGACCGAGCTCGGCCTGTCCACCACGTCGCTGCAGTGGATCGTGAACGGCTACGTGCTCGGCTACGGCAGCCTGCTGCTGCTCGGCGGACGCACCGCCGACCTCCTCGGCCGCCGCCGCGTCTTCCTCACCGCGCTCGCCGTGTTCGCCGTCGCCTCGCTGGTCGGCGGCCTGGTCAGCGACGGCACGCTGCTCATCGCCACCCGTTTCGTCAAGGGCCTGGCCGCCGCGTTCACCGCCCCGACCGCCCTGTCCATCCTGACCACCACCTTCCACGAGGGACGCGCGCGCAACCGGGCGCTGTCGGTCTTCTCGGTCTTCGGCGCCAGCGGCTACTCGTCCGGGCTGATCCTCGGCGGGCTGCTCACCAGCGTCGGCTGGCGCTGGACGTTCCTGACCCCCGTGCCGCTCGCCCTGGTCGCGCTCGTCGCCGGCATCACCCTGATCCCGCGCGACAAGCCCGCGGCCGGCGGCGGCCACGACCTCGTCGGCGCCGTCACGCTGACCGGCGGCATGCTCCTCGCCGTCTACACCGTCGTCTCGGCGCCGGACCGCGGTTGGCTCGACCCGGTCACGCTCAGCTCCATCGCGCTCGCCGCGGCGCTGCTGATCGGTTTCGTCGCCACCGAGAACAAGGTGCGGCACCCGCTGATCCGGCTCGGCATCCTGCGCATCGGCTCGATCATCCGCGCGAACCTCAGCATCGTCGCGCTCTTCGGCTCGTACCTGAGCTTCCAGTTCATGATGACCCTGTACCTGCAGGACGTCCTGCACTGGTCGCCGCTCAAGATGGCCATGGCGCTGCTGCCCGCCGGTCTGATCGTCGCGTTCGGCTCCCCGTTCGTCGGCCGGCTGATCGACCGCTACGGCACGCCGCGGCTGATCATCAGCTCCATGACGTCGCTGAGCCTCGGATATGTGTGGTTCCTGGCCACCGCCGGGAACACCCCGCACTACGCGTTCACGATCCTGCCGACGATGCTCCTGCTGGGCGGCGGCTTCGCGTTCGGCTTCAGCTCGATCATGGCGCAGGCGACCGACGGCATCGACGACTCCGAGCAGGGCCTCGCCTCCGGGCTGGTGCAGACGTCCGGCCAGGTCGGCGCGGCCCTCGTCCTCGCCGTCGTGACCGCGCTGGTCGCGGGCGGCGCGAGCGGGGGAGGCGGCGACTTCGCCGAGTTCCACCCGGGCGTCAACCTGGTCAGCGGCGTCGCGGTCGTCGGCCTGGCGCTGAACCTGATCCCGCTGCTGCGCGGCGCCCGCGCGAAGCGTGCCTGAGCCCCGCTCTCTCCGGCCACTGCCGGGACCACCACAGGGCGGCCTCCCGCGCGGGGGGCCGCCCTTCGGCCTGCCCGCTCTAGGCGGGGGCTGTGCCTTGCGCCGTGAGCGACTCGCGAGCACCCGCCCGCCCGTGGGATCGAGTACCCGTGCGATCACCTGGAATGCCGCGCTGCAGGGGTTCGCCGACAGCGCTGCCACCTCGATTCGCGCCGCCGGAGCGTCTTTGGCCCCTCGTCCAGCCAGCGGCACCGAACCCCGGCTGCGAGAAGCGGCCAGCGAACACCCGCTCGCGATCACCACGCCGGAGTCTCATCAGGGACGGTGGCGAGGGCGGAGTGCGGGCAATGGGCAACACGGTGACAGCGAGGGGATCCTCGAGCGGGTCAGCGGCGGAGGCCGTGGAGGAGGGCGAGGACGGCGGGCTCGGCCTCGGCGCGGGCGGCTTCGGGGTCGTGGCGCCGGCGATGAGCAGCCCGGCCTCGCCCAGGCCGTTCATCTCCGCGGAGATCTCCTCGATCAGCTCCTGCTGGATCTGCCCTTCGGCGCGCACACGGTGCCGATGCCCGGCGCCGACCTCGCCCCGCCGGCCCTGGCCGCGATCGTCGCCGGTGCGATCCAGGCCTTGGACCTCGGGCCGGTCACCCTGGTCGGCAACGACAGCGGCGGCGCCGTCTGCCAGATCGTCGCGACGACCCGGCCCGAACTGGTCGGCCGGCTCGTCCTCACCTCCTGCGACGCCTACGACACCTTCCCGCCGAAGTTCTTCGACCGGCTCGAATGGATCCCCGGGGCGCGCACCTTCTCGCCCGAGGACCAGCCCGCGCGCCTGGCCGCCGCGATAGCCGGGTTCGTCCCGCAGCGGGCCGCCCGATGAACGGGAGACCCCTGCCCGGACTGGACGGTGTCGAGCACCGGTTCATGGATGTGGACGGCCTGCGCATGCACGTGGCCCTGGCCGGACGGGGCGAACCCCTGGTCCGACACCCTTCGCATCGTCAGTGCTGGTCAAGCGGGCCCGCAGTCGGCTTTGCGTGTGCGTGGGTACTGGTCGGGCGGGGCGTTACCTGTGGCGGGGGCGGGGGTGCCGCCGGTTTCGGTGGGGGGCAGGCCGGGGCCTGCCCCCCACCGGGTCATGATCTGCGCTTCCAGAAGGGGCGGCGGGTCGGGGACTTGGCGGGTTCGCCGGTGAGTTCGCCGAGAGTCTGCAACGTGCGTTTCCAGAGGTCGTCGACCTCGTGCGTCGCGCTGGTGCCGGTGATGCGGAGCAGGGCTCGGCGGAGCGTCTCCAGCGTGCGGAGGGGCTCGGCGTCGGGCGCGAGATGTGCCTGCATGCGGTTGACGACCGATGTCAGCACCGGAAGCACCTCGTGCTGCAGCCGACCGATGCGGTGACCGGTGTCGGAGGGCGTTCCGCGCAGCGACTCCAGCAGGCGCGCCAGTTCCTGCTTGTAGGCATCGATGCCGGGCGTCGTGGGTGCGCCGTAGCCGGGAGACGCGCTCGCCGGGGGCGAGAGGAAGTCGGGCACGTCGATGTCGTCACCGCCGGAGGAGGTTCGGCGCATGCGGGCGGCCGGTGGGGCGGGCGGCCCGGCCGACATGAGGGCGGCGCTCGGGTCGGGAGGCCCACCGGGGGCCGGCGGGGCGAAGGTGGACGGCGGAGGGCCGCTCGCGGGCGGGGCGGGAGGCGCTGCCATCAGCGGACTCGCCGCCCCGTACTCCGCCACGGGGGCGGCCCACCCGTCCGGGACCTCCACCGGCTGGACGACCTGGTGCGGCGCGGCCGAGTCGGTCACGACCCGGCTGTCGACGGCGACGAAGGCGGTGAAGCGGCACAGCACTCCGAACCGCAGCGAGGTCTCGACGATGCGGCTTTCGAGGTCGGGGGGCCCGCCGACGGTGTAGCGGTCTTCGAGGTCGCGGAGGTGGCCGCGCGCCCAGATCGCCGTGGCGGCGGGGTTCCGGGCGATCGTGCCCGATGCCCGCTGCCGCCAGGCGGTGCCGTCGGACGCGGTGCCGTTGACGGTGACGGATCCGGCGGGCGCGCCGCGGAAGCGACCGGCGATCACGAGCGGTACCCCGGGGAAGAGAGCGCCCAGGCGGGCGGGCGCCACCGAGTCGGGGACGATCTCCAGGCCGTCGGCCAGCAAGGAGAGGTCGGTCGCGATGGGCGCGCCGATGTGGTGGTGGATCTGATCCATGGCCTCGTCGAGGCGGTCTTCGGACTCGACCAGTTCGCATCGGCCCTGGCCGATCGACGCGAGCCGGTTCAGGAATCCGGCGTTCACGGCGCGGTCGATCCCGACGGTGTGGACGCGCACGCCCTGCAGCCGCGGCGCCAGCTGCGCGAGGATCTGGTCCTCGTTGCCGACCTGGCCGTCGGTGATGAGGACCACCACGCGGTCGCTCTCCGAGCCGGCGACCAGGCGGCACGCCTCGTTGAGCGGGCCGAGCATCTCGGTGCCGCCGCGCGCGTGCAGTGCGGCGAGGTGCTCGACGGCGCGGAACCGGTTGCGATCCGTGCCTGGGACGAGGCCGGAGCCGAGGTCGCGGGGACGCTCGACGACGGTGTCGAAGGACAGTACGGCGAACCGGTCCTCGTCGCGGAGCGTGTCGACGATCCGTGCGGCCGCGCGCCGGGCGGCGACCATCTTCCAGCCGTGCATGCTGCCCGACCGGTCGAGGATGAGGACCACGTCGCGGGGACGCGGCCGGGCGTCTCCGGACGGGAGGACCGTCAGGCTGAAAGTGCCCTCGTCGCCGCTCTCGTCCGGAACCAGGGACAGGGCCGCGCTCTCCTGGGGCGCGAATCCCAGCCGCAGGATGAAGTCGCGATCGAGTCGCTCGCCGGGACGCAGCCGGACGGTGGTGCGGTCGCCGTCGCTCTCCTCCGTCACCACGTGCAGGGCCGAGTGGATCTCGGTGAGCGGCAGCCCGGACGGGTCGATGTCGGCGCTGATCGCCAGCCGGACCGGGCTGGGGAACCCCCGCAGCAGCACGGGCGGGCTGATCCGGGACGCGTCCGGCGCCGCGTCGGTGTCCTCGGCCACTCCGGCGCCCGCGGCCTCGCCGTCCAGCGGCGTCCCTGGGATGTAGCGGGGCGCGACCACGAGCGGGAAGCGGAACGTCGCCGTCGAGGCCGACTCGTGAGGCAGCGGCTGGGTGAGCGCGAGGCGGATCGTCACGCGCTCCCCCGGCAGGATGTTGCCCACCTGCATGGTGAAGACGTCCGGCCGGTCCTCCTCGGCGAGGGCGGCGCGCTTCCCGGCGGCTATGGCGGCGCTGTAGTCCTGCCGGGCCTGGCCGCGTTCCTTCAGCGTTCCCTCGATGACCCGGTCGTCCGCCTCCATGCGCAGCGCGGTCACGGCGGCGCGGTCGGGCAGCGGAAAGATGTAGGTCGCCTCCAGGGGCACGTCGAACGGGTTGCGGAACCCCTGGACGACCTCGACGCCGGCGGCGAGACCGGTGATCGAGGCGTGCACGTCGACGGAGTCGAGCGGGAGGTTGCCCCGGTCGGTGGCCAGCGCGCCGAGCCCGCCGTCCGGCTCCGGGGGCGCGTCGGTGTCGGGCAGGGGCAGTATGCGGACGGTCATTGCGGCCTCCGGGGAGGGTCGGCGGGCATGCGGGCGGAGTCTGCGGGGGAGGCGATGAGCCCTCGTGCGGCCAGCTCGTCGAGCAGTGGCCGCGCGGCGGTCTCGATGGCGCGGAGGTCGTCGGCGCTGAGCGGGCCGGCCTCCAGGAGGAGGGTGAGGTCGGGGGCGAGGCGGACGCCTTGGACGACGGGCGGAAGGGGACGGGGAAAGTCCTCCGCCACGGCGGCGCGGCCGAAGGAGACGTCGGGTCGGGCGTTCCAGAACCGCGCCCTGGTTCGTGCTTCGCCGTCCGCCTGCCGGGCGCCGTCGGCGGCCGGTTGGGTGTCCGGTTCGGTGCCCGCCGACTTCGTAGGGGGCGCGGCATCGTCGGACGGGGCGGCTTCGGGAGATGGCCCGGTCGATTGCCGCGTCGAGTCGGGCGGAGCCGTTCGCGGTGCCGAAGCGGTGGTCCCGGCATCCGGAACGGATTCCGCCGTGCGCGGGTTCGCGGCGGATGCGGTGCTCTGCGAAGCGGGTTCGGCCGTACCGGCGATGGTCGGGATGGGCGCCTCTGCTTGCTGATCCATGGCACCGGGCGGGAGGGCGGCGATCCGTTCGAGGACGGCGTCGGTCGCCGCGGCGAGCTCGAGCTGGATCTCGGCGATCGAGCGGCCTGCCGCCTGGCGCCGCTTGACCGCGACCAGCTGGAGCAGGTGGCGCGGCCCGTAGAGCGCGGTGCGGCCGCGCCTGCCCGCCGGCGGGTCGACCAGCCCGATGGTGGTGTACCAGCGGATCAGCCGCTCGTTGGGCAGGTCCCGGATGCGGCCGTTGACCTGCGCCGACTCGCCGGCGGCGAGCACCGCGACGGCGCGCTCGGCCAGCTCTCCGATCGTCCAGGCAACGTCCATGGGTCGATGATGACACTGTCACGATGACAGTGTCAAGTCTGTCGGGCCCCTCGGAGTGCGGCGCGGGTTCGACCGGTGGCCCGACGGAGCCTGAAAGATCGGGGCGAATCCCCGTTAAAACCGCTAAATGCAACACTCTGGAAAAGCATTCCGAAAAAGGGAAGAATTGGCGCATGCCATTGGAATCGATCCCTCGAAATCGCCGGTAAAGACCTTCGGGAGGCTTTACCTTTTCTGGTATGAACGACCATCTCCTGGTCGAGGCGCTGCGCGAGCGCGGCGCCGGCGCCCCGGCCGACATGTACGCGGCCTACGCCGACCGGCTCTACGCCTACTGCTGGTTCCAGTTGCGGGAGCGGGACGCCGCACAGGCCGCCCTGCGGGACGCGTTCGTCGTCGCGGAGGCGCACATCGGCAAGCTGCGCGACCCGGATCGGTTCGAGCCGTGGCTGTACGCGATCGCCCGGCTGGAGTGCGCTCGGCGGTCGCCGTTGCGGGAGCGTCCGCCGGATCTGCCGGTAGCGAGCCACGACCAGGAGGACGTCGATCAGCGGATCACCGCGTGGGAGGCCGTAACGTCGCTCCGGGCCGTTTCGAGGGAGGCCCTCGAACTGCGGGTGCGGCATCAGAAGTCCATTCCGGACCTGGCGGCCATTTTCGATGTCCCGCCCAAGGAAGCCGAGGCGATCCTGGAGCGCGCGCACGCCGAGCTCGAAGCGGCCTTGACCGCGGACATCCTGGTAAAGCAGGGCCCGTACGGTTGCGCGGAACGTGCTCGGCTATTGCGGCAACGGCATGGCGACCTCACGGCGGAGCTGAGCGAGCGGCTCCTGACGCACGCCCAGGAGTGCTCCGCATGCCGTGCGTTCCGGCCGCGCAGCGTGTCGGCGGCCAAGGTGTACGGGCTGCTCCCGGACGTGGACCCGCCCGACGAGCTTCGGCTACGTGTGATGAGCTGCTTCCTCGATTCCGAGCTCGTGGGCTACCGGTTGTTCGTGGCCACTCGCGTCACCGAGTTCACATCGGCGGGCTTCCCCGTGCAGCCGCGGCAGCCCTCGGGCCAGGCGCGGACGCCTCGCCCCAGAGGACGGCTCTCGGTGCGAAGGCGGCCGAAGGGCGAGCGTGGTGTGTTACCGCCGGACGGGCTGGCAGCACAGGCCGCCCATGCCTTCGCCGTGCTCCTGCTAGTGGCGGTCCTGTTCGGCGGGGGGATCGCCGCCGTGCGCGCGTTCTTCGGGCGGTCCGAAGACGCTGGACGGGCGGGCACCCTAGCGGGCCCCCACCCCAGCGTCGCTCCTGGTGTCTCCCATAGTCCGGTGCCTGACGGCCGTTCGCCGGGTGGGGGCCGGAATGGCATCGTCGATGTCGCGCCGGTGTCGGCGACCTTTCCTATGGGCTCCCTGGGCTCCTCTGCACCGCCCACCGCCCTGTACCCGTCGCCGCCCCCGTCGCCGCCGGCGGGCCCTCTTCCCTCACCGGCGGACCCATCGCGCATCCTTGTGGTGTCCCCGCTGTACCTGGACATGGCCGGAGGGGCGGACGGCTCTGTGGAGTTGCAGGCAGTGGGAGGGCCCGTGTCGTGGAGCGCCAAGACCTGGGGCGCGCTGCGGTTGAGCAGTTCGGCGGGGCGACTGGAGGCCGGTCAGAGCGTGGCCGTTGCCGTCCACGTGTCCCGCCGGTCGCGCGCGCGAGGGGAGGGCGGCATCACGTTCCAACCGGGGGGCGCGCAGGTGTGCGTCACATGGCGGGCCGATACTCCGGGCACGCCAGGGGGCGGTTCGAACCCCACTCCGCCACCGACCGGGCCCGGCACGACCACCCCGTCCACTCCGCCCGAGACGGACCGCCCCGGCGAACCGCCGACGTCGTCGAGCCCCAACCCGCCTTCGTCATCGGAGCCACCGCACTCGGACCCGCCCGCGCCGTCCGGACCACCGCCCTCCGGCGGTCAGCCGGATCCGTCGTCGCCGGCCCCGCCCGCCTCTTCATCGGCGCCCGGCTCGCCCTCCGCGTCGGACGCGAGTGCGGCGCCCGCATGACGGACGTTCCGATTGTTGCCCGTCTCAACTACGCTTCGTAGGTGATCATTTGCGCTAAGGAGAACACGCCGGGGGGAGGACGTGTTCATGCGACCCAGCGCAATAGAGCATCGCCGTCGCGGACCGGTGTCCCCCGCCCGGAATGCGACCCTCCGGCTGATGGTGTTCTCCGCCGGCATGGCGGTCGGCATGAGCTGGCTGGTCCCACCGGTGTCGGCCCGTGGCGCGCCGCGCGCCCCCGGCAAGCCGGCCCCGAGCGCGCACGACGTCGAGAAGAGCTGGCGGCTGGTGAAGGACCGTGCCGCGGACATCGGCCGGACGAAGGCGGAGCTCGCCCAGGCGGACGGGGAGCTGGACGCGCTGAACGCGGCGGCCGAGACGGCGGTGGAACGCTACAACGGGGAACGGCTCAAGCTGGAACGGTCCCAGCAGATCTACCGCGCCACGCAGCAGCGGCTCGCCGAAGCGGCCCGCAGGGTGGGGGAGGCGCAGAACGAGCTGGCGGCGTTCGCCGCGCGCGTGTACCAGGACGACACCGGCTACGACCGGGTCTCCTCCGCGATCTCGGGCCGGGGCGGCCCGCAAGGCTTCATGGACCGGGCCGGGATGGTCGAGGTCCTGGCCGAGCAGCGGACCGCGATGGTGCGCAGGGTCGAGGCGTCCAAGACCGTCGCGGACGTGTTCCGCAGGCAGGCCCAGGCAGCGCTCCAAGAACAGACGGCCGCGGCCAAGAGCGCCGAAGAGGCCAAGGGACGGGCACAGGCCGCTGTCGCTGCGCAGCAGGCCTCCATCCGGCGGATCGCCGACCGGAAACGCACTCTTGAGAAGCGGCTGGGCGATGCCCAAGCGCGCGCGGACCGGCTCGCGCGCGAGCGGGAACGGGCAATGGAGGCGCGTGCTGTCCGCAAGGCCCGTGCCGGTCTGAAGACGGCGAACATCGCCCGGCGCGGTGCACTTGTGGCGCGGTCGGCGCTCGAATGGCTCGGCACCCCCTACTCCTGGGGCGGAGGCACCTTCGACGGGCCCAGCCTAGGAGTCGACCAGGGAGCCGGCACCGTCGGCTTCGACTGCTCGGGCCTGGCCATGTACGCATGGAGCAAGGCGGGCGTCCGGCTCGACCACTGGACGGGCACGCAATGGACGTCGGGGCCGCACGTCCCGGTCAGCAGGCTCCGCCCCGGAGACCTGGTGTTCTTCGCCACCGACACCTCGAACCCGGACACCATCCACCACGTGGGCGTCTACATCGGCGGCGGACGGATGGTGGAGGCTCCCTACACGGGCGCGCGCGTACGGATCTCCAGCATCCACCGGAGCGACCTGATCGGAGCCACCCGTCCTGCGGGCTGAGCACGGCGTCGCACGGCACACGCGGGCGGTCGCGCATGGCCGCGCCGCAGCGACCGTCCTTCTGGCGGAAGCGAGAACCCTTCCGCACGGTCTCCCGTACGGAAGGGTTCTGCGCGAGCCCTCACGCGTGCACGGCGGGGAGCGGACCTACGCCGTGTCGCGGCCTAAGGACCCTGGTCGCGGCCTCGGGAACCGGCCCGCGGCGGCGGACCGGGAGCGCCGCGGGCGGGTCAGTGACCGCCCTTGTCGGCCTCGCGCTTGCGGGACCGCTCGATCTCGGCCTCAGCCTCGACGCGCCCCACCCAGCTGGCGCCCTCGACGGACTTGCCGGGCTCCAGGTCCTTGTAGACCTCGAAGAAGTGCTGGATCTCCAGCCGGTCGAACTCGGGGACGTGGTGGATGTCGCGCAGGTGCTCCATACGCGGGTCCGTCGCCGGGACGCACAGGACCTTGTCGTCACCACCGGCCTCGTCGGTCATCCGGAACATCCCCACCGCGCGGCAGCGGATGAGGCACCCGGGGAACGTCGGCTCCTGGAGCAGCACCAGCGCGTCCAGCGGGTCGCCGTCCTCGCCCAGCGTGTTCTCGATGAACCCGTAGTCGGCCGGGTACTGCGTCGAGGTGAACAGCATGCGGTCGAGCCGGATACGGCCGGTCTCGTGGTCCACCTCGTACTTGTTCCGCTGGCCCTTCGGGATCTCAATGGTGACGTCGAAATCCAAGATGTCCTCCGCTCCCTGCGCGGTCGCAGTGAATAGTCTTTCGGGGGTCTGTGCGGGCGAGGCCGACCCCCACGGGGGGTGAGTTCCCTTATATAAGGATGTCGCACGTTGGTGAGTGCTGAGTGGGAAGGGGGCGGTCACGTGCCTGCACGCGGTCGCGCCCTTGCCGTACTGTCGCTGTCCCTCCTTAACGTTTTCGTCGCCGCAGCCGGGGTGGCAGTGGCGAAACTCACACCGGACCGGCACCTGTCCCCGCAGCCTCCGGGTGTTGCGGCACGCGAACTGGTGCGGGCGTCGGCCCGCATCCCCGCCGCCGATCCCGCCGGGGGGCGCGCGCCGAACCCCCAGGCGCTGGGTGGCAGGCTGGCGGCCCTCATAGGGGGTCCCAAGGCGAAGATCAACGCCGTGGTGGTGGATGCGGAGACCGGCCGTACGCTGTTCGCGCAGCGCGGGGACCAGCCCGCCACACCGGCCTCCACGACCAAGCTGGCGACGACCGTCGCGGCGCTGGCCACAGTCGGCCCGTCGCACCGGATCACCACTCAGGTCGTGCGCGGCACCGGCGGGGGGATCGTCCTGGTCGGAGGCGGGGATCCTACCCTGACGGCCCTTCCCGCGCGCGCGGACGAGGGCCACCCGCCGTACGCATCGCTGCTGGATCTCGCCGAACAGACCGCCACCGCGCTCAAGGCGTCGGGTGTGACGCGGGTACGCGTGGACTACGACGCGTCGGCGTACCAGGGGCCTCGTACGGCGGCCGGATGGAAGCCGAACTACCTGCCCGAAGGTGAACTGGCGCCCGTCACCGCCCTGACCGTCGACGAGGGACGCGTCTCCCCGGCAGATCCGACCAAGCGCGCGCGGGTCTCGGACCCGCCGTCCGCGGCCGCGAGCATCTTCGCAAGGCTTCTGGCGAGGAACGGGGTCGCTGCCAAGGCGGGGCATAGGACCGTCGCGCAGAAGGGGGCGGCGCGCCTGGGCGCGGTCCAGTCCCCGCCCCTGTCGGCCCTGATCGAGCATCTGCTGACCGAGAGCGACAACGACGTGGCCGAGGCCGTGGCGCGGCAGGTGGCCATGAAGCTCGGGCGCCCGGCGACGTTCGTGGACGCGGCGCAGGCGGTGCGGCAGACCCTCGCGAAGCTCGGCGTCACGCAGGGCGTCTCGGTGAACGACGGCAGCGGCCTTTCGCCGCGGAACCGCATCACGCCGCTCGCGCTCGCCCGCATCATCGCCCTCGCGGCGAGCCCCGCGCACCCGCAGTTGCGTTCGGTCATCACCGGCCTGCCCATAGCCGGGTTCTCGGGCACCTTGAAGCCGCCGCGCTACACGGTCTCCACCAGCCAGGCCGGCGCGGGCGTCGTACGGGCGAAGACGGGCACGCTGGCCGGCGTCAGCACGCTGGCGGGGCTCACCTACGACGGCGACGGGCGCCTGCTGACGTTCGCGTTCATGGCGGGGGACGGGAAGGGGCCGGTGGATCCGGGCAAGCTCGACCAGCTCGCGGCCGCCGTCGCCACCTGCGGCTGCTGAAGCGCGGCAGCCGGGGCGGGCCGCCGCCGCTGATCGTCTCCGCCCGCAGCCCTTGATCGTCGCGAGCCGCGTGCGCCCGCCGGTGTGTGGGCCGGGCCGTACGGGAGATAACCAGAACGGTTGTTCGTTGAACGATCGAGCAGGGGCGCTCCGGCGCCGTGTCCGAAAAGTACGGTGGAGCACATGAGCGCCTCAATGATCGACTGGAACGTCGCAGTCCAGGCGGGGACCCGTCTGGTGCGTCCGGGACCGCAGGTCAGCCATGAGGAGGCCCGCGCGGTCGTGGCGGAGCTGCGCGAGCTGTCCAGGGACGCGCACGGGCACGTGCGGGACTTCACCGGGATGGCCTCCGAGCTCGATCCGGCCCCGGCGACGATCGTGGACAGGCCCGGCTGGATCCGGGCCAACGTCGACGGCTTCCGGGTGGTGCTGGAACCGCTCATGGAGCAGATGTCCGAGCGCCGCAGCCCGAGCCCGCTGGGCGGCGCCGGCAATGTGGTCGTCCAGGCGGTCGGTTCGCGCGTGACCGGAATGCAGGTGGGCGCGATCCTCGCCTACATGGCCAGCCGTGTGCTGGGCCAGTACGAGCTGTTCCTGCCGCCGGACCCGTCCGGGCAGGCGCCGACCGGACGTCTCACTCTCGTGGCGCCCAACATCGTCCATGTGGAGCAAGAGCTCGGCGTCCATACGCGCGACTTCCGGCTGTGGGTGTGCCTCCACGAGGAGACGCACCGCGCCCAGTTCACCGGCGTTCCGTGGCTGCGCGAGTACGTGCAGGACCAGATGACCCAGTTCCTGCTCGCCTCCGACCTGGACCCCGGCGTGATGCTGGACCGGATCCGGGACGCGGCGGAGGCGGTGGCCGACGCGATGCGCGGCGGCGACGCCAACCTCATCGACGCGATCCAGACCCCGGAGCAGCGCAAGATCCTCGACCGGCTGACCGCCGTGATGACCCTGGTCGAGGGGCATGGCGACTACGTCATGGACGCCGTCGGCCCCGAGGTCGTGCCTTCGGTGGAGCAGATCCGCTCCCGGTTCCAGGGACGCCGTGACGGCGGCTCCAAGCTGGACAAGACGATCCGCCGCCTGCTCGGCATCGACCTGAAGATGAAGCAGTACGCGGAGGGCTCGCGGTTCGTCCGGCGGGTCGTCGCGGAGGCGGGCATGAGCGGGTTCAACCAGGTCTGGCAGTCTCCGGAGACCCTGCCCACGCATGACGAGATCAAGGAGCCGGCCCTGTGGATGGACCGGGTCGTCGGCCCGCGCGCCATCGATGTGGCCCCGCCCGAGGCCAGCGAGGCGTGACGCGGCCGCGGGACGCGCACGGCGCCTGACGCCGGCAAAGGAGCGGGCACCGGTTCCGCTGTGCCGCACCGTCCGGTGGTAGACGTTTCCCATGGGGCCTGATCCGGCGGTGGCGGCTGTGCGGCTGGCAGTGCGGCGTGTACTGGCCGACATGCCTGCCGGCTCGATGACGGTCGTGGCGTGCAGCGGCGGCGCCGACTCCCTGGCGCTCGCAGGAGCCCTCGCCTTCGAGGCGCCCAGGGCGGGGCTCCAAGCGGGCGGCATCACCATCGACCATGGCTTGCAGGACGGTTCAGGCGCGCGCGCGGACGCGGTCGTCCGGACGCTCGCAGACCTGGGGTTGGACCCTGCCGGGTCGATCGCGGTCACCGTTGACGGTGAGGGCGGCATGGAGAACGCGGCCCGCAACGCCCGCTACGCGGCGTTGGACCGCGCCGCAGGACGGCTCGGTGCGGCAGCGGTCCTCCTCGGCCATACGCGGGACGACCAGGCAGAGACGGTCCTGCTCGGGCTGGCGCGCGGGTCCGGAGCGCGTTCCCTGGCGGGGATGCCCCCGGTCCTCAGACGCTCGACCGATCGCGGAGAGGTGCTGTATCTCCGGCCCCTGCTGGAACTGGATCGGGCCACCATGCGCCGCGCCTGCCTCGCTATGGGGCTGGAGCCCTGGGACGACCCCCACAACGACGACCCCGCCTACACGCGCGTGCGCGTACGGCACCAAGCCCTGCCGGTCCTCGAAGAGACGCTCGGCCCGGGGGTGGCAGAGGCGCTGGCGCGAACGGCTCGGATGCTGCGGGACGACGCCGACGCCCTGGACGCTCTCGCCGCGCGCGCTTACGAGGACCTCCTCGCCGACGCGTTCGACCACGACGACGCACTCGACCACGACGACGCACTCGACCACGAGGGCAAGGGCCCGACCGTCGCCATCCGCGTGGACGGCCTCGACGAACTGCACAGAGCCCTCCGTACACGCGTCTTGCGGATGGCGGCGGTCAAGGCGGGCAGCCCACCGGGTACGCTCGCGGCCGTCCATGTCGATGCAATGGATCGGCTGGTCACGGCCTGGCACGGCCAGCGGCACGTCGACCTGCCCGGGGGTCTTCGAGCGTTCCGGCGGTATGGGAGGCTGCTGGTCGGCCCGGTTTGACGTCGCGTCGTGTGCGACCCGTCACACGGCGTGCCCGTCGCGCAAGGCGTCCGTTCCGCGCGGGCGGGCGAAGTCACAACGATGAGGGTGGGGTTGTGGACGAGAAGGACCTGGGCAACGACCTGGCGAAGGTGCTGATCCCCGAGGCCGACCTGCAGGCGAAGGTGCGCGAGCTCGCCGCGCAGATCGACGCCGACTACGCGGGCAAGGACCTGCTCCTCGTCGGTGTCCTGAAGGGCGCCGTCATGATCATGGCGGATCTGGCGCGCGCGCTGCACTCGCCGGCGTCGATGGACTGGATGGCCGTGTCGTCCTACGGGTCGGGCACCAAGTCGTCGGGCGTCGTCCGCATCCTCAAGGACCTGGACACCGACATCCTCGACCGGCACGTGCTCATCGTGGAGGACATCGTCGACTCGGGCCTGACGCTGTCGTGGCTCGTCAGCAACCTGCGTTCGCGCGGCCCGGCGTCGCTGGAGATCTGCGCGCTGCTGCGCAAGCCCGAGGCGGTGAAGACCGACCTCGACGTCAGGTACATCGGGTTCGACATCCCCAACGAGTTCGTCATCGGGTACGGGCTCGACTACGCGGAGAAGTACCGGAACCTTCCTTTCGTGGGGACTCTGGCGCCGCACGTGTACGGGGGAGAGGGCTCCTGAGCCCGCCCGTGCGCGGACCGAGGACGTCTCTGGGAACCCCTGGGGAACAAGGGGCCGTGACGGATCGTTGCAAAGGTCGTTGACGGGTATATGAAGAGGATCAGGAGATCGGCGCTGGCTGCGTCTCCTGTGCCCTGCGGTGTACCGTCATATCCCGGGCCCTCGGGTCAGGGAGCCATGTGAGGGAGACCGCCTCGACGGGTCCGGAGCCCCGGGCGACGGACCTTTGTTGGTCGCAGTGACGTCCGCCCCCCGGGACGGGCGAGGATCGCACACAGACGTTGGTCAGGAGGGACGGGCCCCGTAGGGGTAACCGGATAAATGGACGTGAAGCGCTATTTTCGCGGGCCGCTGCTGTGGATCCTGCTGTTCGGCCTCTTGGTCGCCCTTGTGATGTGGGGCGTCAACCCCGGCCGTTCGTTCGAGAAGACCGACACCTCCAAGGTGGTCCAGGAGATCGCCAAGAGCCAGGTGAAGTCCGCCAAGATCGTCGACAAGGACCAGCGGATCGAGGTCACGCTCAAGAACGGCAAGCAGCAGCAGGCCTCCTGGGTCGACGGCCAGGGCCTGCAGTTGCAGAACCAGCTGCAGAAGCAGGCAGACGACGGCAATCTGCCCGGCGGCTACAACGTTGATGTCCCCAAGCAGAGCTTCTTCCTGAACCTGCTGTTCAGCCTGCTGCCGATCGTGGTCATCGTGCTGATCTTCCTGTTCATCATGAACCAGATGCAGGGCGGCGGCTCGCGGGTGATGAACTTCGGCAAGTCCAAGGCCAAGCTCATCACCAAGGACACCCCGAAGACCACCTTCGCCGACGTGGCCGGGGCCGACGAGGCCCTGGAGGAGCTGGAAGAGATCAAGGACTTCCTGCAGAACCCGGCGAAGTTCCAGTCGATCGGCGCGAAGATCCCCAAGGGCGTGCTGCTGTACGGCCCGCCCGGCACCGGTAAGACGCTCCTCGCGCGCGCGGTGGCCGGCGAGGCGGGCGTGCCGTTCTACTCGATCTCCGGTTCCGACTTCGTCGAGATGTTCGTCGGTGTCGGCGCCTCCCGGGTGCGCGACCTGTTCGAGCAGGCCAAGACCAACGCCCCCTCGATCATCTTCATCGACGAGATCGACGCCGTCGGCCGGCACCGCGGCGCGGGGCTCGGCGGCGGCCACGACGAGCGCGAGCAGACGCTGAACCAGCTCCTCGTCGAGATGGACGGGTTCGACGTCAAGGGCGGCGTGATCCTCATCGCGGCGACCAACCGCCCCGACATCCTCGACCCGGCGCTGCTGCGCCCGGGCCGGTTCGACCGCCAGGTCACCGTGGACCGCCCCGACCTGGAGGGCCGCAAGGGCATCCTGCGGGTGCACGGCCGCGGCAAGCCGTTCGCCCCGGACGTCGAGCTGGACATCATCGCGCGCCGCACTCCGGGCTTCACCGGTGCGGACCTCGCGAACGTCATCAACGAGGCGGCGCTGCTGACCGCGCGCTTCGACCGCAAGCTCATCGACATGGACACCCTCGAGGAGTCCATCGACCGCGTCATGGCCGGGCCGGAGCGCAAGACCCGGGTGATGTCGGAGAAGGAAAAGAAGATCATCGCTTACCACGAGGGCGGGCACGCGCTGGTGGCGCACGCGCTGCCGAACTCCGACCCCGTGCACAAGGTGACGATCCTCCCGCGCGGGCGCGCGCTGGGGTACACCATGACCCTGCCGATGGAGGACAAGTTCCTCACCACGCGCTCGGAGATGACCGACCAGCTGGCCATGCTGCTGGGCGGGCGCACCGCGGAGGAACTGGTCTTCCACGAGCCGACCACGGGCGCGGCCAACGACATCGAGAAGGCCAGCTCCATCGCCCGCAACATGGTGACCGAGTACGGCATGAGCGAGCGTCTCGGCGCCCGCAAGTTCGGCACCGGGCAGGGCGAGGTCTTCCTGGGCCGCGACATGGGCCACGAGCGGGACTACTCCGAGGACATCGCGTCCGCGATCGACGACGAGGTGCGCCGCTACATCGAGGCCGCGCACGACACCGCGTGGGAGATCCTCGTGGAGTACCGGGACGTCCTGGACGACCTGGTGGTCAACCTCATGGAGAAGGAGACCCTCTCCAAGGAGCAGGTGCTGCGGATCTTCGCGCCGATCCAGAAGCGGCCGCACCAGAACTCCTACACCGGTTATGGCAAGCGCCTCCCGTCGGACCGCCCGCCGGTGCTCACGCCCAAGGAACTGGCTCTGATGGGCCCGCAGGACGTGACCGACCTGACCAAGAACAACGGCCAGGGCGGCGGCGTCACCTCCGAGTCCGCCGACCCGGCCCCGGGCGAAAGCTGACCGCCTTGGCCATCCCCTATGACGAAGAGCCGGTTCGGGAGGACCCTCCCGGGTTCGACCACGCGCGGATCGAGAAGGCGGTACGCGAGATCCTGTTCGCGATCGGGGAGGACCCCGACCGCGACGGGCTCCGCGACACCCCGGCGCGGGTCGCGCGCGCGTACGCCGAGCAGTTCGCCGGCCTGCGCCAGCGGCCCGAGGACGCGCTGACGACGGTGTTCGACGCCGACCATGAGGAAATGGTCCTGGTGAAGGACATCGAGGTGTACAGCGTGTGCGAGCACCATCTGGTGCCGTTCCACGGCGTGGCGCACGTGGGGTACACGCCCAACAAGAAGGGGCAGATCACCGGGCTGTCGAAGCTGGCCCGGCTGGTCGACGTGTACGCGCGGCGCCCGCAGGTGCAGGAGCGGCTGACGAGCCAGGTGGCGGACGCGCTGATGAGCGTGCTGGAGCCGCGGGGCGCGATCGTGGTGATCGAGGCCGAGCACCTGTGCATGACCATGCGGGGGGTGCGCAAGCCGGGCGCCAAGACGGTGACCTCAGCGGTGCGCGGGGACTTCCGTGATCATGCGGAGACCCGCAGCGAGGCGATGAGCCTGATCCTGGGCCGCTCCTGACCCCTGTTCGCATCTCGATTACCCGACCACGTCCGTACGGGCCTCAGCGTCGAGCTGAGGCCCGTTCAGCGTGTGATGGGTGAGCGGCGACGGACAGTCGGGGCGCGAGGGACGAGCCGCCAGGCCGAGCCGGGGGAGCGGGGCCTGCTCGGCGGCGGGCGCCTCGGCGGGCGAGGTGGGATGCGCGTCCACGGCGCCCGGATGCGCGTCCACGGCGCCCGGATGCGCGTCCACGGCGCCCGGATGCGCGTCCACGGCGCCCGGATGCGCGCCCACGGCGCCCGGACGCGGGTCCAGGGCGACGCTCTGAAGGGGTACGGGCAAGGCATAGGCTGGGCCATATGACCAGTGCCGCCGTTCCGGGGCTGCCCCAGCCGGGGCGATGCCTCGTCATGGGCGTGGTCAACGTCACTCCGGACTCCTTCTCCGACGGTGGGAGCTGGTTCGACCCGGAGAAGGCCGTCAGGCACGGCCTGGACCTGGTCGCCGAGGGCGCCGACATAGTCGACGTGGGCGGGGAGTCCACGCGCCCAGGGGCGCAGAGGGTGTCGTTGGAGGAGGAACTCCGCCGCGTGGTGCCCGTCATCAAGGCGCTCACGGAAGAGAACGTCCCGGTCAGTGTCGACACCATGCGCGCGGAGGTGGCGGAGGCGGCCGTCGCCGTCGGCGCCCGGCTGGTGAACGACGTGAGCGGCGGCCTGGCCGACCCGGACATGCCCCGTGTGGTGGCCGCCGCCGGGGTGCCCTATGTGGTGATGCATTGGCGCGGCCACAGCCACGACATGCAGACGCGGTCCGTCTACGCCGATGTGGTCCGCGAAGTGCGCGAGGAACTGCTGCACCGTGTCGATGCCGTCCTGGGCGAGGGCGTCGATCCGTCCATGGTCGTCCTCGACCCGGGGCTGGGGTTCGCCAAGAGCCCGACCGCCGGGCACAACTGGGCGCTGCTGGCCCACCTGGACGAGTTCATCGGCACGGGCTACCCGCTTCTCGTGGGCGCGTCCCGCAAGAGCTTCTTCACGACCCTGCTGGCCGAGCCGGACGGGACGCGCCGCCCGTTCGCCGAGTGCGACGACGCCACCGTCGCCGTCACGGCGCTCGCCGCGACCGCCGGTGCGTGGTGCGTGCGCGTGCACCGGGTACGTCCGAACGTGGACGCCGTACGCGTGGCGGCCGCCATCGAGGCCGCCCGTCCCATGCACCCCGGGAGCGACCAGCGATGACCCGTGCAGTGAACCGCGCCGACCTGGAAGAGGTCCACGCCGAGTTCTACGCCGCCTTCGAAGCGGGGGACTTCGACCGGATGGCCGACGTGTGGGCCGAGGGCCCCTACGCGGCGGGCGTCTCCTGCGTGCATCCCGGCTGGACGATGCTGCGCGGGCGCGAGGAGGTCCTCCGCTCGTGGGCGCTCATCATGGCCAACACCACCTACATCCAGTTCGTGCTGACCGACGTCGAGACGGACGTCTACGGCGACCACGCCGTGGTCACCTGCAAGGAGAACGTCCTCACGGCCGACGACGAGTCCGAAGCCGGTTTCCTCGCGGGAGGAAGCATCGTGGCCACGAAACTGTTCGTACGGGTCGACGGGCAGTGGCGGCTCCTGCTGCACCACGGCTCGCCCGTTCTCAACCCCGCGGATGCAGAGGAAGAATGAGCCTGGACCGCATAGAACTGCGCGGCCTGCGGGCCCGGGGGCGGCACGGCGCGCTGCCGGCCGAGCGCGAGCTCGGGCAGGAGTTCGTGGTGGACGCGTCGCTCGGCCTCGACACCCGTCCCGCGGCGGAGACCGACGACCTCTCGCGTACCGTCGACTACGGCGCGCTCGCCGGCAGGCTGGTCGCGGCCGTCGAGGGGGAGCCGGTCGACTTGATCGAAACGCTGGCCGACCGGCTCGCGAAGATATGTCTGGAGGACCCGGCGGTGGTGGAGGCCGAGGTCACCGTCCACAAGCCCAGCGCCCCGGTGCCGCATCCCTTCACGGACGTCGCCGTGAAGATCAGGAGGAGTCGCCCATGACAGCGTCAGACCGCATGCCCGACCGCACCGCCACCGGCGGCCACATGCTGGTCGAACACCGGGTCGTGTTCTCGCTCGGCAGCAACCTCGGCGACCGGCTGGACAACCTCCAGGAGGCGGTCGACGCGCTGTTCGACGCGCCCGGCCTGGAGTTCGTGGCGTGCTCCCCCGTCTACGAGACGGCACCGTACGCGCCGCCCGGCGAGACCATCCCGGAACAGAGCGACTACCTCAACATCGTGGTGGTGGCCGACACCAGGCTCCCACCGGAGAACCTGCTGGAACGCGTGCTCAACATCGAGAACTCCCTGCGCCGCGTCCGGGAGGTGCGCTGGGGGCCGCGCACGCTCGACATCGACATCGTCGTGTTCGGCGACATCTCGTCCAGCGACCCCGATCTGACGCTCCCGCACCCGCGCGCGCACGAGCGGGCCTTCGTGCTCGTGCCGTGGGCCGACATCGAGCCGGACGTCCTGCTTCCGGGGCACGGCCGTGTCGGCGACCTCGCCGAGGCCAAGCAGGCGGAAGGGGGCCCGTCGGCCGTTCGCCGCCGGAACGACCTGACGCTGCAGCAGCCTGCATGAGACCGTCCCGCCCGCTGTTCCTCATCGCCCTCGTGATCGTGGTGGCAGTGATCACCTGGGCGGTGTTGCGTTCCGCGTACGTGTCGCTGCCGCCGCTTCCGTGGACGGCGGTGCCGACCCTGCTGCTGCTGGCGCTCGGCGAGGCCTTCACCGGCTACAACCTGATGCGCCGGATCCGCCGCAAGCCGCACACCAAACCGGTGGAGCCGCTCGCGGTCGCGCGCATGGCGGCCCTGGGGAAGGCCAGCGCGCACACGGCGGCGGTCATCGCCGGCGTCTTCGGCGGGTTCGCCGCCAGCCTGGCGGACTCGCTCGACAAGTCGACCCCGCGCCACGACTTCTTCGTCAGCGTGGGCACGTTCCTCGCGGCCGTCGTGCTCGTGGCGGCGGCGTTCTTCCTGGAGTACGCGTGCCGTGTGCCCAAAGACCCGGACGAGGAGGAGCGCAACAGGAACTCATCCAGGGCGTGAGCCGCCGCAGAGCGTCCGCAGAGCCGCCCGACAAGGGCCGCTACTTGTCGATGTCGCCGACGACGAAGAACATCGAACCGAGGATCGCGATCATGTCGGCGACCAGATTGCCGGGCAGCAGCTCCGCCAGCACCTGGACGTTGTTGAACGACGCGGACCGCAGCTTCATCCGCCACGGCGTCTTCTCGCCGCGCGACACCAGGTAGTAGCCGTTGATGCCGAGCGGGTTCTCCGTCCAGGCGTAGGTGTGCCCCTCGGGCACCTTGAGCACCTTCGGGAGCCGCTGGTTGATGGGCCCCGGCGCCAGTTCGTCGAGCCGGTCCAGGCAGGCGTCGGCGAGGTCCAGCGAGGCGTACACCTGGTCCAGCAGGCACTCGAAGCGGGCGAGGCAGTCGCCCTCCTGCCGCGTGACCACAGGCACGTCGAGCTCTCCATAGGCGAGGTACGGCTCGTCCCGGCGCAGGTCGAAATCGACGCCGGACGCCCGTGCGATCGGACCCGACACGCCGTACTGGAGGATCTGCTCCTGCGTGAGCACCCCGACGCCGCGCGTGCGCGCGCGGAAGATCTCGTTGCCCAGGATGAGGTCGGCGATGTCGCCCATCCTCGAGCGGACGTCGGAGACGGCGGTCCGCGCGCGCGCCGTCCAACCGGCGGGGAGCTCCTCCTTCAGGCCCCCGACACGGTTGAACATGTAGTGCATACGCCCGCCGGACACCTCCTCCATCACCCGCTGCAACGTCTCGCGTTCACGGAACGCATAGAAGATCGGCGTGATCGCGCCGACCTCGAGGGGATACGAGCCCAGGAACATGAGGTGGTTGAGGACCCGGTTGAGCTCGGCCAGCAGCGTCCTCGTCCACACCGCGCGGACCGGCACCTCCATGCCGAGCATCCGCTCGACGGCGAGCACCACGCCGAGTTCGTTGGCGAACGCCGAGAGCCAGTCGTGCCGGTTCGCCAGCACGATGATCTGCCGGAAGTCCCGCACCTCGAAGAGCTTCTCGGCGCCCCGGTGCATGTAGCCGATGATGGGCTCGGCCGCCGAGATGCGCTCGCCGTCCAGGGTCAGCCGCAGCCGGAGCACCCCGTGCGTGGACGGGTGCTGGGGGCCGATGTTCAACGTCATGTCCTCGGTGGCGAGCTCCTTGGCGCCCGCACCGATCCCGACGATCCGCTCGGTGGTCATGGTCGCGTCTCCGCCGCTCCGGTCACCGCCTCATGGTCCCATGGCGGGCGGCGGCCGTTATCCGGTTGACTAGGGGGCAATGAACCCGAGCCATGGTGAACCGCCGTACGAGCCCGTCGCGCAGCCTGGATACCAGAACGCGGCGCGTCCGCCCGCGCCGTCCGGGCCGGGGCAGGGCGGCCATCCGCACGACCCCGCGGGCTCCCCGCCGGGCATGCCACCGGGCCGGCCCGACTTCGTGCCGGGCGCGGAGCAGGTGCCGCCCGGCGGTCACCAGCAGCAACCGGGCGCGCCCGTCGCGGTGCCTCCGACGTACAAGGCCGACGAGGCGTTCGCCCCCGGCGGGGACCTTCAGTGGTCCACCATCTCGGCACGGCACGCGCCGCACCGGCTGCTCAACGCCGTCCTGTGGGCGGTCCCCATCGGCGCCGTGGGCGCGTTCCTGGTGTGGCGCAACGGCGGCGCGGCGGCGGCCGTCATGTGGATCGTCGCGGTGGCGCTGGTCACCGTCGTCATCTGGGTCATGGCGGAGCTCGACCGCCGGTCCTTCGGGTACGTCGAGCGCTCCGACGACCTTGTCGTGACTCATGGTGTGTTCGTCAAGCGGCTCATCGTCGTGCCCTACGGCCGCATGCAGTTCGTGGACGTGACCGCTGGGCTCCTTGAGCGGTGGATGGGCATCGCCACGGTGCGGATGCACACCGCTGCCGCGGCGACCGACGCGGCCATTCCCGGCCTTCCCGCCACGCAGGCCGCACATCTGCGAGACCGACTCGCCCAGAAGGGCGAGGCACGGGGCATGGGCCTATGAACGGCCCTTACGGCCCGCCTCCCGGTGACCACGGCCGCCCGTACGGGCCACCCGGTCCCTACGGGCCGCAGCCGCCGCGTCCTTACGGGCCGCCCCGTCCTCCGTACGGCCCGCCTCCTGGCCCGTATGGTCAGCCCAGGCCGCCTTATGGACCGCCCTATGCGTACGGTCCGCCGCCCGGTTACCGCCCCCCTCCGCCGCCGGTCCGGTTCTCCGAGGGCACGCACCGGCTGCATTGGGCGACGGCGCCGCTGCGCGCCTTCGTGTTCCTCATCATCTACTTCGTGCTGCTCGGCTTCCCGCTGCTGCTGACGCAGACGAGCGACGGCGTCACGTTGGAGCTCACGCCCGCCGTGGTGACGCGCTTCTTCGCGGTGTCCATCCCCATGACGGCCATCGCGGTCGGCTCCGGCCTGTGGACATGGCTGGCGCTGCGCTTCACCATCGACGGCGACGACCTCGTGGTGGAGACGGGCCTGATCCGCAAGAACAAGCGCCGCATACCGCTCTCCCGCATCCAGGCCATCGACGTCGTCCGTCCGCTCGTCACCCGGGTGTTCTCCCTGGCGGAGGTCCGGGTGGAGCTCGCGGGCGGGGAGCAGAGCGAGATCGCGCTGCGCTACCTAGGACGCCACTCCGGCCAGCAACTGCGCGCGGAACTCCTCGCGCGCGCGGCGGGCCTCCCCGGAACCACGCCCGAGGCGCCGGAACGGCACATGTGGCGCGTCCCCTTCGGCAACCTCCTCGCCTCTTTGATCCTTCGTCTGCCCGTGCTCGGTACCGGGATCCTCTTCTTCGCGACCCTGGTGTTCCTCGTGGCGTACGCCGAGGGCGGCATCCTCGCGGTCACGCTGCCGATCGTCCTCGGGCTCATCCGGGCCGTCATCGCACCGCTGGTGATGTACGCCAACTTCACGGTCGCGATGTCACCGGACGGCATACGACTGCGGTACGGGCTGCTCGAGACGCGGATGCAGACGCTTCCGCCCGGCCGCATCCAGGCCGTCAGCATCGTCGAGCCCGCCATCTGGCGGAAGGTCGGATGGGCCCGCGTCGAGGTGACCGTCGCCGGTTATGCGGGGGAGCGGCAGGCGCTGTCCTCGACGCTGCTGCCGATCGCGCCGAGGCACGTCGCCATGCACCTGGTCTCGCAGGTCTTCCCCGGTACGCACGTCGACGCGGTGCCGCTCGTTCCCGCCTCGTCGAAGGCGGTCGCGATCGACCGGGCGGACGGCGCCGGCGCCGACGACGTGGTGTTCGTGGCCCGGCACGGCTGGCCGTGCCGCCGCACCGACGTGATCGCCCACGCGCGCGCGCAGAGCGTCCGGCTGACCATGAACCCGGTGCAGCGCGTTTTCGGGCTGGCCACCGTCCACGTGGACGCGCCGCCGGGGCCGGTCCAGGTGGCGGCCGCGGACCGGGAGTCCGGCGAGGCCCGGGCGATCGTCGAGTCGACGGCGCGCCGCGCCCAGGCCGCCCGCAGTGCCGCCGGTGACCCCGCCCACTGGGCCGCCCGCTGACGGGTTATCCACAGAATCGCGTTTCTCTTGTGGGGCGCGACCCCCCACACCCCCCCCGCTGCGGGGGGAGCGGCCCCCTTCGCTCCGCTGGCGCTCCGCTACGGGTGCCGCTCCCCCCGGTGGGGGCCAGCCCCCCACGCCCCCCGGCGGGGGGCTCCGCCCCCCACACCCCCCCGGCGGAGGTGCCGTCCGGCGCCGTCGAGCATGGGCCGTGGCCGTCCCGCCGCGGGGCGGCCCCGCGTTTCGGGGAACGGGGCCCGGCCGACGGATCAGGCTGGTTCTTGGCGGTGGCTGGGGGTGGGGCTTCGTGCATCTGTGTGGGTACTGCCTTGGCGGGGTGGCCGTATTGTCGGTGGATGAGCGATTTGGGGTACCAGCCGTGGGCGGCGGAGTTCGTCGCGGATCCGTATCCGGTGTTCGCGCGGCTGCGGGAGGAACGGCCGGTGTTCTTCCACGAGCCGACCGGGCAGTGGGTGATCAGCAGGTACGAGGACGTCGACGCGCTGCTGCGCGACCGGCGGCTCGGGCGGTCCTACCTGCACGTGGCCGGGCACGAGGAGTTCGGGCAGCCGCCGGAGGCGGAGTTCCTCAAGCCGTTCTGGGACCTGATCCGGGCTGGGATGCTCGACGTCGAGCCGCCCACCCACACGCGGCTGCGGCGGCTGGTGTCCAAGGCGTTCACCGCTCGGATGGTCGAAGGGCTGCGGCCGATGATCCGGCGGCTGGCCGGTGAGCTGGCCGGGACGCTCGCCGCCAAGGGCGGCGGCGACCTGCTCGCCGAGGTCGCCGAGCCGCTGCCGGTCAACGTCATCGCCGAGATGCTCGGCGTGCCCGAGGCGGACCGGCCGCTGCTGCGCCCCTGGTCCGCCGGCATCTGCGGCATGTACGAGTTGAACCCGCCGGAGGAGGTGCAGCGGACCGCCGTACGGGCCGCGGTGGAGTTCTCCGACTACCTGCGGGAGCTGGCCCGGTCACGGCGCCGGGACCCGCGCGACGACCTGATCAGCGCGCTCGCCCAGGTCGTCGACGAGGGCGACCGGCTGACCGAGGACGAGCTGATCGGCACCTGCGTCCTGCTGCTCAACGCCGGCCACGAGGCGACGGTCAACGCGACCGGCAACGGCTGGTGGGCGCTGTTCCGCAACCCCGGCGAGCTCGAGCGGCTGCGCGACGACATCTCGCTCGTCCCCACGGCCGTCGAGGAGCTGCTGCGGTACGACACCCCGGCGCCGATGTTCGAGCGGTGGGTGCTGGAGGACATGACCGTGGCGGGCGTGGACATTCCACGCGGTGCCGAAGTGGCGCTGCAGTTCGCCTCCGCCAACCGGGACCCCGCCGTCTTCGCCGACCCCGACAGGCTCGATCTCGCCCGGGACCCGAACCCCCACATCACCTTCGGCCTCGGCATCCATTACTGCCTCGGCGCCCCGCTCGCCCGGATCGAGCTGACCGAGTCGCTGTCGGCCCTGCTCAGGCTGGCACCTGGCCTACGTCCGGCATCCGAGCCGGAATGGAAGCCCGGCTTCGTCCTCCGTGGCCTCCAAGCCCTCCACGTCGAATGCTGAACCGCGACCGGCAACTCGCCTCGGGTGGCCCGCTGGTTGAGTCCTGGCGGCGGGCGGATGGACTCCTCCCGGAGCGCCGGCTTGTCCGCCGCGTGCGGGTCAGGAAGTGGGTGGCCGAGACAGGGGCGGGGGGAGGGGGATGCCTACGGTTTGGGTGAGCCATCCGAAGCCGCCCAGGCCGGACGGGTCGGTGAGCTCGGCGTCCTCGCCGGCGCGGCAGAGGGCGGCGACGTATCCGCGGGGGTCGGTGTGGGCCATCGCCAGGGTCGGGCGGGCGCCGGACAGCCCCAGGGCGCGAAGGGCGGCGCACTGGGTGGTGAGGAGCGTGGACGTGGCGCCGGCCCGCTCGCCCGCGGTGGTGCAGGCGTCGAGGGCCACGTGCGCCGTCACGTCGCACGAGCCGTCCGGGACGGCCGGGACGGTGGCGCCGTCGCGGTAGCCGGTGAGGGTGCCGTACGGGGGGCGCGAGTCGCGGGCGTGCGAGTAGTCCACGGCGATCGCCAGGCCGCGGTCGAGGCGCCCGATCACCGCGGCCCAGGCGGCGCAGCGGGGGTGGCCGATCTCGGCGCGGTCGCCGGGCTCGCGAAGGGGCCACCAGCGGTCCAGCCAGGCGCGGTCCTCGGCGGACGGCTCGGCGCCGAGGCGCTCGATGCCGCTGGACGGGTCGACCAGCACGGTGCGGACGCCGTCCGGGGTGTGCTCGGCGACGTCGAGCGGGATGTTGTCGAGCCACTCGTTGGCCACGGCGAGGCCGGTGATGCGGTCCGGGAGGTCGGCGCGCCAGGTGACGGACGCCGGAATGTCAGAGGGGCGTGGTGCTATCTCCACGGCGGTGGGTGCGAGGCGGGAGGTGATGCCGGACGGGAGACTCGCCATGATGTTGCCCAGCAGGCGGCCCGAGCCGGCGCCGATGTCGACGAGGTCGAGCCGGTCGGGATGGCCGAGGGCGGTGTCGACGTCGATCAGGAGCCGGGCGATCGCGGCGGCGAAGCGCGGCGAGGCGTGCACCGAGGTGCGGAAATGCTCGGCGGGGCGCTCTCCCCGCCGGTAGAAGCCGCCCTCTCCGTACAGTGCCCGCTCCATCGCGGTGCGCCATGTCAGCCACCCGGTCGCCAACGCCGCCACGAGTGTGACGTTACCGTGCGGTGGCGGTGGGACCATCCCTGCGGCGGACGACCGTCCGACCTGCGGCTGATCCAGGGCTGATCTGCGCGTCCGTACGCTGTGCGCATGGTCGGGAGGTTCTGGGACTGGCTGCGCGGCAGGAAACCGCTGGTCGACGCCTTTTTCGCGGCTCCGCTATTGCTGGTGGCCCTCCCCGCGTGGCTCGGGAACACGCAGGCCGTGCCGAGGCTCGAATACCTGGCGCTGACGACCGGGCTCGTCGCGTCGATGGTGATGCGGCGGACGTTCCCGCGGACGGTCTTCGCCGTGGTGGCGCTGATCAGCTGCATCCAATGCGTGGCCGGTATCGTCCCGATCCCGGCGAACATGGCCGTCCTGATGGGCGTGTACACCGTCGCGGCGGACCTCTCGTTCCGCTGGGGGCTGGCTGCGGCGTTGACGGCCGAGTTGGGCGCGGTGATGGCGGCGATGCGGTATTCGGTCGCCCCGAACGACCAGCGGTCGACGCTGCTGCTGCTGTCGGTGCTGGTCGCGGGCGTGTGGATCCTCGGGCTGCACATCCGGACGCGCCGCGCCTACCTGAGCTCGCTGGAGGAGCGGGCGGCCCGTCTCGAGCGGGAGCGCGACGCCGAGGTGAAGATGGCGATGGCGGCGGAACGGGCCCGGATCGCCCGGGAGCTCCACGACGTGGTGGCGCACAACGTCAGCGTGATCGTGGTGCAGGCGGACGGCGCGTCGTTCGCGATCGACCGGGACGTGGGGCGGGCCCGGCAGGCGCTGGAGACGATCTCGCAGACGGGCCGGCACGCGCTGGCGGAGATGCGGCGGCTGCTCGGGGTGCTGCGGGAGAGCGACGACGCGGGGGCGTACGCGCCGCAGCCGGGCGTCGCGCAGCTGGACGACCTGGTGGAGCAGGTGCGCTCGTCGGGCCTGCCGGTGACGTACGAGGTCGCCGGTTCGCCTCCGGACATGTCGGAGGGCCGGCAGCTGACGGTGTTCCGGATCGTTCAGGAGGCGCTGACCAACACGCTCAAGCACGGCGGTCCGCAGGTGGCGGCGACGGTCCGGCTCCGGTACGCGGGGGACGCGGTCGAGGTGCGGGTGCACGACGACGGGCGGGGCGCGGCGGCGGCCGACGACGGGCGCGGCCACGGGCTCGCGGGGATGCGGGAGCGTGCGGCGGTGTACGGCGGCAGCGTCCGCGCGGCGCCGTGTCCCGGCGGCGGTTTCGAGGTGCTCGCTCGGATCCCGACCGGCGAGCCCGGATGACCCGCCGCGCCATGCGGGCGCCGGGTGGGAGTGTGGGCAGGGTGGGCGCCGGGCGTGCCGCGGAACCGAGTCCGCTACGAGGAGAGGCGTGATGGAGATGGACGACGAGCTGGGCGCGGGGCCGATCCGGGTCGTGCTGGTGGACGACCAGGAGCTGGTGCGGGCCGGGTTCACGATGGTGCTGGACGCGCAGCCCGACATCGAGGTGGTCGGCGAGGCGGGGGACGGTCAGCAGGCCCTCGATCTGCTGCGGACGACGGCGGCGGACGTGGTGCTGATGGACGTCCGGATGCCGCGGATGGACGGCATCGAGGCGACGCGGCGGGTGGTGTCGGGCGAGTGGAGCGGGGTCGGCGACGGCGGCGGGCCGAAAGTGATCATCTTGACCACGTTCGACCTGGACGAGTACGCGTTCGCCGCGATCAAGGCGGGCGCGGGCGGGTTCCTGCTGAAGGACGCGGGCCCGGCGCAGCTGATCGAGGCGATCAAGGCGGTGCACTCGGGGGACGCGGTGGTGGCGCCGAGCACCACCAAGCGGCTGCTCGACCGGTTCGCGCTGCACCTGCCGGACACCGAGGAGAAGGCGAGCGGCGCGCTGGAGAGCCTGACCGAGCGGGAGGGCGAGGTGCTGCGGCTGGTGGCGCGGGGGATGTCGAACGCGGAGATCGCGGGCCGGCTGTTCGTGTCGGAGGCGACGGTGAAGACGCACATGGGCCGGATCCTGATGAAACTGGGGCTCCGGGACCGGGTGCAGGCGGTCGTGTTCGCCTACGAGACAGGACTGGTCAGAAGCGGGCAAGGCGGCGACGGCCGATGAGTTCATGATCACTTGCTGATGATCAATTGCCGCTCCGCTGGTCCGAACCAGCCCCGTGCCTGACTGTGGCGGGGTAACTACCGTACGCGACGCCCTCTGAGGGCGGCTTCGGAATCATTCGCTTCGGGCCGTCGGCCCGGTACGGGAGGACTCTCGTGTTCAAGAAGCTCGTCGTCACCGGCATCCTCGGGTGCGCGGTGGCCGGTTCGGCGCTGGGCGCGGCGCCCGCGTACGCCGGCGGCTGGGACCACGGCCACGGCCACGGCAAGGGTCACGGCAAGGGCCACGGCCAGTTCAACGGCAACCACACCAGCGGGAACTTCTCGATCCTGGGCGGCAACCAGGTCAACGTCCCGATCTCGGTCCCGGTCAATGTCTGCGGCAACGCGGTCGGCGCCGTGCTCGGCATCGCGGCCGCGCACTGCAAGGGCGGCGCGTCCGTCCACAACGGCTGATCCGCCGCACCGGGCCAGCGGCGGTCCGGTCTCGAAGCGCCGGAGGTCCCCCCGCGGGACTTCCGGCGCGTTCGCGGCGACCGGCACTGCGGAGCGTCGGTGGATCCCGTGTTCTTACCGCTCTCGCATGCGCGGGAGATGTATTGCGGCCCCGCGATGCCGTCGCTTCCGAGCATGTGAGAGGCGGCGCGGCGGCGGGTGGAGTCGCCGTGATCCGGCCGCTCCTTTCGAATGGCGAAAGGCGAGGTCGTGGGCCGTTTGGCGCCCTGAGAGCGTCGGCGTGGCCGCACTTCGGACGCGTCTCGGTGATGTGGAGCCGTGGACGGCGCGCACGGTGGTCGCGCTCGGCTGGGGCGACAGTCCCGGCGAACCCGGCAAAACGGTTACACTTTGTAACGCCATGATTACTCGTTGGCGACTATTTGCCGTCATGCTGGGGCGCTCTATTGGCTTACCGGAGAGTAGCTGGGTAACTACCGTACGCGACGCCCTCTAAAGGGCGGCTTCAAAATATTCGCTCGGGCCCTCGGCCCGGTACGGGAGGACTCTCGTGTTCAAGAAGCTCGCCGCCACCGGCATCCTCGGTTTCGCGGTCGCCGGTTCGGTTCTGGCCGCGGCCCCCGCGTACGCCGGGGACTGGGACCACGGCCACGGCCACGGCAAGGGCCACGGTCACGGCCACGGCCACGGCCAGTTCAACCACAACCACACCAGCGGGAACTTCTCCATCCTGGGTGGCAACCAGATCAACGCCCCGATCTCGATCCCGGTCGACGTCTGCGGCAACGCCGTCGCCGTCATCGGCATCGCGGGCGCCGGCTGCAAGGGCGGCGCGTCCGTCCACAACGGCTGATCAGCCGCGCCGGGCGCGCAACGGCCCGGCACCGAGGCGCCGGAGGTCCCACGGGGGCCTCCGGCGCCTCCGCGTGTACCGCGGGCAGGTGCGCAGGGCGCGCAGGGCGGGCAGGACGAGCAGGGCGAGCAGGGCGAGCAGGGCGAGCGGGGCGGGTCGGCGGAAGGGGGGACGGGCTCGTACGTCTCAGGTCGTACGCCGCGCGCCGGAGCAGCCGAAAAGCTGACACGCGGCGGAGCCGCACGGCTGATGGCAGCTGCGCCGCGGATTCCTAGCGTTGATCACGGTCGTATCCGACACGTCCGTCCGATCCGAAGGAGCCGCCGTGACCAGCACGTTCACCAGTCCGTCCGGGGAGGCGCCGCACGCCGCGCCGCCGCCCGCGGTCGCCGCCACCGGGGTGTCGAAGGTGTACGGGTCGGGCGACGCGGCCGTACGGGCGCTGCACGAGGTCAGCGTCGGGTTCGCGCGCGGTGCGTTCACCGCGATCATGGGCCCGTCCGGGTCCGGGAAGTCGACGCTCATGCACTGCCTGGCCGGGCTGGACACGGTCACCTCCGGGCGGATCGTGCTGGGCGACGCGGAGATCACCGGGATGGGCGACCGGCAGCTGACGATGCTGCGCCGCGACCGGGTCGGGTTCGTGTTCCAGGCGTTCAACCTGCTGCCGACGCTCACCGCGGAGCAGAACATCCTGCTGCCGCTGGAGCTGGCCGGCCGCAGGCCGGACCGGGCCTGGTTCGACCAGGTCGTGGACGTGGTGGGGCTGCGGGACCGGCTCGGGCACCGGCCGAGCGAGCTGTCGGGCGGCCAGCAGCAGCGGGTCGCGTGCGCGCGGGCGCTCGTCGCCCGCCCGGACGTGATCTTCGCGGACGAGCCGACCGGCAACCTCGACTCGCGCGCGGGCGCGGAGGTGCTGGGGTTCCTGCGCGCCTCGGTCCGCGAGATGGGGCGGACGATCGTGATGGTGACGCACGACCCGGTGGCGGCGTCCTACGCCGACCGGGTGGTGTTCCTGCGCGACGGCGCGATCGTCAGCGAGATCGTCCGGCCGACGCCGGACGCGGTGCTGGACCGGCTGAAGAGCCTGGGGGCGTGACCCGATGCTGAGGACGACGCTCGCGGGCCTGCGGGCCCACAAGCTGCGCCTGCTGCTGACCGCGGTGGCCATCACCCTCGGCGTGGGCTTCATCTCCGGCACGTTCGTGCTGACCGACACGATGAACCAGGGCGTCGCGCGGACGTTCGCGAGGTCGGCCGACAAGGTCGACGTCGCGGTCCGGCCCCCCGCGCGCACGGGTGCCGGCCCGGACGACGAGCAAGGGATCCCGTTGGACGTCCTGGCCCGCGTCAAGGCGGTGCCCGGCGTGACGCAGGCGCTGGGCACGGTGCGCGGCGACGCGGCACTGGTCGGCAAGGACGGCAAGACGGTCGGCGACGTCCCGACCGTCGGGATCTCGGTGCCGTCCGGGCGGCTGCTGCGCTACGACGTCACCAAGGGCAGGACGCCGTCGGGCGCGTCCGAGGCGGTGCTGGGCAAGGATCTCGCGGAAAGGTCCGGCTACAAGGTCGGCGACGCGGTCACGGTCCTCGACCACGCGAACCGCCCGCACCGCTTCACCGTCGTCGGGCTCGTCGACTTCGGC
Organism: Actinomadura physcomitrii; assembly: GCF_008923205.2. Taxonomy (GTDB): domain Bacteria; phylum Actinomycetota; class Actinomycetes; order Streptosporangiales; family Streptosporangiaceae; genus Spirillospora; species Spirillospora physcomitrii. The sequence goes on along the minus strand of NZ_WBMS02000012.1, from coordinate 170,308 downwards.
ATCGACGAGGAGGCGGGCTACCGGGGCGGCGTCGGTTTCGACACCGCGACGGCGATGGCGATGGCGGGCGCGAAGAAGTACCAGGAGATCGACGTCCTGGGCGGGACGAAGCCGGCCGTGAAGGCGGCGGTCGGCGGCGAGTACAGGGTCTACACCGGTAAGGAGCTGGGCAAGCGGCTCGCCGACGAGGCGGGCGCGGACACCGAGGTCATCAAGGCCGGACTGCTGATCTTCGGGCTGGTCGCGATGCTGGTGTCGGCGCTGGTCATCTACAACACGTTCGCCATCCTGGTCGCGCAGCGGATGCGGGAGATGGCGCTGCTGCGCTGCGTCGGCGCGACCCGCCGGCAGGTGTTCGGCGGGGTGGTCACCGAGGCGTTCGCCGTCGGGCTCGCCGGGTCGGTGCTCGGCATCCTCACCGGCGCCGGGCTCGGCGCGGGGGCGGTCGCCGTCATGACGCGGCTGACCGACAAGGTGCGGATGGACGGCCTCGCCCTGTCCGCCCGGACGGTGGTGATCGGACTCGCGGTGGGCGTGGTCGTGACGGTCCTGTCCGCGCTGTTGCCGGCGCGGGCGGCGACGCGGGTCGCGCCCGTCGCGGCGCTGCGCTCGGAACCTGAGCCGGGCGGCGGGCGGTTCCGGCTCGGCGCGATCCGCACGGCGCTGGCCGTCCTGCTCGGCGCGGCCGGGCTCGGGCTCGGCGCCATGGGCTCGTTGACGATGGCTAAGGGCCAGGCCGCGATGTACACGGTCGCGCTCGCGGGGGCGGTGTTCTTCCTTGCCGTGGTGACCGCGATGCCTGCCCTGGTGCGTCCGCTCGGCCGCCTCGCCGGTGCGGTCCCGGCGCGGCTCGGCGGGGTGCCGGGACGGCTCGCGGTGGCGAACGCGCGCCGGTCCCCGCGCCGCACCGCTACCACGACGATCGCGCTGACCGTCGGGATCGGGCTGATGAGCCTGTTCGCCGTCGTCGCGGCGAGCAGCAAGGCGACGTCGGCGCAGAAGCTGGCCGAGCAGTACCCGGCCGAGTTCCAGGTGCAGGCGCGCATTGGCGACGGCGGCGGCCGGGCGCCGCAGGGACTCACCGAGGCGTTCAGGAAGCGGCCCGAGTTCTCCGACGTCTTCGAGTTGCTGGCCGAGGACGCCAAGGTCGACGGCAAGGAGACCCAGGTCGCGAGCCTGACCGGGTCGGCGCTCGGCCGCGTCCTGAAGCCGAAGCTCGTGGACGGGGCGGCGTCCGCGCTGACCTCGGACGGCCTGAAGCCGGGCACCGGGATCGTGGAGCAGGCCGTCGCGGAGCGACACGGCATGAGCGTCGGGCAGACCGTGCAGGTCAGGACGGTGCACGGCACCGCACCCGTGAAGATCGCCGCGGTGTTCAGCACGCCGGCGACGACGCTCGGCGGGCTGCTCGTCCCGGAGGCGGACTTCACCCGCTACTTCGCCGCGCCCGACGACTCGGCGATCTACATCAAGGACCGGGACGGTGTGCCGGCCGCCGCCGCGCGCAAGGCCGTCGAGACGGCGGCGCGCCCCTACCCGGCCGCGAAGGTGTACTCGTCCGCCGAGTTCGAGAAGAGCGTGAGCGACGCCATCGACATGCTGCTGCTGATCTTCGGGGGGCTGCTCGGGCTGGCGATCGTCATCGCGCTGTTCGGCATCGCCAACACGCTCACGCTGTCGGTGGTGGAGCGGACCCGCGAGTCGGCGCTGCTGCGCGCCCTCGGCCTCACCCGCCGCCAGCTGCGCCGGATGCTGTCGGTGGAGGCGCTGGTCATGGCGGTGATCGGCGCGTTCACCGGGGTCGTGCTCGGGGTGGCGTTCGGCTGGGCCGCGACGAACGCGATGGAGGACGGCGCGATCTTCTCGCTGCCCTACCTCCAGGTCACCGGGTTCGTGCTGCTGGCGGGCGCCGCCGGCGTGCTCGCCGCGGTGATGCCCGCGCGCCGGGCGGCCAAGGCGTCCATCGTGGAATCCCTGGCGCACGACTGACCGTGCTCTGGCGAATGTGTACGGAGTGTGACGAGCGCCCGGATTCGGACAGTCACCGAATCCGGGCGCCTCGTGTCACGGACGGTTCCCTTCGTCCCGCCGCGGGGACGGCGTCGCGGTGGGCCGAAGGCGCCGCGGGCATCGCCTCCGAGGGCGGCCGGGCAGGGTCAGGTCCCGGGCCGCCGGGCGGGCCCGCGGTGGAGTCACCTCGTCACCAGCGGTGCCCGATCCAGCCTGCGGTGCCGCTGTGGTTGTGCCCGTTGTACACGTGATTGCCGTTGCAGCCCGTGCCGGACTGGCTGCCGACGGAGACTGAGCCGCAGGTCACGCCGTAGCCACCGACGATCAAGACGTTCGTCGTGTTGCCCACGGCAGTGTTGTGGTTGTGGGTGTCGGCGTTGGCCGGAGCGGCCGCGAAGGCCGTTCCCGCGAGGGTCGCGACGACCGCGCCGGTCTTGAGGGCTGTCCTGATCAAAGTCTGCTCCATCTCGTCGGGGGCGGAGCGCCCTGGTCATTCCTTGCCTTTCACCTTGCGTGACGACGTCGTCACAGACATGGTTACGCCCCGCCTCCGGTCTTCCGCAAGCGTTCACGTTCCGTGACCTATGAAGTGTGGCCGTCCGGCCGACACGGACGTTACGACGGGTAGCCGGACCGTCACCGATGTGTGATGGTGTTCGCGGGACCCGTGCCGTCAAGGCGTCCGTGAACCACCGGAAGACCCACCGGAACGCGCGTCCGCGACCCGCGGGTACGCTGGGCGCGCACGTCCGGTACCTACCTCGAGGACTGGAACGAACAGATGGACCCATTCACGCCTGACCCCGCCGCGCCCGGGGACGGGCCGGGGGCCGGGGAGACGCGGCCCGAGGACCGGCCCGCCCGGCTCGCGGTCGGCGTCGTCGGCGCGGGACGCGTCGGCACGGCGCTCGGCGCGGCGCTCGCCCGCGCCGGCCACCGCGTGGCCGCCGCCGCGGCCGTCTCCGACCGGTCGCGCGAGCGGGTGGCCGAGCGGCTGCCCGGCGCCGCCGTCGTCACCCCGCAGGACGCCGTCGCCGTCGCCGACCTGGTGCTGCTCACCGTGCCAGACGACGCGCTGCCCGAACTGGCCGCCGGACTGGTCGCCGCGGGGGTCGACGTCACCGGCAAGCTCGTCATGCACACCAGCGGGCGGTACGGGTCCGCCGTCCTCGACCCGCTGACCCGCGCCGGGGCGCTGCCGCTGGCCCTGCACCCGGTCATGACGTTCACCGGACGCCCCGACGACGTGAACCGGCTCACCGGCATCTCGTTCGGCGTCACCGCGCCCGAACCGCTGCGCCCGGTCGCCGAGGCCCTCGTCGTGGAGATGGGCGGGGAGCCGGTGTGGATCACCGAGGAGCGCCGCCCGCTCTACCACGCGGCGCTCGCCGGCGGCGCCAACCACCTGGTCACCCTCGTCGTCGAGGCGATGGACCTGCTGCGCACCGCGGGCGTCGGCGAGCCCGGCCGGATGCTCGGCCCGCTGCTCGGCGCCGCCCTCGACAACGCGCTGCGGCTCGGCATCGACGGCCTGACCGGCCCGGTCGCGCGCGGCGACGCCGGGACGGTCGCCGACCACGTCGCCGAGCTCGGCAGGGTCTCGCCGGAGAGCCGCCGCGCCTACATCGCGCTGGCCCGCCTCACCGCCGACCGCGCGCTCGGCGCGGGACTCCTCAAACCCGAGGCCGCCGAGCGCCTCCTCGAAGTGCTGGCCGACTGACGGCCGCCCACCACCGCATGCCGAGGACACGCAGCACTCCGGCCGCCGCCCGGCGGAGCGCCGGCCCTGCGACGCCGACGAGAGCGGCGCCGACGAGTGCGGCGAGGGACGACCGGAACCGAGCAGGGACACCGAGCAGGACCGACCAGGGAGGATCAGTGAGCGAGCCGGAGGACGCGTCGTGACGCCCGTCATCGCCGCGACGCGCGAGGAACTGGCCGCCGCCCGTTCCGCGGCGAAGGGCGCGCTGGCACTCGTCCCCACGATGGGGGCGCTGCACGAGGGGCACCGGTCCCTGATCCGCGAGGCGCGGCGCCGCGCGGACGCGGTCGCGGTCAGCATCTTCGTCAACCCGCTGCAGTTCGGCCCGAACGAGGACTTCGACCGCTACCCCCGGACGTTCCAGGCCGACCTCGAGGCCTGCGCCGCCGAGGGTGTGGACATCGTGTTCGCGCCGTCCCGCGAGGTCATGTACCCGGGCGAGCCCGAGGTCACGGTCAGGTCGGGCCCGATGGGCGAGCGGGTGGAGGGCGCGGCGCGCCCCGGCCACTTCGACGGAATGCTCACGGTCGTCCTGAAGTTGTTGAACCTGGTGCGTCCGGACGTGGCCGTCTTCGGCCAGAAGGACGCGCAGCAGCTCGCGATGATCCGCCGGATGGTCGCGGACCTGAACGTGCCGGTCGAGATCGTCGGCGCGCCGACCGTCCGCGAGCAGGACGGGCTGGCCCTGTCGAGCCGGAACCGGTACCTGTCCGAGGACGAGCGGCGCACGGCGCTCGCCCTGTCCAGGGCGCTGTACGCGGGCGCGGACGCGGCCGACGAGGGCCCGGACGCGGTGGTCGGGGCGGCGGGCGCCGTCCTGGACAAGGCGGCCGCGGCCGACCCGCCGCTCGAGCTCGACTACCTCGTGCTCGTCGACCCGTCCACGTTCTTGCAGGTCACGACCGGATACACCGGTCCGGCCGTGCTCGCCGTCGCCGGACGCGTCGGCGCCACCCATCTGATCGACAACCTGCCCCTCCAGCTCGTCACCCCGAAGGAGCGCTGATGTTCCGGACGATGTTCAAGTCGAAGATCCACCGCGCCACCGTCACCCAGGCGGACCTGCACTACGTGGGCTCGCTCACCCTCGACCAGGACCTGATGGACGCCGCGGACCTGCTGCCCGGCGAGCAGGTGCACATCGTGGACATCGACAACGGCGCCCGCCTGGAGACCTACCTGATCGCGGGCGAGCGGGGCTCCGGCGTGATCGGGATCAACGGCGCGGCGGCCCGCCTGGTGCAGCCCGGCGACCTGGTGATCATCATCGCGTACGCGCAGATGACCGATGCCGAGGCGCGCGAGTTCGAGCCGCGCGTGGTGCACGTCGACCGGTCCAACGCCATCGTCGCGCTCGGCTCCGACGCGGCCGAGCCGGTGCCCGGCGGCGACGGCGTGCGGGGCGACCTCGTGGCGCGCTGAGGGCGCGCCCACGGCGGTCAGGGCGGCCGCGCATCCCCCGGGCGGGGTGCGCGGTCGTCCTGCTATGTGGGGTTTTACCCCGGAACTTGGGGGCCGAGCATTCGGGTCCGGTGGGGATAATGTCACAATGACGAGAACCGAACCCCGAGGAGGGCTCATGATCCCTTCCGTTCTCGACGCCCCCGCCCCCGGCTGGACCGCCGACGCCGACGTCGTCGTCATCGGCTCCGGCATCGCCGGCCTGGTCGCGGCACTGCGCTGCCGCCCGCACGGGCGCGTGCTGCTCGTCACCAAGGCGCTGCTCGACGCCGGGTCCACCCGCTGGGCGCAGGGCGGCATCGCCTCCGCCCTCGCCCCCGACGACACCCCCGACGACCACCTCGCCGACACCCTCACCGCCGGGGTCGGCCTCTGCGACGAGGCCGCCGTCCGGGTGCTCGTCACCGAGGGGCCGGACGCCGTCCGCGGGCTCATCGAGCTCGGCGCCGCGTTCGACCGCTCCGCGGACGGCGAGATCTCGCTCACCCGCGAGGGCGGCCACCACCGCCGCCGCATCGCGCACGCCGGCGGCGACGCCACCGGCGCGGAGATCAGCCGCGCGCTGCTCGCCGAGCTGAAGGACTCCGGCGTCGAGGTCATCGAGCACGCCCTCGTCCTCGACCTGCTCAAGGACGCCGCCGGACGCGCCGCCGGGGTCACCCTGCACGTGATGGGCGAGGGGCAGCCGAACGGCGTCGGCGCCGTCCGCGCCCGCGCCGTCGTGCTCGCCACCGGCGGCCTCGGCCAGGTGTTCTCCGCCACCACCAACCCCGAGGTGTCGACCGGCGACGGCGTCGCGCTCGCGCTGCGCGCGGGCGCCGCCGTCACCGACCTCGAGTTCGTCCAGTTCCACCCCACTCCGCTGTGGCTCGGCGAGGACGCGCGGGGGCAGCAGCCGCTGATCTCCGAGGCAGTCCGCGGGGAGGGCGCGCACCTGGTCGACCGCTCCGGCGAGCGGTTCATGGTCGGCCGCCACGAGCTGGCCGAGCTCGCCCCGCGCGACGTCGTCGCGAAGGGGATCATGAACCGGATGCGGGAGACCGGCGAGCCCTGCATGCTGCTCGACGGCCGGCACTTCGGCGCGGCGATGTGGGAGAAGCGGTTCCCGACCATCCTGGCCGCGTGCCGGCACCACGGCATCGACCCGGTGACCGAGCCGATCCCGGTCGTCCCCGCGGCGCACTACTCTAGCGGCGGCGTCCGGACCGACCTGTGGGGGCGCACGTCCGTCCCCGGCCTGTACGCGTGCGGCGAGGTCGCCTGCACGGGCGTGCACGGCGCGAACCGGCTGGCGTCCAACTCCCTGCTCGAAGGCCTCGTCTTCGCGGCCCGCATCGCCATCGCCCTCACCGACGACCTGGCCGCCGCCGACTTCACCGGCCCCGCCGACTTCACCGGCCCCGCGGACGCGCGCGGCGCGGCGGTGCCCCGGGGCGGTGGGCTGGTCGCGCCGCAGGCACGGGGGGAGATCCAGCGGATCATGACCACGCACGCCGGGGTGCTGCGCGGCGCCGAAGGGCTCGAAACGGCCGCGCGGGAGCTGGCCGCGCTTCCGCACGGCGGCGCGGAGCCCGGGGTGGAGGCGTGGGAGGCCACGAACCTGCACACCGTGGCGTCGGCCATCGTCGCCGCCGCGAGGCTGCGCGAGGAGACGCGCGGCAGCCACTGGCGGCAGGACTTCCCGGAACGGTCCGACGCGGGCTGGCGCGGGCATCTGGTCACGCGGCTGGCGGGGAACGTCCTGACGACGGCATACGAACCTCTCGAAGGGAACGACGAGTGACACCCGAACTCTCGCAGAAGCTCAAGGACGCCGGGCTCGATCCACAGACTGTGGAAAACCTCGTCCGGACGGCCCTGGACGAGGACGGCCCGGTCGACGTGACCAGCGAACCGATCTTCGCGCCGGAGGCCGCGTCGGCCGGGGACTTCCGGGCCCGCGAGGCGGGCGTCGTCGCCGGCATCCCGGTGGCCGCGGTCGTGTTCGAGCTGCTGGACGTCGCGTACGAGGCGAAGGCGGCGGACGGCGACCGGGTCGCCCCCGGCCAGGTGCTGATCTCCGTCGAGGGCCCCACCCGGGCCGTGCTCCGCGCGGAACGGACGGCACTGAACCTGCTCACGCACCTGTCCGGAATCGCGACCGCCGCGCGGCGCTGGACGGACGCGATGGAGGGCACCAAGGCGAGGGTCCGCGACACCCGCAAGACGCTGCCGGGCCTGCGCGCGCTCCAGAAGTACGCCGTGGCCTGCGGCGGCGGCGTCAACCATCGGATGGGCCTGCACGACTCCGCGCTGATCAAGGACAACCACGTCGCGGCGGCCGGCAGCGTCACCAAGGCCTACGAGGCGATCCGGGCGGTGTACCCGTCGCTGCACGTCCAGGTGGAGTGCGACACCCTTGACCAGGTCGAAGAGGCTCTCGCGGTGGGCGCGAAGAGCATCCTGCTGGACAACATGACCGACGCGCAGATGGCCGAGGCGGTGCGGCTCGTGGCGGGCCGGGCGGAGCTCGAGGCCAGCGGTGGGCTTACCCTGGAGCGGGCCCGAGACGTCGCCGTGACCGGGGTGGACTACCTTGCGGTCGGTGCGCTGACGCACTCGGCGCGCGTGTTCGACATCGGCCTTGACTTCTCCTGACCAGCGGGGACCGGATGCTGCTCACCATCGACGTCGGTAACACCCACACCGTCCTCGGCCTGTTCGAGGGCGAAGAGGTGATCGAGCACTGGAGGATCAACACCGATCCGCGGCGTACCGCCGACGAGATCGCGGTGGTCCTGCAGGGGCTGGTCCAGCAGAGCCCGCTGCTGGCCGAGACCGACATCAGCGGCATCGCGCTGTGCTCCACGGTCCCGTCCGTCCTGCACGAGATGCGGGAGATGTGCCGCCGCTACTACGGCGACGTGCAGGCGGTGATCGTGGAGCCGGGGGTCAAGACGGGGGTGCCCATCCGGATGGACAACCCCAAGGAGGTCGGGGCCGACCGCATCGTGAACGCGCTGGCCGCCGTGCACACGCACGGCGGCCCGGCGATCGTGGTCGACTTCGGCACCGCGACGACGTTCGACGCCGTCTCGGCGAAGGGCGAGTACGTCGGCGGCGCGATCGCGCCCGGTATCGAGATCTCGATCGACGCGCTCTCCTTGCGCGGCGCGCAGCTGCACAAGATCGAGCTGGTCCGGCCGCGCAGCGTGATCGCGAAGAACACGGTGGAGGCGCTGCAGTCCGGGATCATCTTCGGGTTCGCCGGGCAGGTGGACGGGATCGTCGAGCGGATGTCGGAGGAACTGGTCGACGACCCCGACGAGGTGACCGTGATCGCGACCGGCGGCCTCGCGCCGCTGGTGCTGGAGGAGTCCCGCAGCATCGACGTGTTCGAGCCGTGGCTCACCCTGATCGGGCTCCGGCTCATCTACCAGCGGAACACTCCCTGACGTCGGGGACGGCACGCCCGTCCGGGACCGTACACCCGGCGGCGCGGGTCTGCCGGGAGACGTAGCCGAGGCACGCGGCGGCCAGCACCGCCATGGCGGTCAGGGCCGCGTCGAGCGGGACCGCCTTCGCCAGGACGGTCAGCAGCAGCGGCGAGAACATCCCCACATAGACCAGGGCATAGGCGACGGCGGTGAGGCCGGCCAGCCCGCCGGGCGCGGCGATGCGGGCGACCGCGCCGAGGCCGTAGGTCAGCACGAACCCGTACCCGGCGCCGAGCACGACCGTCGTCACGGCGTTGAGGACGGGCAGGCCGGCGGCGACGGTCAGCGCGGCGAGCAGCAGCCCGCAGGTGATCGCGCCGAGCCCGGCGCGTGCGACGAGCCGCGGGTGCCGCGCCTCCAGCCGCCGGGCGACGGGCTGCGCCGCCATGCCGGACGCGGGGGTGAGCCCGGTGATCGCGCCCGCGTAGGCGATCCGCAGGTGGTGGACGGGGACGAGCGCGGGCAGCAGCGCGAAGGCGCTGACGGGCGCGGCGAACGTCCAGACCGCGACGGGCGCGATCGTCCGGCGGAACGACCTCGGCCCCCTCGTCGCGGCCGGGCCGGGCGATCACCCCGAACTCGTTCGCGGTGCGTCCGGCGGGCTGGATAGCCTTGGGCCGTGAGTGACGAGACCCTCGATGACCTTCCGGAGCAGATGCGCGTCCGCCGGGAGAAGCTCGACCGCCTGCGCGAGGCCGGCGTCGACCCCTACCCGGTGACCTTCCCGCGCACGGCGACGATCGCCGAGATCCGGGCGAAACACCCGGACCTGGAGCCGGGCACCGAGACGGGCGAGAAGGTCGGCGTCACCGGTCGCGTCATGCTGATCCGCAACACCGGCAAGCTGTGCTTCGCCACCATCCGGGACGGCTCCGGCGACCTGCAGATCATGCTGTCGCTCGCCAAGGTGGGGCAGGAGCGGCTCGACTTCTGGAAGCGCGAGGTCGACCTCGGCGACCACGTCGGCGTCGAGGGCGAGGTGATCACCTCCAGGCGCGGCGAGCTGTCGGTCATGGCGGACCGGTTCGCGATCACCTCCAAGTGCCTGCGGCCGCTGCCGGAGAAGCACGCCGGCCTCACCGACCCCGAGGCCCGGGTGCGGCAGCGCTACGTCGACCTGATCGTCAACGACGAGGCCCGCAAGATGGCGCGGATCCGCAGCGCCACCGTGCGCGCCGTCCGCGACTTCTGGCACGAGGAGGGGTACCTCGAGGTCGAGACCCCGATGCTGCAGCCGATCCACGGCGGGGCGGCGGCGCGTCCGTTCAGGACGCACATCAACGCCTACGGCATGGATCTGTACCTGCGGATCGCGATCGAGCTGTACCTGAAGCGGCTCGTCGTCGGCGGGATCGAGAAGGTCTTCGAGATCAACCGGAACTTCCGCAACGAGGGCGCCGACTCCACCCACAACCCCGAGTTCACCATGCTCGAGGCGTACGGGACGTACCTCGACTACAACGACATGGCCGACCTCACCCAGCGCATGTACCAGAAGGCGGTCGTGGCGGCCCTCGGCACGTCCGTGGTCGTCCACGACGGCGCCGAGATCGACCTCGGCCTGCCCGAATGGCCGCGGATCACGCTGTACGGGTCGGTGTCGGAGGCGCTCGGCGAGGAGATCACCCCGCACACGCCGATCGAGACCGTCCGCAAGCTCGCCGACGCCCGCGGCATCACCTGGGACCCCAAGTGGGGGCAGGGCAGGCTCGTCCAGGAGATCTTCGAGGAGCTGATCGAGCACACCCTCGTCCAGCCGACGTTCGTCATGGACTACCCGCTGGAGACCTCGCCGCTGACCCGCCAGCACCGGCGCGAGCCGCTGCTCACCGAGAAGTGGGACCTGATCGGGTTCGGCACCGAGCTCGGCACCGCCTACTCCGAGCTGGTCGACCCGGTCGAGCAGCGGCGCCGGCTCACCGAGCAGTCGCTGCTGGCGGCGGGCGGCGACCCGGAGGCGATGCAGCTCGACGAGGACTTCCTGCGCGCGCTGGAGTACGCGATGCCGCCGACCGGCGGGCTGGGCGCCGGCATCGACCGGATGATCATGGCGTTCACCGGCAAGGGCATCCGGGACACGATCCTGTTCCCGCTGGTCAAGCCGGAGTAGCAGGCAGAAGCGGCCTGCCGGTCACCCGATCCGGATCGGCAGGTCGCGCAGCCCCCGCAGCACCAGGTTGTCCCGGTACACCAGGTCGCCGTCCTCGGCGGCGAGGGTCACGTCGCGCTCGAACAGCTTCTTCAGCGCGATCCGCCCCTCCAGCCGGGCCAGCGGCGCGCCGAGGCAGAAGTGGATGCCGTGCCCGAACGACAGGTGGCGCGGCGCGTCCCGTCCGTCGGCGTAGCGCAGCAGGTCGAGGCGGTCCGGATCGGCGAACACCGACGGGTCCCGGTTCGCGGCGCCCGTCAGCAGCAGGACGAGCCGCCCCCGCTCGATCAGGGTGCCGCCCAGCTCGACGTCCTCCAGCGCGGCCCGCAGCGTCAGCTGCACGGGCGGGTCGTAGCGCAGCAGCTCCTCCACGGCCGCCGCGACGTTCTCCGGACGGTCCCGGAACGCGGCGAGCTGCTCCGGGTGCCGCAGGAGCGCCAGCGCCCCGTTCCCGATCAGGTTGACGGTCGTCTCGTGGCCCGCGACGAGCAGCAGCACGCACGTCGCGAGCAGCTCCTCCTCCGTCAGGACGTCGCCGCCGTCCGACACGCCCACCAGTGCGCTCAGCAGGTCGTCGCGGGGCTCCGCGCGGCGCTGCGCGGCCAGCTCGCGGAAGTAGGCGGCGAACTCCGCGCGCGCCTCGTCGCGCAGCGCGATCTCCGCCTCGGGCAGCAGGAAGTCGGGGTCGAGGCCGCGGGCGAGCGCGTCCGACCAGCCCTTGAACAGGTCCCGGTCACGCGGCGGGACGCCCAGCATCTCGCTGATCACGATGACGGGCAGCGGGTACGCCAGCGCCGCGATCAGGTCGACGTCGCCGGACGCCGCGTCCAGCAGCTCGTCCACCAGCTCCTCGACGCGCGGCCGCAGCCGCTCGATCAGCCGCGGCGTGAACGCCTTGCTGACGAGCCGGCGCAGCCGCGTGTGGTCCGGAGGGTCCATCGTCAGGAACGACCGGTTCCGCTGCGGCGCGTCCCGCCACAGGCCGCCGTTCTCAGGCCGGTGTCCGAAACGCGGGTTTCGCAGCGCCTGCTCGCACAGCTCGTAGGACGTGCTGACCCACAGGCCGACCGCGGTCCGCTGCAGCCTGCCCGCCGCCGCGAGCCCCCGGTAGTGCGCGTAGGGGTCGGCGTGGAAGGCGGGGTCGAACGGGTCGAACCCGAGGATCGACGCGGCCTCCACGTCCGGCGCGGACGGTTCCCTGGTGTCCTCCATAGGCCAAGTCACGCAGGATCTGAGACACCATGTCAATAGTGCGATGGTCCGGGATGCCGGAGATCGGCGGCGGGCGTCAGGCGGACTCGCGCACCACCAGCTCCGGGGTGAGGACGACCTGGCGGTGCTGGTGCGACCGGCCCTCCCGGATCTCGGCCATCGCCAGCTCCGCGGCCTCCCAGCCGAGCGCCCGGCGCGGCTGTTTGATCGTGGTCAGCGGCACCGCGGCGCTCGCGGCCAGCTCGATGTCGTCGTAGCCGACCACGGCGATGTCCTCCGGGATCCGCGCGCCGAGCCGCGTCAGCTCGTTGGTCAGCCCGATGGCGAGCAGGTCGTTCGCGCAGAACACCCCGTCCGGCCGGGGCGCCATGTCCATGATGCGGCGCGCCGCCCGCCGGCCCTCGGTCGGGCTCAGCGCGTCCTGGACGAGCACCGGCGGCTTCCCGGCGCCCGCCTCCACGAGCGTCCTGGCCGCGCCGTCGCGGCGCTCGACGCAGGGCTGCGGCTCGGGCGTGCCGGTGACGAACGCGATCCGCTCCCGGCCGAGGCCGAGCAGGTGCGCCGCCGCCAGCTCCCCGCCGGCGACGTGGTCGACGTGCACGGCGCACGCGTCGGAGACGTCCCGGTCCATCAGGACGACGCTCAGCCCGGCGGCGCGCAGCCGTTTGATGCCGGCCCTGTCCAGCCCCACGGGGACGATCAGAGCGCCCGCGGCGCGCTGCTCCTCCAGCAGTTCCAGCGACCGGGCCTCCTTGGCGGCCGAATGGTCGCTGGACAGCCAGAGGGCGTCGTGGCCCGCCTCGTTCAGCGCCTCCTCGGCGCCGCGCACGACGTCGGCCGCGTACGGGTTGGCGAGGTCCTCGACGACCACGCCGAACGCGCGGCGCGGCTCGTCGCCGAACTCGCCCGCGGTGCGGTCGGGGCCCCTGCGGAGCCTTCGCGCGGACTCGTTGCGGACGAATCCGAGCTCCTCGATCGCCGCGCGGACACGGTCACGGGTAGCTTCGGCCACGAGGTCTGGCCGGTTTAGGACATTCGAAACGGTCCCAACCGAGACCCCGGCACGCCTCGCGACCTCGCGAATACTGGTCTGTGGCAAGTCGCTCCTCGTCCGCCCCGGTGGTGTTTTCCCAGGTAGTTCGGCTTTCCCATGTCAATCCCCGAAAACCCGGTCACTCATCGCGACCATTCGGGCACAGACGGCACCTAACCAGCGCTTGACGGGCCGGATCCGGCCGCCTAGCGTTCCGAGCCGAAGCGTAGCTTGAAACGATTCACGATCTTCGTCCGCGGCGAGATCCGGTGAGTCCAAGAGGAAGGGACGGGTTACGGAAGCGACGACCAAGACCCGTTCCTGACATGCGGCCAACGAGTGGATCGTCACCCGGAGTTCCCCCGCACGACCCCGCAATCGGCCCATCGGCCACCTCCGGCCAAGCTCGCGAGACAGAAAAGGAACCCGACCCGATGATCTAAGTCCGGAAGGCTCCGGACCCGGCGACCCAACGCATGCAGTTAGAGGCCCAACCCGTGCCTGTGCAGCGGACGGCTGCATCCCCGCGGTCATCAACCACGGACGAGGGAGGACGGAGTGGAAACAGCCACACTCGATTTCGGGCTGAGCGACGAGGAGATCAGGTTGCTCGCCCAGATCGCCAGCGGTGTCACCGCTGATGTGGCGGCACGCAAGCTGGAACTGAGCGCACGGACCTTGCGGCGCAGGTTGCGGAACATCTGCGACCGGCTGGAGGTCAACACCCCTATCGAGGCCGTGGTGTGGGCGGCCAGGAGGCAGCTCATCTAGCGCTACCGACGACGCCCGTCAGGGGACGGCGGGCGTCATCAACCGGAACCCAGCCCGACCGGAAGCACGTCCAGCGATGCGAACTCGTCCGACCCCGCAGCGGCGGCGCACCACCACTGGCAGGTAGGTCCCTGCGAGAGCGAAGCGCCGCCGCGGACGCAGTTCAGATCGCCTTGTTCATACGGCCTCGCAGTGGTACGCCCGCCGAGGGTTGCTCAGCGGGCGGCTGTTCTGCGCGCGCGCCGACCGGGGGCCGCGAGCCTAGACCTACGCGACGCGGATCACGCGCCTACGCGACGCGGACCACGCCGGCGATGGGCCGACCGGCCAGGGACGCGATACGGACGACGTCGCCGGTGTGCGGAGCGTGGATCATCTTGCCGCCGCCGACGTACATCCCCATGTGGTGCAGGTCGGAGTAGAAGAAGATCAGGTCGCCCGGCTGCATCTGGCTCTCCGAGACGTGCGTTCCGGCGTTCCACTGGCTGCCGGTGTAGTGCGGCAGGTTGATGCCGACCTGACGGTAGGCCCACATCGTCAGCCCCGAGCAGTCGAACGTGCTCGGACCGGCGGCGCCCCACACGTACGGGCTGCCGAGCTTGCTCATCGCGTACCGCAGCGCCTGCGCGGCCTTGCCCTCGCCGATGACGGGCAGCTTCGCCAGCAGGGTCGGGTCCTTCTTGACGGCCTTGCCGCGGACCTTCTCGTAGGCGGAGGTGACCTTCTTCTTCTGCGCGGTGAGCTGAGCCTTCAGCTGCGTGACCTGCTGGGCGCGCTCCTCGGCGGACTTGCGCGCGCGCTGGGCGGACTGCATCGCCTGCATCAGTCCGAGGACCTGCGTGCTGTCCTGGGTGGCGAAGTAGTTGAGCGTGGCGGCCCGGTCGAGGACGACCTGCGGGTCCTGCGCGGAGATGAACGAGACCGTGGGGTCGGTGCCGCCCTGCATGTAGCTCGTGGCGGCCAGGCTGCCGACCTTCTCCCGCAGGCCCTCCAGGGACTTCTGCTGGCGCTCGGCGTTCCCGGCGGCGACCTTGGCCGCCCGCTGCGACTGCTCCAGCTTCACCTTCAGGCCGTTGTACTGCTCGGTCAGCTTCTCCAGCTGGTCCGCCAGCTTGAACGCCTGGTCCTTCAGCTCCTTGGCCGACGGGTCGGGGTCGGCGTGCGCCGTCGGGAGCGAATGCGGGACCACCACGTGCGGCGTGACCGAAAGGGCGACGAGCGCGCCGGCGACCGTGAGCGCCCGGACACGGAAACGAGCCGTCCGCACCAATTCTCCTCTCCTCGTCCGCCTACCGGGTTAGCTGACGGGTTCGGGCCGGAGCAGCCCGTCCGCAGGGCGCGCGGGACCTCCACGCGACTGCGGATTCACCCCAGACGGCATCGGCTCAGGGTGAGCCCCCGAACGCTCCGAAAGTGGGTCCCCGGCTCCGCGGGGCGCCGGCTGCGGCCCGTGGACTCGGCGGTTCGGCCTCCGCCTCGCGGAAGGCCGACGTCAGAGCGGGACACTAACGGAACCGCCATTGGATGCCAACCAGAACATGCGAAGTCGCAGGTCGTGGCGGACGGTACGGGGCGATTAGCGCCGGGTGCGGACGGTTCCGGCCGCCGGTTGCCGCGCGCCGGGCGGCCTTTCGGCCAGCGGAGGCATGACCGCCGGCGGCCGATGGTGTGCGGGGCGTTCGGTAATCTCGCCTGTTTGTGGAAGTCGTGATCAGGCGTGCCCGCACCGCCGACGTTCAGGGGATCCGCAGGCTGGTCGATCTGTACGCCGGGTCGGGGCGACGCCTGCTCAAGAAGTCGACGGTGAAGCTGTACGAGGACGTCCAGGAGTTCTGGGTCGCCGAGGACGTCCAGGGCGCCCTGCCGGGGGAGTCCGGGCCCATCGTGGCCTGCGGGGCGCTGCACGTGATGTGGGAGGACCTGGCGGAGGTCCGGTCGGTCGCCGTCGACAAGGGGTACGGCGGCCGGGGGATAGGGCACCGCATCGTCGCCAGGCTGCTGGAGACCGCGCGGGAACTAGGCGTCCGGCGGGTGTTCTGTCTTACCTTCGAAGTGGAGTTCTTCGCACGGCACGGCTTCGAGCAGATCCTCGGTACTCCGGTGGCGCCAGAGGTGTACGAGGAACTCCTCCGCTCTTACGACGACGGCGTGGCAGAGTTCTTGGACCTCGACAGGGTCAAGCCCAATACGTTGGGCAACACACGGATGTTGCTTCGCCTGGAGGACTGACCCCACATGAGCGATTCCCCCAACCGCGGGCGGCCCTATCAGCCGCCGCAGGGGCAGGGTTCGTACGGACCGCCGCCCCCCTACCAGGGTCCCCCGCAAAGGCAGCAGCCCGGACGGCGAGGTCAGGCTCAGCCGCCCGCCCAGCAGTGGCAGCAGCAGCCACAGCAGCCGTGGCAGCAGCAACAGCAATGGCAGCAGCAACAGCAGCAGCCGCAACAGCAGTGGCAGGAGCCTCAGCAGGACCAGTGGGGGCAGCCCTCGTACGAGTCCTATGAGCCCGCCTACGACCAGTACGGCGGCGCCCAGTACGGCGGTTCCCCGGGCGGCGACATGCCGCTCGCACCGATCCTGCGGCGCGCGGGCGCCCGCGTCATCGACAACGCGCTCGTGGCGGCCTTCGGGTTCGCGCTCGTCCTTCCCATCACCGTCGGCGCGTTCGGGCTGGGGAAGCCCGGGAGCAAGACGGAGGACGACGGCGGCATCTGGAACTGGCCCATCATCTTCACGCTGTTCGCCGTCCTGTCCGTACTGCCGTTCGTTTACGAGGCCGTACAGCTGTCCATGTGGGGCCGGACGTTGGGCAAGCGCTTCTTGGGGATCGGCGTCGTGCAGGCGCGTCCGGCAGGAACCCAACTGACGACGACGCAGGCCGTATGGCGGGCCGCCATCACCCACGTGGCCTACCAGATAGGCGTCTTCTTCTTCCTCGTCCTCGCCGTCATGGTGTGGCAGTACTTCGCTTACGGGATGCTGCTCGTGTGGGCGGGCGCGCTCATGGCGTACCTGTGGGCCATCTGGGACCAGCCTCTGCATCAGGCCCTGCACGACCGCTTCGCCGACACCCTCGTCATCGACGAGCGCGTCGGATACGGCGAGTACGCCGAGTACGCGGAGTAGGGCCGCGATGGCGGCTCCGCGAACACCCGCGCAAGGGTCGGACGAGCCGTCCGGGACCGGCCACGGCATCCCGGACGGTGAACCTCGGACGCACGAGGCCCCGGAGGCTCTGGCGTACGAGAGGCCGGGCGAGCCTCTGGCGCAGCAGGATCCGGCTCAGGACGCCGCGGCGGAGGCGGCAGAGCCCCCTGAGGAGACCGTGGAGGACGTGGGGGAGGGCGCGGGGGAGGACTCCGCGCTAGCCGAACCCGGGCAGCGCCTCCTGGCGCGCATCGTCGACACCCTCATCGTCGGCCTGCCCGTCATCATCGTGGTGAAGGAATTCGTGTCCGGCCACAAGCTGGACGTCGTCGCACCGCCGGCCGTAGCGGGCTGCATGCTGCTGTACGAGGCCGTGCAACTCGCGCTCTGGGGGCAGACCCTCGGCAAGCGCTTCGCGGGGATCCAGGTCGTCCCGGACCCGTCGGGCCCTGAGGGCGCCGCCACGGACGCTGAGCGAACCGGGGCCCCCGGAATGCCCGCAGGCGCGGCCGAGGGCCGGTACGGCCGCCCGAGCGCGCCGAGGGCCGTGCTGCGCGCAGCGGTGTACTCCGTGCCGATCGCGCTGCGGCCCGTCCACATTCTCGGTCTTCTGGCGAGCCTGTTCTGGGTGGCGAACGCCGGGTTCATATACGAGGGGACGCAGCGCCGGGCCGTCCATGACAGGCTCGCCGGCACCCTGGTCGTAAAACGCCGCACGCCTTGATTCACCGGCGTTTGCGGGCGCTTCGGAGATGACGGCGCGGCGTCCGGGAGCGCCCGGTGACGTCCCGTGCTGATCACGTTGAGCGCCCGCACCGGCGGCCGCGCGGCTTTGACCGGGCCGGGACCGCGGGCTTTGGCGGAGATCCCGCACTGTTTCGGACACCCGGCCTTCAGCAGGCCAATACCAGCTCGTTCCGGACACGTTCCGGTTACGGGCGGGATTCCGGGAGGATGTGTCTCGTGCCGGAAGGTCCCTCCGGTTTGGGATCGCTTCCGGGACGCGGGAGTCGGCCTTCATTGGGGCCGCCGCACTTACTCCGGATGGGACGCCGTCTCGCGGGGACTGCGGCCCGCAGCGGGATTCTGCCGCTTATCCCCCGATTTCGGGATGGACTGGTGCCGGCGGTGTTACGCTCCGCCATCTCGCCGCCAGTTCCCGCCCGCCGGACGGCAACAGATTTACGTCCCGGCTTGCCGTCCCGTAATCCGTCCACATCCGCCGGTGGCGGGCCTGCGGCGCCGGTGGGGCCGGTCCCGCGCCGACCTACGGCGCATTCCGGGTGCATGCCCGGGTTAGTGCCGTTACGGCAGGGCTAAAGGTCGGCAAGCGGTGCTGGTGTGCTGCCCCTGTTAAGGTCCCGGTGGACACTTTTCCGGCCGCGGTCCCCCCGGTGGAATGCCCGAGTGCCCCGATACCTGGTCCAATGCGCCTTCGACGGCCCAGGTCAGCGCCGTGCGCCGTGACGCCGGTCACGCCGAAATCCGCGCCGCGGCCCGTCCGCCGGAATTGAACGGCGCCTCATCCCCCGGCCCGGCCCGCCCTCCGCGCACCCCGCGGTCAAGCCGTTACCGCCCCGCAAGGGATGTTCATCCGCGACTTGAATTGTCATCGGCAGACTTCCCGGTATATCTTTGTCAACCGAATGCATAGTTTGCTCCAGCCGAAAGGTCTGTCCCCATGGCACAGAAGGTTCAGGTGCTTCTCGTCGACGACCTCGACGGTGGCGAGGCGGACGAGACCGTAGCGTTCTCGATCGACGGCGCCTCCTACGAGATCGACCTGAGTGGCGCCAACGCTAAGAAGCTGCGGGATTCTCTGCTGCCGTTCGTGGAGAAGTCGCGCAAGGCCGGCACGGTCAACAAGCGGCGCCGCCCGCGCGGCGCGTCCAGCCGCGAGCGCAGCGCCGAGATCCGCGCCTGGGCCAAGAACAACGGCATCAAGGTCAATGAGCGCGGCAGGATCCCGGCCACCGTGATCGAGCAGTACGAGGCGGCGAACTGATCCGCCCGCCCCGCCCCGGCGGCCCGTCTCCCTCCATGAGACGGGCCGTTCGCTTGTGGCGTAGCGCTCGCCGGGTTTCGCGTCCGCCGCGGCGAGGTACACCGGGACCTCGCCCCCCTTCGGAGATCCTCGGGTGCGACCCCGAACGACCTGCGAAAAGCCCCCGTTCGCTTGGGGCGTAGCGGGAACATGACGCACCGATGCGGTAGTTGGATGAGACTGAACAGCGCTTAGCTGGGGAACGTCTCCTGGTGGGAGTGCACCGGGCGGCCTCCTCGGGGCGGGCTAGCATGCGGAAGGACAGTTCCGGACGTTCCGGACTCTGCCCAACCGCTCTGTGAGGAGCGACGAGATGTTCGAGAGGTTCACCGACCGCGCGCGGCGGGTTGTCGTGCTGGCCCAAGAAGAGGCCAGGATGCTCAACCACAACTACATCGGCACCGAGCACATCCTCCTGGGTCTGATCCACGAGGGCGAGGGCGTCGCTGCCAAGGCCCTGGAGAGCCTGGGGATCAGCCTGGAGGCGGTCCGTCAGCAGGTCGAGGAGATCATCGGCCAGGGCCAGCAGGCGCCGTCGGGCCACATCCCGTTCACTCCGCGCGCCAAGAAGGTCCTCGAGCTGTCACTGCGCGAGGCACTGCAGCTCGGCCACAACTACATCGGCACGGAGCACATCCTGCTCGGCCTGATCCGCGAGGGCGAGGGCGTCGCCGCCCAGGTGCTGGTCAAGCTCGGCGCCGACCTCAACCGGGTGCGCCAGCAGGTGATCCAGTTGCTGCACGGCTACCAGGGCAAGGAGCCGGCCGCCTCCGGCGGCCCGTCGGAGTCCGCGCCGTCCACCTCCCTCGTGCTCGACCAGTTCGGCCGCAACCTGACGCAGGCCGCGCGGGAGGGCAAGCTGGACCCGGTCATCGGCCGGGACAAGGAGATCGAGCGGGTCATGCAGGTGCTGTCCCGCCGCACCAAGAACAACCCGGTCCTCGTGGGCGAGCCCGGCGTCGGTAAAACGGCCGTCGTCGAGGGCCTGGCGCAGAAGATCGTCAAGGGCGAGGTCCCGGAGACGCTGAAGGACAAGCAGCTCTACACCCTCGACCTCGGCGCGCTGGTCGCCGGCTCCCGGTACCGCGGCGACTTCGAAGAGCGCCTGAAGAAGGTGCTCAAGGAGATCCGCACCCGCGGCGACATCATCCTGTTCATCGACGAGCTGCACACGCTCGTCGGCGCGGGCGCCGCCGAGGGCGCGATCGACGCCGCCAGCATCCTCAAGCCGATGCTGGCCCGCGGCGAGCTGCAGACCATCGGCGCCACCACGCTCGACGAGTACCGCAAGCACCTGGAGAAGGACGCCGCGCTGGAGCGCCGCTTCCAGCCGATCCAGGTCGCCGAGCCGTCGCTGTCGCACACGATCGAGATCCTCAAGGGCCTGCGGGACCGCTACGAGGCGCACCACCGCGTGTCGATCACCGACAGCGCGCTGGTCGCGGCCGCGCAGCTCGCCGACCGCTACATCAGCGACCGGTTCCTGCCGGACAAGGCGATCGACCTCATCGACGAGGCCGGCTCGCGGATGCGCATCCGCCGGATGACCGCGCCGCCGGACCTGCGCGAGTACGACGAGAAGATCGCCGACGTGCGGCGCGAGAAGGAGTCCGCGATCGACGCGCAGGACTTCGAGAAGGCCGCCGCGCTGCGCGACTCCGAGAAGCAGCTGCTCGGCCAGAAGGCGCAGCGGGAGAAGGAGTGGAAGGCCGGCGACATGGACGTCGTCGCCGAGGTCACCGACGAGCTGATCGCCGAGGTCCTCGCCACCGCCACCGGCATCCCGGTCTTCAAGCTGACCGAGGAGGAGTCCACCCGGCTGCTGCGCATGGAGGACGAGCTCCACAAGCGCGTCATCGGCCAGGAGGACGCCATCAAGGCGCTCTCGCAGTCGATCCGCCGCACCCGCGCGGGCCTGAAGGACCCGAAGCGTCCCGGCGGCTCGTTCATCTTCGCCGGCCCGTCCGGCGTCGGTAAGACCGAGCTGTCCAAGACCCTCGCCGAGTTCCTGTTCGGCGACGAGGACGCGCTGATCCAGCTCGACATGTCCGAGTTCATGGAGAAGCACACGGTCTCGCGGCTGTTCGGTTCCCCGCCCGGCTACGTCGGGTACGAGGAGGGCGGCCAGCTGACGGAGAAGGTGCGCCGCAAGCCGTTCTCGGTCGTGCTGTTCGACGAGATCGAGAAGGCCCACCAGGACATCTTCAACTCGCTGCTGCAGATCCTGGAGGACGGCCGCCTCACCGACGCGCAGGGCCGCGTCGTGGACTTCAAGAACACCGTCATCATCATGACGACGAACCTGGGGTCCAAGGACATCTCCAAGGGCGTCTCGATGGGCTTCGCCCGGCAGAACGACGAGCAGGGCTCGTACGAGCGGATGAAGGCGAAGGTGTCGGAGGAGCTCAAGCAGCACTTCCGCCCCGAGTTCCTCAACCGCGTCGACGACACGGTGGTCTTCCACCAGCTCACCCCGAAGGAGATCATCCAGATCGTCGACCTGATGATCGCCCGGGTGGACGAGCGGCTGAAGGACCGCGACATGGGCATCGAGTTGCGCCAGGAGGCCAAGGACCTGCTGGCGATCCGGGGCTACGACCCGGTCCTCGGCGCCCGGCCGCTGCGCCGCACGATCCAGCGGGAGATCGAGGACAACCTGTCCGAGAAGATCCTGTACAACGAGCTCAAGCCGGGCCAGATCGTGATCGTCGGCACCGAGGGCTTCAACCCGGAGGACAAGGACACGGCGGAGAACGCCAAGTTCACCTTCCGGGGCGTGCCGAAGCCGTCCGCCACGGTCCCCGACGCCCCGCCCATCGAGGGCGCGGTCAACTTCAACAAGGACTGATCACCTCAGCCCTCGGCAGGGCCCGCACCGACCCGTTCGGTGCGGGCCCTTCCGCATGTTCGCCGATCGCCGGGACGGATCCGTCCAGGGCCCGCCGCGCCTGACTCTGAGCCGGAGTTATCCACAGAATCCCGTTCCACTTCCGGGCGCGGTGGCCCCGGCCGACGATGGACCGCATCACGACCATCGGCGAAAGGGATCACGTGGCAGCCCTCTTCCGGATCATGTGCGGCTTTCTCTCGGTGCTTCTCGGCGGCCCGGGATGTCGGAGGCGGCTTCTAGTATTCGAACATGCGATCGAATGCGGTGGGGTCGATGGCGGAGTCCGGGCGGTCTCGCGGGCGCTCGCCGGACGCGGCGTTCCAGCGCGACGTGCGCGCGCCCGCGCCGCCGCAGCTGCCGATCTTCAGGTCGCGGCTGCAAGGGGGGCTGCTCGGCCGGCTGCTGCTCGGGCCCCGGCGCGAGGCGTCGATGCTCGACCTCGCGGTGATGCTCCGCACCGATCTCGGCACCGTCATGCGCGAGGTGGAGCGGCTGTCGCGGGCGGGGGTCCTCGCGCTGCGCCGGACGCTCGCCGGGCGGCTGGTGTCGCGCGACGAGCACAGCCCGCTGTACGAGCCGCTCGCCCGCCTGGTCATGCTGACGTTCGGCCCCGCCGCCGTGGTCGCCGAGGAGTTCGGACGGCTCCCCGCGGTCCGCGAGGCGCACCTGTTCGGCCCCTGGGCGGCCCGCTATGCCGGTGTGCCGGGCGACCAGCCCGTCGACGTCGACGTGCTGCTGGTCGGCGACCTCGGGCGCGAGACGGCTTTCGACGCGGCCCAGGAGGCTGCCGCCCGGCTCGGCCTCCCCGTCCACCCGGTCGTCCGCACACCCGCCGAGTGGACGGACGACACCGACCCGTTCCTCCGCGAGATCCGCGCCGGGCACATGCACACCGTCGTCCGCGGCGGCTCCGCGTACCACCCGGGCCGCGCGCCCTAGAGACCCGTTCCCCGGCCCATGGCCCGCGGCGGCTCGGCGTTCGAGCCCCGGGCACCTTGAGGGGCCGGTCTTCGCCGCGGCGGCTCGGTGCATGGCTCGCGTGTCTTGGGCTCGTCGTACTCGGCGATGATCACGGTCGCGGGCGCGGCGCTGGCGAGGTCGGGGGGCGCAACGGGCCGGCCGCGGGTCGGCGTGTCCTGAGGCCTGGCTCGGCGGCCTGCCTTCGGCGGCCGCTCGGCGTCTGAGTCGCGCGCCCTGAGGCTCGGTCGCTGCGCGACGGCTTGGTGTACGGGGCGCGTGTCCTGAGGTGCGGCGCCCTGGTCAGCCGAGGAGGTGGTCGAGGACGAGCCAGGCGCCGATGCCCGCCATGGCGGCTCCCGCCAGCCTGCTGATCGAACGGGCGGCGGCGGGACGGCCCTGGAGGGCGCTGCGGGCGACGGTACCGAGCAGGAGGTAGAACAGCCCGCAGGTGACCATGTAGGTAGCGCCGAGGACGCCGATCTGGCCGGTCATCGGCAGGCGGCCGTCCGGGTCCGTGAACTGGGGCAGCAGTGCGACGAAGATGAGCAGCCCCTTGGGGTTGAGGCCGCTGGCGCCGATGCCGCGCAGGAAGATGCCCCATCCGGTGTCCTCGGGCCGGGAGGCTCGCGCGTCCGGTGCTGACGGGCGGGCGAGGGTCATGGCGCCGTGCCAGATGAGGTAGGCCCCGCCGACGATCGTGAGGGCCGTGAGGAGGCTCGGGGAGTCGGCGACGAGGGCCCCGATGCCGGCCGCGACGATGACCGTGACAGCGGCGTACCCGGTGACCAGCCCGCTCACCGCGGGAAGGACGGAGCGGCCCCGCAGCCCGGCGCTGATCATGAATGCCCAGTCCGAACCGGGGACGGCGATGAACAGGAACGCGACCGACCAGAAGGCGAGCACGGAGCCGGTGGCCATGGCAGGAATCCCCTCGGACGGCGGCTGATGAAGGGAGAATATGATTGATCTGCCGGAATGTGCTGCTAAGTTTCGTTGCACAGCGCCGCTGCAGTGGAAGAATCTTCTGCATGGACGGCATCGACCGGAAGATCATTGCGGTGCTTCAGGAGGACGGCCGTGCGACGATCACCGAAGTGGCGGCGCGGGTCGGGCTGAGCGTCTCGCCCTGCCACCGCCGGCTGCGGGAGCTGGAGCGCAGCGGGGTCATCCGCGGATACCGCGCGGTCGTGGACGCCGCCGCCCTGGGCCTGACGTTCCAGGCGCTGGTGTTCGTCACCATGCGGCAGGAGGACCGGGAGACCCTGCTCGGCTTCGAGGCGGCGGTCGAACGGGTCCCCGAAGTGGTGCAGGCGCAGCGCCTGTTCGGCGACCCCGACTACCTGCTGCGCATCGTCACCGCCGACCTGACCGCCTATCAGGAGCTGGAGGACGACGTGCTCTCCGCGCTGCCCGGCGTCCAGCGGCTCAACTCGACCCTCGTGATGAAGCACATCGTCAACGACCGACCCCTGCCCACGTGACGGGCGCCGGGTCAGACGATGGCCAGCCAGCTCTCGATCTCCCGGTGCAGGCGCGCCTTCGTGGACGCCGGGGCGAAGGACGCGTCGACGCCGGCCCCCGCCAAGGCGGCGAGCGCCGCGCCGTCATAGCCGAACGCGCCGCGGACGCGGGCGTACTCCGTGGCGAGCGGCGTGCCGATCAGAGCGGGGATGTCGGTGTTGACCGTGACGATCAGGCCCGCCTCGCGCAGGCGCGGGAGGGGATGCTCGGCGAGGGACGGCGCGAAACCCAGGGCGACGTTGGACGACGGGCAGACCTCGAGCGGGATCTTCCGTTCCCGGACCTCGGCGACCAGGTCCGGGTCGTCCAGAACGCGGATGCCGTGGCCGAGGCGCTCGGTGCGGCCGGGGCCGATCGCCTGCCGGATGCTCGCCGCGCCCTCCCCCTCGCCCGCGTGGTGGACGACGTGCAGGCCGGCGTCACGGGCCGCGGCGAAGACCTCGGTGAACGGGTCACCCGGGTAGGACTCGTCGCCCGCCAGGCCGACGGCGACGACGCCGTCATGGCGGCGGGCGAGGTCCAGCGTGCGCCAGGCCCGGCCGAGGGAGCGGCGGCGCGAGTGGTCGAGCAGCAGGCCCACCTCGATCCCGAACGCCTCGCGTCCGGCGTCCAGGCCCTCGCGGACGGCGGTCAGCGGCATGTCCAGGTCACCGAGCCGTTCACCGTGCGCGGCCGCGGTGAACGACACCTCGGCGTAGCGGGTGCCCTGCGCCGCCTCGTCCTCGCAGAACTCGTAGGCGATCCGCCGGAAGTCACCGGGCCGCTGCAGGCACGCGCGCACGAGGACGAGTACATCCGGCTCGGGCCGCTGGCGACAGTCGAGCTTCACGGTGATCCCCGTGTCCACACGGACGCCCTCGGAGGCATGCTCTTCCACAGCAGTCGCGAGCCGCCGCTTCACGCGGCTGTGGAAGGCCGACTGCGGCGACATCCTGATGAGCGCTCCGTCGAGCATTTCGAAACGAGAGCCGCCGGGGGGAAGCGAATCGAGATCCTCGGCCGTCCAGCCTTCCAGCGGCGGACGCAGCCGATCGGAGACCGGTTCGGCAGGCATGCCACCCTCCCCCGTCAGGTGGGGAGGGTGTAGCGGCCGTCGTCCAGGGGGTCGACGAGGCCGTCAGCTATGAGGGCGTCGAGGGCGCGTTCGCGCTGCGGGGCGTCGGACCACACGACGTCGAGGGCGGGTTTCGCGACCGGGCCGTCGGCGTCGCGGAGGACGGCGAGGAGGCGGCCGCGGCACTGGCGGTCGGTGCCGGCGTAGGTCTGGCCCTTGCGGGGCGGGCCGTCATACGCGGGACGGCCGTTCAGGTGCCAGGTGCACTGGGCGAGGACGGGGCAGTCGACGCAGCGGGGCGTCCGGGCCGTGCAGACGAGGGCGCCGAGCTCCATGACGGCGACGGCCCAGCGCGCGGCCGTCGGCGGGTCGAGGGGCAGCAGACCCTCGGCGAGCTTCACCTCCGCCTTGGTCTGGGCCTTCGGCGGGTACTCCTCGCCGGAGACGAGCCGGGCCAGGACGCGGCGGACGTTGGTGTCCAGGACGGCGTGCCGCTGCCGGAACGCGAAGCTGGCGACGGCGGCGGCCGTATAGGCGCCGATGCCCGGCAGGGCGAGCAGGTCGGCGTGGGACGAGGGGACCTCGCCGCCGTGCCGGTCGGTGATCGCGCGGGCGCTCTCGTGGAGGCGCAGCGCGCGGCGCGGATATCCGAGCCGGCCCCAGGCGCGGACGGCCTCGCCGGACGGTTCGGCGGCGAGCGCGGCGGGCGTCGGCCAGCGCTCCATCCAGGCCTGCCAGACGGGCAGGACGCGGGCGACGGGAGTCTGCTGGAGCATGATCTCGCTGACGAGGACGCCCCAGGGAGTGGCGTCGGGCGCGCGCCAGGGCAGATCCCGCGCGTTCGCGGCGTACCAGTCGAGAATCGGATCGGTGTAAGTGGAGTTCATGGCGGACCGCCATTGTGGCACGCGGCGGGTCGGACCCTCGTGGCGATTCGGCGAATGCATACTGACCGCATGGATGCGGATACCGAGCGTTATTCACTGGACCGGTATTGGCGCCGCCGCGTGGCGGTGCTGGCCGGGATGGTCTGTGCGGTCGGGGCTCTGGCGTGGGCCTGCGCGGGCGGGAGCAGCGGAGGCGACGAGAAGGTCGCCGGGGCGATCGATTCGGCCGCGCCCGTGGACCCGCCGACCGCCGTGCCGACGGTGACCGTCACCGTGACGCCCGAGCCTGCGCAGTACGGCGGGCCGTGCAGGCCACGCGACCTGGTGCTCACCATGGCGGCGGCCAAGGCTTACACGGCGGGGCAGAGCCCGCGGTTCCGCATCACCGCCGTGAACACGAGCGCCGCGTCGTGCAGGTTCGACACCGGTGCGCTCTCCGTCGTCGTCACGTCAGGAAAGGACCGGATCTGGTCGTCGGGGGAGTGCCGCAAGGGCAGGCCCGAAAAACGCACACTGCGGCGCGGCGTCCCCTACACCGCCGCCGTCACTTGGGACCGTCGCCGAGGCTGCACCGGCCCGCCCGCACGCCCGGGGACCTACGTCGCGGCCCTCAAGGGCGGCAAGGCGAGCAAGCGGATCTTCCACCTACGCTGACCCGTGCCGCTGCGCCGCGTCGGCAGGGTGCCGCGCCGACCGGTGCTGCTGACCGGTGGCGCTGATCTGTGGCGCGCTGACCTGTACCGCGCTGATCTGTGCCGCTGTGCCGCGTTGGTTTATGCCACGCCGACAGGTGGCGCCGGCCTGTGCGGTGGTATTCGTGCGGTGCTGATTGGTGCCGCTGCGTCGCGCTGGCTTATGCCGCGCTGACCAGTGGCACTGGTCTGTGTGGCGCTGACCAGTGCCACTGTGCCGGGCTTGTGTCGCGCTGACCGGTGGCGCTGGTTTGTGCCGCGCTGATTTGTGCCGTTGTGCGGCGCGACTGGGGTTGCGCGACCCCGGGCTGCGCTCGCCTGTGTGGTGCTGGTCTGGAGTGGGGTCAGACGTAGCGTTCGAGGATCGACGACTCGGCGAGGCGCGACAGGCCCTCGCGGACGCTGCGCGCGCGGGACTCGCCGACACCGCCGACCGCCTGCAGATCGTCGATGCTGGCGGCGAGGAGCTTCTGCAGCCCGCCGAAATGCTCGACGAGCCGCTCGACGACCATGCTCGGCAGCCGCGGCACCTTCGCCAGCAGCCGGAACCCCTTCGGGCTGACCGGCAGGTCGAGGGCGTCCGGCCCGGCGAAGCCCATCACCTCCGCGACCGTGGACAGGTCGAGCAGCTCGTTGGCCGACAGCGTGTCGAGCGCGGACAGGATCGCGTCGACGCCGCGGGCGCGCGTGTCGTCCGACGGGTAGTCGCGGACGATCAGCTCCCGGTCGACGTCGACGCCGGAGACCAGCTCGTCCAGCTGCAGGGACAGCAGCCGGCCGTCGGTGCCGAGTTCGACGACGTAGCCTTCGATCTCGTCGGCGATGCGGCGCACCATCTCCAGCCGCTGCACGACGGCGCTGACGTCCCGGACGGTGACGAGGTCCTCGATCTCCAGCGCGGACAGCGTGCCGGACACCTCGTCCAGCCGCAGCTTGTAGCGCTCGAGCGTGGCGAGGGCCTGGTTGGCCTTCGACAGGATCGCCGCGGAGTCCTCCAAGACGTAGCGGATGCCGTCCAGGTACAGCGCGATGATCCGCATCGACTGGCTCACCGAGATGACCGGGTGGCGGGTCTGGCGGGCGACCCGCTCGGCGGTGCGGTGCCGGGTGCCCGACTCCTCGGTGGGGATGGTGGAGTCCGGCACGAGGTGGACGGCGGCGCGGACGATGCGGGAGTGGTCGCTGTCGAGGACGATCGCGCCGTCCATCTTGGCCAGCTCGCGCAGCCGGGTCGCGGAGAACTCGACGTCGAGTTCGAAGCCGCCCGAGCACAGTTCCTCGACCGTCTTGTCGTAGCCGAGGACGATCAGCCCGCCGGTGTGCCCCCGCAGGATCCGCTCCAGGCCGTCGCGTATCTGGGTGCCCGGGGCCACCGCGGCGAGCGTGGCGCGGCGTCGTTCGTCATGAGCCTTGTCGTGTTCTGGCACCTGGCCCCCGGAGGTCGCTGGACGGCGTCAGTTTACCGAGGAGGGGTGCGGCCCGGTTCCTCCCCTGGTCGCATCCGTCTGACGCGTGCCGTAATACTCTCGCGCTACGCGCGTCATGGCGCGGTAAATGCGACCTGCAGGGCCTGCTGCAGGCTGTCGACCTCCATCACCTTCATGCCCTCGTAGCTGGTGAGCTGCGGGTCGGCGCGCTTGAGCGGCGACCCGTCGGCGAGCTCCAGGGACCCGCGGGGGACGACGGCGTGCTTGAACCCGAGCCGGGCGGCCTCGGCGAGCCGCCGCTGCACGCCGGGCACGACCCGGACCTCGCCGGCGAGGCCGACCTCGCCGAGCGCGATCAGGCTGCCGGACAGCGCCTGCTCGACGGTGGACCCGGCGACGGCGAGGCCGAGCGCGAGGTCGACGGAGGTCTCGGCGAGCCGGACGCCGCCGACGGTGGAGACGTACACGTCCTGCTCGTGCATGGAGATCTTGCAGCGCTGGGCGAGGACGGCGAGCACCATCGCGACGCGGGAGGTGTCGAGCCCGGACGTGGCGCGCCGCGGCGCGGGCAGGTGCGACTTGGCGACCAGGGCCTGGACCTCCGCGACCAGCGGCCGGCGTCCTTCCAGCGTGACGGTGACGCAGGTGCCGGGGACGGGTTCCTCGCGGCGGGTGAGGAACAGCCCGCTCGGGTCGGGCAGCCCGACGATCCCGACCTCCGACAGGTCGAAGCAGCCGAGCTCGTCGGTCGGGCCGTAGCGGTTCTTCACGGCGCGGATCATCCGGAGCCGGGAGTGCCGGTCGCCTTCGAAGTACAGGACGACGTCGACGAGGTGCTCCAGCAGCCGGGGCCCCGCGATCGCGCCCTCCTTGGTGACGTGGCCGACCAGCACGACGGTGATGCCGCGCTCCTTGGCGACCCTGATCAGGTTGGCGGCGACCTCGCGGATCTGGGTGACGCCGCCGGGCGCGCCGTCGACCTCGGACGTCCCGATGGTCTGGATGGAGTCGACGACGAGCAGGGCGGGCTCGACGGCGTCGACGTGGCCGAGGACGGCGGACAGCTCCGTCTCGGCGGCGAGGTACAGCTCGTCGGTGATGGCGCCGACGCGGTCGGCGCGCAGCCGGACCTGCTCGGCCGACTCCTCGCCGGTGACGTACAGGACGCGCTTGGCGGGCGCGTTGCGGGGGATCTCCGGCGGCGTGGACGCCAGCGCCGCGACCTCCAGCAGCAGCGTGGACTTGCCGATGCCGGGCTCGCCCGCGAGCAGCAGCACGGCGCCGGGCACGATGCCGCCGCCGAGCACGCGGTCGAGCTCGTCCAGCCCGGTGGGCCTGGTCTGCGCGTTCTGGACGTCGACCTGCCCGATCGGCTTGGCGGGGTTGCTGACGGGCCCGGCGGTCACCACCCGCGCGGGGGTGGCGGAGGCCGTCTCGGTGACCGTGCCCCACGTCTGGCACTCACCGCAGCGCCCCACCCATTTCGAGGTCTGCCAGCCGCATTCCGAGCAGCGGTAGGCAGCCTTCGCCGTCTTCGCCTTCGCCATGCCCCGAGACTCTAGAGCCCGCCTACGACAGTCCGCCCCGAAAGCCCCCGGCAGGTTGAAGCTCGGCCCCGGTGGGTTGAAGCCCAGCCCGCTCACGGGCAGGCACGCGGAGCGAGTGCAGCGAGCGCAGCGGGCCTGCCCGGCGACCAACAGGCTGTTTCGCCGCGGAGCGCCAGCGGAGCGGGGAAACAGCCTGTTGGTCGTGACGAGGGGTTCCAGGGGGTCGTCCCCCTGGGCCAACACAGTGTTCCAGGGGGTCGTCCCCCTGGGTCAACACTGCTTGCGGGCGCGTTCGATGAGGTCGCCCAGGTGGTCGGAGACGATGCTGGGGCGTTCCAGCATGGCCATGTGGCCGGCGGTGGGGACGACCTCGAGGCGGGCGGACGGCACGCAGCCGGCGATCTTGAGGCTGTGCTCGACGGGGGTGAGCATGTCGTTCTCGGCGCCGAGGACGAGGGTGTCGGCGGCGGCGAGGGCGGCGCAGTCGCTGATCACGTCGGTGGTGATCATGGAGTGGAAGAAGTCGATGAGGGCGTCCATCCGGGTCTCGGTCATCATCTGCTCGCAGAACGCGACGGCGGCGGGGCTGGCGTCGGGGCCGAAGGCGATGAGGTCCTCGATCAGCATGGAGCCGTCGCGGCCGAGGTGGCGGACCTTCTCGATGCCGGCGGAGCCGGCGCCGAGGGCGCGCAGGGCGCGCGGCAGGACGCGGTGGGCGGCGCGCGCCAGGAAAGCGGGCATGCCGAGGGTGACCTCGCCGAGGCCGCCGGACGAGGTGCACAGCAGCCCGGTGGCGGCGATCTTGTCGCCGACCAGGTCGGCGTGCGCGTCGGCGTACCGCATGGTGGTCATGCCGCCCATGGAGTGCCCGATGAGGACGACGGGCGTGTCGGCGGGGACGGTGGCGTCGATGACGGCGCCGAGGTCGTCCGCGAGGCGGTCGAGGCTGTAGCCGTCGCGGTCGCCGCCGTCGGAGCGGCCGTGGCCGCGCTGGTCCCAGAAGACGAGCCGGCCGAGGCCGCGCAGCGCCTTGCGCTGGAAGTGCCAGGAGTCCTGGGTGAGGGTCCAGCCGTGCGAGAACACGACGGCGAGGTCGGTGCGGTCCTGGCCGTCGACCTCGGCGTACAGCCGGGTGCCGTCGTCGGCGCGGACGGGGACGGGGCGGCCGCGCAGCGAGCCGAACGGCTCGCCGGCGTAAGGGTCGGGCCGCAGCTGGAGGCGGCGGACGGCGCGGCGCTGCAGGGCCAGTCCGGCTCCGGCGCCGGCTCCGGCGAGCGCGGCGGCGGCGATCACATTGCGGCTCGTCCTGGCGGCACGGCCCATGGCCGGTTCCTCCGTTCCTTCGGGTGGACGCCGGCCGGGGTCGGGGGGCGGCGTCGCGGGCGCCTGGCGGCGCCGGGGGTGGTTCGGCGCCAATTGTTGTACGGGGGGTCCAAGAGTGGCCACAGCGGGACGCCTACTGTGACGGACTCGTCAGTAACCTCAGGCGCAACGCCACCACAGATTGACCGCGTAGTCCACTTCCCGGCCGGGATGCTCGCGCAGGAACTCGTCCGCGAGGTCCGCCGGGAACTCGATCCGCAGCACGGCGGCGAAGTCCTCGCGGCTCCCGAACGACCAGCGGATCATCAGCGGCTCGCGGGTGAAGCCGCGCCGCGTCCAGAACCGCTCGACCGCGTCCGGGTCGTACGACGGCAGGCCGCGCCGGAACCAGCGGCCGAACGTGGACCGGGTCGCGTCGTTGTCGATGACGAAGACGGCCCCGCCGCGCCGGACGACCCGGTCCAGCTCGGCGAGGCCCGGTTCGCAGCCCGGCCCGAAGAAGTACGCCCACCGGACGTGCACCACGTCGACCGACGCGTCCGGCAGCGGCAGCGCCTGCGCCGCGCCGACACGCACGGTGACGTTCGGGAGATCGCGGACGCGGCGCGCCGCGGCCCCGGCGAGGCCCGCGTGCGGCTCGATCCCGATCACCCGGGCGGCGTCCGCGGCGAAATACGGCAGGTGGTAGCCGGTGCCGCAGCCGAGGTCCAGCACGGTCGCGCCCGTCCACGGCCGGATCGCGCGCATCGCCGCGTCCAGCACGCCGTCCGGGTCGACCGCGCGGTTCTCCAGCTCGTAGACCTGCGGGGAGTTCCAGATGTTCGGGCTCGGCACGGCGCCCGGCGCGATCTCGGCCACGGGGACAGAGCGTAGCCGCGCCCCGCGCGGCCCCACGCGGGAAGCAGCGCGGATCACTCGGGGCGAGGGTTTCATCACCGGCTCGGGCGCATAGGCTTTCCTTTACGAACACTGCTCTCACGGACCCAGCCGAGCGATCATTCCTGGCGAGGAAGCCTTGACCCCGCAGCACAACGGCGCCTACTCACCG
This sequence comes from Actinomadura physcomitrii, assembly GCF_008923205.2. Classification (GTDB taxonomy): domain Bacteria; phylum Actinomycetota; class Actinomycetes; order Streptosporangiales; family Streptosporangiaceae; genus Spirillospora; species Spirillospora physcomitrii. The sequence continues at coordinate 137,894 of NZ_WBMS02000012.1, read as the reverse complement.
GCCCTGCGCGTGCCGGACGCACCGATCACGCTGTCCACCGCGTCGGTCTATCCCGAGAAGGTGCCGAGCGCCTTCGAGATCGCCGCGCTGCTCGGCTACGACGGCATCGAGGTCATGGTGTCGACGGACGCGTCCTCGCAGGACCTCAACGTCCTGCGCCGCCTGTCGGACTACCACCAGGTCCCGATCAAGTCGATCCACGCGCCCTGCCTGCTGCTCACCCAGCGGGTCTGGGGCCGCGAGCCGTGGGGCAAGCTCATCCGCTCCAAGGAGGTCGCCGAGGAGCTCGGCGCGGACGTCGTGGTCGTCCACCCGCCCTTCCGCTGGCAGCGCGACTACGCCAAGGAGTTCGTCGAGGGCCTCGCCCGCATGCAGGACGAGACGGACGTGCTGTTCGCCGTCGAGAACATGTTCCCGCTCAAGGCGCGGGGCGCCGAGGCCGGCATGTACCTGCCCGACTGGAACCCCGTCGACCAGGACTACCCGCACGTGACGCTGGACCTGTCGCACACCGCCGTCTCCGGCTCGGACGCCCTCGGCATGGCCGCGGGGCTCGGCGACCGGCTCCGGCACATCCACCTCGCCGACGGCGTCGGGATCACCAACAAGGACGAGCACCTCGTCCCGGGCCGCGGCAACCAGCCGTGCGGGCCGATGCTGGAGACGCTCGCCGAGTCCGGGTTCCGCGGGCACGTCGTGCTGGAGGTCAACACGCGCCGCGCGTCCAGCCGCGCCGAGCGCATGGAGGACCTCGCCGAGGCGCTCGCGTTCGCCCGGCTGCACCTGGCCGCCGCCGACCACACCTGGCAGGTCACCTCGGCCGGGGAGGTCACCCGCCGGGGCGCCCGGTGACGGACGGCGCGCGCGCGGGACGCACCGCGTCCGGGCGGACCTCGTCCGCGCGGGGCCGCCGGCCGGGGCCGACCGAGACGCGCGAGGCGATCCTCGCCGAGGCGCGCGAGATGTTCGCCGACAAGGGCTACGACGGGACGTCGCTGCGCGCGATCGCCCGCGCCGCCGGGGTCGACCCGGCGCTCGTCCACCACTTCTTCGGCACGAAGGAGAGCGTCTTCGTCGCGGCCATGCGGTTCCCGGTGGACCCGGCGGTCATGCTGCCGCAGCTGCTGTCGCTGCCGCCCGAGCGGCTCGGCGAGACGATCGTCCGGGCGTTCCTGCAGGTCTGGGACGACCCGGACCGGCGCGCGCCGATCCTGGCGATGCTGCGCTCGGCGATGACCAACGAGCGGGCGGCGGCGATGATGCGCGAGTTCGTGACGTCCGCGCTGCTCGGCCGCGCCGGCGCCGCCACCGACCTCCCGCACCTGAACATCCAGGCGGCGGTCGGGCAGCTGATCGGCGTGATGATCCTGCGGCACGTCCTGCACGTCGAGCCGATGGCGTCCGCGAGCGAGGACGAGCTGGTCGAGCTGGTCGCGCCGACCCTCCAGCGCTACCTGGACTGACGCCCGCACAAGGGCTGTCCCCGCCCCTTGACCGGGCTCCCGCGCGGGCTTAAATTCATCACATGATGAGTTCTAGTCCCGCCGTGTCCGTCCAGGAGCTGCGGGTGGAGCGCGGCGGGCGCGAGGTTCTGCACGGACTGACCTTCGACGTCCCGCGCGGCGCGGTCGTCGGTCTCCTCGGCCCGAGCGGCTGCGGCAAGACGACCGTGATGCGGGCGCTCGTCGGCGTCCAGCTCGTCAAGAGCGGCCAGGTGACCGTCCTCGGCGAAGACGCCGGATCGCCCGGCCTGCGCGACCGCGTCGGCTACGCGACGCAGTCCCCGGCCGTCTACGCGGACCTGACCGTCGCCGAGAACCTGCGCTACTTCGCCGCCGTGCTCGGTGCGCCGCGCGGCGACGTCGACCGCGTCATCGCGCAGGTCGGTCTCGCCGGCGCCCGCGACCAGCCGGTCGCGACGCTGTCCGGCGGGCAGCACAACCGCGCCAACCTCGCCGTCGCCCTCCTCGGCAGCCCCGAGCTGCTCGTCCTCGACGAGCCGACCGTCGGCCTCGACCCCGTCCTCCGCGAGGAGCTGTGGACGCTGTTCCGGACCCTCGCCGGGCGCGGCACCACCCTGGTCGTCTCCAGCCACGTCATGGACGAGGCAGCGCGCACCGACCGGCTGCTGCTGATGCGCGAGGGCCGCCTGCTCGCCGACGGCGCCCCGGGCGACCTGCGCGAGCGCACCGGCACCGCCGACCTCGAGCAGGCGTTCCTCCACCTGATCAACGAGACGGCCGGGAGCGCCGCATGAACCCCGCGATCACCCTCGCCACCGCCCGCCGGATCCTCACCCAGCTCCGCCACGACCCCCGCACCGTAGCGATGCTGGTCGCCGTGCCGAGCCTGCTGATGATCCTGCTGCGGTACGTGTTCGAGGAGCAGCGGACGTTCGACCGGCTCGCCCCGATGCTGCTCGGCCTGTTCCCGTTCATCGTCATGTTCCTGGTCACCAGCATCGCCACGCTGCGCGAGCGCTCCAGCGGCACCCTGGAGCGGCTGATGAGCATGCCGCTCGGCCGGCTCGACCTGCTGCTCGGCTACGCCCTCGCCTTCGGGCTGGCCGCGCTGGTGCAGGTCGGCGTCGTCCTGCTGATCTCGCTCACCTGGCTCGACCTGGACCTCTCCGGCTCGCTCGGCTCCCTGGTCCTCGTCGCGGTGCTGGACGCGCTGCTCGGCATGGCCCTCGGCCTGTTCTGCAGCGCGTTCGCCCGCACCGAGTTCCAGGCCGTCCAGTTCATGCCGGCGCTCGTCCTGCCCCAGACGCTGCTGTGCGGCCTGATCGTCCCGCGCGACCAGATGGCCGGCTGGCTGGAGGCCGTCTCGAAGGTGCTGCCGCTGACCTACGCGGTCCAGGGCATGCAGGAGATCACCGGTAAGACCGTCTTCACCGGCACCCTCGCCACCGACGTCGCCGTGATCGCCGCCTTCACCGTCGTCGCCCTCCTCCTAGGCGCCGCCACCCTCCGCAGACGCACCCCCTAACCTCCGTTGACTTGTGGCGTGTCGTGGTTAAGACGGCGCTCATAACCACGACACGCCACAAGTCAACGGTCAGAAGGGGGCGCGGTGGCGGCCCGTGTAGCGGGGGCGGCGGGGGAGCGCGAGAGCGGTGGCCGGGCTCGCCAGGACGGCGGCGCAGACGGCGACAGCCGCGATGATCAGGCCGGTCACAGCACCACCCCGGGCTCGCCGCTCAGCAGGGCTTTGAGGACGGTCACGGCATCGGCGACCCGGTCGGCGTCCGCGACGGGGTGGCGCCAGTTCGTCCAGAACCACAGCCGTCCCGCGTCGGCTTCCCGAGGTCCGACGGTCAGGACGGCGCACGGGTGAACGGTGCAGCAGCCGTCGGCGCGCGGATTCTCGACTCGCAGTCCGTCCGGGGTGAACCACGCGCTCATACCGTGCGCGCGCAGAACGGTCCCGAGCGCTTCGAGCCGCGCTCTAGCATCAGGAGCCATGGGTCGCTCGCCTCCTATAAGGCGTCCGGTCCTAGACCCCGGGTGACGTGGCCGCGTCCCCGGGGTCGTTTCATGTCCGGGGCCCAGCATGGACCGGACTGTCAGCACTGTCAGGAGAGTTGGCACTGTTCAGTCCGTAAGGCTGGTTCGGAGTGTCCGTACTGTTAGGAATGTGATTGACCTTGACGGTCCCGAGCCGCTGTGGCGGCAGGTGGCCGATCACCTCGGGGGCAGAGTCGCGGCCGGAGAGTTCGCACGTCGACTGCCCAGCGTCCGCACGCTCGCGGACCAGTACGGCGTCAGTCACACCACCGTCTCCGACGCACTGCGGGAACTCTCGCAGCGCGGGCTGGTGGTCACCACACAAGGCCGCGGGACGTTCGTCGCCGCGCCTCCGTCCGTCGACGAGGACGGGACGAACGCCGGGTAGGGCGGGAGGTTTACCCGGGGGCCTGTATCGGACGGGATATGGGCGGACGGGTGAAACGGGCATTAACCGCATCGAGCGGGCTGGTAGCTTCTGTCGCCATGACCCCCCGAGACCTTCCTGGTTCGCCGATGCCGCAGCGGCCCGATGAGCCTCCTACGCCGCAGGCGGGACGCCACGCGTCGTCCGACGCCCCGGTGCGCTCGGGGCTCCCCGTAGGTCATGCCGCGGCCGGCGGGCCCGCGAGCCCGCCGAAGGCCGAGGGCGGCGGCGAGGGGGCCGAGAGTTCCGAGGGGGCGGCGTTCTGGGGCGGCGACGACGGTGACGGCGGCGGGCGGCCGCGCAAGAAGCGCTGGCCGCGCGTCCTGATCGCGATCGGCGTGTTCGTCGTGCTGGTCGTGGCCGGGATCGGCGGGCTGATCTGGCAGCGCCAGTCGTCCTACAACGGCAACATCCACCGGATCCAGGGCGTCATGCCGAGCGGCAAGCGGCCCGGGCCGAACATCGCGGGCACCGAGAACTGGCTGCTCGTCGGCTCCGACTCGCGCGCCGACGTCGGCACCACCGGGGACGGCGGCGGCAAGCTCTGGAAGCCGGGCCAGCAGCGCACCGACACGATCATGCTGATGCACCTGCCGGCGGACCGGAAGAAGGCGTACATCATCTCCTTCCCCCGGGACTCCTACGTGCAGATCCCCGGCTACGGCAAGCAGAAGATCAACGCGGCGTTCTCGTTCGGCGGCCCGAAGCTGCTGATCGAGACGCTGGAGAACCTCACCGGCATCCGGATCGACCACTACGGCGCGATCGACTTCGAGGGCTTCAAGTCGATGACGGACGCGCTCGGCGGCGTCACCGTCGACATCAGGCAGAGCGTGTACGACCCGGCCCGCAAGAAGCAGTGGAACGCCGGCCGGCAGAAGCTGAACGGCGAGGAGGCGCTGCTGTTCGTCCGGCAGCGCTACAACCTGCCGAACGGCGACTTCGACCGGATCAAGCGGCAGCAGGCGTTCCTCGGCGCGCTCGCCAAGCAGGCCGCGGACGGCGGCACGATCAGCAACCCGCTGAAGCTCGACCGGTTCCTGTCGGCGTTCACCAAGTCGATCAGCGTCGACTCGAGCGAGTCCGCGGGGGACCTGCGCTCGCTCGCGCTGAGCCTGCGGCACCTGCGCGTCGGGGACGTGACGTTCCTTACGGCGCCGTACAAGGGCACCGGGATGCGCAACAAGCAGAGCGTGGTCTTCCTGGACCCGGCCAAGGCGAAGGCGCTGTTCGAGGCGGTGAAGACGGCGGGGATGCCGCAGTACGTCCAGAAGTACGGCGGCGGCCACGGCATCGGCACCGTCTCCTGAGCGGCGCCGCGCACGGGGCGTCGTGATCGGGACGCCGGTCCGGGCATAACCTGGACGGCAGGGGAGCGGGCCGTCCCGCCGGACAAGGGGTTGTGCACCAGTGCTTCGTCAGGCGTTGCTGTTCGCGTCGCGCAGTGGCGGCGCACGCCGGATCGTGGAGACCGCGCCGTTCACCGGCGACGTCGTCCGGCGGTTCGTCGCCGGGGAGACGGTCGAGGACGCGACGCGCGTCACCGGGGACCTGACCGCCGAGGGCCTGCTCGTCACGCTGGACGTGCTCGGCGAGGGCACCGAGGACGGCCGCCGCGTCGAGGCGAACGCCGACCGCTACGTCGCCCTGCTCGAACGGCTCGGGGAGTCCGCGCTGGGGGCGCGCGCCGAGGTGTCGGTGAAGCTGTCGGCGATCGGGTTGTCGCTGGGCGAGCAGCTGGGCGAACGGCTCGCCTTGGAGAACGCGCGGCGCATCTGCGGCGCGGCACGGTCCGCCAGCACGACCGTCACGCTCGATATGGAAGAGCACACCGCGGTCGACGCGACGTTGCGGATCGTCCACGAACTGCGCCGCGACTTCCCGGACGTGGGCGCGGTCATACAGGCGTACCTGCGGCGCGCGGAGGAGCACTGCGCGGAGCTCGCGTACGAGGGGTCCCGCGTGCGGCTGTGCAAGGGCGCCTACGCCGCGCCCGAGGCGGTGGCCTTCACCGACAAGGAAGAGATCGACAAGTCCTACGTCCGCTGTATGAAGGTCCTCATGGCGGGCAAGGGCTACCCCATGCTCGCCACGCATGACCCGCGCCTCATCGACATCGGCGGGGCACTGGCGGTGCTGAACGAGCGCGACGCCGATACGTTCGAGTACCAGATGCTCTACGGGATCCGTTCGGCGGAGCAGCGCCGGCTCGCGGGGAAGGGCGCGCAGGTGCGCGTGTACGTCGCGTACGGCCGGGACTGGTACGAGTACTTCATGCGGCGGCTCGCGGAGAGGCCGGCCAACCTGAAGCTGTTCGCACGCTCAATCGTCGGCCGCGCCTGACCCGCCCCGCGCCTCGGCGGCGGGGCCCGAGCGGCCCTCGGTAGGCTGTGGCGGTCACTGATCCCCACGTCAAGGTATGCCGATGATCGCGATTCTGGGTGCCGGGAAGATGGGCGAGGCGCTGCTGTCCGGGGTGCTCCGGGCCGGCCGCCGCCCGTCCGAGCTCGTGGCGACCGCGCGCCGTGAGGAGCGCGCGGCGCTGCTGCGCGAGCGCTACGGCATCGAGACGGTGTCCAACGCCGACGCCGCCGCGAAGGCCGGGACGCTGATCCTCGCGGTGAAGCCGCAGGACATGGGCGCGCTGCTGGACGAGATCCGCCCGCACGTCGGCGCCGACCGGCTGGTCGTCTCGATGGCCGCGGGCATCCCGACCGCGTTCATCGAGGAACGGCTCCCGGCGGGCGTGCCGGTGGTCCGCGTCATGTCGAACACCCCCGTCCACGTGGACGAGGCGATGAGCGTGATCTCGGCCGGGTCGCACGCGGGCGAGGAGCACCTGCGGCTCGCCGAGGAGCTGCTGTCGCCGGTCGGGAAGGTGCTGCGCATCCCCGAGTCGCTGCAGGACGGCGCGACGGCCCTGTCCGGCAGCGGACCCGCGTACTTCTACTACCTGGTCGAGGCGATGGTCGACGCCGGGATCCTGCTCGGCATGCCGCGCGCCGCCGCGCTGGAGATGGTGATCCAGTCCGCCGTGGGCGCCGCGGTGATGCTGCGCGACTCCGGCGAGCACCCGGTACTGCTGCGCGAGGCCGTGACGTCCCCGGGCGGGACGACGATCTCGGCGATCCGGGAGCTGGAGCGGCACGGCGTCCGGGCCGCCGTGCTGGAGGCGATCGAAGCGGCGCGCAACCGCGGCCGGGAGCTCGCCGGTGGCTGATCCGCGCCGCTAGGGGCCGTACCGCCGGAAAAAGTTCAATTCCGAATGATCCCGTTGAGCCGGGCAGGGGTGCGGGGCCGTGTAAGGGAGTATGGGACTCATACTCCGCCTGCTGGTCGCCGCGGGACTCGCCGCGGACGCCGTCGTGCACTGGAGGTTCGCTCCCGAGATGGCGTTCGTCCAGGGCGGCTCCATCGACGGCGACGTGCTCTTCCGCATCCAGGCCGCGGTCGCCGGCGTCGTCGCGGTGATCATTCTCACCTATGCGACCCGCTGGTCGTACGCGCTGTCGTTCCTCGTCGCGGGCAGCGCGGTCGGCGCGCTCCTGCTCTACTACTACGTCGACGTGGGCGCGCTCGGCCCGCTGCCGGACATGCACGAGCCCGTCTGGTACACCGACAAGACGATCAGCCTGGTCGGGGAGGGGATCGCGACGGTCGCGGCGGCGGTCGGCTTCCTCACCGTCGGCCGCCGGAAGCGGGACGACGACCTGTCGTTCGAGCACGAGCACGCCGGCAACTTCTGACTCCGGCGGTCCCGGGACCGGGCCGCGCGGAGTCGCCGCCGCGGCTTTCGACGCGCGGATCGTCCAGCGGGACGACCCGTACGCCGGACCCGGCGCGCAGCAGTAGGGACGCGGCGTCCACGGCGGAGCGGGCGGTGCGGAGAGTCGGTGCGTGCCCGGGGACCCGGTGCATGAAGGGGTGGACGCCCAGGCGGAGCGCGCCGGAGATCGCGCGGCTGCGGACGCTCGGGTCCATCGGCACCTCACTCGCTGTTTCCGTTGTGTTATGTACATGCCCGTTTGTGGCGTGTAATCAACCTTGCGGCTGATCGCGGGGCATGCCCGGACCGGTGGGGTCTGTGATCCTGGCCACCGGCCTGCCGCGATACCGTGAGGTCATGAGCGTCGCGCCGCCGTCCCAGCCGCCCCCGCCGTGGGACTGCGGGCTGGAGATCTTCTGGGACGACCGGCTCGTCTCCTACGACTTCGGGCCCGGCCACCCCATGAACCCGGTCCGCGTCGAGCTGACGATGGCGCTGGCCCGCGAGCTCGGCGTGCTCGACCGCTCCACCGTGACGGTCTCGGAGTTCGCGCCGGCCGACGACAAGCTCCTCCGGCTCGTCCACGAGGAGGCCTACATCGCGGCCGTCAAGCACGCGGGCGAGACCGGGCTGCCGGAGCCGCGGCACGGCCTCGGCACCGACGACAACCCCGTCTTCCTCGGCATGCACGACGCGTCCGCGCTGGTCACGGGCGCTTCGGTGGCCGCCGCCGAGGCGGTGTGGACGGGCCGCGCCGAGCACGCCGCGAACATCTCCGGCGGCCTGCACCACGCGCTGAGCGGCGCCGCGAGCGGCTTCTGCGTCTACAACGACCCGGCCATCGCGATCGCGTGGCTGCTGGAGAACGGCGCCGAGCGCGTCGCCTACGTCGACATCGACGTGCACCACGGCGACGGCGTCCAGGCCGCCTTCTACGACGACCCGCGCGTCCTCACGATCAGCCTGCACGAGACGCCGCGGACGCTGTTCCCCGGCACCGGCCTCCCCACCGAGACCGGCGCCGACGGTACGGCGGTCAACGTCGCGCTGCCGCCCGGCACCAACGACGCGTCCTGGCTGCGCGCGTTCGACGCGGTCGTCCCGCAGCTGCTGCGCCGGTTCCGCCCGCAGGTGCTCGTCACCCAGCAGGGCGCCGACTCGCACGCCCTCGACCCGCTCGCCCACCTGATCCTCACCGTGGACGGGCAGCGGACGGCGTACGCGGCGCTGCACCGGCTCGCGCACGAGACGGCCGGCGGCCGCTGGGTCCTGACCGGCGGCGGGGGCTACGAGCTGGTCCAGGTCGTCCCGCGCGCCTGGACGCACCTGCTGGCGGAGGCGTCCGGCGACCCGATCCCGCCGGGCACCGAGACCCCGGAGGGCTGGCGCGAGTTCGTCCGGCGGCGCACCGGCGAGGTCGCCCCGCGCCGGATGACGGACGGGACGGACGTGGTGGAGGTGCACCGGTGGGGGAACGGCTACGACCCGGCGAACCCCGTCGACCAGGCGATCCTGGCGACCCGCCGAGAGGTCTTTCCCGAGCACGGCCTCGACCCCATGACGGACGAGTGACGGCGGACGAGCAGGACGACGAGCGACGGCGGCGATCGATGGCGGACGAGTGATGGCGGATCCTGGCAAGCCCCCCACGCGGGACGAACTGCGCGCGCACCTCGTCCGGACGATGATCGCGGGCGACGTGGCGACCCCGCGGCAGAACAACCTGCTGCACTACCGGCGGATGGCGGCCGGCAACCCGTACTACCGGTTCGGGCTGGAGCTCAAGCCGTCGTGGACGGAGCGCTCGGTGCTGGAGATGATGGTCGAGCGCTGCGGCGTGAACCCCGATCCCCGGCACGTGTACGGGGACGACACGATCGACCCGGACATCACGCTCGACACGCTGGAGGCGATGGGCGACCGGATCGGCCTCGCGGCGCGCCGCGGGGAGACCGTGGTGATCGCGACCGGGCATCCGGCCACGCTGACCCCGCTGTACCAGGCCGTCGGGCGGGCGCTGGCGGGCGCCGGCTGCCGCATCCTGACCCCGGCGGCGGGCTGGACGTACGAGATCGACGTCGACTACGGCGGCTCCGACCTGCGCCGGATCGTCTATGCCGAGCCCGGCGTGGCGATGCTGGAGGGCGAGGACCTCCGCACCCACCACACGCACGACCCGCACCCGATGGAGGCGATGCTCCGCGAACTCGCCTCCGCGGGCGCCGCTTCCGCGGGCACCGGCGCCGGTCCGTCCGCGTCCGCTAATAGCGGAAACGGCGAGACCCTGAACGATAAACACGATTCTTGGCCGGATCTGGCCATTGCCGATCACGGCTGGGCGGGCGCCGCCGGCCAGGCCGGGATCGACACCGTCGGATTCGCGGACTGTAACGATCCCGCGCTGTTCGCCGGCGCCGCGGAAGGCAAGATCGACGTGGTGGTTCCGCTGGACGACGGCGTATCGCCGCACCATTACGCGCCTATGACGGCGTACCTCCTCGCCCGCGCGGGCCTGTCCCCGGAGGATTGACCTTGCTTACCTTCCGGGGCGTCCGTCGAGCCTGTCACGGCGTGTGACAGGGCTGCCGTAATGGTGTTCCTGGTTTCGCGCCGCCCCATCGCGAACCCCTGAGTCGCAGGTCATCGCCTGTTTTCGGTTGACAAGCGCTTGGCGTGCCACGCCCTGTGCCGTCGGCTTCGCGCTCCGTGCGGGAGCAGTGGTATGGCCGCCCGGTCAGGGTCGGATACGGAAATGTGCGGAACTCCCCTCTTGCGACTGCCGATACGCGATTTACGCTGGAGGAAGTACACGTGCGTGATCAAAGTCACCCGAAGGGCCGGTGCGCGGCACGTGTGGAAGAGGGCGTCCGATGAGCTCAGGCGAGCGACCTCTCAGCGAGGTCAGGTTCCTGACCGTGGCCGAAGTGGCCTCGGTGATGCGGGTGTCCAAGATGACCGTCTACCGCCTCGTCCACTCGGGCGAGCTTCCCGCCATCCGGGTGGGCCGCTCGTTCCGGGTCCCCGAACAGGCCGTTCACGACTACCTGCGCGACGCGTACATCGAAGCCGGATAACGGGTGAGGGCGGGGCCGAACGGCACCCGCCGAACCTGCCACCCGGCCGTGCAGGGGGCGCCGGGACGACCCGCGAGGACCGTCCCGGAGCTGGGGAAACAGGATGAGGACCGGCCGGCGGCCGGCAGGCCGCCGACCCGGGGACCGGACGGACGGGGCATCGCCGATGCCCCGCGCGACCCCCGGTCCGGGACCGGTCCGGACACCGCGGGACGGGCGGATGCACGACCTCCGCCCGCCCGCGCGGAAAGGTGCCCGGCATCGCGGGCGGCGCCGCGGGACGGCGCGCGCGGCGCGGTGCCGGTCGCCGCGCGCCATGCCGCGGCGAGATCTCCACCTGCGCAGCGGTACCCTTGGGCAGCGGACCGTGCGCGCGTTTCGAGTGATGCTCGCCTGCGGCACGTTCGTCTCCTGCACATCACCCGATACGCCGAGCGAGGTCTCGTGGGCTCTGTCATCAAGAAGCGCCGCAAGCGGATGGCCAAGAAGAAGCACCGCAAGCTGCTGAAGAAGACGCGCATCCAGCGCCGCAACAAGAAGTGAGCACGCCGGTCGCTCAACCGTAAGGGGTGGGGCGCACAGTGCCTGCCGAGTCGGGGCCCGCCGAGCCCGCCGCGGCCCGTGTCGTCCTCGTCACGGGCGTCTCCCGTTTCCTGGGGGCGCGGGTCGCGCACGCCCTGCAGGCCGACCCGGGGATCGAGCGGGTCATCGGGGTGGACACCGTGCCGCCCACGATGCCGCTCGGCCGCACCGAGTTCGTACGGGTGGACATCCGCACGCCCGGCATCGCGAAGATCATCTCTTCCGCCCGGGTGGACACCGTGGTGCACCTCAACCTGGTCACCTCGGCGTCGGCGCCGCGGGCGAAGGTGAAAGAGCTCAACGTCATCGGGACGATGCAGCTGCTCGGGGCGTGCCAGCGCTCGCCCGACGCGCGCAAGCTCGTCGTGCGGTCCTCGGCCGCCGTGTACGGCTCATCCCCGATGGACCCGGCCGTCTTCACCGAGCGGGACGAGCCCGTCGAGGCGCCGACGTCCGGGTACGCCAAGGACGCCGTCGAGGTCGAGGGGTACGTCCGCGGGCTGATGCGGCGCCGCTCCGACCTGACGGTGTCGGTGCTGCGGTTCGCCAACTTCATCGGCCCCGGCGTCGACTCGCCGCTCACGCGATACTTGCGCATGCCCGTCGTCCCGACGGTGCTGGGCTTCGACCCGCGGCTCCAGTTCGTCCACGAGGACGACGGCGTCGAGGTGCTGCGGCGGATGACCGTCGAGAACCACCCCGGCTGCTACAACGTGGCCGGCGACGGCGTGCTCCTGCTCTCGCAGGCGCTGCGCCGCGCGGGCCGCCCCTACGTGCCCGTCCCGGCGCCGTCGATCTCGCTGTTCGGCGACATGGGACGGCGGTTCGCGGGCATGTCGGGGTTCTCGCCCGAACTGCTGCGCTGGCTCACCTACGGCAGGGTCATCGACACCGCGGCCGTGGAGAAGGAGCTGGGATGGCGCCCGAAGTACGGCACGGAGGCGGCGTTCGCCGACTTCGTCGCCGCCCAGGGCCTCGGCGGGCACCCGGCCGCCCGGCTGGCGTCGTTGCTGCGCGGCTGACCAGGCCCCGCCCGTCGCGCGCCGAGCGGCGCCGCGACGCGTGGACACCGTGCGGCCCGCGCCGCGCGGGAAAGGAGGCAGGATGATGCACGCCCGCCACGAGGACGACGAGGGCGCGCAGGTCATCCGGCTCGCCTCGGCCCGCCACGACGGCGGCGAGGCGGGCGAGCCCGGCGGCGACGCCGGCGCCGGACCCGGGCCGATCGAACGCGGCATCGCGTCCGGCCTGGCCTTCCTGCGCCGCCGCCTCGCCGGCGAGTACGAGGTCGACGAGTTCGGCTACGACCCCGACTTCAACGAGAACATCCTGCTCCCCGCCGCCCGCGCCCTCTACGAGCACTGGTTCCGCGTCGAGCTCGAAGGCGTCGGCAACGTCCCGGCGGAGGGCGGCGCGCTGATCGTCGCCAACCACTCCGGCACCCTCCCGCTCGACGCGCTGATGCTGTCGGTCGGGCTGCACGACCACGCCCGCCGGTGCGTCCGGCTCCTCGGCGCCGACCTCGTCTACCAGGTGCCCGTCCTCGCCCACCTCGCCCGCAAGGCCGGCCACACCCTCGCCTGCCAGGCCGACGCCGCCCGCCTGCTCGGCAAGGGCGAGCTCGTCGGGGTGTTCCCGGAGGGCTTCAAGGGCGTCGGCAAACCGTTCGCCGACCGGTACAAGCTGCAGCGCTTCGGCCGCGGCGGCTTCGTCGGCACCGCGCTGCGCGCCGGCGTCCCGATCGTCCCCGCCGCCATCGTCGGCGCCGAGGAGATCTACCCCAAGATCGGCGACCTGCGGCCGCTCGCCCGGCTGCTCGGCCTGCCGTACTTCCCCGTCACCCCGACGTTCCCGCTGCTCGGCCCCGCCGGGCTCGTCCCGCTGCCGTCCAAGTGGATGATCCAGTTCGGCGAGCCGATGACGCTGGAGGAGTACGCCGCCGAGGACGCCGACGACCCGATGACCCTGTTCAACGTCACCGACCACGTGCGCGAGAACGTCCAGCAGATGCTGTATGACACGCTGCTGCGGCGCGGACCCGCCTTCTTCTGACGGTTCGCGCCCGCGCCCTAGGGTGATCGCATGCCCTCGCTGCGCACCCGGATGGTCGCCCGCGACCAGGCGGAACCCCACCGCGTCTCCAGCCCCCTGGAACTGCTGTTCGACCTGACCTTCGTCGCCGCCGTCTCGCAGATCGCCGGACGGCTCGCCCACGCCACCGAGGAGGGCCACGCCGGCCACGCGGCCGGGGCGTTCCTCGCCGTGTTCTTCGCGATCTGGTGGGCGTGGATGAACTTCACCTGGTTCGCGTCCGCCTACGACACCGACGACGTCCCCTACCGCGTGATGACGTTCGTGCAGATGGCCGGCGTCCTCGTCCTCGCGGCGGGCGTCCCGGCGGCGTTCGACGGCGACTTCACCACCGTCACCATCGGCTACCTCGTCATGCGCGTCGGGCTCGTCAGCCAGTGGGTGCGCGCCGCCATCGCCCACCCCGACGGCCGCGCCACCGCCCTGCGCTACGCGATCGGCGTCTCGCTCGTCCAGGTGCTGTGGGTGTCCCGGCTCGCCCTGCCCGGCGACGGCCCGGTGTGGTCGTTCGTCGTCTGCGCCCTCCTGGACCTGTCCGTCCCGCTGTTCGCCGAACGCCCCGGCATGACCACCTGGCACCCGCACCACATCGCCGAACGGTACGGCCTGTTCACCATCATCCTGCTGGGCGAGAGCGTCCTCGCCGCCACCAACGCCGTCCAGGGCGCCGTCGCCCACGGCCTCGGCGCCGACCTCGTCGTCATCGCCCTCGCCGGCCTCGCCGTCCTGTTCACGATCTGGTGGATCTACTTCTCCGAACCCGCCGGCGAAGGACTCGAAGCGCGCCGCGACCGCGCGTTCGTCTGGGGCTACGGGCACTACGCGATGTTCGCGGCCCTCGCCGCCCTCGGCGCCGGGCTCGAGGTCGCCGTCGCGTCCGCCGGCGAGGGCGAGCACGCCATCGAGGCGGGCGCGACCACCGTCGTCGCCGCCACCGCCGTTCCGGTCGCGATCGTCCTCACCCTGCTGTGGGCCCTGCACGCCCAGCTCGGCCGCGTCGCGATCCCGCCCCTGTTCACCGCCGCCGCGGTCGTCCTCACGCTGCTCATCGTGCTCGGCGCGGACACCCTCGGCGTCGCCGCGTCGCTCACCGCGATCGCCGTCGTGCTCGTCCTGCTCCTCACCGCCACCCTCGTCCGCAAGACCCGCGAGACACGGTACGCGCATTCTTGATCACAGTTAGTTATGATCTTGGGGGAAGAGGCACCGGCCACCAGGGGGACCACCATGCTCCGTCGAATCCGGCTCGCGGCGACCGCGCTCACGATCGCAGCGGGACCCCTCGCACCCACCGCGCCCGCGATCGCCGACGGACCGTTCCAGTGCCCGCCGGACGCGGCGTGCCTGTACGAGAACCCCGGCTACACCGGCGCCGTCACCGTCCTCCACCTCGACCGGACCCCGTCCCAGTGCGCGTCGCTGCCCCAGACCGTGCAGTCGGGCATCAACAACACCCCGTACTTCATCAGCCTCTACGACGCACCGGGCTGCTCGGGCAGCAGCCGCGTCGCGCTCCTGCCCGCCCACTCGGCCAAGCACGCCTTCCCCGCCCCCATGCGCGCCTACTTGTAGCGACATCCGCCACTTCGCCGCCCGCCGCTAGGATCGTCGGGTTCGCGCCGCAAGCGCGCGGCCGGACGACGGGGGCTCCCTTGACGACCGAGATCACCGCGCACGAGGTCCAGGTCGACGTCGGCGGGCCCACGCCGATGAACGCCTACCTGGCCCGTCCGTCCGGCACCGGGCCGCACCCGCCGGTCCTCGTCTGCTCCGAACTGTGGGGCCTGACGGAGCCCGTCCGCGACATCGCCCGGCAGGTCGCCGCCCTCGGTTACGTCGCCATCGCACCGAACCTCTACCACCGCTCGGGCCCCGAGACCGCGTCCGGCTTCGCCGAGAACGACGCCAACCGCACCCGCGCCTTCGAGCTCCTCGGCTGCCTCACCCGCGACGACGTCGAAGCCGACCTCCGCGCCTGCGTCGCCCACGCCCGCGAGCACGGCGCCGCCGGAAAGACCGGCGTCCTCGGCTTCAGCCTCGGCGGCCACCTCGCCGTCTTCGCCGCCACCCGCCTCGACCTCGCCGCCGCCGCGATCTACTACCCCGGCTGGCTCCCCGTCGCCGGCACCGCCCTCAGCCGCCCGACTCCGCTGCTGGACGACGCCCCCGCCATCGCCGCCCGGGACGTCCGCACGCTGATGTTCTTCGCCGAACGCGACCACGTCATCGACGCGGCCCAGCGGGACCAGATCAGCGCCGCCCTGGAGTCCGCCGGCCTCCGCCACGAGGAGATCGTCTACCCGGGCGCGCAGCACGCCTTCTTCTTCTCAGGCCGCGAGCCCTACGACGAATCCGCCGCCCAGGACTCCTGGACCCGCGTCCGCACCCTCTTCGCGACCGAACTCACCCAGTAGCCCGCGCGCCTCTTGTTCACCGCTACAGCACTCCGCGTGGGGACGCTTCGCGGGGCTCAGGGCTCAGGGCTTGAGAGCTCCAAGATCAGGGCTGTAGGGCTCAGGGCTGAAGGGCTCAGGGATCGAGGATCGGCGCTTGGGGACTATACGGGGCATCGTCTTGGCGAGCCGGTGTTGCTTGCGTAGGGCGAAGAGGCGGTGGGGGCGGCGCTGGCGTACGGGGCCGCCTCTCAAAAGTCAAGGGCGCCTTCGGCGTCGCTTCGCGATGGACTTCGTCCACCCTTGACTTTCGAGCCTCTGCGGCCCCTGGGCAGGTGATGGGGGCAGGCTCCGCCTGCCCCGCCCTGGGTCGCGCCGCCCCCACCGTCCGCCCACGTAAGGGGCGACCGGGGAAGGGGGCGGGTCACCCAACCCGCACACGGCGTTCTGGTCGGGCGACGTCACGACTCATTCCGGCGGTGCATCGGCGGCCGATAGAGGATCTCGATGTACATGATCCGGGCGTCCACGACGTCCAGGATCAACATGCCTTCCGAGGGCGAGAGAGGAACGCACCGATAACCCGGGCCGTACGGCTCGTCCTCTGGATGATCCGCCGTCCGGATGCTCTGGCAGAAGTCATCGCCGCAGCCGCACTCTCCGACCAGCCGCAGATCCCACGCACAGATGGCCAACTCACGCTCTCCTTCGCTCTCGAGGAGGTCGGTCAGTTCGGCGATGAGGTCTGGGAAGACATCCCGAATAAGGGGGCGGTCCGGCTCCATGGGCGGAGGATAGCCGGAGCTACTGTCAGGACCCGGGCGTGCGTGTACCCCGTGTGGCGATGTGGTGTGAAGCGTTGATCAGGCGGCCCAGTCGAGGCCCGATGGTGGGCCGTTGGCGCCGGGTGGCCCAGTACTGATTGAGGTCCGGGCATCAGCTGGTGGCAGCAGCCGGTAGACGTAGCGCCCGTCTCGATCCTTGCTGATCTGGATCTGGTCGGGGCTGGTGTGCTTGAACCGGTTGTGCCATCCGCAGGTGAGGGCGAGCTGATCGATGTCGGTGGGGCTGTTGCCGAGTGCCCATCCGTGGACGTGGTCGACCTCGCACAGCGTTCTGGGGATTTCGCATTCCCGTACTGCGCAGGAGGGGTAGAGCGTCTCGAGGACTTGCCGCTGGGCCGGGCTCGCGAGTCGCTGCCTGTGCCCCAGGTAGAGCGGTGTGTGGCCGTGCCCGAGCAGCAGGGGTGAGACTCCGGCGGCGAGGGCGATGCGGCGGGCTTGGGCGGCGGGGATGGGGGTGCCGTCGGTGAGGCGGGCGGGGGCGTTGCCGCCGGTGAGGGTGTCCAGGTTGCAGATGACGGTGACCTTGGAGGCCTTGTGCCCGCCCGACAGCACACCGGACAGCGCCGCCGCCGTCCGCTCGGCCACGTCGCGGCGGTCGTTGGGCCCCGCAGGCTTGGCCAACGGCGCCAAAGTGCCGTCCCAGATCGCCGCGTCTTCGGGGTTCAGCCAGCCCTTCACATACCGGCCGCCGTCCAGTGACCGGGTCGTGGTCAGCCACGACTTGGCGTATCCGCGCTTGCTGACTTCGTCGGGTGCGTGTTCGGTGCCGTCGCGTTCGGCGATGACGTCGCGGATGCGGTGGCCGAACGCGGCGACCTTCCCGGCGGAGAAGCCCTGGTCGACGAAGCCGAGGAGGATTTCCTCGGCCTCCGCGCAATCGTGGTCGTCCAGCCGGGCAACGGCGTCGGTGATGGTCGTGGCGTATCCGAAGGACAGATCACCGGAAGCCAGCCGGGCGGAGACCTGGGGCACCCGATGCCGCTGCCGGGCGAGCGTGAGGCGCTC
This sequence comes from Actinomadura physcomitrii, assembly GCF_008923205.2. Lineage (GTDB taxonomy): Bacteria > Actinomycetota > Actinomycetes > Streptosporangiales > Streptosporangiaceae > Spirillospora > Spirillospora physcomitrii. The sequence continues at coordinate 120,205 of NZ_WBMS02000012.1, read as the reverse complement.
CTTGGCGCGGCTTTCGCGCATGCCGAGCCGAGACCGCAGCCAGGCCCGAGTGGAGGGATAACCCCACCGGGCCTGCTCCCCGGCGGCGTCCACCCGCCCGATGAATCCGGCCAGGACGCTTTCCTGCATATCGGACGCGGCGGCGAGAGCCTCGGTCAGCTCCAGGCAGGCAGCGGCTGATTCGGGCGCCTCTCGAGTAGCGAGTTCAGTGGCGATGGCAGAGAGCGCGTTCACCAATTGCATGGTGGACGCGGCCTCAAGATCGACCGTCACTGATTGCATATCTGAATACTAGCCGATGTGACCGACATTTGTGAGCGGAAAGCGGCATCGAGGGTAAGTATTTTGTTGCCTCGGGGGTGGGCCCGGTCGATCGGGTCGCCTTTTTTAAAGGCACAAAGAAATTCACTTGGCCGTTGGTTGTCTTCGTTGCTTACGTGGGTGGACGGTGGGGGCGGCGCGACCCGGGGCGGGGCAGGCGGAGCCTGCCCCCATCACCGGCCCCGTACGCCAGCGCCGCCCCCACCGCCTCTTCGCCCTATGGCCGACGCCTCAAATCCTCGAACCCGATCACTTGAGCTCCGAGTCCCGAACTCCGAGCCGCCAACTCCGAGCCGCTAGCTCCGAGTTCCGAGTTGCGAACTGCGAGGCGCGAGCTGTGAGAGTTGAGTATCGGTATGCGAACTCTGATCCGAAAATTTCAGCATCGTGCGCTTTTGAACTGAGTGCTTCTGTTTGCGTTCGGGCACCCTGAACTGCTTGGTCGATAGGTTTGGAAGCTCCACAGGCGGCCAGGGGCGAACTGCGGGGCTTGATGGGGGGCTCGGCGGCAACGAGCATGCTGTGCATGGAGACGGGCGGTTCGACCACACCGGCGGCCGGCGGCGAGCAGGGTGTTCCGCTGCGGATTCGGCGCACTGCGAGTTTTCGGCGGTGGTACGCCGCTCAGCGCGACGCGGGCAATGTGCTGCTCGGTGCCAGTCCGGTCTGGACGACTGCGGCGGGGAATGAGTCGGGCGCGGTGTTCTTCTGGGCGCTGCATGTGCGGATGCGTGTCGGAGCGGAGGACAGGGTCAAGGATAACGAGGTCGTCATTTCGCGGCCGGACGTGTCCGTGGTGGCTCTGTACCGTCCTGGGCCGTCGTTGGACGAGACAGTGGTCGTGCTGGTCCGGGAGTTCCGCAGTCCGGCGTCGACGTCCGACGGGTACGTCCATGAGCTGCCCGGCGGCTCGTCGCCGGGGGCTCCGGATCCGTTGGTGCAGGCGGTCGACGAGGTGGCGGAGGAGACGGGTCTGCGGGTCGATCCTCGGCGGTTCCGCGCGCACGGGAGCCGTCAGGTCGCGGCGACCGTGTCGGCGCATCATGCCTATTTGTTCTCGGTCGAGATCACCGATGGAGAGCTGGCCTGGCTGCGGGCGCGGCTGGACCGTCCGCTCGGGGTCGAGGCCGATTCGGAGCGGACGTGGGTGGAGATCGCGACGTACGGGGAGATCCGTGCGGCGCGGCTCGTCGACTGGGCCACGCTGGGCATGCTCGCGGAGGCGCTGAAACCGCGGTGAAAGCGGGCTGAAGGCGGGGGCGCGCACGGTCGGGGCATGACGATGAAACCGGCGCAGACGGCCATCGAGGTGGTCGGGCTGCGGAAGGCGTTCGGGGACAAGGTCGTGCTCGGCGGGCTCGACTTCGAGGTGCCCCGGGGAACGGTGTTCTCGCTGCTGGGGCCGAACGGGGCGGGCAAGACGACGGCGGTGCGGATCCTGTCCACGCTGATCGGCGCGGACGGCGGCGAGGCGCGGGTGGCGGGCCGCGACGTGGCGCGGGACCCGGACGGGGTGCGGCGCGCGATCGGCGTGACGGGCCAGTACTCGGCGGTGGACGGCCTGCTGACCGGCCGCGAGAACCTGATCCTGATGGCCGACCTGTACCGGCTCGGCCGCGTGGAGGGCCGCCGGCGCGCGGACGCGCTGCTGGAGCGGTTCGATCTGGTGGACGCGGGCGGCAAGCTCGCGTCCACTTATTCCGGCGGGATGCGGCGCAAGCTCGACATCGCGATGACCCTGGTCGGCGACCCGCAGATCATCTTCCTGGACGAGCCGACGACGGGCCTGGACCCGCGCAGCCGCCGGGCGATGTGGGACCTGGTCCGGGAGCTGGTGGCCGGCGGCGTGACGATCTTCCTGACGACCCAGTACCTGGAGGAGGCGGACCGGCTCGCGGACCGGATCGGCGTGCTGAACGGCGGCCGGCTGGTCGCGGAGGGCACGTCGGAGCAGCTCAAGCGGATGGTGCCGGGCGGCCACGTGGTGCTGCGGCTGGCCGGCCCGGACGGCCTGGACGCGGCGGCGCGGGCGCTGCCGGTGTCGGCGCGCGACGACGAGGCGCTGACGCTGCAGGTGCCGAGCGACGGCGGCGTCCGGTCGCTGCGGGCGCTGCTCGGCCGCCTGGAGGACGAGGCGATCGAGGTGGCGGAGTTCTCCGTCCACACCCCTGATCTGGACGATGTGTTCCTCGCGCTGACCGGGGACGGCGAGCGGAAGGCGGCCGTGCGATGACCGCGATCTCCCAGGTGGCGGCGGACTCGGCGACGATGCTGCGGCGCAATCTGCGGCACGCGCTGCGGTATCCGTCGCTGACGGTCAGTTCGATCATCACGCCGATCCTGTTCCTGCTGCTGTTCGTGGGCGTGTTCGGCAAGGCGCTCGGGAAGGGCGTCGGCGGCGTCGACTACATCGACTACGTGACGCCGGGGATCATCCTGATGGCGGTGGCGTCGGGCTGCATGGCGCCGTCCGTGGCGGTCGCGGTGGACATGACGGAGGGCGTCATCGCCCGGTTCCGCACGATGCCGATCGCGCGGTCGTCGCTGCTCACCGGGCATGTGGTGGGCAGCATGATGCAGACGCTGATCAGCCTGGTGCTGTCGGTGCTGGCGGCGGTCGCGATGGGGTACCGGCCGGACGCGGGGCTCGGCGGGTGGCTCGGCGCGGCGGGCCTGATGGTGCTGCTGACGTTCGCGCTGACCTGGTTCGCGGTGGCGCTGGGGCTGCTGGCGAAGGGCCCGGAGGGCGCGAGCAACTCGCCGCTGATCATCCAGTTCCTGCCGCTGCTCGGCAGCGCGATCGTCCCGCCGGACTCGATGCCGGCGGGGGTGCGGTGGTTCGCGCAGTACCAGCCGTTCACGCCGATGATCGAGGCGATGCGGAGGCTGCTGACGGGGCAGCCCGCGGGGCATGACGCGGCGGTCTCGGTCGCGTGGTGCGCGGGCGTCGCGGTGGTCGGCTACGTGTGGTCGAAGTGGCTGTTCAACCGCGGTCCGTCGCGCTGACCCAGGCGTCCAGTGCGGCGCGGGCGGCGGCCCGCAGCGCGTCCCGGTCGAGGCCGGCGTACTCCGACACCGCGTCGGCGTACGCCGGCCCGTCGGCGTCCCGGGCGGCGCGGCGGGCGGCGTCCGGCGCCATCGTCGGCTGGAACGTCCGGACGAAGGCGAGCCGGTCGGCCAGCGCGATGGTGCGGGCGGCGCGCGTCCGGTCCCCGCCGCGGGCGAGGTCGATCATGGCGAGGGCGAGCAGGATGCCGCCCTGGACGGGCAGGTCCATGAAGAACGCCGGGACGGGCAGCGGCGGGTCGGCGAGCAGCGCCGACAGCTTGGCGGGGAGCGCGGCGGCGATGTCCTCGACGAGGTCGAGCCGGCCGTGCCGGGCGTGCGCGACGACCGCGGCGACGTGCGACTCCAGCGTCCAGGGGTCGAAGGCCGGTTCGATGGACGGGTCGGTGTCGCGCTGCAGCCGGCCGATGGCCTCCCGCCACAGCCGCAGCCCCCGCGCGGTGTCGCCGCGGGCGAGCGCGACCTCCGCGCGGGCGCCGAGGTCGAAGGCGGCGGTGCCGTAGGACTCCTCGGGCCCGGAGACCTGGGACCGGTCGAGCCAGCGTTCCGCCTCGTCGTACCGGCCGAGGTGGAGGTTGACGCCCGCGATCGCCCACTGCAGCCCGAACACGTCGCGCCACCGGTACTGCTCCATCAGCCGGTGGGCCGCCATCAGGTGCGTCAGGGCGCGCTCGCTGTCGTCGACCTGCATGAGCAGCTCGCTGAGCCGGGCGTGGGCGGTCAGCCCGACCCAGGGGGTGACGGGCGCCTCGGCGGCCTTGAGCACGATCTCGGTGGCGGCGAGCGCCCCGTGCAGGTCGCCGGCCCGTTCGAGCACGTATCCGGCGACGACGTCGGCGATGCCGGCGAGCAGCGGTTCGCCGCCGGCGCGCAGCTCGTCGAGGGTGGTGGAGCCCTCGGCGAGGATTTCCGGCGCGGCCCGGACGACGAGCGCCATCGCGCCGCCGAGGGTGGCCGGCGAGGCCGGCGGGAGGCGGCGCAGCGCGACCAGCGCGCGCGTCGGCTGCGGGCCCTTCAGCACCAGCGAGATCATGGCGCAGATGGCGAGGGCCGCGCGGGCGGTGGCGATCTCCTCGTCCCGCTCCGGCCGGAACATGGTCAGCGCGCCCGCGGCCTCCCCGGCGAGCGCGGACAGCCGGGTGAAGGCGGACTCGATCGTCCAGAGCGCCCCGAGGACGGCGGTCACCGCGGCGAGCGACGGGCCGTCGCGGCGGGCGAGCGCGTGCCGCAGCGCCTGCTGGAGGTTGTCCTGCTCGTCCCGGACGAGCTCGATCGTCTCGAGCGGTTCGGCCGCGAACAGCCGCTCGTGGTGGGCGGTGCCGAACTCGCGCGCCCAGGCGAGCAGGCCGGTGACGGCGCGTCCGGTGTCGCCGGCCTCCTCGCGGTGCGCGGCGCTGAACTCGCGGACGCTCTCCAGCATCCGGAAGCGGGTCCCGGTTCCGGTGTCGGCCACGACGAGCAGCGACTGGTCGGCGAGGTCCTCCAGGACGTCCAGGACGTCGTCGCCGACGAGGTGGCGGGCGGCGCCGGCGGTGAACCCGCCGGGGAAGACCGACAGCGCCCGCATCGCGGCCCGGGACCGCGGCGCGAGCAGGTTCCAGCTCCAGTCGACGACCGCGTGCATGGTGCGGTGCCGGGCGGGGGCGTCGCGGGCGCCGCCGCGCAGCAGCGCGAACCGGTCGTCCAGGCGGCGGGCGATCTCCGCCACCGACATGATCCGCACCCGCGCCGCCGCCAGTTCCACGGCGAGCGGGAGGCCGTCCAGGTGGCGGCACAGCTCCCGCACCGTCGCGGCGGGCAGGTCGGCGTTCGGGCGGGCGGCGCGGGCGCGCTGCTCGAACAGCTCGGCGGCGGTCGCCTCGTCCAGTTCGGGCAGCGGGTACACCGACTCCGACGACAGTCCGAGCGGCGCCCGGCCGGTGGTGAGGACGCGCAGGTCGCGGGTCATGAAGACGAGCGCGCCGACGAGGTTCGCGGCGCGGGACACGACGTGCTCGCAGTTGTCGAGGACGAGCAGCGCCGGGCCGGGGCCGAGCGCGTCGGCGATCCCGGCGACGGGGTCGCCGGACCCGGCCGGCCGGGCGTGCGCGCCGCGCGTCCCGGCGGCCCCGAGGACGGACGCGACCTCGCCCGCCACGTCGCCGTCGGGCGCGACGCCCGCGAGCGGGACGACGTGCACGATCCGCTGCTCGGCCGCGCGGGCGACGGCGTGCGCGAGCCGGGTCTTGCCGAGGCCGCCCGTCCCGACGATCGAGGTGACGCGGGAGCCGCGCAGCAGGCGCTGGACGTTCGCGAGGTCGGCGTCGCGGCCGAGCAGCGGGTTCGGGTCGTGGACGATGCCGCGCCGGACGGCGGGCGCGCCGTCGAGGGCGGTCTCGAGCAGCAGGTCCTGGTGGACGGCCCGCAGTGCGGGACCGGGGTCGGTGCCGAGTTCGTCGCGCAGGTCGCGGCGGTACGACTCGTACCGGGCCAGCGCGGCGGACGGCCCGGCGGTCGCGGCCTCGCAGCGCAGCAGCTCGGTGAGGATCTCCTCGTCGTGCGGGTGCTCGGCGGCGAGCCCGGCGAGCGGGCCGGCGGCCTCCTCGCGGCGGCCGAGCCGGGACAGCGCCAGCGCGCGCGTCCGGACGAGGTCCCGGTAGGTCCGGGCGCGGTCGGCGCGCAGCAGCGGGAGCGGGCCGTCGCCGGAGGCGTCCGGTGGGCCGTCGAACAGCGCGAGCCCTTCCTCGGCGTGCGCGAGCGCGCCGGCGTGGTCGCCGTCGCGGGCGCGGCGGGCGCTCTCGGACGCGCGCGCCAGCACGGCGGACGCGTCCACCGCGGACTCGTCCAGTCCCAGCCGGTATCCGGACGGGGTGCTGGCGATGACGTCCGGGCCGAGCCGGGAGCGCGCCCGCGAGACGACGACCTGCAGCGCCTTGCCCGGGTTCTCCGGCCGCTCGTCCGGCCAGAGGCCCTCGACCAGCCGGTTCACGCTGAGGCCGGTGCGCGGTTCGGCCGCGAGAAGCGCGAGGAGGTCGCGCAGCCGGGCGCCGGTGACGTCGCGTCCGCGGCAGGCGACCCGCGACAGCAGCGCCAGCTCGACCTTCACCCGGGCGGTCCTCACACGGACAGCGTAGAGCGTGTCGCCCGAACTCGCGATAGGTCGCGAGTTGCGGGCGACTGCTCAGGTTCGTCCCGGTTCAGTTCGCGCGGTAGTGGCGGCGCAGCGCGATCCCGGCGGCGACGCCGCCCGCGAGCGCGCCGGCGCCGGCGGCGGCCGGCAGCGCGACCATCGTCACCTTCCGGCCCGTCCGGAAGTCGTGGATCGGCCAGCCGTGCAACTTGGCGTGCTCGCGCAGCGCCCCGTCCGGGTTGACGGCGTGCGGGTGCCCGACCGCCGTCAGCATCGGCAGGTCGTTGACCGAGTCGCTGTAGGCCGAGCAGCGCGCCAGGTCCAGCCCCTCGCGCGCGGCCAGCGCCCGGACCGCCTCCGCCTTCGCCGGCCCGTGCAGCAGGTTCCCGACGAGCCGCCCGGTGTAGACGCCGTCGCGGGTCTCGGCGACCGTGCCGAGCGCGCCGGTCAGCCCGAGCCGGTGCGCGATCGTCCGGGCCACCTCGACGGGCGTGGCGGTGACCAGCCACACCTGCTGCCCGGCGTCCAGGTGCTGGAGGGCGAGGGTGCGGGTGCCGTGCCAGATGCGGTCCGCCATCACCTCGTCGTAGATCTCCTCGGAGAGCCGGACGATCCCGGCGACCCGCTGCCCCGCGACGAACGCCAGCGCGGCCTCCTTGGCGCTGCCGATGTGCTCGGAGTTCTCCGTGCCGCGCAGCCGGAACGCGGCCTGGCCCCAGGCGAACATGGCCAGGTCCCGCATGGTGAACAGCTTGCGGGCGGCGAGGCCGCGCGCGAAGTAGTAGATGGACGCGCCGCGCATCATCGTGTTGTCGACGTCGAAGAACGCCGCCGCGGCGGGGTCCGGGTCGGGGAGCGGGTTCGGCTGCGTCGCCGCCGCGGCGGCCGCCTCCCCGGCGCTCACATGGTCCTCGGCCTTGCCGCGCTGCCAGAATCGCCGCATACGCCCGAGCCTAATCACTGCGCGCGTTCCGGCCGTCCTCCCGCGCCTCATTGCGATGGTCGTCACTGGCGTGCCCGGCGGCGGTCACCAGCCGTTCGCGCAGCATCGCGCGGAAGTGCGGGTCCGGGCTCGGTTCGGCGGACCCGGCCCGGCCGGTGCGCAGCCCGTCGAGCCGCCGGCCCGCCTCGGCCCTCTTGTCCTGCCTGCTTCCCACGCCCGCAAGAACGACCGGGCGGCGCGGCGGGTTACGGCCCGACCTTGACTGACAGATCGTCCAATAGGGGCGCTAGCTGTGCAGGTCGTCCGGGAGCATCCGGGCGAGCGAGCGGACGGCGCGGTACTGCAGCGCCTTGATCGCGCCCGACTTCTTGTCCATGATCAGCGCGGTCTCGGCCACCGACAGCCCGTGCATGAACCGCAGCACCACGCACTCCTGCTGCTCCGAGCCGAGCCGGCGGACCGCCGCGAGCAGCGTCCGGTGCGTCATCGCGTCCAGGACGGCCCGCTCGGGCCCCTCCTGCGGGGTCTCGGGCTCGACCGGTTCGGCCGTGCAGACCTCCAGCCGGTAGCGGCCCGACTTGAAGTGGTCCGCGACAAGGTTGCGGGCGATGGTCACCAGCCAGGCGCCGAAGTCCTTGCCCTGCCAGCGGAAGTCGCGGATCCGGCGGAGCGCGCGCAGGAACGTCTCGCTGGTGAGGTCCTCGGTAAGGGAGTGGACGCCGACCCGGTAGTAGACGTACCGGTAGACCAGCTCGACATAGTGGTCGTAGAGGGAGCCGAACGCCTCGGCGTCGCCCTCGCGGGCCCGCAAGACCAGCGCCTTGAGCACCTCGGCGCGGTCGGCGCCGGCGGCGGACTCCCGGGAACGCCGAGGAAGCGGGACGACCCGGGCTTCGAGGGCCAAGCTGCTCATGCAGTTCTCCTCGGGGCGTACGCGACCTCCGACGCGATCTGCCACTCTAGATACCGATCCGTACGGCAGGCAATGGGTCCGGGGACCTCCCCGGCCGCGGATCCGTGTGCCGCCGCACCGCGCCCCCGCCCGAGCGGGCTGCGGGGGACGGCGGTTACCTCTCATCGCCCGCCATCGGGCACCATGGGGACGCCATGGTCGATGCCCTCATCGCGTTCGTTGCGACCCTTGGTGCCCTCGCGGCCACCGGGTTGCTCGTCCAGCGCGCCTACAAGGACCGGCTGCTCTACCTCATCGCCTGGTCGTTCACCCAGGTCGGACTGACGCTCGCGCTGCTGTGCATGGCCATCGGCTTCATGGCCGGCTACAACGGCCTGTTCTTCCGCGTCATGGAGCTCGGCGCGGCGCTGATCGGACCGGTGTGGCTGGCCCTCGGGATGATCGAGCTGATCGCCCGGTACGTCCAGGTCCGGTTCGCCGCCTGGCTGTTCACGATCTCCTACACGGTCGTCGCGATCGTCATCCTGCTGGTCGACCCGCTCAAGGGCTCGCTGTCCAAGAGCCTGCCCAAGCCGAGCGACACCTACGACGCGCTGCCGCTGCTGCTCATCGACGGCGCGCACGTCGTCGCGGTGATCGCGCTGGTCGGCTGCACGGGCGTCACCGCCTACCTGGCGAGCAAGCGCGACCGCGAGGCCGGCGAGCTGCTCATCCCGGTCGCGCTCGTCGCGCTCGCCGGGGTGCTCGTCGTCAGCGGCACCCGCGGGTTCCTGCCCGCCCCGCTCGCGGTCATCGCGCTCGGCGGCGCCGCCGGCCTCGTCTGGTACGGCGCGATGCGCACCATCCCGGTGTACGACGAGGACGAGGGCTACGACGAGTACGGCGAGGAGTACGCCGACGAGCCCGCGACCGGTTACGAAGAGCAGGGCTACTCCGCGCCGGCCGAGCCCGTCCCGGCGCCGACGCCGCCCGCCGACCCGCGCCGCGGCGAGCTGCGCTTCCCCGACCCGGCGCCCGCCGAGGAGCTGCGCTTCCCCGACCCGCCCGCGCTGGAGTCCCCGGCGTCGGCGGCGTTCGACCCGTCCGCCTTCGGCCCGGACCCGGCCGGCCCGACCAGCGTCGACGGCCCGCCGGCCGTCCCCGAGCCGGCGCTGCCCGGCGGCGCCCTCGCCGGCCCGCTCGGCGCGCTCGGCCCGTCCGGGAACGGCCTGCCCGACGGGTGCGGCCAGATCACCGTCTACACGCTGCTGGACGGCCGCGAGCCCGCCTTCGACCGGCTCGCGGCGGAGCTGGTCCGGGCCGTCCGGTCCGCCGAGCCGGACACGCTGGTCTTCACCTGCCACGAGGTGGTGAACGGCCCCACCCAGCGGATCTTCTACCAGCTGTTCCGGGACGAGGCCGCGTTCGCGGTGCACCGCCGGCAGCCGCACCTGCAGCGGTTCCTCGCCGAGTCCCGGACGCACGTGCTGGCCACGAACGTGATCGAGCTGCGGCTCGGCGCGGCCAAGCTGCCGCTGCCCGCGCCGGACCACCAGGGGAGGTGAGCATGCCGTCCGGCAGAACGTCCGGCGACGTCCGGATCACGCTGCTCGGCAAGCCGGGCTGCCACCTGTGCGACGACGCCCGCGCGATCATCGAGCGCGTCGCGTCCGAGCTGGACGTGCCGTGGGACGAGCGGGACATCACCCGGTCCGAGGTGGACACCCGGGAGTACTGGGAGCAGATCCCGGTCACGCTGATCAACGGCGTCCAGCACGACTTCTGGCGGGTCGACGAGGACCGCCTGCGCGCCGCCATCGCCAAGGCCCGCGGCGCGTCCTGACCCGGTCCCGCCGGCGCCCGCCCGGGAGCCGGACCGTGGGCCCCGGATGTCTCGTCGGTCACACCGCGCCCCGGCGCGCCGGGCGTCCCGCCCGCGGGTGCGGTGGCGAAACGCGCTGCTGGGCGGGCTTTGTGCGGTGGTCCGCGCCCCGGCCGCCGCCTCCGCCGTCCGGGGGGCACTTTGTGCGCGTATTCACAAAGGCTTAACCTGATGGATAGCCCTGGGGCGGTCCGGCCGCGGCCGAGCGGTCCGGCCACGAGCCGGGGTGAGGGGTTCTCGGGCCCCGCCCCCAGCGTCGAGCCCCGAAGAGCAGGCCGTGACATCTCGACAGAACCGCAACCACCGCGACCGCGCGGACCGCGGCATCCCCGAAGCCACCGTCGCGCGCCTGCCCGTCTACCTGCGCGCCCTCACCGGGCTGCAGGAGCGCGGTGTGGCGACCGTCTCGTCCGAGGAGCTCGCGGCCGCGGCCGGGGTGAACTCGGCGAAGCTCCGCAAGGACCTGTCCCACCTCGGCTCCTACGGCACCCGCGGCGTCGGGTACGAGGTCGAGTACCTCGTCTACCAGATCTCACGTGAGCTCGGTCTCACCCAGGATTGGGTGGTCGCCATCATCGGTGTCGGTAACCTGGGCCGTGCATTGGCCGGATATGGCGGATTCGCGTCCCGCGGATTCCGGGTGGCCGGCCTGCTCGACGCCGACGAGGCGATCGTCGGCCAGGAGATCTCCGGCATGACCGTGGAGCACACCGACCGGCTCGAGGACGTGATCGCCGATCACGGGGTGTCGATCGCCGTGATCGCGACGCCGGCGGCCGCCGCCCAGGGGGTGTGCGACCGCGTCGTCGCCGCGGGGGTGACGAGCGTGCTGAACTTCGCGCCCGTCGTGCTGTCGGTGCCCGACGGCGTCGACGTGCGGAAGGTCGACCTGTCCATCGAGCTGCAGATCCTCGCGTTCCACGAGCAGCGCAAGGCCGGGGGGCCGGACGGCTACGCCCCCCTGGAGACCGGCGACGCCCCTCCCGGCGCCACGCAGTACGTAGAGGCGGTTGAAGCATGAGCGAGGCCAGGGCATGAGCGGGACCGAGCGGCTCGGCGTCGCCTGGACTGAGGAGCGGCGGGAGCGAGGGACGAGCGACTGGAGCGGCGAGGCCGTGGCGGTCGGCGGGGTCGGTTGGTCGGGGAGAGCAGAGCGGCGGCGAATGGAGCCGCTCAGGCCCGCGGGAGACAGGGCATGAGTGTGTTGGTGGTGGGGCTCAGCCATCGGAGCGCGCCCGTGCCGGTGCTGGAGCGGGCGGCGGTGACCGGGGACGACCTGGCGAAGCTGCTGCACGCGGTGCACGAGTCCGCGAACGTCGCGGAGACGGCGATCGTGTCGACGTGCAACCGGGTCGAGATCTACGCGGTGGTCGACAAGTTCCACGGCGGCGTCTCGGCGATCTCCGAGCTGCTCGCGCTGCACTCCGGCGTGCCCCTGGACGAGCTGTCCCGGCACCTGTACGTGCACTACGAGGAGCGGGCCGTCCAGCACGTGTTCGCGGTGGCGTGCGGGCTGGAGTCGATGGTCGTCGGCGAGGGCCAGATCCTCGGGCAGCTGCGGCAGGCGTTCCGGCTCGCGCAGGACGAGGGGACGCTCGGCCGCGACCTGCACGACGTGCTGCAGCAGGCGCTGCGGGTCGGCAAGCGCGCGCACGCCGAGACCGGCATCGACCAGGCGGGCGCGTCGCTGGTGAGCGTGGGCCTGGAGGTCGCCGCGCGGCACCTCGGGCCGCTGGACGGGGTGCGGGCGCTGGTGGTCGGCGCGGGGTCGATGAGCTCGCTGGCGGCGGCGACGCTGAGCCGGGCCGGGGCCGGCGAGGTCGTGGTCGCCAACCGCACGCACGCCAACGCCGTCCGGCTGGCGGAGTCGCTGGAGGTGCCGGCGCGCGCGGTGAAGCTGGCCGACCTGGACGCCGCGATCGCCGGCGCGGACCTGGTGGTGTCGTGCACGGGCGCGACGGGCCTGGTGCTGACGGCGCCGCAGGTGGCGGCGCAGGGCGTCGGGTCGGACGGCCGGGACCGGTTCTTCCTGGACCTGGCGCTCCCGCACGACGTGGACCCGGCCGTCGGCGCGCTGCCGGGGGTGCGGCTCGCCGGGCTGGACGAGCTGCGCACCGCGCAGGAGGCCGCGCGGGCGATCGGCCCGGAGGCGGTGGAGGCGGTCCGGCGGATCGTCCGGGACGAGGTCGAGGCGTTCCTCAGCGCGGCGCGCGCCGCCGCCGTCGCGCCGACCGTGGTCGCGCTGCGCACCAAGGCCGCCGCGGTCGTGGAGTCGGAGCTGACGCGGCTCGCGGGCCGGCTGCCGGAACTGGACGAGCGGGCCGTCAAGGAGATCCAGCAGACCGTCCGGCGGGTCGCCGACAAGCTGCTGCACGCGCCGACCGTCCGGGTGAAGGAGCTGGCGGCGGCGCCGGGCGGCGACTCCTACGCCGACGCGCTGCGCCGGCTGTTCGACCTGGACCCGAAGGCACCGGTGGCGGTCGCGCGCGCCGACATGCGCGCCGACGACGACGCGGCGGAGCCGGCGCCCGGGAGCGACTCTGCGCCCTGGAGCGGTTCCGCGCGTACGGTGGAAGGGACCCGTGCCGCCGGCGAGGCCGGTGGGGCGCGGGTCGCGGACGCGGCGAAGGCGGCGGAGGTCGCCCGGGTGACGCGGGCGGAGTGCGCCGAGGCCGACTGCGTGAGCAGTGCCCCCGAGGACCTCGCGGCGGCCTCGCCGGATGCCGCGGACGTCGGAGCCGTCGACGCCGGCACGGTGAACGCGCAGGCCGCGAGCGTCCGGGCGGTCAGCGCCCGGGGCTTGGCGCCGCGCGATGGAGAGCAGTCGTGAACGCGGGGGCCGTGGAGCGCGCCGCCCGCCCTACGGTCGGAGCAGCGCATTGAGTACCGCGGACAGGGGCCCGCTGCGGCTCGGCACCCGCAAGAGCCTGATGGCGATGACGCAGTCGCGGATGGTCGCGGACGCATTGACGGAGGCCACCGGGCATGCCGTGGAGCTCGTCGGGGTAACCACCGAAGGTGATGTCTCCAAGGCGCTGCTCGCCCAGATCGGCGGGACCGGTGTCTTCGTCAACGCGCTGCGCGACCGGCTGCTGGCCGGTGAGGTGGACTTCGCCGTGCACTCGCTGAAGGACCTGCCGACCGGGCCCGCGGAGGGGATCGCGCTCGCCGCGACCCCCGTCCGCGACGACCCGCGCGACGCCCTGTGCGGCCCCTGCAAGCTGGCGGACCTGCCGCGCGGCGCCCGCGTCGGCACCGGTTCGCCGCGCCGCGTCGCGCAGCTGCGCGCGATGCGCCCGGACCTGGACGTCGTCGCGATCCGCGGCAACGCCGACACGCGGTTGCGCAAGGTCGCCGACGGCGAGCTGGACGCGGTGGTGCTCGCGCACGCGGGGCTGCGCCGGATCGGCCGGCTGGACGCGGTCGCCGAGATCTTCGACCCCGACCAGATGCTGCCGGCGCCCGGGCAGGGCGCGCTCGCGCTCGAATGCCGCGCCGACCAGGCGGGCCTCCGTGCGCTGCTTGGAACGGTCGACGATCCCATGACCAGGGCCTGCGTGACCGCGGAGCGGACGGTGCTCGCCGTCCTGGAGGGCGGTTGCTCCGCGCCCGTGGGCACGTACGCTGCCGAAGTAGATGAAGAACTGCATCTGACCGCGACCGTCGCCGCGTTCGACGGGAGCCGGCAGATCAGGCTGTCCGCAAGCGGCCACCCGGACGACGCCGAGACGCTGGGGCGCGACCTCGCGCACCGGCTGCTCGCGCAGGGGGCCGACCAGTTGATGGGGGAGCGCGATTGAGCCCCGCTAGCCAGAGCCCCACCCGCCCGGGGACCGCCGGCCCGGGCGCCGCCGGACCGGCCGCCGGACCGATCACGGCCGGATCGACCACGGCCGGGCGGCCGAGCCGTACCGCCGACCCCGGCACGGTCGCGATCGTCGGGATGGGCCCGGGCGACCCGGGCCTGCTGACGCTGCGCGCCGCGGCCGAGCTGGAGCGCGCCGACACCGTCGTGGTCAGCCGCGCGCACTGCCCCGCCGGCGTCCTCGCGCACTGCCGCGCGGACGTGGAGATCCTCGACACCGCCGACGGCGACCCGGTGAAGCTCGCGTCGCGCGCCGCCAAGGCGGGCCGCCGCGTCGTCCGGCTGTTCCACGGCGACCCCGGCGTCGTCTGCGGGCTGGCCGCCGAGGGCGCCGCGCTGCGCAAGGCGGGGGTGCCGTTCGAGGTCGTCCCCGGCGTGTCCGCCGTGACCGGTGTGCCCGGCTATGCGGGCATCCCGCTGACCGACCCCGAGCACCGCGAGTTCCGCTTCGTCGACGCCTCCGGCGGCGGCGTCGACTGGGAGCGGTTCGCCGGGTCCGACGCGACCCTGGTGATCTTCGGTGCGGAGGGCGCCGTCGCCGACGTCGCCAAGGGCCTCGTCGCGGCCGGCCGTCCCGACTCGACGCCCGCCGCGATGACCAGCCTCGGCACCACCAGCGAGCAGGAGACCGTCGTCTCCACGCTGCAGAAGCTCGCGTCCGACACCAAGGGCATGGAGGCCCCCGCGATGATCATCGTGGGGGACGTGGTGTCCTGGCGCGACAAGCTGTCCTGGTTCGAGACCAAGGCGCTGTTCGGCTGGCGGGTGCTCGTCCCCCGCACCAAGGAGCAGGCCGCGTCGCTGTCGGACCAGCTCCGCGGGTACGGCGCCGTCCCCGACGAGGTCCCGACGATCTCCGTCGAGCCGCCGCGCACCCCGCAGCAGATGGACCGTGCCGTCAAGGGCCTCGTCACCGGACGCTACGAGTGGGTGGTGTTCACCTCCACCAACGCGGTCAAGGCCGTCCGGGAGAAGTTCGTCGCCTACGGCCTGGACGCCCGCGCGTTCGCCGGGCTGAAGGTCGCCGCCGTCGGCGAGCAGACCGCCGCCGCGCTCGTCGAGTTCGGCATCCACCCCGACCTGACCCCGTCCGGCCAGCAGTCCAGCGAGGGCCTCGCCGAGGTGTGGCCGCCCTACGACGAGGACCTCGACCCGATCAACCGGGTGCTGCTGCCGCGCGCCGACATCGCCACCGACACCCTCATCGCCAGGCTCACCGAGCTCGGCTGGGAGTGCGAGGACGTCACCGCCTACCGGACGGTCCGGGCCGCGCCGCCGCCCGCCCCGATCCGCGAGGCGATCAAGGGCGGCGGGTTCGACGCGGTGCTGTTCACCTCCTCGTCCACGGTGAAGAACCTGATCGGCATCGCCGGCAAGCCGCACAACGTGACGGTGATCGCGGTGATCGGCCCGCAGACCGCCAAGACCGCCGAGGAGTACGGGCTGCGCGTCGACGTGATGGCGCCGAAGCCGTCGGTATCGGCGCTCGCGGAGGCCCTCGCGGAGTACGGTGCCAAGCGGCGGGCGGCCCAGATCGAGGCCGGCGACCCGCTGCGCAAGCCCAGCCAGATGCGCCGGGGAGCCCGGCGCCGCAAGTAGCCGCTCGCTCACCGGGTGCCCGGCGCGGCCGGGCACCGGGAAAGAAGGATCATGTCCGCTCAGTTCCCCGTCGCGCGGCCCCGGCGGCTGCGGCGCACGCCCGCCATGCGCCGGATGGTCGCCGAGACCCGGCTCAGCCCCGCCGGGCTGGTGCTGCCGATGTTCGTCAAGGAGGGCATCTCCGAGCCGCAGCCGGTCGCCTCGATGCCGGGCGTCGTGCAGCACACCCGCGACAGCCTCCGCAAGGCCGCGCACGAGGCCGCCGAGGCCGGCGTTGGCGGGATCATCCTGTTCGGGATCCCCGCGGTGAAGGACGGCACCGGCTCCGCCGCCGACGACCCCGCCGGGATCGTCCAGCTGGCGCTGCGCGACCTCGCGTCCGACCTCGGCGACGCCACCGTGGTCATGACGGACCTGTGCCTGGACGAGTACACCGACCACGGGCACTGCGGCATCCTCACCGCCGGCGGCGAGATCGACAACGACGCCACGCTGGAGCGGTACGCCTCCATCGCCGTCGCTCAGGCCGCCGCCGGCGCGCAGGTGGTCGGCCCGTCCGGGATGATGGACGGCCAGGTCGGCGTGATCCGCGAGGCGCTCGACAAGGCCGGCTACACCGACATCGCGATCCTGGGCTACTCGGTGAAGTACGCCTCCGCCTACTACGGCCCGTTCCGCGACGCCGCCGAGTGCGCCCCCCAGTTCGGCGACCGCTCCACCCACCAGCAGGACCCCGCCAACGCCGACGAGTCGCTCCGCGAGGTGTTCCTCGACCTCGACGAGGGCGCCGACATGGTGATGGTGAAGCCCGCGGGCGCCTACCTCGACATCGTCCGCCGCGTCCGCGACGCCGTGGACGTCCCGGTGGTCGCCTACCAGGTCAGCGGCGAGTACGCGATGATCGAGGCCGCGGCGGAGAAGGGCTGGATCGACCGCGACCGCACCATCATGGAGTCGCTGCTCTCGATCCGCCGCGCGGGCGCCGACCTCACCCTCACCTACTGGGCCACGGAGGTCGCGAAGAAGCTCCGCTGACCCGAGCTCCGCTGACCCAAGCGGAGCCCCCGCGAACCCCGCGCGAGCGGTGGGGAAAACCTCCGATGATCATGGGCGGGTAGTCACTTAGGGTCGTTTCGGCGGGGGCGCCGTGTCCGGCCCGGCGCGGCGCGGGCATCATCGTCTATCAAGAACCCACGTTCGAGCTTGGCCATCGGGGGGGCGGAGATGCTGGCGGTCTCGGGTAACAGGCGGCAACGGGCGGCACGCGACCGGATGGCCTCGGCCGCCCTGGAGTACGCCGCGATGGGCTGGCCCTGCTTTCCGGGGGCGCATCCGCCCGCCGCCGGCGACCGGTCGTGCTCGTGCGACCGGATCGGCTGCCCCGACCCCGCCGCGCACCCGGTGTCGGCGACGTGGAAGCACCAGGCGTCCGCCGACCCGGACCGGATCCGGCGCTGGTGGTCGCAGCGGCCGCAGGCGAACATCATCCTGCCGACCGGCCGGGTCTTCGACGTGTTCGACGTCCCGGCCGCCGCGGGCGAGGCCGCCCTCGACCGGATCGGCCGCGAGGACCTGCCGGTCGGGCCCGTCGCGAGCCTCGGCGACGAGCGGCACCTGTTCTTCGTCGCGACCCGCGGCGCCCCCGCCGACGAGGACGAGTGGTGGTCCTGCCACCTCGACACCTCGCCGGAGACCGTGGCCGAGACCCCCGGGATGCGGTGGCACTGCCGCGACAGCTACGTGGTGGCGCCGCCGTCGGTGCTGGCGTCCGGCAAGGAGGCCGCCTGGGTACGGCCGCCGCGGGGCGAGCCGCTGCCCGACCCGCTGCGGCTCCTGGAGGTCCTCGCCGACAGCTGCGAGTGACCGGCCCGCCCGGCGATGAGCCCGCCGCGTGACGAGCCCGCCGGGCGACCGGCCGCGGGGCCGGCCCGGGGTCAGCGCGGCGCCTTGATCGCCCTGCGGCCCCAGGCGGAGTACGACGTCGTGATGATCTGGTTGCGGCCCTTCGCCGGCCCGGCCCGCAGCCACAGCTTGGACGGGCGGGACGAGCCGTCCAGCTTCAGCGCGAAGCTGATCTCCTGCACGCGGGTGGCGCGCGCCATCTCCGCGTACAGCGTGCCCGACCCGGGCGTCCGCGCGAGCGCCGCGACCGGCGCCTCGCCCTTGTACACTCCGCCGGACTCGGTCAGCGACGTGGCGGCGTTCAGCAGCGTCGTCACCGCGGACACCGAACCGCCGCGCCGCACCTGCTCCGCCAGCGCCGGATACCCGCGCCCGCCGGCGGGAGACGGCCGCCACTTCTTGCCCGCGCGCAGGTACACCCGGTCGCCGATCACCACGGCCTGCGCCCGCTTGCGGGTCTTGCCGGACCCCGACAGCGTCATCGAGTACGCCGGCTCCGCGCCCTTGACCAGGCCGAAGGTGCCCTGCGCGGCGCTCGGCGCGCCGCAGCAGCCGGTGCGGCGGTAGCTGAACCGGGCGCCGGGCGCCTGGTCGGTGGCCTGGACGATCCGCGCCGCGAGCTGCGCCGGGGCGACCCCGCCGGGCGGCGCGGACGGCTGCGGCGTGCTGCTCTGCGCGGGCGACGGGGTCGGCGGCGCCGCGTCGCCGCTGCTTTCGCCGCCCTTCACGAACACGATGCCGCCGACGACGGCGCCGGCGACGACGACCGCGGCGATGGCGGCCGCGATCCGCCGGTTGCTCGGACCGCTCGCGGGTGCCTGCCCGGTGGCGATCACCTGGTTGCGGCCGCTGCTGCGGGACGGCTTGGGCTTGGGCGGCTCGGGCTGCAGCGCGGCCTGCGCGGCGAGCTCGGTGAGCCGGCCGCGGCCCTGCGCCTCCCAGGACGGCCCGTACGCCGACACCGCGGCCTCTTCGAGGGCGCCGAGGTAGTCCGCGGCGGACTTCGGGCGCGACTCCGGGTCCTTCGCGAGGCCCTGGCCGATCAGCTCGCGCAGCGGCCCGGGGACCTCCTCCGCCGGGATCGGCGCCTCGCGGTGCAGCCGCGCCATGTTGCGCCCCGCGTACGGCGGGTGCCCGGTGAGGCACTCGAAGAAGATCGCGGTGGCCGCGTACAGGTCGGTGGCGACCGTCGCGGGCGACCCGTCCCACAGCTCCGGCGCGGCGTAGGCGGGGGCGAGCTGCGCCTCCGTGCCGGACGCGGCGGTCGCGAAGTCGGTGAGGCGCGCGTTGCCGTCGCCGTCGACGAGGACCGCCGACGGCCGGACCGCGCCGTGCACGACCTCGACGGCGTGCGCGGCGGCGAGCCCGAGCAGCGTCCCGCCGAGCATCGACAGGGCCGCGAGCGGGCCCGTGGGACCCTGCGCGGCCAGCACCCGGCGCAGCGCGACCCCGTCGACGTACTGCATGACGACCGCGGCGCCCTCGGGGGCCTCGACGAAGTCGTAGAGGTCGGCGACGTTCGGGTCCTCGAGCTGGGACAGTGTCCGCGCGGACGCGCGGAACCGCGCCATGAAGGCCTCGTCGGCGCGCAGCGCGCCGGCGAGGTACTTGATCGCGACCTTCGTGCTGGTCATGTCGTCGACCGCCAGCACCACCCGGCCCGCGGCGCCGTCGCCCAGTTCCCGCTCTTGGGTGAAGCCCGGGACCGTCCAGCCGTCAACCACGGTGAAAGCCATCCCTCCGATACGGCGGACGCCGGTGAGAATAACGGGCGCCTCCCGACCGGGCGCCGATGTCGTACTTGGTGGAATATCGGCCCGTACCCGGCGAGGTCAAGCACAGTCGCCGAACTGCAACTGAGAGACTGGAAACGTGACTGGAACCGATCGCTCCCAGCAGTTGTTCGAGCGTGCCGAAGGGCTCGTCCCCGGCGGCGTGAACTCACCGGTCCGCGCCTTCGGGGCGGTCGGCGGGACGCCGCGCTTCATCGCCTCGGCGCGCGGCCCGTACCTGACCGACGCCGACGGCAACGAGTACGTCGACCTGATCTGCTCGTGGGGCCCGATGATCCTCGGGCACGCGCACCCGGACGTGGTGGCGGCGGTGCGGGAGGCGGCGGGGCGCGGCACGTCCTACGGGGCGCCGACGCCCGGCGAGGTCGAGCTGGCCGAGGAGATCGTCGCGCGGGCGCCGGTGGAGAAGGTCCGGCTGGTCAACTCGGGGACCGAGGCGACGATGTCGGCGATCCGGCTGGCGCGCGGCTTCACCTCCCGTCCGAAGATCGTGAAGTTCGCGGGCTGCTACCACGGGCACGTCGACGCGCTGCTGGCCGCGGCCGGGTCGGGGGTGGCGACGTTCGCGCTGCCCGACACCCCCGGCGTGACCGGCGCGACCACGGCCGACACGATCGTGCTGCCGTACAACGACGTCGCGGCGGTGGAGACGGCGTTCGACGAGCACGGCCACGAGATCGCCTGCGTGATCGCGGAGGCGGTGCCGTGCAACATGGGCGTCGTCCCGCCGCTGAACGGCTTCAACGCCCTGCTGAAGCGGCTGTGCGAGCGCTACGGGGCGCTGCTGGTGCTGGACGAGGTACTGACCGGGTTCCGGGCGTCGCGGTCCGGCTGGTACGGGATCGAGGGCGTCGCGGCGGACCTGGTGACGTTCGGGAAGGTCATGGGCGGCGGGCTGCCCGCCGCGGCGTTCGGCGGCCGCGCCGAGATCATGGACCGGCTCGCGCCCGCCGGGCCCGTCTACCAGGCGGGCACCCTGTCGGGGAACCCGCTCGCGACCGCCGCCGGGCTGGCGACGCTGCGCGGCGCGACCGACGAGGTGTACGCGGCGATCGACCGGGCCGCCGGGATCGTGTCGAAGGCCGCGTCGGAGGCCCTGGCGAAGGAGGGCGTCCCGCACTCGCTGCAGAACGCCGGCAGCCTCTTCTCGATCTTCTTCACCGACGGCGTGGTCGGCGACTTCGCCGCCGCGCAGCGCCAGGACGTCAAGGCGTACGCGGCGTTCTTCCACGCCGCGCTCGACCGCGGCGTCTACCTGCCGCCGTCGGCGTACGAGGTGTGGTTCCTGTCGGCCGCCCACGACGACGAGGCGATCGGCCGCATCCTCGACGCCCTCCCGCACGCCGCCCGCGCCGCCGCCCAGGCCTCCTGACCCCCGTCGACTTGTGGCGGGGGGGGGGGTTGGGGAGGCGCGCAAACCCCCCCACCCCCCAATAAACCGGT
>NZ_WBMS02000012.1:0-99380 GCF_008923205.2 Actinomadura physcomitrii | reverse complement strand
GAGACGGCCCCCGGTGTGTGGGGGGTGGTGCGGTTCCCCCCCCCCCCCCCCCACCCCCCCCCCGCCACAAGTCAACGTGTAGCGGCAGCAGGGCGTTGTGCAGGGCCAGTCCGCGCGGGACGTCCACGGCGGCGCCGACGGCGGCGAAGTGGTCGATGACGCCGTCGTCGGACGGGCGCAGGTAGTACGGCACGACGACGAGCAGCGCGTCGGCGTAGGCGGCGTGCTCGCGGGCCTTCCGGATCGTGTCGGCGGTGCCCATCGTCCCGGCGCCGACGGTCAGCGGCGCCCCGTGCTCGATCGAGACGGCGCGGCACACCTCCACCACGGTGCGCCGCTCCTCGGCGGTCAGCAGCGCGGCCTCGCCGGTGGTGCCGAGCGCGACGAGCCCGTCCGCGCCCTGCTCCAGGCAGTGGACGGCGAGGCGCTCGAGGGACTTGGCGTCCACCTCGCCGGAGCGGGTGAACGGCGTGACCAGGGACGCGTGGATGCCGTGCATGGGCGTCGGCAGGACGTGGCGCGGTCTCATGCCCCGATCGTCGCCGACCCTTATTTTAGGACTAGCTAGAATCTGTCGACGTCTCGCTTTAGAATTGCTACATGCTCGATCTCGAACGGCTGCGCGCGCTGCACTCCGTCGCCACCTACGGCTCGGTCAGCGCCGCCGCCGACGTCCTGCACGTCACCACCTCCGCCGTCTCCCAGCAGCTCGCCAAGCTGGAGCGGGAGACCGGCCAGAAGCTGCTCGAGCGCAACGGCCGCGGCGTGCGGCTCACCGACGCCGCCGAGCTGCTCGTCGGGCACGCCGAGAAGATCCTCTCCCTCGTCGAGCAGGCCCAGGCCGACCTGGAGGCGCACCGCGGCTCGGTCGTCGGCCAGCTGACCCTCGCGGCGTTCCCCACCGCCGTGCGCGGGCTGATGCCGCAGGCGCTGCGGCTGCTCCGCGCCGAGCACCCCGACCTGCGCGTCCTGGTCCGCGAAGAGGACCCCCTGCACAGCATGCCGCTCGTCCTGCGCGGCGACCTCGACATGGCCGTCGTCCAGGACTGGAACAACGAGCCGCTGCCGCTGCCCGAGGGCCTGCACAAGGGCGCCATCTGCGACGACGTCGCCGACGTCGCGCTGCCCGCCGGGCACCCGCTGGCCGGCCGCGACAGCGTCGACCTCAAGGAGCTGGCCGGCGACCCGTGGATCAGCTCGGTGCCCGACAGCATCTGCTGCGACTGGCTCCTGCGCACCCTGCGCGCCATCGACAGCGAGCCGCGCATCGAGCACATGGCCTACGAGTTCGCGACGCAGCTCGCGCTCGTCGCCGCCGGGCTCGGCAACGCGATCCTGCCCCGCCTCGGCCGCTGCGACGTGCCGCCGGACGTCGCGGTCGTCCCGCTCGCCGAGCCGCTGACCCGCCGCGTGTACGCGGTCTGGCGGGAGGAGGCCGCGCGCCGCCCCGCGATCCGCGCCGCCGTGACCGCGCTGCGCACCGGCGTCCCCGGATCCGCCGTACGGGCCGCCTGACCGCCCGGCCCCCGCGGCGGGTGGGTCGCCGCGACGCGTCCGATTCGGTACGTTCTTCGCGATCACGGCCGGGAGGGCGCGATGGACGGGTGGCGGGTCGAGGGCTACGCCGAGGTGCGGGAGCTGGGCGCGGGCGCCCAGGGGCGCGTCGTGCTCGCCCGGCACGAGCGGTCCGGCACCCCCGTCGCGATCAAGTACCTGAACGCGTCCGCGAGCGAGGAGGAGCGGGAGCGGCTGCGGCACGAGGCCCGGATGCTCGGGCAGGCCGAGAGCCCGCACATCGCGCGCCTCTTCCGGCTCGTCGAGGGCCCCGACGGCGCCGCGATCATCATGGAGGCCGTCGACGGGGTGTCCCTCAAGGAGCTCCTCGCCCGGCACGGCGCGCTCGGCCCCGAGGCGTCGCTGTCGGTGCTGAAGGGCTCGCTGCTCGGCCTCGCCGCCGCGCACGCGCTCGGTGTCGTCCACCGCGACTACAAGCCCGCGAACGTGGTGGTTCCGGCGGACGGGCGCAGCCGGCTCGTCGACTTCGGCATCGCCGCCCCGGCCGGGCAGGAGGCCGGCGGCGCCGGCACCCCGTACTACATGGCGCCCGAGCAGTGGGACCGGCACACCGCCACGCCCGCGACCGATGTGTACGCCGCGACGTGCGTTTTCGTCGAGTGCGTCAGCGGGCGGCGGCCGTTCACCGGGAACCGCGCCGAGCTGGTGCGGGCGCACCGCACCGGCGAGGTGCCGGTCGAGACCGTCCCGGAACCGCTCCGCGACCTGGTCGCGCGCGGCATGGCCAAGGACCCCGCCGACCGTCCGGCGAGCGCCGCCGTGTTCGTCGACGACCTGGAGCGGACCGCCAGGGAGGCGTACGGGCCGGACTGGGAGTCCCGCGGGGTCCGCGCGCTCGCCGCGTCCGCCGTCGCGCTGGCCGCCCTGTTCCCGCTGGCCGCATGGGTCGTCCCGGGTGGCGCGAGCGCGGCCGGGAGCGCCGCCGCGCAGGGCGCCGCGCACGCCGCCGGCCAGACCGCCGCCCAGAGCGCCGCCGGCCACGCCGCGGCCAAGGCCGGCGGAGCGAGCGTGATCAAGGCGTTCTTCGGCAGCGCGGGCGGCATCGCCACCGCCGCCGCCGGGACGGCCGTGGTCGTCGGCGCCGGCGCCATCGCCGTCCAGCAGTTCGGCAAGGACGACCCCGCGCCCCGCCCCACCGCCACCCGCGCCGTCGCGGCCGTCGCGTCCGTCCGCGCCTGCCCCGTCACCGGCTTCGACGGGAGCACGACGACCCCGGCGCCCGGCCCCGCGCAGGTCCGCCTCCCCGAGCAGGTGAAGCTGCCGAAGGACGCCGTCGCCTACCGCACCGGACAGGGCTACCTGATCGGCCCGGCGTCGGCGCCGTGCGAGGGCTCGACGGGCGCCAACGCCGGGGTGAACTCGATCGGAGGCCCCGGGAAGCTCCAGATCACGCAGGACTGGCAGGGGTCCGTCGGCAACATCGCCGCGCAGGTCTGCAACTACTTCCCGAACTCGCCCGAGGCCGCGAAGGCGAGGCGCGACTTCCCGAGCTGCACGTCGCAGGAGCGCGGGCGGCAGGACGTCCCGACCGGCGACCCCTCGCTGCGGCTGGCACTGGCGGCCGACGCGAACGGGCAGCAGCTGGCCCGGCCGTACGTGGCGGTGACCCTGGCCGTGATGGGCTCCAACGGCGTCCCGTCGCCGGTCGGCTGCCTGGCGCCGCTGGCCCGGGCGGACGTGTGCACCGCCGCGCTGACCTACTGGTTCGTCCAGGGTGCGAAGGGCACCAAGATCACCAAGGCGGACCTGGACCGGGTCGCCGCCCGCATCGCCGCCTACGTGAAGACCACCGTCCACTGACGGATGCCGGCGGGCTCCGGGGCGCGGACGGGGCGGCCGGGCGGCGCGGGTAGCCTGATCGGGCCATGACTGACGACAAGACGATCGTTCACCTGCTGCGGCACGGTGAGGTGCACAACCCCGAAGGCGTCCTGTACGGGCGGCTGCCCGGCTACCGGCTCAGCGAGGACGGCGTCCTCATGGCCAAGGCCGCCGCGAAGTGGTTCGCCGACCGGGACGTCACCGCGCTGTTCTCCTCGCCGATGCAGCGGGCGCTGGAGACCGCCGCGCCGCTGGCCGACTCGTTCGACCTGCCCGTGACGGTGGACGATCGGCTGATCGAGGCGGACAACCACTTCGAGGGGCTGACCTTCGGGGTGGGGCCCGGCTCGCTGCGCCGCCCCGAGCACTGGCGCCACCTGGTGAACCCGTTCCGCCCGTCGTGGGGCGAGCCGTACAAGGAGCTCGCGGCGCGGATGCGCGCGGCCGTGATCCGGGCGCGGGACGCGGCGCGCGGCCACGAGGCCGTGTGCGTCAGCCACCAGCTGCCGATCTGGATCCTGCGGCTGCACGCCGAGCACCGCCGGCTCTGGCACCACCCGAGCCGCCGCGAATGCGCGCTGGCCAGCGTGACCAGCCTCACGTTCGAGGGCAGCAGGCTCGTCGAGGTCGGCTACCGCGAGCCCGCCGAGGGGATCGCGAAGGGCCCCAGTGTCGCGGGTGCCTGACCGCACCGCTAAGTTGTGTACTACGTCCTGTAGTAGTAGGAGGGTCCGTTGAGCCCCCGAATCCCCCATGCGCGCGCCGCCGCCGCTGCCGTCGCGCTCTGCGGGCTGCTGGCCGGCTGCGCGGGAACCGGTTCGGCCAAGAGCGGCCCGGACGGCGACGACGACCGGTTCATCTCCGGCGACGGGAACGTCACGCAGTACCAGCCCGGGCACCGCAAGAGCCTCCAGGAGGTCACCGGGCAGACGCTCGACGGGCAGGCGTTCCGGCTCGACTCCCTCAAGGGCAAGGTCGCGGTCGTCAACTTCTGGGCGTCGTGGTGCGCGCCCTGCCGCGGCGAGGCGCCGTCGCTGGAGCAGATCTACACCGCGAACAAGGCCAAGGGCGTGGAGTTCCTCGGCGTCAACTTCAAGGACGCCAAGGACAACGCCAAGGCGTTCGAGCGCAAGTTCAAGGTCACCTACCCGAGCCTGTTCGACGGGGACGGCCAGGTCACGCTCGCGTTCCGGGAGGTGCCGCCGAGCGCCATCCCGAGCACGCTCGTCCTGGACCGGCAGGGGAGGGTCGCGGCGCGCATCATCGGCGCCACCACCTACTCCAAGCTGAACCCGCTGGTGGGCAAGGTGCTCGCGGAACAATGAGCGCGGCACGGTGAACGTCGACGAGACGGTGACGAGCGGATCGCTGGTGGCGGCGGCGCCGCTGGCGGCCCTCGCCGGGCTCGTGTCGTTCCTGTCGCCGTGCGTGCTGCCGCTCGTCCCCGGCTACCTGTCGTACGTGACGGGGATGACCGGCGCGGACCTCGCCGAGCAGCGCCGCGGCCGGCTGCTGTCCGGCGTGCTGCTGTTCGTCGCCGGGTTCAGCGTCGTGTTCGTCAGCTACGGGGTGGCCTTCGGCGGCCTCGGCCGGTGGCTGCTGGAGTACCAGGACCGGATCACCCGGGTGCTCGGCGCCGTCACGATCGTCTTCGGGCTCGCGTTCATGGGCCTGATCCCGGGGCTGCAGCGGACGATGAAGTCGGGCCGGGTGCCGTCCGCGGGCCTCGCCGGGGCGCCGCTGCTCGGCGCCCTGTTCGCGCTCGGCTGGACGCCGTGCATCGGGCCGACGCTCGGCGCCGTGCAGTCGCTGGCGATCAGCGAGGCCAGCGCCACCCGGGGCGCGCTGCTGTCCCTGGCGTACTGTGTCGGACTCGGGGTGCCGTTCGTGGTGACGGCGGTCGCCTACCGCCGCGCGCTCGGCGCGTTCGGTGCGGTGAAGCGGCACTACCCCCTCGTCATGCGGATCGGCGGGGGGATGCTCGTCCTCATCGGGGTGCTGCTGGTGAGCGGCCTGTGGGGGGAACTGAACATCGAGCTGAAGTCGTGGATCAGCGGCTTCGAGCCGGTTCTGTGATGCCGACGGATCGGCAGAGGCGATCGATATGAGCGACATCGACATCAAGGACGACGAGACGGGCACGCAGGCGCCCGCCGCACGGCAGGCCCCCGAGGAGGTGCCGCGGCCGAGGGGCCTCGGCCCGCTGGGCTGGCTGCGGTGGGGCTGGCGGCAGCTCACCACCATGCGCACCGCGCTGATCCTGCTGTTCCTGGTGGCGCTGGGCGCGGTGCCGGGGTCGGCGCTGCCGCAGCGGGGGCAGGCGCCCGAGAAGGTCGCGGCGTACCTGTCCGACCACAAGACGCTCGGCCCGTTCTTCGACAAGCTCTCGCTGTTCGACGTGTTCTCCGCGCCCTGGTTCGCGGCGATCTACATCCTGCTGTTCGTGTCGCTGGCGGGCTGCGTCGTCCCGCGCGCGGTGAAGCACTACCAGTCGATGCGGGCCCGCCCGCCGGCCGCGCCGCGCAACCTCGGGCGGCTGCCGCAGTCGGTGTCGTACGAGACCGACGACGCGCCCGAGGACGTCCTCGCCGAGGCGCGCAGGGTGCTGCGCGGGCGGCGGTTCCGGGTGGACGTGTCCGGCGGCGCCGCGTCCGCGGAGAAGGGCTACCTCGGCGAGACCGGCAACCTGGTCTTCCACCTGGCGCTGCTCGGGCTGCTGTTCGCGCTCGGCGCGGGCAACATGTTCGGCTACCGCGGTAGCGTGCTGATCACCGAGGGCAAGACGTTCGCCAACTCGCTCGGCCAGTACGACGAGTTCACCCCGGGACGGCTGTTCAAGGACGGCGACCTCGCCCCCTTCACGATCAGCCTGGACGACTTCAAGGCCAAGTACGAGCTGGAAGGCGACAAGCGCGGGCAGGCCACGGCGTTCGACGCGTGGATCCACTACCGCGACAAGCCGTCCGGCAAGGACACGAAGTACGACCTGCGGATCAACCATCCGCTGAAGGTCGGCGGCACGAAGGTGTACCTGCTCGGGCACGGCTACGCGCCGAAGTTCACCGTGAAGGACGCCAAGGGGAACGTCGCCTTCCAGGACACCGTCCCGTTCCTGGCGATGGAGCCGCGCAACCTGACGTCCGAGGGCGTCATCAAGGTCCCCGACGCCGAGCCCGACCAGCTCGCCTTCTACGCGATCCTGTGGCCGACGGCGGTCGCCAGCCCGGACGGCAAGCAGATCGTGTCGGCGTTCCCCGGCGCGCTGCGGCCCGTCATCACCCTGTCGTCGTTCAAGGGCGACCTCGGCCTGGACTCCGGCACCCCGCAGTCGGTGTACAAGCTGGAGGGCATCGGCAAGACCCTCCAGCCGATCAAGGGCGGGGAGAAGCTGCTGGAGCCGGGGGAGACCTTCAAACTCCCCGGCGGCGCGGGCTCGATCACCTTCGACGGCATGGCGGAGTACGCGACGCTGTCGGTCAACCACGACCCCGGACGCATCCCCGCGCTGATCGCGGCGGTGCTGGCGGTGCTGGGCGTGGCGACCTCGTTCCTCGTCCGGCGGCGCAGGGTGTGGGTCCGTGCGGGCGCCGGGAAGGGCGGGCGTACCGTGGTGGAGGTCGGCGGCCTCACGCTCGGGAACCCGACCTCGGAGTTCGACGACATCGTGGCCGCGCTGCGCGGCCCGGACGCCCCCGGGCCCGCCGAACCGGAGAAGGCCGAACCGGACGAGCCCGAACCGGAGACGGCCGGACCGCGGGAGGCAGGGCGGGAGCAGGCCGGGTCCGGCGAGGACGGCACCGAGCCACAACAGAACGGGTCCGAAGCGGAACCCGGCGCCGATCGGGGTTCCGGGTCGGCAACCGAACCGAAGGAGTGACGAGGTGAGCAACGCCGACCTCGCGAACCTGAGCGACAAGCTCATGCTGACCACCGTGGTGATGTACATCGTCGCGCTGGTCGCCTACGCGGCCGATCTCGGCTTCGGCCGCCGCTCCGCGGCGGTGGCCGAGGAGCGGGCCGAGGCGAAGGTGCTCGTCGGCGCCGCCGGCGCCGAGACCGTCGAGACCGTCGATAAGGCCGAGGCGTCCGCGGACGCCGGGCCGGCCGCGTCCGACGACGCCGGGGCGGAGCGCCAGAGCGTCGACTGGGCGCGGCTCGCGGTCGTGCTGAACGTGCTCGGCTGGGCGTCGCACCTCGGCATCCTGGTCACCCGCGGGCTGGCGGAGCACCGCTGGCCGTGGGGCAACATGTACGAGTTCATGACGGCGCTGTCGTTCGCCGCCGTGACCGCGTTCATGATCGTGGCGCTGCGCTACAAGGCGCGGTTCCTCGGCGCGTTCGTGATGGCCGCCGTGGTGATCGCGCTCGGCATCGACAACATCTGGCTGTACGACTCGGCCGGCCCGGTCAGCCCGGCGCTGAACTCCTACTGGATCGCGATCCACGTCACCGCCGCGATCATCGCGACCGGCTCGTTCACGGTGGCGGGCGCCGCGACCATCCTGTACCTGCTGAAGGCCCGCGCGGAGACGAGCGAGGCCGGGGTGGGCGGCGGGATGCTGTCGCGCGTCCCGTCCGCAGCCGACCTCGACCGGCTGTCGATGCGGGTGACGATGTTCGCGTTCCCGATCTGGACGGCCGCCATCATCATGGGCGCCATCTGGGCCGACGAGGCGTGGGGCCGGTACTGGGGCTGGGACCCCAAGGAGGTCTGGTCCTTCGTCACCTGGATCGTCTACGCCGCCTACCTGCACGCGCGCGCGACGGCCGGATGGCGGGGCCGCAAGGCGGCGATCCTGTCGCTGATCGGCTTCGGCTGCCTGCTGTTCAACTTCTTCGGCGTCAACTACATGTTCTCGGGCATGCACTCCTACGCCTGAGCGCACGCCCCAGGGCACGTCATCGAGCACGTCACACGAGCAGGTCAATGAGGACCGCGGCCACCGCACCGGCGGGGCGCCGCGGTCCTCGCACATCCGCGCCCGCCCGTTCCGTGGTGACTCGCGGGGATGACGCCGAGTCGGGTTGCGGCTTACCCTGCCTCGGGGGCCCTCTCGCTCGGCGACTCCGCGGGCCCCGCTGACAGAGGAGCCTGATGCGCTTCA
This sequence comes from Actinomadura physcomitrii, assembly GCF_008923205.2. Classification (GTDB taxonomy): domain Bacteria; phylum Actinomycetota; class Actinomycetes; order Streptosporangiales; family Streptosporangiaceae; genus Spirillospora; species Spirillospora physcomitrii. The sequence continues at coordinate 90,879 of NZ_WBMS02000012.1, read as the reverse complement.
AAGGCATCCACCGCAAGTCCCGGGAGCTCAGGAATCGGGAGGCGCCCCGGGGCTCGGCGCTGCGCGGGGACGGCGCGGCCCGCGGGGACGACGCGGCGTACGCGCCGTCGCCGCCCGACCCGGGGCGCCGCCTCGAGCCCGGGCATCTGCGGCCGCGCAGCAACCAGCCCCGCGACCGGTTCGGCCGGTTCCGCAAGGCCGGCCGCGACGACGACTTCGCGCTCGCCCCCGGCACCGACCGCCCGGAGGCCGCCGAGATCACCAAAGCACCCGGACGGTACGGGCGGCGCGGCGCGCCCCGTCCCCGCCCCTCCGACTACGCGTGGAGCGACTTCGAGCTCGACGACGCGCTGCGCGTCGAGCCGTACCCGCCGGGCATGCCGCACGCGGCCGACGGGCGGCGGCACTGCGGCGTGCTGGAGAGCGTGCTGTACCGGCAGTGGGACGCGCGGCAGGGCCCGCCGACGCCGGAGGTGATCAGGGCCGTCGACAGCCTCGCGTCACTGCCGGAGCCGCTCAAGGAGAAGCTCGCGGGCGGCCTCGACGGCATCTACGTCGGGCCCGGCGGCGTCCCGCAGCTCGACGACATGGGCCACCTGCGCGACCGTCCGCTGCCGTCCGGCCGCGCGACCTGGGACATCTGCGCCGGCGCCTACGGCGACCGCAAGATCATCGTGGGGGACCGGCCGTCGCCGACCCCGGACGTGATGCTGCACGAGGTCGGGCACGCGCTCGACGACATCGACGGCGAGTCCGGCGGCTGGACCTCCGACAGCCCGGCCTTCCGGGAGCTGTACGAGCTGTGCCGCCCGCACCTGGCCAGCGACTTCCACCGGCAGCCCGACGCGCTCGGCCGGCGCGAGTTCTTCGCCGACGCGTTCGCCGCGATCTCCTCCCGGCAGCGGCCCGCGCTGGTGGATATGCTCGCCGGCAACATCAGGACGGCATTGGAAGTCATGCTCTTCTTCAACCGCAGATACGGCATCTAGGACACCGTGATGCCGGCGAAGGCGATGGACTCCGAGGGTGATCGACGATGTACGTGATCCGGCTCCCCGACGGCACGCTCCGGGTGCCCCACAGCGTCCTCGCCGACGACGGGTCAGCGGACGGCGGGTCGGACGCGGATCGGGAGCGGAACGGGCGGATCATCGCCGACGCCTATGTGGAGATCGGGCCCGGCGATCCGGACTACGACCGGCTCCTCGGGCAGTCGCTGACCGAGCAGGAGCTGGAGGACAGGCGGCGCCGCTGGCGGGACGAGGACGCCGAGCTGGCGCGCCGGTTCGAGGAGTGGCGGGACGGCGAGGCGGAGGAGTAGCCGTGCCGGGCCACCGCACGGCCTCGGGCGCCCGGGCTGGTGGACCGGCCGCGGCGGGGCGGCGGTCCGGGCGGTTCCGAGGCGGGGGGCGGGCCCCCGTGCGTCAGTGGACCGAGTGCTCCGCGACCGGCTCTTCCCCGCGCAGCAGCGCGTGGACCTCGGACTCCCGGAACCGGCGGTGGCCGCCGGGAGTGCGGATGCTGCTGATCCGGCCGGCCGCTGCCCACCGGGTGACCGTCTTCGGATCGACCCGGAAGAGGGCGGCGACTTCCCCTGGGGTCAGCAGGCGCTCGCTCGTGCTCTCCACGTTTTCTCTCCCCCTTTGTCCCGCTCTCGGCGCGGGTGGACTGTTTAACAGTGTGGCGGGTCAAGACCGATTTCTCCCTTGTTTTCGGAAAACATCACGCTCCGTAGTTCGCCGAGCAGGAGCGATGACGGTCGGTGCTCGCACCCTCGGTCACTGGGGCCTCGCACACCACACTTGACCTGCCGTGTCACGCCGGCAACCCCTCCTTGACAGGCCGATGGCCGTCCGGTGACGCGGCGCCGCGGCCGCGACCCGCCGTCCGCGCCCGTTATCGGCCCGCGCGGGCCACCCCATACCCTCGTGACCATGTCCGATCTTGTTTCGCTGCCGGAGATCGAGCACGCCGCCGAACGCCTCGCCGGCGTCACCCTGCGCACGCCGCTCGTCCCGTTCCCCGGGACCGGCGACGACCCGGCGCTGCTGGTGAAGGCCGAGTCCCTGCAGCCGATCGGGGCGTTCAAGCTGCGCGGCGCGTACGCGACCATCTCGGCCCTGCCCGAGGAGCAGCGCGAGCGCGGCGTCGTCACGCACTCCAGCGGCAACCACGCGCAGGCCGTCGCCTACACCGCCCGCGCGCTCGGCGTCCCCGCCGTGCTGGTCATGCCGCACACCACCCCGGGCGTGAAGGTGGACGCGTGCATCGCGCTCGGCGCCGAGATCGTCTACGTCGAGCCGACCGCCGAGGCCCGCGCGGAGACCGCGGCCAAGCTCGCCGCCGCGCACGGCTTCACGCTCGTCCCGCCCTACGACGACGCGCGGATCATCGCCGGCCAGGGCACCGCCGGGCTGGAGATCGTCCAGGACCGCCCGGACGTGGACGTCGTGCTCGTCCCGGTCAGCGGCGGCGGGCTGATCTCCGGCGTCGCCGCCGCCGTGAAGGCGCTGCGCCCCGAGGCGAAGGTGATCGGCGTCGAGCCCGAGCTGGCCGCCGACGCCCGCGACTCCATGCGCGCGGGCCGCCCCGTCACCTGGGACGCCGAGAAGACCGGCCGCACCATCGCCGACGCCCTGCGCGTCCAGCGCGTCGGCGACCTGCCGTTCGCGCACATGCGGGCGCACGTCGACGGCATGGTCGCGGTCACCGAGGACGAGATCCGCGGCACCATGCGCAGCCTCGCCCGCGAGGCCCGCCTGATCGCCGAGCCCGCCGGCGCCGTCGCCACCGCCGCCTTCCTCCACCACCGCGACGAGTTGCCCGCGGGCCGCACCTATGTCTCCGTCCTGTCCGGCGGCAACGTCGACCCCGCCCTCTTCCTCGACGTCCTCCGCTGACCCCCGGGAAAGATCACCTGCACCCCGGGGTAATCTCGGAGGGTCATGCGTTCCGTACTGCTTTACACCGCCGGCCGGCTGGCGATCTTCGCCGCCACGGCCGGTGTGCTCGCGCTGTTCGGGGCCCGCGGGTTCCTGCTCCTGCTGCTGGCGCTGCTGATCAGCGGCATCGTCAGCTTCGTCCTGCTGTCGGGGCAGCGCGACCGGATGTCGGCCGCGGTGACCACCGGGCTGAGCGCCCAGCGCGAGAAGTTCCAGCGCGCGAAGACCCGCGAGGACGCGTAACCCGTTCCTTACGGGCGCCCCATCGGCGCGGTCGCGGCGGGCAATAGGCTGGGCCCATGACCCGCGCCTCCCTGGACAAGAAGCCCGCCGACGTCGCGGCGATGTTCGACGGCACCGCCGAGCGGTACGACCTGCTGAACACGCTGATGACGGGCGGGCGGGACCGGAGTTGGCGGCGGGCGGCCGTCCGGGCGCTGGACGCGCGGCCGGGCGAGCGGATCCTCGACCTCGCGGCCGGGACGGGGACGTCCTCGGTGCCGTTCGCGCAGGCGGGCGCGCAGACCGTGGCCTGCGACTTCTCCCTCGGCATGCTGCGGGTGGGGGTGCGCCGGCAGGCGGGCGTGCCGCGGCTGAGCTTCGCGGCGGGCGACGCGCTGCGGCTGCCGTTCAAGGACGGCTCGTTCGACGCGGTGACGATCTCGTTCGGGCTGCGCAACGTCGCCGACACCGGGCGGGCGCTGCGCGAGCTGCGGCGGGTGGCGAGGCCCGGCGGGCGGCTGCTGATCTGCGAGGTCAGCCATCCGCCGAACGCGCTGCTGGCGCTCGGCCACAAGGCGCACCTGAAGTACGGGCTGCCCCTGCTGGCCCGGGTCAGCTCCAACCCCGACTCCTACCGCTACCTCGCCGAGTCGACGCTCGCCTGGCCCGACCAGGCGGGGCTGGCGCGGCTCGTGCTGGACGCGGGCTGGACGAAGGTGCGCTGGCGCGACCTCACCTTCGGGGTCGCGGCGATGCACCATGCGATCAACCCCGGCTGATCGTCCTCGCCCGGCGGGTCCGGGACCGGTCCAAAACAGAACCGGCCCAGAAGTACCCACCGGTCGTGATAAAGGAATAGACTCCCCACCGGATCCTTGTGAAGTACTTCACAAGCGAACGAGCTAAAGAGGAACGCCGTGACCGACTCCACCCGACACGCGGACGTGATCGTCGTCGGGGCAGGCCCCGCCGGATCGTCGACCGCCTACTGGCTCGCGCAGGCCGGGCTGGACGTGCTCCTGCTGGAGAAGGCCACCTTCCCGCGCGACAAGATCTGCGGCGACGGGCTCACCCCGCGCGCCGTCCGGGCGCTCATCGGGATGGGCGTCGACATCAACGACCCCGGCTGGGGGCGCAACAAGGGGCTGCGCATCTACGGCGGCGGCGTCAAGGTCGAGCTGCCCTGGCCGGAGCTCGCGAGCTTCCCCGACTTCGGCCTGGTCCGCAAGCGCACCGACCTCGACCAGCTGCTCGCCGAGCACGCCGCGAAGGCCGGCGCCCGGCTGCTGCAGGGCTGCACCGTGACCGGCCCGATCGTGGACGAGCGCACCGACCGCATCAAGGGCGTCACCGCCACCTACGAGGGCGAGGACGCCGAGTTCCACGCGCCGCTGGTCGTCGCCGCCGACGGCAACTCGACCCGGCTGTCGCTGGCGATGGGCCTGCGCCGCCGCGAGGACCGGCCCATGGGCGTCGCCGTCCGGCGCTACTTCCGGACGCCGCGCCACGACGACGAGTACATGGAGGCGTGGCTCGAACTGTGGGACGGCGAGCGGCTGCTCCCCGGCTACGGCTGGGTGTTCGGCGTCGGCGACGGCACGTCCAACGTCGGGCTCGGCCTGCTCAACACCAGCAAGGCGTTCCAGAACGTCGACTACCGGGGCATGATGCGGCGCTGGTGCGCGCAGATGCCGGAGGACTGGCAGTTCGACGAGGAGCACGCGACCTCGAAGATCCGCGGCGCGGCGCTGCCGATGGGCTTCAACCGGCAGCCGCACTACACCCGCGGGATGCTGCTGGTCGGCGACGCCGGCGGCATGATCAACCCGTTCAACGGCGAGGGCATCGACTACGCGCTGGAGTCCGGCCGGCTGGCCGCCGACATCATGGTGCAGGCGCTCGCCCGCCGCACCCCGGCGCAGCGCGAGCGGACGCTCTACGAGTACCCGCGGATCCTGAAGGACGAGCACGGCGGCTACTTCACGCTGGCCCGCGTGTTCGTGCAGGCCATCGGCGACCCGCGGATCATGAAGTTCCTGACCTCGCACGGCCTGCCGCACCCCACCCTCATGCGGTTCACCCTCAAGCTGCTCGCCAACCTGACCGACCCGAAGGGCGGCGACGCGATGGACCGGGTCATCAACGCGATGCAGAAGGCGGCGCCGGCGGCATGAACTGGTTCCGGATGCTCCCGCGTAAATCGCTGTTCGCCGCGAAGTCGCAGGTGAGCGGACTACAGTGCATTACCCGACCCCCTGAGGGGAGTGCTATTGATCACCTTGGCTAGGGTGGCGACCCGTGCTCGTGAGAATTTTCACGAGCGTGTGCAGGGGCACGCCGCCGAGGCGCGCCGGTCCGGCCCCGGACCCCGCGCCCCGTACAGCGTCGTACGTACCGAGGAGGGGCGGTAGAGACATGGATCTCTATGTTCCGATCATCGTGCTGGGAGTGCTCGCCGCCGTCTTCGCCGTCGGCTCGGTGGCGATGGCCTCGCTCACCGGTCCCAAGCGCTGGAACCGCGCGCGGCTGGACGCCTACGAGTGCGGCATCGAGCCGACCCCGCAGCCGGTCGGCGGCGGGCGGTTCCCCGTCAAGTACTACCTGACGGCGATGCTGTTCATCGTCTTCGACATTGAGATCATCTTCCTGTACCCGTGGGCCGTCGCCTTCGACCACATGGGCATGTTCGGCCTTGTGGAGATGGTCCTTTTCATCGTCACCGTTCTCGTCGCCTACGCCTACATCTGGCGCCGCGGCGGTCTGGAGTGGGACTGACATGGGTCTAGAGGAAAAGCTTCCGAGCGGGTTCCTGCTGACGACGGTCGAGCAGGTCGCGGGCTGGGCGCGCAAGAGCTCGGTGTGGCCGGCGACGTTCGGCCTGGCGTGCTGCGCGATCGAGATGATGGCGGCCGGCGACCCGCGGCACGACTTCTCCCGCTGGGGGATGGAGCGCGCGTCCGCGACGCCGCGGCAGGCCGACCTGATGATCGTCGCGGGCCGGGTAAGCCAGAAGATGGCCCCGGTGCTGCGGCAGATCTACGACCAGATGACCGAGCCCAAGTGGGTCATCGCGATGGGCGTGTGCGCCTCGTCCGGCGGCATGTTCAACAACTACGCGGTGGTGCAGGGCGTCGACCACATCGTCCCGGTGGACATCTACCTGCCCGGCTGCCCGCCGCGGCCGGAGATGCTGCTGGACGCGATCCTCAAGCTGCACGACAAGATCCAGAACACCAAGCTCGGCCCGCAGCGCAAGAAGCAGATCGTCGAGCTGGAAGAGGCCCAGCGCCGCCAGCTTCCGCTGCTGGGACAAGGAACGGTTTAGATGTCTTCCGAGAATCCTGAGCAGAGGGCCGAGCAGGGCGCCGACCAGCTGCCCGCGCAGGCCGAGGAGGAGCGCCGCGAGCAGCCGATCGCCCGCACCGGCATGTTCGGCGCCAAGACGACCGGCGACACCTCCGGATACGGGCGGCTGGTCATCCGGCAGAGCCCCAAGGTCACCGCGCCGCGCCCCTACGGCGGGCCCGGCGGCGCAGCCGAGGCCGGGGAGTTCGACGAGATCGCCGACGAGCTGGAGCGCGCGCTGCCGGACTTCGGCGACGCGATCGAGCGCGTCGTCGTGCACCGCGGCGAGCTGACCTTCGTCGTCAAGCGCGAGCGGCTCCTGGAGGTCGCGCGCACCATGCGGGACGAGCCGTCGCTGCGCTTCGAGCTGTGCTCCGGCGTGTCCGGCGTGCACTACCCGAAGGACGAGGGCGCCGAGCTGCACGCGGTCGTGCACCTGCTGTCGATCACCCACAACCGGCGCGTCCGGCTGGAGGCGACCTGCCCGGACGCCGACCCGCACGTCCCGTCGCTGGTGCCGGTGTACCCGACGTGCGACTGGCACGAGCGCGAGACCTACGACTTCTTCGGGATCGTCTTCGACGGTCACCCCGCGCTCACCCGCATCGAGATGCCCGACGACTGGGTCGGCCATCCGCAGCGCAAGGACTACCCGCTCGGCGGCATCCCCGTCGAGTACCGAGGCGCGGAGATCCCCCCGCCGGACGAGAGGCGGTCGTACGTATGAGCTCAACGAAGTACACCGAGTACGACGCCTACGCCGCCGAGGAGGCGGCCGCGTCGGGCGGCGAGAAGCAGGGCCGGGTGTTCGACGTCAACGGCCAGGACTGGGACCAGGTCGTCGCGGGCGCCGAGGACCTCGGGGACGAGCGGCTCGTGGTCAACATGGGCCCGCAGCACCCGTCCACGCACGGCGTGCTGCGGCTGGTCCTGACCCTCGACGGCGAGACCGTCGACGACTGCCGGGTGGGCATCGGCTACCTGCACACCGGCATCGAGAAGAACATGGAGTTCCGCACCTGGACGCAGGGCACCACGTTCTGCACGCGCATGGACTACCTCGCGCCGATCTTCAACGAGACGGCGTACTGCCTGGGCGTGGAGAAGCTGCTGGACGTCACCGACCAGGTGCCGGAGCGGGCCCAGATCATCCGCGTGATGATGATGGAGCTGAACCGGATCTCCTCCCATCTGGTCGCGATCGCCACGTTCGGCCTCGAGCTGGGCGCGACGACCGTCATGCTGAACGGCTTCATCGAGCGCGAGTACACCCTTGACCTCTTCGAGGAGATCACGGGTCTGCGGATGAACATGGCGTACGTGCGTCCGGGCGGCGTCGCCCAGGACCTGCCGAGCGGTGCGCTCAGCAAGATCCGCGACTACCTCGACCGGATGCCCAAGCGGATCCAGGCGCTGCGGAAGCTGATGGACGCCAACCCCGTCTATCTGGCCCGGACCAGGGACGTCGCGTATCTCGACCTCACCGGCTGCATGTCGCTGGGCGTCACCGGCCCCATGCTGCGGGCCACCGGGCTGCCGTGGGACCTGCGCAAGTCGCAGCCCTACTGCGGCTACGAGACCTACGACTTCGAGGTCGCGACGCAGGACACCTGCGACGTGTACGGCCGCTATCTCGTGCGGATGCAGGAGATGGAGGAGTCGCTGAAGATCGTCGAGCAGTGCGTGGAGCGGCTGCAGCGGGTCAAGGGCCCGGTGATGATCGAGGACAAGAAGATCGGCTGGCCGGCGCAGCTGGCGATCGGCGCGGACGGGATGGGCAACTCGCCCCGGCACATCGCGCACATCATGGGCACCTCGATGGAGGCGCTGATCCACCACTTCAAGCTGGTGACGGAGGGCTTCCGGGTGCCGGCGGGGCAGGCGTACTCGCACATCGAGTCGCCGCGCGGCGAGCTCGGCGCGCACGTGGTCAGCGACGGCGGAACCCGCCCGTACCGGGTGCACTTCCGCGAGCCGTCCTTCGTCAACCTGCAGGCCACGCCCGCGATGGCCGAAGGCGGCATGGTCGCCGACGTCATCGCCGCGGTGGCCAGCATCGACCCGGTCATGGGGGGAGTGGACCGATGACGTTCGAACCGGAGGTGCGCGAGCGCCTCGAGCGCGACGCCAAGCAGATCATCGGCCGGTATCCGAAGCCGCGGTCTGCGCTGCTCCCGCTGCTGCACCTGGTGCAGTCGGAGGAGGGGCACGTCTCGCAGGACGGCATCGAGTTCTGCGCCGAGCAGCTCGGCATCACCCCGGCGCAGGTGACGGGCGTGTCGACGTTCTACACGCAGTACAAGCACCAGCCGGTCGGCGAGTACCACGTGGGCGTGTGCATCAACACGCTGTGCGCGGTGATGGGCGGCGACCAGATCTGGAACGAGCTGACCGAGCACACCGGCGTCGGGCACGACGAGGCCACCCCGGACGGCAAGGTCAGCCTGGAGCGGATCGAGTGCAACGCGGCCTGCGACTTCGCGCCGGTGATGATGGTCAACTGGGAGTTCTTCGACAACATGACTCCCGAGAAGGCCAAGCAGCTGGTCGACGACCTGCGCTCGGGTAAGGAAGTGCTTCCTTCGCGGGGCCCGAACAAGCTGTGCAGCTGGAAGGACGCCTCCCGCGTCCTCGCCGGGTTCCCCGACGGCCGCGCCCACGAGGGCGTCCAGGCCGGGCCCGAGTCGCTGCGCGGCCTGGAGCTCGCCAAGCAGCGCGGCTGGCAGGCGCCGTCCTCCGACACCGGCAAGGCGGCCCCGCACGAGCCGGTCCAGGCGCGCGAGATCACCGATCCGCCGCCCAACGAGCCGGGCAAGCCGATCGGCGGCGACGTGAAGCCGGGCAGCCAGGAGGGCCGTAACCAGTGACCACGCTCACCCCGATCCTCACCAAGAACTGGGATCAGGCCGACTCGTTCACCCTCGCGGGCTACGAGCGCGAGGGCGGCTACCGGGCGCTGCGCAAGGCGCTCGGGCTGGCGCCGGACGAGATCGTCCAGATGGTCAAGGACTCCGGCCTGCGCGGCCGCGGCGGCGCCGGGTTCCCCACCGGCATGAAGTGGGGGTTCCTGCCCGCCGAGAGCCCGAACCCGCGCTACCTCGTCGTCAACGCCGACGAGTCCGAGCCGGGGACCTGCAAGGACATCCCGCTGATGATGGCGAACCCGCACGTGCTCGTCGAGGGCGTCATCATCAGCTCCTACGCCATCAAGTCGAACCAGGCGTTCATCTACGTGCGCGGCGAGGTGCTGCACGTGATCCGCCGGCTGCAGCAGGCGGTCGCCGAGGCGCGCGAGGCCGGCTACATCGGCACGAACATCCTCGGCTCCGGCTACGACCTGGACGTGGTCGTGCACACCGGGGCCGGCGCCTACATCTGCGGCGAGGAGACGGCGCTGCTGGACTCCCTGGAGGGATACCGCGGTCAGCCCAGGCTCAAGCCCCCCTTCCCGGCGGTCTCGGGCCTGTACGGCGGCCCCACCGTCATCAACAACGTCGAGTCGATCTCGTCGGTTCCCTCGATCGTGGAGAACGGCGCCGACTGGTTCACCTCGATGGGCACCGAGAAGTCCGCGGGCTACGGCATCTTCTCGCTGTCCGGGCACGTCACCCGGCCCGGGCAGTATGAGGCGCCGCTCGGCATCACGCTGCGCGAACTGCTCGACATGGCGGGCGGGATCCGCGCGGGGCACCGGCTGAAGTTCTGGACGCCCGGCGGCTCGTCCACGCCGATCTTCACCGACGAGCACCTGGACGTCCCGCTGGACTTCGAGTCCGTCGGCGCCGCCGGGTCGATGCTCGGCACCCGCGCCCTGCAGATCTTCGACGAGACGACCTGCGTCGTCCGCGCGGTGCTGCGCTGGTCGGAGTTCTACGCGCACGAGTCGTGCGGCAAGTGCACGCCGTGCCGCGAGGGCACCTACTGGTACAAGCAGATGCTCAAGCGGCTGGAGGCGGGCCAGGGCGAGGAAGAGGACCTGGAGACGCTCCTCGACCTGTCCGACAACATCCTCGGCCGCTCGTTCTGCGCCCTCGGCGACGGCGCGACGAGCCCGGTGGTCTCGTCGATCAAGCTGTTCCGGGACGAGTACCTCCAGCACTTCGAGCAGGGCGGCTGCCCGTTCGACCCGGCCAAGTCCACCCTCTGGGGAGGTGCGAAGTGACCGTCACCGACGACAAGTCGGCTGCTCCCGCGCCGGTCGAGATGGTCTCGTGCACCATCGACGGCTTCGAGATCGAGGTGCCGAAGGGCACGCTGATCATCCGGGCCGCCGAGCTGCTCGGCATCCAGATCCCGCGGTTCTGCGACCATCCGCTGCTGGACCCGGTCGGGGCCTGCCGGCAGTGCCTGGTGGAGATCCCCGACGCCGGCAACGGGCGCGGGATGCCGAAGCCGCAGGCGTCGTGCACCACCGCGGTGATGCCCGGGATGGTCGTCAAGACCCAGCTGACCTCGCCGGTCGCCGACAAGGCGCAGCACGGCGTGATGGAGCTGCTGCTGATCAACCACCCGCTGGACTGCCCGATCTGCGACAAGGGCGGCGAGTGCCCGCTGCAGAACCAGGCGATGTCCAACGGGCGCGGCGAGTCCCGGTTCATCGAGACCAAGCGGACGTTCCCCAAGCCGATCCCGCTGTCCAGCCAGGTGCTGCTGGACCGGGAGCGCTGCATCCAGTGCGCCCGCTGCACCCGGTTCTCCGACCAGATCGCCGGCGACGCGTTCATCGACCTGTTCGAGCGCGGGGCGAAGGAGCAGGTCGGCGCGGCCGACGGCAAGCCGTTCCAGTCCTACTTCTCCGGCAACACGGTGCAGATCTGCCCGGTCGGGGCGCTGACCGGCGCCGCGTACCGGTTCCGGTCCCGGCCGTTCGACCTGGTGTCGCAGCCGAGCGTCTGCGAGCACTGCGCGTCCGGGTGCGCGCTGCGCACCGACCACCGGCGGGGGAAGATCACCCGCCGGCTGGCCGGGGACGACCCGCAGGTCAACGAGGAGTGGAACTGCGACAAGGGCCGCTGGGCGTTCACCTACGGGACGCACCCCGAGCGGCTGACGCACCCGCTGGTCCGGGGCGAGAACGGCGAGCTGGAAGTGGCGTCGTGGCCGGAGGCGCTGACCGTCGCGGCCCGCGGCCTCGCGGCGGCGCGCGGCTCCGCGGGCGTCCTCACCGGCGGCCGGGTCACCCTCGAGGACGCCTACGCCTACGCTAAGTTCGCGCGGATCGCGCTGCACACCAACGACGTCGACTTCCGGGCCCGGCCGCTGTCGGACGAGGAGACGCGGTTCCTCGCCTCCTCGGTCGCGGGCCGCCCCATCGAGGTGTCCTACGCCGACCTGGAGAAGGCGCCCGTGGTCGTCCTCGCCGGCTTCGAGCCGGAGGAGGAGTCCCCGATCGTGTTCCTGCGGCTGCGCAAGGCGTTCCGCAAGAACGGGCTGAAGGTGTTCGGGATCGCCCCGTTCGCGACCCGCGGCCTGGCGAAGGTCGGCGGGACGCTGCTGGCGACGGCGCCCGGCTCGGAGTCGGAGACGCTCGGCTCGCTGATCGGCGACCCGTCCCGCGCCGGCGTCCGGACGCTGCTGGAGACGCCCGGCGCCGTCATCATGCTGGGCGAGCGGCTCGCCACCAGCCCCGGCGCGCTGACCTCGGCGATCCGGCTGGCGCAGGTCACCGGGGCCCGCCTGGCGTGGGTGCCGCGCCGGGCCGGGGAGCGCGGCGCGATCGAGGCCGGGGCGCTGCCCGGGCTGCTGCCGATCGGCCGCCCCGTCACCGACCCGGAGGCGCGCGCCGAGGTCGCTCGCGCCTGGGGCGTCGCGGACCTGCCCGCCGGGCCCGGCCAGGACACCGCCGACATCGTCGCGGCGGCCGGGGCCGGACGGCTCGGCGCGCTGCTGGTCGGCGGCGTCGACCCCTACGACCTGCCCGACCCGGACGCGGCACTGCGGGCGCTGGAGGCCACCCCGTTCGTGGTGAGCCTGGAGCAGCGGCCGAGCGCGGTCACCGACCGCGCCGACGTGGTGCTGCCCGTCGCGGCCGTCGCGGAGAAGGCCGGCACGTTCGTCGACTGGGAGGGCCGCGGCCGCCCGTTCGACATCGTGCTGAAGTCCGCCGGGAAGCTGTCGGACCTGCGGGTCCTGCAGGCGCTCGCCGACGAGATGGACGTCCACCTCGGGCTGCCCGGCCCGGAGGCGGCGCGGCGGGAGCTGGCGCAGCTCGGCGCCCACCGCGGCGAGCGGCCGGAGCCGCCGGAGGTCGTGCAGGCGCTGCCGCCGCACCCCGAGGAGGGCGAGGCGCTGCTGGCGACCTGGCGGCTGCTGCTGGACCGGGGCCGCCTCCAGGACGGCGAGCCGTTCCTCGCGGGCACCGCCAAGGCCGCGGCGGCCCGGCTGTCGCCCGCGACCGCGGCGGAGATCGGCGCGACCGCGGCCGTCACGGTGTCGGGGCCGCGCGGCGAGGTGACGCTCCCGCTGGAGATCACCGCCGACCTGCCCGACCGGGTGGTGTGGCTGCCGACCAACTCGGCCGGCTGCGCCCTGCACCGCGACCTGGGCGCGGCGGCGGGCGGCGTCGTCAAGATCGCGAGCGGGGTGCTCGCCCGCCCGACCGAGAACGCGGGAGGTACCCGATGAGTCCGCTTGCGGCGCCCGCCGCCGATCCCACGCTCGCCACGTTCGGCAACGACCCGTGGTGGCTGATCGGCGGCAAGGTCCTGGTCATCTTCGTCTTCCTGGTGCTGACCGTCCTGCTGTCGATGTGGGTCGAGCGGCGCGTCATCGGGCGGATGCAGCTGCGCGTCGGCCCGAACCGCGCCGGGCCCCAGGGCCTGCTGCAGGGCCTCGCCGACGGCGTGAAGCTGGCGCTGAAGGAGGACATCGTCCCCCGCCAGGTCGACAAGATCGTGTTCGTCCTCGCGCCGGTGATGTCGGCGGTGCCGGCGTTCATCTCGTTCATCATCATCCCGTTCGGCCCGACGGTGTCGGTCTTCGGGCACCACACCGCGCTGCAGGGCACCGACCTGCCGGTCGCGGTGCTGCTGGTGCTGGCGATGTCGTCGATGGGCATCTACGGGATCGTGCTGGCGGGCTGGTCGTCGATGTCGCCGTACTCGCTGCTCGGCGGGCTCCGCTCGTCCGCGCAGATGATCTCCTACGAGATCGCGATGGGGCTGTCGTTCGTCGCGGTGTTCATGTTCGCCGGGTCGATGTCCACCTCCGAGATCGTCGCCAAGCAGGACCACATCTGGTTCGCGGTGCTGCTCGCGCCGTCGTTCGTGGTCTACGTGATCACGATGATGGGCGAGTCGAACCGCATCCCGTTCGACCTCCCCGAGGGCGAGGGCGAGCTGGTCGGCGGCTTCCACACCGAGTACTCGTCGCTGAAGTTCGCGATGTTCTTCCTCGCCGAGTACATCAACCTGGCGACGCTGTCGGCGCTGTGCACGACGCTGTTCCTCGGCGGCTGGCGGGCGCCCGCGCCCATCTCCACCGTGTGGTCGGGCGCCAACTCCGGCTGGTGGCCGGTGCTGTGGTTCCTGGTCAAGCTCTGGCTGTTCATCTTCTTCTTCATCTGGCTGCGCGGCTCGCTCCCGCGGGTCCGCTACGACCAGCTGATGAAGCTCGGCTGGAAGATCCTCATGCCGGTCTCGCTGGCCTGGATCCTGCTCGTGTCCACCATCAAGGCGTTCAAGAACGACGGCCACGACATCCAGACGATCCTGTGGATCACCGTCGGGGTCATCGTTGTCGTCCTGGTGGCCACGGTGATCTGGGAGATGTTCCGCGGCGGCGAGGGCGGCGAGGGCGGCGAGATCGTCCCGGACGCCGAGGCGCCCGCCCGCCCGGACCCGTTCGCCGGCGGGTTCCCGGTGCCGCCGATGGACGCCCCCCACTACCACGGCCGGGCCCGCGACGAGCCGGCCCGCCCGGCCACGATCGAATCCGCCTCCGAGGAGGTCACCAGTGGGACTTACTGATTTCCTGAATCCGGTCAAGGGGTTCGGGGTCTCGTTCCACCAGATGTTCATGAAGAGCGAGACCGTTCAGTACCCCGAGGTGAAGAAGCCGACCGCCCCGCGCTTCCACGGGCGGCACCAGCTCAACCGGTGGCCGGACGGCCTGGAGAAGTGCATCGGCTGCGAGCTGTGCGCCTGGGCCTGCCCCGCCGACGCCATCTTCGTCGAGGGCGCCGACAACACCGAGGACGAGCGGTACTCGCCCGGCGAGCGGTACGGCCGCACCTACCAGATCAACTATCTGCGGTGCATCCTCTGCGGCCTGTGCATCGAGGCGTGCCCGACGCGGGCGCTGACGATGACCAACGAGTACGAGCTCGCCGACGACAGCCGCGAGAGCCTGATCTACACCAAGGACATGCTGCTCGCGCCGCTGCGCGAGGGCATGGAGGCGCCGCCGCACGAGATGCGGCTCGGCGACACCGAGGAGGACTACTACCGCCTCGGCCTCAAGTCGGAGGACGCGGCGCCGACCGTCCCCGCCGAGGGCGGCGGACGGGCGAGCGCCGACAACGCGGTCAAGCGCGAGAAGACGGCCAAGGGCGGTGAGGGCAAGTGACCTCCCACGTCTTCGCGGGCAAAGTCCTCGCGAGCGGGGTCCTCGCCGGGCACGTCGCCGACAAGTGGTCCGCCGAGCCGTTCTTCTTCTGGCTGCTGGCGATCGTGTCGGTGTGCGCCGCGCTCGGCATGATCCTCGTCCGCAAGGCGGTGCACTCGGCGCTGCTGCTGGCGACCGTGATGCTCTGCCTCGCCGCGATGTACGCGATCCAGAACGCGCCGTTCCTGGCGTTCGTCCAGGTGATCGTCTACACCGGCGCGGTGCTGATGCTGTTCCTGTTCGTGCTGATGCTCGTCGGCGTCACCTCCACCGACTCGCTGGTGGAGACGATCAGGGGCCAGCGGTTCTGGGCGGTCATCGTCGCGATCGGGTTCTTCGTGCTGCTCGCCGCGGGGCTCGGCAACGCCGCGCTCGGTGACTCGGCCGGGCTGAAGGCCGCCAACTCCGGCGGCAACGTCCTCGGTCTGGCGCGGCTGCTGTTCACCAAGTACGTGTTCGCGTTCGAGGCGACCAGCGCGCTGCTGATCACCGCGGCGCTGGGCGCGATGGTGCTGGCGCACCGCGAGCGGACCGAGCCGAAGCCGACGCAGAAGGACCTGTCCAAGAAGCGGTTCGCGTCCGGCGCGCACCCGGGCCCGCTGCCCGGCCCCGGCACCTTCGCGCGGCACAACGCCGTCGACATGCCGGCGCTGCTCCCGGACGGGACGCCCGCGAAGCTGTCGATCAACCCCGTCATCGCGGCGCAGACCGACACCTCCGAACGGCACGCCGACCTGTACGGCGGGACCGAGCAGGGCGCGGTCGACGAGGACGTCGCCGCGGTCAAGGCGGCCACCGAAGAGGCGAAGGACGCGGACGCCGAGTCGCGCGTCGTCAGGGCCGGCACGCCGGCCGCCGGCGGGAACGCGGGCGGCGGCGCGGGCGGCCACGAGCGTGAAGGCGAGGCTGGTCAATGAGTCCGGGGCACTACCTGGCGCTCTCGGCGATCCTGTTCACCATCGGAGCCCTCGGCGTCCTCGTGCGCCGCAACGCGATCGTGGTGTTCATGTGCGTCGAGCTCATGCTGAACGCCACGAACCTGGCGTTCGTGACGTTCTCCCGCATGCACGGCACCCTCGACGGCCAGATCATCGCGTTCTTCGTGATGGTGGTGGCCGCGGCGGAGGTCGTGGTCGGGCTGGCGATCATCATGACCATCTTCCGGACCCGCAGGTCCTCGTCGGTCGACGACGCGAACCTGCTGAAGTACTGAGAGGCCGGGGATGAAAGCGGAAGGCATCCAGGCCGCGTCCTGGCTTCTCATCGCGCTGCCCCTGGCGGGCGCCGCGATCCTCCTGCTCGGCGGGCGGCGCACCGACAAGTGGGGGCACCTGCTCGGCGTGGCGGTGCCGGTGGCGTCGTTCGCCATCGGCGCCGCGATGCTCGTCCAGATGCTCGGCTACGACGATGCCGCCCGGCGCCGCACCGTGCACCTGTGGGACTTCATCAGCGTCGGGCAGTTCAAGATCGGCATGGACCTGCTGGTGGACCCGCTGTCCATCAGCTTCGTGCTGCTGATCACCGGGGTGGGCTCGCTCATCCACATCTACTCCATCGGCTACATGGCCGAGGACCCCGACCGGCGCAGGTTCTTCGCCTACCTGAACCTGTTCGTCGCGGCGATGCTGCTGCTGGTGCTCGGCGGCAACTTCCTCGTGCTGTTCCTCGGCTGGGAGGGCGTCGGCCTCGCCTCGTACCTGCTGATCGGGTTCTGGCAGCACAAGCCGACCGCGGCGACCGCGGCGAAGAAGGCGTTCGTCGTCAACCGCGTCGGCGACATGGGGCTGATCATCGCGATCGCGCTGATGTTCGCCACGTTCAACACCGTCGATTTCGGGCCGATCCTCGGCGCGGGCGCCGAGCACGCGGGCCTCGCGACGAAGCTGAGCTCCGGCACCGCGACGGCGATCGGGCTGCTGCTCCTGCTCGGCGCGTGCGGCAAGTCGGCGCAGCTGCCGCTGCAGTCCTGGCTGCTGGACGCGATGGAGGGCCCGACCCCGGTGTCGGCGCTCATCCACGCGGCGACGATGGTGACCGCGGGCGTCTACCTGATCGTCCGGTCCGGGCCGATCTTCGAGATGTCCGACACCGCGCAGCTGGTGGTGACGATCGTCGGCGCGGCCACGCTGCTCGCCGGTGCGATCATCGGTTGCGGCAAGGACGACATCAAGAAGGCCCTCGCCGGGTCGACGATGTCGCAGATCGGCTACATGACGCTCGCCGCCGGCCTCGGCCGTCCCGGGTACGTGTTCGCCATCGCGCACCTCATCGCGCACGGCTTCTTCAAGGCGGGCCTGTTCCTCGGCGCCGGCTCGGTCATGCACGGCACCAAGGACGACGTGAACATGCGCCACTACGGCGCGCTGCGCGGCGTCATGATGACGACCTACGTCACCTTCGGCCTCGGGTTCCTGGCCATCATCGGGTGCCCGCCGTTCTCCGGCTTCTTCACCAAGGACGGCATCATCGAGGCGGCGTTCGACAAGGGCGGTACGTCCGGGGCGATCCTCGGCGCTTGCGCGCTGATCGGCGCGGCCATCACCGCCTACTACATGGCACGCGTGATGATCATGACCTTCTTCGGCGAGAAGCGCTGGGAGGAGGGCGTGCACCCGCACGAGTCGCCCAAGGTGATGACCATCCCGCTGATGGTCCTCGCGATCGGCTCGGTCGCCGCGGGCGGGCTGCTGATCCTCGGCGGGTTCTCCGACTTCCTCGAGCCCGTCACCGGCAAGCCGGAGCACGCCGAGGACTTCAAGTGGATCACCGCGCCGGGCGCGGCCACGTTCGTCCTGATGATCGTCGGTGTCGCGATCGCCTGGATGCAGTACGGCCGCCGCGCAGTCCCGCGCGAGGCGCCCAAGGGCTCGTTCGTCACCGTCGCGGCCCGCAAGGACCTGTACGGCGACGCCATCAACGAGTCGCTGCTGATGCGGCCCGGCCAGTGGCTGACCCGGCTCGCGGTCTGGTTCGACGGACGCGGCGTCGACGGCGCCGTCAACGGGCTCGCCGCCCTCGTCGGCGGCACGTCCGGGCGGTTCCGCCGGATCCAGACCGGCTTCGCCCGCTCCTACGCACTCTCGATGTTCTTCGGCGCCGCTCTCGTGGTGGCCGCCCTCCTGGTGGTGAACGTGTCATGAGTGACTTTCCCTGGCTGAGCGTCCTCATCGCGCTGCCGCTGCTGGGCGCCGTCGTGGTCAGCGTGCTGCCGCGCGACAACGAGCCGCTGGTCAAGTGGTTCTCGACCGGCGTCTCCACGCTCGTGGGCGTCCTCGCCGTGGTCATGGCGCTCAATTTCGACGCGGGCGGCGACCGGTTCCAGTTCACCGAGAAGTACTGGTGGATCAAGGAGTTCGGGATCCACTGGGCGCTCGGCGTCGACGGCGTCGCGCTGGTGCTGATCCTGCTGTCGGTCATCCTCGTCCCGCTCGTCATGCTGGCGTCCTGGACGGACGCCGAGCGGTCCGGCGGCGTGGACGTCCCGGCGAAGCGGTCGGTGAAGGGCTACTTCGCGCTGCTGCTGTCCCTCGAGGCGGCGATGATCGGCGTCTTCGCGGCGACCGACGTGTTCCTGTTCTACGTCTTCTTCGAGGCGATGCTCATCCCGGTGTACTTCCTCATCGGGCACTACGGCGGCGGCGCCGCCCGCGAGCGCTCCTACGCCGCGGTGAAGTTCCTGCTGTACTCGCTGTTCGGCGGGCTGCTGATGCTCGTCGCGGTCGTCTGGCTGTACCCGCTGTCGAACAAGCCGGTCGGCGAGGGCGGCCTCGGGCACGGCACGTTCATGTTCGAGGAGCTGCGCGGGCTGCACCTCGACCCGACCACCGCCAAGTGGATGTTCCTCGGCTTCTTCGTCGCGTTCGCGATCAAGGCGCCGATGGTGCCGGTGCACACCTGGCTGCCGACCGCCGCGCAGCAGTCGCCGCCCGGCGCGCTGGTGCTGATCGTCGGCGTGCTCGACAAGGTCGGCACCTACGGGATGCTCCGGTTCTGCCTGGAGCTGTTCCCCGGCGCGTCCAAGTGGGCCACGCCCGCCGTGCTGGTGTTCGCGGTGATCAGCATCATCTACGGCGCGATCCTCGCGATCGGGCAGGTCGACCTGAAGCGGCTCATCGCCTACACGTCGGTGTCGCACTTCGGGTTCATCGTGCTCGGCATCTTCGCGATGACCTCGCAGGGCCAGTCCGGCGCCGCGCTGTACATGGTGAACCACGGCTTCTCCACCGGCGCGCTGTTCCTGCTCGTCGGCTTCATGATCGTCCGGCGCCGGTCGGCGAAGATCACCGACTTCGGCGGGGTGCAGAAGGCGGCGCCGGTGCTCGCCGGGACGTTCCTCATCGCCGGCCTGTCCGGGCTGTCGCTGCCCGGCCTGTCCCCGTTCGTGTCGGAGTTCCTGGTGCTGGTCGGCACGTTCAGCCGCTACAAGGTGGCCGCGTGCTTCGCCGTCACCGGCGTCGTCCTCGCCGCCATCTACGTCCTGTGGATGTACCAGCGGACGATGGGCGGCCCGAAGGTCCCGGCCGTCGAGGGCATGAAGGACCTCACGGCCCGGGAGAAGTGGGCCGTCGCCCCGATCATCGCGATCATCGTGGCGATGGGCTTCTTCCCGCAGCCGGTGCTGCATGTGATCAACCCGTCGGTGAAGGAGACGCTCGCCCGTGTCGACCGGCACGACCCGGCGCCGACGCTCACCGGTAACGTCGCCGAGAACGGAGCCCGTCCATGAGCCCTGCCAGTCACGTGAGCCCGGTGGCTCATGGGGTGCTCGCCCAGGGGGGTGACATCCCGGCGCCGCACATCGAGTACAGCCAGATCGGCCCGCTGCTGCTCGTCCTGGGCATCGCCGTCGTGGGCGTCCTCGTCGAGGCGTTCGTCGGCCGCACCTGGCGGTACGCGGTGCAGGTGCCGGTCGCGTTCCTCGGCCTCGCCGGCGCGTTCGTGTGGACGATCCTGCTCGGCTGGCTCGGCGACCCGCACCACGTCGCCGCGCAGGGCGCCCTCGGCGTGGACGGCCCGACCCTGTTCATCCAGGGCACCATCCTCGTCCTCGCGCTGGTCAGCCTGCTGCTCATCGCCGAGCGCGGCAACGGCCGCAGCGGCGGCCTCGCCGGCGGGCACTTCGCCGCGCAGGCGTCCGCGCTGCCGGGCAGCGAGGCCGAGCAGCGCAGCGCCGCCGCCGGGATCACCCAGACCGAGGTGTTCCCGCTGATGATGTTCGCGGTCGGCGGCATGATGATGTTCCCCGCCGCGAACGACCTGCTCACCATGTTCGTGGCGCTGGAGGTCATGTCGCTGCCGCTGTACCTGCTGTGCGGCCTCGCCCGCCGGCGGCGGCTGCTCTCCCAGGAGGCGGCCGTCAAGTACTTCCTGCTCGGCGCGTTCTCCTCGGCGTTCTTCCTGTACGGGACGGCGCTGCTGTACGGCTACGCCGGCTCGGTCCGGCTGTCGGACATCTCCGCGCAGGTCAGCAAGGACGCCGGCAGCGAGACGCTGCTGCTGGCGGGCGTCGCGCTGCTGTCGGTCGGGCTGCTGTTCAAGCTCGGCGGCGTCCCGTTCCACATGTGGAAGCCGGACGTGTACCAGGGCGCCCCGACCCCGATCACGGCGCTGATGGCCTCGTGCACGGTCGTCGCCGCGTTCGGCGGGATCCTCCGCGTGTACTACGTCGGGTTCGAGACGCTGAAGTGGGACTGGCGGCCCTACATGTGGGGCGTGGCGATTCTCACGATGGTGGTCGGCGCGATCATCGCGATCACGCAGTCCGACATCAAGCGGATGCTGGCGTACTCGTCCATCGCGCACGCGGGCTTCCTGCTCATGGGCGTCGTCGCCACCTCGCGCGACGGCCTGTCCAGCACGATGTTCTACCTCGTCGCCTACGGCTTCACCTCCATCGGCGCCTTCGCGGTCGTCACGATGGTGCGCGACGCCGGCGGCGAGGCCGGGCACCTGTCGCGGTGGGCGGGGCTCGGCAAGCGCTCCCCGGTCGTCGCCGGGGTGTTCTCCTTCTTCCTGCTCGCCTTCGCCGGCATCCCGCTGACCAGCGGCTTCACCGGCAAGTTCGCGGTGTTCAAGGCGGCCGTCGAGGGCGGCGCGACCCCGCTGGTCGTGGTCGGCGTCGTCTCCTCCGCGGTCGCGGCCTTCTTCTACGTGAAGGTGATCGTCGTGATGTTCTTCAGCGAGCCGGAGGCGGACGGCCCCGTCGTCGTCGCCGGGCCGGCGACCGCGGTGGCGGTGGCGCTCGGAGCGACGGCTACTGTGGTACTCGGCGTGATCCCGCAGCCGGTTCTGGACCTCGCGGGCCACGCAACGACCCACATGTTCGTCCGGTAGGGAGTCTTGGGTGAGCGACCCAATCGCTGAGAAGTCCGGCGGGCCGGCCCGAGAGGAGTCCGGCCCGTTCGGGCTTCCCGTCGATTCGGCCCTCGCGGCCGATGCCAGGGAGCGGCTGGCCGCAGTCGAGGAGCTGCTGCTGGAGTCGGTGCGGGGCGAGGACCCGCTGCTCACCCAGGCCTCCAAGCACCTCGTCGAGGCGGGCGGCAAGCGGTTCCGGCCGATGCTGGTGCTGCTCGCCTCCCACTTCGGCGACCCCACCGCGCCGGGGGTGGTGCCCGCCGCCGTCGTCGTCGAGCTGACCCACCTCGGCACCCTCTACCACGACGACGTGATGGACGAGGCGACAGTCCGGCGCGGGCAGGCGTCCGCGAACTCCCGCTGGACGAACACCGTCGCGATCCTCACCGGCGACTACCTGTTCGCCCGCGCGTCCGACCTGCTCGCCGACCTCGGCCCGCAGGCCGTCCGGATCCAGGCCCGCGCGTTCGCGCGGCTGGTGCGCGGCCAGATCCAGGAGACCGTCGGCCCGGCGGAGGGCGCCGACCCCCTCAAGCACTACCTGCAGGTCGTCGCGGACAAGACCGCCTCGCTCATCGTGGTGTCCGGCCAGTTCGGTGCGCTGCTGTCGGGCGCCGACGCCCGCGTCGTCGACACCATCACCTCCGCGTGCGAGAAGATCGGCGTCGCGTTCCAGCTGCAGGACGACATCCTTGACATCACCTCCGAGACCGACGAGTCCGGCAAGACCCCCGGCACGGACCTGCGCGAAGGCATCCGCACCCTCCCTATGCACCACGTCCTCGCGGGCGTCGGCTCCGGCCCCGACGACGCCCGGCTGCGCGAACTGCTCGTCCAGGACCTGTCCGACGACGCCCTCCACGCCGAGGCCCTCGCCCTCCTGCGCGCCCACCCCGCCATGGACTGCGCCCGCGCCGACCTGCGCCAGTACGCCGAGGACGCCCGCGCCGAGCTCCTCACCCTCCCCGCCATCCCCGCCCGCGACGCCTTCACCGGCCTCTGCGACTACGTCGTCTCCCGCACCGGCTGACGCCCGGCACCGCCGGCCCGCGCCCGCGCCGCACGCCGGGACCGGCGGTCCGGTCCCGGCGCGAGGCCGCGGTCAGGCGCCCTGCGGCTCCAGCGCCGGCAGTCCGCGGGACTTCATCGCGTGCAGGACGAGGTCGATGAGCACCTGCTTGCAGGAGTCGAGGCGGCGGGCGTCGCACAGCATCACCGGGACCTTCGGCCCCAGGTTCAGCGCCTGCTGGATCTCCGCGAGGTCGTACTGCCGGGCGCCCTCGAAGCAGTTGACCGCCACGATGAACGGGGTGCCGCGGCGCTCGAAGTAGTCGACGGACGGGAAGCAGTCCGACAGCCGGCGGGTGTCGGCGAGCACGACGGCGCCGAGCGCGCCGAGCGACACCTCGTCCCACATGAACCAGAACCGCTCCTGCCCGGGGGTGCCGAACAGGTACAGGACGTAGTCGTCGCGGAAGGTGAGGCGGCCGAAGTCCATCGCGACCGTGGTGGTCGTCTTGCGCTCCACCCCGGAGACGTCGTCGACGCCGACGCTCTCGTCGGTGAGGATCTCCTCGGTCCGCAGCGGCCGCGTCTCGGAGACGGTGCCGACCATCGTCGTCTTGCCGACCCCGAAACCGCCCGCGATCACGATCTTGACCGCGGTGGGCATCCGGCGGGCGCGCCCGTCGCGCCGCCCGCCCCCGGAGTCAGAGCGCCCGGAGACCATCGATCACCGCCTTATAGAGCCTGATGTCGTGCATGTCCGCCTCCGGTTCGGGCTCCTGCATCGTGACGAGCCCCTTGCCGAGCAGGTCGCCGAGCAGCACCCGCACGGTCGCCACCGGAAGGTCGAGGTGGCCGGTCAGTTCCGCGACCGACATCACCTGCTGGCACAGCCGGATGATCGACAGGTGCTCGGGGCCGAGCCCGATCGGGCCCTCCGGCTCGGGGCCGGCCGCCACCACCAGCGTGATGAGGTCGAACTTGCCGTGGACGGGTTCGATGCGGCCGCTCGTCATCACGTACGGGCGCACCATCGGGCCGGCGCTCTCGTCGTAGATCCGCTCGTGGCCGGGGGTGTGCAGCGCGGGGTCCTGCGGCCAGGGCTCCTGTCCCGGCTCCTCCGGCGGCATCATGCCGGACGCCCCTCCTCCGCCCCCTCCGACCGCGACGGCGAGGTGAGGTGGTGGCCCATGCTCGTGACGAGCATCGCCATCTCGTAGGCGATGAGGCCCACGTCGGCCTCCTCGCCGGCCAGCACCGCCAGGCAGGCGCCCTTGCCGGCGACCGACACCAGCAGGAACGCCGACTGCATCTCGACGATCGTCTGCCGGACGGGGCCGCCGCCGAACCGGGTGCCCGCGCCCTTGGCGAGGCTCTGGATGCCCGCCGCCACGGCGGACAGGTGCTCGCCGTCGTCCTGGCTCATGCCCGCCGAGGAGGCCATCAGCAGGCCGTCGGCCGACAGCACCACCGCGTTGCGCGCGTGCGGCAACCGGTGGACCAGGTCGTCCAGCAAAAAACCCAGGTCGGATGATGAACCGGTCTTCTGCGTCACTGACCTTCCTCGCCTTCCGCTGCGTGATTGCCGAGGGCCTCGGCTGCGTCCGACCGTCCCTGCCGGGTGCCGCGCTGGTACGAACCCATGATCCGCTTGATCTCCTCGGGAGAGCGGCCCGGGTCGTCCGGTTCGTCCTGCTCGTCGGCGACGAGCGGCTCGTCGGTGCGCAGCGGTTCGGCGAGGTTCGCCTGCGGCACGCGGACCGGCAGGCCGGACGGTGTGGTGGAGATGTCGGGCACGGGTGGCTGGTCCTCGAGCTGGGTCGGTTCGTGATGCCCGCCGCCGGCGCCGGTGCGGCCGGATGAGGTGGACGGGGCGCCGTCGGGGGAGCTCGCCTCGTCCGCGGGGGGCTCGTCCTGCCGCCGGGGCAGGCCGTTCTCGGTGGTGCCGTCCGGGTCCGGCCCGGACGGCGGGACCGGCGCGCCGGCCGATCCGACGGTGTCGGCCGGTTCGAGCGGGTCGGCCGGTTCCGGTTCGGGGGGCGGCACCGCGACCAGCGCGGGCACGGCCGGCGCCGGCTGCGGTCCGGTGCCGCCCACGGTGAGCGTCGCGGCTCCGCCGGAACGGCCCGCGCCGACCGCGGTGGGCCGGCGCACCTCCAGCCCGTTCTGCGTCTTGGTGGCCGCGGGCACGCGCACGCGGTCGCTCTCCTCCACGACGAGTTCGGTCGGGATGACGACGACCGCGGTGGTGCCGCCGTAGGCGGACCGCTTCAGCTGGACGCGCAGCCCGTACCGCTCGGCGAGCTTGCTGACCACGAACAGGCCGAGCTGCACCGAGCTCTGCAGGTTGAAGTCGGGCGGGTCCTCGATCCGCGCGTTGATCTCGGCGAGCTTCTCGTCGGTCATGCCGAGGCCGCGGTCCTCGATGTCGATCGCGAAGCCGTTGGCGACCAGGTGCCCGCCGACCTGCACGACGGTGTCCGGCGGGGAGAACGACACCGCGTTCTCGATCAGCTCGGCGAGCAGGTGGGTGACGTCGCCGACCGCGCGCCCGGCCAGTTCGACGGGCCCGAACGGCAGCACGGTGACGCGGGTGTAGTCCTCGACCTCGCCGACCGCGGCGCGCACGACGTCGATCATCGGCACCGAGCTGCGCCAGCCGCGGGCGGGCAGCGCGCCCGACAGCACGATGAGGTTCTCGGCGTTGCGCCGCATCCGGGTGGCGAGGTGGTCGAGCCGGAACAGCTCCTCCAGCTCCTTGACCTCGATGTCGCGGCGGCGCTCCATGGTGTCCAGCATGGTCAGCTGCCGGTGCACGAGGGTCTGGGTGCGGCGGGCCAGGCTGAGCAGGACGTCGCGGATGCCGCGGCGCAGCTCCGCCTGCTCGACCGCGGTGCGGAGCGCGGTCTCCTGGACGGCGTTGAACGCGCGTCCCACCTGCCCGATCTCGTCGGTGCCGAACTGCAGCGGCGGCGCCTCCACCGAGACGTCCACCTTCTCGCCGTGCCCGAGGCGTTCGACGACGCCGGGCAGCCGCTGCTCGGCCAGCTCCCACGCGGCGACGCGCAGCCGTTCGAGCTGCCGCACGAGGGCGCGCGCCGTGGTGATCGACACGATGATGGACGCGATGACCGCGATGAGCCCGAGGCCGCCGGCGAGCACCAGCCGGACGATGATGCCGACGCCGACCGGCTTGGCGCGTGCGACCAGCTCGTCACCGCCGGTCAGGACGAGCTTCTCCAGGCCGTCCTGCGCGGGCTGGGCGGCCGCCTGCCACTCGGCGGCCTGGACGGGCGGGCGGGCGGTGCTGTGCTGGATGGCGCGGTCCTCGAGGGCGCGCAGCCGGGTGAAGGACGGGCCCGAGATCAGCTGCTGGTAACGCGCGTGGTCCTCGGGCGGCAGTTCCGCCGCCGCCTCGTCGTCGAGGAAGCGGGACGTGCTGACCAGGCCGACGAAGCGGGCGTGCTCGCCCGGCTCGTAGCGGCGGGCGGCGATCGCTCCGGCGAGCATCGCGTCCTCGCGGGCGAGGATCTCCTTCGCGCGGGTCAGCGAGTTGAGGGTGCGGCTGTCCTTGGAGATGGACTCGTCGTTCAGCACGGCGCCGGTCGAGTTGAAGACCAGGAACGCGGTGTCGATGATGCTGTTGTAGCCCGCGGACGCCTGGCCGCGGGCGACGCGGCGGGCGTCGACCGCCGCCCGGTCACCGGGCAGCTTGTTCAGCGCCGCCGACATCTGCTTGATCCGTGCCTTGAGCGCGTCGCTCGCCGCCCAGGAGACGTCGCCGCCGGACGAGCTGGAACGGACCTTCGCGACCGCGGCGTCGGTCTTCTCGCGCGCGGCGCGCAGCGCCTGGCGCTGCGGCTGACCGGGGTACGCCATGTAGACGGTGGAGGCCCGGCGTTCCTCCTGCAGGGCCGTCACCAGCGACACCGTCGGACGGCTGATCTTCCCGTCCAGGGTGTTGGCCCACAGGAGCCCGAGACCGTCGCGCAGCGTCACCCACGCGGCGAATGCCCAGAGTGCGGCCAGCGACAACAGCAGAGCTGTGATTTTGGTCCGCAGACGTGAATTGCGGAAGCGCATTGACGACCTGTCCCAACGGCATATGAGCGTGACCCGCAATCCCGTCGAGGTGGAGGGCCTGCGGTCCGTGTCCGAGCGCGCGGAGCGGCGGGGGTGAGCGCCGTCGCACACCGCAGCACCTTAGCAACGGAGGATTGCGGTAAGGCGTCAATATCCACTATTCGAGGAGAGATCCGGAGAGATCGCTGTGGCGAAATTCACCAGGTCCTTGCGCGTGCGGACTTGCGCCCGTCGCGGTCGCTCTATCGTGCCAGGTGAAGCGCGCTCAGGACGGTCGCTTCGACGATGGCGCCGGGCAGGTAGAGGTCCTTGTCGTGCCACAGCGCCGGCCCGTCCGTCCAGTCGGTGAGGCCGAGCAGCCAGTCCCGTGCGCGGGCGACCGCGGCGCGGGCGCGGTGCGGGAGCGGGCCCCGTCCCGCGGCCGAGAGGAGGACGAGCATCGCGTGCGCCGTCTCCTCCGCGGTGCCGTTCCACCATCCCCACGAACCGTCGGCGCGCTGGCTGCCGATGACCCATTGCTCGGCGCGGCGAACGTTGCCGGAGGCGGCGATGCCGCCGAAGTGCCGCAGTGCGAGCGCGGCGCAGGCCGTCGCGTAGTAGGGGGAGACATGCCATCTGTCGGTCCAGCTTCCGTCCGGGTGCTGCCGGCCCTGCAGCCAGTGCGCGGCCTTCACCATGGACGGTGCGTAACGGGCCCGGGCGTCCGGACGATGCTTCAGGAATTCACCAAAAGCGTCCAGTATGTGGGCGTTTGTGGTGACGGAAGCTCCCTGCTCGCCTTCCCACGTGCAGAAACGGTCGTCCAATTCGTACTGGAGGAGGCTTTCGGGTTCGTGCGGCCGGCCGAGAAGCGCGAGCGCGTACAGGGCCACGGAGGTCGTGTCGGCGTCGGCGGGAAGCCCTTCGCCGGCGGGAGTGCCGGACGTCCCGATCGAGGCGGCCAGCGACGCGGTGAGCTCCGGCGGCACGGACACGGGGACCCCGGCGCGCAGGAGGCCGCTCAGCACCCAGGCTCGTTCGAACACGGTGATCGGAACGCCGCAGGGCACCGGCCCCCCATGCTGCGCGACGGCGGCCTCCAGGAACCGGCGCGCCGGGTCCGCCGGAGGCGGCGGGCCGCCGCCCCCGAGCCAGGCCGCGGTGGCGGCCGGAGACGCGCCGATGCCGCCGGTCCGCGGCCCGGGCCGGACCGACGCCGTCCGGTGCGCGGCCGCTCCCGCGATCTCCAGGGCGTGGACGAGCTTGGCGGGCACCGGGCGGCCCGCGCTCAGCAGCGACCGGATCGGCCCGAGCCCGGCGTCCCAGCCCTCGGGGACGCGCAGCCGGGTGCGGACATGCCGCAGTCCGAGCTCCGGGCGCGGGTGGTTCCCGAACTCCGCCAGACGGTCGTTGATCCGCTCGGCCAGGTGCGCCGAGATGAGCTCGACCGCGGGCATGTCGGGGACGGCCCGCGCGCTGAGGCCGTCCAGCAGGGCGGCCAGCGCGTCGAGCCCGCGGGCGGCACCGCGCGCCAGCGCTTCGCCGTTCGCCCGGGCGCCGTTCGCCTGGGCCGAGCCATCGCTCAGGGCGGTCAGGAGGGCGTCCGTCGCGCTCAGCGTGGGGACGAGCGCGTAGGCTCCGGGCGCTCCCCAAGCGCCGTCCGGGCGCTGCGCCGCGAGGAGGTGGCCGAGCCGCTCGCCGTGGCCGGTCAGCCACGGCGCGAGGGCGACCAGCCGGCCGGTCTCGTACACCGACGGCGACACCCGCCCCCACGGGGCCTCCAGCAGGCCGGTGACCACGCTGCGAGCGCGTTCCGCCAGGTCGGAGACGGGAACGGCCGGCGCCGGGCCCGGGCCCGCCGGGTGCTCGCCTTGGACGCTCACAGGTCGCCCCAGTAGTCGGTACGCCCGTAGAAGCCGGTGCTGAAGCCGATCTGGCGTTCCAGGTAGGCGGTCTCCCGCGGGCAGTGCGCGCGGAGCGGGGCGAGTTCGGCCAGGCTCTGCTCGACCAGCGCGTCGATCCGCTTGACGACGTCCTCGCGGGTCGCGCCGAGCATCAGCGGGTTGAGGTCGCCCCATTCCAGGTCGCGCTGGAGCGTCGCGAGGTCGTTGAGGAGCCGCAGGACGCGCTGGACGGTCCCGCTCGCCGCCCACAGCGCGTCGAAGCGGTCCAGCGCCGCCGGTCCGCACGTCATGATCCAGTGCGAGAGGTTGACGAGGGTGGAGCCGAAGTTGTCCGCGTTGGCGACGTACTCGTCGAAGGTCGGCGCGGCGCCGCCGCCCTTGACGGCGGCGTGCCACTCCCATTCGCGCGTCATGGCCGCCATGTAGCGTTCGAGCTGCGCCCGCCAGCGCGCCCGCAGCTCCGGGAAGGCCGGGCGGCGGGCGAGGTCGTCGCGGATCTCGGCGAGGAACCCGGCGAGCGGCACCTGCGGGTCCCCGCCGTCGGCGACGGCGAGGACGGCCCCGGTGAGCGCGTCGATCTCGGCCCGGTCCTTCGCGGCGTAGTCGACGAGCCAGTCGGCCGCGAACACCCACAGCGACGAGCGGCAGGCGACGGACAGCTCGTCCGCGGTGGCCTCCGGCGAGCCGAAGGCGTTCGCCAGCGTCACCCCGCTGATCAGCCGGGGGTCGAACGGGCCGCCGGGGAACAGTTCCGCGTGCCGCTGCGCGCAGTCCTGCAGGCCGCGCTGGCAGTCGACGGCCAGCGCGCTGATCCGGCCGTGCTCGGCCGCCGATCGCAGCGCGCCCGTCTCGGTTTCGGGGATGCCCATGGGACGCCTACTTCGCGTTGACGGGGTCCAGCGAGATCGCGATGGGTTCGCGCGGCTTCAGCGTCAGCCCCGCCTGGGGCCGGACGCCCGCCGGGCCGTGCAGCACGGGCCGCAGCCGGCCGATCATCGACGCGACGATCAGCTGTGCCTCGACGGTGAAGAAGACGCTGCCCACGCACTGGTGGGGTCCGGCCCCGAACGCCAGGTAGGCGAAGCGGTGCCGGGACCGGCCGGGCGCGAACCGCTCCGGATCGAACGCCTGGGGGTCGGGCCAGACGTCCGGTACCCGGTGGGTCAGGTAGGGGCTCACCGCCACCGTCGCGCCGCGGTGCATCCGGACGCCGTCGATCACGTCGTCCCGGTCCACGATCCGCGGGATGATCCAGCCGACCGAGTAGATGCGCAGCAGCTCCTGCAGGACCATCTTCGTGTAGCGCAGCCTCGGCAGGTGCGCACGGGTCGGCTGGGCGGTCCCGACGACGTCCTCGATCTCGTCCCGCAGCCGTCCCATGACGTCCGGGTGCGCGTCCAGCACGACCCAGAGCCAGCTCAGCGCCGTGACCGTGGTCTCGGTGCCGGCGACGAACAGCGAGACGACGCCGTCCCGGACGCCCTGGTCGTCGAGTTTTCCGCCCTCGTCGTCGCGGGCCCGCAGGAGCAGCGACACGATGTCATGGCCGCCGCCCTCGCGTTCGCCGACCCCCTGCCGCCGGGCCTCCTCGATGATCGGGAAGATGATGTCGTCGACCTTCTGCACCGCCTGGTGGAAGGCGTGGTCGCCGGGGAGCGGGACCGCGTGGGGCACGAACGGCAGCAGCATCCTCGATCGGAAGGACGAGGTGGTGGCGATGGTGATCGCCTCGCCGAGCCGGTCGGCGTCGGCGAGCGAGAGCCGGTCGCCGATGAAGATCCGCAGGATGGCGCGGTAGACGATGCGGGTGAGCTCGTCGCTGCAGTCGACCGGGGCGCCGGCGCCGTAGCGGCGGCCGAGGTCGTCGACGTTCGCCGCGATCGTGGCGGCCATCTCGTCGGTGTAGGTCTCGATGTTCTTGCCGGTCAGCAGCGTCTGGAAGATGCGCCGTTTCAGGGGCCACGCGGGGTCGGCGCCGGACGGCTCGCCCACGAGCCGGCTGAGCGGCTTCCACATCAGGCCCTCGCGCCGGTAGTTCGCGGCGTTGTCGCGCAGGATGTGCTGGACGTGCTCGGGGCGGGTGACCAGGTAGGGGCGCAGGACGCCGAGGTTGACCCTGGTGATCTCGCCGTCGGACTCGCGGCCCATCTCCTCGATGGCGCCGAGCGGGTCGCGCAGGAGCCTCGGCAGGCTCTGGTGAAAGGGAACGGTTCTCGCTTCTCTGACAGAGCCGACGCCGACGGGCATGCTCGACAGTCCCCCTCGTGAGGCTTGGGCGCGTATCGATCAGCAGGTGGGTCCGGCGCTCTGGCCCGATGAGGCCGAGCGTCTGTTTTGTTCGCCTATGGGTGTCATGTGTGGAGTGTGCGGTTCTGCTGAAGTATCACATGATCATTTGACGCGAACAAGGTGGGAGAAGGTAGGAAATCTAACCGTTCGACGGTGATCTGGGTCACTTTGCAAGCGAAGTGCAAGTGGGGTCAGGGTGCCCCTGACAGACGCCGAGGCGCAGTGAGCGACCATTTGATCGCTCAAGGTCACCGAAGCGGAAGAGGGGCCGCCGGCGGCTACAGGCCGTCGCGGCTGCCCGGGAGCAGCGTCGGCCAGGCGGGCCGCCCCGCCACGCGCACCTTCCCGGACGCCGTGCGGGAACCGCAGCGCACCCGCACCGTGTACGTCCCCGGCTTGGCGTCGTCCTTGAGCACCGCGGTGCCGTCCTGACCGTCCAGCTGGGCCCGTCCGTCGAACACGTCCGACGACGCCCAGTGCCGCCCCGGGCCGCACCCGGAAACCGACAGCTCGATCTTGTCACCGGCCCGGGTCGTGCCCGGCCGCACCGTCAGCCCGTCATGTCCGGACGTCGTCGCCTCACCCGCCGCCGGTGCCAGCAGACCCGCCGCGACGAGTGCGGACCCCAGCACGGTGACGCTCAGCAAACGCAACAGGACTCCTCGGATGCGGCGTGTGACGTCCGGCACTTTAGTGGCTCGACCGGACTGCCTTCAATGCGCCGTTTCCGGCGCCTCGGGGAGGCGTTCGAGGATGAGGAGGGCGGCGTCGTCGGCTAGGTGGTCGCCGGTATGGGCGAGAAGGTCGCGGTGGATGTGGCGCAGCAGCGTGCCGGGGTCGGCGGCGGGGAAGGTCGCGACGCGTTCGGCGAGCGGGTAGAAGTCGCCCGCCGGTGAACGGGCCTCGATGACGCCGTCGGTGTAGAGGACGAGCATGTCGCCGGGGCCGAAGACGAAGCGGTCGACGTCGAGGGCCGCGAGGGCACCCCGAGCGGAGGCGCGGGGGATCGCGCTGGACGGTCGTGACCCGGCCGCCGTGCAGCAGCAGCGGCGGCGGATGGCCGCAGCTGATCATCTCGACTTCCGGATGGTCGTCGGCGACGTCGAGGACCAGCGCGGTGATGAAGTGCTCACCGAGGTCGTACTCGGTGTCGGCGACCCCCTCGAGGTCGCGGTCGACGCTGTCCTGGAGGGCGGCCGTCAGCGCGGGCAGCGGGTAGCGGCGCGCGCCCTCCCGGAACGCGCCCAGCACCACCGACGCCTCGGCGATGGCGCCCAGGCCCTTGCCCCGGACGTCGCCGATCAGCACGCGGCTCGCGGATCCGGACGCGCGTGCGACCGCGAACAGGTCGCCGCCGATCTGGCTCTCGTCCTCGGCCGTCAGGTACAGCCAGGCGATCCGCAGCGGGCCGATGCGCCGGGGCGGCGGCCTCAGCAGGGCGAGCTGCGCGGCCTCGGCCACGGACCGCGCCCGGCCCAGCGACCGCTCGCGGCGCTCCCGGACCAGGCGCAGGAAGTCGCAGGCCCCTGGCATCCTCGTGGGCGGAGGCCGTGAGGATCCATCGCAAGGGGGCGCTTATGGGCAAGAGCGGGGAACGCGAGCCTGCCCGGCAGCCGGATGACCTGAGCCGGTTCATCGTGGAGCGGCTCAACGCGGGCGACGTCGACGGCCTGGTGGCGCTGTACGAGCCGGATGCCGTGCTGGCCTTGCCGGACGGCCGGGTCGCCACGGGCCGCGCGGAGATCCGCGCGGCCTACGAGCGTCTCGTCGCGGGCAGGCCGTCCTTCGCGCCCGGCCGGCGGCTACCGACGCTCCGCAACGGCGACCTCGCGCTGACCTCGACGCATCTGGTCGACGGCGGCGTCACGGTGGAGGTGGCCCGCCGCCAGGCGGACGGCACGTGGCTGTGGACGATCGATCAGCCGAGCCTTCTCGGGTAGGACGGCCATCCCGCTTCTCATCTGCGGCCGCCGAAGGTCCAGAGCTGGACTTCGACGTCGGCGTACCGGTCCGCGGTCAGGACGGTGCGGGCCGTCTCGGGGTCCGGTGCCTGGACCAGTGCCGCCGTCCCCAGCCAGGTCTTCCCGTCGTCGGACAGCAGGGGGCCGTAGGCGACCAGCGCGCCGTCGTCGGGCGGCAGGTCGCCGTCGGCCGCGTCGCCCTCGCCGAGGCCGAGCACGAGATAGTGGCCGCCTTCCGTGCGGTCGCCGGGGAACTCCCACATGGTGCGTCCGAGCGCGTTGTGCCAGCGGCGCAGCATGACGTCGCGGTAGGCGCCGGCCTGGTAGCAGGGCTCGTCGAAGGCGAACGCGCGGGCGGTGGCGGGATCGGGCAGGTCGACGATGTGCACGCTGCCGGTGAGCGTCTCGCCGTCGCTCGCGAAGGTCGGTCCGCGGGCGATCATCTCCGCCGCGTACCGGTCCATGTAGGACCAGTGCTCTTCTACGAGTTCGTCGCGCAGGTGCATAGAGCCGCGCCTATCACGGTGGTAGCAGAAGAACTCCATCCGGACAGTCTTCACCACCCCGCAGGTGACGGGTCCGTCAGTCGGGGGCCGGTACGGAGGTCGCGATGCCTTCTCGGACGAGCCGGAGGAGGCGGTCGGTTCGGGCGGTGCCGGATCCCGCGGCGGCTATCGCGCCTGCCAGGGCCAGGAGGTCCGGGCCGTCGAGGTCGGAGCGGACGGCACCGGCCTCCTGCGCCCTCGCCAGCAGGGGCGCGACGGTCGCGTGCATGGCGGCGTGCCATTCGTCGAAGAGGGGAGAGCGCCCGTCTTCCGGAATGGCGCGGGCCAGGTCGCCCTTGTCGGCCGCGTGGGCGATGAACGCCCTCAGCCATGCGAAGAGCGCGTCGGCGGGCGGGTCGTGGTGCAGGAGGTCCCGGCCGTTGGCGGTCAGCTCCGTGACCTCGTCCGCGTACACGGCGATGAGCAGGTCGCGGCGGGTGGGGAAGTGCCTGTACAGGGTGGCGTTCCCCACGCCCGCGTTACGCGCGATCTCGTCGAGCGGCGCGTCCGGCCCGCGCTCGGCGAAGGCCTTCTTGGCCGACATGAGGATGCGGGCGCGGTTGCGTTGCGCGTCCGCCCTGGGCATGGCTCTCCTCACCGTGAACGTCTTGGTGAGTGTAAGGCGCCGCGCTGGCCGGGAAGGGGGCGTGGACGTCGCGGTGGGCGGGACGGCGTGGCGCGCGCCCCGTACGAGAGGTTCTTCGAGGAAGCCGCAGCGGTCGGCCGTACGAAGGTCATGGCCGTCACGTCGCCCGCGAACACGGGGTCCATCGCCTTCCATCGGGCCATGGGTTTCGACGTCCACGAGCCGAAGGCCGGATACGACGGCCCCGGGCAGGACCGCGTGCGCTTCGAGAAGACGCTCTCGGCTGCCTGGGCGGCCGCGGAGGTACATGGCTGTCGCGATGCCGGCAGGTCTGGTCGGGTGCGGGGCGGCGGTGCGGTCTGCGGTCGGGCGGGTGGTTCCAGGGTTGGTCGGCGGTGGTGCGGGGCGGTGCGGTCAGTACGGCAGGAGGCGGCCTGAGGGGGTCCTCAGGTCCGGCGGGCTCGGTTGACGTGGGGGCTTGGGGCGCTTGATGAGCTGCTGCCGTGCCATGTTGATCATCTCCCCCGTCGGGCCGGGTATTAACCCGTCGATCGAGCCGATGTCACCTGTACTCCATACGACGCGGGCGCCGCTGGCGAGGTTCCGTGAGCCTATGCGACATCCTTCTGCCGGTTCGACCGTTTTTCAGGCGGGGGTGCCGACCTGGCGTGGCCGTCCGGTCACGCCTGGTGGCGGCCGGAAGTGGTCGGGGAAGATCGTTTGGTGGGTGGTAAGAGGGTGCCGTTCAGGACACGATGTCGCGGGTGTGGAAGCGGCGGAACGCGAGAGCGAAAAGGACGGCGGCGTAGGCGATGGAGATGGAGGCGCCCTTGGCCATGCCGGTCCACTGGATCTGCGGCTGCAGGGCGTCCATCCACGAGTACATCCAGTGCGTCGGCAGGAAGTCGCGCCAGGAGCCGAGGGCGGTGACGGCGTCCAGGATGTTGCTGACGATGACGAGGCCGACGGCGCCGCCGACCGCGCCGAGCGGGGAGTCGGTGACGACCGACAGGAGGAACGCCAGGGCGGCGACGACGAACTGGGCGACGAGCGAGTAGCCGATGACGATCGCCATGCGGCCGAGGGCGGTCGAGGTGGGGACGGTGCCGCCCGTGGGGAGTTCGACGTCCGCCCAGCCGAAGGCGGCGGTGCCCGCGACCAGCGACATCAGGGGGAGCGTGAGGACCGCGGCGACCGAGTAGGACAGCGCGACGATCAGCTTCTGGCGCAGGAGGCGGGCGCGCGGGACGGGGGCGGCGAGCAGGTAGCGCAGCGACGACCAGCCGGCCTCGCTGGCGACGGTGTCGCCGCAGAACAGGGCGACGGCGACGACGAGGAGGAAGCCGGTCGAGACGAACAGGGCGAAGAGGGTGAAGTTGAGGGCGCCGGCGGTGGCGACGTCCACCAGGCCGGGGACGCCGTTGCCGGACGGCGAGCCGCCGATCTCGAACGCGCCGACCAGCACCCAGGGCAGGACGAGAAGGATGCCGAAGGCGATGAGCGTGCGGCGGCGCCGGAACTGGCGGATCGCCTCGACGCGCAGCGGGAGGGTGCGGCGCACGCTGTACCCGCCCGGCGAGATGCGCGCGGGGTCTTCCGGCGCCTCGGGCCTTGCGGGGGCGTCCGTCTTCGGCTCTTCGGACGTGGTCATGCCGTCGTGCCCTCTCCGATGATCTCCAGGAAGGCGTCCTCGAGGCGGCGGCCGGAGCCGACGATGTCGGCGACGGGTCCGGCGGCGACGCGGCGGCCGCCGGCCATGACGACGGCGTGCGTGCAGGTCTGCTCGACCTCGGCGAGCAGGTGGCTGGAGACGATCACGGTGCGGCCGGCGGCGGCGTACCGGACCAGGACCTCGCGCATCTCGCGGATCTGCGGCGGGTCGAGCCCGTTGGTGGGTTCGTCGAGGACGAGCAGGTCCGGCAGGCCGAGCATGGCCTGCGCGATGGCGAGGCGCTGCCGCATGCCCTGCGAGTAGGTGCGGACGGCGCGGTCGAGGGCGGTGCCGAGGCCGGCGATCGCGAGGGCCTCGTCCATGTGCGCCTCGGCGGCGGGCCGTCCGGTGGCGCGCCAGTACAGGTCGAGGTTGTCGCGCCCGGACAGGTGCGGCAGGAACCCGGGGCCCTCGACGAAGGAGCCGAGGCGGGCGAGGACGGGTGCGCCGGGGGTGACGCGGTGGCCGAAGATGCGGATCTCGCCGGCGTCGGGGTGGATGAGGCCCATCAGCATGCGCAGGGTGGTGGTCTTGCCCGCGCCGTTCGGGCCGAGGAGCCCGAGCACCTGCCCCTTCTCGACGCGGAACGACAGGTCGGCGACCGCGAGGTGGCCGTTGCCGTAGGCCTTGGTGAGTCCGGTGATCTCCAGCGGGACACCGGTGCCGCGTTCGCGGGGGCGGCCGCGGCGGACGCCGAGGAGCAGCGCGGCGGCGACCGCGAGGCCGGCCGGCGGCAGGATCCACACCCAGGTGGGGATCGGGGCGGGCGCCGTGACGAGGGACGGGTCGGTCGGGACGGTCAGCCCGGACACGGCGCGCACCCGGTAGGCGGCGGGCTGCGGCGGCGTCGCGAAGCCCATGTCGGTGGTGGCGATGGCGAGCCGGAGGCGGTGGCCGCGGTCGAACCGGTGGTCCATCGCGGGCAGGGTGACGGTGACCTCGCCGCCGGTCGCCCGGAAGGGCGCGGCGATGCGCCGGGCGAGGGCGGCGGTGCCGTCCGGCGACACATCGT
Organism: Actinomadura physcomitrii; assembly: GCF_008923205.2. Taxonomy (GTDB): domain Bacteria; phylum Actinomycetota; class Actinomycetes; order Streptosporangiales; family Streptosporangiaceae; genus Spirillospora; species Spirillospora physcomitrii. The sequence continues at coordinate 54,337 of NZ_WBMS02000012.1, read as the reverse complement.
AGAGCTTGGCGAAGAGCGGCCCGCCGTCGCCGGCGTCGCCGTCCGCCGCGACGTGGAGCCGGACGGTGGCGGCGCCGGTGAGGTGGAGGGAGTGGTCGAGCGGGCGGGTGTCGAACGTGGCGGTCTGTCCGGGCATGTCGGTCGGGAGCCCGCCGCCCGCGGCGCCGAGCGAGTCGAGCGAGCCCAGCGCGCCGAGCCCGGGGAGCGCGGAGACGGCCGCGGGGGCGCCGCCGGCCGGGTTGTGGATCGTCTGCTCCGCCCCGGGCAGCGCCAGTTGCCGCGGGTCGCCGGACAGGCCGGGGTACGTGCGGGCCTTGGCCTCCTGCACGACGACCTTCTGGGTGGAGGAGTCGAGGCCGCCCGCGCGGGTTACCGTGAAGCGGGTGCCGAAGGTCCCGGCGTGCCGGAGCCGCGCGTCGAAGAAGTCGCGGACGAGCCCGCGCACGCGGCCGGTCTCCGGGTCGCCGCCGTCGTGCCCGCCCTGGTACCAGACGACGGAGACGGGCGCGCCGTTGCGGGCGATGGCCCGCGCGTTCGCGTCGGCCTGGTCGAGCGGGAACAGCGAGTCGGACTGCCCCTGGACGAGCAGGGTCGGCACCGTGATCCGGTCGGCGACGGAGGCGGGGCTGGATCGGCGCAGCGTCGCGATCGCGTCCGCGGTGGGCGCGCCCCGCTCGGCGACCTTCTGGTACATCGCGCACAGGGACGGCAGGAACCGTCCGCAGCCGGCGCCGCGGGAGCCGCTGGTGAAGAAGACGCCGGCCCACAGCTTCTTGAACACGCCGTTCTCGGGGCCGGCGCCGGCGGCGTTGGGGAACAGCACGTCCGGCAGGCTGTTCCAGGTGATCTGCGGTGCGATGGCGTCGACGCGCCGGTCGTAGGCGGCGGTCAGCAGCGCGATCGCGCCGCCGTAGGACTCGCCGGCCATCCCGAGGCGCGGGTCGCCGGGCCCGTCGAGCTGCACTTCGGGCCGTTTCGCGAGCCAGTCGATGAGCTGCCGGACGTCCTTGACCTCGTAGTCGGGGGAGTCGAGCGCGATCTGCCCGGTGGACGCGCCGAACCCGCGGGCCGTCCAGGTCAGGACGGCGTACCCGTCGCGGGCCAGCGCGCGCGCTTCGGCGGCGACGCCGTGCTTGTCCCCGCCGAAGCCGTGCCCCAGCATGACGGCCGGTGCCTTCGCGTGCCCGACCGGCTTGTAGAAGGTGGTGTCGAGCGTCACACGCTGGTCGTCGTGCGGGCCGTCGACGACCTGGATGCGCTGGTCGACGGTGTGCACGCGGGACGGCCCGCCGGCGGAGGCGCCCCAGACGGCGGTGCCGGCGGCCAGCGCCACGGCGGACCCGGCGGCGGCCCAGCGCGCCGTACGGCCCGTCCTGCCCCATCGCGCCCGGATCGCGCCGCCCACCCTCATGCCAGCAGCCTATGTGCGGCCCCGCCGCGGATCTCTCCGCCCTCGCGCCGATCTTCACTGCGCCCGCCGTCGTACGCCGCGTCCTGCCGTCCGCCTTCCGGCGTAGCGGGCTCGCCGGAGACCGGGTGTCTACGCGGGACCGGGACGGTCCGGTGCGGGCGAGCAGGGGGACAGGGCCGCGGCGAACATGGCGGCGAGGCGGTCGGTGAGCTCGGCCGGGTCGGCGCTGCGCAGGTCGTTGAGGCCGAGCAGGCGGCGGACGGGCCCGCCGCCCATGATGATCGTGGACGCGAGGAGCGCGCGGGCGCGCGGGTTCGGGCCGTCGAGCTGCGCGACGAGCGGCTCGACGATCACCTCTTCCAGGTAGCCGAGCAGGGCCTGCTTGACCTCGGGGTTGCCGGCGGAGCGGTCGATCATCCGGGTCATCGGGGTCGGCGGGTGGTGCGCGATCTGCCGGACGAAGTGCTCGGCGAGCCGGCGCGGCAGCCCGGCGGGGTCGCCGGCGATGACGCCGCGCAGCGCGGACTCGCCGGCGAGGACCTCGCCGAACAGCGCCGCCTTGGAGCCGAAGTACCGGTTGACCAGGGCGGTGTTGGCGTTCGCGGCGGAGGCGATCATGCGGACGGTGACGCCGTCGTAGCCGTGCTCGCCGAACAGGTCGCGCGCGGCGTCCAGGATGCGGCGCCGGGTCGCCTCCCGGTCGCGCTTGCGGTGTTCGCGCTGATCGGCTTGCTCGGCCTGCTCGACGCCCGTCATCGAATCCCGACCCGTCCCCGTGTGGATCACCGAATCGCCCCAGTATCCCCCGAGTTGCAAGTAAACAAGCGTGTACATAGCATATATGCAAAACACAGGTAATTACGTTCCATGGGGGCATGGTGGCTCAAGCGAGCGTGGCGCCGTCGGCGGGGCCGGTGGCGCCAGAGCAAGCGAGACCGCAGTACACGCACCGCCAGATCCTGGAGATCCTCTCCGGCCTGATGATGGCGATGCTGACGTCGATGATCTCGTCCACGGTGGTCAGCACGGCCCTGCCGACCATCGTCGGAGACCTCGGCGGTCAGGACCAGCTGTCCTGGGTGGCCAGCGCCACGCTGCTGACGATGACCGCCTCGACCCCGCTGTGGGGCAAGGTCTCCGACATCCTCGGCCGCAAGCTCTCCTTCCAGACCGCGCTCCTGATCTTCGTGGTCGCGTCCGTGGCGGGCGGGCTGTCCCAGAACATCGGCATGCTGATCGCGGCCCGCGCCGTCCAGGGCCTCGGCGCCGGCGGGCTGTCCGCGCTGGCGCAGGTCATCCTCGGCGACATCGTCGAGCCCCGGCAGCGCGGCCGCTACTCCGGGTACATGGGCGCCGTGTTCGGCGTCGCCACCGTCGCCGGCCCCCTGCTCGGCGGGTTCATCGTCGACGCCGACGGCCTCGGCTGGCGCTGGTGCTTCTACGTCTGCGTCCCGCTCGCCATCGTCGCCTTCGCGGTGATCCAGAAGGTGCTCAAGCTCCCGAAGGTGAAGCGCGACACCAGGATCGACGTCTTCGGCGCGTTCACCATCACCGGCGCCGCGACCGCGCTGATGCTGCTGCTGTCCATGGGCGGCAACGAGTTCGAGTGGGCGTCGGACTGGACGTACGCGCTCGGCGGGATCGCGGTCGTGCTGGTGATCGGGGCGGTGTTCGCCGAGCGGGCCGCGCGGCAGCCGATCCTGCCGCCCCGGCTGTTCCGCAACGGGACGTTCGTGCTGACCTCGCTCGGCTCGCTCTGCGTCGGCATGGCGATGTTCGGCGTCATGATCTACATGCCGCAGTACCTGCAGATCGTCAAGGGACTGAGCCCCACCGCGTCCGGCCTGATGACGCTGCCGCTGGTGTTCGGCATGCTGATCGCCTCCATCGGGTCCGGCCAGCTCGTCACCCGGACCGGCAAGTACAAGATCTACCCGGTGATCGGCCTGGTCTGCGTGGGCGCCGGGCTGTACCTGCTGTCGCGGCTGCACGTCGACTCGTCCAAGGTCGAGGTCGGCGGCTGCCTCGCGCTGCTCGGCGTCGGGCTCGGCCTCACCCTGCAGGTCCTGATCCTCGCCGCGCAGAACGCCGCGAAGATCGAGGACCTCGCGGCCACCACGTCCGGGGTGTCGTTCTTCCGCAACCTCGGCGGCGCCGTCGGCGTCGCCGCGTTCGGCGCGATCCTCAACAACCAGCTGCCCGGCGAGCTCGCCAAGGGGCTGAGCAAGGCGCACATCGCGATGCCGAAGGGCGGCGGTACGCTCGGTACCCCCGAGCAGGTGCACCACCTGCCGGAGCCGTTCAAGACGATCGTGCTCACGGCGTTCACCGAGTCGCTGGAGAAGGTGTTCCTCTTCGGCGTGCCGGTGGCGGTCGTCGGGCTCATCACCGTCCTCGCGATGAAGGAGCTGCCGCTGCGCGGCAAGGCCGGCACGGGCCGCGGCGCCCGGCAGGACACCGCGCCGGCGGACGCCCCGCCGCCCGCGCCGGCGGCCCCCGGCGCCGCCTCGGCGGTCGGCAGGCACGCCCGCGGACACGAGCAGGCCGCCGCCGCCGAGCAGCAGCTCGCGTCGGTCGGGGCAGGTGCGGTCCCCAAGGAGATGTCGATGAACGAAATGCCCGCGCACGGCCTGCCGTCCAACGGCGCGGCCGCGGCTCCCGGCGGGTCCCCGGCGGCCGACCCGGCCGCGCAGGCCCGGCTCCTCGCGCAGCAGAGCGCGTTCGCGCAGGACGGCCTCATGCGGCCGGGCCGGGGCGGCGTCCCCGTCCGCGGCGTGGTCCGCGCCGGCGACGGCGCGCCCGTCCCGTCCGCCGCGCTGACGCTGATCGGGGTGGACGGGCACCAGCTCGGCCGCGCCATCACCCAGGACGACGGCCGGTACGCGCTGCCGACCCCCGGCCCCGGCACCTACGTGCTGATCGCCGCGACCGGCGAGCACGAGCCGCAGGCCGCGACCCTCGTCGTCGGCGACCGGCCGGTCGAGTTCGACCTGATGCTGGCCGGCAACGGCGGCCTCGGCGGGACGGTCCGCAGCGCCGACGGCAGCCCGATCGCGAACGCGATGGTCGTCGTCACCGACGTGCGCGGCGAGGTCGTCGGCACCGGCCGCACCGACGCGTCCGGCCAGTACGCCTTCAAGGACGTCGTCACCGGCGCGTACACGCTCGCGGTCAGCGCCGCGGCGCACCGCCCGGTCGCGCTGCCGGTGGAGGTCGCGGGCGGCGGGCAGACCCGGCTGGACGTGGAGATGCCCGCGGGCGCCCGGGTCCGCGGCACCGTCCGCAACGAGGCGGGCGAGCCGGTCGGCGACGCCCGCGTCACCCTGGTCGACGCGGCCGGCAACGTCGTCGCGATGGCGATCACCGGCCCGGACGGGGAGTACGCCTTCACCGACCTGACCGGCGGCCAGTACACCGTCATCGCGTCCGGCTACCCGCCGGTCGCCAGCGGGCTGTCGCTGGCCGGCGGCGGCCTGGACGACCACGACCTGAAGCTCGGCTACCCCGACGAGTAGGGCCGAACCGGGGCCGCCCGACCGGGGCGGCCCCGGCCGACGCAATCACACGAGCGGAACTGGAGTGCGGGTCGTTGATGGAAGACAGGCGCGGTCTGCGCGGATCGGTGCGGACGAAGGACGGCTGGGCGGTGCGGCACGCCATCGTCACGGTCACGGACCTGGCGGGCCGGCAGGTCGCGCGGGAGCAGACCGGCGAGGACGGCGTGCTCGCCGCCGGTCCGCTGCCCGCCGGCACCTACACGGCGATCGTCACGGCGATGGGGTTCCAGCCGGCGGCGTCGACGCTGATCGTGCACGGCTCGGGCGCGGCGGACCTCGGCACGCTGGTGCTGGCCCGCGCGGGCGGCGCCGAGCTGCCGCCGCCCGGCCCGTGGACGATCGACCCGGCGCACTCGAACGTCGGGGCCGTCGCGCAGCACCTCGGGCTGTCCAGCGTGCGCGGCCGGTTCGCCGCGTTCGAGGGGAGCATCGAGATCGCCGAGCCGGTGGAGGAGTCCCGGGTGACGGCCCGGATCGAGGCGGCGTCCATCGACACCGGCAACAAGCTGCGCGACGACCACCTGCGCTCGGCGGACTTCCTGAACGTCGACGAGCACCCGGTGGTCACCTACGAGGGCGACGGCCTGACCGCGGCCGGCTCGGACCGCTGGACGGTGCACGGCCGCCTCACCCTCAACGGGATCACCCAGCCCGTCGACCTGGACATGCTGTTCCTCGGCAGCGGCTCGGACCCGTGGGGCGGGACGCGCGCCGCGTTCCGCGCGACCGCGGAGCTGCGCCGCACCGACTTCGCGATCCGCTACAACCAGATCCTGGAGGCGGGGATCGCGATGGTCGGCGAGAGCCTCAAGGTGGAACTGGAGATCCAGGCCGTCCAGGGGACCGAGCTTCCCCAGGCCTAACCGGCCTATCGCGGACGGGGCGCGGGGCGGGGCCGCGCTTCAGGTTCGGCTCGATCGGCAGGTCCGGACGGCGCGCCACGACCCGGCGAATCGTCCGCATCGGGTCGAACAGGTGCCCCCACACGTCCAGGCGCAGCGGCCGGTCGCGCCGCGCCGCCGTGACCGCGTCGTCCGCCGCCGCGAGCGCCCGCCGCGCCGGCTCCAGGAACCGCTCGCCCGCCGCCGTCAGCCGCACCGAGTGCCCGGTGCGGTCGAACAGCCGCACGCCGAGGACGTCCTCCAGCCGCGCGACCCGCTTCGACAGCGCCTGCTGGGTGAGGAACAGCTCGCCCGCCGCGCGCCCGAAATGCAGGTGCTCGGCGGTCGCGACGAACGCCCGCACCTGCGCGAGATCCAGGTCCACGCCGCCCAGCCTGCCCGACGGCCGCCGGACGCTCAAAAGGGGCGGCCGGTCAGCGTCCCTTGAGCTCGCGGACGAGGGTGTTCGCGGCGGCGCGGGTCGGCGACCCGGCCACCAGGACCTTCCCGTCCCGGATCGGCATGTCGACCCGCGGCAGCGTGACCAGCCGGTCGCGCACCACGAACGCCAGGTCGCGGCCGACGGTCGCGCCGGTCAGCCGCGCGAACGCGTGCCGGTCCACGGGCCGCAGCGTGAGCGCCACGTCGTACCCGGACGTCCCCCGCGACCTCTGCACCCGCAGGTCGGCGACCTTGTGGATCGCGATGCCCTGCGCGAGCCGGTAGCACGTCACGCCGGCGGCGGCCTGCCCGGTGATCCCCGGCGTCCCGGCCGGGCACTGCCCCGGCGTCGCCTGCGTCACCGGGTACACGTGCAGCGGCGCGGCCAGCGTCACCGGCCGCGTCCGCATCGACGCCGCGATCATGCCGCCGGTCACCGCGACCGCGGCGATCAGCAGCCCGAGCGTCAGCACCATGACCACCAGCGCGGAGCGGTGCTGGTCGGCGGCCCGGACCGGCTCCGGGACGGGCCGCTCCCGGTACGCCAGGCCCTGGCGGAGCGCGGCGCGGCTGCGCTTGGTCTCCGCCGCCGCGCGGCGCCGCTGCTCGGCGCGGGCCCGGCGCCGCCGATCCGCCTCCGGGACCTCGGGCGTCCGCAGCGGGGCCGTCGTCCGCTCCGGACCGCGCAGCGGCTCGGTTCCGGCCCGTCCGGGCGGCGAGAACCCCACCGGCCGCGCCGGGCCGGGCGGCGGCCCCTCCGGCTCCGGGATCAGCATGGGACCGGGCACCGGCTCGCCCGGCGCGTCCCGCAGAGGCGAGGCGCCCTGCTCGTTCTGCTCGGACGGGGGCGCGGCGCCGTCGGTGGGCCGGACCGGCTGCTCGGACGGGGCGAGGAGCGGAGCGGGCGGGGGCGGCCAGTCGAGCGGGCGGTCCGGGGCGGCCGCCGGGGGCGGGGGCGGCGGGGCGGTGTCCTCTGCCTCCCGACGACCCTTGCTGCGGCGCGGAACGACCCGCATCGTCACCTCCCCGGGCTGACAAGATCTCCGACAGTCTTTCAGGACGGGACGGTGCCCCGCATCGTGTCGCGGCCGAACCCGGCCGCCGATCGCCGAATGCTCGTCCCGTGATGAACACTGCCCCGTCCGCGCGGTTCCGAAGCGCGGAAAGCCCGTCCCCCAGAGCATGCGGGGACGGGCTTTCCGGAACGCGGACGGTGCCTGTCAGTCGATCCGCCAGGTGTCGCCGCCGGCGAGCAGCGCGGCGAGGTCGCCCGCGCCCTGCTTCTCGACGGCCTCCTCGACCTGGGCGCGCATCAGCTCGTCGTAGGACGGGCGGTCGACGTCGCGGAAGATGCCGATCGGGGTGTGCTCGAACGCCGGCTGGTCGAGCCGCGACAGCGCGAACGCCAGCGACGGGTCGGGGTTGTGCGCGTCGTGCACCGCGATGTCCGACGCGGGGACGTCGGCGACGTTCACCACCTCGAACGAGCCCGACGGCGTCCGGCGCAGGGCCTTCTGCCGCTCGGCGCCGAACACGATCGGCTCGCCGTGCTCGAGGCGGATCGTGATGTCGTCGCGGACGGCGGCGTCCTTCAGCGGGTCGAACGCGCCGTCGTTGAAGATGTTGCAGTTCTGGTAGATCTCGACCAGCGCGGTGCCGCGGTGCTCGGCGGCGGCGCGCAGCACCGACTGCAGGTGCTTGCGGTCGGAGTCGATGGTGCGGGCGACGAAGGTGCCCTCCGCGCCGATCGCCAGCGACAGCGGGTTGAACGGCGAGTCCAGCGAGCCCATCGGCGTCGACTTGGTGATCTTGCCGGTCTCGGAGGTGGGCGAGTACTGGCCCTTGGTCAGCCCGTAGATCCGGTTGTTGAACAGCAGGATCTTCAGGTTGACGTTGCGGCGCAGCGCGTGGATCAGGTGGTTGCCGCCGATGGACAGCGAGTCGCCGTCGCCGGTGACGACCCAGACCGACAGGTCGGGGCGGGACGTGGCGAGGCCCGTCGCGATCGCCGGCGCGCGGCCGTGGATCGAGTGGAACCCGTAGGTGTTCATGTAGTACGGGAACCGGGACGAGCAGCCGATGCCGGAGATGAACGTGATGTTCTCGCGGCGCAGCCCGAGCTCGGGCAGGAAGGACTGGACGGCCGCGAGGATCGCGTAGTCACCGCACCCGGGGCACCAGCGCACCTCCTGGTCGGTCTTGAAGTCCTTCATCGTCTGCCTCGCGTCGGTCTTGGGGACCAGGGAGAGCAGGCTGCGGCCGTTTCCGTTCACGGCGCCGTTTCCGTTGGTGTCACTCACTGTCGATCACTTCCTGGATGACGTCCTGCAGCTCCTCCGACTTGAACGGCAGGCCCCGGACCTGGTTGTAGCCGATCACGTCGATCAGCAGCCTGCCGCGCAGCAGCATCGACAGCTGGCCGAGGTTGATCTCCGGGACGACGACCTTGTCGTAGGAGCGCAGCACCTCCGGCAGGTTCGCGGGGAACGGGTTGAGGTGCCGCAGGTGCGCCTGCGCCACGTCGCGGCCCTCCGCCCGGACGCGCCGGACCGCCGCGGAGATCGCGCCGTAGGTGCCGCCCCAGCCCATCACGAGGACGCGCGCCCTGCCGGACGGGTCGTCGACCGCCAGTGGCGCGATGTCGTTCGCGATGCCGTCCACCTTGGCCTGGCGGAGCCGGACCATGGTGTCGTGGTTGGCCGGGTCGTAGGAGATGTTGCCGGTGACGTCGGCCTTCTCCAGCCCGCCGATCCGGTGCTCCAGCCCCGCGGTGCCGGGGACCGCCCACGGGCGGGCCAGCGTCTCCGGGTCGCGCCGGAACGGCTCGAAGCCCTCTTGCGACGGGGCAGCGAAGTTCGGCTCGATCTTCGGCAGCGCCGCCACGTCCGGCAGCTTCCACGGCTCGGAGCCGTTGGCGAGGTAGCCGTCGGACAGCAGGATGACGGGGGTGCGGTACTTCACCGCGATGCGGGCCGCCTCCAGCGCCGCGTCGAAGCAGTCCGAGGGGGACTGCGGCGCGATGACCGGGACGGGCGCCTCGCCGTTGCGGCCGTACATGGCCTGCATCAGGTCGGCCTGCTCGGTCTTGGTCGGCATGCCGGTGGACGGCCCGGCCCGCTGCACGTCGATGACCACCAGCGGCAGTTCGGTCGCGACGGCGAGGCCGATCGTCTCGCTCTTCAGCGCGATGCCGGGGCCGGAGGTGGTGGTGACGCCGAGCGACCCGCCGAACGAGGCGCCGAGCGCCGCGCCGACCGCGGCGATCTCGTCCTCGGCCTGGAACGTCCGGACGCCGAACCGCTTGTGCTTGGACAGCTCGTGCAGGATGTCGGAGGCCGGGGTGATCGGGTAGGAGCCGAGGTAGACGGGCAGGCCGCTCTGCACGCCCGCGGCGACGATGCCGAGGGACAGCGCGGCGTTGCCGGTGATGTTGCGGTACAGGCCGGCGTCGTGCTCGGCCGGCTTGACCTCGTACTGCACCGAGAACGCCTCGGTGGTCTCGCCGTAGCTCCAGCCCGCCTGGAACGCGGCGATGTTGGCCTTCATGATCTCGGGCTTCTTGGCGAACTTGCGCTCCAGGAAGCCGATCGTCCCCTCGGTGGGACGGTGGTAGAGCCACGACAGCAGTCCGAGCGCGAACATGTTCTTCGCGCGCTCGGCGTCCTTCTTGGAGATGTCGTAGCCGTCGAGGGCGGTCACCGTCATCGAGGTGAGCGGCAGCGCGTGCACCCGGTACTCGTCGAGCGAGCCGTCCTCGACGGGGCTGGCGGCGTAGCCGACCTTCGCGAGGTTGCGCTTGGTGAACTCGTCGGTGTTGACGATCAGGTCCGCCCCGCGGGGCAGGTCCCCGAGGTTGGCCTTGAGGGCGGCCGGGTTCATCGCGACCAGCACGTCGGGCGCGTCGCCCGGCGTGAGGATGTCGTGGTCGGCGAAGTGGAGCTGGAAGCTGGACACGCCGGGGAGGGTCCCGGCGGGGGCGCGGATCTCGGCCGGGAAGTTCGGCAGGGTCGACAAGTCGTTGCCGAACGCCGCCGTCTCCTGGGTGAAGCGATCGCCGGTCAACTGCATCCCGTCACCGGAGTCCCCGGCGAAGCGGATGATGACGCGGTCGAGCTGCTGGACCTGTTTGGTCACAGAGGAAGACCTCCTCGACGCGCAGCACCGGTCCTGGGGGAGGCACCCAGGATCGTGATGCTACTAAGGCTTACCTTCATGGTATGTCCGGGATGGAATGCTGGTCTCGGGGATCGGGCCGCTCAGCGGTACGGCGGGGCCCGGCGCGCGGCCTCGGTGCCGTGCGCCGTTCGATCTCCGCTGGTGGTGGCCGTGGTCTGAGAGGCGCAGACCGCGGCCGTCGCTCCGCCCGTCATGTGCGACATCCCGCCCTCGGGGAGGTCATGACCCCGTACTTCAAGGGTTATCACCTCGGGTGGGAGATCACGCGTCCCGGCCGGATTCGGGCAGGTCCTAACCGGTGCTACGAACCGGACGGGTCCCCGGGTTCACCGCTGAACACAGGGCGCTGGCCAGCCGGCACAGGTCGACGTGCAGCCGCCTGACCAGCCGGGCGGGATGGGCCGGGGAGCCGTCGCTCCCCGAGGGCACGGAGTTCACAGCCCGCAGTGTAGACAGGCGGAATCACGTTCTCCGCAACCGCCCCCGCGCCCTCGGCGGGGGCTCACGGCCGCGCGGTGCCGCCCGTTACGGCCGCGCGGGGCCCGGTGGGGGCGCCGGTCCCGCCCGGCGCGCCGGTCGCGCCGGGCGCCGGGGTGCCGGTCGCGCCGCCGGGGGCACCGGACAGTGTGCTCTTCACCACTGCGCTCCGCTCCTTGTCGAGGTCGGCGAGCAGCGCCTTGACGTCCGCGGCGGTGAGCGCCTCGCCGATCACCCGGGCCTGCGCCGAGTACGGGTAGGAGCCGGGGTGGTCGAGCGCCGACTTCACCCACGTCCGCCAGGCCCGTCCGGTGACGGTGCAGCTCAACGTGAACGACCGGTCGGACGGTACCGGCGCGGACGAGGTGCAGGAGCCGAGCGCGGTGCCGCGGGTGGTGATCGAGGCGCGCAGCGCGGCGCGCGCGCCGTCCGGCACCGTGTCCGGCGACGACAGCGTCGCCGGGACGCGCACCGTGCATCCCGCCGTGTTCTGGTCGCAGTCGACGAAGGTGAGCTTGCCCGGGTCGAAGTGCAGGTTCGGGTCGGCGGCGCCCGCGAGCGCCTTCACCCGGGGCCGCAGCCGCGCGAACAGCGCGGCGGGGTTCGGCAGGTCGGCGACGCTGAACCGGGCGGCGTCGGCGCCGGCCGCCTGCACGGCGAGCAGCCGGTACGGCGCCGCCGCCGACACCAGGTAGTTGGCCCCCGACGTCTTGATCTTGTAGGCGCGGACGCCGTTCACGGTCTCGGCGGGCGGCTTCGCCGGCGCCTTGGTGAGCAGCTTCGCGATCGCCTGCGCGCCCAGCACGTCCGGGACGTCGAAGCCGGGGACGGACGCGGGCGCCTTCGACCAGCGGCCCGCGTAGTTGTCGGGGTGCGCGCTCTCGCCCGCGTACTCGCGCCAGAACTGCGTTCCCGCCTTGATGTAGGTGCCGCCGCCGGCGGCCACGACCTCGGCGGTCAGCGGGCCGGCCGTGAACGTGCCGATCGCCGAGCCCGCCGCCGTGACCTGCAGGTCGGCCCGGACGGGGCGGCCGTTGGCGGCGGTGAGCGTGCCCTGGTAGCGGAAGCCGGGACCGGAGGTGAGCTGCCGTCCCGCCTCCAGCGCCCACGCGGAGGGCGCCGTGGCCGACGGCTTGGGGCGGGCCTTGCCGCCTCCGTCGCCGTCGGAGATGAACACCGCGGCGACGGTCGCGGCGGCCGCCACGACCACGGCGACTCCCGCGCCGGTCACCAGCCGCTTCCTGAGCCTCCCGGCGCGCGGCGGCGGCCCTCCGATGCCGGGCGGCAGCGGCATCCCGGGGATCGCGGGAGGTGCCGCCATCTCGGGCATTCCGGGCGCGCCCGGGGCCTGCGGGGGCATGCCGGCGCCCGGGCCGTGGTGCGGGAGGCCGTCCGGCGCGGTGGCGCCGGGCGCCTGGGGCGCCGGCAGGGCCGGCAGGGCCGGCGGCGGCGGTAGGGCGGGTGCGGTCCGGGGCGGGCCGCCGGCGACGAGGACGTCGTCCGGTGCGGGCCGGGCAGGTTCGGACTCCGGAGAAGCGTCGTCCTGATCAGCGCTCACAAGCCATAAGAATGCCCGACGATGCGAGCGGCCGGACCGGAAACCGTGCATCGCCGGGCATACCACGCCATCGGCCGGGGCGGCCGGCCTCCGCGCCGCCCGCCCCCGACCTGCGGGCTCACTCGCTGTCGAGCCCGCTCTGCAGTGCGGCGACCTCCGACGGAGTGGCGCCGATCACCTTGTACTGCGCGTGCTTGTAGAAGGTGCCGCCGGTGGACTTGGCCCAGCTCTGCCACGCCGCGGTCGCGATCCGGCAGCTGGCCCACACCGAGTTCGTGTCGTTGATCGTGATCGTGTCGGTGCAGTTGCCGAGGTCCTTGCCGGTCAGCGTGCCGGCGGTGATGTTGAACCGGACGTCGATCGTCACCGGGGTGGACGCCCCGTACGGCGGCCGGATCTTGGCCTCGACGGTGCAGCCGGAGTTGCTGTTGCAGCCGCCCTTCTTCCACTCGTCCACCGAGGGGCGCGACGAGGCGTCGAACGAGTTCTTCAGCTCGCCCATGCTGGTCCGCATGGTGGAGATCACCGTGGACGCCTCGGACGAGGACTTCGGCGTCACGTCCAGCGCGACCCGCGGCGTGGTCGCCTCGTAGCGCAGCAGCTGGGCGTCGTCGGCGTCGGTGATGTAGAGCGTCGAGGTGAAGGTGGTGAACTTCAGCGCCTTCTTGCCGGCCCAGGTCGTCTTCAGCGGCTTGACCTTGGCGGTCGCCGCGGCGCGCAGCTTGGCCGCCAGCGCGGTCGGCGACAGCTCCTGCTTGAAGTCGATGTCGAGCTTGTCGGCGCTCAGCCGGCCCCACTGCTGCCCGCTGCCGAGGTAGTACGGGGTGCCCTCGGTGCTCTCGATCTGGTCGCGCCAGTACGAGGCGTCGGCCTTCAGGAACAGCTTGCCGTCGGCCGACAGCAGCGTGACGCTGTCGCTGTTCCAGGTGACCGGGCCGGTCGCGCGGCCGCCCTTGGTCACGTCGAGCTGGCCCTGGATGTTGTCGGCGCCGCCGCCGAAGTCGCCCTTCAGCCCGACGGCGCGCTCGGCGGCCATCGAGTCGGCCGCGGCCTTCAGCTTCTCCTCGGGCGACTTGCCGCCGCCGTTGGCCGCCACCACGAACACCACGACGCCGATGATCAGGATCACCACGACGGCGCCGCCGATGAGGGCCGCGATCAGCGCGCCGCTGCCGCGCTTCGGCGGAGGCGGAGGCGGCATGCCCGGGCCCATCGGGGCGCCGGGGGGCGGCGGGAAGAACGGCGGCGGGGTGCCCGGGCCGCCGTAGCCGCCGGGGGGCGGCGGCGCGCCGGGACCGCCCGGTGCGCCCGGAACGCCCGGAACGCCTTGGCCGCCCGGGTAGCCGGGGCCGCCCGGACCGGGAGAACCGCCGGGCCCCGCGGGCGGCGGCGGAGGCGGCCAGGAGGCACCACCCGGGTTCTCCCAGCCCGGGTTCGGCGGGGGGTTGCTCATCCGGTCACGTCCTTCCAGGTCAATTGACCCCAATGCTTCCCTAGTGTGCAGCAAGACGATGACATTGTGATCCACCGAGGTGGAGGTACGACGTCACACTCGCGCGCGCTCCTTTCGGAGATACTTGGTTGGACGCAGCCGGGAGGGTGGCGGTGCATAACTATTTCGACTCATATGTCGCGCTCGCCGCGCTGGTGATCGCCGGCGGCGGCATCGTCGGCGGCGGCCTCGCCGCGAACCGGATGCTCCGCCCGCACCGCCCGACCGCGGAGAAGCTCACCACCTACGAGTGCGGCGTCGACCCGGTCGGCGACGGCTGGGCGCACTCCTACATCCGCTACTACGTCTTCGCCTACCTGTACGTGGTCTTCGCGGTGGACGCCGTGTTCCTCTTCCCCTGGGCGACGGTCTTCTCCGCCCCCGGCTTCGGCGCCACCACCCTCGGTGAGATGTTCGTCTTCCTGGGCTTCCTCGCCGTCGGGCTGCTCTACGCGGGCCGCAAGGGCGTCCTGTCCTGGGTCTGAACCCGCGGCCCGGCGTCCGGAGCCCCCGGCGGGGCCCGCGCGGGCTGTAACAATGCTTGCGTGGGCACCATCGATCTCCCGCCGCCGAGCGTCGGACCGCTGTCGCGGCTCGCCCCCAAGCCGGTCAAGTTCGTGCTCAACTGGGGCTGCCGCTACTCGCTGTGGGTCTTCAACTTCGGCCTGGCCTGCTGCGCGATCGAGTTCATCGCCACCTCGATGAGCAGGCACGACTTCATCCGGCTCGGCGTCATCCCGTTCGCGCCCGGGCCCCGCCAGGCCGACCTGATGGTCGTGTCCGGCACCGTCAGCGACAAGATGGCGCCCGCGGTCCGGCGGCTGTACGAGCAGATGCCCGAGCCCAAGTACGTGATCTCGTTCGGCGCCTGCTCCAACTGCGGCGGCCCGTACTGGGACTCCTACTGCGTGACCAAGGGCGTCGACCAGATCATCCCGGTCGACGTGTACGTGCCGGGCTGCCCGCCGCGTCCCGAGGCGCTGCTGCAGGGCATCGTCCACCTCCAGGAGAAGATCGCCGCCGAGTCGCTCGGCGACCGCTACGACGGCGGCGACCCGATGAGCCCGCCGCCCGCGCCGCGTCCGTTCTCGGCGACCGTCCTGCGCCGCCCCCTCCAGCCGCCGCCCGCCGAACCGCCCGCCCCGGACGAGCCGGACGAGCCGCCTCCGCCTGACGAGCCGCCCGCGCCGGACGCGACGCGACCCGTCCCGGTGCCCGAGGACGAGGCGGCGCGTCCGGAGGAGGAGACGCGTCCCGTCCCGCCCGTCGAACCGGAACCGGAGCCCGCGCCCGAGGCCGTCCGGCCCGACGACGAGACGCGGCCGATCCCGGCCACCGACGCCGAGCCCGCCGACGAGCCGGCGCGGCGCCCCCGGGACGAGCACGACCCGTCGATCATCCCGGGCCTCGCCGACGACGGGAACGACGACGAGATCGGGCGGGAACGATGAGCGCCCCCGCGGAGCTGATCGTCGCCTGGACGGACCGGTTCGGCGACGCGGTGACCACCGAGGAGACGGCCGGCGGGCTGTCGGTCGGCGTGCCGGCGGACCGCTGGCTCGAGGCGCTCGCCTTCGCCCGCGACGACCTGGCCTGCGGCTTCTTCGACTGGCTGACCGGCGTGGACGAGCTCGGCGAGGGCTTCGCCGTCGTCGCCCACGTGTACTCGCTGGAGCGGCGCCACCATCTGCTCGTCCGGACGCGGGTGCCGCGGGACGCGCCGTCGCTGCCGACCGCCACCGGCGTGTACCGGGGCGCGGCGTGGCACGAGCGGGAGACGGCCGAGATGTTCGGCATCGGGTTCGAGGGGCACCCGAACCTCGTCCCGCTGCTGCTGCCGGACGGCTTCGAGGGGCATCCGCTGCGCAAGGACTTCGTGCTCGCGGCGCGGGTCGCCAAGCCGTGGCCGGGCGCGAAGGAGCCCGGCGAGTCGGGGCACGGCGCGCCGAGCCGCCGCCGGGTCCGACCGCCCGGCGTGCCCGACGAGGGCCCGTGGGCGCAGGTCGCCGAGCGCCGCCGGGCCGCCGGCCGGCCGCCCCGGGAGGGCCCGGATGCTTGAGACCGTCGGGAAGCTGGTGCTGGTCGCGGCGGCGTTCGCGCTGCTGCCGCTGCTGGTCGGGCAGGCCGAGCACAAGGTGATGGCGCACATGCAGGGCCGCCTCGGCCCGATGTACGCGGGCGGTTTCCACGGCTGGGCGCAGCTCGTCGCGGACGGCGTGAAGTTCGCGCAGAAGGAGGACGTCGTCCCGCGCGACGCCGACCGGCGGGTGTTCAAGCTGGCGCCGGGCGTCGCGCTCGTCCCGTACCTGCTGGTGCTGGTCGTGGTGCCGGTCGGGCCGGGCGGGCAGGTCGCGCTGGACCTCGGCGTCGGGGTGTTCTTCGCGCTCGCCGTGATGGGCGTCGGGGTGATCGGCGCGATCATGGCGGGCTGGGCGAGCGCGAACAAGTACGCGCTGCTCGGCGGGATCCGGGTCGCGGCGCAGCTGATGTCCTACGAGCTGCCGATGGTGTTCGCGGCGTCGTCGGTGGCGATGGCGGCGGGCACGCTGTCGCTGCAGGGCATCGTCGGCGAGTGGCGCTGGTGGTGGCTACCGTGGCAGGCGATCGGCGCGGTGGTGTTCTTCGTCGCGGGCCTGGCCGAGCTGCGCCGCCCGCCGTTCGACATGCCGGTCGCCGACTCGGAGATCATCTTCGGCCCGTACACCGAGTACGGCGGGCTGCGGTTCGCGCTGTTCATCCTGGCGGAGTACGCCGGGATCGTGGTGCTGTGCGCGCTGACGGCGGTGCTGTTCCTCGGCGGCTGGAAGGGCCCGTTCCTGAACACCGAGCTGGGCTGGCTCTGGACGCTGGTCAAGGTCGCGGTGCTGGCGTTCTGCGTGATCTGGCTGCGGGTCAGCTACCCGCGGATGCGCGAGGACCAGCTCCAGAAGCTCGCGTGGGCGTGGCTCGTGCCGCTGTCGCTGGCCCAGCTCGCCCTGACCGGTGTCCTCAAGGTCGCGTTCGCCTGACCGCCGCCGGAGGATCAGGGAAGGAAGATCGTGTACTCGGAGAGCTGCGGCATGATCGCGGGGGGCAGGTCGCAGTCCACCGCCATCTCCTCGACCGAGACGAACGGGCCGTGCTCGTCCCGGTGCGCGACGACCCGCTCGGCCAGCTCGCCCGTCATCCCGGGCAGCGCCGCGATGATCTCCACCGGGGCGTGGTTGGCGTCGACGAGGCCGCCGTCGTCGTAGCCGCGCGGGACGTCCGGGCGGCCGATCCGCAGCTCGTGCGCGAGGGCCGGGTCGTCGGCGGCGATCGCGCGGGCGTCGGCGCGCAGGTTGCGCCGGTACTTGGCGTACTCGACGGCGTTCTCGTTGCTGTGGCTGCGCGGGGCCCTGCGGGGGTACACCTGCCGGCGGACGGCGAACGCGTGCGCGGTGCCCACCGGCCACAGCGTCAGCAGCAGGATCGTGCCGAGCGCGACCAGCAGGACGTTCCCGCTGGCCAGGGCGGCCAGCACGGTCACCAGGCCGATCCCGTATCCGGCCGCGGCGGCGCCGTGGGCCCAGGACCCGCGCTTGGCGGCGGCGTAGAGGAACGTCACGGGCGACGCGAACCCGAGCGTGAGGAACGGCATGATCGCCCACAGCACACCGTTGGGCTCGGGGGGCGGCGGCGGAAGCGGCGGCACCGGACGCAGCGGCGGCAGCGGATACCCTCCGGAACCCCAGGTCGGTGACGCGTCCGGCCGCCCCGGCGGCGGCACGGGACGCGCCGGCGGCACCGGGCGCGGCGCGGAAGGGCGCGGCGGAACGGCCGGTCGCGGCGGGACGGGCGCACCCGGCGGAACGGGCGGACGCGGCAGCGAGGTGCCGCGCGGCGGCGTGAAACCGTCCGGCTTGGTGGTGCCGTGCACCGGCATGCCTCCCGGCGGCGGGCCGCCCGAAGGCGTGGAGGACTGCAGGCGGGCGTGGTCGGCTCCGTAGTCGTACTGTCCGTCCGCGTGATGGCTCACATGACCTCCTTGCCCGCAGGCGTACAGGAGCGCGGGCCGCGGGAGCCCGCATAACGTCCGACGAACGCCGAACCCGCCGCGTTCCACCGCGGCGTTTCGTGCGCAATCATGTTGCGCGTGGGACGGTTGCCAGGAGGCGGGCTGGCCAAGGGGCTGGCCGTCACGTTGCGGACTATGACGCGGCGCTCCATAACGCGTCAATACCCCGAGGTGCAGCCCGAGCTGCCCCCGCGCAGCCGGGGGGTGATCGCGCTCTTCGAGGAGAACTGCACCGTGTGCATGCTCTGCGCGCGCGAGTGCCCCGACTGGTGCATCTACATCGACTCGCACAAGGAGACCGTCGCCGCCGAGGGCGGCGGGCGGCCCCGCGTCCACAACGTCCTGGACCGGTTCGCGATCGACTTCGCGCTGTGCATGTACTGCGGCATCTGCATCGAGGTCTGCCCGTTCGACGCGCTGTTCTGGTCGCCGGAGTTCGAGTACGCCGAGTACGACATCGCCGAGCTGACCCACGAGAAGGAGCGGCTGCGGGAGTGGATGTGGACGGTCCCGCCGCCGCAGGCCCACGACCCCGCCGCCGAGCCGCCGAAGGAGGTCGCGGCGGCGCGGAAGGCGGCGGCGCGGGCCGCGCGGCGCCCGCCGCCCGGCCGCCCCGGGGGCGGGCCATGAGCGGCCAGGAGATCGTCTTCACGCTGCTCGGGGTGGTGGCCGTCGGGTCCGGGATCATGGTGGTGACGACGCGGCGGCTCGTCCACGCGGCGCTGTGGCTGGTGCTGTCGTTCGGCGCGCTCGCCGGCGGCTACCTGGTGCTGACCGCGGAGTTCGTGGCGTGGGTGCAGGTGCTGATCTACGTCGGCGCGGTCGTCGTGCTGCTGCTGTTCGGGATCATGCTGACCCGCGCGCCGATCGGCGACTCCGCCGACCTCGACTCCGGCAACCGGTGGGCCGCCGCCGCGGTCGCCGCCGCCACCGCCGCGGTCCTGGTCACCGTCATGGTCATGGGCTTCCGCAACGAGCGGATGCCGCTGCGCGCGGGCGGCGGGTCGGCGAGCGCGCTCGGCGGGAGCGTGTTCCGGACGTGGGTGCTGCCGTTCGAGGTCCTGTCGGTGCTGCTGCTGGCCTCGCTGGTCGGCGCGATCGTCCTGTCCCGCACCGACATCGGGTCCCGGGTCGCCGGGCGGCGGAAGGGGCGCGGCTGATGCATCTGGCCTACCCGACCGTCGTCGCGGCGCTGCTGTTCTCCGTCGGCGTCTACGGGGTGCTGGCGCGGCGCAACGCCATCCTCGTCCTGATGTCGGTCGAGCTGATGCTGAACGCGGTGAACCTCAACCTCGTCACGTTCGACATGCGGTTCCGCGACCGGCTGCACGGCGGGCAGGTGCTCACCCTGTTCACGATCGTGATCGCGGCGGCGGAGGTCGGGCTCGGCCTCGCGATCGTCCTGCTGGTGTACCGGAACCGGCAGAACGTCGACATCGACCGGCTGCGCTCGCTGGCCGAATCCGACGACGCGCCGGACGAGGAGACCGAGCCCGGACCCGAGCCCGAAACGGTCGAGAGGGCGGCGCCGTGATCTGGCTCGCGTCCCTGGCGATCCTGCTGCCGTTCCTCGCCGCGTTCGGCGGGATGCTGGGCGGCCCGTCGCTCGGGCGGCTGCTCGGCGGACGGTCGGCGCTGCGCGACGGACCCGCGCTGATCGCCTGCGCGCCGGTCGCCGTCTCGCTCGTCCTGGCGGCGGTCGTCGCGTTCGTCGTCTGGCAGGACCCCGGCGAGCGGACCGGCACGCTGACGGTGATCGACACCGGCTCCGTGCCGATCCGGGTCGGGCTGCAGGTGGACGGCCTGTCCGCGGTCGTCGCGCTGATGGTCTGCTGCGTCGCCCTCGCCGTCCAGGTGTACTCCGTCGCCTACATGGACGGCGACCGGCGCTACTCGTCCTACGCCGCGTTCATCTCGCTGTTCACCGCCGCGATGCTGCTGGTGGTGTTCGCCGGCGACCTCCTCGTCCTGTACGCCGGCTGGGAGGTCATGGGCATCTGCTCGTACTTCCTGATCGGCCACCGCTGGGAGGAGCGCGCCAACTCCCGCGCGGCCGTCAAGGCGTTCCTGGTGACGCGGCTCGGCGACGCCGGCTTCCTCATCGGGATCATCGTGCTCGGGCTCGGCGCCCGCACGTTCGAGATCCACGGCGTCCTGTCCCGGGTCTGGACGATGCCGGACGCGACGCTCACCGCCGCCGCGCTGCTGCTGCTCGCCGGCGTCGCGGGCAAGAGCGCCCAGTTCCCGCTGCACACCTGGCTCCCGGACGCGATGGCGGGCCCCACGCCGATCAGCGCGCTGATCCACGCCGCGACGATGGTCGCGGCCGGCATGTACGTCGTCGCCCGGCTGTACGGGGTCTTCGCCGCCGCGCCGGGCGCGCTCGCGGTCCTCGGCGTCGTCGCGGTGGTCTCGATGGTCGGCGCGGCGCTCGCGGCCCTCGCCCAGGACGACCTGAAACGCGTCCTCGCCTACTCGACGATCAGCCAGCTCGCCGTGATGGGGGCCGCGCTCGCGGTCGGCGCGAAGTCCGCGGCGGTCTTCCACCTGCTGGCGCACGGGGCGTTCAAGGCGCTGCTGTTCCTCGCCGCCGGCTGCGTGATCGCGACCACCGGGTCCGCGCTGCTGGCGAACCACGGCGGGCTCCGGCGCGGCATGCCGGTCACGTTCTGGTCGATGACGGCGGGGTTCGCGGCCCTCGCGGGCGTCCCGCCGTTCAGCGGCTGGTTCAGCAAGGACTCGGTCATCGAGGCCGCCCAGCACGCCGCCCTGCACGGCGGCGGGACGACCGAGGCGGGCTGGTTCGCCTACGCCCCGCTGAACTCGACCAGGCACGGCGAAATTACCGGCCCGCCGGGCGGGGTGGCGTGGCTGGTCTACCTGGGGTTGCTGCTGACGGTCGCGCTCACGGCGGCGTACGCGATGCGGGCCTGGCTGATGGTGTTCTTCGGGGAGCCGCGCGGGACGTACGAGATCCGCGAGCCGTCGAGGATCATGACGTGGACGGTCGCGGCGCTGGCCGTCCCGGCGGCGGTCCTCGGGTTCTTCGGGCTCGGGGCGAGCGAGCTGCGGCCGCACCCCGGCCCGGCGCTGCTCGGCATCGGGCTGGCGATCCTCGGCGCGGGGACGGTGTTCCTCGTCTGGAACCGCGACCCGGCGTCCGACCCGGCGGCCGGACTCGGGCCGGTGCGCAGGGTGTTCGCGCGGGGCTTCTACGTCGACGAGTTGTACGCGATGGCGATCGTCCGTCCCGTGCAGGCTCTCGCGCGCGGGGTCGTGCGGTTCGACCGGCGCGGCGTGGACGCGGCCGTCGTCGCGTCCGGACGGGGCGCGCGGCGGCTCGGCGGGCTGCTGAGGATCCCGCAGAACGGCAACCCGCAGACGTACCTGACGGGGCTGCTCGCGGGCGTCGTCGCCATCACGGCCCTGGCGGTGATCTTCCGGTGATCTTCGTGTGGATGATGGCGATCCCGCTGTGCGGGGCGCTGGCGATGCTCGTCCCGGCGGACCGGTTCCTGCGCACGGACTTCGCCGTCCGGGCGTTCGGGACGGGCGTGTCCGCGGCGACGCTGCTCGTCGCGGTGTCGGCGATGACCGCGTTCGACTTCGGCGACACCTCCCGGACGCAGCTCCAGGTGAACGAGGCGTGGGCGCCGTCGATCGGGCTGCGGTTCCACCTCGGCGCCGACGGGATCTCGCTGCCGCTGGTCGTGCTGACCGCGCTGCTGACGTTCCTGTGCTTCCTCTACACGCTGCGGCACCCGCCGGCGGGCGGGCGGATCCGGCTGCTGACCGCGCTGCTGCTCGTCCTCGAGGTCGGGCTGATCGGCACGTTCACCGCCCTCGACCTCGTGCTGTTCTTCGTGTTCTTCGAGACCGTGCTGATCCCGATGTACGTGGTGATCATGCTGTGGGGCGGGGACGGCCGCCGCGCCGCCGCGTCCAAGTTCATCCTGTACACGCTGCTCGGCTCGGGGCTGGTGCTCGCCGGGATGCTGCTGGTCGCGGTCAACGCGGGCACGCTCGACATGGTCCAGCTGGCCGCGCGGCACGGCTCCGGCGTCTCCCGCGGGGTCCAGATCACCGCGTTCGCGCTGATGGGGATCGGGTTCGCGGTGAAGGCGCCGATGTGGCCCCTGCACACCTGGCTGCCGGACGCGCACACCGAGGCGCCGACCGTCGGGTCCGTGCTGCTGGCCGGAGTGCTGCTGAAGATGGGCACCTACGGGCTCGTCCGCGTGGCGCTGCCGCTCACCCCGGACGGCGCGCGGGTGTGGGCGCCGTGGCTCGGGCTCCTCGCCGTCATCGGGATCGTCTACGGCGCGCTCGCCTGCCTCGCCCAGCGCGACCTCAAACGGATGATCGCCTACTCGTCCGTCGGGCACATGGGCTTCGTCCTGCTCGGGATCGCGACGCTCACCCCCGTCGGGATCGACGCGGCGCTGTTCGGCAACATCGCGCACGGGCTGATCACCGGCCTGCTGTTCTTCCTGGCCGGAGCGGTGAAGGACCGCTGGGGCAGCACCGACATGGACGCGGTCGGCGGCGGCATGCTCGGCACCGCGCCGCGGCTGGCGTCCGTGCTGACCTTCGCGTCCGTCGCCTCGCTGGGGCTGCCGGGCCTCGCCGGGTTCTGGGGCGAGATGCTCGCGATGACCGGCGCGTACCGCCCGGACGCCGACCTGCCGCGCGGCGCGTTCGTCACGTTCATGGCGGTCGCGGGGATCGGCGCGCTGCTCACCGCCGGCTACTTCCTGCGCATGCTCGCCAAGATCACGCACGGGACGCGGCCGGCCGCCGCGGCGGACCGGGGCCCCGCCGTGTCGGCCCAGGAGTACGCCGCCTGGGTGCCGCTGATCGCGCTGACCCTGCTCGTCGGGCTGTGGCCGAAGACCCTGCTGGACGTGACCGCCGCACCGGTCCGCGCGCTGCTCGGAGGCGGCTGATGATCCAGGGCATCGACTACGCGGCGATCGCGCCGCCGCTGATCGTCGCCGCCGCCGCGCTCGCGCTGCTGCTCGCCGACGCGTTCGACGCCCCGCGCCGCGCTCTCGGCCTGGCGTCCGGCGGGGCCCTCGGCGCCGCGCTGATCGCGGTGATCGCGCTGGCGCCCGGCGACCGGCGCGCCACCTTCTGCGTGCCGGCGTCGCTGCGCGGCGGCGGCCCCCGCTCCTGCTCCTACGTCACCGACGACTTCACCCTGCTGTTCCAGGGGATCGTGCTCGCCGCGGCCCTGGTCGTCGTGCTGCTGTCCCTCCAGGAGATCACCGACGCGCAGATGCCGGCGGGGGAGTACCACTTCCTGCTGCTGTGCGCGGTGGTCGGCGCCCTGACGCTCGTCGCCGCCCGCGACCTCGTCCTGCTGCTCGTCGCACTGGAGACGCTGTCGCTGCCGGTGTTCGCCCTCGTCGGGCTCCGCCGCTACGACGGCCGCGCGTCCGAGGCCGCGCTCAAGCTGTTCCTCGTCTCCGTCGTCTCCACCGCGATCATGCTGTTCGGCATCTCGCTGGTGTACGGGACGACCGGCGCCATGCACCTCGACCGGATCGCGCCCGCCCTCGGCCGCGTCCCGTCCGACCTGGACCCGGTCGCCGCCGTCGGCGTCGTCCTCGTCCTCGCCGGGTTCGCGTTCAAGGTCGCCGCCGTCCCGTTCCACTTCTGGGCCCCGGACGTGTACAACGGCGCGCCGCTGCCCGTCGCCGCGTTCCTGTCCGTCGTGTCGAAGGCCGCCGGGTTCGCCGGGCTCGCGATCGTCCTCGCCCTCGGGCTGCCCGCGTACGGGCACGTGTGGGGCCCGGTGATCGGCGTCCTCGCGGCGCTCACCATGACGCTCGGCAACCTCGTCGCGCTCCGCCAGCGGACCGCGATCCGGCTACTGGCCTGGTCGTCGGTCGCCCAGTCCGGCTACATGCTCGCGCCCCTGTCGGTCGGGTCGCACCGCCTGCCCGAGGCCGTCGCCGCGACCACCGCCTACGTCGCGCTCTACGCCGTCATGAACCTCGGCGCGTTCACCGTCGTCACCGGCTTCGCGCGGCGCGCCCTCCACGGCGCCCGCCCCTACCGCGACACCCTCGACGGCTACCGCGGCCTCGCCCACCGCAGCCCCGCCACCGCGACCGCCCTCGCGTTCTTCCTCATCTGCCTCGCCGGCCTCCCGCCCGGCGTCATGGGGCTGTTCGCGAAGGTCGTGGTGTTCCGCTCCACCGTCGCCGGCGGCGTCACCTGGCTCGCCGTGATCATGGCGATCAACACCGTCCTCGGCCTGTACTACTACCTCGCCTGGGCCGTCCGGCTGTTCACCCCGCCCGTCCGCCCCTTCGCCGACCCGCTGCCCGGATGGCCCGTCCGCGCCGCCCTCGCCGCCACCGCCGCCGGCGCGGTCGTGCTGTCGGTCGCGCCGCAGATCGTCCTGCAGACCGTCTCCGCCGCCACCTAGCCTGGAAGGGAGGACACCGGCCTCGGGAACGTTGGGGCTGGTCACACCGTTGTCGTTCATGGCGGGAATGGACGGGAGGCGGCGAAGAGTGCGGTTCAACGGCGTCAAGACGGCGGCACTGATCGCTGCGCTGTCGGCATTGATGCTCGCGATCGGCTGGGCGTTCGGCGGCACCGCCGGCCTCACCATCGCGCTGGTCATCGCCCTCGGCACCAACGGCGTCGCCTACGTGTTCTCCGACCGGATCGCGCTGCGCTCCATGCGCGCCCACCCCGTCGGCGAGGTCGAGGCGCCCGTGCTCTACCGGCTCGTCCGCGAGCTGTCCACCACCGCCCGCCAGCCCATGCCGCGGCTGTACGTCTCCGAGACCCGCCAGCCGAACGCGTTCGCCACCGGCCGCAACCCGCGCAACGCCGCCGTCTGCTGCACCCGCGGCATCCTGCGCATGCTGGACGAACGGGAACTGCGCGCCGTCCTCGGCCACGAGCTCTCGCACGTCTACAACCGCGACATCCTGATCTCCTCCGTCGCCGCCGCCATCGCCACCGTGATCACCTACCTGTCGCACCTGGCGATCTTCCTGCCGATCGGCCGCGCGGACGACGACGACGGGCCCGGCGTCCTCGGCGCCCTGCTCATGCTGGTCCTCGGCCCCGTCGCCGCCGCCGTCGTGCAGATGGCGATCAGCCGCACCCGCGAGTTCGCCGCCGACTCCGCCGGCGCCCGGCTCACCGGCGACCCGCTCGCCCTCGCCGCCGCCCTCCGCAAGATCGAGGCGGGCACCCAGGCGATGCCGCTGCCGCAGGACCCCGAGCTCGCCACCACCAGCGCCCTGATGATCGCCAACCCCTTCCGCGGCGCCGGCATCGGCAAGCTGTTCTCCACCCACCCGCCGACCGCCGAGCGCATCGCCCGCCTCGAACGCATGGCGAACCGGAGCTAAAGCGCCGTCAGCACCAGCGGCCCGTCCGCCGTGATCGCGATGGAGTGCTCGAAGTGCGCGGCCCGGCTGCCGTCGGCCGTCGCGATCGACCAGCCGTCCGCCAGCGTCCGCGCCTCGTCCGACCCGCCCTCGTGCAGCATTGGCTCGATCGCGATCGTCAAACCCTCGCGCAGCGGCATCCCCTTGCCCGCCCGGCCCACGTTCGGCACCGGCGGGTCCTCGTGCATCTGCGTCCCGATCCCGTGCCCGCCGCACCCCTGCATGATCCCGTAACCGGCCTTGCGCGCCGTCCGCTCGACCGCGTTCGCGATGTCGCCCATCCGGTTCCCCGGCACGGCCGCCGCGATCGCCCGCTCCAGAGCGGTCCGCGTCACGTCCAGGAGCCGCTGCCCGGCCTCGTCGCCGGTCCCCACGAAGAACGAGACGGCCGCGTCGCCGCAGTACCCGCCGAGCGTCGCCCCGCAGTCCACCGACACCAGGTCCCCGTCCTTCAGCACCTGATTGCCCGGAATGCCGTGCACGACGACGTCATTGACCGACACGCAGATGTTCGCCGGATACGGCACCGGCGCCCAGCTCGGCTTGTAGTGCAGGAACGGCGACGTCGCGCCGTTCTCCTTCAGGATCCGCCCGGCCACCGCGTCCAGCTCCGCCACCGGCAGGCCCGGCTCCGCCGCCTCCCGCGTCCCCGCCAGGATCCGCGCCACGACCCGGCCCGCCTCGCGCATGAGCTCCCACTCCCGTGGGCTTCGGTAAGTCACCATGGCGAAGATAGTAATACCAGTATTAGAATGCTTCCATGGTCCGCACGCCACTCACCGACGAGCAACGCGACCGGGGCCGGGCCCTCGGCCAGGTCCTCCGCGCCGCCCGCGGCCCCCGCAGCGCCGCCGCCGTCGCCCACGACGCCGGCATCTCCCTCGACACCCTCCGCAAGATCGAACGCGGCGCCATCGCCGCCCCCGCCTTCTTCACCGTCGCGTCCCTGGCCCGCGTCCTGGACCTCGACCTGACCGCCCTCGCCGACCGCCTCGAACCGTTCTGCGAAACGGGGCGAACCGACGAGCCCGCCGCCGCGTCATAAACCACGAGAGCGCGCCGGCCGCCTCTGCGGGGGAGGCGGCCGGCGCGCTCTCACCCCGGCGACCGGGAGGTGAACAACTGGAGCGCGACGTCCCGGTCCATGGCCATCCGCACCGCGATGACCTGCTGCAGATCGTCCTTCTTCTTCGAGCTGACCCGCAGCTCGTCCCCCTGGATCTGGGCCTTGATCCCCTTCGGCCCCTCATCCCGGACGATCTTGCCGATCTTCTTCGCGTCCTCCTGGGAGATGCCCTCCTTCAGCCCGACGCCGAGCTTGTAGAGCTTCCCCGACAGCTTGGGCTCGCCCGGATCGATCGCCTTCAGCGAGATGCCCCGCTTGACCAGCTTGTCCTTCAGCACGTCGAGCACGGCGTTCGCCCGCTCCTCGGTGTTCGCCTGGATCTCGATGCTCTCCCCGGACCACTTGATCCCCGCGTCCACGTTCCGGAAGTCGAACCGGTTGGCCACCTCCTTGGCGGCCTGGTTCAGAGCGTTGTCGACCTCCTGCCGGTCGAGCTTCGACACGATGTCAAACGACGAGTCGGCCATCAGGCACACTTCCCCTCAGCAGCACCTTCGCGGTCCTGAGAGCGTATCGACTCCCGCCGCGCCCCCGCCGCTCCGCACCGCCCGCCTCCGATGTCACGACCACTCGCCGCGTCCGCTATTCTTTCCAGTGCCGTCGCGAGAGCGACGCCACGGCGGGTTGCCCGAGTGGCCAATGGGAGCGGACTGTAAATCCGTCGGCTTAGCCTACGCAGGTTCGAACCCTGCACCCGCCACACCACGCAGAACGGTCCCTGACCAGGCAACTCTTGGTCAGGGGCCGTTCTCATGTTGTCCGGCTGTCTCTGATCGTTGACGGCCCTCTACGGCCGTCCGTGCCGAATACGTGCCGAAGTTCTAAGGGCTCTTTGGCCTGGTCGCTTCGCTGATTCGGCGCTTGGCGTCCTCCTCTTGACCGGCCACGCACTTGGCGTAGACGCGCGGCAAGACGGCCACGCTGTGCCCCGCCCACTCGGCGACCTGAGCCGGAGGCACGCCCGCGCCGAGCCACGTCGACACGGCCGCGTGCCGCAGGGCGTACGGCGTCTCAGCCAGCGGCGAGGCGGCCTCACGAGGCGTCAGCGCATTCTCTCGCGCCTTGCGCCGTTCACGATCACCTGGTCCGGTCGCCGGTCGAAGTGGCCGGCGTCGCGCAGGCGTCCGGCCAGTGTCACCGCCCAGCGGGGCAGTGGTGGGGCCGGGACGTCGCCCACGCCGCGACTGCCATAGTCGTAGCGGTGTCCGTAGTGCTGGACGCGTCGCCGCAGTTGCGACTGCCAGGGCTCGGCGTCGATGTCCGCTGCTAGCCGGTGTTGGCTGTCCTCGTCCAACCAGCAGGGGACGTAGAGAAGGCCTGGGACCATGGTCGAAAATTTATTCGATGGCGGTGCGACGGTGGGGTGAGGTCTGCGGGAGATGCTCGATTACGAGAAGGAAGCGGGTTCTTACGACCGGACTCGTGGGGGTGAGCCGCGGGCGGCGGCTGCGGCCGGGGCCGTGTTGGGGCTGATTCCGGCTGGCGCGGAGGTCGTGGTCGACGTCGGGTGCGGGACCGGGATCGTCACGGCTCGGCTTCGGGGGGCCGGGCGGCGGGTGGTCGGGGTCGACAGGGCTGCGGGGATGCTCGCTTTCGCCGTTCGGCGACTCGGGGCGGGGAACGCCGTTCTTGCGGACGCCGGTCGCCTGCCGTTCGCGGACGATTCGTGTGACGTGGTGGTCACCATGTGGCTGCTTCATCTGGTCGGGCGAAAGGAAGCAGATCGGATTCTCGCCGAATGCGCGCGGGTTCTGAGGCCGGGCGGGGTTCTGGTCAGCACGGTCGACAAGGATCTGGCCTTTTTCGAGACCGGCAGTGATGCGACGGAGGTGATCGCCCGGCACATGCCGGTCAATGGCAATGGGCGGCCTGACGGGGCCGGGCGGATCACCAAGGTGCTGGCCGAGTTGGGCATGGCACCAGTGGGAGAAGGGGCGTTCGAGGGCGTGGGGCAAGGGCGTAGCCCTATGGAGTGGCGCGACAGGTTGCCGTGGTGGGTGGGCGATACGACTTCGGTCCGGGCGGGGCTGGCGGCCTTGCCCGAGCAGGACGTTCCGCGCGCTGATCCGGTCTATCGGTTGATGGCTTTCGGCAAGTAGCCATATCGCGGGTGTATTGAAAACCGGATACGCCGCTGCAACAGGCGTCCGTCTTCAGTGAAGGCATGGACATAGGCCATGGTGCGGGCTCCGGCCGCGGACTTCGGTGGTAGCCGTGGCGATCAAAGTGCGGTTTTTCCAGGTCGTCACTCGGGTCGTCGCGGTGCTGCTGGTGCCGGTCGGGTTCTGCCGGGCGCCGGGGCGGGGGCGTTTCCTGGCGTGTCAATGGGCGTTGAGCCTGCGCTTTCCCGCTGAGGATCTGCGGGGGCTGGCGCCGGAGACGCTGGCGGCGTTCACGCGGGCGCGGGCCGAGGCGTTCTGGCGGGGCGGGCAGCTGATCGGCCTCACCTCGGGATACCGAACCGCGAGGGAGCAGTGCCGGATCTTCGCCGAGGAGGTGTGGCGCACCGGGTCGGTGCAGGCGGCGCGGCGCCGGGTGCTGCCGCCGGAGGAGTCGAGCCATGTGCGGGGGTACGGGCTCGACGTCCGGCCGACCGAGGGCGCGCGGTGGCTCGAACGGCACGGGTGGCGGTACGGGCTCTACCGCGTCTACGACAACGAGTGGTGGCACTTCGAGTACCGGACGGCCGCGCCGACCCGGCTGCCGCATCCGGACGCAGCGCCGCGGAGGCGGCCGTGAACGGGCCGACGTTGCGGACGCTGACCGGGGCGGTGGCGGCGAACGTGGCCGGGATCCGGACGCGGACGCGGAGCATGATCATGGCCGTGGTCAAGGCCGACGGCTACGGCCACGGCGCGGTCACGGTCGCGGAGGCCGCGGTCGCCGCCGGTGCCGGGTGGCTCGGGACGACGAGCGTCGGGGAGGCGTGCGCGTTGCGCGCGGCGGGCTTGGCGGTGCCGATCCTCGCCTGGCTGCATGCGTCCGGGGTCGACGCGGAGGCGGCGGCAGCGGCCGGGGTCGATGTCGCGGTCGGGTCGGTGGACGAGCTCGGCGCCCTCGTCGCGCAGGCCGCGTCGACGGTGCGGGTTCATCTCCATGTCGACACCGGGATGTCGCGGGGCGGCTGCCCCAGGAGGCAGTGGGACGAGCTGATCGGTGTCGCTCAGCGTGGTCACAGGGCCCGGAGGGTCCGGGTGGTGGGCGTCATGGGGCATCTTCCGCTGGCCGACCGGGCCGAGCCGGCGGCGAACGCGGCGGCGGTCGCCGGGATGCGGGAGGCGCTGAAGGCGGTCCGGGCGGCGGGGCTCGGGTCGCCGCTCGCCCACCTCGCGGCCACGTCGGGGGCGCTGACGGATCCGGCGACGCACTTCGGCATGGTCCGCATCGGGGCGGGACTGGTCGGCATCGATCCGTCCGGGACGGTGGAGATGCACGGCGCGTCCCGGCTGACCGCGCCGATCGTGCACACGTCGGCGGTTCCGGCCGGCACGCCGGTCGGTTACGGCGGCGCGTACGTCACCTATCGCGCCGCCCATCTGAGCGTCCTGCCCGTCGGGTACGCCGACGGGATTCCCCGGGAGCTCTCGCCCCGCGCCGGCGTCGAGGTCCGCGGTCGCCGCTTCCCGGTCGCCGGACGGGTCTCGATGGACCAGATAGTGATCGACACCGGTGACCGCTACTTCCCGACCGGGACGTCCGCGACCGTGTTCGGCCCGGACGGGGGCGCGACCCCGTCCGTTCACGACTGGGCCCATTGGGCCGGAACCATCCCGCACACCATCGTCACCGGCATAGGGCCGCGTGTGAGGAGGAGCATCGCATGATCGTGGTGATCGGCGGCGGTGAGAACGCCGAGCACGACGTCTCCTCGGCCACGGCCGAGGCGGTCGCGCGGCCCGGCTGTACGCGCGGCTGGTCGAGGCCGCCGCCGTCCCCGGCCCCGAGTGATTCGCCACGGTCTTTCGCATACGTCGGCGATATGCCGGCCCGCATAGCCTGGAGGCGTGCGTGTGCTGATCGTGGAAGACGAGCCCTACCTGGCCGAGGCCGTCCGGGACGGGCTCCGGCTGGAGGCCATCGCCGCCGACATCGCCGGCGACGGCGACTCCGCCCTGGAGATGCTCGCCGTCAACTCCTATGACCTGGCGGTCCTGGACCGTGACATCCCCGGCCCGTCCGGTGATGAGATCGCCCGGCGGATCGTCGCGTCCGGCAGCGGCCTGCCGATCCTCATGCTCACCGCCGCCGACCGGATCGACGACAAGGCGTCGGGGTTCGAGCTCGGCGCCGACGACTACCTCACCAAGCCGTTCGAGCTGCGCGAGCTGGTCCTGCGGCTGCGGGCGCTGGACCGCAGGCGCGGCCGCGCGCGCCCCCCGGTCAGCGAGATCGCGGGTCTGCGGGTCGATCCGTTCCGCCGGGAGGTGTTCCGCGACGGGCGCTATGTGGCGCTCACCCGCAAGCAGTTCGCCGTGCTGGACGTCCTCGTCGCCGCCGAGGGCGGGGTCGTCAGCGCCGAAGAGCTGCTGGAGCGGGCCTGGGACGCCAACGCCGACCCGTTCACCAACGCCGTCCGCATCACCGTCTCCGCCCTGCGTAAGAGGCTAGGAGAACCATGGCTGATCGCCACGGTGCCGGGTGTCGGCTACCGGATCGACACGACGCAGGCGGGCGGTGCCGATGCGTAGGCGCCCGGGGTTGAGCGCCCGGCTGAAGCTCACCATCAGCTATGCCGGGGTCATCGTCGTGTCCGGCGCCCTCCTGCTCGCCGTGGTGTGGGTGTTCCTGCTGCGCTACGTGCCCGACAATGTGATCACGCCCGGGCCCGGGTTCTACCGGCAGCGGGGGCCGGGGCCTCCGTTCATCCCGAACCGCTTCGACCTCTGGCACGCCTTCGCCCCCCGCGCGGCCCAGGCGCTGGCCTTCCTCCTGCTGCTCGGGCTGGTCGGCGGATGGCTCCTCGCCGGGCGGATGCTCGCACCGCTCACCCGGATCGCGGACGCGGCGCGGCAGGCCGCGGACGGGTCGCTGTCGCACCGGATCCGCCTGGAAGGCCCCAGGGACGAGTTCCGCGAGCTCGCCGACGTGTTCGACACCATGCTCGAACGGCTCGAGTCCCACGTCGCCGAGCAGCAGCGGTTCGCCGCGAACGCCTCCCACGAGCTGCGCACCCCGCTGGCGATCTCGCAGACGCTCCTCGACGTCGCCCGCAACGACCCCACCCGGAACCGGGACGAGCTCATCGAGCGCCTCCAGAGCGTCAACACGCGCGCGATCGACCTCACCGAGGCCCTGCTGCTGCTCAGCCGCAGCGACCGCAGGAACTTCACCCGCGAGCCCGTCGACCTGTCCCTGGCCGCCGAAGAGGCCGCCGAAACGCTGCTGCCCCTCGCCGAGAAGCGGCAGGTCACGCTGGAGGTCACCGGCGAGAGGGCGCGGACCGTCGGCTCGCCGGAGCTCATCCTGCGGATGGTGATGAACCTCGTGCAGAACGCCATCGTCCACAACCTCCCTGACGGCGGCGGCGTGACGGTCCACACCGCGGCGCGGCCGGACGCGAGCGTCGTGCGGGTCGAGAACACCGGTCCGCCGCTGCCACCGGAGCTGATACCGACGCTCACCGAACCGTTCCAACGCGGGACGCGGCGCATCCGCACCGACGAGCACGCCGGTGTCGGCCTCGGGCTGGCCATCGTCCACAGCATCGTCCGCGCGCACGACGGGACCCTCGACCTCGCGCCCCGCCCCGCGGGCGGCCTCGTCGTCACGGTCCGGCTCCCCGGCACGCGGCAGGACCCGTCCCCGACCGGGGCGCAGCAACCCGTCAGAGAGCCGTCGCCGGTGGTGTAGCGGCGGACGTTCTCAGCCGTCCTCGCGCGGCGGCTTCACCGCGATCCGGTTCATCAGCTCCCGGGCGGAGACGTTCAGGCCGTGCGCGGCGGCGTCCGCCGGCACGTCGGCGAGGGCGTTCACCAGCTGGTACAGGTAGGCGAACTCGTACGTCCGCAGGTAGCCGAGCTGCCCGATCACACCTTGGGACAGATGCACGCGCTCGTACGAGCACGCGCCGTTGATGACGAGCTTGCCGAAACCGAGCAGCATCGACGCCACCTCCGTGCGGATCTCCTCGTCCAGCGAAAGGCTGGTGGTGGCGCCGTTCGGGATCGGACGCATCTCCTGCAGGTCGTGCAGCACCAGATACAGATGGGTGAGCTCGTGGGCGAGCGCCATCTTCACGGCGTCGCGCGACCGGTAAAGGCTGCTGTCCATGTACAGCCCGAACTTCCCGGACCCCGTCCCGCCCGACGCAGGCACGCGCAGCTCCAGGTTCGCCGGGTACGGGCGGCCGGCCTGGATCCACACCCGTTCCGGCGGCAGGATCCCGACGTCGATTCCCAGCCAGGCGAGGCACTGCTCGTGGTAGTCGCGCGTCGATCCCCGAAGGCTTGACGGGTCGAGGAGGAACCCGGCGCCCTCGCGATCGCCGCGGAGAGCGGGGAACATCTCGTCGACGATCGCGTCCAGCTCGCGCGTCCGGCGCGTCGACCAGGCGGGGCGGACGTTGAACGGCCCGTCACCGGTGGACGGAGTCCGCGCCCTGCGCTGCCGAAGCCATCCCATCGACCGTTCCCCTCGAAGCCCGCGGCGTCCGCCGCTCCGCGCGAGCCACCCTAGGCACCCTCTCCCGGGAGAGGTCCCGCCACGGGTGCCGGACGGGGCGGCGCGCCGTGGTGCTCGATCCGGTGGACTGGGGCTCTTCCGATTGCGCTGATAGCCGGGGATTTTTTGGGCAGAAATGCACAGGACGCATTTCATGGACACCCTCTGATCGCCGGTTTACCGTACCCCTTGTCCGGCCGGTGATCTTGGTCGGAGGCGCGGGCGTGCGGCGCCTCCCGGGCTCGCCGGCGTGTGTCCCCCGCGAAGGGAAGTACCGAAATGCGCCTCCGCACCGCAGTCACCGGCGCCGCCGTCGCGATGGCGATCGGCGGGCTCGGCGTGCCCGCCCAGGCCGCCACGACCGCGAAGGCCTCCCCGCAGTACACCTGGACGTACATCGGCAACTACGGAAGCAAGAAGGCCTGCGTCGACATGGGTCAGCAGTACGAGCGGGAGGGCTGGAACGCCTACAAGTGCACCCTCGACGGCACGAGTTTCCCTTACGTGCTGTGGGTCCGATAGCCATAGGTCGATAGGCGCGGGCCGGGTCGCGCACGGTCGCCGACCGCGGCCCCGGCCCGCCGCCGCTACTACGAAAGGTAGTACGGGAGTTCGTAGTACTACCCCCCGTGGTGACCTGCCCTCTAGTCGGATAATCTGGACGTCGTGAAGGGTCTTGGAGAGCTTGAACGCACGGTCATGGAGGTTCTGTGGGCGCGGGAGGACGCCGGTTCCGGCGCCGCCACGGCCCGCGACGTGAGCCGTGCGCTCGCCCATGACCGCGACCTCGCCCACACCACGGTGATGACGGTGCTGGACAGGCTCGCCAAGAAGGAGTTCCTCGAACGCGAGCGGGACGGCCGCGCGTGGCGGTACCGGCCGGTGGCGAGCCGGGAGAGCTACGTCACCGAGCTGATGCTGGGCGCCCTGGACGAGACGGGCGACCGCGACGCCGCGCTGGCGCACTTCGTCCGGTCGGTCTCGAGCGACGAGATCGACGTGATCCGCCAGGCCCTGGCCGGCCTCACGAAGGAACCACCGGCATGACCGGCACCGCCCTGCTCGCATTGATCTCCCTGGGGACCGTCGGCGGGGCGCACCTGCTGTCCCGGGCCAGGTGGACGTGGCGGACTCCGCGCCTCGGCATCGCCCTCTGGCAGTCCCTCGGCCTGTGCTGGGGCGTCGCCACGATAGGGGCGCTGCTCGGCGTCGCGGTCGCGCCGTACCGCAAGGGCGTGCTGGGCGGCGTCCCCGGCCTCTACGACGATCAGGCCGCCAGGCTCGACGCGGTGCACATGGCCGCGCTGCTGGCGGCCGTGAGCCTCGCCGCCGTGCTGCTGGTGATGCTGATGTACGCGGTGGTCCGCGTCGTGCGCGCCAGGCACCGGCACCGAGTACTCCTCGCCCTCGTCTCCCGCCGCGATTCGGCCGTTCCCGGCACGCTGGTCCTCGACCATCCGGGCGCGGCCGCTTACTGCGTTCCGGGGGTCCGCTCGTCCAAGGTCGTGGTGAGCGCCGGCACCCTCGAGCTGCTGGACCGCGCCGAGCTGGCCGCTGTCCTCGCGCACGAGCGCGCGCACGCGCGCGAGCGGCACGACCTGGTGCTGCTGCCGTTCGCGTCGCTGCGCCAGGTGTTCCCGCAGTTCCGGCTGGTCGGGCGGTGCCTGGACGCGGTGGAGCTGCTGATCGAGATGGCCGCGGACGACCGGGCCCGCTCGGGCCGCCCGCCGCGCGAGCTGGCGACGGCGCTGCTGCGCTTCGCCGCCGCCCGCCCGGCCGCCGCGCCGTCCGGGACGCTCGGCGTCGCGTCCGCCGACGACATCCCGGTGATGGCGCGGGTCAACCGGCTGCTGGAGCCGAAGCCGCTGTCGCGCCGGGCCCGTCTCGCCGCGACGGCGGCCGTGCCGCTCCTCGCCGGCCTCCCGCTGATCCTGCTGGTGCTGCCCACCTGAGCCCGCAGTCCCCGCACATCTTCAGGCGCTGGTGGGGACGGACTCGACGGGCGCGGGGGCGTCCGGGGCGGGCTTCGGGTTGCGCAGCACGAGGAGGCCGACCGCGAACGCGGCGACGAGCAGGCCCGCCGAGACGCTGAACGCCAGGTGGTACCCGCCGGTCAGCGCGGCGGCCTCGGACCGGCCGTCCGCGCGCAGGTGCTCGGTGCGGGACGCGGCGAGCGTCGACAGCACCGCCACGCCGAGCGCCATCCCGATCTGCTGGACGGTGTTGAACAGCCCTGACACCAGGCCCGCGTCGTCCGGGCGGGCGCCGGACATGCCGAGTCCGGTGAGCGCGGGCAGGACGAGCCCGCCGCCGGAGACCAGCACCATGACCGGCAGCAGGTCGGCGGCGTAGCCCGCGTCCTGCGGGATCCGGGTCAGCCGCCCCATCGCGCCCATCAGCAGGACGAGGCCGGCGAGCAGCACGGCGCGCTCGCCGAAGCGGCGGCTCAGCCGCGCCGAGACGAACAGCGAGATCGCGCCGATCGCGACGGCGGCGGGCAGCATCGCGAGGCCGGTCTCCAGCGCGTCGTAGCCGAGGACCTTCTGCATGTAGAGCGCCACGATGATCTGGAAGGAGAACATCGCCGACAGCGACAGCATCTGCGCGAGGTAGGAGCCGGACGCGTTGCGGGAGCGCAGCAGGCGCAGCGGCATCAGCGGGGTCGCGGCCTTCGCCTGCCGGACGAAGAACCCGGCGAGCAGGGCCAGCGAGACGGCGCCGAGGCCGAGCGTGCGGCCGGACAGCCAGCCGGCGTCCTCGGCCTTGACGACGGTGTAGATGCCGAGCATCAGCCCGGACGTGGCGAGCAGCGCGCCCGCGACGTCGGCGCCGCCGCGCAGGCCGGTGCCGGTGTCGCGGGGCAGCGCGTAGAGCGCCAGCGCGATCGTGGCGAGCCCGATCGGCACGTTGATCAGGAAGATCCAGTGCCAGCTCAGCGCGTCGGTGAGCACGCCGCCGAGCACCTGGCCGAGGGACGCGCCGGCGGCGCCGGTGAAGCTGAACACGCCGATGGCCCTGGCGCGCTCGCCGGGCTCGGTGAACAGGGTGACGAGGATGCCGAGGACGACGGCGGAGGCCATCGCGCTGCCGACGCCCTGCAGGAACCGGGCGGCGATGAGCAGGCCGGGGGTGCCGGCGGCGCCGGCGAGCACGGACGCGCCGGTGAAGACGGCGTTCCCGGCGAGGAACATCGCCTTGCGGCCGATCAGGTCGCCGAGCCGGCCGGCGAGCAGCAGCAGGCCGCCGAAGGCGATCAGGTAGGCGTTGACGGTCCAGCTCAGCCCGGCGGCGGAGAAGCCGAGGTCGCGCTGGATGGACGGCATCGCGACGGTGACGATGCTGCCGTCCAGGATCGTCATCAGCGCGGCGGCGGACAGCACGCCGAGGGCGGTCCCGCGGGACCGTACGGACAGGTTCATGGGGTCATCTCCCGTTCGAGGCGAACGAGAGAGACACTAGCAGATAGTTTTGTTAGAGACGATCTATTGTCGACCTACTTGTTGCGCTCGCGCCGGCGCCGCACCGGCTGCGCCTGCTCCACCGGAGCGCTCAGATGCCCCTCGGCCAGCCGCCGCAGCGCCCGCACGAGGACGTCCCGCTCACCGTCCGGCAGCGCCCCGAGCGCCTCCGCGTGCACCCGGTCGACGATCTCCTGCCCCCGCCGGGCCGTCTCGGCGCCCTTCTCGCTCACGGCGATGATCCGCGCGCGCCGGTCCGTCGAGGACGGGCGCCGCTCCGCGAGCCCCGCCTTCTCCAGCGCGTCCACCGTCACGACCATCGTCGTCTTGTCCATGTCGCCGATCTCGGCCAGCTGGATCTGCGTGCGCTCCTCCTCGAGCGCGTGCACCAGCACGCAGTGCATGCGCGGCGTCAGCCCGATCTCGCCGAGCGCCGCCGTCATCCGCGACTTCAGCACATGCGAGGTGTGGTCGAGCAGGTAGGACAGGTCCGTCACGGTGTTGGCAGGGGCGAGCGCGGTCATGCCACCAGCCTACCCAGGTCGTCCCGTTCCGGATTATCTACTCCCATTCGGATCCGGATGGGATACCGTGAAGGCATGAAGCGCACCGCGTGCCTGTGCTGGCGGCCGTCCTAGGACGGCCGACACCCACGCACGCCTCGGGCCGTCCGCTGGACGGCCCGCTCTCTTCTCCGCCCCGGGTCCGTCCGGCGGGCCCCGGAACCAGGAGGAGAGACCCTTGCAGACCACAGAGACGCCCCAGACCGACCCGTACGCCGACCTCGAAGCGCGCGTCGCCGCCGACCCCGGCGCCTTCCGGATCCTCACCGGCGACCGGCCGACCGGCGCCCTGCACCTCGGCCACTACTTCGGCACCCTCGCCAACCGCGTCCGGCTCCAGCGCGCCGGCGTCGACCTGTTCGTGCTGGTCGCCGACTACCAGGTGCTCACCGACCGGGACGTCGCCGACCGGCTCGGCGAGCACGTCGAGGGGCTCGTCGCCGACTACCTCGCCGCCGGCATCGACCCGTCCACCGCGACGATCTTCCGGCACAGCGCCGTGCCCGCGCTGAACCAGCTGATGCTGCCCTTTCTGTCCCTGGTCACGGTCGGCGAGCTGAGCCGCAACCCCACCGTGAAGGACGAGATCGCCGCGTCCAAGCAGGCCTCGGTCAGCGGGCTGATGTTCACCTACCCCGTCCACCAGGCCGCCGACATCCTGTTCTGCAAGTCCAACCTCGTCCCCGTGGGCGCCGACCAGCTCCCGCACCTGGAGGT
Source organism: Actinomadura physcomitrii (assembly GCF_008923205.2). Taxonomy (GTDB): domain Bacteria; phylum Actinomycetota; class Actinomycetes; order Streptosporangiales; family Streptosporangiaceae; genus Spirillospora; species Spirillospora physcomitrii. The sequence goes on along the minus strand of NZ_WBMS02000012.1, from coordinate 16,366 downwards.
CACCCGGACGGTCGCGCGCCGCTTCAACGACCGGTACGCCCCCGTCTTCCCCGTCCCGGACGCCCTGCTGTCGGCCGCGCCGACCCTGCTCGGCACCGACGGCCGCAAGATGAGCAAGAGCCGCGGCAACGCGATCGCGCTGTCGGCGACCCCCGACGAGACGGCCCGGCTGATCAAGCGCGCCGTCACCGACGCCGACCGGCACATCGAGTACGCGCCGGAGACCCGTCCCGAGGTGTCCAACCTGGTGCTGCTCGCCGCGCTCTGCCAGGGCCGCGACCCCCGCGACGTCGCCGCGGAGATCGGCGACGGCGGCGGCGCCGCGCTGAAGCGGACGGTGACCGAGTCGGTCAACGAGTTCCTGCGCCCGATCCGCGCCCGCCGCGCCGAGATGATGGCCGACCGGGGGCACCTGCGCCGCGTCCTCGCCGAGGGCAACGAACGCGCCGCCGCGATCGCCGACCGGACCCTCGACGAGGTCCGCGAGGCGATGTCCATGACCACCTGAGGGAGGGCGCGGATCCCGGTGGGCTCAGGCCGGGCCGGAGCCGCCGGGATCGCCCCGCCCGATGCCCGCGAGGACGGCCATGACCAGGTCGTCCACCGAGTACCGGGCGGACGGCTCGGCGATGCCCCGGCCCTGGAACAGCGCCGACAGCACAGGCTCGTGGCAGGCGCCGACGATCATGGAGGTGACGGCGTCGACGCGGGCGCCGGCGGCGATGCGGCCGAGGCCGCGCTCGCCCTCCAGGTAGCCGCGCAGGCGGCGCCGCCAGTCCCGGTCGGGGTCGCTCATCCCGGCGAACCGGGCGAGCACCTCGGGGGTCGCGATCAGGCCGGTCAGCGCCGGGACCAGCCGGGCGTGCAGGGCCAGGCCGTGGGCGACGTAGGCGCGCAGGTTGTCCTCGACCGTGCCGGTGCCCGGCGCGGGCAGGGGCTCCAGGGCGCTCTCGATCGCCGTGGCGCGGGCGCGCAGCGCGAGGGCGATCAGCTCCTCCTTGTCGGCGAAGTGGTTGTAGAGCACCCCGCCCGCGACGCCCGCCTCCTGCGCGATGGCCCGGACGGTCAGCCCCGCCGTCCCGCGCTCGGCGATCATCCGCTCGGCGGTCGCGATCAGGTGCTCGCGCAGGGTCCGGTCGCCGCCGCGCAGCGCGGCCGCCTTACGAGGAGACATCACCTCGCATCGTATAGATCCGGCCGCCGCCGGAGACCGCGCTCCGGCTCATCGCCGGGCCTGGACCAGCAGCGCGGTGCCGCGGAGCCGGACGGCGCCGTCCCGCTCGAAGGGGCGCATCGCGTCGGTGATCGCGGCGCGGAGCTCCGGGCCGTCGCCGAGGTTGTGCCGGACGGGGCCCCAGCCGGCGAGGAACTCCGCGGCGTCGGCGGCGTCGCGCCCCCAGACCTGCTCGGCGTGCACTGTCCGGCAGGAGACGTCGCGGAACCCGGCCGCGTCGAGGATCGCGCGGACGCGGTCCGGGTCGGACATCGACATCGGCCCGGCGTGCCCGGTCACCGCCGCGGGCCGCGGCCCGATCGCGGCGAACACGGTGCCGAGGTCGGTCCCGGCGGGAGACGCCATGGCGAGGAAGGCCAGCCGGCCGCCGTCGCGCAGCGCGCGCCGGACGTTGCCGAACGCGGCGACCGGGTCGGCGAAGAACATGACCCCGAACCGGCTGACCGCGGCGTCGAACGCGGCGTCCGGAAACGGGTGGACCTGCGCGTCGCCCTGCTCGAACTCGGCGTTCGGGACGCCGTCCCGCTCGGTGAGGGAGCGGGCGCGGGCGAGCATCGGCGCGGACAGGTCGACGCCGAGCGCGCGGCCGAGCGGGGCCCGCCGCGCGGCGCGGCGGGTGATGTAGCCGCTCCCGCAGCCGAGGTCGAGGACGCGGTCGTGCGCGCCGATCGCGGCGGCGTCCAGCAGGACGCCGTCGAAGCCGTTGTTGACGGCGTCGTACCGGTCGTGGTGGTCGGCCCAGTGCTCGCCCTCGTAGCCGTTCCACGCCTCGGCCTGGGCGGTGTTGACGATGTCCATCGGAACCTCCATGTTATGAACGCCCGTTCATGAACGCATGTTCATAATGAGGGCGCGCTGCGCCGCGGGTCAAGGCCGAATGCGTTTCCTCAGCTCAGCGCGGTCCAGGATCAGCCGGCTGTGCTTGTCGGATGCCATGACCTCTACGGTCGTGACGCGCGGCCCGTGCCACATTGGGAGGAATACGTAGTCCGTCGGTCCGGGTCTTCAGGACCGCTACTGGGGCAAGGCGTTCCGGCCGCCGCTGCACGACCTGCGCTGCCGGGTGGCGATGGCCTGCGGCGACCTCGCCGCCGCCGCGATCCTCGCCGGCGCTCTGGACGGCCCCGGCCGGCAGATCGCGGAGGCGCTGTTCATCTCCGCCCGGACGGCGGGCGTCCACGTGTCCAACATCCTGGCGAAACTGGGGTCGCGTCCCGGACGCAGGCGGCGGCGCTGGCGCACGGGCTGCGCCTGTTCGAGCCGCCCGCCGGCTGATCCGGCGGCCATCTGACTGATGCTTTGGCCCGGCGCGGGCGACAACACAGAACGGAATCATTCGTTCCCTTAGTGTGGGCGCATGGAGGCCATCACGCCGGCGCCCATGAGCGGACGCAAGGCCCAGGCGGCGCGCAACGACGAACTGATCCGGGAGGCGGCCCGGGCGGTGTTCACCGCGGACCCGAACGCCCCCATCGCCGCCGTCGCCGAGCACGCGGGAGTCGGCATCAGCGCCCTCTACCGCCGCTACCAGAGCAAGGAGGACCTGCTCCAGAAGCTCGCCGACGACGGCATGGACCGCTACCTCGCCGAGGTCGAGGCGGCCCTCGCCGAGGACGGCGACCCGTGGGAGGCGTTCGCCGCGTTCATGCGCCGCTGCCTGGACAGCGGCGCCGGTTCCCCGACGATGCGGCTCGCGGGCGGCTTCCCCGTCACCGACGCGATGAGCGCCAAGGCGCGCGAGATGCACCTCGCCACGACGCGGCTGCTGGAGCGCGTCAAAAAGGCCGGCGCGCTCCGCCGCGACATCGAGGCCGGGGACGTCCCGGTGATGCTGGAGCATCTGCACGGCATCCGGATCGGCGACGACGAGCGGACGAAGCGGCTGCGGCACCGCTACCTCGAGCTGCTGCTCGACTCGCTGCACCTCGCGGACGCCGGCGAGCTGCCCGGCCCGCCTCCCGCCTGGCAGGAACCGTACGGCCGGCATGACGGCTGAGCCGGCGCCCGGAACGCGGCGCGCGGAGCGCTCGCCGACGCGCTGGTCGAGCGGTCAGGGGCGCCTGCTCGCGCAGGGCGCTTCGCCGTGCGGGTCGAGCGAGGTGAGCAGGGTGTGCAGGGTCCGCCGGAACTCCAGCATCTGCTCGCGGGTCAGCGGGTCGAACAGGGTCCGGCGGACCTCGGCGACGTGCCCGGGAGCGGCCTTCTCCAGTTCGGCGAACCCCTCGTCGGTCAGCTCGGCGATGGTCGTCCGGCGGTCCTCGGCGTCCTTGGAGCGGCGCACCCAGCCGGCCTCCTCCAGCCGGTTGACGGCGTGCGACAGCCGGCTCGGCGACGAGTGGACGATCGCGGCGAGCTCGGTCATGGTCAGCGCGCGGCCGGGGGACTCCGACAGCATCGCGAGGATCATGTAGTAGGCGTGCGGCATCCGGGAGTCGCGCTGGAGTTGGCGGTCGAGGGCCTCGTTCAGCAGCCGGGAGGTCCACAGGAACGCGCGCCAGGTCTCCTGCTCGTCGGCGTCGAGCCACCGGGTGTCGGTCATGTCCGTATTTTACGCAAGTGGTTGAACCCTCAAGACTTGAACGTTCAACCACTCGGGAGATATGGTTCAGATCTGAACTTTTCCGCGTGGGGGATGCCATGACCAGGATGCCGGTGCTCTACCTCAGCCACGGCGCGCCGCCGCTCGCCGACGACGCCGTCTGGACCGCCGAACTCGCCCGCTGGTCGGCCGCGCTGCCGAAGCCGGAGGCGATCCTCATGGTCTCCGCGCACTGGGAGGAGGCGCCGCTGTCGATCGGCGCGACCCGTCCCGTCCCGCTCGTGTACGACTTCTGGGGCTTTCCCGAGCACTACTACACCGTCCGCTACGACGCCCCCGGCGCCCCGCGACTGGCCGACGACGTGCGCAAACTCATCCCCGGCGTGCACCAGGACGAGGAACGCGGCCTCGACCACGGCGCCTACGTCCCGCTCGTCGAGATGTACCCGGACGCGGACGTCCCGGTGCTCCAGATGTCCATGCCGACCCTCGACCCCGGACGGCTCTTCGACATCGGCCGGACCCTCGCGCCGCTCCGCGACCAGGGCGTCCTGATCGTCGGCAGCGGGTTCACCACCCACAACCTGCGCGCGATGAGCCCCGCCCCGGACGCCCCGCCGCCCGCGTGGTCCGCCGAGTTCGACGCGTGGACGGACCGCGCCGTCGCGGACGGCGACGTCGACGCGCTGCTCGACTTCCGCGCCAAGGCGCCCGCCGCGCGCCTCGCCCACCCGCGCACCGAGCACTTCGCGCCGCTGTTCGTGGCGCTCGGCGCCGACGCCGACGCCCCGTCCGGGCGCCGGTCCGTCATCGACGGCTACTGGTTCGGGATGGCGAAGCGCTCGTTCCAGTTCGGCTGACCGCGCACACGGCGACGGCCCCGGCGGCGTTCAACCTCCGCCGGGGCCGTGCCCCGCAGGTCACTTCATGTCGGCGAAACCGGTGCGCCACGACGGCGTCTGCGGCTTCCAGCCCAGGCTGAGCGCCTTGGCGTTCGACACCGGACGGCCCGTCGTGGCCGCGTGCTTGCCGGCGCTGCCCGGCGTCGGCGCGCCGAGCGCCGCGCTGTAGACCGGCAGCCACTCCGCCGTCGTCGCCGGCTCGTCGTCGACGATGTTGACCGGGCCGGCCGGCCAGTCCAGCGCCGCCAGCGCCGCCGCGGCCGCGTCGTCGGCGTGCACGAACGACGTCCACGCCGGCGCCAGCCGCAGGCTGCCCGCCTTCACCCGCTGCGCGATCGCGCCGTCCGGCGCGTACCAGGTGCCGGGCCCGTACAGCGCCCCGTACCGCAGCACGACGCCGCGGTCCAGTTCGGCGACCGCGTTCTCCAGCGCCGCGATGCCCGCGTAGGGCGGCAGCGAGGCGTCCAGCGCGTCGGTCTCGGCCGCGGGCGTCTCGCCCGGCACGTACAGCCAGGCGATGCTCTGCGCGATCATCGTCTCGACGCCGGCCGCCTTCGCCGCGTCGACGAGGTTGCGGGTGCCCTCGATGCGCAGCATGGAGTTGGCCTCGAAGTCCTCACCGCTGAGATCGGTGAGCTGGTGCACGATCACGTCCGGCCGCGCGTCCGCGACGGCGTCGCGGATCGCGGCGGCGTCCAGGACGTCCACGACGACCGGCGCGGCGCCGAGCTCGGTGACGGAGCCGGTGCGCTCCTCGCGGCGTGTCGTCCCTGCGACCTCGTGGCCCGCCTGGACGAGCAGCGGGATCAGCCGGCGGCCGATGACTCCGGTCGCTCCGGCGAGGAAGATCTTCAAGGGGGTAACCTCCACGACTGTCACGCCTTTGTGGTCGTCTGACGGCAGGATAGGCAGAGTCCTGATCCAGGTCACGCGCGGCCCCGGCGCGGGCCGCCCCCCGTGGCCGCCGGACGACGGGCGGACGAGCCGCACCGCCCCGTGGAAGCCCGTCCGAGATGAGGGTACCGCCGGAGACCGTCCGTGTGCGTTTCGTGCCCGGCACGGGGGACAATTGCGTGCATGAACATCACTCTCGTCCGCGGTGACATCACCGAACAGGACGTCGACGCCGTGGTGAACGCGGCGAACTCGTCGTTGCTCGGCGGCGGCGGGGTCGACGGAGCGATCCACCGCAAGGGCGGCCCGGAGATCCTGGACGAGTGCCGCAGGCTGCGCGCCGCGCAGTACGGCGGCGGGCTCCCGACGGGGCAGGCGGTCGCGACGACGGCGGGGCGGCTGCCCGCCCGCTGGGTGATCCACACCGTGGGGCCGGTCTACGCGACGTCCGAGGACCGCTCCGGCCTGCTCGCCTCCTGCTACCGCGAGTCGCTGCGGGTCGCCGACGAGCTGGGCGCCGCGTCGGTTGCGTTCCCGGCCGTGTCGGCGGGCATCTACGGCTGGCCGATGGACGACGCCGCCCGGATCGCGGTCGGTACGGTGCGGGCGGCGCAGACCAAGGTGCCGGACGTGCGGTTCGTGCTGTTCACCGAGGACGCGTACGCGGCGTTCGAGCGCGCCGTCGGCGAACCCTGACCGGCCGTCTCCAGAACCGCGAAATCGGCTCGCGGGAACGCCGGGGCGCTCCGGTAGAGGCGAGTGCTCACCCGGCCGCGGGCGCCCGCCCGGGGCCGGGCGGCCCGGCGAACGCCTGCGCCACGTCCAGCCACCGGCCGGCGTCCGCGCCCGTCGCGACGACGGCGAGGTCCGCCCGGTTGCGCCGCTGCGTGACCAGGTGGCAGAAGTCGAGCGCGGGCCCGGTGACCGACTGCGCGGCGCCGTCCGGCCCCCACGTCCACTTCTCGCCGCCCGGGCCGGTCAGCTCGACGCGGAACTCCTCCGCCGGCGGTTCCAGGCCGCGGTTGCGGAACGCGAAGTCGCGGGTCCGGACGCCGATGTGCGCGACGTGCCGGAGCCGCGCCGTGGGCTCGCGCCGGACGCCGAGCGCGTCCGCGACGTCCTCGCCGTGCGCCCACGTCTCCATCAGCCGCGCCGTCGCCATCGACGCCACGCTCATCGGCGGCCCGAACCACGGCAGCCGCGTGCCCGGCGGGACGTCGGCGAGCGCCTCGACCATGCCGCGCCGCGCGTCCCGCCAGCGGGCGAGCAGGCGGGCGGGCTCCTCGGCGGCGCCCTCGCGCGCGCCCCGCTCGACATAGCCGGCGGGGTCCGCGAGGGCCTGTTCGAGGTGGTGGGCGAACGCGTCGGCGTCGGTCGCCGCGTCGACCGCCTGCCCGTCCGTCCAGGCCAGGTGGGCGATCTGGTGCGCGATCGTCCAGCCTTCGGCGGGCGTCGGGTCCGCCCAGCGGGCGGCGGGCAGCGGCGCCACCAGGGCGTCGAGGGAGTCGCCTTCGGCGGCGAGGTCGGCGAGCAGGCTGTGCAGGTCAGGCATCCGACCAGGATCGCGTGCCCGGCACCGTCCCGTACAGCCCCGGACGGCCGTCGACCGAACCGGATTCAGTCCAGCAGCGCGCGGGCGGCGGCGTAGTCGGCTTTGCCGTTGGGCAGCCGCAGCGACGCGTCGGTCCGCACGAACGCCTTGGGGATCTTGTAGCGGGCCAGGCGGGCGGCGCAGCCCGCGCGCAGCGCGCCGTCCTCCGGGGCCTTCGCCGGGCGCACCACCGCGACGATCTCGCTGCCCCAGCGTTCGCTCGGCCGGCCCACGACCAGCGCGTCCGCGACGCCGGGCAGCTCGCGCAGCACGTCCTCGACCTCCTCGGCGAACACCTTCTCGCCGCCGGTGTTGATCGTCGTCGCCTCGCGCCCGTGCACCTCGACGGTGCCGTCGGCGAGGTGGCGGGCCCGGTCGCCGGGGACGACGAGGCGCTCGCCGTCGACGGTCAGGAACGTCGCGGCGGTCTTGTCCGGGTCGCCGAGGTAGCCGAGCGGGATCGCGCCGCCGCCCTTGGCCAGCCAGCCCATCTCGTCCTCGCCCGGCGCGAGCCTGCGGGTGCGGTCGGCGCTCAGCACCGCGCCGCCCGGCGCCATCGCGAACGTGCGGGCCTCCGCGCCCGCGCGGGTCACCGCGAAGCCGCTCTCCGACGAGCCGAGCACGTCGACGATCCGCGCGCCCGGGATCAGGTCGAGCAGCCGCCGCTTCACCTCCGGGCTGATCGCCGCCGCCGAGTTGACCAGCGAGCGCAGCGACCCGAGGTCGTGCGGGCGGCGCTCCAGCGCGTCCGCGATCGGCCGCGCGAACGCGTCGCCGACCAGCGGCATCCTGGTCGCCCGCTCGCGCTCGGCGGTCGCCAGCAGGTCGGCCGCGTCCAGGCCGTCCACCCGGTCCGGGAAGATCACGCAGCCGCCGGCGCACCACGCGCCCAGCGCCGACCAGGTGCCGGCGCCGTGCATCAGCGGCGGCCCGACGACGACCCGCTGGTCACTGCGCCGCGCCCGCGCGACGGCCTCGTCCAGGTCGTCGAGCGGGGAGCCGTCGCGGCGGCGCAGGCCGAGCGGCCCGAGCATCAGGTCGCCGATCCGCCACAGCACGCCCTTGGGCAGCCCGGTCGTCCCGCCGGTGTAGAGGATGTGCAGGTCGCCGGCCTCAGGGCGGACGCCGGGCAGGGGATCGGCGGACGCCGCCGCGAGCGCCGCCTCGTAGTCGAGCGCGCCGGGCACGAGGCCGCCGCCGGACTCGTCGGCCACCTGGAGGAGCAGCGGCGGGGCGTCCAGGCGCTTGACGACCCGCTCGATCGCCTCGGCGAACCGCGCGTGGTACATGATCGCGGCCGGGCGGGCGTCGGCGAACAGCCGCGCCAGCTCGTCGTCGACGTACCGGTAGTTGACGTTGAACGGGGCGACGCGGGCCTTGTGCGCGCCGACCAGGCCCTCGACGTACTCGGGGCCGTTGTGCAGGTAGAGCGCGAGGTGGTCGTGCGGCGACTCCCAGGGCTCGGCGGTCCGCCGGTCCCGGACGCCGAGCCCGTGCTCGTGCAGGACGTGCGCGAGCCGGCGGGTCCGCTCGCCGGCCTCGGCCCAGCTCAGCCGCCGGTCGCGCCACACCATCGCCTCGCGGTCGGGAACGGCGGCGGCGACGGCCTCGTGCAGGGTCGCCAGGTCGAGCTGGGGCATGCGGCTCTCCTCCAGGGGACGGGCGCGGGTCGGGGGTGCGTGCCGGACGCCAGCGTAAAGGAACACTTACCGTCATGACCGAATCGGGTTCGATTACCGGCATGTCTCACCAAAGACCGACAATCTGCAGGTGGTCGGATCGCAAAAGCCCGTCGGGGAGGTGACCCGCGGCACCACCAACCCCAACCGCCTGCGCCGGATCGACCGCTGGATCGCCGCCACGCAGGCCGCCGCGCTGCGCGCGGGCGACCCGCCCCTCGCCGTCGACCTCGGCTACGGCGCCTCGCCCGTCACCGCCTTCGAGCTCTACACCCGGCTGCGCGCCGTCTCGCCCCGGCTCGAGGTCGTCGGCATCGAGATCGAACCCGACCGCGTCGCCGCGGGCCACGCCTTCCTCGGCCGGACCGGACCGCACGACGGGCTGTCGTTCCGCCGCGGCGGCTTCGAGGTGCCCGTGCCGCGCCGGCCCGTCCTGATCCGCGCGCTCAACGTGCTCCGCCAGTACGACGAGCCCGCCGCCTGGCGGGCCTGGGAGCGGCTGTGCTCGCGGCTCGCGCCCGGCGGCGTCCTCGTCGAGGGCACCTGCGACGAGATCGGACGCCGCGCCGTCTGGGTCGCGCTCGGCCCGGACGGCCCCCGGACGATCACCTTCGCGGCGCACCTCCCGGCCCTCGGCCGCCCGTCCGACCTGGCCGAACGGCTGCCGAAGACGCTGATCCACCGCAACGTGCCGGGCGAGCCCGTGCACGACCTCCTCGCGACGTTCGACCGCTGCTGGGCGACGGCCGCGCCGCACTCGGCGTTCGGCCCGCGCGCCCGCTGGATCGAGGCCGTCCGCCTGCTGGCCCGCACGCATCCCGTCCTGACCCGCCCGCCCTACGGCCCCCGCCGGCGCTGGCGCCTGGGCGAGGTGACCCTTCCCTGGACCACCGTCGCCCCCCGATGAGCCGCGGGCCGCGGTCGAGCCGACGCGGGATCAGGTCTCGCGGTGGAGCTTGTACGGGGCCGCCTGGACGCGGGGCTGGACGTCGATCCGGTCGATGTTGACGTGCGGCGGGCGCGTCACCGCCCACGCGACGCAGTCCGCGACGTCCTCCGCCACCAGCGGCTCCGGGACGCCCTCGTACGGCTTCGCCGCCCGCTCCTCGTCGCCGCGGAACCGGACCAGCGAGAACTCCTCCGTCTTCACCAGCCCCGGCGCGACCTCGGTGACCCGGACCGGCTTCGCCACCAGCTCCAGCCGCATGACCTCGTTCACCGCGTACGCGGCGTGCTTGGCCGCGTTGTACCCGCCGCCGCCCTCGTACGGGACGTGCGCCGCCAGCGAGGTGATGTTCACCACGTGCCCCGCGCCGCTCTCGATCAGCTTCGGCAGCAGCGCCTTCGTCACCCGGACGAGCCCGAGCACGTTCGTCTCGTACATGGCCCGGTAGTCGTCCAGATCGGCGGTCTCGACGGTGTCGAGGCCGAGCGCGCCGCCCGCGTTGTTGACGAGCACGTGGCAGGCCCCGACCGCCGCGACCAGGGCGTCCACCGACTCCTGTGAGGTCACGTCCAGGGTGAACGGCACGATCTTGGCCGCGCCCGGGACCTCTTCGGAGATCTCCTTGGCGAGCCCGTCGAGGCGCTCGCGGCGCCGTGCCGCCAGCACGACGTTGAAGCCCTCCGCCGCCAGCCGCCTGGCCGTGGCGGCCCCGATTCCGCTGCTTGCTCCGGTCACTACCGCGGTCTTACGCATGCCCACAGCTTCCCAGTTGGCGAGCGCGGCGCGGCCGGTGAGGTCCATCACTGTGGCGAGAAGTCACGGTTGTCCCCCTTAGTGGGGGAACAGGCAACGCGCTCGATAGGTTGCACTACCGGAGGTGGTGTCCGGTGTCGCGTCGTATCAACCGAGTTGCGACGGTCAGTGTTCATACTTCCCCCCTCGACCAACCCGGTACCGGCGACGCGGGCGGCATGAACGTCTACATCGTCGAGGTGGCCAAACGGCTGGCCGCCCGCGGCGTCGAGGTGGACATCTTCACCCGCGCGACCTGCCGCGCCCTGCCCCCCGTCGCCGAACTCGCCCCCGGCGTCCTCGTCCGGCACGTCGTCGCCGGCCCGTTCGAGGAGCTCGACAAGGGCGAGCTGCCCCGCCAGCTGTGCGGCTTCACCTCCGGCGTGCTGCGCGCCGAGGCGTCCTACGACCCCGGCCACTACGACCTCCTGCACACCCACTACTGGCTTTCCGGGCAGGCCGGATGGGCCGCCAAGCAGCGCTGGGGCGTCCCGCTCGTCCACTCGATGCACACCATGGCCAAGGTCAAGAACGCCGCGCTCGCCGACGGCGACAAGCCCGAACCGGACGAGCGCGTCCGCGGCGAGGAGCAGGTCGTCGCCTCCTCCGACCAGCTCGTCGCCAACACCCGCGAGGAGGCCGACGAGCTGATCGGCCTGTACGGCGCCGACCCCCGCCGCGTCGCCGTCGTCAGCCCCGGCGTCGACCTGTCGCTGTTCCGCCCCGAGTCCCCCGTCCTCGCCCGCAGCACCGGGCTCCTCCCGCACCGCACCGGCCCCGCCCGCCGCCGCCTCGGCCTGCCCCGCGAGGCCTACGTCCTGCTGTTCGTCGGCCGCATCCAGCCGCTCAAGGCCCCCGACGTGCTGCTGCGCGCCGCCGCCCGCATGCTCGCCGACGACCCGGCGCTGCGCGCCAGGCTCGTCGTCGCCGTCGTCGGCGGACCCAGCGGCTCCGGCCGGTGCCGCCCGGAAGGGCTGCAGACCCTCGCCGCCGAACTCGGCATCGCCGACGTCGTCCGGTTCGAGCCGCCCGCGCCGCAGGACGGTCTCGCCGACTGGTACCGCGCCGCCGACGTCACCGTCGTCCCCTCGCACAGCGAATCGTTCGGGCTCGTCGCCGTCGAGTCGCAGGCCTGCGGGACGCCCGTCGTCGCCGCCGGCGTCGGCGGTCTCCGCACCGCGGTCGCCGACGGCGAGTCCGGCGTCCTGGTCTCCGGGCACGACCCCGCCGACTACGCCGCCGTCCTGCGCCGCCTGCACGCCGAGCCCGGCCTCCACAACCGCCTCGCGCGCGGCGCCGTCCGCCACGCCCAGGACTTCGGGTGGGACGCCACCGTCGACCGCCTCCTGGACGTGTATACCGGTGCCATGTCGCTACCCGCCGTCCGGCTCGCACCGCCCGCGCTCTCGCCCGAGCTCACCGCGGAGGTGACGGCATGAGCGGACCGCACGCGAGCACCGTCGAGACGATCCGGGACGCGCTGAAGGCCGCCGAGCTCGAGTTCGACGAGCCGCGCGAGAACGCGTTCTTCGTCAGGCTGCCCGGCCAGCACAAGCTCGCCACCATGACCTGGCTGATCGTGGGCGACCACAGCCTGCACGTCGAGGCGTTCTTCTGCCGCCGCCCCGACGAGAACCACGCCGACTTCTACCGGTTTCTCCTGGAGAAGAACGGCCGCATGTACGGGGTCGCGTTCGCTCTCGACGACGTCGGCGACGTCCACCTCGTCGGCAAGGTGCCGCTGGAGTCCGTCAGCGCCGAGGAGATCGACCGGCTGCTCGGCTGCGTCCTCACCTACTCCGACGAGAACTTCGACAAGGCCCTCGAACGCGGGTTCAAATCGTCCATCCAGCGCGAGTGGGACTGGCGGGTCAAGCGCGGCGGGAGCCTCGCCAACCTGCAGGCGTTCGCGTCCTTCGCGGACCCGGCCAACCGCGAGTAGATCCGCACGTCCCGATAGGCTCTGCACCATGGCGACCCTGGTATTGCTCCGGCATGGCGAAAGCGTCTGGAACGCGGAAGACCTGTTCACCGGCTGGGTGGACGTCGACCTGTCCACCAAGGGCGAGAGCGAGGCGACCCGCGGCGGCGACCTGCTGCTCGACGCCGACATCACCCCCGACGTGGTGCACACATCGCTGCTCAAGCGGGCCATCCGCACCGCCAACATCGCGCTGGACGTCGCGGACCTGCTGTGGATCCCCGTCAAGCGCTCCTGGCGGCTGAACGAGCGGCACTACGGCGCCCTCCAGGGCAAGAACAAGGCGCAGACGCGCGAGGAGTTCGGCGAAGAGCAGTTCATGACCTGGCGCCGGTCCTACGACACCCCGCCGCCGCCCATCAAGGACGACGACCCGCTGTCCCAGGTGAACGACCTGCGCTACGCCGAGCTGCCGTCCGAGCTGATCCCGCGGTCGGAGTGCCTCGCCGACGTCGTCGACCGGCTGCTGCCGTACTGGTACGACTCGATCGTGCCGGACCTCGCCGAGGGCAAGACCGTCCTGGTCGCCGCGCACGGCAACTCGCTGCGCGCCCTGGTCAAGCACCTCGACGACATCTCCGACGAGCAGATCGTCGGCCTGAACATCCCGACCGGCATCCCCCTCGTCTACGAGCTGGACGACGACTTCGCGCCGCTGAAGCGCGGCGGCGAGTACCTCGACCCGGCCGCCGCGAAGGCCGCCATCGAGGCCGTGAAGAACCAGGGCGGCGGCAAGAAGCCCGCCGCGCCGCGCAAGCCCGACCCGAAGAAGGACGCCCCGAAGTCCCGGCGGGGCCGCAAGAAGTAGACCGCCGCGAGGGGCCGCCGTGGCCGGCGGCCCCCGCGATGATCGCCAACGGGATACCGTAACGCGATGGCATGCCGCATAACCGAGCTGGTCATCGACTGCCGGGACCCCGAGACGCTCGCCGAGTTCTGGTGCGCGGTGCTCGGCTACACCGTCCTGGAGCGCGATGACATCGGCGACATCGAGATCGGGCCCGGCGGAACCGAGCTTGGCGAGGACGGGCTCAGGCTGGTCCTGAGCCGCAGCGACGACCCGCGGCACGGCAAGCTGCCCCTGCACTTCGACGTGAACGCGACCGACCGCGACCAGGACGAGGAGCTCCAGCGCCTGCTCGACCTCGGCGCGCGGACCGCCGACGTGGGGCAGACGGGCGAGGAGTCCTGGCACGTCCTCGCCGACCCCGAGGGCAACGAGTTCTGCCTGCTCCGCCGCAGGGTGGACCCGGCGGCATCACGCTGACAGGCACCGCGCCGGAAGGCACGGCGCCGAGCGTCACTGCGCCGGGGACGCGGAACGCCTGCGCAGGGACGGGGTGGCGGCCGCCACGGCGGCGACGGCGCCGAGACAGAGCAGGCCGCCGCTGACGGCGGCCACGGTGCCGGACGTGGCGTCCGCGACGAGCCCGGCGCGCAGGTTGCCGAGGTCGGGGCCGGCCTGCCCGACGATCTGCTCGGCGGCGCCGACCCGGCCGAGGAGTTCGGCCGGGGTGCCGAGCTGGACGACGCCCGGGGGGTCGACGATGGCGGACGAGACGGCCACGCCGACGTGGGGCAGATGGGCGAGGAGTCCTGGCACGTCCTCGCCGACCCCGAGGGCAACGAGTTCTGCCTGCTCCGCCGGACGGTGCCTCAGCGGCCCCTGGGCACGGTGAACCAGGTGAGGGTGCCGAGGCCGTAAGGCAGGGTCCCCCACTCCCGCGCGAGGGCGTTGATCAGGTACAGGCCGCGCCCGTTCTCCGCGTCGGCCGAGTCGGCCGCCGCGCGCGGGACGGGAACGGATGCCGAGCCGCCCTGGTCGAGGACCTCGACGCGCAGCGCGTCGTCCAGCCCCATCAGCTTCACCGCGATCCGCCCGCCGTTCGCGCCGCTGCGCGTGAACCGGATCGCGTTGCTGACGCACTCGCACGTCAGCAGCTCGGCGTCGTCGGCGCTGTCCGGATTTCCGTTCCGCGCGAGCAGGCGCCGGACGTGATGCCGGGCGTCCGGCACCTCCGCGACGTCCCCGGGGAAGACGATCGAGCCGAGGAACCGCCCGCTCAACGGGCCATCGCCGCGATCCCGCGTGCTGCCCGCCCGTCCGCCGGAACCCGGTTCGAGGGGCTCCGCCCCCATGCGTAGAACCATTGCTCGCCTCGCAGTTCTGCTTTGATCTTGAGCTTCTCGACGGCCCTCGGCACGTACAGGACCGGCACGTCGTAGGCGCGCAGCGCGATCGTGCAGGACCGCCCGAGAGCGTCCAGCTCGACGGCGAGCAACACCAGGTGAAGCAACTGCACCTCGCGCCCCGTCATAGCCGCGTTCTCCCTCGTCAGCGATCTTGTGATTACCCTGCGCGCATACTCGATGACGGATAGCATCTATTCCGAAGGGGCTTCGCGCAAGGTGTTGCTTGAAACCCATCAAAATCCGATGACCGTTTGGAGTCGAATCGTGGCAAAAGGTAGGCATATCCCCACCGTCGCGAGCGCCCGCCTGGCCCGTGAGCTGCGCGCCCAGCGGGAGCGTGCCGGCTTCAACCAGGAGGCCGTGGCCGAAGAGATGGGCTGGGCGGAGAGCAAGCTCTACCGGATCGAGAACGACAAGAGCCGCGTCCTGCAGCGCGACGTGAAGCGCCTGCTCAAGATGTACGGCGTGGACGGTGAGGAGGCCGACGCCCTCGTCGAACTCGCACGCCTGGCCCGCGAGCCCGACTGGTGGCACCAGTACTCCGGCGCCATCCCCGAGTGGTTCCAGGTCTACGTCGTCCTCGAGGCGTCCGCGTCACACGTCTTCGGCTACGACACCGAACTCGTCTCCGGCATTATGCAAACTGAGGCATACACGCGAGCGATCATGTCGACCGCCCCGTCGCCGAAGAATGAACAGGAGATCGAGAACACGATCACTGTCCGTACCACTCGACAGGCGCGCCTTTTCGGAGAGGACCCGCCGGAGGTTTGGCTCGTCCTCAATGAGGCCGTGATCCGACGTGTGGTGGGCGGCCCAACGACCATGCGAGACCAGTTGCAGCACCTGGTGAAGCTTGCACAGCTCCGCAACGTCTGCCTCCAGATCCTGCCCTTCTCGGTCGGCGAGCACGGCGCGATGCATGGTTCGTTCAAACTTCTGAAGTTCGAAGCGACCGACGATCCGGACAGGGTCTACATGGAGCAGCAAATCGGCGGCCTCTACACGCAGAAGACGCCCGAGGTCGACCGGTATAAGCTGATGTTTGACCACTTGCGCGCTCAGGCGCTCGGCCCCGAGCAATCGATCGCGATGTTGCGCGCGGTGGCGACAGAGTTGACGTAGGCGGAGATCGAAATAGGGGTGACCCAAATGGACCGGAACGCCCTCAACTGGCGCAAGAGTTCTCTCAGCGGCAACAACGGTGGCGACTGCGTCGAGGTGGCCGTCGTGCGCGGGCGTGACTGCGAAGTCGCCAACAAGGTGGACGAGGAGTTCGTCGTGCTCGTCCGCGACAGCAAGAACCGCGATCGGGAGCCGCAGGTGTTCACGGTGGCGGAGTGGGACGCGTTCCTGGCCGGTGTCCGTCAGCAGGAGTTCGACTCCGCGCGCCTGATCGCCGAGTACGCGTCTCCCGTCGCGGTGTCCTGATGGACGCCCCGAGGTGGCGGAAGAGCTCTTTGAGCGGCAACAACGGCGGAGCTTGCGTCGAGGTCGCCGACCTCGCCGGAGGGATCGGCGTCCGTGACTCCAAGGATCCGGGCGGCCCGAAGCTGATCCTGCCCCGCGCCGCCTTCGCGACCCTCCTCAGAACGTTGCGTTGACTTGCGGCGAG
>NZ_WBMS02000111.1 GCF_008923205.2 Actinomadura physcomitrii | reverse complement strand
CAGGCGGCCGGCAACGTCCAGGACGCCCACGGCCAGATCGGCCAGATCAAGAACCAGCTCAACACCCACCACGCCGAACTGCAGAGCGCCTGGAAGGGCGAGTCCTCCGCCGCGTTCACCCAGGTCTACAACCTGTTCGAGACCGAGTTCGCCAAGGTCCTCAAAGACCTGGACCTCATCCACGAAAAACTCGTGCACACCCAGGCCAAGTACCAGACCGCCGAACAGAACAAGACCGCCCGCGTCAACACCCTCAAAGGCCTGGTCAACGGCTGACGACCCCCACCACCCACCAGGAGAGCACCATGAGCACCGACTACACCTACGTCGACTTCGGCGGCATGCAGAACGCCCAGGCCAACTTCACCAGCGCGCTCAAGAGCTACCAGTCCGTCCTGGACACCCTCGACAGCCAGGTCCGCGCCCACCTGGCCGAGTGGGACGGCGACGCCCGCCACGCCTACGAGCAGAAATCCCGCGAATGGAAACTCGCCGCCCAGCGCATGGCCACCGCCGTCTCCGGCATGAGCAAGGTCATCGGCGAATCCCACGACATCCACCTCGGCGCCGAACGCCAGAACACCGCCATGTGG
>NZ_WBMS02000110.1 GCF_008923205.2 Actinomadura physcomitrii | reverse complement strand
CGCCAGACGCGCCGCGCGAACAGCTCGTCCGGCCAGTCGTACGCCTCGGCCTGGACGTCCTGGGGCAGCGCCAAGGTGACGGCGCCGGTCTCAGCGGGACCGGTGAGCACCCGCATCGCCGCCATGAGCGCGCTGGGGAGTTGCTCGGGACGGTTGATGCGGTCCCAGTACTTCGACACCGGCTTGAAGCAGTCGTTCACCGAGACGTCGTAGGAGCGGGCGTCTTCGAGCTCCTGCAGCACCGGATTGGCCGGGCGCGTCGCGAAGACGTCCCCCGGCAGCAGCAGCACCGGCAGCCGGTTGACGGTCGCCAGAGCCGCGCCCGTGACCATGTTCGTCGCGCCCGGCCCGATCGACGTCGTGCACGCGAACGTCGACAACCGGTCGTTCATCCGCGCGAACCCCGACGCGGTGTGCACCATCGCCTGCTCGTTGCGCGCCATGTAGTACGGCATCTCCTCGCCGTACTCCAGCAGCGCCTGCCCGATCCCCGCGACGTTCCCGTGCCCGAAGATCCCGAAGCACCCGGGAAAGAACCGCCGCTCCTCCCCGTCGCGCTCCGACCACTGCGCCGCCAGGAAGCGCACCAGCGCCTGCCCCACCGTGAGCCTCAT
>NZ_WBMS02000011.1:213914-245501 GCF_008923205.2 Actinomadura physcomitrii | reverse complement strand
CTCGACGGGTCAGCGGCGGGGGTTGGTGCGGCGGGTCGGGGGCGCCGTCGTGGGGTCTTCGGGCCAGGGGTGCTTGGGGTAGCGGCCGCGCAGCTCCGCCCGGACGGCCTTGTAGCCCTCGCGCCAGAACGTCGCGAGGTCCGCGGTGACGGCCGCCGGACGGCCCGCCGGCGACAGCAGGTGCACCACCAGCGGCACCCGCCCGCCCGCGAGCCGCGGCGCCGCGTCCCAGCCGAACAGCTCCTGCAGCTTCACCGCCAGCACGGGGCGCTCCCCGCCGTAGTCCACCCGGATCCGCGACCCCGACGGCACCTCGATCCGCTCCGGCGCGTACTCCTCCAGCCGCGACGCCGCCTCCCAGGGCAGCAGCCCGCGCAGCATCGCCGCCACGTCGACCCGCCGCAGGTCCGCCCGCCGCCGGGCGCCCGCCAGCCACTCGGGCGCGCGGTCCAGCAGCGCCGCGTCGCCGACCGCGGGCCACGGCTCCCCGAGGGCGCCGTGCAGGAACGCCAGCCGCTGCCGCAGCGCGACCGCCGCGGGCGTCCAGTCCAGCAGGCCGAGCCCCTCGGCGCGCAGCCCGTCCAGGACCGCCGCGCGCACCAGGTCCGGGTCGGGGTCGCGCAGCGGCCGCGCGTCCAGCTCGATCGCGCCGAGCCGCTCGACGCGGCGCGCCGACACGTCCCCGTCCCGCCAGGCGACCTCGTCGGCCGTCTCCAGCAGCGGCGCGGCGGCGGCGCGCGCCACGTCCTCGCCGATCACGACGGCCTGCCGCACCCGCGCCGACGCCGACCCGGCCGGACGGTCCGCCGCCGCGACCGCCAGCCACCGCGGCCGCGCGCCGGCCAGCGCCGACCCGTCCGCGAGCACCGCGCCGGTCCCGGAGGCCATCAGGTACCCGCCGCCGCCCGGCCGCGCCCGCGCCACCCGCTCCGGGAACGCCAGCGCCACGACCGTCCCCGCCACCGCGTCGTCGCTCCCGCCCTCGGTCGCGGGCGCCTCGCCGCGCGAGGGCCCGGCGGGCGGGAGAGCGGCGAGCGTCCTTGCGAGGCGGCGGGCCTCGTCGCGCCAGCGGGCGGCATGGCCGTCGGCCGGACGGGACCGGCGGCGCAGCGCGCGCCACGCCGCGGTGAGGTCGTCGCCCGCCGCGCCGGGTGGCGGTTCGGACAGCAGCGCGACGATCTGCGCGGCGTCGCGCGCGCCGACCTCGCGGGCGCCGTCGAGCAGGGCGCGGGCCAGCCGGGGATGCAGGCCGACGCTCGCCAGCAGCCGCCCGCGCGGGGTCACCCGCCCGTCGCGGACGGCGCCGAGGGCGTGCAGGACGGCGCGGGCGGCGTCCATCGCGGCGGCCGGCGGCGGATCGGGCAGGGCGAGGCCGCTCGCGTCCGGGTCGCCCCAGCAGGCGGCCTGCAGCGCGAAGCCGGCGAGGTCGGCCAGCTCGATCTCCGGGCGGGGGCGCGCGGGCAGCCGCTCGTGCTCGGCCCGCGTCCAGCACCGGTAGACGGTGCCGGGCGCCTCGCGGCCGGCGCGGCCGGCGCGCTGCTCGGCGGTGGCGCGGGACGCGCGGACGGTGGTGAGCGCGCCGAGCCCGCGGGCGTGGTCGGTGCGCGGCTCGCGGGCCAGCCCGGCGTCCACGACGATCCGCACGCCGGGGACGGTGAGGCTGGATTCGGCGACGGAGGTGGCGAGCACGACGCGGCGGCCGGCGCCGGGCGCGAGGACGGCGTCCTGCACCACCGCCGGCGCCTGCCCGTGCACCTGCAGCACCTCGGCGGGGACGTCCGCGAGCCGCCCGGCGACGCGCGCGATCTCCCCCACGCCGGGCAGGAAGCACAGCACGTCGCCGTCGCGTTCGGCGAGCGCGCGGCGGACGGTCGCGGCGACGTGCGCGAGCAGGGCCGGGTCGACGCGCATCCCGTGCGGCGGCGGGACGGGGCGCGGCGGCGGCGCCCACACGGCGTCGACCGGGTGCAGCGCGGCCTCGGTCTCCACCACCGGCGCGGGGCCGCCGTCGCCGCCGAGGAGGCGGGCCCACGGGCCGGTGTCGGCGGTGGCGGACGCGGCGACCACCCGCAGTTCGGGGCGCAGGGTCGCGCGGACGTCCAGCAGGAACGCCAGCGCGGTGTCGGCGTCGAGGTGCCGCTCGTGGCACTCGTCGAGGATCACGGTGCCGACGCCGTCGAGTGCGGGGTCGTCCTGCAGGCGCTGCAGCACCACGCCGGTGGTGACGACCTCGACGCGTGAGCCGGGCCGCGACTCGCCGCGGACGGTGACGCCGACGCTGCGGCCGACGGGCTCGCCGAGCAGCCAGGCCATGCGGCGGGCGGCGGCGCGGGCGGCGAGCCGGCGGGGCTCCAGCACCAGGACCTTGCCGCCCGGGTCCGGGTCGGGGGCGGCGGTGGGCAGGGCGAGACCGGCGAGCGCGAGCGGGACGAGCGTGGTCTTGCCGGTGCCGGGCGGCGCGGCGAGGACGGCGGCGCCGCGGCCGGCCAGCGCGGCGCGCAGCCCGGGGACGGCGTGGCGGACGGGCAGGCCCTCGGCGGCGCTGATGTGCATCCGACCAGTGTGGCGGCACCAGCGCGGAGGCAGACGACGGTACCGGTGGCCGCGGGTGATCGTCCATGTGAGAAATGCCACCGCTCCGAAAGGCCCCCTGCGGGTTACGGTGATAGTTGCATCGCGCATTTCATAATTCCCCTAGAACGTTCTAAACGGTCTACCAGGGAATCGGCCGGGCAACCTCCACAGAACACCAGGTAAGCAATGCCCCGGGGCGGGAAGCCGGTTTACCGTTTGGCTACCATCACCTCGCCGCATGTGGCGGAAATCGACCGTCTTTCGCCATAATGAGGCCGTCGTCGCAGGTGCTGGAGGTTTGGGGATGCTGGGCGAGTCCATCTATATCCGCGGCCGCGAGGCGTTCACCGGCGGTTCGCCCCAGGCGGTTTACGAGGAGCTCTGGCAGCGCGGCCGAAAAGGCCGGTTGCGGGCCCGCGCAATTATGGCCATCGCGGCGCTGCTGTTGTGCGGACTGCTGGTGAACGTCGTTTTCGGAATCGTCGCGGCCGTCCTGCTGGCGTCCGCCGACGCGCTGGTGCACTGGCGCTTGTACAACGCCTCGCGGGTGTGGCGGCGCGGGCTGCGCGGCGTCGGGCGGATGGACCGGACGCTGCGCCTCACGCTGGAGCGGCGCGGCCACCGGGTACTGCACGGCCGGGTGGTGCCCGGGCACGAGACCGCGGACGAGCTGGTCGTCGGGCCGGGCGGGGTGTGGCTGGTGCACAACGAGGCGTGGGCCCCGGACGCGGAGATCTCCCATCACGGCGGCCGGCTTTTCATCGACGGCCGTACCCAGTCCAAGCTGGTCGGCGGCCTGACCGCGCGGGCCGCCGCCGCGCAGCGGCTGGTCTCCGAGCGCTACGGCGCGCCGGTGACGGTGACGCCGGTCCTGGCCGTGCACGGCGGCAAGCTGGCCCGGTCGCCGTTCACCGCCGACGGGATCGTGTTCGCGCCGCCGCTGCGGCTGGTGCGCTGGATGCGCCGCAACCCGACCGCCGAGCACTCCGCCGAGGAGGTCGAGGCGATCGCGCGCGCCGCCGTCCACAGCCTGCCGATCGGCGGGCGCACCATGACCGACGCTCCCCCGCCGCCCTCGCGCGTCGCGAAGACGCCGCCGGCCGAGGCCCCGGTCACCGCCGCCCCCGCGACGGCCGCCCCCCTGGCCGCCGACCCCGTGCCGGCCGCCCCCGTGCAGGTCGAGACCGTGGAGCCCGGCGAGGTGGAGCCCGCCGGTGAGGCCGGTGGCGGCGGCGACGCGGTCACCACGGCGGCCTGACCGCCCGCCGGTGACGGGACGACGGCCGATGATCGTGGTGGAGAGGGACGAGCTCCGCGCGCCCCCCGGGACCGGCGCGGGACCGGCGGGCGCGCGGTTCCACTCCTTCCTGCCGGACGAGCGCGGAGGATCAGCCTTCGGCGCGCGCGCGGCGGGCGGTGCGGTACAGCCACCGCAGCCCCACCATCGGCAGGACCAGCGGGACGAACCCGTACCCCTCGCCGTACCCGGACCAGACCGTGGCGTCCGGGAACGCCGAGCGGTCGACGAGGCTGAGCGTGCCGATCACCACGACGCCGGCCATCTCCACCGAGCAGGCCGCGACGGCGACCCGGAACGACGTCCGGCCGCCGCGGGCCAGCGCGACCGTCGCCACGACGTAGACGGCCGCGGCGAACGCCGACAGGGAGTAGGCCAGCGGCGCGTCGGAGAACTTGGTGCCGATCTGCACGCCCGCGCGCGCGCCGGCCGCGAGCGCGAAGACCGCGTAGACGGCGACCAGCAGCCGGCCCGGGCCGGTGCCGGTGCCGGTGCGGGCCCGGTCGCCGCCGGGACGGGCGGCGGCCGGTTCGCCGGTGACGCCGGTGTCGGGGTCAGGCACTGCCGCTCCACAGCTGGTTCATTCGGACGATCATGACGGCGACGGCGACGCCCGCGACCACCAGCACCGCGGAGCCCCACCGGGTCCGCTCCAGCAGCCCCCAGGCGGCGCCCGCGACCGGGACCACCAGGACGGCCAGCAGGTAGCCGATGAACGTGGCGGGGTGCTTCGGCCCCCCGTCGCCCGACAGCTTGACGAACCCGACGACGGCCTGCGCGACCAGCAGCGCCTCCAGCACCCCGAGCCCGATCAGGTCGGGGAGGCCCATCGCGCGCCCGCGCAGCGCCGTCACCAGCGCGTACCCGGCGATGAGCAGCGCCACCACGATGATCACGGTGGCCAGGACGGTCGTCACGCACAGCAGAGTACTACCGGCTGTAGAGCAACCGGTCCGCGCATCGCGCCCGCCATGGCAGCATGGCGAGCGTGAATTCGCTGCAGTGGCTCAACCTGACCCGGCACGGTGAGAGCACCGGCAACCTCGCCTACCGGGCCGTGGAGGGCACCGACGCCGAGGAGACGGGGATCCTCGAGCGCGACGCCGACACCCCGCTGTCGGAGCTGGGCCGGGCGCAGGCGGCGGCGCTGGGCCGCTGGCTCGCCGCCCTCCCCGAGGAGGAGCGGCCGACGCTCGTCGCGGTGTCGCCGTACCTGCGGACCCTCGACACCGCCCGCATCGCGCTCGCCGAGACGTCCTACGCCCACCCGCAGGACCCGGGCGGTCTGCGGATGACGGTGGACGAGCGGCTCCGCGACCGCGAGCAGGGCATCCTGCAGGGGCTCACCTGGGTCGGGGTGCAGCGCCGCCACCCCGAGGAGGCCGACCGGCTGAAGCGGCTCGGCAAGTTCTACTACCGTCCGCCGGGCGGGGAGTCGTGGGCGGACCTGGCGCTGCGGCTGCGCAGCTTCTACCGCGACCTGGAGGCCGCGGCCCCCGGCGGCCGGGCGCTGGTGGTGACCCACGACGCGATCGTGGTGATGACCCGCTACCTGGTGGAGGCGCTGACCGAGCGGGAAGTGCTGGAGGTGGAGAGGGAGCCGGTCGCGAACGCGTCGGTGACGCGGTGGCGGCACGACGGCGACGGGCTCAGCGCCGTCTGCTACAACGAGTGCGCGCACCTGGTCGACGCGGGCGCCGGCTCCTCCTGACCACCGCTCCCCCGGCCGCGGGCCGCGCTCAGTCGTCGAGCAGGCGGGCGCGGCGGGTCGCGACGGCCGCCAGCCGCGGGTCGTCCTGCGGCAGCACGTCCCTGAGCCGCTCCAGCGCCTCCAGGTCGGCGCGGCCCTGCTCGGTCTGGGCGTAGGTCCACAGCGCGTCGGCGCCGCCCCGGTCCAGCGCGGACCGGCGGATCCGCACCGCCAGCTCGTCGCGTTCGGCGCGCACGGCGGGCGCGTCCGAGCGGGGCAGCAGCTCGCCGTCGTAGAGCCGGACGGCGGCGGCGACGTCGCCCTCGTCCAGCAGCCGCCGGACGGTGAGGAAGTCGGCGTCGATCGCGCAGTCCAGCCGGTACGGCTTGGCGCGGACGATGCCGCCGAGCTGGGCGCGCAGCCGGTGGATCTCGGCGCGGACCGTCACCGGGCTGCCGTCGTCGCCGTACAGGTGCCACGACAGCCGGTCGCCGCTGAGCCCCTCGGGGTGCAGCGCGAGCAGCGCGAGGATCTCCGCGTGCCGCAGCGTCAGCGGCAGGTGGACACCGTCGAGCCGCGCGGACGGCTGGTCGGTGCCGAGCATCGCGAGGGTGAGCAGCGGCCGCCGGTCCGGAACCGGGCGGTCCGCGGCGGTGCCGCCGGGCGCGGCCTGCGCCGGCGGCCGCAGCAGGTACACCTCGCCGAGCGGTTCGGCGAGCGCGACGCGGCCGTCGGGCAGGGTGACGGCGCGGCCCTCGGCCGGCGCGGCGAGCCGCACGCCCCGCCAGTCGTCGCGGGCGGCGGCGAGGATCCGCCCGGACGCGGTGACCAGCACCCCGGCGCCGCGGAGCTGCCCGAGGAACCGCTCGCGCAGCCGCTCGTCGCGCCGCCGCATGTCGACCTCCAGCCGGGACTCGGCGAGCCGCGCCGCGGCGGCGACCAGCGCGACCGTCGCCGGGTGCAGCGCCGCGACGGTGGCGCTGACGTCGATGCAGCCGATCACCCGGCCGGTGTCGGGGTCGGTGATCGGGGCGCCGGCGCACGACCAGCGGTGCAGGACGCGCGCGACGTGCTCGGTGGCGTAGACGTACTCGGCGCGGCCGGTGGCGAGGGCGGTGCCGATGCCGTTGGTGCCGACGGCGGCCTCCGACCAGCAGAACCCCTCCATCAGCCCGATCCGCGCGGCCTTGCGGCGCACGGCGGGCGGGCCCTGCGTCCACAGCGCCCGGCCCGCCTCGTCGGTGATCACCATCAGGTGCTCGGTCTCGTCGGCGACGCCGCGCAGCAGGTCGCGCAGCAGCGGCAGGTGCGGGTCGAGCGGGTGGGCACCGCGGGCGTCGGGGACGGTGTCGCGGTCGAACACCAGCGGCGCCGAGGCGAGGGCGGCGTCCACGCCGGCGGCGCGCGAGCGCCGCCACGACTCGGCGATCGGCGGGCGCGCGGCGACCGCCTGCTTCTGCACCACCATCAGCGCCTTTCCCCTGCGGAGACAACCTCGACGGGTTTGAGGATCGGCCCATCGGGCGGGCGTCGCAACCGGTTCGCGGGAACCCGGGCGGACCGGATACGCCACGATGCGTGTTCACTCGGTCGCAACGTGCATGCAACCTCGGGGCGCCTAACGTTCCGTCCCGCTGGGAGCCGAGGGCCATCATGTGGGCCCCGCCGTCCCGAGCGCGTCCGGGGGGAATGCGCACGGGGCGGCGGGCCGGGCCCGGGCGCGCCGCTCCCGCGTTCGAGGGGGAATGGAGACCGATGCTCTGCCTGACGTGTCACCGGGTGCGCCCGGCGCTCGACCCGACGGACTACACCGCCGACCGCGCCCTGCTCATCGTCCGCCGCGGTCTGTGCGTGTGCGGCGCTCCGCCGGCGCGACCCGGTCGCAGGCGGCGGACGGGCGGCGGTGCCGAGGGGGCCAGGGGCCCGGCCGCTCAAACGCCGGGAACCGGTCCGAAACCGGCAGGGAACACCGAAAGTACATCTCCCGTTTCCCGGCGGTTCGCCTAGAGTTTAAGGAGAATCCTTTTTCCGACCGCCCCTGGGGGGAGCCATGACCGTGATCCCGGGTCTCGTCCGCCGCGCCGCCACCGAGGCGGAGCACCGGCTGCGCGCCGGTGCCGGTCTGCTCGTCAGACTCGGCCGGGACCTGGAACGGTCGGCGGAACTGGAACGGTTCCTGCCCTCCTACGGGGAGCGGGTGCGTCTGCTGGAGGATACCGTCCGGGAGCAGGACGCCGCGCTGCGGACCCGCGAGGAGGAGGTGCGCGGGCTGCGCGCCGAGCTGGACTCGCTGGTCGCGCAGCTGAACGACCGGCTGCTGCCGCGCATCGACGAGCGGATGGACGACACCGAGCGCGACCTCGCCGCGGTCGCCACCAGCCTGATCCGCACCGGCCGGGACACCGCCGGGCACGGCACCCGGCTGGAGGCGGCCGAGCGGCGGATCGGCGACCTGCGCACCAAGCTCGCGCAGCTGGAGCAGCGCGCGGGCCTGTGGCGGGACCTGCAGGCGACGATGGCGCGGCTCGGCGAGGACATGGACGGGCTGCGCGCCCGGGCGGCGCTGCGCGCGGCGGAGCCGCCGTCCGCCGAGCCGGCGGTCGCGCCCGTCGCCCCGGTCGCCGGCGACCACGTCACCGACCGTCCCGCCTGACCGTCCCACCTGGCCGTCCCGTCTGGCCGTCCCGTCTGGAGGCGGCGGCCGGGACACGTCCGGCGTTCGGGACAATGGGGGAATGACCTTCGCCATTCCCGACCCCAGGCGCGCGTTCGCGAGCGACAACCAGGCCAGCGTCCACCCCGAGATCCTCGCCGCTCTGGCGGCGGTGAACGAGGGGCATCAGCCCGCCTACGGCGACGACGCCGTGACGGCGCGGCTGCGCGAGGTGGTGCGGGGGCACTTCGGCGCGGCGGCGGAGGTGTTCCCGGTGTTCAACGGGACGGGCGCGAACGTGGTGTCGCTGCAGTCGATGTCGCGGCCGTGGAGCGCGGTCGTCTGCCCGGAGTCGGCGCACATCAACACCGACGAGTGCGGCGCGTCGGAGAAGATCGCCGGGCTGAAGCTGGTGACGGTGCCGGCGCCGGACGGGAAGCTGACGCCCGAGCTGGTCGAGCGGTACGCGACGGGGTTCGGCAACATCCAGCGCCGCCAGCCGTCCGCGGTGTCGATCACGCAGAGCACCGAGCTCGGCACCGTCTACACCCCCGAGGAGGTCGCGGCGGTCGCCGCCGCCGCGCACGAGCGGGGCCTCGGCGTGCACATGGACGGCGCGCGGATCGCCAACGCCGCCGCGGCGCTCGGGGTGCCGATGCGCGCGTTCACCACCGACGCGGGCGTGGACGTGCTGTCGTTCGGCGGTACCAAGAACGGGCTGCTGCTCGGCGAGGCGATCGTCGTGCTGAACCCGGACGCGGTCGAAGGCCTGGCGTTCCTGCGCAAGTCGAGCATGCAGCTGGCGTCGAAGATGCGGTACGTGTCGGCGCAGCTCGTCGCGCTGCTGGACGGGGACCTGTGGCTGCGCAACGCCGCGCACGCCAACGCGATGGCGCGGCGGCTGGCGGACGCGGCGGGCGCGCTGCCCGGCGTGCGGATCACCCAGGACGTGCAGGCGAACACGGTGTTCGCGAT
Source organism: Actinomadura physcomitrii (assembly GCF_008923205.2). Taxonomy (GTDB): domain Bacteria; phylum Actinomycetota; class Actinomycetes; order Streptosporangiales; family Streptosporangiaceae; genus Spirillospora; species Spirillospora physcomitrii. The sequence continues at coordinate 236,312 of NZ_WBMS02000011.1, read as the reverse complement.
CGTGCCGAAGGACGCGGCGGAGCGGCTGCGCAAGCGGTTCGCGTTCTACACCTGGGACGAGCGGACGGGCGAGGTCCGCTGGGTGTGCTCGTTCGACACCACCGAGGGCGACGTGGACGCGTTCGCGGCGGCGCTCGCCGCGGAGCTGGCCGCCTGACCTGCGGGGACGTCCCGCCGGGCGAGCTGGGCGTCCCGATCACCGAAAGGTGGGCAAGCGCTTCTTCGGCCGGCGGGTTATCGTGGCACCGAACTGGATTCGGTATCAGGAGGGCGAGCCCGAGATGACCAACCGCACCTTCGTCGTGGGCGTCGGCATGACCAAGTTCGAGAAGCCGGGCTCGCGCGACTGGGACTACCCCGACATGGCCAAGGAGGCCGTCGGCAACGCGCTCCAGGACGCCGGCGTCCCCTACGACAAGATCGAGATGGCGTACGCCGGCTCGATGTACGGGTCGATGGGCCAGCGCGCCCTCTACGAGACCGGCATGACCGGCATCCCGGTGATGACCGTCATGAACGCCTGCGCCACCGGGTCCAGCGCCCTGTTCCTGGCGCGCCAGGCCGTCCGCGGCGGGCTCGCCGACTGCGCGCTCGCGCTCGGCATGGAGAAGATGAAGAAGGGCTCGCTCAACGCGGGCGTCGGCGAGTCCAAGGTCACCATCATCGACCACCACCTGCGCTCGATGACCGCGGGCCGCGAGTGGGAGCTGGACAAGGCGCCCATGCCGCAGATGTTCGGCAACGCCGGCCGCGAGCACATGGAGAAGTACGGCTCCTCCCCCGAGCACTACGCGTGGATCGGCTGGAAGAACCACAAGCACTCGGTGAACAACCCGTACGCGCAGTTCCAGACCGAGTACTCGCTCGACGACGTCAGGAACGCGCCGATGATCTTCGACCCGCTGACCAAGCTGCAGTGCTCCCCGACCTCCGACGGCGCCGCCGCGGCGGTCGTGGTCAGCGAGCGGTTCGTCGACGAGCACGACCTGTGGGACCGGGCCGTCGAGATCGCCGGCCACCACATCGCCACCGACACCCCCGAGAGCTTCGCCGACCACTCCTCCATCCAGGTCGTCGGCTTCGGCGTCTCGCAGCGCGCCGCGCGCAAGGCGATGGACGAGGCGCAGGTGTCGATCGAGGACGTCGACGTCATCGAGCTGCACGACTGCTTCAGCGCCAACGAGCTGATCACCTACGAGGCGCTCGGCATGGCCGGGGTCGGCGAGGGCCACAAGCTCGTCGACGACAAGGCCACCACCTACGGCGGCAGGTGGGTCGTCAACCCCTCCGGCGGGCTGATCTCCAAGGGCCACCCGCTCGGCGCGACGGGCCTCGCCCAGTGCGCCGAGCTGACCTGGCAGCTGCGCGGCGAGGCCGGCAACCGGCAGGTCGAGGGCGCCCGCGTCGCCCTGCAGCACAACATCGGCCTCGGCAGCGCCTGCGCCGTCGCCGTCTACAAGCCCGCCTCCGCCTGACGCGCCCCCGAACAACGTTCACTTGCGGCGAGTCGTCGTTATGAGGCCGCCCATAACGACGACTCGCCGCAAGTCGACGAGGGGCGGCGGTCAGGGGGCCTGGCACAGGTCGGTGAACGTCCTGCACAGGTCGAGGCTGAAGGTGTCCACGCCCCGGCCCAGCAGTGTGCCGTCCGGTCCCGGGACGCGGATCATGCCGCCGAGCCCGCGGAACAGCCGGTCCAGCACGTCCATGAGGACGGGCAGGTTCCGGTCCTGCTCCGCCACCACCCGCACGACGTTCGCCGTCCCGTCGATCAGGCGGCCGACGCCCGCGCCGTGGCCGCGGAGCGTGCCGCCGACCCGGTCCGACAGCTCCCCGGCGGCGTCCAGCAGCTGCGACACCTTGTCGGGCCGCTGGTAGACGACGGGCGCGAGCCGGTCGAGGTCGCCCGCCGCGCCGGTGACGGCACCGCCGCGGTCGGCGAGCGTGTCCGACAGCCCGGCGATGTCGCCGATCAGCCCCCGGATCTGCGGTGCGCGCGCGTCGACCGCGTCGGTGAGCGCGGCGCCGTCGACGATCGTCCGGTGCAGCGCGGGGCCCTCGCCGCCCAGGCCGGACGACAGCGTCCGCATGATCGTCGCGACGTCGGACGGGTCGATCGCGGCGGTGAGGCCGTAGGCGCGGTCGGTGATGCCCGACAGCTCCCGCGGGTCGGTCGTGCGGGCGATCCGTGCGCCGTCGCGCAGCGCGGGCCCGGTGCCGAGGTCGAGGGTCAGGTCCTTCGGCCCGAAGACCGACACGGGCTCGATCGCCGCGCGCGTGGTGGCGGGGACGGCGACGTCCGCCGCCACCCGCAGCCCCACGGCGACCCGGCCGTCCCGCCGCAGCCGGACGGTCTCGACGCGCCCGACCACGATCCCGCGCACCTTCACGTCCGACTTGCCGGGGTCGAGTCCCTCACCGGCGGTGGAGAACACGGCGGTGAACCGGTGGACGCGCCCGGGCGAGGGACTCGCGGACAGCACCATCGCGGCCGCCGCGACCGCCAGCGTCGCCAAGCCGGCCACCGCGTACAGCAGGCGGCTGCGCCCGGACAGGTACTCATCGGCCATGGCGAGGTCCCTTCGCGAGGTCCCGTCGTGAGGCCGCCATTGCACCCGCGCGGGCCCCGGGCGGGCTATGCGGCCGGCGACGAAGGTTCGCGGCGCGGCTCTGCCCCCGCTTCACAAAAGTACGTTCGCGGAGTATTTGGACATGCGACAAAAATTGACTCTTGTCTCAGTCCGGGTACGCTGGACGTAAGTGAACACTGGCAGGAGGTGCGATGCCCGCCCCAGCATCCGGCCCCACCGTCACCAGGAACACCGCCGCTCCGTCGCGCGCCCGCGCGGCCGCCACCGCCCCGCTCGGCCCCGGCACCCTGCTCTGGCGGCACGCCGCCGACCTGCGGTCCCTGCTCCCCGGCGCCGCCGCCGGCCTGATGCAGCTCATGCACCCCGGCATCGGCGCCGGCGTCACCGAGCACTCCGCGTTCTTCGACGCCCCCTTCGACCGCATCCACCGGTCCGTCCCGCAGATCTGGGCGACGATCCTCGCCCCCGACGGCGACGCCCGCGCCCGCGCCATCCGCGACCTGCACCGCGGCATCGGCGGCGTCGACGAGCTCGCCCGCCGCTACCACGCCCTCGAACCCGAGACGTTCTGGTGGGCGCACGCCACCTTCACCTGGGAGATCTTCAAGGCCGCCGAGCTGTTCCACCCCGGCACCCTCACCGCCGAGGACCACGAGCGGATGTACGCCGAGACCGTCACCTGGTACGCCCGCTACGGCGTCAGCATGCGCCCCGTCCCCGCCGACTACGCCGCCTTCCAGTCCACGTTCTGGCACGTCTGCGCCGAACGCCTCGAGCTCACCCCGGCCGCCGCCCGCGCCCTGGAGATCGCCAAGCACGGCTCCGACACCATCACGCTGCTGCCCGTCGGCGGCCCGCGCCTCGACCGCGCCGGCCGCCTCGTCGCCGAGCGCCCGCTGCGGCTGATCACCTTCGGCTGCCTGCCCGCCATCGTCCGCGCCCGCTTCGACGTCCCCTGGAGCGCCCTCGACCAGGCGCAGTTCACCGCCCTCGCCCTCGCCAACCGGCAGGGCTACCGGATGATCCCCACCGGCGTCAACCACTGGGCGCTGCGCAGCATGCTCCGCTACATCGGCGCCCACACCCGCGACCAGCGCTACGTCGCCGTCCAGCGGGACGCCCCGCCGCGGCGCCGGCTCGCACGCCACGGCGCGCGCGTGTCGTAACGGCGCGGGCGGGTGAGGCGGGTCAGTGGGCCGGGGCGGGGCTCACCGGCCGGGCGCTCAGCTCCCCGCAGGCGGTGAGGACGCGGTCGACGTCGTCGTCGGTGAGCCCGGCGTGCACCGACAGGCGGAGCAGCGTGCGGGACCCCGACGCCGACGAGAACAGCGCGGCGCTGAAGATGTCCCGGCGGACCAGCTCGTCGCGCAGCCGCACCGCCTCGGCCTCCGTCGCGGTCCCCAGCGCGATGATCTGCGTGTCGGCGTCGACCGCGCCGAACCCGAGCGAGGCGAGGCCGCCGCGCAGCCGTCCCGCGGCCGCGCGGACCCGGTCCCGCCGCCAGCCGTCGGCCTGGACGACGTCCAGCGCCGCCGCCAGGCCCGCGACCTCGTGCGCGGGCAGCGCCGGGCCGTCCCCGGCGGGCGCGGCGGGCGCGGCGGGCGCGGCGGCTTCGAGCGCGCCGGCGAACGCGGGATGGTCGCAGGCGACCAGGCCGGCGCGCGCGCAGAACGCCTTGCCGAGGCCGGCGGTGCGGAAGTCGACCCGTCCCGCCAGGCCGAGCTCCCCCACCAGGCCCTCGCCGCGATGCCCGCGGACCCCGATCGCGTGCGACTCGTCGACGACCAGCAGGCACCCGTGCGCCTCGGCGATCTCCACCGCGCCGCTCAGCGGGCACACCGACCCGTCAGTGCCGTAGACGGCGTCGACGCAGATCACGCCCGGCCCGTACGCCGCGACGCGGCCGCGCAGGTCGGCCAGGTCGTTGTGCCGGAAGCGGACGGTGTCGGCGCCGGCCGCCCGCGCGCCCGCCCACAGCGACACGTGCGCGAGCGCGTCCAGGTAGACCGGCGCGCCGGGACCGGCGGCCAGCTGGAGCGCGGCCCTGCCCGCGTGCGCGCCGGACGGGCACAGCACACCGTGCCGCGCCCCCAGATGCCGGGCGAAACGCGCGGCGAGCAGCGCCTGCGGACCCGGCTCCGGTGCGCCGGGCAGCCCTGCCGGCGCCGCCTCGGTGACGCGCGGATGTTGGCCGATGGCCAGATAATCGCCGCAGGTCAGCACGATGGTCCGCGGGCCCGGCCGGGACCGGCCGGTGGCCGCGAACCGAACCGCCCAGCGGCCGTCCGCGGATCCGCGCAGATGCCTGATGCGTTCGCCCAGTCGCAGGTGGGCGCTGGTCATGGTCGTCACTCTCCCCAGTCGCGGGACGGCCACACAACGTAGTGCTCTCTAATCATAGGGTGAAAAGAATCTATGGTGTGGACCAATGCGCGCGGCCGGGACGGTGATCCCGGCCGCCCGCGGGACGCCGCGACCCGCGCGGTCCGCAACGTCCGGCGGCCATTCCCCTGGAAGGCGCACGGCCGTCGCGTGCTCGTCAACCGCATGGTCCACAACGGACCGTGTGGACACGATCGCCGCCGGCGCCGAGCGCCCCGCGTCCGCCGAGGCTCCCCGCCTTCCCGCCGCGCGCCCGCCCTTCGCCCGCCGGACGGCCCGCACCGCGCTGCTCGCCGCCCTGGTCGCCGCCCTGGTCGCAGCAGGCGCACCGGTGCTGCTGCGCTCGACGGCCCTGCGCGCGGCGCTCGCCGCCGTCGGCGACATGCGTTGGGGCTTCCTGCCGTTCCTGCTCGTCCCCGCCGTGCTGCACTACGTCTTCGCGGCGATCGCGCTGCGCGGCGCGTCCGGCCGCGCGCTCCCGCTCCGCGAGGCGACGCTCGCCCAGTTCACCGCGGCCGCCGCCAACCGCGTCACGCCCGGCGGGTTCGGCGCCGCCGCCGTCAACACCCGGTACCTGGTGTGCCGCGGCCTTGCCGTGTCGCGGGCGGCCGTCGCCGTCGCCGTGCAGCAGGCCGCGCGCCCGGTGGGCGGCCTGGCTCTGATGGTCGCAGCGCTCGCGTGCGGCGGCGGGGGCGGCCGGATGGCGGAGGCGGTCACCGGCCATGCGGCGCGCCTCGTCCCGCCGGTGCCGGTGCTCGCGGTCGCCGGCGTCCTGCTCGCCGCGGCCGTGCCGTGGGCGCGCAGGGCACTGCGGTCGGCGGCGGCGGGACGGGCCACCGCGGGTTTCGCGGACCTGCGCAGGCGCCCCCGCGACCTCGCGGTCACGCTCGCCGCGTCGGCCGCGGGCACGCTCGTCCTCGGCGCCGCGTTCGCGCTCAGCGCGCTCGCCGTCCCCGGGACGGGCGCGGGACCGGCCGACGCGCCCGCGCTGCTCGCCGCCTACCTGGCGGGCGCGACCGCGGGTGCGGCGGTCCCGGTGCCCGGCGGCATCGGCTCGACCGAGGCCGCGCTGGTGGCGGCGCTGGCCGCCGGCGGCGTCCCGCCCGGCCCGGCGCTGCACGCCGTGCTGGTGTTCCGGGCGGTCACGTTCTGGGCGCCCGTCCCTGTCGGCGTGCTGGCCTGCCGGACGCTGCGCCGGTGAGCGCCTTTACGTTGTAGATCACTAAGTGGAGTCCGCGCCGCCGCGCTGCTCAGGTCTGGGCCCGCAGCGACGCCTTCGCCGACCCGGTGAGCGCCGGCAGGTAGCCGAGCCGGTGCCCCGTGGCGGTCGGGTGGTAGCTGGAGTCGATCGGAATGGTCACCGAGTTCAGCCAGCCGTCGCCGGAGCACAGCTCGTGCCCGGCGAACTCGTCGCGGACGTCCGACCAGGTGAACCCGGCCCGCCCCGCCGCCGCCTGGACGACGCCGTCGAGCACGTCGGCGGCGCCGTTCAGCGCCGTCCGCTTGGTGTTGCTCAGCCCCACGCACACGCTGACGATCTTGTACAGGTGCGGGTAGCCGAGCACCACCACCCGCGCGCTCGGCGCCTTCGCCCGGATCTTGCCGTACAGCGAGTCGAGCCGGCCGGGCAGCGTGTTCCTCATGAAGCTCTCCGCCGACGCCACCGCGCTCTGGCAGGTCGAATCCGAATGCAGCACGCACGTCTCCATCACGCTGCTGAACCCGGCGTCGTTGCCCCCGACGGTCATGCTGACCAGCGTCGTCGCCGAGCTCAGCGCGCCGAGCTGCCCCGACGCCACGCTCGAGGTCGTCGCGCCCGAGCACGCGGCGAACGTGAACGAGCTCGTCTCGTGCGCCGCGGCCCACAGCTTCGGATAGGCGTTGTTGCTGCGGTTGCACGACCCGCTGGCAGAGTCGTAGTCCCCCGCCCCCGTGCCGGACGAGTAGGAGTCGCCGAGGGCGACGTAGTTCGTCCCGGCCGCCGAAGCGGACCCGGACCAGGTGATCAGACCGGCGGCGAAGGTCACCGCACCGAAAACGGCCGTACAGGGACGAGAAAGGCGCATCTGAACTCCGGGGAGACGTACCGAATCGAGTCCCCTAGAACCTACCCACCACGCCATTCTTTCAAGCCCCGAGCTGATCAACTAACTTTCGTCACATTTCGCCATTGAAACGCCGAAACACCTTGTCGCAGGCGACTGACACCACCAACCCCTCACACCTCTCCAGTCCCATGGATGTCACATAAATGAAGATCTGGTGGATATCAAATAAAGCCCGGAAAACCTAGCCCGTAAGCGTCACGTCCGGGTGGTCGCCCGCTCGCGATAGCCATTGACGTTCCGCGCCCGGGGACCCGCGAACGGGTCGAGCGCGGCCTTCAGCAGCTCGGCGTCCGGCGCCGGCAGGCGCAGCAGCGGACGGCGGAGCCGGACGCTCCAGCTGCGCGCGTCCGGGAACGCTTCGAGCCTGTCGACCAGCGGACGCAGTTCCGGCCCGCCGCCCCACGGCGCGAGCGACTCCACCCGCAGATCGCAGCCGCGCGGGAACGCCCGCTCACCGAAGACGACGGGCTCGTCGAGGACGGCCACGCCGGAGGTGGCGACGGCGCGGCCGATCACGCGCCCCCGGTCCCGTGTCGGGTTGCCGAACGCGCCGCGCGTCGCGTAGATCAGCAGCTCGTCGCCCTCGGCGAGCCGGTCGACCTCCGCCCTCGCGGTCGCCGGGAACGCCATGCGCTGCTCCTCCAGCACCCAGGCGATCGCGTCCCGGTCTCCGAGGATCAGCAGATAGCTCTCGCTCACCCGGCCACCGTAGCGCCGGACGGCGGGGAGGGCGGCCGGTGGATGCTCTCGGCGAGCTGCGCGACCTGGGCGAGGAGGTCGGTGGGAGGGAGGGTCAGGTCGAGGGCGGTCTCCACGATGCGGAGCCCGTTCGCGCCGACGACGACATGCGCCTGCGGTTCGCCCATGCCCGCCGCGTACACGAGATGACCGCGGCTCAGCCCCATGACGGTGCAGTACGCGAGCATCTGGTACAGGTCGCTCTCATGCTTCCCCGGTTCGGGCTCGACCTTGTACTTCGCGTCCACCACGGCGGCCGGGCTGCCGTCGGCGGTGTCGTAGACCAGGTCGGGACGGAGTTTCACCCGGCGGGCGTGGTCCAGGTGGTGGCGGCGGTCCTGGAGCCGCGTCCTGCCGCCGTAGGGGCGCAGCGCTTCGGCGAGGGCGACGCACAGGAAGTCCTCGAAGACGCGCCACATCTCCAGCATGAGCCCGTCCACACGGACCTCGGTGCCGTCGTCCAGCTCGTACGACGCGCCGCGCAGCACGAGTTCCGCCAAGCCGAGCGCGGTGTCGTAGCGGCTGTTGAGCCTGCTCCGCCTCCACTCCGGGAGGGGCCGCCCGGGTACGAGTCGCGTCACACCGTCGAGCCTGAGGAGCAGGTGCCGCAGCAGCTTGCGCGTGCTCGGCGGGACGTCCGGCAGCCGCAGGAGGCGGTGGGTCGCGGCGAGGAGCAGTCGGTTCTCGGGGATGTCGACGGTGTAGTCGTCGTAGCTGACCTCGACCGGCACCGGGAACCCGTGCCGGCGCTGGAGCTGGTCGATCAGGCGGATGCGGCCGCGCACGACCGGCAGCGCGTCCTCCCTCTCGCGGTAGCCGAGCAGCACGCCCTGCCTCAGGGTCCGTTCGGCGGCGCGCGCGAAGGCGTGGGCGAGCGCGGGCAGCAGTTCCGGCCGTTCGCCGGCCTCGACCACCTCCTCTCGCCACCCCCTGGGCTTGCGCGTGTAGGTGATCAGGAAGAACAGGCGGTCGATGGGCGTCTTCGGCCGTACCCTCACCTCGACCGGGTCCGCGGCGGGGCCGACCCGCGCCGCGCCGACGAGCCCGTTGTCGCGCAGCCGCCAGAGGCCGGATCGCGGCCCCGGCGCGATCCGGACGATCTCCGACGCGGCCAGTGCCGCGGCCTGCTCGCCGGTGAGTTCGTGCTCGGTCCAGGGGCCGTTCTCGCGGAGCCGGACGAGGCTCACCGCAGCCGGCTCCGCAGCGCCTCCAGCCCGTACCGCGCCTCGACGTCGATGCCGTCGCCGTAATGGTGCTCTTCCAGCAGCGGGATGATCTGCGTCCGCCAGATCCTCGCGAGCGTGACGCCGTCGTCGACGCCGTTGCGCATGAGGTAGGACGGACCGATCCGGAAGTCGCGGTCGTCGATGCGGCTGTTGAGTTCGGCGAGCAGCCGGGCCGGCTCGTCCGGAAGTCCCTCGTTCTGCAACCATCGGGCGAGCATGCCGTCGGTGGGCGGCGCATCCGGGTGGAGTTGCATGAACCAGAACCGCCGCCGCATCGCCGCGTCGACGAGCGCGATGGACCGGTCGGCGGTGTTCATCGTGCCGATGATGAACACGTTCTCCGGCAAGGTGAAGCCCTTGTCGTCCTCCGGGGCGTAGAGCAGGTTGATCGGCTGGTCGCGGTACTCCAGCAGGAAGTACAGCTCACCGAAGATCTTCGCCAGGTTGCCCCGGTTGATCTCGTCGATGATCAGCACGTAGGGCCGTCCCGGGTGGGCGAGCGCGGCGCTGACGAGGCGGCGGAACGGGCCGCGCACCAGATCGAGCGCGACGGTCCCGTCCTCGGTCTTCCTCGGCCGGTAGCCCTCGAAGAAGTCCTCGTAGGAGTAGGCGGGATGGAACTGGACGAGCTGGACGTTCTCCGGCCGTCCGGACGCGAGGTGCCGGGCGAGATGCCGCGCCAGGTACGTCTTCCCGGTGCCGGGCGGCCCGTAGAAGATGAGCTGCGGCCGCTCGCGGAGCAGTTCGACGCATTCCTGCAGCCAGTCCCGCCCGACGAGGAGCCTTTCGGCCAGCTCTTCGGGGACGTCCGGCAGACGCACTTCGACGTCGATGACCGGCCCCGGATCGCCGAGCAGTTTCTCCAGGTCGGGGAGGAGCGTGGTGAGTTCGATGAGGTCGGCGTCGGGGTTGCTCACGAGTGCCGCGAAATCGGCGGGCAGTTCGTCGTAGTCGAGCGGCCGTTCGCCGTTGCGCCATTCGACGGGCCGCTGGAGGTCCGCTCGGTGGTCGGTGCTGTCGACGAAGGACGGTTCCCCGGTGATGACTCCGAGGTAGACGGCGCTGCCCTCGTTCGTGACGACCACGTCGTTCTCCCGCATGCGCGACAGGAAGGCGTGGTATTCCCCGGTGAGCCGTTCACGCTCCTGCGCGCCCGTGCCGGAGTAGTCCTCCCGTACCGCGTCCCGCACCTGCTCGACGGGCGCGCCGGACGGAAGGGCGCGCAGCCTGGAGGCGGGGAGCGAGCAGACCCGGTCGGGCAGCCAGACTCCGGTGATCAGGTCGCCGCGGGAGACGTTGGACGCGCGCACCAGCCACGCCCGCCGCGCCGTCGGATCGACGACCGGGGGGATGACGACGATCTCGCGGGCGGGCGTCCGGCGCAGGCCGTCGGCCCTGCCGTCGAACGCCAGGACGCCGTCGTCGGAGAGCAGTTCGAGCCATTCCTCGCGCTCCTGCTCGGTGAGATGGGCTTCGCGGGGCGGGGCGCCCTCGTCGGAGAGCAGCCGGTGCCATCCGTCGGGCCGGCCGCCCAGCAGGAATCCGATGAGGGCGGTCTTGTCGACCCGGGCTTCGGACGCCACCTCCGCAACGGACGCCCACCTGCCTTCGGGAAGGGCCTCGACCATGGCCGCGGCGTCCTGGAAATGGTTTCTGTACTCTTCCCAGTACCTGTACACGCGGCTCAACTCCGCGTAGAAGGACCCCTTGTCCGGAAGCGCATCCACGGCGTGTCGCCCCAGCCCGGTCACGAACCAACGCCGCCGCGCCTTGTGCACCCAGCCCGCCTTCACCAGCCCGATGCTGGCGAACTGCAGATCGGTGTAGGAGTCGTCCTTCCAGGAGTCCCCCGCGATCTCCCGCCATCGCGGCTCCAGGTCGGGAATCGTCTCGAAGAGCCGCTCGTGCAACTCCCGGAAACGGGCGCCGCTCGCGGCCTCGGCCGCCGGGGCGCCCGCCAGCAGCCGCATCGCGGCGAAGAGCATTTCCGCTGTGAGTTCGGTCCGGCTCGTCACCCGGTCAGATTGGCAGAATGCCCGCATCCGAACCATGTATTTGCCACTATCGGCCCACTCTCGGTCGCGGGCGGCGGTCCGGCGAGGGAACCCGATGGGCCACGACCCGGGCGGCAGCGTCCTCACCGCCCTTCGCGGTAGCGCTTGTACTCGCGGACGAGCACGTCGAAGGGCACGAGAGGCCAGCGGCTGAGCGCGCCGGTCTCCCGGTCGACCACCAGCAGCGGGCTCGGGTCGTCGCCGATGTCGAGGGCGCGGCGGACGGCGAACCCGTCCGGGAACTCCTCGACGACCAGGGGGACGGGGCCGGAGCCGGCGGCGAAGTGCAGCTCGGCGCGGCGCCAGGCTTCGGCGCGGTCGACGGCGGCGGGCCGCACGGCGTACGCGGCGAGGACGTCGGACACGCCGTGCAGCGTCCGGCAGTCGGGGGTGCCGCAGCCGCGGCAGATCTCGCGGCCGTGCGGATCGTCGCCGGGCCGGTGCGCCGCCATGACGCAGGTGAGGGCGGCCGTGCAGGCGAGGACGAGCCGCCGCGCGTCCACGGCGAACCGGCGGCTGTAGGGGTCGAGCCGGTCGTCCTGGCCGAGCACGCCCTCGATGGCGTGCGCGTCGGCGCGCATCGCGGCGGTCATCGCGGCGTGCACCCGCTGGTGCACCTGGTGGTGCGTCCAGGCGGCCGGCCTCACGCCGCCCACTCCCCGGCGAAGACGGCGGTGACGGTGCGCCCGGTGTCGTTGCCGTGCCATCCCCAGCTCGCGGCGGTGAGCGAGATGGTGCGCAGCCCGCGCCCGCCTTCGGCGAGTTCGGCGGCGTGCACGGCGGCGGGTTCGCCCGGTCCGCCCTGGTCGGCCACCGACACCGCGACGCGGCCCGCGTGCCGGGCCACCTCGACGGTGAAGGCGCCGCCGTCCTGGCCGGACTTGGTGTGCCGGACGGCGTTGGCGACGAGCTCGTCGGCGGCGAGCAGGACGTCGTCGAGGTAGGGGCAGCCGGCCAGCAGGCAGCCGACGAAGCGGCGGACGGCGCGGGCCTGCTCGGGACCGCCGGGGAAGGTGCGCCGCCAGCACAGCGGCGCGGACTCTGCTGCCAGCAGCATCGCCGGGGACATCGGGACTCCTCGATCGTGAGAGGTATGAAAGGTCGCGGATCGTTGAAGGACGCCTTCAACGACACATCGATCGTCACAGAGAAAGGCCGATCAGGCACGAAGAATCCGCGCCGATCACCCCGGGACGGGGTTATCAGCACCACCGTGCTCCGGACACGCGGATTCCGCACATTCGTTTTTCGCACATGCGCGCATCGCGAGCCCTCGAGTCTGTGGCACTAGATCACCATCAAGTTGGATATTTCCGGCTCGCCGTTGTTACTTGTCGGTCAACCGGGGAAACGCGGGAACCCCTCCAGTTGCTCAGCCTCCTGGTTCCGGCACACTCCGGCCATGTCGCCGAATTCGGTTGCACCGAGGCGCGTGTTATTGGTGAGGTTCGTGAGTGCGAATCAAACGGGTGAGGATCGAGAACTACCGGTGCCTGCGGGACGTGGACATCCGCTTCGACGACATCACGACGTTCATCGGGCCGAACGGCGTGGGCAAGTCGGCCGTCCTGCGGGCGCTGGACTGGTTCTTCAACGGGACGGCGCAGACGCTGACCGAGGAGGACGTCTGGGCGGGGGCCGAGCGCAAGCAGATCAGCGTGGAGGTCGAGTTCTGCGACCTGACCGACGTCGATCGTGACGCGCTCGGCAAGTACGCGGCCGACGACGCCCTGACGGTGCTGCTCCGGCGCCGCTGGGAGAACGGCGTCGCCAAGCTGTCCGGTCACGCGCTCGCCTATCCGCCCTTCGAGGAGATCCGCCGGATCAAGGGAGCCAGGGCGCAGCTCACCGGGTACAAGGATCTGCGCGATTCGCACCCGGAGCTCGGCCTGCCGGGGGTCTCGAGCGCGAAGGCGGCACTGGAGGCCATGCTCGCGTGGGAAGGGCAGCACCGGGACCGCCTCGACGTTACCGAGTCGCCGACCGACACCCACTTCTTCGGGTTCGCGGGGCAGGCCAAGATGACCGGACTGTTCGACTACGTCTTCGTCAGCGCCGACTTGCGTGCAGGTGAGGAGGGCCGGGACGCGAAGGGCTCCATCATCGGGCGCATCCTCGACCAGGCCGTCGACCGGAGCGAGGCGGAGGAGGAGATCGCGGCTCTTCAGATCTTCGTCAACGCCAATCGCGAGAGCATCCAGAGCAAGCACTTCGGGGACCAGCTCGAAGCACTGTCGGATCGGCTGACCCAGGAGATCGAGCAGCTCACCCTGGGCCGGAGCGTGCAGGTCACCTCGCTCGTGCCGGAGCTGCGGCTGCCGCAGGCCCAGTTCCAGGTCTCCATCCAGGACGGGTCGGCGCGCACGCGTATCGATCAGCAGGGGCACGGGTTCCAGCGGGCGCTGCTGGTCACCGCGTTGCGGGTGCTGGCTCAGAGCGAGGTCACCGAGAACGATCGCACGATCTTCCTCGCCATCGAAGAGCCGGAGCTGTTCCAGCATCCGGTCCAGGCCCGTGCCTTCGCCGCGGTGCTCCGCAGGCTCGCCGGCGGCACCGGGCACGGGCTGCAGATCGCGTACGGGACCCATAGTCCGTACTTCCTCGAAGCGGGAAGCTTCGGCGAGGTCCGGCGGATGACCCGGGCGTTCGCCGGGCGTGCCCCGTCCGTCGACATGCGTTCGACCACGGTCGACGACGTGGCGACCCGGCTCGGCGGCGTGATCGATCGCGTCAAGGTGGGCAAGCGGCTGACGAGCATGTGCCTGGCGAACCTCCCGGAGGCGCTCTTCGGCCACGCGGTGATCCTTGTGGAGGGCACCACCGACAAGGGCGTCCTCGAAGGCTGCGGCATTCGACTGGATCCGCTCAACAGGCACGGGATCGTGGTGGCCAATGTGGGCGGCAAGGACAACATCGCCCTTGCGCATGCCGTCCTCACCGAACTCGGTGTGCCCTGTTACGCCGTCTTCGACGGGGACGCGCACTGCAAGCAGAGCGAGTTGGAAGCGACGCGGGCGAAGAACCGCATGCTGCTCGGCTACCTCGGGGGCGTTCCGGAAGACTTCCCCGAGACCAAGGTGTACGACGACTATGCCGTCGTGGCCGAGGATCTGGAGAGGTACCTGCGGAGTGAGTGGCAGGACTGGGAGGACGCGCGGCGGAGCCTCGTCGGGGAAGGACGCGGCTTCGACGGCAAGGACGAGGCCACGTACCGGCAGGCCGCGGTCGAGGCTTCGACGGACCCGCCGGCCTGGCTCAGCGACGTGATCTCCAGGGTCCGGGATCTCTGTCCGGACGGCTGAATCGGGTACGGCCGTGGTGCTGGTAGCGGACGGCGCCGCGGCCGTACTTCGAGTACGGCCTCCGGCGGTCACATCGCCATCTGGCCGCCTTCGCCGGACGGCTTGATGGGGACGCGGTGGGACTTGGGGACGGGAAGCACCGGGACGGCCTTCAGATCGTCCACCGTGACCAGCGGGCCCGCGCAGATCTCACCGAGAAGGGCGTCCTGTTCGGGTTCGAGGCGGACGAGCAGGCCGAGGACGTGCAGCAGGTCGCGGAGGTCGTTGTTGAACCGGTAGTCCCACTCCCTCGCGTTGATCAGGTCGAGGGGCGAGGCGGCCTTGCGGCGCCGCGGGCGCCGCAGCCGGTACCCGACCCACTTGGCCACGACGCGCATGCCGCCGACGTTGTAGGCCCATACCTCGGGAGGGACCGGGCCGACCCGCCCTTCGTCACCGATGAGGAGCGTCTCGGTTTCCTCGTCGTATCCGACGCTGTCCGGCATCCGCTCCGCGGAGGCGGGGATGTCGGGCCGGATGCGGGGGCTTTCCGCGTCCGGGAGGCGCGGGGCCCGGCGCGGACGTCCCTTGCTCTCGTCGGCGAAGCGGGTGCCGTAGGTGTGCAGCCAGACGACCGTCCGGCCGAGTTCGACGGCGCGGGACCAGAGCGCGGCGTCGCCGGTGAGCGGGATCCGCAGACCAGGGTTGACGAGGTTCTCGCGGAAGCGTCGCGTGTAGCCGGAGTGCGCGGCCACTGCGGCGATGTAGGCGAAAACGTCCTCGTCGGCGACCGCCTTATCGAAGAGACCGGAAAGGTACCGCGACAGGCCCGGCGCCACATTCGGCGTCCGCTGGGCGTCCCGATAGAGCGGAAGCACCCGGCCGCCGTGATGTCCTTGGAAGTGATCCATGTCCGGCACGAACGGCGCGAAGGTCAGCGCGACGCCTTCCCGCAGGACGTTGGTGTGCTGCTCGCTGGCGTAGACCTGCTCTTCGCCGACGACCCGCCACAGGTCCGGGCTGGGGAAGTCGACCACTCTCGGATCGAGGATGAGGTACTGCCGGTCGAAACTGCGGTAGGCGAACGGGACCACGTTCGGACGCTGCGCCGGCTCGTCTCTTAGTGCTGAGGCCGGGTGCGGCTGCCCCGGGATCGGCCCCGGTCTGGTGTCCGGATCACGATCTCTGGTCCTCTTCATCAGGTCGTCGCGCTCTCCCGGGCGGGCGTTGGTCAGCCGGGTCCAGCGTTCTTGGAGCACGTCCGTCGATGGGGCGATGACCCATGTCCGCTTCGCCTTGGTGCCGGGAGCGTGCCAGGGCAGCAGGTCGGCGAGGAGCGGGGCGGTGTGCCATTGCGCTTGCGAGGGGGGACGGAACTCGGCCGTCCACCCGTCCGGGCACAGCGTCCACCCGTCGGAGTCCGGGGCCAGGGCCGCGAGGGCCGCGAGCTTCTGCTCCTGGAGGCCGGTGAGCCTTCGATGGCGCACCTCGGCCGGACGTCGGGGGTCGGCCTCGTCCTTCCTGATGAAGACGGCGATCGCGAGGGGCTGCTGGACCTTCGGGAACAGCCGGGTCGGCACGGGCGGCTGATGACCCTCTGGTGTGAGATCGATGATCCAGCCTTCGTCGGCCACCTCGCGGAGGTGCTTGCGCATGCCCGCGAAGGCGGCGCCGGACAGGTAGGAGGACGGGGTGATGAACGCGACCAGGCCGGCGGGCTCGTCCGGGTGTGCCTCGAACGCCTTCCAGATCGCCCACCGCCAGTAGAAGACCCAGGTCGCGGCCAGCTTGTAGTCGAGCCTGCTGCGCTGACGGAACTCGTCCAGCGAGGGGCGGTGGACGACATCGTCCGGCTTGCCCGGATCCCGTCTGTCCTCGATCCAGGGTGCGGGGTCGCGCGTGTGCGCCCGGTCGAGGTAGGGCGGGTTCCCGATGATCGCCATCACTGGGAGATGCCGTTTCACCCGGTTGGCTCCGGTGCGCTGCTTCAGCAGCTCGGCGTACATCCGCCCGAAGGCGAACTCCTGCAGGTCCGGGTCGTCGAAGGTGTCGGCGAAGAAGCGCATCTCCTGCGGCGGGACGTCCGTCCCGTACTCGCGGAGAAGGTCGTGGAGCCGCAGCTCCGCGACGGCGTACGGGGTGACCTGGCGCTCGAAGCCGATCAGCCGGTTCTGGAAGAGGTGGCGCAGGCTCTGCTCGGCCCCGTCGTCTCGGACGGTCTGCACCACACTCCGGACGATTTCGACGAGGAACGTTCCCGTGCCCATCGCCGGGTCGACCACGATGACGTCGTCAGCCGCGTATCCTTCCGGACGGTTCAGCTTCCCTTTCAAGATGAGGTCGGTGAATCGCACCATCGCGGCGGCGAGGCCGTCCGGCGTGTAGTACGACCCGCTGAGGCGCCGGAGTTTCGGGTCGTATTCCGTCAGGAAGGTTTCGTACAGCAGCGCGTGGGCGTTGATGTCAGCGGCACCGATGCCGTCCCAGTCGACCGCGCCGATGACCCTCTTGAGGGTTTCGGTGACGAAGAGGTTGTCGGCGGCTTCCGGGTCGGACAGGACGCCGAGGGCCTTGCCGATGAGAGCGTGCTGCTTGCCGAGCTGCCGCCCGATGGTCGGGAGGTCGCGCCCGTCGAAGGAGACGCCGACGGCGCGGGCCAGCAGCAGCGCGAAGGTGATCGTCTGGGCGTAGGAGTCGGCGAAATCGGCCGGCTCGGTCATGCGTGGGAAGAGGATGCTGCGCCATTCCTCCGCCAGCGTGGTGAACGGTCTGTCGCCCCGAGTGAGCCGTTCGTGTTCCAGTACCTCCATGACCTCTTCGCGGAGGTAGCGGCAGAGGCGGGCGGTCGTCCGGACCAGGTCGCGCAGGCCGCGGGGCGGGTCGGGAGCCCAGGTCAGGAATTCGTGCAGGATGCGGGCGAGTTCGTCGTCGGCGGGGCGCAGCGAGCGCCCTGCCCGGTCGAGGGCACCGTCCAGCTCGGCGACCCTGCCGACGCGGACACCGTTCCGGTAAAGCGCGAAGCACTGCCCCGTGCACAATAGAACGTTAGGGAGCAGGCTCAATTTCTGCCATTGGATGCGGTCGTGCGAACGGGCCGGCCAGTCTTTCGGATCGGGGCTCTTGGACGGCGCCTTGACCTCGATGTGCCCGACCCGCCCCCCGGACAGGTCGACGGCGAAGTCGGGGCGCACGGACAGATCGGGAAGGGAGACCTCCTTGTGGATGGTCACCCGCAGCCCGAGAGCGTCTCCGGCGGCACGGACGAGGCGCGCCACCGGATCCTGGATCTGGTATTCCTCTCCCCCGATTCCGGCTGCGAGGGGTTCCCGGACCGCCACGCCGAAGGCGGAGACGGCCTCGGCCACTTTTCCGGGGAAACCCGGGGGCGGCCCGACGGTGTCCGCCGATAGGGAACGGTTCGCGGCGGACTCGACCATGTGGCCTCCCGAGCACTCCTCCTTTCATAATCCACGGGATCTACGGATTGTCACGAGCCGTGACCGCATCCCGCCGCGGGAAAGGCGCGCGGCCGACCCCAGGAGCACCATTCGCCTCAGCGGCAGTTCTGCGGACGATCAGGCCGCTCGCCGGGTCAGGTGCTGCGGCGGTTGCGCACCGCCAGGACGGCGCCGACGAGACCGGCGCCTCCGCCACTGACCAGCGGTACCGCTTTGGAAGAGGCGTGGTGGTCGATCGCGTACTTGCCCAGCCATACGTAGGCGATCAGGCCGGCGACGACGAGCAGATAGTTGAGCAGGCGGAAGCCGAACTCGATCCATTCGTCGCGCCGCTGCCGCCGGAGTTCGCGCTCCACCAGTTCCCGCCGCCATGCCAGGTGGCCGGGGTCCAGCCGCAGCCACTTCTCGGCTTCGTCCGCACCGGGGAAAGGGGGAAGTGCGGCCGTCGGAGCGGTCGGCGGGGCCGCCGTCTCGGGAGGCGGTGTCGAGCCCTGGGCTTGCGGGTTCGGCTCGCTCACAGGTGCCCCCCGTGGTCGTCGTCGCGAGGCGGGACCCAGGCCCGCGCCATCCTGGCGTCGATCAGGCGCAACTCGTCATCGATCGCGGTTTCGACCCGGCTCCGGCGTTCCTCGCGCTCGGCGCTGTCCCAGCGCGCCGGGGGCCGCAGGGGCGCGAAGAGGAGGCGCAGGGCCGCTCCGGCGACGCCGCCACCGGACCGTTCACGGCGAACGGCGATCGCTATCTGCCATGCGGCGAGGCCGAGCCCGCCCCAGAAGACCCCCCAGGGCAACGCGGCGGCCGCGTCGAGGTGCGGAACGGATTTCACGTTCAGGACACCGGCGACGAAAAGGCATGCCATGAGAACGGCGGCGGCGGCGCCGAACAGCGGAAGCCTCATGGAATGAGACGACGACAAGGGGGTGGGACCGTAGGAATTATATCTGCTTCTCGAGCGACGCAGAAATGCCCGCACCCGGCTCAGGAATCGCCACATCGAGTATCGCGGCGCGAGCAACGCCATAGGTCGAGGAGCGGGGGCTGCCGGTGACCACTCCAAACCATAGGACGGGTGCATGGGCGACGGGTAGGAGAACTCGCCTTCTGACGCCAACCTGTGCAGCAGGCGCAGCGCCTCTCGTGCGGAAGGCCTTTGGAGGGGATCCTTGTCAAGCAGCCGTTCGATCAGCACTGCGAGTTCAGGGGACTCGTGCAGCGGCGGCGGCTCTTGATACAGGATCGCGTCCCGCATCGCACGGGGGCTTTGCCCGCGGAAGGGCGGAGCACCTGCGAGGGCTTCGTAAAGGACCACTCCGAGGGAGTAGAGATCGCTCTCCGGACCAAGGACGCGTTGCCGCACGGCTTCTGGCGCCGCATACGCAGTGGGCACGTCGCCCGGCCCGGGCACATGGCGGTCGCGGACGACGGTCGCAGCATCGAGAGTGAGCAGCGCCCTGCCTTCAGGAGCCTGCACGACGTTCTCGGGGCGGACATCCCCGTGAAGGAGCTCGAAGCGGTGGAGAGAGTCGAGGGCCTCCAGCAGGCTTTCGGCCGTTCCGATCGCCTCCGCGTGAGTCAGCGTGCCGTTCCTGTCCAGACGTTCTCGCAGCGTGATCCCATCCGGCCGATCCATGACCAACCATACGGAATCATCGGGTCCGAGTATGACGTCATGAATGGTGATCAAGGATGGCCGGCTGAGCCTTGCGAGCGAAGCCACGCGCCGGAGGCCCCCGGCGGCGCGGTCCGACACCGAGCTCTCCAATCGGCGAATCATGAGAGTGCGGTGGAGCAGGAGATCGTCGACCAGCCAGGTATCGCCGCTTCCGCCACGGTCCGACGGGGCCGCCACCCGGTAGCGTCCCATGATCAGTTGGCCGACCTGCCATGCCGATTCCAAGCTGATCTCCCTCCGTCTCACCGAGGCGATCACGTGAGTTCTCACATGGGATGCCGATAGCGGCTGAAAAGCAAAGTAGCACGAGGTCCGCCACCCGTCCGGCTTGCGTGACATTCACGTTCCCACGGGCCAGGACCAACCTCGGCAGCGCGGTTGGTGCGTCAGGCGATGACGCGCCGACGATGCCATGAAGTAGGACCGGCCGAGCCGGAGCGGGCGCATGAGAAGGCCGTTAAAATGCGGAGGAGCCGTGAAAGGGTGCTTCGGGCGCCGCGCTCAGCCGGGCTTGTTGATCCGCTCCCCCAGTCGGCCCGCCCAGCGTGCGGCATCGTCCTGAACGATCTCTTCGACCCGAACGGCGAGGGTCGATCGCCGCCGACCGCCGTCCTCGCCGGAATCGTACGGGGTGACGCCGTGCCGGAACCACACCAGTTCCTGCTGGATCGCCATGACGACCGCGTTCTCCCTGATCCAGTTCTCCTTCCACTTGAACTCACGCCCGAGGGTTCCGATTGCCGCCACCACCGCTCCGAGTATGCCGAGGACGTACTGCGGTATCGCGAAGATGGCGACGACGGGAATGGAACTCGACAGAAGGATTACCGTGACATCGACCCGCCGGGCGTAGCGCTTGCACTTGCCCGCCGTGCCACGGTAGAAGTCGAGATGATTGAGCACGGTTTCGGGAACGTCCTCGTCACTCATCACCGCCGCCCTCACCGCTCGCGGTGCCCGGCCGGCGGGAACCGCCACCGGAACCGACCGCTCCTCGAATACGACCCGGGCCGCATGCAGCGACATTCCACATGCCAGAAGGGTCGATGCGCAATCGTTTCTCGGTCACCGCTGTCCCCTCCATCCAGGCACGCGACCGCCAGGTGACACGTCCGGCATCGCGCCACGAACCCCGTCCGCAGATCTACGCGAGTTCCGCACGGAAATCCAGGCCACGCTGCGCCATCTCCCCTTTCATGACGCTTCGCGGCGGCTTCACTATGCGGCTCTCACACCGTCATGTCCTTTCATGACGCACATTTCGAGTGGCATGTCATCGGCCATGACCGGATGGGGCCGCAGGGAAGCGACCGTTCCGCCCCGGATGGCGACCGCCCGGCTCCGCGCATCGACGACCACGGCCGCACGCGTGGCGCCGCGGGCAAGCATCGCGACAGAACCTCACATCAGCCGACAATGTAGTCATCAACCGGCATTCGCAACGCAGGCCACAAGGCACGCATTCCGTCCCGCGCTTGCCGCGGACGGAGAGGCACCGTCGGCCGCACGCCGGCGCACCACGCCCCACGGCAGGGCCGGCCGAAGTCCGCACGTGCGAATTTCGTATGTGCGGATTTTCGGCACGCGGGTTCGATCGCCTCTTCCATCGAGCATTTGACCGAGCTGACCGTTACATTGCCGGTGAGTGGTCGACAGCAGAGAGTCACAGATCGGCACAGATGGTGATCATCTCGACAACGGGAGGACGGCCATGCCCAGCCCCTACGTGCGCCGCCGGCAACTGGCGGCCGAGATCCGCAAGCTCCGCGAGACCCACGGCCTCACCGCCGACCAGCTCGGCCAGCTGGTCTTCCATTCCCGCACGAAGATCACCCGGCTGGAGAACGCGCAGGTCCGCCCGGACCTCGCGGAGATCATGAACATGCTCGACATCCTGGAGATCACCGGCAGCCGGTACGACCGGCTCCTCCAACTCGCCCGCGAGGCCGCCCAGAAGGGCTGGTGGGACCGCTACGGCATGTCCATGGGCCCCCGCCAGAAGCTCTACGCCGACCTGGAGTACAGCGCCAAGACCGTCCGCGAGTACAACCAGACCGCGATGCCCGCCGTCTTGCAGGCCCCCGAGTTCATCACCGCACTCGTGGCCTTGGACCGGTGCCAAGGACGACTCGACTACGAGCCTGAGCGGATGGCCGAAGCGCGGATGCAGCGGCAGCAGGAACTCCTCCGCCCGGAGGGCCCGTCCTACGAGGCGATCGTGGACGAGTACGTCATCCATCGACTGGACGTGCCGACAGAGGCCATGGCGACTCAGCTCCGCCACATGGTCAACGTCGTCTCGGGATACGACCGAGTCAATGTCCGTGTACTCACGCACGACACGCGTGTCCCCGGGGGCTTCCTGCCCAAGTCGTCGTTCTACCTCTACACCTTCCCCCAACGAGGCGACTCCCCGCTGGCGGTGCTGGACACCGTCACGACCGACCTCGTCCTGACCCAGCGAACCGAGGTGAGCCGGTACAGCAAGATGTACGACCGCCTACGCAAGGCCGCCCTCTCTGGCAAGGACAGCATCACCTTCCTCGAACGGGTAGCCGACCAGCTCACCGACCGGCGAGGATCGTAGACATGACCAAGGACTTCCACAGCTGGCGCAAGTCACGCCACAGCGAACCGAACGGCGGATGCATCGAAGCAGGGCGAGCCTCGGACGGCACCATCGGCGTCCGCGACACCAAGCTGCACGGGGCTGGTCCGACCCTGGAGTTCACCCCGAGCGAATGGAAGGCGTTCCTCGACAAGATCCGCACAGACTCTCACTGACACTGCCCTCGAAGATCAGCGGCCTTGGGACGGCCCGGCCTTCGGGCTAGTTGACTTGTGGCGTGTCGTGGTTATCAGTTGGACGATAACCACGACACGCCACA
>NZ_WBMS02000011.1:0-213904 GCF_008923205.2 Actinomadura physcomitrii | reverse complement strand
TTTGTTGCTGGGGGGGGGGTGTGTTTTTGCTGTGGCCCCAACCCCCCCCCCCGCCACAAGTCAACGAAGCCGCCCCCGCTCAACGCTCGGGGTGGCGTGGTCCCTGCCCCGGAGGCGGATCGAGGATCGTCTTGTACGGCTCCCCAGTCTCGATCGCCTTCGCCATCGCGTCGTACACGTCCAGGATCAGCGCCTTCGTCCGCTCGAACCGCTCGGGATCGTTGCGCCGGAAGGCCCCGAAGCTGTCCATGATGTAGCCGACGTCGTCCCGCTCAATGCCGTAGAGGTGGAAGTAGGCGGCATCCAACTCGGCCCGCATGGCGAACCGCCGATTTTCATGCCACACAAATGGGGCCCCCTTGTCTCCCATGTCGCGAGCAAATTCTTTGACATCCCAGGCCGTAAATGTCAACTCTCGCACACGGCTTTCGATCCACGCGGCGCCGGGGATGGAGCCGTCCCAAGGAAGCCGATCCCGGTAACGCTTCGGCGCCAGGACTGGAAGCTGCTTCACCGTAAAGTACTTGAGATGAGTTCCGCCGCTCTTCTGTCGAACGACATAGTCCAAGACGTGAGAGCTTAGGTTAGCCAAAAGGCAGCCAACGTCGCCGATAGTCGGAAACATCAGCAGCGTGCCATCAGGTGCCGCAGACAGCGGGAAGACGGAGCTGATGAGTGTCCGCTCATCTGTACTGCGGCAGATATCACGCCAGCCGAGCAGCCAATTCTTGCCCCAACGATCTTTCAGTCGATCGATCACAGCGCTTTCATCGACCCAGTAGCGCGGAAGGGATCGATAATATGGGTTTTCCTTCTCCCGCAAGCCTGGGCGTGGCAGAGTCCCCATATTGGCCTGCGCCATGCTTTGACCTTCGTAAGTGCCAAGTCGATGATCAAAATGATGGACCATCTTCGCCTCATAAAGAGGAAGCATGCGATTATCATCACGAATGAATATATTCCCCTCCAGGACCCATCCCTGCGACTCGAGTTCCTCCCGGCTCTTGAACAAGCCCGAGTCGTTCGCCATGTGGAACATAGCCATAAAGGAGACGCCCCAGGGGTTGTTGCGAGGCGTTTCCTGCCACAGGACCGGCACGCGCCGGTAGATTTCGAGAGTGATCTTCGCGTCTCGGCGTGAGCGGAACAGCGGGGCTGTTCCTGTGTTGGGGTTGAGTAGGAGGATGTCTTCGGGCGGCATGGTGAAGCGGCGGTTCTCGATGTCCGAGATCTGGCGGGCGCCGAAGGAGAAAGCGGCCTCCTCAATCCGTGTCTCACGGCCGGCCGTGCTGAGCAGGCAGAAGCGGAAGCTGTGGTGAACGTCCTTGCTGAGCAGGAATTCCTCGTTCTCGAACTCCAGGAACGAGACGAGCTTGCTGTTACGGACCAGGTCGCCGAAGAAGGGTGCCGTGGTGGCGTCGGTGGCGATGCCTGTGGGGAGCACCAGGCCGCTGCGTCCGCGCGTGGCGATGATGGTCCGGGCGGTCTCGGCGAAGACCGAGTAGGTGTTGACGTCGCCGCGTCCGGTCAGCGGGTAGCGGCCGGTCGAGCGGAGCATCTGGCTCCAGCCTGTCGACTTGCGCAGTTCCGCCTGGAAATCGGCGTAGAGGGATCGGTCGGTGGGCTCGTCGCTGTCCTTGAGCGCGTTGATGAGCTTCTTGCGCGCGGCGGCGTTGGCGGCCGTGGCGATCTCGTCGCTGCGGGATGCGAAGAACTCCTGTTCCTGGAGCTTGACGCGCTCCCAGGGCGGGTTGCCGAGGACGCAGCTGAAGCCGCCCTGCCAGCCCGTGTCGGGGTTGGCGTCGCGGGCTTCGTCGTCGCCGACTCGGAAGACGTCCGGGAACTCCAGGTGCCAGTGGAAGAACTGGTAGCGCTTGGTGATCTCGGTGAGTTCCCGCTCCATCTCCTCGGTGGGCGCCGCCTGCGGGAAGTCGTCGCGGGCGGTCTCGTCGCCGCCCATGATCTTGAGGGTCGCGGTGGTGATGGGGCGCGGGGTCCGCTGTTTGGGGAACACGAACGCGGCGCACCAGGCGTCCGCGACGCGCTTACGCTGGGCGAGGTTTGGGGAGCCGAGGAGGGCGCGGAAGCGGCGGGCCTGCTCGCGGATGTCGGCGATCGACGTGATCCGCATCCGGTTGAGGGCGGTGGCCTGCTCGGTCAGCACGGCCGTGTCGTCGGACTCTGGCTGCCCCAGGTCGAAGAGTCCCTCGTCGTGAAGGGAGAGCTGGCGACCGCGCTCCTTGGCGTTCTGCCTGCGGATATCGGTGATGACCTTCTTGTCGTCGTCGCCGATGGCCTTGTACGCCTCGTCCGGGATCCCCTGGAAGAGGAGCTTGGGGGTCGTGCCGAGGAGGGAGTTGCCGACCTTGATGCGGGTGTCGAGGAACGCGAGCGGCCGGCCGGGCTGCAGCGATTCGAGCCACAGGGAGACCTTCGCCAGTTCGGCGGCCATCGGGTTGAGGTCGACGCCGTAGAGGCAGCGTCCGACGACCTTGTGCATGGCGTCGCGGATGGTCGCCGGGGTCGGCTCCTCCTCGTCGTTCCAGAGGGCGGCGTACCGGCGGGCGATGCGGCGGGCGGCGGCGACGAGGAAGTGCCCGGAGCCGCAGGCGGGGTCGCAGACGGTGATCTTCAGGAGGTCGTCGGGGTTGCGGTCCTTGGCGTACTCGTCGATGACCGGGTCGAGGGTGGTCTTCAGCAGCTCGTCGATGAGCGCGGTGGGCGTGTAGTACGAGCCCGTCGTCTTGCGCTGGTTGCCGGGCAGCTCCTCCAGGCGGAAGACGGCTTCGGCGCAGTCCGGGCGGGGTTCCAGTTCGAGGAGCGACTCGTAGACGCTGCCCAGTTCCTCGGCGTCGAGGTGGCGGTAGTCGACGCGGTGCAGGCGCCCCTTCCGGTCCTTGAAGGTGGTGAGCAGGCGGATCGCGCCGAGCAGCCGCTCGTTGGTCAGCTCGCAGGCGCGCAGCAGGTCGGGCGCGGGGCCGTCGCCGGCGCCGTCGGCGAGGGGGTCGCCGGCGCGGAAGAACAGGCCGCCGAGGGCGGGCAGGGCGAGTTCGGGGCGTCCCTCGTCGGAGCCGAGGGCGTCGAGCACCACAACGAGGGTGCGCCACAGGTCGGGGTGGCGGTCGCCGCGGCGGCGCGAGGCGATGCGGCGGAGCCGTTCCACCGAGAAGTACTTGGTGTACCGGTCGCGGGCCGCGTTGAGTTCGGCGCGCTCGCCGGGGGTGGCGTCCGGCGGGTCCGGGAGGAGCAGGGCGCCGCGTCCTTCGGCGACGAACAGGAAGATGAGCTGGTAGGCGAGGCGGAGCAGCTCGTGGTGGAAGTCGTGGCGGGTGAGGCGCCCGGACGTCAGCTCCTCCCGCAGCGGGGGGTTGGCCTCCAGGAAGCCGGTGCCGAGTTCGTTGAGGGCCTTCTCGACGTTCTTGCGGAGCTGCTCGCGGGCGCGGCTGCCGGTCTCGATGGCGTGGTCGCGCCAGCGCTCCAGCCAGCAGTCGGCGACCGTGGGCTCGCCGCCGTCCTCGCGCGGCAGCGGCTCGAGCCGGGAGGAGTGCAGCATCGCGAAGAGCTGCACGAACTCCGGGTACAGGTCGCCGTCGAAGATGGCTTCCAGGTCGAACTGGACGTAGGCGGAGCTGACGAGGGTCTTGGAGTCGCGGACGATGCGCAGCAGCCGCCCGTTGGACAGCACGCCCCACAGGTGGGCGTCGCTGCCGTTGAGGAACTCCTGCACCATCGACTGCGGGGCGCGGGCGGACTCGCCGCGGTGCCCGGTGCGGCGGTCGAGGTCGGCGTGCCAGCCGAGCAGGTGCACGGCGACGTGCTCGCCCCAGCGGTGCGAGATCGGGTACGTCCTGTCCCCGACGGCGATGCCGCCGCGCAGGTAGGTGAGGCGCCCGTAGCCGAGCTCGTCGAACAGCCGCAGCAGCCAGCGCTCGCGGGTCTCGGTGGTGGCCGGGTCGCTGTCGGGCAGCGCGGCGAGCCGGTCGCGGAACGCGGCGTAGGCGCCCTTGAGGTACTCCCACTTGCGGCTGGCGGCCTCGCCGAGCCGCTCGCCCGCGGCGAGGTGGTAGTCCTCGGGGCGGTTGCCGGGCAGGTCCCGGTCGGCGGACCTGATCCGCTCGATCAGGTCGGCGGACAGCAGGCCGCCCTCGACGGTGACGGCGGTGTAGGGGGAGGTCACCGGGCTCCTCCGGCGGGCAGGTAGACGTAGAGGCCGAGGACGTCGGCGTGGTCGTGGGGGCGGACGTCCAGGCCGCGGCGGACCGCGCCGACGGAGGCGCGGACGCGGCGGTGGGCGTCCTTGAGGCGGTCGGCGAGGCCGGCGGCGCGGGCGTCCAGGTCGGCCTGGACGCCGCCGGGCGGCGCGGGCTCGCCGGGGACGGGCGGGTCGCCGAGTTCGGCGATGGAGGCCGCGACGGCGCGGGTCACCAGCTCGGGGAGCACGTTGGCGTCCGGGCCGGCGCCGAGCAGCGCGGTGACCTCGGCGTCGTCGAGCCATTCGCGGCCGTCGGGGCCGGAGCGGTAGGCGAGGATCTGCGCGTCCTCGGCGACGAGGGCGCGGGTGCGGGCGCGTCCGGGCAGCGTGAGGTGGAACCGGTACCGCACCAGCAGCAGCGTGGTGCGGGCCGTCACGGCGGTGGTGCGGATGGCGCCGCAGCGGCGGGCGGGCCGCTGCTTGTCGGGGAGGCGCGGGTCGAGCGCGGCGTCCACGACGGAGCGCGCGAGCGCGATGACCAGCGGGTCGGTCCGGACGAGGGCGTGCTGCCCCGGCGGGACGGGCAGGTCGCGCACGAACGCCAGCTCGGGGGCCTTCGACTCGTCGTCGGCGGCGCCGACCAGGCCGAGGGCGTGCCGGGTGCCGATCGGCAGGCCCTGCGTCTGGACGGTGAAGCCGTGCTCGTCCACCTGGACGGCGCCGCCGAGCGCGGCCATCGACTCGCGGACGAACCGGGCGACGTCGGTGTGCCGGCCGAGCGCGGTGCGGGCCTCGACGGCCTCCCTGCGCACCTCGTCCAGCTCCTTGACGCCGGAGTGGGCGTACTTGGTGATGACCCTGGACTCGCGGGCGGCGGCGCTCTCCCACTGGCGGTGCAGCCGCTTGGTGCTCTCCCCCGCCACGCCGGGGATGGTGAGCTGGTCGGCGTCGTCGCGGCGCAGCAGCAGCCCCTCGACCAGGGCGTTGATCACGGTCTCGCTGCGTTCGGGGACGGGCACGGCGACGCCGGTGGCCTTGGCGATCGCGGCGTGCTTGCGGATCAGCACGTCCAGGACCAGGCCGTCGATGCCGTTGTCGAGGCCGATCATGGTGACGGCGCGGACGCGGGACGCGCGCTGCCCGAACCGGTCGACGCGTCCCTCGCGCTGCTCGTGGCGGGTGGGGTTCCAGGCGAGGTCGTAGTGCACGACGGCGCGGAAGTGCTCCTGGAGGTTGACGCCCTCCGACAGGCAGTCCGTCGCGACCAGGACGTGCCGCTTGGGCTGCGCGGTGAGGGCGTTGATGCGGGCGACGCGCTCGGCGGGCGGCAGGGTTCCGGTGACCGCGTCGACGGCGGCCGACCGCTTCAGCGCCTTCGCCAGATGCGCGGCGACGTACTCGGCGGTCGGGATGTAGCGGCAGAACACGATCGGGTCGTAGCCGTCGGTGAGCAGCGCCTTGACCTCGTCGATCAGCGTGGCGAGCTTGGCGTCCTTCTCCGCGCCCTCCAGCTCACGGGCCCTGGCGGCCATGGCGCGCAGCCGGGCGCGGGCACCGCCGGACAGCTCGTCGTCGCCGGCGCCCGGCGCGACGTCCCCGCCCTCCATCGGGTCGTCGTCGAGGGAGTCCAGGACCCCCGCCGACCCGAGCGCGTCCGCCTCCGCGACCGTCTCGGCGGCGGCCGCGGCCGACCGGGCCTCCAGCGTCGCGGCGGCGGCCCGCGGCGAGGACGCCACCGACCGCAGCAGCGCCAGCGCCGACCACCAGCGGACCTGGCGGCGGACCTCGCCGGTCGAGGTGTCGGTGACCGTCTCGCGGGCGTAGGACAGCACGTCGCGCATCAGGTCGGCGTAGTCGCCGGACTGCTCGTAGTCGGCCTCCCAGGTCAGCCGGTCCTGCGGGAACCGGGTGTCCTCGTCGAGGTAGCGGCGGATGTCGCGGCGGCGGCGCTGCACGTAGTGGCGGGCCAGCCGGTCGCGGCCCTTCTCGGTCTCCAGGTCCAGCTCGGCCAGCTCGGGATCGAGGAGGCCGATGAGGTCGCGGAAGGCGTCCTCCTTGCCGCTGTGCGGCGTCGCGGTGACGAGGATCAGGTGCCGGTCCGGGTCCCTGGACAGCTCGGTCAGCAGGTCGTAGCGGCGCTGGCGCTGGACGCCGCCCGCCCCGCCCGCCGGGACGCAGGTGTGCGCCTCGTCCACGATGACCAGCTCCGGGCACGACCGCAGGAACTGGGCGCGGCGCCGGTCGCCCTTGATGAAGTCGGTCGACACCACCGTGTACGGGTACCGCTCGAACAGCGACTCGTCCGGGTACAGGTCGCGGTCCAGCCGCGTCACCGTCGACGGCAGGACGAGCGCCGCGTCGATGCCGAACTTGTCGCGCAGCTCCGCCTGCCACTGCTCGGCGAGCGCCGGCGAGCACAGCACGGTCAGCCGCTCCGCCTCGCCCTGCTCCAGCAGCTCCTTGGCGATCAGGGACGCCTCGACGGTCTTGCCGATGCCGACGTCATCGGCGATCAGCAGCCGGACCACGTCCATCCGCAGCGCCAGCAGCAGCGGCAGCAACTGGTACTGGCGCGGCTCCACGGCGATCGCGGCCAGCGACCGGAACGGCCCCGCGGTGGAGGTGAACCCGATCCGCATCGCGGTGCGCAGCAGCCCGGCGGCGACGCTGTCGCCGATGTCGTCCGCGTCGCCGGTGGGGCGGGGGAAGCTCGCGGGCTCGACCTCGCCCGGGAACAGGCCCGTGGTGAACTCGCCGTCGCCGTTGAGCGGGCGCGCGAGGACGAACCCGGGCGTGCTGTCGGGCAGGACGACCCATTCCCGGCCGCGGGCGGTGACGAGCGCTCCCGGCGCGAACGCCGCCGCGGTCATCGGGCGCCGCCCCGTCCGCCGCCGAACACGCTCGGGTACTCGCCCACGATCTCGCTCCATCTCGTCTTGTCGCCGCCGAACCTGACCACCAGCCAGCCGAGGTCCAGCAGCCGCCCCTCGCACTGGACGTCGCGCTCCCACACCGCCGGGTACAGGTGCGGCGGGCCGTCCACGAACACCGCCACCGGCCCGGCGGGCGTCCGGTACACGAAGTCGGGGCGGGCCAGGGCATCGCTGATCAGCGGCTGCGCCTCGTCAGGCAGACGATAGTCGTTCTCCTTCAGGAACGTGACGAACTCGCGTTCCAGGCCGCTGCCGGAATCGGCCGCGAGGCCGGCGGCGTACTCCTCGGCGGTGCCCCGCTGCGCGCCGCGCGCCCGCGTCCACGACCCGGCCAGCTCCGCCAGTACCCCGACGGCGGCGTGCCGGTCGATGAGCTGGTGGAAGCCCTGGTTGGTGTAGGACAGCAGGCAGTCGTAGCAGCCGCGCTCGCAGCGCTCGCGGGCGCCGGGCGCCGACCCGAGATCGTCGAGCGTGCCCGGTTCGACGTGCATGATCCCCAAAGCCTTCTTCGCCACCTCGGCGAGCAGGCCGCCCTCGTCGTGCAGCCGCCGCAGCGCCCCCGCGCCGCCCTCCGCGCTCTCCACGAACAGCATCCGGCCGCGCCCGTCGGGGTCCGGCAGCCACTCGCTGGTCAGCTCCGCGTCCTCCAACTGGAACAGCGCCTCCATCCCGCGCTCCAGCGCGTACCGGAGGGTGACCGCCTCCGTCTCCGACACCGGGCGGGCGAGCCGGAACACGCAGATGTTCTTGTGGTCCTCGACGAACGGGACGACCTTGACCGCGCGGACGGCGTCCTTCAGCGCGCCGAGCTCCGCGTCCTCCGGCGTGAGGTCGGCCGCGCGGGACTCGCTGAGCCAGCGGCCCCGGACCGGGTCGAGCCAGAACCCGATGTCGCTCGCGTCCCTGCGGCGGCGGCGCCCCCGGTTGATGACGCGGACCGCCGCCGCGTCCCCGTACACCAGCTCGGCGATCGGGACGCCGTCGTTCTCCACGTCCGCGTGCACCCGGCCCGGGCGGGACCCGTGCGCGCTGAACCGGTACACGGTCTGCAGCTCGAACCCGGCGCGGCGCCGCTCCTCCTCGTCGGAGGAGATCCGCTGCCGCCGCACCGTGTGGACGGTCTGCAGATGCATCAGGTTCGGCAGCACGCCGCCGAGTCCGGCGCCGCACTCCTCACAGCGGTCCACGCCCGCCTGCCGGGCGTGCCAGTACCCGCACGAACCGCAGATGCGGGCCTCGGTGGTGCCGACCTCGCCGGCCTCCGCGCCCGCCGGGACCTGCACGCTCGCGACCTGGTAGCGGGCGCCCTCGTGGTAGATCAGCGCGCCCGGCCCGAACTCGCCGACCGCGATGAACCGGGGCCGCTGGATGTAGGTGCCGCGCCTGCGCTCGCCCGGGATGTAGGCGGCGAGCGGCAGCCTCGGGAAGGAGTAGCCGGGCAGGAAGCCCTCGGAGGCGAAGTAGCGGTAGGTGTAGAAGTCGCTGAACTGGACCTCCCGCTCGCGTTCAGAGCCGTCGCCGGAGCCGCCGGTCGGCTCGTTCTTCAGCAGCTTGAGCTGGTTCTCGGCGTCCATGCGACGGCGCTGCGCCTGGCGGCGGGACTTGGGGTCGGTCGAGTCGTCCACGACCCGGCGGTTCTGCTCCCGCTGCTCGGCGAGCGCGGCCCGGTACAGCTGCCGCCACCGGTCGCAGGCGGCGTCGAACCGCTCGGCGGCGCCCCGCACCACGTCTCGGACCCAGTCCTCGTACCACCACGACGTATCGCGAATGTTCGCCGCGCCGCCGCCGGGCCCGCCGTCGTCGCCGCCGGCCAGGCCGGCGATGATGCGCTCCGCGCGGTCGACGGCGCGGCGCCGGGCGCCCTCGTCGGCGAACTGCTCCCACAGATGGGGCTTGATCTCCAGGGTCGGCTCCTCGCCCGAGACGTCCAGGACGTCGCCCATCCGCGAGTGCAGCGACGCGCCCGTCTCCGCGAGCCAGATCGCGTGGACGTGGGAACGCAGCAGATCCTCGTTGGTCAGATCGAGCTTGGGCGGCTCGACGCTGCCCGCGACCATCAGGTCCGACCGGCGGAAGTAGTACTGGTCGTGGGCGCGGCCCGTCGAGCAGTACGTGGTCACCAGCGCAGGCTGGCCGCTGCGCCCGGCGCGTCCGGCGCGCTGCGCGTAGTTCGCCGGCGTCGGCGGGACGTTGCGCATGCCGACGGCGTTGAGGTCGGAGATGTCCACGCCCAGTTCCATCGTGGGCGAGCAGTACAGCAGCGGAAGCTCGCCCTCGCGGAACGCTTCCTCGCGCTGCATGCGGTCCTCGACCGTGACCTGGGCGGTGTGCTCGCGGGCCTCCAGCCCGGCCAGCAGACCGGCGGTCTCGCGGTACAGGTCGCGGAAGAAGGCGTTGACCCGGATGCCGGCGCCGTCGTCCACCACCTTGCGGAGCGGGTCGGGAGCACCGGACCGGCCGTCGCCCGCCCGCCAGACCAGCGCGGACGCCTTCAACCGGTAGCCGAGCGCGCCGTCGCGCCCCTCGTCGACGACGGCGAGCAGGCCCGCCTCCTCCAGCACGCGCAGCAGGCTGCGGATGACCGCCTGGGCGTCGTCGACGGACAGCGGGGACGCGAACTCGCGCGGGCGGCGCAGATAGCGGCCGAGCGCGCTGCGGCCGGTGAAGTGCACGCTGTCCTTGCTGCCGCCGCGGCCCGACGGGACCGCGTAGACGGTCCGGGCCGGGATCCTCGGCTCCCGCGGCGGAAGCGACCAGACACCCTTGAGAAGCTGGTCGGACAGGTTCTGGAGCCGCTCGTGGCCGTCCGGGTTCAGCACGTCCACGTCGACGGTGAGCTGGCGGCGCATCTCGTCCAGCAGGATGTGCGCGATCTCCTCCCGGTGCGCGGGCCCGTCGCCACGCAGAAGGGGGTGGGCGTCCCGCCAGCTCTCCTCGTCGGCGGCGATCTCGGGCAGGTCGACGTACGCGAAACGGATCAGGCCGGTCTGCTCCAGGTTCGGCATCGTCACGCGCCAGCCGCGTTCCAGATCGGCGTAGAGGCGGTAGGACAGCACCTGCCGCAGCGCCCTCCGCACGTTCTCCTTCTGGCTGAACTTCACGCGGGGATTCTGCGCGAACGCCTCCATCTCGAGGTCGAGCGCCCGCTCCACCTCCTGCGCGACGGTCTCGTGGGTGAGGCCCCGCTCCCCCGCCGCGTCCGCCGCCCGGTACAGGGCGCCCCGCACCTGCGTGACCTGCGCGAAGTCGTTGAAGAACCCGGCCTGGAGGCTGGCGTCCTGGCGGTTGTCGACGAACGTCAGCAGCTTGCGGGCCCTCCTGCCGAGCCCCTCCTGGGTGCGCAGGCTGCGCACCACGCTGGAACTGATCACCGAGACGGCCGAGCTGCGGCCCTCCGCGGCATGGGAGGCCAGCTTGGCGAAGTCCTGGCCGCGGGTCTGCGCGTAGGAGACGCGGCAGCGCAGGCAGAACCGGAACGGGGTGGAGAAGTAGGCCGCGCGCAGGCCCTCGCCGGGCGGGCGCTCGGTGCCGTCCGTCCCGACCCAGACCTCCTGCGGGAGGTGGTCGCGCAGGCTCGGCAGGACGTAGTCGGCGCCACTGTCGTCGGTGCCGTACCAGGAGTCGGGCAGCCGGCCCGCCCCGATGGGATCCTCGACCGGCCAGGGATGGTCGGAGCTGACGTACAGGTAGCCGTTCGCCTCGTCGCCGCCCGCCGCGTCCTGCTCCTGGCGCGGCGTGTAGCGGACGGTGCCCGACTTCCTCGACCGGGCGACGACGAGGTACTCCTGCCCGCACTCGCGGCAGAACGCCAGCGGCAAGAGGATCTTGTCGCGGTCTCCGGGAACGCTGACCTGGTACTGGCTGGTGATGTGCCGTACGCCTTCGGGCTCCAGGCTGACGTGGACGGTGTCGCCCTTGGTCAGGAACTGGTGGAGCCGGAACGCGAACAGCGGCCAGCCCGTCACCTCGTGGCGCTCGCGCGCCCCCTGCCGGAGCGCCTCCTCGATCGCCTTCACACAGCGCTCCACCGGCTCGCCGGCGGCCTCGGCGAGCCGCTCGGCCGCCTTGGGGAGGGTCTGCGGACGGCGCCGGACGAGGCGCCCGTGGTCTTCCCCGGGCCCCGCCGGTTCCTCGGCGAGGCCGAAGGTCGACTCGATCCAACCGCAGAGCGGGTCGCGCGCCAGCTCGTGGTAGCCGCGATCACCCCGCTCCAGCGCAGCGGCGATGCCCGCGCGCAGCTCGTCGCGCGACGGGGCGGCGTGCACGGTGGCGCGCCGCAGCGACTCGCCGATCACTCGCCCCGGCTTGATCCGCGTACCGAACAGCCGGGTCGCGACCCCGGCGACCCGCTCCTGCGCGGCGGCGAACGTCGCCTCCGTCGCCATGGTCGCCGACGTGCCCACGCACTGCAGGTCCGGTGCGGCGCACGCCTCCCGCAGCCGCCGCACCAGCATCGCCACGTCCGCGCCCTGCCGGCCCCGGTAGGTATGCAGTTCGTCCAGCACCAGGAAGCGCAGCCCCTGCGCCGCGCCGATCAGCTGGAGCCGCTCCACCGGGCGGGTCAGCAGGTACTCCAGCATCACGTAGTTGGTCAGCAGGATGTCGGGCTTGGTGCGCAGGATGCGGTCGCGCTCGTCCTGCCGCTCCTGCCCGGTGTAGCGGCCGAACGTGACGGGCCTGCCGTCGGCAGCGATCCCGTAGGTGAGGTACTTCTCCAGCTCGTTCCACTGGCTGTTGGCCAGAGCGTTCATCGGGTACACGACGATCGCCTTGATGCGGCCCGGTTCGGGATCGCGCAGGACCGAGTCGACGATCGGGACGAAGTAGGTCAGGCTCTTGCCCGATCCGGTTCCGGTGGTGAGCACGTAGCTGTCGCCCTCGCGCGCCGCCACGATCGCCTCGCGCTGATGGCGGTGCAGGGTGAGGGTGCGCTCTCCCGGGTCGTCCTTGTCCTTTCGGGCACGGAAGTAGCGGGCGCAGCCGGGGTGCAGGAGCTTGCCGCCGTCCGGCGCGTCCTCGGCGACCAGGTCGTCGACGGTGCCGCCGGGCTCGAAGTTCGGGTTCAGGGACAGCCACGGGTCGGGCCAGCGGACCTTGTCCCGCTCCTCGTTCGCCATGTGCTCGGCGATCTCGGCGTCCCGGACCTGGACCAGTGAGGCGGTGAACTCGGAGTAGTCCTCGATCAGCCGCTCGTGCACACCGAAGACGTCCATACGCGCCGTCTCTCCCCGTCCGCTCGTCCCCACCGTGCTCGCACCACGACCTGTCACACTTCGACGCGTGGCATGCGCCGCCGGATGACCATGCGCTGTCAGAACCGTAAGCACAACCACGGCTCTCGTCAACGCCAATCCGAAATTTGACGGTTGATCGAGTTAACATGAACCGAGACGCGGGAGGGTTGCTCGGGTGAGCAGGGGCCTGGGGCGGGGGGTTGTCTGGGTGTGGCGGAGGTTGGGCGGGCGGGTGCAGTGGCGGCTTGCGCGGCTCAGGCATGACACGTTCCTCGTCTATGCCGCCGGCGTCGTCCGGGACGAGCAGGGGCGCATTCTGCTGCTGCGGCACCGGCTGTGGCCCGAGTACCGTGCCTGGGGGCTGCCCGGCGGGTACGTGAACGCGGGCGAGCGGCTGCAGGACGGCGTGGCCCGCGAGATACGGGAGGAGACCTCGCTGGAGGTCGAGGTCGAGGAGACGCCCTTCCGCGTCGCCAGTGGTTTCCGGCACCGGGTGGAGGCGTACTACGAGGCCCGCGTCGTCGGCGGACGGCTCTCGCTCGACCCGGCGGAGATCCTCGAGGCGCGCTGGTGCGGGCTCGGCGAGGTGCCGGACGAGATGTCGGTGCGGCTTCGTCCCTTCGTTGTCTCCTGCCTTTCCGGAGGCTGAACGGACCGGCGGTTCGTACCGTCTCATTCGGTATGCGCTTCGTGCGGTGGCGGAGGTGGCGCAAGCTGGTGACCGTCCGGTCCGCCGCGGGCTGTAACGCCGGCCGCTTTCCCGGCACGTATGGGGCGATCCCCCCACTGAAGGAGCGCCACATGCGCCATGACGACCGCAGCGCCGATGGATGACCGCAAGGCCCGGTTCGAGGCCCTCTACCGCGAGACGTACGAGCCGATACTCGGCTACGTCCTGCGGCGCTGCCCGTCGGCGGACGACGCCGCCGACCTCGTCTCCGAAGTCTTCACCGTCGCCTGGAGACGCCTGGACGACGTGCCCACCGGCGACCGCGCCCGGCTCTGGCTGTACGGCGCCGCACGGCGGGTCGTGGCCAAGTACTGGTCGAACGAGGCGACCCGCCGGCGGCGGACCGCGTCCCTGCATCCGCAGCTGCGGGACGAGATCGCCGCGACGGTCACCGACTTCACCGACGTGTCGGCCATCGCCCAGGCGTTCCGGCAGCTGACGGAGAACGAGCGCGAACTCCTGCGCCTGGTCGCCTGGGAAGGGCTGGACCACGCGGCGATCGCCACCGTCCTCGGCTGCTCGAAGGGAGCCGTTCGCGTCCGCCTGCACCGGGCCCGCGCGCGCTTGTCGCGCCTACTGCACGCGACCGGTTTCGACGCCACGCCCGTCACCGTGAAGGGAGACCGCTGACATGAAGGTCCACCCCACCGACAACCTCGTCCGCACCCTGTCGAGGGTCGATGACGCGTCCCTCGCCGGGTTCGCCGACCGCCCCGGCGCGCGGCGGCTCATGGACGACATCACCGCGGGCCCCGTACCCGAGCGACGTTCGCGGCGCCGTCTGCCCCGCCTCACCCTCCGCATCGCGGCGGTCGGCGCGGTGGCCGCGGTCACGACGGCGGCCGTGTCGCTCGTGATGACCGACGACGAGGGGCGTCCCCGCCCGGCCGTCCCCGGCATAGGCTCGGTCGCCGAAGCGGCGGTGGTGCTCGATCACGCCTCCGCCGCCGCGAAGTCCCGTCCCTACACCGCGCCCGGGCCGCAGCAGTGGCTCTACACCAAGTTCAAGATGACGGCCCCCGCCCATCCGTCCGGAATCGCCACCGGCGGCCCGTACACGACGAAGAGCTGGGAGCTGTGGCGGCGGGTGGACGGCAAGAACCAGTACGCCGCCTACGAGAACGGCAAGCTCGGCAAGTCGCCCGCGACCCGTGAAGCGCCGCTGGCGGCCAGGTTCGACCCGCTGCCCACCGACCCGGACGCGCTGCTGCGCAAGATCGGCGGAGGCAACGACCTGGCCTTCCACACCCTGGGGACCATCCTCGCCGAAAGCCTGCACCCGCCGGCGACGGAGGCCGCGATCTTCCAGGCGATCAAGCTGATCCCGCACGTCACGGCCACGGCGGGCGTCGTCGACGCGGACGGGCGTCCGGCGGTCAGCCTCGGTCTCACCGACCCGGCCGGCTGGCTGCGCAGCGAGATCCTGCTCGACCCGAAGACCTACCGCTACCTCGGCGAACGCTCCATCACCGTCCAGGACCACCGCGTTGACGGGAAGGTGACGGTGAAGCGCGGCACCCTCCAGTTCATCCAGGTCCGCGAGGCGGTCGGCGTAGTCGGCGAACCCGGCGAACGCCCCTGACCTTTCGCCTGGGCCGGGCCGGGGCCGTCCGCCCCGGCCCGGCCCGTGTCCGGAGGCGGACAGGGTGGTGCAAGGTTCAACCATCCGGGCCGCGGCTTCTAGGATGAGGAGGCTTACGGGGCGTCAGGTGCCGGGAAAGGGTGCGGAGTTGGCTCAGCTGGCCATTGCCAATTCGTTCATGCCGCAGTACGCCAAGCTCGAGCCGAGCGTGCGCAGGAGCGTGGAGGCTGCGTTCGCGAAGTTCGCCGCGCACACCGAGGCCGGACTGCACCTGGAGAAGATCACCGGGGCGAAGGATCCGCGGATCCGGACGATCCGCATCGACCGGTTCTGGCGCGGCGTCGTGCTCGCCCCCGAGCGCGGCGACGTGTACTGCCTGCTCGCGGTGCTCGGGCACGACGACGCGATCGCCTATGCCGCGAGCCGCAGATTCTCGGTGAACCAGGCGATCGGGGTGCTGGAGGTCCGCGACCAGGTCGCGCTCGACCAGATGTCGCCCGCGCTGGAGAAGGCCGCCGAGGGCACCGTCTTCCGGCTGCTCGGACATGTTTTCGACAAGGACCTGATCCGCCTCGGAATCGACGAGGAACTGATTCCGCTCGTCCGGCTGCTGACGACCGAGGCGCATTTGCAGGCGCTGGAGAAACTGCTGCCGGAACCGCAGTACATCGCCCTGCTGGCGCTGGCGACGGGGCAGAACGTCCAGCAGGCATGGGCGGAGGTCGCGCAGTGCCTGCCGGCCGAGGAGGAGCCGGGCCCCGTCGACCCGGACGACCTGGTGACCGCGATGCGGCGGACGCCCGGGGAGGTCGCGTTCGTCAGCGGGCCGGAGGAGCTCGCGGACATCCTCGCGCACCCGTTCGACACGTGGCGGATCTTCCTGCACCCGGTGCAGCGGCGGGTGGCGCTGCGGCCGTCCTACAGCGGTCCGGCGCAGGTGACGGGCGGTGCGGGGACGGGCAAGACGGTCACCGCGCTGCACCGGGCGCGGTTCCTGGCGGAAAAGGGCGGCCGGGTGCTGCTCACGACCTTCACCAAGAACCTCGCGCAGGCGCTGGAGCGGCAATTGGGGCTGCTCGTCGACGACGAGGAGGTGAAGAGCCGCATTCACGTGCAGAATGTGGACGCCATCACCTATTCGGTCGTGGGACGGCATCACCGGCCGAACATCGCCGGCCCCGACCTGCTCGATTCCCTGTGGGCGGACGCGGCGGCCGGGACGCCCTTCTCGCCGTCGTTCCTGAGCCGGGAATGGGAGCAGATCGTCCTGGCGCAGGACCTGCAGAGCGAGGACGACTACCTGGCGTGCACGCGGACGGGGCGGGGCGTCCCGCTCGGCAGGGCGCAGCGGTCGGTGGTGTGGCGGGCCGTCCGGGAGGTGACCGGCGGGCTCGCGGCGGCGGGCAAGTCGACGTTCCCGCAGCTCGCGAACGAGGCCGCCGACCTGGTCGAGGAGCCCGGCTACGACCACGTGATCGTCGACGAGGCGCAGGACATCCATCCCGCGCAGTGGCGGCTGCTGCGCCGGATGGTCGCCGAGGGCCCGGACGACCTGTTCATCGTCGGCGACCCGCACCAGCGGATCTACGACTCGCACGTGTCGCTTTCGAGCCTCGGCATCAACGTGCGGGGGCGCAGCACCAAGCTCCGGCTCAACTACCGCACGACGCAGGAGATCCTCAGCTGGTCCGTGCCGCTGCTGGGGGCGGCGCCGGCGCAGGGCCTGGACGACTCCGCCGACACCCTGGACGGCTACCGGTCGCCGATCCACGGCCGCCGTCCCCTCGTGCGGCGCTTCGCGGACCCGGACGAGGAGCTGGACGGCCTGGCCGCGCAGGTGCGGGAGTGGCTGGACGAGGGCGTCGAGCCGAGCGCGATCGGCGTCGCGACCCGGTACAACTACGTCGTGCGCAAGATCGTCGAGCGGTTGAAACGCGCCGGGATCGCGGCGTACCACGTGCCGAGCAAGTCGGCGGGCGTCCAGGCCGGGACGATGCACAAGATGAAGGGGCTGGAGTTCCGGTGCGTCGCGGTGGTCGGGGCGGACGGGAACGCGCTGCCGTCCGCCCGCGCCATCACGCCCGAGGACGAGGACCCGAAGGCGCACGCACAGGACGTCCAGAAGGAGCGGTGCCTGCTGTTCGTCGCGTGCACGCGCGCGCGGGACAACCTGTACGTGTCGTATGCGGCGTCGCCTAGCCCGTTCCTGCCTGCTTGAGTTCGTCCAGGAGAACCGTCAGGTCGGCCAGTTGCGGGTGATGGTCGCCATAGAGGCCTTGTAGGTCGGCCACCAGTTCGGACAGCTCCCGGCGGGCCTCGTCCGTGCGTCCTGCGGCGAGGTCGAGGCGCGCGATGCTCTCCCTCAGCCGGAACGCGTCGGCGTTGTAGGGGCTTTCGTGCGCGACGTCGCCGAGCAGTTCGCGCAGGTGCCCGAGGGCGGTGTCGGTCGCGCCCAGCTGCGCCTGGCAGATCGCCTCGCGTTCGCGGCAGCGGAGCACGTCCCGGTCGTCGGGCCCGTTCCACTCGGCCATCGCCACGGCGGCGGCACGGTAGGCGTGGACGGCGCGGCGGTAGTCGCCGCCCTGGTAGAGCACATCGGCGAGGTCCAGGCGCAGGCCCATGACCTCGGGGTCGTCGTCGCCGAGCGCTATGCGGGCGGGTTCGGCGGTGTCGGAGAGCAGTTCGGCGGCCTGCGTATACCGCCCGGCGCCGGCGAGTTCGGCGGCCTCCTCGCGCGCGCGGGCGACCTCGTCCGGCGTGGGCAGTTCGGCGGGCTCCTCCTGGCGGGGCGCCGGTGCGGTGCCCGTTATCCGGATCCGCGCGACGGCGCTGGAGTACAGGTGCGACGGCGCGACCGTGTCGACGGCGCCCGGCAGCGGCTC
Source organism: Actinomadura physcomitrii (assembly GCF_008923205.2). Taxonomy (GTDB): domain Bacteria; phylum Actinomycetota; class Actinomycetes; order Streptosporangiales; family Streptosporangiaceae; genus Spirillospora; species Spirillospora physcomitrii. The sequence goes on along the minus strand of NZ_WBMS02000011.1, from coordinate 196,351 downwards.
CAGCGTGGACACGAACTCCAGGAGGCGGTGGTAGACCTCGTCCGCGCTCGCCGGGCGGTCCGCCGGCTGCTTGGCGAGCAGATGCAGGACGAGGTCGTCCAGGCCCGGCGGGACGTCGCCGCGCAGGCTGCGGGGCGGCGCCGGCGCCTCGTCCTCGTGGCGGCGCATGACCTCGTAGGCCGTCGCACCCGGGAAGACCTGGCGGCCGGTGAGCATCTCGTAGAGGACGCAGCCGACGGAGTACAGATCGCTCCGCGGACCGGGACTGCCATACACCTGCTCTACGGCGCTGTAGCCGGGCGTGTAGGGCGCGCCCAGTCCGGTGGTGGTGCGCCTTACGTCCCCTGGGCCGAGCCCGACGGCGGCACCGAAATCGAGGACTTTCACCGAGCCGTCCGGGCAGAGCATCAGGTTGCTCGGTTTCAGGTCGCGGTGCACCAGCGGACGCCGGTGCGCGACGCTGAGCACCGCGCAGACCTGCGCCGCGATGAGCGCGGCCCACGACACCGGCAGCCTCTCGTAGGCGTCGAGGAGGTGGTCCACCGTCATGCCCTCGACGTACTGCATCACGAGGTAGAACGAGCCGTCGTGGTCGCCGAAGTCGTAGACGGTCGGGACGCCCGGATGCTCCAGCCACGCCGTGCTGCGGGCCTCCTGCTCGAACCGCGCGAGGAGCGACTCGTCCGCGACGCGGGTGAACTTGACGGCGAGCCTGCGGTCCAGGAACCGGTCGTAGGCGCGCCACACCTCGCCCATGCCGCCGCGCCCGATCGCCTGATCGAGTTCGTAGCGCCCGCGCTCCCCCAGGCGATCGCCCCGCCGCAACGCCCACCTCCCCCGCCGGGCGTCGGCGCGGCCCGGCCTAGTCGCGTGGACGCAGCGTACCGGCGCCGAGCCCGTCCAGCCCCAGCCGCAGGACGTTGGCGCCCAGGTCCCGGACGTCCCGCAGGCCCGCCTCCAGGTCGGCCAGCCGCCGGAACGCGGCGCCGAGCCGCTCCTGCTCGGCACGGGTGAGGCGCGGCAGCCTGGCGCGGCGCACGTCGAACCGGGCCGTCGAGGTGGAGCTGCGGAGCCGGGCGTCGCGCGCACCGAGCCACAGCCAGCCCGCGACGAAGTCGGCGTCGGCGCGCTCCGGGTCGACGCGGACCAGGGCGAGGCCCGGGCCGAGCACAGCGCCGCCCTCGCGGACGATGCGCGCCACCGGATGCCGGGCGGCCGTCGGGACGACGACGTCGCCGGCCTCGACGCGGACGTCGTCCGGGCCGGGGGCGGACGTTCGGCTGGGGCCGCGCCCTTCGACGACGTCCTCCAGGACCAGCAAGGGCGTGTCCCCTGGATCGAGCGTCGCCTTGGCCGGGGAACGCAGGACTTCCAGTACGCCGCCCTTGGCCAGTTCACCGACCGTCGTCATGGCGGCATCGTCGCGCGCCTGCGCTTCGGTAAGGGAGGCCAGCTCGGCCACCATCCCCGGCAGCTCGGACATCTTCCGCTCTAGGCGGTCCCTCTCGGCGGTGAACGCGCCTACGGATTCGGGGGTGCTGCGCTGCGGCAGATAGCGCGCGGGAGTCAGGTCCACCTCGTCGTCGAGCAGATCGATGATGCGGACGACGACGCTGCGGCCCGTCCCGTCGTCCACGGACTCCGGCTTGCGGAGGTAGCGGCGCCATGCGTCCAGCGCGACGTCCCGGAAGCCGTCGGGGTCGGCGGAGGTGTCCGCCATGAGGACGTCGTCGGCGGGATGGTCGCCGGGGGCGGGGCGCCGCAGGATCCACACCGTCAGCGCGACCGCCATGTTCGGGACGGCGCCGGCGGGCAGCCCTATGACGGCCCTGAGCGCGCCCCTGCGGAGCAGTTCCGAGCGTATGCGGCGGCCGGAACGGCGGTTGGCCACGGCAGGAGGCATAAGCATGACGACGTGCCCGCCGGGGCGCGTGTGGGCGAGACCGTGCTGCAGCCACGCCAGCTCCGATTCCATGCGGGGAGGCAGCCCGTACTCCCAGCGCGGATCCCCGGTCAGCTCCTCGTAGCCCCAGCTGCGGTCGTTGAAGGGCGGGTTGGACACCACGAGGTCTGCCGTCCGGCCGGGGAACGCGTTCGCGCGCAGGGAGTCGCCGGGACGCACCTCCGCGCGCGCGCCGCGCAGAGCGAGGTGGACCGCGGTCATCTGCGCCGTCGTCGCGTCGATCTCCTCGCCCAGCAGGAGCCCGCCGTCCGCGGCCGTCTCGTGGGCCATGCGCAGGAACGAGCCGGTCCCGCACGCCGGATCCAGTACGGCGGCGTCCGCCTCGGCGTCGCCGGGCGGCTCGGCGCTGCGGCCCAGCTCCAGCATCAGCCGGACGACCGGCTCCGGCGTCAGGTAGACGCGGCGGTTGTGGTGCTCCAGGTAGCGGGTGCGCAGGAACTCGAACGTCTCGGCGGCGCCCAGCTCGCCGGCCAGCTCGGCGAGCGTCCGGACGAGCGCGACCCGGTCGTCCGGCAGGCGGGGCGGGAGCCCGGCGGCGTCCGCCAGGCCCGGTGCCGGCGCGGCGGCGTCGCGGAGCGCGCGCGGCAGGCTGATGGCGAGGTCCTTGTCGGGCCTCCTGGACAGACCCCGCCACCGGCCCGGGTCGCCGTTCATGAAGAGCAGGAACGCGCCGGCGAACGCGAGGACGCCGGCGAGGTCGGCGTCCCCGGCGACGGTCTGGCGGAGCGCCTGCCAGACGCGCTCGCGCACCGGCGATCCGGTGAGCTTGCCCTGCCCGCGCAGCCAGCCTTCCACCTCGGCGAGGGAGAACGCCGGGCTCGCCGCCGTCCCCCCGACCGGGCGGGGGAAGTCGTCATGGCGCCGCCGCCAGTTGCTCACGGCCGCCCGCCCGACGCCCGCAAGGCGGGCGATGTCCGCCGCGGTCACCGTCGCGTCGTTCGTCACCGGCACTCCCATCAGCCCAGCCGCAGGACCACTCCTGGCGGTCTCACCCTAGCGTCCCACACCGCCGCGTTTCAGCGGTTGATGACATTCACAATGAGCACTCCCACCCACCCCCGCTTGGCGCCCTTCATTGCATGGATCATCAGTTGATTGCATTCACATGTAACTCTATGGTTCACTGTGCACGCCAACAACCCCCCGAAGAGCGGAGTGATCAGCCATGCATGCCGTGACGATGCCGCTACATGAGTTCGACAGCGCTCAGGCGGCCGCCCCGCCCGCGGTCGCCGCCCGCACCCAGCGGCTGCGCGCCTGCGCCACCCGCGCCGCCGGATGCGCGTGCTGCGGCGTCGCGCGGCGGCTGCTGTGGCTGTGCTTCGCCGCCGTCCGGCACGGCGACACCGCGATCGCCGAGATGCTCGCCGCCGAGGCCGAGCACTACGTCGACGCCGGAGCACATCAGGGGGGCTGCCCGCAGGTCCCGCGCCCCGCCGGCCTGCGCGGCGGCAGGACACCGGCACAGGGGCGGGTGCCCGGCCCCGCCGGGCACCCAGGCGTCCTCGTCGCCGCGACCGACGCCGGCTGGAAGCGCGGCACCTGCGGGCTCGGCTACGTGATCGACGACGGCCGATGGGGCATGCACGGCTGGAAGTTCGGCCCCCAGGACCCCACCGGCCCCGCGAAGGTCCTGGTCAGCGAGCTGCGGGCGGTCGGGCTGCTGCTCGACCGGATCGACGACGACGGCGCCGACCTGGTGCTGCTGCTCGACAGCCTCCAGGCGCTGCGGTTCCTGAGCGCCTGGCAGGGCGGCGACACCGGCCGCATGCCGGACGGCTACGACCTGCGGCCCCGCCGGTACGGCGCCGCCCCGTCGCTCGTCCGCCTCGCCGCCCGGGTGGCGCGGATGCCCGGACTGCGCCTCGAGCACGTCAAGGGCCACTCCGGCCACCCGCTCAACGAGGCCGCCGACTCGCTCGCGTCCATCGCCCGGCGCCGCGTCACCGAGGTCTTCGACTCCCCCGCCCGCGCCGCCGGCCTCGTCGAGGCCTTCCTACGCGCCTGGCACACCCCCGCCCTCGCGGCCTGACCCGTTCCGTGGAGCACCCCATGTCCCCCGACCAGCCCGCCCACGCCCCGCGCCCCGTCCCGCCCCCACCGCCCCCGGGCGCCGTCCCGCCGCCGCCGGACGTGTTTCCGTCGCCGCCGGGCCATTTCCCCCGGTACAACGGCCCCGTCCCACCGCCCGGATACCCCCCGCACAAGCAGAAGGGCACGTCACCAATGTGAAGAAGGGCGTGAAGCGGGTCGGCGACGAGTACTTCGGCAGCACCGCGCAGGGCCAGTACGTCCTCATCTACGTGACCGTCGAGAACATCGGCGACAAGGCCCGCACGTTCACCGCCGGGAACCAGACCCTCTACGACACCAAGGGCCGCAAGTTCGACACCGACGGCGGCGCGACGGTGATGATGGGCGAGAAGTCGAGGTCGTTCCTCGAGCAGATCAACCCCGGCAACTCCGTGCACGGCATCCTCATCTTCGACGTCCCGCGCGGCATCCGGCTCAAGGCCGTCGAACTGCACGACTCGGTGTTCTCCGGCGGCGTGACCGTCCCTCTCGGCAACCGCTGACCCCGGCCCGGCTGAGCGGGTTCAGAGGGGCAGCGGGCCCTGGCCGGTCTTGTGGGCGTGGCGGCGCAGGTCGTCCAGGGTGACGGGGTCCGTTTCGAGCTGCGCGCACAGACGGGTCAGGAAGTCCTCGGCGTCGGCGGCGGACGGGCGGCGCGCCGAGACGACGCGGGTGAGGGCCCGGTCCAGGACGGCCTCGCGGCGCAGCCGCGGATCGTCGCACCACAGTTGCAGGACGTGGCTGCGGGGCGTCACGTAGGAGCCGAGGCGGATCAGCGCGAACGTCCCCTTGCGGCCGGGGCGGGCGGGCGCGGCGGTGTAGCGGTCCGCGGGCAGGGTGAGGCGCAGGGCGCCGTCGGCGGTCCAGCTCAGGTGCGCGGGGTCGATGTCGCGCTCGGCGAGCCAGCCGCCGAAGTCGGCGCGGACATCGCCGGAGTCGCTCAGCGCGAGCGCGTGGGCGAGGGCGGGCCAGCCGCGGCAGAGGCGCTCGAGGTGCTCGTCGCTCGCGTCGGAGACCGCGGAGTAGGCGAGGAGCGACGGCCCCTGCTCGGTCCGCGTGCGGACGACGTAGCACGGCAGGTAGGCGTTGCCGAGGGCCTGGAAGGTGAGCTGCCGGAGCTCGTCGGGGACGTTGAAGTCGCGGCGGTCGGGACGCGCCGCGAGGCGCTGCAGCGCGTCGTCGCGGTAGGGGCGGGCGTGGTCGAGCAGGCGGTGCCGTTTCTGCCCGGCGGCCTGGGCGGCGTCCCAGACGACGACCTTGCGGCCGTAGTAGGCGGCGGGGAGCGGCTCGCCGGACACGCCGTCGAAGTAGAGCTTCTGCCGGTCGCGTTTCGGGACGTAGCGGGCGTCGTCCCGTACGGACCGGGCGCCGAGGTCGGTGAGGGCGAGCGTCCCGTCGGGGCGGGACACCACGTGCCCGACGCCGCCGAGGAACCGCAGGACGCGGTCCACCATCGCCTCGTCCAGGCCGAGGAAGGCGGCGATCTGCGGGACGGTCCGCAGCCCGGCGTCGGCGATGGCGCGGCCGACGAAGCGGTCGAGCAGGTCGTAGGGCTGCCGGTCGTCGACGAACGCCTCGATCTCGACGGCGTACAGCGGGAGCCCGATCCGGTGCAGGTGCGTCGGCCGGACGCCGGGCCGGGCCGCCGCGTCCTCCAGGGCGCGGGCGGGGTCGTACAGCGGGTCCCTCACCGTTCTCCCTCCCGGGCGATCAGCCCGCTGATCTCGCGGGCGGCGCGCAGATCGCCGCCGGTGCGGACGTGGTCGAGCAGGGCCCGCGCCATCGCGCGGAACGCCGGGTCGGCGGCCTGCGTCAAGGTCGCGGAGTCCCCCACCAGGATCAGCAGGCGGCGGGCGCGGGAGAACGCGACGTTGGCGCGGCGCAGCTCGTCGAGGAAGCCGACCGCGCCGCCGGCGTTGCTGCGGGTGAACCCGAAGACGATGAGGTCGCGTTCACCGCCCTGGAACGAGTCGACGGTCCCGACCCCCGCGGCGGCCTCCTCCTCGTCGCCGAGGCGCCCGGCGACCATCTCGGTGACGAGGCCGACCTGCGCCTGGTAGGGCAGGATCACCGCCCAGTCGGCGACCGTCCCGCGGTAGTGGGCGACGAGGTCGGTGATGATGCGGGCCTCGGCGTCGTTGGCGTAGCCGCTGTCGGCCCAGCGCTCGTCCGGCCGGGGGCGCCGTTCGCGGCGCTCGCGCTGCGGCAGGCCGGCGGTGTCGACGAACACCAGGGGCGAGGCGAACAGGGCGTCGCGGTGCGGGCGTTCGACGTCCGATTCGAGGAAGCCGTCGTAGAACCACTGCGAGACGAACCGCGCGACGACCGGCGGCATCCGGCGCTGGTGGCGCAGGATCTCGCGGTGGCCGTCCGGGACGCCCGGGAAGAGCAGCTCGAAGGCGCTCTTGGTGACGAGGTCGAGGGCGCGCGAGTCGCTGCGGGCCCACGCCCGCACCTGCGGGTCGACGAACGGCGGGAGCTGGTTGTGGTCGCCGACCAGGACGGCGCGCCGGGCCCGCACGAGCGGGACGAGCACGTTCGGGGTGCTGATCTGCCCGGCCTCGTCGACGACGGCGACGGCGAAGTCGAGGCCCCGGAGCGCGCCGGTGGTGGCGGCGCCGATGCACGTCGCGCCGATCACGTCGGCGTAGCGGGCCAGCTCGGGGTAGAGCTGCTCGGTGCGGCTGCCGAGGTGCCCGCGCCATTCGGTGAGCAGCTCCAGGCGGCGGCGCATCAGATCGAGGGCCTGGCCGGCCTGGTCGCGGAACGCGCGCAGTGCGGGAAGGCCGGGGCCCGGCGAGGGCGGTACCGGCACGCCGTGCAGCAGGGCGTGCAGTTCCGCGGCGTCGTCGGCGGCGGCCCGCGCGCGGTCGCGGGTCGCGGTCCGGGCGTCGTCGAGGGCGCGGCTCAGCTTCACCAGCTCGGGTGAGCTCGCGCGGATCCGGTGCGATTCGGCCAGCGCCGCGTCCCGATCCCGCAGGACGGCGGTCAGCGCGGCCTGGACCTGCGCCCGCTCCGCCAGCCCCGCCTGGAACTCGGCGGCGAGGCGCTCGGCGCGTCCGCGCAGCAGAGCGCCGATGACCGGCCACCGGGTCCTCGCCACGGCGCGGTCCCTGCTCCGGGCGAGCGCCTCGAGACGGGCTTCGCGGTCCGCGAGCACGCGCCGATGCTCGTCGGCGCGGGCGGTCAGCACGCGGGCGTGCTCGTCCACGGGCGCGGTGAGCTCGGCGGCCCGGCGCTCCAGCGCGGTGGCGGCCCGCCGCTCGGCGGCCTCCGCCGCGTCGAGCGCATCGAGGGAAGCGTCGAGCTGCCGGGCCCAGGCGTCGGCCTCGCCGCGTCCCGGCGCGGCCGGCGCGTAATCGCAGACGGCGGCCTCGGTGCGGCGGATGATCTCGCCCTGCAGCGTCGCCGCCTGCGCCTCCAGCGTGAGGTGCTCGCAGCCCGGCGTGACGCCGTCGTCGCGCCCGGCCCGCAGCACCACCAGGTCGGGCGGCAGCTCCTGCAGGACGTTGTCGACCGCGCGGTTGGTGTAGGAGGTGATGAGCACGCGCTCGCCCGCCGCCGCGCAGGCCCGCGCGATCTCGGTGATCGTCCGGGTCTTGCCGGTGCCCGGCGGTCCGAGGATCAGCGCGGTGTCTGGCACCGCGAGCGCCTTGCGGAACGCCGAGGTCTGGCTGCCGTCCAGCGCCCGGGCCGGCTCGGCCGCGGCGGGCCGGAACGGGCGGAACCGGTGCCCGGCCAGCACGTCCAGGAGGAACGGATTGGCGGACGCCCCGTCGCGCAGCAGCCGTACCGCCTCCGCCTGCCGGTCGAACGGGACGGTCGACGGCGACTCGACGAACGCGCCGATCTTCGGGATCGCGTCGACGTCCACCGGCCGCTCGAACCGGACGGTCATCAGCGTGCCCCGCAGCGCGTCGACCCGCCCGCGCAGGTCGGGGGCCTCGCGCACGTGCAGCCGGGTGCCGACGACCGGGCGGCGGCTGCCGATGAGCTGGAAGTCGTGGACGCCGCGCGCGGAGCGGCGCCGCGCCGCGGACGCGTCCACCCGCCGGTAGGAGATCATGCCGTCGGTGCGGGCGGCGGCCAGCTCGACGCGGCGGCCCTCGTCGATCATCCGGTCGAGGAGGTCGAGGAACTCCTCGTGCGCCTTCGGCGCCGTCGCGTCCGCCGTCCGCGCGGCGGCGGCCTCGGTCAGCAGGCGCCACCGCTCCCGCAGGACGTCCCATTCGGCGCGGGCCTGGAACGGCAGCTCCTGGATGGTGTCGTGGTACACCCAGCCGGCGGCGCGGAGCCGCAGCGCTCCCCGCACGACCTCGTCATGGTGCTCGAACCCCATCGGGACGACGCCGCCGAGGGCGTACCCATTGCCGTGCTTGGTGACGTTCAGCGACAGGACGTACCGGCCGTCGACGTAGAGCTTCAGGAAGTCGCCGCGCCCGCCGCGCCCCCGTTCGACGCGCGCCGGCACCGGTCCCCGGGCCGTGACGGCGCACAGATCCCGGACGATGCCGTCCACATCGGGCAGGAACGGGTGGCGGGCGCGCCGCTCGGCCAGCTTCTCGACGAAGCGCAGCGAGGGCACGAGATGGACGGTCCCCGGCAGGTCGACGTGCAAGTCGTGCATGCGTCCTCCGTTTCGGCGGTCAGCCGTCGCCCAGCCCCGCGGCGAACGCGCGGGCGCCGGGCCGCTCCGCCGCGTCCGCGGACAGGGCGCGGAGCAGCATCGCGTCCCACCCGGCGCCGGCGGCGGGATTGAGGACGGACGGCGCGACGTGCCGGTGACGGCGGCCGGCCGGACGCCCGGTGATCAGCTCGTACAGGATCCGCGCCAGTTGCCGGACGTCCGCCGCGCCGGCCGCGGGCCTCCCCGCCGCCGCGAGACCGAGATCGCGCAGCGCGAGCGCGCCCGGAGCGGGCATGAGGATCGTCCCGCCGCTCAGCGCCCCGTGAGCCAGGCCGCGGTCGTGGAGTTCACCGAGCGCCTCGCACAGATCGGGCAAGGCTCCCGCCAGGAGCGCCAGTTCGTCCCGGCCCGGCACGGCGCCCGTACGGGTCAGCCGGTCGCGCGCGGTCGTCGGCGCCGGCATCGCCGTCACGACCGCGACCGTCCGCTCCGTCATCTCCACGCCGAGCAGGCGCGGCAGCGCGGGAAGCGCCGGCAGGTCGGCGAGCAGCGCCATCTCGTCGGCCGCCATCGTCCGCGCCGAGTTCGACGGGCCCGCGCCGTGCCGCGTCCACCACAGGCGCAGCCAGGCGTGCCCCTCGGTCCGGCCTTCGCCGTAGACGTGGCCCTGGCAGCGGACGGCGCCGCCGTCGCAGGTCACGGCCTCGTACGCCCGTTCGGCATGCTCGACGGCGTCGCGGTGCGGCCCCGGCTCGGCGCAGATCCGGTACGGCTCGCCGTCGACGACGACCACGTCCCCCGGACCGGGCGGCCCCTCCCGTCCCCGCGCCTGCGGTTCGGGAGGCGTAGGCCGCGCCGCGAGGACCGCCGTCCACGACTCGTGGTCGCGCTTCAACTGGAGCAGCTTGTGCCGCGGCCACAGCCTCTCCCCGTCGCCCTTGTCGATGGTGCGATGGTGGGACGGGCAGAGCAGCACCAGGTTGGCGATGCCGTTGACGTCCGCGGGACGGTCGCCCGCGCCTCTCGGGCCGCCGTCCTTCTCCGCGACGATGTGCGCCGCCTCGGCGATGTTGTAGCCGGTCCCGCCGGGACCGGCGTCGATCACCAGGGACCGCCCGCACATCGCGCACCGCCCGCCCCCGCGCTCGAACAGCTCTCGTCGCGTCCGTTCCGAGGCAGGCACGCCGGAATGGTAACGAATCGCCCCGACAGGACGGCCTTAGAGAAGAAAGTGACCACCCTCGGCCGCAGAGGCCCAGGCCGGTCCAGGCGACGGGGCCTCGACAAAGCCTTTGACAAGTACTGTGCGCTTCGAAGAGATCCGTGTCCGAGTCCCCGCGCCCCGGCAGCTCCGTCGACGGCATCCTCATCTTCCATCCGGCCCAGGGCCGTCGACCTGCGCGAAATACTGGCATATCTGCGCCGTACGAGTGAGTACGCAGGTGGCGGTGCTGTTTGCGGCTCAGCCGTCGGCAGGGCTTTGGGCGGGGAGGAGGGAGACGGCGGTGGCGTAGAGGGGGAAGGGGGTCAGAGATTCCGCCGAACCCATCGACCGCCAGCGTCGGCCTCTCCGCGCGTGCCCCTCCCCATCCGCCCAGCCTCCCGTCGCCCCGGCCGACCCCGAAGCGCCCTCGCTTCGAGATCGGCCCTGCGTCCGGTCACGCCCGGTCGAGCGCTCCATCCTTGATCGCCCGCAGCAGGCTTCCGAGCCGCACCCGGTCTACAACAAGCCGCCCGCCGTCCGGGTCCCTGGAGTCCCTGATCCCGATGCCGCTCATCAACTCGGCCACCTCGACGCACATCTCATCGTTCGAGCTTCCGCTGTACGAGCTCTTGCGCCAATTGATCAACATCCGAAGCCCTCCATGAGCTGTTCGATCAGGGCACGGGATTCACCCTCGGACGAGGCTTTTGCCCCGATCAACTCGAAATCTACGGCCATCTCCCGCACCTCGGCGGCGTCCTGAGCCAATCGGCCACCGCGAAACGCACCGATGTAGGCGACGTCCTTGCGCTCCAGGCTCATGATCTGGAACGGGCCGTTCAACCCGAAGTGCCATCCGGCCGATCGAGCGATGACTCGGATGCTCACGCTCGGACGCTCCCCCAACTCCAGCAGCCGCTGAAGTTGAGCCTTCATCCGCTCCATGAGCGCCTTCTCGACGTCGGCAACGCGTGCCAGCGACAGGACGGCGCGGGCGTAGTCCTCGGTCTGCAAGGGAACGGGAATCGTCTGCCCTTGGTAGATCCGGAGAATTTTGGCCTTCACCTCGTACTCGACGCTCTGGCGGAACCAGTCGGGATTGTGCAGGCAGCGGGCGAAGTGCAGGAGGCGCTCGAAGTGGCCGCCCGTGTCCCACGCCTGATCCAGGGCTTTCGCCTGGTTCATGTCGATGCACGCGCGCCCCGCCTCCAGGTTCGCAACATGCGATCGGACGCAGTTGATGATCTCGCCGACACGGGTGCCGGTGAGGCCCCGCTTCTGACGGTAAAAACGCAGGTCGAAGGCCAGCCAGGCGTAGAGCGAGGACATGGGGTCGATCTCGTCGGCGGCGCTCATCGACATCTCCCGGGGGTTGGGATGTTTGCGAATACACACCACTCTAATCACTTGACGTGATTCTGGGGACACGAATCGTGAATCTCTGCAGGAAGGAGTGGGCAACGGATGATGAGCACACCGGACTGCCTGCTGATCCCCATGCTCGCGTCGAAGGCGGCGCCGGGCCTCGCGCGCACGCTCACGAAAACACGACTTCACAATTGGGGCTACGGTCATATTTCGGACGATGCATTCCTGATCGCCTCGGAATTGATCACCAACGCCGTGGCGGCCACGCCCGGCAAGGAGATCCGCTTCCAGTTCAGCCGTGACGTCGCGGGCGTCCTCATCGCGGTGTGGGACGCGAGCACGGCACAGCCGCAGGCTCGCCCGATGATCGACATGACCCTGGACACCCTCGACGTCTCCGAGGAGCACTGGGACGACAACGGCGGCCGGGGCCTCCCGATCGTCGCGGCCCTCGCCGCCGAGTGCGGCCCACCCCCGACCCGTCCGGCGGCAAATGGGTGTGGGCCCGCCTCAAACCCTGACCTCGCCTCGTCGCGCGGCGAGTGCTGCTCGATCGCCGCGACGTTCCGTGCGAACGCGGGCAACGACCAGGCAACCGAGCAGGGTCTCGTGGCGGGTATCAACACGAACTCGGTCTTCGCTCTGCGAGACCCGGGCCACGGGCAATGGGTGAGGTGTCGCAGATCGGCTTCCATCCCTTGGACCGCGTTGCAGAGCCGATGTGAATAGCATTGCGGTGCTGCGACGGAGCGATGGGGCCAGGGAGAGTGGGCGCGGGATGCCTTCGAGGGGGCGGAAGCCTCGGGACGAGGAGAAGCCCCGCGGTTCGTGGGCGGAGCGGGCGGCGGACCGTTCGCCGGCCGTCCGGCGTTCGCGGACCCGGGGCGTCGAGAAGGCGAAGCAGATCGTCGAGGCCGCGCGCCGGCTCGTGGCCGCGAAGGGCACGGATTTCACCACCCAGCAGCTGGTGCGGGAGGCCGGTGTCGCGATCCAGACGTTCTACAACTATTTTCCGAGCAAGGACCAGGTGCTGCTCTCCCTGATGGAGGAGCTGATCAACGAGTCCTGTGCCGTGCTCGAACGCCGGGGGCGCGAGCTGCCCGATCCCGTCTCGCGGCTGCGGTACTACATCCGGGCCCTGATCGACACGGTCGGGACCGAAGGTGCGGGCGGCGCCCACCCCCGCTTCGTCACCACGGAACATTGGCGGCTGCACCAGTTGTACCCGGAGGAGCTCTCGCATGCGACGCGGCGGTACGCCGAGCTGCTCATACCGGAGATCCGGGCGGCCGCCGAGCGGGGGCTGCTCAGGCCGGTGCATGAGGAGTACGACGCGTGGCTGGTCACCCAGCTGATCATCTCGGTGTACCACTACTACGCGTATGCGCCGCTGGACGCGCCGGCGGAGGTCCTCGCGGACCGCGTGTGGGCGTTCTGCCTCGCCGCGCTGGGCGGGACGCCCGAACTTTCGGAAGGGCCGATCTGACCCGGCCCCATTGACGAATATGCGCTTACTTGTTTTGGTAGAAGCACGTTCTACCAAAGGGGTGCGCGGTGAGCCCGACGCGTGACGTGCTCGACGTGGACCGTGTGCGCGAGCTGTTCGACCTGCGCGGCAGCTTCGTCGCCCAGGCCGGCGGCGGCTACGAGGACGATCCGTATCCGATATGGCGGTCGTTGCGGGAGCGGGCGCCCGTGCACGAGGGCACCGTGCACGAACTCACCGGTGTCGACGAGCCGCTGCTCTTCCACGGCCTGCCGGAGCCGGACCGGCCGCACTTCTCGGCGTTCGCCCACGCCGCCTGCGACCGCGCCTACCGGGACGGCGAGGTCTTCGCGTCCTCGCCGGAAGCGGTCGACCTCGACGGAGCGCCCGCCGTGACCAACAGCATGCTGTCGATGGGCGGCGAGCGGCACCGGCGCTACCGCGCGCTGGTGCAGCCGTCGTTCGTGCCCGCGAAGGCCCGGTGGTGGATCAGGAACTGGATCGAACGGACCGTCCACCTGCTGATCGACGCGTTCGCGGACCAGGGCAGGGCCGAGCTCAACGTCGACTTCTGCGCGGCGATCCCGGTGCTGACGATCACCGGTGCCTTCGGCATCCCGCTGGAGCGCGCGCTCGACGTGCGGGCGGCCGCGCGGCGGCCGCAGGACGTCCTGCGGATCCTCGGGCCGATCGTGGCGGAACGGCGGGAGCGGCCCCGCGACGATCTGATCAGCGTGCTGGTCGAAGCGGAGGTCAAGGACGCGGACGGCACGCCGCACCGGCTGACCGACACCGAGATCCACTCGTTCGCCCTGCTGCTGCTCGCCGCCGGGTCGGGCACGACGTGGAAGCAGATGGGCATCACGCTCGCCGCGCTGCTGCAGCGGCCCCATGTCCTCGCGGCCGTCCGCGAGGACCGCGCGCTGCTGCGGCCGGCGATCGAGGAGTCGACGCGGTGGCAGCCCACCGACCCGATGTTCTCGCGGTGGGTGACGCGGGACACCGACTTCTTCGGGGTGCGTCTGCCGAAGGGGGCCGTCCTGCACATCTCCATCGGCGCGGCCAATCGCGACCCGGCACGGTGGGAGAACCCGGACGAGTACGACGTGCATCGTCCTCCGAAGGCGTCCCTCGCGTTCGGCGGCGGCCCGCACATCTGCCTCGGCATGCACGTCGCGCGCGCCGAGATGCTCACCGGAATCGGCGCGCTGCTCGACCGGCTGCCGAACCTGCGCCTCGACCCGGACGCCGAGCCGCCGCGTTTCATCGGGTTCTACGAACGCGGCGCGACCGCCATTCCCGTCGTCTTCGGCTGAACCGGGCCCGTCGCGCTCGCTACGCCTCGCGGCCGTCGATGACGAGCGGGAGGGTCTCCCAGCCGCGGACGGTGGAGGTCTGCGCCATCCTGGCCGCGTCCCAGTCGACGTCCCATGCGGGGAAGCGCTTGAGCATCTCCTCGAGCGCGATCCGTCCTTCGAGCCTGGCCAGGGCCGCTCCGAGGCAGTAGTGGGCGCCGAGGCCGAACGTCAGCTGCTGGCCGACGGTGCGGTGGATGTCGAAGCTCTCCCCGCCGGGGTAGCGCGCCTCGTCGCGGTTGGCGGAGGCGACGATGAACAGGATGGCGCTGCCGGCCGGTACCGTCCGGCCGTGCATCTCGACGTCCTTGGCGACGTACCGGGCGATGAACGGTCCCGGGGGTTCGTAGCGCAGGATCTCCTCGATCGCGTTGGGGATCAGGGAGGGGTCGTCGACGAGTTCCCGGCGCTGGTCGGGGTGGCGGGCGAGGGTGGAGGCGATCCAGCCGACGAGCCGCCCGGTGGTCTCGTTGCCCGCGCCGGCAAGCACGGTGACGTAGGTGAGGACCTCATCGCGCGTGAGGGTGCGCGTCACGCCGTTCTCGTCCTCGAACCGGGTGTTCAGCAGCTGGGTCATCAGGTCGTCGGAGGGGTGGTCGCGGCGCCACTCGAGGTAGTCGGCGAACGTCTCATTGGTGAAGTGCGTTTCGCCGCTGTAGTCGATCCCGCTGCCGGCCTCGGTGCGCAGGTGCTCGTCGGCGCTGTCGCGGATGGCCGCCTGGTCGGCCTCCGGGATGCCGAGCAGCATGCCGATCACCCGCATCGGCATCTCGGCGCTGACCTCGGCGATCAGGTCGAAGCGCCGCTCGCCGGCCAGCGGATCGAGGGTGCGCGCGCAGAACCGGCGCACCAGCGGCTCCAGCGCGGCGATCCGGCGGGGCGTGAAGACGCGCACGAGCAGCCGGCGGTGGATGTCGTGCAGCGGCGGATCCTCGAAGATCAGCGTGCCCGGAGGGATCCGCACGCCGGATTTGATCAGTTCGAGGATGCCGCCCCGGCCGGAGGTGAACGTCCGCCAGTCCGGCAGGCCGCTCTCGCAGTCGGCGAACCGGCTGACCGCGTAGAAGTCGTGCTCGTCGTTGTAGTACAGCGGCGCCTCCTCCCGCATCCGCCGGTACGTCGGATAGGGGTCGGCCACCAGGGACTGGTCGTAGGGGTCCCAGCGGACGGCGGTGTCGGTGCTCATCTGCATGCCTCCGGAACTAGGGGACGGAACCGCGTACTCGCGGAATGGTGCGGACCGGCGATGTCAGCCGGCGACGGCGGACCGGCCGGCCTTGTCGACGATCTTCTCGGCGTCGCTGCGGGTGAGGAATCCGAGGCGGGCCGCCGACGATGCCGCCGCGGACACCTTGCGGACGTAGTCGTCGCGGGTGGGGTACAGGTGCGCGAGCACGGGCTCGGCGGCACGGGGCGGGGAGGGGTCGGAGGGATCCGCTCCGTCGTGCCGGTCCCACGGGTCGGCGTCGGCGTTCCATGCGTCGGACGCGCCGAACAGCGTGCAGATCAGCCCGGTTATCCCGCCGCCGCGCTGACCGGACAGCGTCCGCGTCGGCACGGTGACGTCGGGCAGGCGCACCCCGCCGAGGGCCAGCCCGGTGGCGGGGTCGCGCGCGATGCCGCCGCCGGACAGGGTGATGGGGGCGCCGGCGGCCGGTGCGGGCCCGCCGCGCATCCAGCGGTCGAGCGCGGCCAGCGCGGCGTCCGCGGCGTAGTGGCCGGGGCCGTCGTTGATCGGCGCGGCGTCTTCACCGCAGACGGCGTCGAGCTGGACCGGGACGCCGGTGGATCTCTTCACCGTGGGCGCGATCTGGTCGAACATCCATCTGTCCGCGTGGGCGGATCCCGTGATCTCCCAGGTGTGGACGGTCGCCGAGTCCGGCTGGCGGGCGGCGGCGTTCAGGCCGACGTCGGACTCGGTGGCGAGCAGGAACGTAGGGGCCTTGAGGTCGGTCCGGATCCGCGCGGTGGGGAACGACAGGTCGATGTAGCCGTCGGCGAGCGGCGCCGCGAACGAGGCGTTGCTGTGGATGAGGTAGCCGTCGAACATGCGGGCCTGCGGCGCCACGGCGTTGACGTAGGTGGCCATGCGCACCGCGGACTGCGACTCGCCGTCCCCGATGAACTTCGATGCGCGCAGATCTCCCAGCGGACTCGGACCGTTCGGGGAGCGCAAAGCTTTGGCGGCCTGGGAGAAGATGTCGTAGGAATACTTGTCGCCGGGATGGGCGAGGCTCGCGTACCGCGCCGAATCCCAGGCGCGCATGCCCAGCGGGCCCGTGATCCCTATCTGCTGCGCCGACACGCCCACCCAGGCGTAGCCGGCGCGCAGCAGTTCGTCGTGGGCGTAGGACCAGTCGGGCATGGTGTCCAGGGTGCCGGTGTCGTTGAGCCACTCGACGAGCACCGTGCCGTTGAACCTCGATTGCCGTGCGGGACGGCGGACGAGGATGCGCGTCCTGTAGGCGGCGCTGCCTGCGGGTTTGACCGTCCAGTGGCCGTCGAACGTCCATGTCCCGGCCTTCTCGTAGGCCGTCGCCGTGCCTTGGAGGAAGAATTCCTGCTCGACATAGCCCTCGGCGGCGAGGTCCTCCGCGTCTGCCATGAACGGGAAACCGTGATCGCCCCGGGGCGGCGTGATGATCACGGGAGAGCGGACACCGGCGGGGGCTTCCGCGCGCGCCGGCGGCGCCTGTAAGAACAACGCGGTGATCGCCAATGCGGGCAGAACGGCGAGCACTTTTTTCATAGTCGGATGACAAAAAAGCCGGCGCCGGTTCGGCCTCGAACGAATCACGACCATCGCCTGCCGTCCCTGGGACGAGAACAAGTAGGTAGAAGCTCGTTCTACTGAAACAGCAGTCGTCATATCCGTCAAGGCGTCGTCGAATCCCATCGCGGCGGTGGACGTCGCGTGCCGGGGTTCCCCGCGGGCGTTCGGACCGTCAGTCGCCGTCGGTGGGGAGGAGGGAGACGGCGGTGGCGTAGAGGGGGAAGGGGGCGTTCGGGGTGGGGGTGTGGAAGCCCGGGAGGGGTGGGGCGTGGCGGGCGTGGGGCAGGAGGGCGTGGACGACGTCGGCGGCGGTGGAGGGGCGGGCGGACGGG
The DNA here is from genome assembly GCF_008923205.2 of Actinomadura physcomitrii. Classification (GTDB taxonomy): domain Bacteria; phylum Actinomycetota; class Actinomycetes; order Streptosporangiales; family Streptosporangiaceae; genus Spirillospora; species Spirillospora physcomitrii. Next base: position 179,170 of record NZ_WBMS02000011.1, on the reverse strand, counting down.
TCGTCGGCGAGGAGGGAGTGCAGGAGGTGCGCCATCGGGGCCGGCAGGTCGGGGGGCGGGGGCGCGCCGTCGTGGTGGTGGCCGGTGAGGAGTTCGTGGAGGACGCAGCCGGCCGAGTAGAGGTCGCTGCGGGCGTCGGCGCCGGTGTAGCCGTCGAGTTCGGGGGCGATGTAGCGGGCGGAGCCCGGGACCTCGCCGGGGTGGGTGATGGCGGAGAACCGGCGCGGTCGGCGGCGGTGGCGACGCCGAAGTCGAGGATCTTCACGGTGCCGTCGGGGGCGAGGACGATATTGGACGGGGTGAGGTCGCGGTGGATCAGGCCGGCGGCGAGGGCGGCGCAGAACTGGGCGCCGATCAGGGCGGCCCAGGGGACGGGGACGGTGTCGTCGCCGCGTTCGGCGATGAGGTCGCGCAGGCTCACGGCGCTGGGGACGAGTTCCATGACCATGAAGAGGTCGTCGTGGTGGGCGCCGAAGTCGTAGAGGGCGGGGATGCCGGGGTGGTGGAGGCGGGCGAGGCGGGCCTGCATGTCGTTGACCATGGCGCGTTCGGGGACGCAGACGGCGATCGCCGATGTCGGTGTGGCGATCTTCCAGGTCGGGATCACGCTGACCCTGTTCCAGGTACTACTGCTGAACCAGATCGCCGAGGACAGGTTCGTCGAGCACGCGCGCTCCGTGCCCGACGAGCAGCAGGAGGACGTGAAGCTGGCCGTCGCCCAGTCGATGGCGGAGAGCGAGAAAGTGGAGACGCTGCGCCTGTCCCCCAAGGAACTCGACCACGTGATCGAGACCGCTTCGCGCCTGCGCTCCGGGAACCTACTACGAGGTGTTCTCCCAGTTCGCCTACTACACGACCAACGTGCGCAGGACGCGTTTCGCCTTCCGTGTCGCCAGATGGAAGGACGAGTACGACGTGGCGTTGAGGGCGCAGGACATGGGCGCGGTCTGGCGGCTCCCCTGACGGGGGAGTTCGACGACTGGAGCAACGGGTTCACCTTCATCGACGCCACCTTCGGCGGGCAGCCGGTCTCGTTCAGCGCCAAGGTGCTCGCCAACGGCAACCTGCTGAGCTTCGAGGTTCCGAAGCCGACGTTCGGTGCCACGTACTCGATCAGCGTGGCCGTCCCCGGCATCGAGCGGATCCGCGCCCTGGACTACTTCGGCGCGCCCCGTCCCGCGTCCATCAGCTACGCCCCCGGGGCTCGACCGGACGCAGGTCATCAGCGTCAGCGTGGACGCTTGGATCCTGCCCAAGGCGGGCATAGCGGTGATCTGGCAGCGCCGACCGCCCGAGGCCTGACCACCCCGCAGACGGCGGTCGCGGCCCGCACGGAACCGATGGGCGATTCTTGCCGATTGCCCGAGAATTGCAAGCCGACCCGCTAAAATCTCGCCATGCCCGGGGAAGAACTCCATGTCCGTGGCGCGGACTATGCACGACGAGCCAAGCTATGGCTCGACAACACCACCCGCGTACGGGCATCGTGGCTGGTCACCGATCAATTCGGGGTGGACAGGCTGACGTTCTCATGGCCGTTCGCCACTGAGGGTTTCTCGTTCGATCTCGGCGGCATCCTGCGGGGAGAGGGCCTGGACAACCAGTCCTTTCTTACCGAAGTGAAGGGGTACTCGACGCCCGGCGACCAGGGCTCGCATTACCTCAGCTACCTAGCGAAATGCTACGTAGCGGTGAGTGAGCACCCCGGCAACGCGCAGAACTTCATGTGGATCACATGGTGCCCCTTCAACGTCACGAACTGGAACGAGCTCTGCTCACCGGCGAAGGTCCGGGAAGGCGTCCTCCACGAACGAGGCCGCGTCCTGGGCACCGAGGACCACGACAAGGCCGAAACCCTAATTAACGGCAGCCGAATCAAAGATGTGGCCGATCGCCTCTGGCTCATCGTATTGTCGGAGCGGCAGGAGAAGCTCGTCATCTCCCCGGAAGAGCTCGGCGAGCTGGAGCGGATTCGCAGGAAGCGAGGTCAGTCATGACTGGTCATCGTGTTTCGGCGGGCGCGGAAGACCACGCGAGCATCGCAGCACTAACGCGTTCCATCTCCTCCGTGAAAGAGCAGGTCATCAACCGGATCCGGGCGCTGGACACGCGCGTCCGAATCAGGACCACAGACTACTTCAATAACACCTTCGTTCCCGATATCGTGCTCAGTTGGCCCGGCGAGGAGCGCTCACGGGAGTTGTTCATCCGGGCCGACACCAACCCCGAGCATCTTGCGGAGGACATCGGGCTGGTACCCGACCGGAAACCCATCTTCTACGGGTTGGGATCGGTCTCGTCGTCAGCGGAGCACAACTCGCTGGTATCGTCCGAAGCACAAGACCACGGTGTGCTCATCACCGATGCGGCCGGCGCGGACGAGTTCGTGGCCAGAAGGCGTCGAACCGACCTGTTGGGCCTCGCCTCCGCCGCCGTCCTCCAAGGCGGGCGCGGCGTCGTGGACCGAGAAGAGGCCGCCGATACCGCAACGCTTTTCGAGGACGGTTTCGAATCCGCGAGACGCGGTGACTCCCTGCGGACGGCCAGCGCGGCCGGCCGAATCGCAAGCGTTCTGGATTCGGATCGCACCGACCGACTCCTCCAGGTCCTGCAAGCCCTCTGGGTGGGCTCAGGGCAGCCCGCTTCCCTGTTTCCCGCGGCGGTCAAGCAGGATCACCTCGACGACAGCGCATTACTGTTCCTCCTTGAGCAGGACTGGATCAAGGACACGCTGTTCTGGCGCAATCTGGGGCACTCGCTGAAGTTCGATCAACTGGTGAGCCTGGATCTTTCAGAGCCGACTGAAAACCTGCAGGAACTCATCTGGGCCAACAGCGACCGCCTCAAGGCACGTGCCAGCGCCGCGGTCGCCTCCGAGGTAAACGAACTTCCCGGCAAAAGGTTCGCATACTTTACGATCGAAGACGGCGGCCTCGCGTTCCGCATGCGCCACTCCCTCCTTCGCCTGTACGGCAGCGCCGACCAGTTGCCGGAGACCGTGAAATCCACCGGGGTTCCATTGGGAGATGTCCTGCAGCGGCTACGCCTGCTCATGAGAGACAGAACTCCCGTCCGGACGATCGAGTTCGTCGACGAGGGTCGCAAATGGACCTGCGAGTCCGAGGGCGACACGGGCGTCTTCGACGATGCCGACTTCATGCGGGTGATTTCCACTGCCGGACCGAATGCACAAGTCCGGCGGGTCGCGGTGAGATCTGCCGAAGGGAACCTCCTGAAACTGAACTTCACCAACGATTCCGTGACCGGATACGGATCCAGTCGCTTTGAGATCTCACAGCTTGTCACCCTGGCGCTGCTCGCGTTCCCGAGATTCGATCCCGAGGAGGGGCGCGTTGCCGGCGAGGCCTTCGCGATGATGCGGGCGCATGTCGACCGCCTTTCGGGGGCCAGGCACATGGTGACGCCCGAAGAGAGCCCGCGCGAGATCGACGATTGGTGATCTTCGGATTCTGCCGTGAACGATGACAACCGTAGTCCGGCTCGCATCACGGGCTCTCCGGCGGTCAAGTGCTCAGCCCCCTGATCTGGCCGGTGCCGGATTCGCCGTGCGCGCTCGTACAGGTACCGCCGGCAGGTTTGGTGGGCTGATCTGATCGCGGGCCTGGGCGGTGCTTGCCGTGGTGGCTTCGTCGACGGCATCGAGACGGATGGGACACAGCTCTGCGGCCACCAATTCGGCCGTGCCCATCGGGCGGGCGCCGCGGCGTCGGGTATCCACCCGTCCGGGCCCGGCCGGACCGATTGCGCGCCCGTTCCAGCGCATCGGTGGCCGCGTGGAACGCTGCCGCCGCCGAGACGTACTGTCCGAAGCGGAGCTGAGTGATGGCCAATGCTATGCACGCCTTGCCGCTCTCGCGGTGGGTGCCGAGTTCGGACCCCGCACCGAGGACGCCGCCGACAGCGACGAGGGTCCGGGCAGGGCCCGGCCCGGCGCGGTCGGTCATGATGCCGGCCTGGCCGATTATGGCCTCCGCCTGCGCGTGGAGCGCGGCGGCGTCCTCCAGCGATCGCGCGCCCGCGTCGAGGTCGAAGCGGCAGCCGAGGTGCTGGAGACGGACCGCCTCGGCGCGCAACACGAGGTCGTCGTCAAGGCTCAGGTGCAGAACCGATAGAGAGCGGCCCATCCGGCCGCCAACGCCTACCGTGCCCCTGTTTCCCTCAGTCACTCCCCCACCGAACCGGCCGATCTCGAAGCGCCGCCGCTCCGAGATCGGCCCCTGCGCCCGCGTTCAGACCCGGTCGAGTGCTCCCCCTTGATCCGCTGAAGCAACCGTCCGAACTGGTCACCGTCCACTGTCAGCCGCCCGCCATCGGGATCCTTGGAATCCCTGATGGCGACACCGCTCGTCACTCCGGCCACTTCAACGCACGCCTCATCGTTGATCGCCCCGCTCCGGGAACTCTTCCGCCAATTGATCTCCACTCGCCACCTCCACCAACTCAGCGGTGCGGGTTCGGGAAGCGTCCTCTGATAGGGCTTTGAACCCGATTCGCTCGTAATCTACGGCGAGTTCCTGTACCTCCGCTGCATCCTCGATCAGCCGCCCGCCCCGTCGAGCGCCGACGTAAGCGACTTGACGGTTCTTCACGGTAATGAGACGGAATGGACCGTTAATCCCCAGGTGCGCACCGGCCGGCTTGAGGATCAGCCGTACCGACACGTAGGGCAGTTTCAGGTCGACATGCCTTTTGTAGGCGGCCGTCGTGCTCCGCGTACGACGGTCGGCGAGGCTCCGCACCGGCCTTGACACACCTGGCCGTAATCGGACATGGCTGCGTGTCAACCGGACCACCGGGCAGCCGCACGAGGCCAGCGCACCGACGTACGAGACCTCCCCCTGAAGCGACCGCCTTGACAGGCACTCACCTTACACGGACAGGTCATAAACACCTAGACTTGTGGTCGATCGAGTTCACGACTCGATGAGGAACCGGCAGCGGTCAACCGACCATCCGGCTCGGGCGTCCTACTGTGCCGGGAAAGTCGGGTTTATGAGGGGGCTCACTGATGAATGAGCAGCCACGCGCCCTGTTGCGGAACGTACTAGGCAAATGGCGCGACGACCTGATCGATCTCAGCGGCCGGAACCGGCTGCTGAACTTTCGGCCCACGCGCACGGCCACGCTGGAGATCCGATCCCCGCTGGCCGGTCCGCTGCTCGTCGATCTCGACTCGGGCCTGCGGTTCGCCGAACTCCCGGAGGACGAAGAAGACGACGAGGGCCCGGCCGACCTTGCGGATGCCGACGGGATCGTCACGCAGAAGACCACCCGGGCTTCGCTCGACGCGTCACTCCGCACGCTCTACCGGGACTCCAACCATGTGTTCAACGACACCGGCTTGTGGACGCTACAACTCGGCGTGGCTTTCCTCAGATGGCGCGAGCCGGGTGCGGAGAGCTTCAGCCGGGCGCCGCTGCTGCTCGTCCCGGTGCGGCTCGACCGCCTCGGGCCCGGTCTGTTCAGGCTGATCATCGAGCAGAGCGAGGACCCCGCCCCCAATCCGGCGCTTGCCGTCAAGATGGGGCAGCTCGGCGTCGACTGGCCTGACCCCGACAGCATGAAGGACCTTCTCAGCACCCTCTCCGCCGTCCGGGCCGCCGTCGCGGACCACCCGGACTGGGAGGTCAACGAGGACGTCGTGCTCGCGACGTTCCGCTCCCACAAGGAGGCGATGTACCGGGACCTGCTCGATCACGAGGACCAGATCCTGGCCCATCCTCTCGTCCAGGCCATCGGGCTCGGCGAAGCCGCGCACCTGCCCGAAGACGCGCTGTACTTCGATCCCCTCGACACCGAAAGGATCGACGAACTCCAGCCCCCCGAGTTGACGCCGCTCGTCCTGGACGCCGACTCGTCGCAACGCCAGTGTGTCGCGGCGGCGCTCGACGGGCGGTCGTTCATCATGGACGGACCGCCCGGCACCGGCAAGAGCCAGACCATCGCCAACATGATCGCGGCGCTCATGTACAAGGGCCGCAGCGTTCTGTTCGTCAGTGAGAAGGCCGCCGCACTGGACGTGGTCCGCAACCGCCTCGAGAAGGTGGGACTCGGAGCGTTCATCCTGGCGCTGCACAGCCACCACGCGAGCCGCAAAGAGGTCGCGAAGACGTTGGGAGAGGCTCTCTCGCAGCGCCCCAAAGCCGTCCCCACCGAAGCAGAGGAAGACCGGCAGCGTCTCCTGCGCACGCGGCGGGAGCTGTCGGCGTACGCGGCGGCGATGAACGAAACGCGACCGCCGCTGGGCCTCACCCTCCACGAGGTGATCGGGCGACTGAGCGCGCTCGCCGACGCGCCACCGCTGCCGACCGCGCTGCCGGACGGCCTGACCGCCGAGGGACTCCAGGACATCCGCGACGCGGCGGCAAGGCTGGGCGACTCGTGGCGGCCCGTGGCCGAAGGACCCGACTTCGCGTGGCGGGGCCTCACAGGAAGCGGGCAACCGCAGCCGCGCCTCCAACTGCTCCGGGAACGCGCCGAGACGCTCGGGCGCCGCCTCGCCGCGCACGCCGACCTCACCGTGCCCTTGGGCCTCACCGACCTAGGCGCCGCTGAGCGGCTGCTCGCCCTACTCGACAGCACGGCCGGCCGTCCCGACGTCCCGGAGGTCTGGCTCACCGCCCCCGATCTCGCGGCGCTGCGGACCGAGGTCACCGAGTTCACCGTGTGCCTCGGCGACCTGCGGGCCGCGATCGGCGCCGTAGCCGACGACGTCGGTGACAATTGGGACGACCTGCCCCCCGGACTCCCCACCGCACCGACCGCTGCGGAGAACGCCCTCGCCGAACTGCCGGTCGAAGGACTCGACCTGTCCGCCCTCACCGAGGAGCGGCTTCGCGGACTGGCCGCTCACTTCCACGAGATGGCGCTGCTGCTTCGCGAGGTCCAGGCATCCTTGGCGGACATCGCCGCCGTTTACGGTATGCCCACCCCTGAGACCACGGAGCAAGCACTCGGGCTGTACAGGCTGACCGAATTCGCGCGGCGGCAGGCCCGTCCAGACGCGGCATGGCTGACCCACGATGGCAGAGCCGCCGCAGCCCGCGCCGCCGCCGAACTCGAACACCACGTCACCGCGCTCGTCCAGGCCAGGGCCGCAGCCGGCCAGGTGTTCACCGAGGACATCCTTAACATCCCGGACTTCCCCGCCCTCGTCCGCCGATTTGGTGAAGCCCATGGGATCGCCAGACTCTCCGGCTCCCACCGCGGCGACAGACGGCTCCTGGCCGCAGCGACCGTCACCGGCGAGTGGAGCAAGGAAGCCTCCGCACGGCTTCCGCAGGCACTGGCATGGTACGAGGCCGCGATGGCCCTGCGTCACGCATCCGCCTCGAGCGGCAGGTTGCTCGGACGTTACTGGCAAGGCGAACGCACCGACTTCACCCTCATTCGCGCACTTCTGGACGACGCCGCGGAGATCTGCCGCCTCACCGGCGCGGTGCGCGCTCCGGCAGCCCTCGCCGGCCAGGTCAGTGCCGACGGCAGTCCCGAAGCCGGAGTCTGGGCCGCCGCCGACCGGATCCACGAGCGGCTCGACCGGTGGCGGCGAACGCTCGTCCCGGGTCCCGAGCCAGGTGGACGCCCGCGGCTGGTGCACGGCCCCCTGCCGGACGCCGCCGCCTGGTACGAGGCTCATCTTCAGCCGCTGGCCGACGCCGCGCATCTGATCGCCGTCGTGCAGCCGGTACTCGCAGCGACGACGCCGCTGACTCTCGCGGAGACCCGCCGCATCACCGCACAAGTCGAGGAGGTCCGTGCCGGGCGGAAAGCCTTCCTCGACCAGAGAGTTCAGGACGAGCAACTGCTCGGCCCCCTCTATCGCGGGCTGGACACGGACGCGGACGCCCTCACCATCGCGCTCAACTGGGTCACCGGCATCCGGGCTCCTGACGAGCCCCTGCCCGAGCAGGCTGCCCGTGCCCTCCTCGCGGCCCGCCCGGACGAGGACCTGCGCGCGACGTGGGCGGCGTTCCGCGCTGCCGTCACCGACTTCGTCCAGTTGTTCGACGACAGCCGCCGCGCCGACCTGCACTCCCGGCTCACCGGCGCCACCCCCGCCTTCGACGAACTCACCGGCCGGCTCGCCGCGGACCGATCCGGCCCCGACGAGTGGCGATCCTTCCGCGACGCCCAGAAGGCACTGCGCCGATATGGGCTTGACGGGCTGATCGGCCGCGCCGCTGAGAAGGGGCTGGACGGCGCGCAGTTCCCGCGGGCCGCCGAACGGGCCGTCCTCGAAGCCTGGACCGAGCAGATCATGGCCGGCGACGCGCGGCTCGCTCCCGTTCGAGCAATCGAGCGGGACAAGCTCGTCGAGCTGTTCCGTGACCTCGACCGCGCGCTGGTCGCCAACGCGCACGCCCAGGTGATCGACGCATGCAACGCGCGCCGTCCCCGGCCCAACATCGGGCAGGCCGCGGTCATCCAACGGGAGGCCGAGAAGAGGAGCCGGCACATGCCCGTGCGGACACTGCTCGACCGGGCCTCTGCCATCGTCCCGCTGGTGAAGCCCTGCTTCATGATGAGCCCGCTGACGGTCAGCCAGTTCCTGCCGGCCGGATACCGCTTCGACGTCGTCATCTTCGATGAAGCGTCGCAGGTGCTCCCGCAGGACGCCGTCAACTGCGTCTACCGCGGCGACTCGCTCATCGTGGCAGGCGACCAGAAGCAGCTGCCGCCGACCGACTTCTTCGCCCAGACCGACGACTCCGGCGACGACGAGTACGACGAGGACGCCCCCGACTCCTTCGACTCGCTTCTCGACATGTGCAAGGGCAGCGGCCTCATCCGCAGCCTGCCGCTGTCCTGGCACTACCGCAGCCGCCACGAAGGACTCATCGCCTTCAGCAACCGCCGGTTCTATGGCAACAGCCTGGTGACCTTTCCCAGCGCCTCCGAGTCCGGCGACGATGTCGGCGTCACGTTCACCAAGGTGCCCGGCGTTTACGAGCGCGGACGCAGCCGCAGCAACCCGATCGAGGCGGACGCCGTTGCCGCACGCGTCCTGCACCACTACCGGACGCGCCCCCACCTGAGCCTAGGCGTGGTGGCGATGTCCGAGGCGCAGGCGCGCGCCATCGAGGACGCCGTGGAACGGGCCCGCACCGGCCACCCCGAACTCGAACGGTTCTTCGCCGAAGACCGCCTCAACGGGTTCTTCGTCAAGAATTTGGAGACCGTCCAAGGCGACGAGCGGGATGTCATCATCATTTCCGTCGGGTACGGGCCCGGTCCCGACGGACGGCTCACCATGGCGTTCGGCCCGCTTAACCGCGAGAACGGCTGGCGGCGGCTCAACGTCGCCGTGACCCGCGCCCGCCACCGCGTCGAGGTCATCTCCTCCATCTCCGGCTCCGACATCCGGGAGGGCGCCAATGCGAGTCGCGACCATTTCAAGAAGTACCTCGACTACGCCGAACACGGCCCTGCCGTCCTGGAGCACGCGCCCATCGTCGGCGACGCGGTGCCCGAGAGCCCGTTCGAGGAGTCGGTGCTCGACGTCCTGGCGGACTGGGGATACGACGTCCAGCCGCAGGTCGGCGTAGGCGGCTACAGGATCGACATGGCAGTGCGCCATCCCGCCCGGCCAGGCCGGTTCGCCCTCGGCATCGAGTGCGACGGCGCCATGTACCACTCGTCCAAGGCCGCGAGGGACCGCGACCGCCTGCGCGAAGAGGTGCTCCGCGGCCTCGGCTGGGAACTTCACCGCATCTGGGGCACCGACTGGTACCGCAACCGTCCCGAAGCGGAGATTCGCCTGCGCGAAGCCGTCGAGACGGCCATCGCCGTGACGTCGGAGCAGCCAGAACCCGGCGATGCGCACGATCCGATCGCGGTGGTTCCCGAATCACCGCAGGCGGAGGAGCCGCCCCGGGTCACCATGGAGTCCATCGACGACGGGCAGAGCCGCGGTTGGGCAGCGCGCTACCGGCGGGCGCATCTCGACGAACATCTCTATTTCTACGAAATGCACGAGCCCGGATCACGCGCCCTGCTCCAGCGGCTCTTCCTCGAGACTCTCGCGGTCGAGGCACCGATTCAGCGCGACGTCCTCTACCGGAGGGTGGCAACGGTCTGGGGCATCGAGCGGCTCGGCTCCCGGATCCGCTCCAACCTCGACGCGGCGCTCGCCGATCTGCTGAGAGACGATTCCGAAGTCGAGCAAGACGGTGACACCCTTACCTTGCGAGGGCATCAGATCGTGCCCCGCGAGCCCGGCGATGGAGTTCTTCGCAAGGTCGCCGAGGTTCCGCCCGCGGAACGGCGACTCGCCCTGCTCAGCGTCATCCGTGAATCCCCGGGCATGAGCGAGACCGAATTGACCGTTCACACCGCCCGCTTCTTCGGCTGGAACCGGCGTGGTTCCGACATCGCGCGCGCATTCCACCAGGATCTGCTGACGCTCCAGGGAGAAGGTCTGATCGGCGGTCTACCTGACCGCATCGTCCTGCGCTGATCGGCCTGCGAGGAGGCTGGCGCGGCATCTGGCGGTCGGAAGCTGATCTGACGGTGGCCGCGGCCGCCCCGATGGCCAAGGCGCGCAAAGGATCCTCGGGAGCCGGTGGCCGCCTTGTCTTCAGCTGCGCAGCGATGATTCGCCGATGGGGGTGTTCTGTGCCGCTGCGAGCCACCACCGTCCGGCGCGTTCTACCAGGACGTACAGTGCCATCTCGGAGAATCCGCCGGCGTCGGATGCCCGTCGGCGGATGTGCGTCACCACCACGCCGGGTGCGGGGGTGAGCGCGGTGACCACCTCGAACCGTGACGATGGTGCGGCGTTCGCCGCCATGAGGCGCCGGTGGATGGCCAGTTCGGTGTAGCCGGCCACGGTGGCTCCGTAGGGGCTGCCCCACAGCACGTCTGCCGCGAAGGCGGAGTCGTAGAGGTCGGCGTCGCCGGCCTCTCCGGCCCGCTGCAATATCGCGGCGAAGTCGGCCGCCACCGCCTGCGCGCTCACAGGCTGCTAGTGGTCGCTCAGGGCGGGTCGCGTCGTCATGGTTCGTCCATCCGTTGCTCGGCCCGGCGGGTCATCCGGGCGGGGTCTGGGGGGTGAGGATCACCAGGGGCAGTTCGCGTGCTGATTCCTCTTGGTACTTGGCGTATTGGGGGAACAGCTCGGTCACGATCCGCCACAGCCGGGGCTTCTCCTCGGCGGTGGCGGTGCGGGCGGTCGCGCTGACGTGGTCCGGTCCGACCTGCAGCGACACCGCCGGGGTGGCGGTGAGGTTGAGGTACCAGGCCGGGTGGCGGTCCGCGCCGCCGTTGGAGGCCACCAGCAGGTAGCGGTCCCGGTCGCGGCCACAGATCAGCGCGGTGCGGCGGAGTTTGCCGGTCCTGCGGCCGCGGGTGGTGAGCAGCAGCGTTGGCCAGCCCTGGTAGAGGTGGCCCTCGACGCCGCCGGTGTCGAGGTAGGCGCGGATGTGATCGGCGACCCACGGGGTCGGGCTGTCGAAGACCTCGTTCTCGGGCGCCGTCGTCTTTCGGTCCGGGTCGGCGCGCCCACCCGTGCTCGCTGGTGTCATCGCGGCATCTCCTTCAGCTTCTTGATAGTTCAGTTCCTTAAGTTCTTGTTCCCGGAGCATAGCAGTTACTTCAGGAGCTCAACAGTTCAGGTGCTCAAACGGTGGCTATGCTGGTCGCATGCACCCCGAGCCCGACCCCTGTGCCGGTACCGACGCGAATGCGGTCGCGGCCGAGCTGAGCGGCCTGGTGTTCGAGGTCACCGGGCGGCTGCGCGCGCAGTTCAACGCCGCCGCGGCGGCGCTCGGCCTTCCCCCGGCCCAGGCGCTCGTCCTGACCAACCTGTCCGGCCCCGCCCCGATGCGCCGGCTGGCCGACTGGCTGTCGTGCGAGCCGTCGAACGTCACCGGCATCGTCGACGGCCTGGAGCGCCGCGGCCTGGTGACCCGCCGGCCGGCTCCGGGCGACCGCCGCGTCAAGCACGTGGTGCTCACCGAAGCCGGCGAACGCAAACGCCGGCAGTTGCGCTCCAGCGCCCACGCGCTGGCCTCGACCTTCTTCGAACTCCCCGGCCCCGACCAGCGGCACCTCCGTGACCTGCTGGCACGCGTCCTGGCCGGCCCGTCGGCGAGCACGGACGCCGCATCCGGCTGAGACGCCGAAGCGGCGCTCCCGCCCGCCTCGGCCGGGCGAGACCCGCTGGTCCGGGCAGCTCGCGGCGACCGGGCGCGGGGTGGTCAGTTGGTCCAGGTGGTGGGGCCGCCGCCGGGGGCGGTGCCTACGGCGACCATGCCGCCGCCGCTGCCGGGGACGGACGTGTAGTCGAAGCCGCCCCGGTGGCGGGAGCCTGTGCCGGTGCTCGCGGGCATCGGGTCCTGCTGCCAGGTGGTGCCGTCGAAGCGGTAGAAGGCGCCGCCGGGCTTGTCGGGGGCGCCGGCGGCCCAGAGGGAGCCGTCATCACCGATGCGGTAGCCGTGGACGGCGGACGGTGCGGCCGGCATCGCCGTCCAGCCGCCGGAGGTCCGGCGCATCAGTTCCGACCCTCCCGGGGAGGCCAGCCACACGCCCGCCGGACCGGCCGCGGCGACCTCGTTGTAGTTCTCCGGGACGTCGGCCTCGGTCCACTCGGTGCCGTCCCAGTGCAGGACGGTGTAGCGGAAGGGAAGCACGGAGGCCGACGCCCAGATGTCGGTGGGGCTCACGGCGTAGACCTGGGACACGTAGGCGCGGGTGCCCAGCGCGGACGGCTCGTAAGTGGTCCACGTGCCGTTCTGCCACCGGGCCAGGCAGCCGTTGCTCACCCAGACGCCGTCGGCGACGGCCTCGACCTGGAGGGACGTCGAGTTCTTGCAGGCGTCGGGCGGCGTCACCTGCGTCCACCGGGAGCCGTCCCAGCGGGCGAGGTAGCCCGCCTCGCCGTTGCGGCCGGAGAGCCAGACGTTGCCCGGCGCGGAGGCGTCGAGGTCGACGGGTTCGAGGTTCCAGGCGCCGGGAGGGTTGTGGTTCTCCCACGAGGAGCCGTTCCATTTGCGGACGACCGCGTTGGAGCTGCAGACCGAGCCGGCTCCCATCATGGGCCACGACCAGTCCACGCAGGCGTAGCCCTCGAACCCGGCCGCCCAGATGTCGCCGGGGCCGGCCGCGGCCACCCGGTTCAGTCCGCTCTCGGGCCACAGGCCCTGCGGCGCGTCCGCCGTCCGCCAGGGGCGCTCGGCGGCGCCCGCGGGCGCCGCCAGCCCCGCGACCAGCGCGGCGACCGCCCCGACCAGCCATGCACGTCTCATGCCGGAATTGTGGCGGGCGGCATGGTCGCGGCGCTTGTGCCTACCGTGACAGTAAATGCTGGCAAGTTTGAGCGGCGCGCGCAAAGCCGGGATCAGGAGGTGCGGGCCCGAGGGCGGGGCGACAGGGCGGAGCGCAGGACGCCGCCGAGGCCCTTGGCGGACGCGGCGAGGAACGTCGTCCAGTCGAAGTAGTCGCGCCACAGGGTGATGCGGTCGTCGTGGACCTCGAAGGTGCCGCACACCCAGAACTCGGCCCGCCACGAGCCCGCCTCGAGGACGTCCGTGCGCTCGGTGAGGACGACCGGGCCGTTCGCGGCGATGTTGTGCACGCGGGCCTCGAAGCCGGTGCCGTAGCGGGTCATGGCGCGCAGCGTCTTCTCGACGGCGGGCAGTCCGCGGGCGGGCGGCAGCGGGACGTTCTGGTAGACCATGCCCGGGGCGGCGTGGGTGAGGGCCCGGTCGACGTCGAGGGCCTCGAGGGCGGAGAGGAACTCGCGGACGATCTGGATCTCGGTCATGGACGATTACGGTACTTGAGGGAGTACGCCACAATCAGGGCCATGCTGTTCGCGGTTCTGGGGCCCGTCGAGGCCCGTGGCGGCGCGGGGCCGGTGGCGGTGGGCGGCCCGCGCGTGCGGGCGCTGCTGGCGATGCTGGCCCTGGACGCGGGACGCGTCGTGACCAGCGAGCGGCTGATCGACGGCCTCTACGGGGAGGAGCCGCCGGCCGGGGCGGCGAACGCGCTGCAGTCGCAGGTGTCGCGGCTGCGCCGGGGGCTGGGCGACGCGGGACTGGTCGAGGGGCATCCCGCCGGGTACCGGCTGCTCGCCGAGCGGGACGCGGTCGACGCGCACCGGTTCGAGGAGCTGGCCCGGGACGGAAGGCGCGCCCTCGCGGCGGGCGACCACGCGCGGGCGGCGGCGCTGCTGCGGGACGCGCTGGAGCTGTGGCGGGGGCCGGCGCTGGCGGACGTGCGGTCGGCGCCGTTCGCCGAGCCGCGGGCGGCGCGGCTGGAGGAGGCGCGGGCGGCGGTCGCCGAAGACCACGCGGAGGCGCGGCTCGCGCTCGGCGAGTGCGACGCGGTGATCCCGGAGCTGCGCGACCTGCTGGACGCCCGGCCGCTGCGGGAGCGCGCGCGGGCGCTGCTGATGCGGGCGCTGCACGGGGCCGGGCGGCAGGCGGAGGCGCTGGAGGCGTTCGAGGACGGCCGGCGCGTCCTCGCCGACGAGCTGGGCGCCGACCCGTCGCCGGAGCTGGCGGACGTCCACATGGCGATCCTGCGCGGCGACCTGGAGGCGCCGAAGGCGCAGGAGCGGGCGGAGGGCGTCCGGCTGAACCTGCCGGCGCAGCTCACCAGCTTCGTCGGCCGCGACGAGGAGGTCCGCCGGGTCGGGACGATGCTGGCCGAGGGCCGGCTCGTGACGCTGCTCGGGCCGGGCGGCGCGGGCAAGACGCGGCTGGCGGTCGAGGCGGCGGCACGCGAGGACGGCGAGGTCTGCTTCGTCGACCTCGCGCCCGTCGAGCGGGCCGAGGTGACCAAGGCGGTGCTCGGGGCGCTCGGGCTGCGCGGGAGCGCGATGATGGCGGGCCCCGGCGAGCAGCCGGCGGACCCGGCGGAACGGCTGGTCACGGCGCTGGCCGGGCGGCGGATGCTGCTCGTCCTGGACAACTGCGAGCACGTCGTCGCGACCGTCGCGCCGCTGGCGCACCGGCTGCTGAGCGCCTGCCCGCACCTGCGGGTGCTGGCCACCAGCCGCGAGGCGCTCGCCATCACCGGGGAGGCGCTGTGGCCGCTGCCGCCGCTGGCGCTGCCTCCCGAGGGCGCGCCCGCCGCCGACCTCACCGCGTATCCGGCGGTGCGGCTGTTCGCCGACCGGGCCGCGGCGGTCCGTCCGGACTTCGCGGTCGACGAGGGCAACGCCAGCGCGGTATTGCGGATCTGCGGCGCGCTCGACGGGCTGCCGCTGGCGATCGAGCTGGCGGCGGCGCGGCTGCGGTCGCTGCCGGTGGAGCAGGTCGCGAACCGGCTGGACGACCGGTTCCGGCTGCTGTCGCGCGGCAACCGGACGGCCGCGCCCCGGCACCAGACGCTGCGGGCCGTCGTCGAGTGGAGCTGGGAGCTGCTCGACGAGGCGGAGCAGACGCTCGCGCGGCGGCTGACGGTGTTCTCCGGCGGGCTGACGCTGGAGGCGGCCGAGCGGGTCTGCGACCTCGACGACGCCGACGAGCTGCTCGTCGAGCTGGCCGACAAGTCGCTGCTGCAGAGCGACGGGACCCGGTACCGGATGCTCGACACCGTCCGGGCGTTCTGCGCCGAGCGGCTCGCGGAGGCCGGCGAGGACGAGCGGTTCCAGCGGGCGCACGCCGCGTACTTCCTCGACCTGGCGCGGCGCGCCGAGCCGCACCTGCGGGGCGCGGAGCAGCTCGAATGGCTCGCGCTGCTGGCCGCCGAGCACGGCAACCTGCACGCGGCGCTGCGCCGCGCCGTCCGGCTCGACACGGTGCTCGCGCTGCGGATGGTCGCGGCGCTGTCGTGGTACTGGTGGCTGCGCGGGCGGATCGAGGGCGCGTCGATCGCGGCCGAGCTGCTGGACGTCGTGGGCCTCGACCCGCCGGAGGGGTGCGAGGAGGAGTACGTCCTGTGCGTGATGAACGCGGTGTCGGGGGGCGTGACGGGCGACCGCGCGCAGGTCTGGCTGGACCGCGCGGAGACGCTGCTGCACGGCATCCGGCGGGAGCTGACGTACCCGTCCACGATCGTGCAGTACGCGCTCGCGGCGGGGCCGAGCCGCACGCAGTTCGCGGTGTTCTCGGTGCACGTCGGCAAGGACACGTGGGCGCAGGCGCTGCTCCACATGAGCGACGGGTTTCTGCGCCAGTTCAGCGGTGACGCCGACCGGGCCGAGAAGTCGTGCACCGCGGCGGTCGCGAAGTTCCGGGAGTGCGGCGACCGGTGGGGCACCGCGAACTCCCTCGACCCGCTCGCCCAGATCGCGGACTGGCGCGGCGACCGGGAGCGGGCGCTGGCGCTGCTGGACGAGGCGCTCGAGCTGACCGGGCAGCTCGGCGCCCTGGAGGACACCGCCGACCTGCTGTACCGGCGCGCGGAGGTGCTCGTCCACGCCGGCGAGCCGGACCGCGCCGCCGCCGAGCTGGAGCGGGGCATCGAGCTGGCGCGCCGGGCGGGCGCCCCCGACAAGGTCGCGGGCGGCCACAGCGGCCTCGCGGGGATCGCGCGGCTGCGCGGCGACCTCGCCGAGGCGCGGCGGCTGTACGAGGCGGCGCTGACGGGGTTCGCGTCGGAGCGGTTCATCGCGCGGGCGGTGCGCGGGACCGCGCTTGTCGGGCTCGGCTGGGTCGCGACCGCCGAGGGCGACGCCGCGCGGGCGCGGGAGCTGTTCGGCGAGGCGCTGAGCATCTCGTCCGACCATCCGGTCTTCACCTACCAGGCGGAGGCGGCGGCCGGGCTCGGCGGCGCCGCGCTCGCCGAGGGCGACGCCGAGCGCGCCGCGCGGCTGGCGGGCGTCGCGGCGCTGCTGCGCGGACCGCAGATCCCCGCCGACGCCGACGCCGCCCAGATCGAGGCGGGCGCCCGGGCGGCGCTCGGCGACGCGCGCTACGAGGCCGCCTTCGCCGAGGGCGCCGCCCTCGGCCGCGACGAGGCCCTCGCCATGCTCGACGTGGGCGCGGACCGCATCCCGCCCGACTCCTGGCGGGAGCTGACCGGCGACTGACAGCCCTGCGCACGGCGCCGCGCGGGACGGTCAGCGGACGGTGCGCGCCCCGTCAGCGCGCCCCGCGAACCTTGCGGACATGTACTCCTCAGCCCGCAAATGGGGCACGTTCGCGATCTGCTGCCTGCTCGCCGTCGTGCCGAACATCGACCTGACCGCGCTCAACCAGGCCATCCCGCACCTGAGCGCCGACCTGCACCCCTCCGCCACCCAGATCCTGTGGATCGCCGACGCCTACGGCTTCGCGCTCGCCGGCCTGCTGATCACCATGGGCGGGATCGGCGACCGGATCGGGCACAAGAAGCTGCTGCTCGCGGGCACCGCGCTGTTCGCCGCCGCGTCCAGCGTCACCGCGTACGCGCCGAGCGCCGAACTGCTGATCGCCGCGCGGGCGCTGCTCGGCGTCGCCGGCGCGACCCTGATGCCGTCCGGGCTGTCGCTGATCCGCCGGGTGTTCAGCGACCCCAAGGAGCGCACGATGGCGATCGGGATCTTCAGCGGCATCGGCGGCCTCGCGGTCGGCCTCGGGCCGGTCATCGGCGGCGCGCTGCTCGACCACTTCTGGTGGGGCTCGGTCTTCCTGATCAACGTGCCGATCATGGCGGTGGCGTTCGTCGCCGGCGCGTTCGTGCTGCCCGAGACGCGCACCGCGGTGACCGGGCGGCTGGACCTGGTCGGCGTGCCGCTGTCGATCGCCGGCGTCCTCGGCCTGGTCTACGCGGTGAAGGAGGCGGCGGCGCACGGCGCCGGCGAGCCCCGGGTGGCCGTCGCCGCGGTCATCGGCGCCGTCGCGCTGGCCGCGTTCTGGATCCGGCAGACCCGGACCGCCGAGCCGCTGATCGACGTCCGGCTGTTCCGCCGCGCCGCGTTCTCCGGCTCCGTCGTCACCAACATGTTCGCGATGTTCGCCCTGGTCGCCCAGTCGCTGATCTTCTCGCTGTTCTTCCAGCTCGCGCTCGGCTGGTCGCCGCTGAAGGCGGGCCTCGCCGGGCTGCCCGGCGCCGCGGGCGCCATGGTCGGCGGCGCCGCCCTCGCCCCGCCGCTGATCGGCGCTCTCGGCCGCGCCCGGGTCGTCGCGATCGGCATGCTGGTCGCCGCCGGCGGGTTCTCCCTGTTCATCACGGTCGGCCTGGACACCTCCTACTGGGTGATGGTCGCCGGGATGCTGATGTCCGGCTGCGGGATGGGGATGGCCCTGACCACCACGGCCGACACCGTCCTCGCGTCGGTCCCGAAGGACCGCTCCGGCGCCGCGTCCGCGATCTCCGAGACGGCCACCGAGCTCGGCGGCGCGCTCGGCATGGCGATCCTCGGCAGCGTCCTGAACGCCGTCTACCGCGACGCGCTGCACCTGCCGGCGAACGTCCCCGCCCCCGCCGCGTCCGCCGCCCGCGACTCCCTCGCCGGCGCCGTCGAGGCCGCGTCCGCCCTGCCCGCCAAGGTCGCCGGCCCGCTGCTCGGCGCCGCCCGCGACGCCTTCGTGGACGGCATGCACGGCGCCCTGCTGTGCAGCGCGGGCCTCGCCGCCCTGGTCGCCGTCCTCGCCCTCGTCACGCTCCGCTCCGTCCCCAAGGTGATCCCGGAGACCACCGACGACACCCCCGACGGCGCCCCGGTGCCCGCCGGCAAGTAGCCCGTCCCGGCCAGGCCCGGTCCCGCTCCAGGGGCCGGGCGTCGCCGTTGGAAAAAGTGATATCACTTTGCTATGTTGGTGCTAACCGAGGAAGAGGTGGACGGCATGGTGGAGCCGGCGCAGGTGGAGATGCCGCGGCCGCGGGTCGAGGAGCGGCCCGCGCGCGACCGGAGCGGGTGGCCGATGCTCGGGATGGCCGCGGTCGTGCTGATCGCGGGGATCGCGGTGCTCGTCGCCGGGCTCGCCGGGAGCGGCGCGGCGTCGGCGGCCGGGGTCGTCATCGGCATCCTGCTGATCATCGCCGGGCTGGTGACCGCGATCGGGCTGACGGCGGTCGCGCCGGGCGAGGCGCGGGTGCTGCAGCTGCTCGGGCGGTACAAGGGGACGGTCCGCGAGGACGGGCTGCGGTGGGTGAACCCGCTGACCGACCGGCGCAAGGTGTCGACCCGGATCCGCAACCACGAGACCGGCCTCGCGAAGGTCAACGACCTGGACGGCAACCCGATCGAGATCTCGGCGGTCGTCGTCTGGCAGGTACGCGACACCGCACGGGCGGTGTTCGAGGTGGACGACTTCGTCGAGTTCGTCGCGTTCCAGACCGAGGCGGCCGTCCGGCACATCGCGGGCAGCTTCCCTTACGACGCCGCCGGGCGGACCTCGCTGCGCGACAACGCCGACGAGATCACCGGGCAGCTGTCGGAGGAGCTGCGGCAGCGCGTCGCCTCGGCGGGCGTGGACATCGTCGAGTCGCGGATCACCCGGCTGGCGTACGCGCCGGAGATCGCGCAGGCGATGCTGCGCCGCCAGCAGGCGGGCGCGGTCGTCGCGGCGCGCGAGCGGATCGTGGACGGGGCGGTCGGCATGGTGCAGCGGGCGCTGGACCGGCTGGACGAGGAGGACGTCGTGGAGCTGGACGAGGAGCGCAAGGCGGCGATGGTCAGCAACCTGCTGGTCGTGCTGTGCGCCGACCGGGACGCGCAGCCGGTGGTGAACACCGGCACGCTCTACCAGTGACCGCGAGCAGTGGCCACGGAGCGCAAGAAGATCCTGCTGCGGCTCGACCCGGCCGTGCACGACGCGCTGGCGCGGTGGGCCGGGGACGAGCTGCGCAGCACCAACGCCCAGATCGAGTTCCTGCTGCGGCAGGCGCTGGCCGACGCCGGGCGGATGCCCGGGTCGGCGGGGCGGATGCGGCGGCCCGGCCGGCCCCGCAACGCCCCCGACGAGCAGGGGGCACCGGGCGGGAAGGGGCCGCCGGGCGAGCGCGGCTCGCGGCGGGGCGCAAGCGAGGAGTAGGGATGGTCGAGGTTCCGGAGACGCTGCCGGCGAGGATGTACCTGCTGGCCTATGACCTGCGGAAGAAGCGGATGACGACGCGGGGCGCGCGGCTCGGGTACGTGCTGCGGGCGGCGGCGCTGACCGAGCTGTTCCTGGACGGGCGGCTCGAGGAGCGGCGGGGCCGGCCGGTGCCGGGCACGCCGGGCGCCGACCCGTACGGGGTGCGGGCGCAGATCGCGGATTCGCGGCCGCGCCCCTGGCACCACTGGGTGCGCAGGGACGCCCGGTCGGCGGTCCGGACGGTGCGCGACGAGCTGGAGCGGGGCGGCTGGATCCGGGTGCGGGGGCGCCGGGTCCTGGGTCTGTTCCCCGCCGAGGAGATCACCGTCCGGGACCCGCGGGTGGTGAAGGACCTGTGGGGCGGCGCGTCGTCGGCACTGCGGGGCCGTCCGGTGGCGCACGTGAACAGCTACGACGCGGCGGCGGTGGCGCTGGCGGCGGCGGGCGAGCTGAGGTCGGTGCTGCCGGGCTCGGAGCGGCGGCGGCACCGGCGGCGGATCGCGGAGCTGACGGCGCGGTCCGGCCCGGCGGCGCCGGCGATGCGCAGGGTCATCCGGGCGCAGCGCGCGGCGATGGCGTCCGCGGGCTCCTGACCCGGACGGCGCGCCGCCCCCGCGCGGGGCGGCACGCCGCGGCGGTCACTCGATGACCAGCTCAACGGGGATGTTGCCGCGGGTGGCGTTGGAGTAGGGGCAGACCTGGTGGGCCTGCTCGACGAGCTCGCGGCCGTTGTCCAGGCCGTCGGGCAGCTCGACGCGCAGGACGACGCTCAGGCCGAAGCCCTTCTCGACATCGCCGCCGATGCCGACCTCGGCGGTGACGGACACGTCGCTGACGTCCGCGCGGGTGGCGCGGGCGACGGCGCCGAGGGCGCTGGCGAAGCAGGCGGCGTACCCGGCGGCGAACAGCTGCTCGGGGTTGGTGCCGTCGCCGCTGCCGCCCATCTCGCGGGGCAGGGCGAGGGCGAGGTCGAGGCGCCCGTCGGAGCTGACGGCGCGCCCGTCGCGCCCGTTGGCGGTGGCCACGGCGGTGTAGTGGGTGTCCATGCCGGTCCCTTCGATCGATTGCACTCAATTCAATTGCACACTTCTAAAGTGGGTCCAGTGCGGAGACCTACAAACTTCCAAGGGTCGAACTTGTAACGGGTCACCACCGCCGGGGCGGGGGCGGGCGCCATAGCGTTCTCGGACATGGACCCCGAACGCGTTGTCTATCCCCTGATGAAATACGTCGTTCTCGGACCCGCGATGCGGGTGGCCTTCCTCCCCAGGGTGAGCGGCCTGCGGAACGTCCCGCGCACGGGGCCGGTGATCCTGGCGGCCAACCACCTGGCGTTCATCGACTCGTTCGTGCTGCCGCTGATCGTGCCCCGCCGGGTCCACTTCCTGGGCAAGCACGAGTACTTCACCGGGACGGGCGTGAAGGGCCAGGCGACCGCGACGTTCTTCCGCGGCGTCGGCGCGATCGCGGTGGACCGCTCGGGCGGGCGGGCCGCGCTCGACGCGCTCGACACCTGCGCGGCCGTGCTGGAGCGCGGCGGCGTCTTCGCGATCCACCCCGAGGGGACCCGGTCGCCGGACGGGCGGCTCTACCGGGGCCGGACGGGCGTGGCGCGCCTCGCGATGCGCACCGGCGCACCGGTCGTCCCGGTGGCGATCAAGGGCACCGACCGGGTGCAGCCGCGCGGGCAGGTCGTCCCGAAGCCGGGCCGGATCGAGGTGCGGATCGGCGCGCCGATGCGGTTCGCGGGCCGCGACGAGGGGATGCCGCGCGGCAAGGTCGCCCGGGTCGTCACCGACGAGATCATGGACGCGATCCAGGCCCTGTCGGGCCAGGAGTACGTGGACGACTACGCGCCCCGCCCCGCCGACACCCCCTGAGGCGCCTGGGCGGGCACGGCACCCGCGGAGGTTTGGGAACCGGGCCCAGGGCACGTGTCAAGGGGACGGACGCCGGAGACGACGGAGACGCGACATGGACATCAGCCTGGACCTCCTGCTCCCCCGGGAGACGGCGAGCGTCCCCGCGACGCGCAAGATCCTCGACGCGTCTTTGCAGGCCCTGGGCGTGGCCGAGAACATCCGCGACGACATCGAGGTGATGCTGACCGAGGCGTGCACGAACGTGATCAAGCACGCCCGGCGCGGCGACGTCTACACGGTGCGGGCCGCGATCCACGACGAGCGCTGCGTGATCAAGGTGATCGACTCGGGCGAGGGGTTCGACGCCGAGCGGATCCTCGAGCCCGACCCGGTCTCCGAGGTCGGCCGCGGCCTGATGATCATGCGGTCGCTGGCGGACGACGTGCGGTTCGACTCCTACCCGCAGGACGGGGCGCTCGTCGCCCTGGAGAAGCACCTCGACTACGCCGCCGGCAGCATCGGCGGCCGGCTCGCCGACACCCGCTCCCCGCAGAGCTGACCGCGGGCGGGACGCCGGCGCCGGCGTCCCGCCCGCCGCCTCACCGCTCGACCCGCAGCACGGCCACCGCGACCAGCAGCGCGGCGGCGGCGAAGCCCGCGCCGGTCGCGAACGCGGCGTCCATGTCGTGCATCAGCGCGGCCGTGCCGGCGTGGCCCGAGCCGAACACCGTCACCATGACCGCCGAGCCCAGCGACCCGCCCGCCCACAGCATCGTCTGCGCGACGCCGGACGCGGCGCCGGAGTCGGCGGGGCCGACGCTGCCGAGGATCGTCGCGTTCAGCGGCATGATCGACAGCCCGCCGCCCGCGCCCATCAGCATGAACGGCCCGAGCACCCCGGCCGCGTACCCGTCGCCCGCCGACAGCCGCGTCAGCCACAGCAGCCCGGCCAGCGCGCACGCCATCCCGGCGACGACCAGGACGCGGGCGCCGAACCGCTGCAGCAGGCGCGGCGCGGCCCGGACCGTCGCGAACTGGAGCCCGACGAACGGCAGGAACGCCGCGCCGGCCGCCAGCGGCCCGTAGCCGAGGACCTGCTGCAGGTAGAGGGTGCAGAAGAAGAACGCGCCGAAGTTCGCCCCCACCAGCAGCAGCTGGCACAGGTAGGACGCGGCGCGGTCGCGCCCGGTGAGCAGCCACAGCGGCATGAGCGGCCGCGCGGTGCGGTGCTCGATGGCGACGAACCCGGCGAGCAGGACGGCGGCGGCGCCGAACGCGGCGAGCGCGCGGCCGTCGCCCCAGCCGTCCGAGCCCACCCGGATCAGGGCGTAGACCAGCGCGGTCATGCCCGCGGTGGCCGCGGCGGCGCCGGCCGCGTCGAAGCGCCCGGGGCGGCGGGGCGTCTCGGCGAGCACGCGCGGGGCGAGCAGCGCCAGCACGATGCCGACCGGCACGTTGACGAAGAAGACCAGCCGCCAGGACGCCGCCTCGGTGAGCACGCCGCCGACGAGCATGCCGACGGCGGCGCCCGCGCCCGTGACGGCGGAGAAGACGCTCAGCGCGCGGGCCCGGGCCTGCCCCTCGAAGTTGGTGGCGATCAGCGACATCGCGCTCGGCGCGGCGACGGCGGCGGCGACGCCCTGCGCGGCGCGCGCGGTGAGCAGCCACCAGCCCGCGTCCGCGAACCCGGCGAGCAGGGACGCGGCGGTGAACAGCACGACGCCGGCGGTGAACGCGCGGCGGCGGCCGAACACGTCCCCGGCGCGCCCGCCGAGCAGCAGCAGGCCGCCGAATGCGAGCATGTAGGAGTTCTGGACCCAGGCGAGCCCCCCGGTCGACAGCCCGAGGCCCGCCCGGACGTCGGGGAGCGCGACGGTGACGACGGAGGTGTCGAGGCCGATCATGAGCTGGCAGCCCACGATGACGGCGAGGACGACACCTGGGCGATGATGGACGCGGGGACCGGCCGGCGGAGCGGTGGGCTCCTGCGGCGCGGCCGTCCGCCCGTGCGGTGCGGAAGGCACGGCGAACCTCCGGAACGAGAAATTAGGGAACGGCGAAGTACACTATGTGGGGAACGTACCACCGATCGACACGAAAGAGAACGTTCACGTTCACTACTTCCGGGAGCATCCGGTGACCCCGGCCACCCGCCGGCGCGGCGACGCGCTCGAAGCGGCGATCTTCGACGCGGTGTTCGAGCAGCTCGAAGCGGTCGGCTACCGGAAACTGACCATGGAGGGCGTCGCGTCGGCCGCGCGCACCGGCAAGGCCGCCCTCTACCGGCGCTGGCCGTCCAAGGACGAGCTCATCACCGACGCCCTCAAGCACGTCCTGCCCGAACCGCCCGCCCAGGAGCCGACCGGCGACGTCCGCGCCGACGTGCTGCGGCTGCTCCGGACGTTCCGCGAGACGATCAAGGCCTGCCACGGCGCGGCGATCCGCGTCCTCAAGGAGGAGACCGCCGGCAAGGACGGCAAGGGGCTCATGCACGACGTCGTGCAGTCGCGCATGACCGGCCCCATCAAGGAGGCGCTCTACCGCGTCCTGGAGGACGGCGCCGAGCGCGGCGCGGTGCGCCCCGGCGCGGTGACCCGGCAGGTCGCCAACGTCGGCCCGGCCGTGATCGTGTACCACAACCTCACCGAGGCGCCCGACATCACCGACCAGTTCATCGTCTCCCTGGTCGACGACGTCATCATGCCGATGATCCGCCCCTGACCCGCGGCAGGGCGGCGGCGCCGTCGGCACCCTTGGAGACGCCGTCGGGCAGGATGAGCTTGCGCCTGGGGTAGGGGATCTCGATCCCCTCCTCACCGAACCGGCGGTGCAGCCGCTTGACGAACTCGTGCTTGATCCTGAACTGGTCGCCGAACTCGCCCGTGCGCAGGATCACGGTGAAGCCGATGCCGGACTCGGCGAAGGTGTGGTACCGCACCAGCGGCTCGGCGTCCTTGACGCCGCCCTCGACCTCGTTCATCACCTGCTCCCCCACCTCCACGACCACCTTCTCGACCTGCTCCAGGTCGCTCTCGTAGGCCACGCTCGCCTGGATCAGCAGCGACATGTCCTGAGCGGGCCGGTGATAGTTGGTGAGGATGGAGTCGGAGAACCGCGCGTTCGGGATGACCTCGATGTTGTCCGACAGCGTCCGGATGGAGGTGTTGCGCCAGTTGATGTCGACGACGTACCCCTCCTGGCCGCTGCTCAGCTTGATGTAGTCGCCCGGCTCGATCGTCTTGGCCGCCAGCACGTGCACGCCCGCGAACAGGTTCGCCAGGGTGTCCTGCAACGCCAGCGCCACCGCCAGGCCGCCGACGCCCAACGCGCCGAGCAGCGGGGAGATCGAGATCCCGAGGCTCTGCAGCATGATGAGCACGCCGATGCCGATCACCAGCACCCGGGTGATGTTCGCGAAGATCGACACGTTGGCGGCGACGCCCTGCCGGGCGGACGCGACCGAGCCGACCACCCCCGCGATCAGCCGCGCCAGCGCCAGCGACACCACCAGGATCGTCGCGGCCGTCAGCACCCTCGCCGACACGTCCAGCGTGCCGCGCCGCAGCTCCAGCACGTTCGCGGCGATCCACGCGCCGCCGATGACCGCGACCGGCATCGCCAGGTCCCGCACCAGCCGCGCGGCGAGGTCGTCCCAGGCCCACGCGGTGCTCCCGGCCCGGCGGAGCAGGCGCCCGGTGAGCAGCCGGAGCACCACCGCGATCGCCATGGCCACCACCATCACCACGGCGGCGGCGACGACCCGCTCCCAGCTCACACCGTCGAACGCGTGCATCGATCCCTCCTCCGGGCGGCCCGCGCCGCCCGTCCCTCGGCAGTGCGCAATCCTTGCCGCAAACCGCCCTCGATCGTAGTGAAACCCGGCAATTCTGCGAGGTTCCTCACAGCGGGGTTCCCGTCACCCGGCGGATACGATCGATCAAGTGGTAGGCGTGGAGAGGATGCGCCGGCTCGGGGTCACGGCGCTCGGACTGCGGAACGGCCCCCACAAGGTGACGGTCGACCGCGACCTGAAGGTCCCGGCCGTCGACGGCGTGACACTGCTGGCCGACCGGTACGCCCCCGCCGACGTCGAGCGCGCCCCCGTCGTGCTCGTCCGCTCGCCCTACGGGCGGCGCGGGCCGTTCGGCCTCATGTGCGGGCAGGCGTTCGCCTCGCACGGCTTCCAGGCCGTGGTGCAGAGCGTCCGCGGCGGCTTCGGCTCCGGCGGCGTGTTCGAGGCGCTCGACGAGCGCGAGGACGGCCTCGCCACCATCGCGTGGCTGAAGGGGCAGCCGTGGTTCGGCGGCACCTTCGCGATGCACGGCCCGAGCTACCTCGGCTACGTGCAGTGGGCCGTCGCCGCCGAGGCCGGGCCCGAGCTGAAAGCCCTGTCGATGCAGGTCACCGCGTCCACCTTCCGCGACGCGGTCAACGTCGGCGGCACCTTCGCGCTGGAGTCCGCGCTCATCTGGGTCGACCTCACCGCCCGGATGAAGAACTCGCTGTCCGGCATCACCACCGGCATCATGTCGCCGCGCCGCGCCCGCCGCGCCGCGCTGTCGGGCCGTCCGCTCGCCGAGCTCGACCGGCTCGCGACCGGCGAGCAGCAGCGGTTCTTCCAGGAGCTGCTCGTCAACGGCCCCGACACCCCGTTCTGGGACAAGCGCGACTTCAGCCCCACCGTCTCCCGGGTCGACGCGCCGGTGAACATGACCGGCGGCTGGTACGACATCTTCCTGCCCTGGCAGCTCAAGGACTACGCCGCGCTCCGCGCCGCCGGACACCGCCCCTACCTCACCATCGGCCCCTGGTTCCACGCCGACCAGCGGATGATGCGCGGCTCGGTGCACGAGTCCCTCAAATGGTTCCGCGCGCACCTGCTGGACGACCCGTCCGGCCTGCGCGAGCAGCCCGTCCGGCTGCTGGTCACCGGGGTGGACGAGTGGCGCGAGTTCCCCGACTGGCCCGTCCCCGGGATGCGCGAGGAGCGCTGGCACCTGCGGCCCGCCGGCGCCCTGTCCCCCGACGAGCCGCCCGAGTCGCCGCCCGACCGATACCGGTACGACCCGGAGCACCCGACGCCGTTCCTCGGCGGCCCCACCCTGCTCGGCGAGACCCACCCCGTCACCGACCAGCGCCGCCTCGAACGCCGCCGCGACGTGCTCGTCTACACCTCGCCGGTGCTGGACGACGACCTGGAGATCATCGGCCCGGTCACCGCCGACCTGCACGTCCGGTCGAACCGCGAGCACACCGACTTCGTCGTCCGGCTCTGCGACGTCACCCCGGACGGCCAGTCCCTCAACCTGTGCGAGGGCATGCGGCGGCTCGTCCCCGGCGCTCCCGAGCCCGACGCGGACGGCGTCCGCCGCGTCACCGTCGAGCTGTGGCCCGCCGGGCACCGCTTCCGCCGCGGCCACCGCGTCCGCGTGCAGGTCGCCAGCGGCGCCTACCCCCGCGTCGCCCGCAACCCCGGCACCGGCGCCCCCATCGGCACCGCCACCGAGATGCTCACCGCCGACCAGGAGATCCTGCACACCCCGGACCACCCGAGCGCCATCATCCTCCCGGTCGTCCCCGCTTAAGCCCCCCGAGCCCGCGTTGAGTTGGGGGGGGGGGGGGGGGGGGGGGGGGGGGGGCGGCGCGCGCCCCCCCCCACCCCCCCCCCCCCCCCCAACTCAACGGGAACGGAGGGCTTCCAGGGCCTTGTCGGCGTGGGTGTTCATGCGGATCTCGCTCTTGACGACCGCTAGGACGCGGCGGTCGGTGTCGATCACGAAGGTCTGGCGCTTGGTGGGGAGCATGGCGAGGCCGCGCTTGACGCCGAAGCGGGCGCGGACGGTGCCCTCGGGGTCCGACAGGAGGGGGTAGGCGAAGGAGTTCTTCTCCGCGAACTCCTTCTGCTTGGCGACCGGGTCGGCGCTGACCCCGACGGGGTGGGCGCCGACCTCGGCGAGCTCGGCGACCAGGTCGCGGAAGTGGCAGGCCTCGGCGGTGCAGCCCGGGGTCATCGCGGCCGGGTAGAAGAACAGGACGACCGGCCCCTGCTCCAGCAGGCCGGTCAGGGTGCGCGGTTCGCCCGTCTGGTCGGGCAGTTCGAAGTCGTCAACGACGTCACCGACGTTCATGCGACGAACGTAGCCCTCCCTCGCGCCGGCCGGGAGGGCGGGGCGGCCCGAGCAGCGAGGCGATGCGGTGCCGCGTCCAGACGCCCGCGGCGCCCGGGCAGGCGGCGAGGTAGGCCGCGGCGCGGGCCGCGGTCCAGTCGTGCGCCTCGCGCAGGCCGTCGCCGAGCATGGTGAGGTACGGCGCGGACGGCGCGTTCAGCTCGGCCGCGGACGACGGATGCGGCGAGGTGAACGTCAGCATCGGATGCCCGCCGCGCTCCCCGACCTTGACGATCGTCTCGTAGCGGCCGGGGCCGAGGCGCTGCCGGCCGTGCGCCACCGCCTCCGACAGGTCGTGGTCGACGCCGACGCCGCGCCGCGTCTCCTGGGACACCACGTCGCAGAACTGCGCGCGGGTCAGCAGGTACGCGCGGGCGGCGGCGCGGCCGGGCAGCGCCGGGTCGTAGAACGCCATGCCGCCGCCCCACACCCGGGACGTGAGGGCGAAGTAGATGCCGCCCGGCAGCGTCACCGACAGCTCGGCGCGGGCCGGGCGCGGGTCGCGGCAGCCGGGGTAGTGCCGGGCACCGCCCGGCGGACGCCCGCCGGACAGGTAGCAGCGGAACCTCTCGCGGAACAGGTTGGAGCCGTACGCGACGTACCAGAGTGAACTTTCGTCCATCCCTTCCAGTATCCACGCTGGTGAGGGGCCCTGGAGGGGGCGCGATGGGGAGAGCGTTCCGATTCGCGAGGTTTGGCGGGGAGTCTGGCCGGAAATAGTCTCCTGCGAGTCAGGTGTCTACGACGCAGATACCTCCAGGCTTCCCCTGTGTAGTCCCGGAGGATACGTCATGCACCGCAAGCTCAACATCGCTCTCGTGTCCGCCTCCGACCTCGACGGCGAACACCTGCAGCCAGTCCACGTCCGAGATCTCGCCCGTTCGCTCGCCCGCACGGACGCGGGCCACCAGGTCACCGTCTACGCCCGGCGCCAGGCCGAGGACGCCCGCGGCCGGGTCCGGCTCGGACCGGGCGCGACCCTCGTCCACCTGGACGCCGGCCCGGCGCGCCCGCTGAGCGACGACGAGCTGCTCGGCCACGTCCGCGACCTCGCCGACGAGCTGCGCCACCGCTGGTCCGGCGCCGGACGCCCCGACCTCGTGCACGCGCACGGCTGGATCGGCGGCCTCGCCGCCTGCGCCGTCGCCCGCGAGCTCGGCATCCCCTTCGCGCAGAGCTACCACGGCGTGGCCGCCGCCGACCGCCGCGCCGGCCGCCCCGTCCACCCCCACCGCGACAGGCTGGAGAAGGCGATCGGCCGCGGCGCCGACACCGTCATCGCCGGGCACGCCGAAGAGGCCGGCTCCGTGGTCCGGATGGGCGTGCCGCGCCCCTCGGTCGCGGTCGTCCCCTACGCCGTCGACGCCGAGCAGTTCGCCCAGGTCGGCCCCGCGATGCCGCGCGGCGACCGGGACCGGCTCGTGATGGTCTGCGACGACCTGGAGTCCGGCGGCGTGGCGACCGCGCTGCGCGCGCTGGTGCACGTCCCCGGCGCCGAGCTCGCCGTCGCCGGCGGCCCCGCCCGCGAGGACCTCGAGAACGACCCGGTCGTGCACCGGCTGATGATGCTCGCCAAGGAGCTGCACGTCGCCGACCGCGTCATCTTCCTCGGCCGGCTGCCCCGCAAGTCGCTGCCGAAGCTGCTGCGCACCGCCAGCCTGGCCCTCTGCCTGACCCCCGCCCACCCCTGCCCGACCACCCCGCTGGAGGCCATGGCCTGCGGCGTGCCGGTGGTGGCGACCCCGGTCGGCGGCAACACCGACGAGGTCCTCGACAAGATCACCGGCCTGCACGTCCCGGCCGGGCGGCCCGCGGTCATCGGCCGCACCGTCCGCCGGCTGCTCGGCGAGGAGACCACGCTGCACGGCTACTCCATCGCCGCCGCCGACCGCGCCCGGTCCCGGTACTCGTGGGACCGGATCGCCGCCGAGACGCTCCGCGCCTACGAGCGGATCCTGCCGGTCCCCGAGCCCCAGCCCGTCCCCGAGGACGAGACGGAAGCCGACGCCGAGAAGGTCCCCGCCCTCGCCGGCTGACGTCCTCCCGACCGCAGGCCCCGGATCCCCGCGAGGATCCGGGGCCTTGTTCATGCGATCCCGGCCCAGAGCGCTCGCCTGGCGGCTCGCCCTCTGACCGTGCTCGGGCGAGCGCGAACTCGCTTCGCGAGCTTCCCGGCGGGGGCTCGCCTTCGGCTTCGCCCCCGCCGGTCAGATAGCGCGCTCGCGCGACGGTCGAGGTCGTCCCCGGGCGGGCCTGATCGTCGAGGCGGGCATGTTTTCGCAGGTCAGAGGGTATGACTACGCACTGTGAAGACATCTAGACGCATTGAGATCGGGTGGCCCGTGCTGGGCGTCACCGTGACGGCCGACCTCGACGAGCGCAACGCCGTGCTGGCCGACGCGGTCTGGGACGCGCTGCCGTACCGGAGCCTGCAGGGGCACGCCCTGGTCGCCGGCCACCACCTGTACCACGTCGCGCCCGTGCACGACGTGCTCCATCTGCCCGCCGTGCACCGGGTGGACCGCCGGACGGTGCCGGACGGCACGCTGTTCTGCTCGCGGCTCCAGCATCTCGGCATCAAGTACGGGGAGCTGACCGAGCCGATGGCGGCGACGCCGATCGGGCGGATCGCGGAAGGCGACCTGGACGCGCTCGCCGACGCGGGGCGGGGCGTGTGGGAGTCGGTGTACTCGTCCAAGAAACCGGTCGTCGCCGAGGTGCGCCGGGCCGGGGAGCCGGGCGGGCACCGGGTGCCGCGGCTGGCCGCGGCCGACCCGGAGGTGGACGCGCTGATCGGCGACGTGCACGCGGAGACGGAGCGGATCTGGCTCGACCCGCCGCAGGAGCTGGTCGACCTGCACGACGGGCGCATCACGTCGCGGGCCGGGACGCACGGGACCGTCCTGACGACGCTGCTGTTCGTCAACGGCGAGACGAGGCCGCTCGGGTACAGCGCCTACAGCGGGCTCGTCCGGGCGGCGCACGAGGGGCTGCCGATGGAGCCGCTGCGGCGGATGGCGCACGGGCTGATCGCGGTGCCGACGGAGTTCCTCGCCTACTGCGGGCTGGAGAAGCTCGGCGGGTTCACCGAGCGGCTGCTGGACGGCCTGGACCGGCTCGACAGGCGGCAGGACTTCGCCGCGGTGATGGCGCACATGGCGCTGTACGTGAACTGCCTGGGCGGCTGGAACCTGCACCTGTTCCCGTGGAGCCTCGGCGACCACCTGCGGCAGGCCGAGGCCGCGTCGTGAGCGGGCCGGACCCGGCGGTGGTGATCGGCGGCGGGGTCGTCGGGCTGTCGGCGGCGTACCAGCTGGCGGAGGCGGGCGTCCGGACGGTGCTGCTGGAGCGGGACGAACTGGGGTCGGGGGCGTCGCGGGCGACGGCGGACGTCGTCCGCACCTACTTCCCCGGCAGCCCGGTCAGCTCGGCGATGGCCGTGCGGAGCCTCGCCGCGTACCGGTCGTTCGCCGAGCGGGC
This sequence comes from Actinomadura physcomitrii, assembly GCF_008923205.2. Classification (GTDB taxonomy): domain Bacteria; phylum Actinomycetota; class Actinomycetes; order Streptosporangiales; family Streptosporangiaceae; genus Spirillospora; species Spirillospora physcomitrii. The sequence continues at coordinate 147,691 of NZ_WBMS02000011.1, read as the reverse complement.
CGGGGCCCCGGTGCCGCTGCGGCGGGTCGGGTACCTCGTACTGTTCGGCGAAGAGGAGCAGGTGGCGGCGTGCGAGGCGGACCTGCCCGCGCAGCGCGCCGCCGGCGTCGAGGTCGAGCTGATCGGCGCGGACGAGGCGCGGCGGCGCAACCCGCTGCTCGGCGACGTCCCGCTGGTCGCGGCGGCGTGGGCGCCGGACGCGTACGTCTCGGACACCGCGGCGATCGTCGGCGGGCTCGCCGAGGCGGCCCGGCGGGCGGGCGCGGAGCTGCGGACGGGCTGCCCGGTGAAGGCGGTCGACATCGGCGCGGGCCGGGTCGACACCGGCGACGGGCCGCTCACCGCGCACGCCGTCGTGTGCGCGGCCGGGGCCTGGTCGGCACCGCTGGCCCGCTCGGCGGGGGTGGAGCTGCCGCTCGGCGAGCCCGTCGAGCAGGAGCTGCTGGCGTGCGGGCCGCCGCCGTCCGGGGCGCCGATGCCGGACATTCCGATGACGCTGCACGCGCCGAGCGGGCTGCTCGTGCGCAGGCGCGGGGACGGGCTGCTGGTCGGCATGGGGTATCCGGGGGCGGACCGGGACGGGTGGCGGGCGCGGGTGCGCGAGCGGCTGGCGGAGGTGTACCCGGCGGTGGCCGGGGCGGAGGTGCGGACGGCCTTCACCGGCGTCCGCGACGCCAGCCCCGACCGGACGGAGTTCATCGGGCGGCTGCCGGGCGCGATCCCGTTCCTGTACGCGGCCGGGTTCTCCGGGCACGGGCTGTGCACGGCGCCGGCCGCCGGGGAGCTGGTCCGCGACCTGTACTTCGGCCGCGCCACGGGCATCGACGCCGCACGGCTCGCCGCGTCCCCGGAGCGGGTGTGACGGCCCCGGAGCGCGCCCGGTTCGTCCTCGACCCGGCGGTCCGGGACGTCCACGGGGAGAACGCGCGGCTGCGGGACGCGGGCGACCTGGTGCCGGTGGAGATCGAGGGAGTGCGGGCCTGGGCGGCGGCGCGGCACGCGGCGCTGGAGGCGGTCCTCGCCCATCCGGACCTGTCGCGAGACGTGCGGCACTGGTCGGCGGAGGGGCGGCGGGCGCTGCGCGCGGACGGGTCGCTCGCCCCGATCGTGCTGGCCCGGACGATGCTGAACGCCGAGGGCGCGGAGCACCGGCGGCTGCGCGGCCCGCTGTCGCGGGTGTTCTCGGCGCGCCGGATCGCGGCGATGCGTCCCCGGGTCGAGGCCGTGACGGCGGAGTTCGTCGACCGGCTGGCGGGGCTGCCGCCCGGCCCCGTCGACCTGCGCCGCGAGTTCGCCTACCCGCTGCCGTGCGAGGTCATCTCCGACGTGATGGGCATTCCGCGCGAGCGGCGCGCGGAGCTGACCGGCAACGACCACGTCCTCACCACGACGCGCGGGACGCCGGAGCGCCTGGCGAGCGCGCGCGCCGGGCGGGACGCGGTGATCAGGGAGACCGTCGAGGAGCGGCGCCGCTCCCCCGCCGACGACCTGATCAGCGACCTGGTCGCGCTGGAAGGCGGCGAGCTGACCGGGGACGAGGTGTTCGACACCGTCCAGGAGCTGTACGTGGCGGGCCACGTCACCACCGTCAACCTGATCACGAGCGCGGTGCGGCTGCTGCTGGCGGACCCGGGTCAGCTCGACCTGCTGCGCGGCGGCGCGCGGCCGTGGAGCGCGGCGGTTGAGGAGGCGCTGCGGCTGGAGGCGCCGCTGCGGCACTTCCCGATGCGCTACGCCGTGCGGGACGTGGAGATCTGCGGCGTGACGGTCCGCGAAGGCGAGGCCGTCCTCGCGTGCTTCGCCGCCGCGGGCCGCGACCCCGACCGGTACGGGGAGCGGGCGGCGCGGTTCGACGTGGCGTCCGACCCGCCGCCGCACCTGTCGTTCGGGCACGGCGCGCATTTCTGCCTCGGCGCCCCGCTGGGCCGCCTCGTGGGAGAGGTGGCGCTGTCCGCGCTGTTCGCGGCGTTCCCGGGGCTCGCGCTCGCCAAGCCGCCGGACGAGCTGGACCCGGTGCGGTCGGTGCTCGCGCTGAGCACCACGACCCTGCCGGTGCTGCTCGGCGGGAGGGCCCGGTGAACCGCGGGCTCGGGCCCGCGCTGCTGGACGGCCTGCGAGCGGCGGGCCCGCGCGAGGTTCTGGTGCGCGGCGGGCTGCGGCTGTCCGGCGACGACGTGCTCGGCATGGTGTCGGCGGCGGCCGGACGGCTGGCGGCGGGCGGCGTCCGGCCGGGCGGGACGATCGCGTGCCTGTACGGGACGGGCACCGAGTCGCCCGTCGCGCGGATCGTCGCGCTCGCGCTCGGCTGCCGGTTCGTCCACGTGTGGGGCGGTGTGCCGGACGAGGTCGTCCTGCGGGCGATGCGCGCGCTGGACGCGTCGGCGCTGCTGTACGCCCCGTCGCGGCGCGCGGAGGCGGAGAGGCTGCTCGCCGCGTGCCCGGTGCCCGTCCACGAGGCCCTGGACGACGAGCTGTACCTCGCGTCCGCGACCGGCGCCGTGCACATGCCGGGCGTCCCGGACGACGCGTCCCTGGTGACCTTCAGCAGCGGCACCACCGGCCGGAACAAGATCGTGGCGTACGGGCCGGACGCCGAGGCCGCCCACCTCGCCGCCGCGCAGGCCATGTACGGGCCGCCGCCGTGGCGGCTGCTGGTCACGCCGCGCGCCCGGTACCTGCCGGACATGTTCGTGATCTGGACGCTGGCGGGCGGCGGCACCGCCGTCCTGGAACCGGACGCGCGGCCCGGGCGGCTGGCGGAGACGATCGAGCGGGAGGCGGTGACGCACCTGATGGCGGGCCGCCCCGTCGACCTGTACGCGCTCGCCGAGCACCTGGAGGACGCGCCCGCCGACCTGACCACCCTGCGGCTGATCGTCTACGGCGGCGCCGCGGCCGTGCCCGCCCGCACCGCGCGGGCCGCCGGGCGGCTCGGCCCGCTGCTGACGCAGAACTACGGGACGTCCGAGGGCGGGTTCCTGACCGTGCTGGAGCCGCGCGACCACGCCCGCCCCGAACTGCTGATGTCGGTCGGGCGCGCGGTGCCGGGCGTCGAGCTGCGCGTCCGCGACCGGCACGGCGCCGACCTGCCGGCGGGCGAGGCCGGCGAGGTGTGGACGCGGTCGCCGCAGCGGATGAGCGGCTACGTGGACGACCCGGCCCGCACCGCCGCCGCGTGCCGGGACGGCTGGCTGCGCACCGGCGACGTCGGCCGGATGGACGCCGACGGGAACCTGTTCCTGCTCGACCGGGCCGAGGACCGGCTCCCCGGCGGCCTGTACGCGCACCCGATCGAGCACGTCCTCACCGGCCACCCGGCCGTGCTCGACGCCGCGGTGTTCGCGCTCCCGCACGCCGCCGGGCGGGTCCTCGCGGGCGTCGTGGTCGGCCGCGACGGCGGCCGGGTCGACCTCGACGGACTCCGCGCGCTGGTGCGCGGCGCGCTCGGCGCGCGCTGCGAGCCGCGGCACCTGTGGGTGATCGACGAGCTGCCCCGCACGCCCGGCGGCAAGCCCGACAAGGCCGCGCTCGCCACCCGGTTCGCCGCCGGGTAGCACGCGTGCGCCCGGGGCCGCACAGGGCGGATCATCCCATCCGCTGGGATAATGTGCGGGATGACGGAAAGGGGCGGCCGGGTGCTGATCGGCAGGACCGCCGAGCTGGCGGAGCTGACCGGCGCGCTCGACCGGGCCGCCGCGGGCGGCGCCGCCGTGGTGCTGGTCAGCGGCGACGCCGGCGTCGGCAAGACCCACCTGGTGTCCGCGCTCACCGCCGCCGCCCGCGAGCGCGACTGCGCGGTCCTGGTCGGGCAGTGCGCCGAGCTGGGCGAGAGCATGCCGTACCTGCCGCTCGCCGACGCGCTGTGGACCGCGTCGCGCGGCACCGGCCCCGAAGCCGAAGGCGTGCGCGCGGCGCTGGAGTCGCGCCCGGTGCTGCGGCGGCTGCTCCCCGACGGCGAGGGCTCCCCGGACGCCGCGTCCGAACTCGGCCAGCAGCAGCTGTTCGGCGCGGTGCTCGGGCTGCTCGGCGAGCTCGGCGCGCGCACCGAGGGGCGGGACCGGCCCGTCCTGCTCGTCCTGGAGGACCTGCACTGGGCCGACCGGTCCACCCGGCACCTGCTGACGTTCCTCAGCCGGGTGCTGTCGCGCGAGCGGGTCTGCCTCGTCGGCACCTACCGCTCCGACGACCTGCACCGGCGGCACCCGCTGCGGCCGGTCGTCGCCGAGCTGCTGCGGCTGCCGACCGTCACCGGCATCGAGGTCCGCCCGTTCGGCCCCGCCGAGACCGCCGAGTACCTCGCCGGGCTCGCGGGCGGCGGCGCGCCCGTCACCGCCGCGACCGTCGAGCGGGTACACCGCCGCTCGGAGGGCAACGCGTTCTACGCCGCCGAGCTGTACTCGGCGGAGAGCACCGGCGAGGAGCTGCCCGCCGGGCTCGCGGACCTGCTGCTGTCGCGGGTCGAGCGGCTGTCGGACGGCGCGCAGCGCGTCGTGCGGGTCGCCGCGGTCGCCGGCCGCCGCATCGACGACGAGCTGGTCCGCCGCGCGGCCGGACTGGACGAGGCCGCGGTCGGGGAGGCGCTGCGCGAGGTCGTCTCGCACCAGCTGCTCGTCCCGGCGGGCACCGGCTACACCTTCCGGCACGCGCTGCTGCGCGAGGCCGTCTACGCCGACCTGCTGCCGGGCGAGCGGACCCGGCTGCACGCCGACTTCGCCCGGCTGCTCGGACCGGACGTCCCGCCGGGCGGGCGGCGCGGATCGGCCGCCGAGCTGGCGCATCACAGCCTCGCCGCGCACGACCTGCCGACCGCGTTCGCCGCGTCGGTCCGCGCGGGCCGGGAGGCCGAGCGGCTCGGCGCGCCCGACGAGGCGTTCGAGCACTACGACCGGGCCCTGGAACTGTGGGAGACGGTGCCGGACCCGGAGGGCGCGTCCGGCACCGACCGGATGGGGCTGGCGCTCGACACCGTCCGCACGTCGGGACGGGCGGGCGAGCAGCGCCGCGCGATCTCCCGGCTGCGGCGGCTGCTGGAGCTCGCCGACCCGGCCGACGTGGTGCTCGGCGCCCGGATCCGGGACCGGCTCGCCGAGTACCTCTCCGACATCGACGAGGACGACGAGTCGCAGCGGATGGCGCGCGCCGCCGTCGCGATGCTGCCGCCGGACCCGCCGCGGCCCGAGCGCGCCGCCGCCCTGTCCACCTACGCCCGCACGCTGCTGTACAACGACGAGCACGGCGAGATGCCCGCGGTCGCGGAGGAGGCGGTCGAGCTGGCTCGCGCCACCGGCGCGACCGGCGCCGAGGCGAGCCTGCTGGTGACGCTCGGGGTGTTCCGCGAGTCGCGGGAGGCCGACCCGGACGTCGTCGAGGTGTTCGCCCGCGCCCGCGACCTGGCGCTGGAGGGCGGCCGCCAGGTCGTCGCGCTGCGCGCCGCGTTCCACCACGCGCGCGCCAAGTTCGACCGCGGCGACCTCGCCGGCGCCACCGCCGCCGCCGACGAGGCCGTCAAGTGGACGATGGACGCCGGGCTCGGCTGGAGCACCTACGGGATCGTCCTGCGCTGCCTGCGGTACCTGATCCACTACACGTCCGGCGACTGGGCGGAGGCGAACCGGCTCGCCGGCGAGTTCGCCGTCCGGGTCGCGCGGACGCCGGAGGCTCAGGTGTCGGCGTACGCGCTGTTCACCGAGGTCGCGCAGGGCGACCCGGCGGCGCGGGAGCGGCTGCGCTGGATCGAGCCGCTGTGGGCGCGGGACGCGTTCCTCAACTACGTCGCGCACGGCCTCGCGGCCGAGCTCGCGCTCTGGGACGGCGACCCCGGCGCGGCGATCGAGCACGTCGAGCGGACGCTGCGCGAGAGCGTCTACAACGCGGAGGTCCCCGTCGTCCGAGTCGCCGCGATCGGGCTGTGGGCGCACGCCGAACGGGCGGCCCGCGCCCGCGCCGCCGGCGACGAGGCGGCGGTCCGCGCCGCCGTGGAGGCGGGCGACGACCTGCTCGCCCGGGCCCGCCGCGCCGCGACGACCACCGCCGACGGCTGGCCCCGCGCGTGGCTCGGCGTCGAGGGACGCGCCTGGCTGGCCCGCGCGGAGGCGGAGCGGCGCCGCCTCGACGGCGTCCTCGACGTCGACCTGTGGCGCGAGGCCGTCGACCTGTTCACCTACGGCGACCCGGACGGCGGGTTCGTGTACGAGGTGGCGCGGTCGCGGTGGCGGCTCGCCGAGGCCCTCACCGGGCACGGCGACCGGGACGCGGCGGCCGAGCAGTGGCGGCGGGCGGTCGCGGCGGCCGAGCGGCTCGGCGCGGCGCCGCTGCTCGCGGCGCTCCGCGACCTCGGCGCCCGGGCCCGGCTGGACTCCGGCCGGGCCGCCGCCCCCGCCCCGGCGGGCCCGTTCGGCGCGCTGACCGCGCGGGAGCGGGAGGTGCTGAAGCTGGTCGCCGAGGGACGCAACAACAAGGAGATCGCGGCGGCGCTGTTCATCTCCCCGAAGACCGCGAGCGTGCACGTCTCCAACATCCTCGCGAAACTGAACGTCAGCGGCCGCACCCAGGCCGCCGCCCTCGCCGTCCGCGAAGGACTGTGAAAAGCGCGACCCGCCCTTGCCGAATTCCCGCGAATTGAGTAAGTTCTTCTCCGTGACTGCCGGGTCGGCCATGGGCCACGAGCGAGTGAGGCACCCGGCCTCCGAGTGAGCCGGAGGCGGGCGCGAGGCCCGCCCTTCCGCATAGCGCGACGTCAGCGGCATGCCCGCCGGACACCATCGCCCGCGAACGCATCTCTCCCTTTTTCCACGCCGTTCAGCGCGCTATCCACTGCGCCGTTCCGCGTGTCATTTCGCATGCCGTTGAACGGCCTGCGCCTTTCCCGCTTTCCCAGTCGATTCGCCATGCCCGAAAACAGAGAGGACGACCACCGCAGAATGAATTTCAACCAGCAGGTCATCGAGGAGTTCCGCGCGAACGGCGGCCGGGTCGGCGGCCCGTTCGAGGGCGGCCGGCTGCTCCTGCTGACCACCACCGGGGCGCGGACGGGCGCCCCGCGCACCACGCCGCTCGGCTACCTGCCGGACGGCGTCGGCCGCGTCCTCGTCATCGCGTCCGCGGGCGGGTCGCCGAAGCACCCCGCGTGGTTCCGCAACCTCGTCGCGCACCCGCGCGTGACGGTGGAGAGCGGCGCGTTCCGGTACGAGGCCGAGGCGGTCGTCCTGGAGGGCGGCGAGCGCGACCGGGCGTTCGCGCGGGCCGTCGAAAGCGACCCGGGCTGGGCCGAGTACGAGGCGAAGTCGGGCCGGACGCTGCCGGTCGTCGCGCTCGTGCAGACGACCGAGGGCCCGCCGCCCGGGCCGGAGCGCCCCGGCGACATGCTCGTCGCGGTGCACGACGCGTTCCGCGACGAGCTGCGCCGGATCCGCGCGGAGGTCGCCGCGTCCGGCCCCGGCCTCTGCGCGCAGCTCCGCGTGAACTGCCTGGTGCTGTGCCAGGGGCTCGGCAACCACCACGCGGGCGAGGATCTGATGCTGTTCCCGGGCGTCGAGGAAGGACACCCGGAGCTGGCTCCGGCGCTGGCGCTGATGCGGGAGCAGCACGAGGCGCTGAAGGCGGTACTGGACGAGCTGCGCGCCGTCCTCGCCGCCGACGCACCCGACCGGGCCGCGCTCTCTGCCGAGGTCGACCGCCTCACCGCCGGCCTGGAGGCGCACCTGGACCAGGAGGAAGACCTCCTCGTCCCGCTCCTGAACGCCGCCGCGCGCTGAGTTACAGCAGGCCGCGGCCGGTGATGGGGGGTAGGTCCAGGGCGGTGAGCAGGCCGGGGGGCGCCGCGACGACCGCGGGGACCGCGTTGACCAGCCGCATCGCGGTCGCCTTCAGGCCCGCGGTGTTGTGGTCGCCGTCGCCGCCGAGCAGCTGGAGGTCGACGGTGTAGTCCGGTTCGCCGCGGACCTCGACCCGGTAGCAGCCCGCGCCGGCGGGTTGCGGCCAGTCGGGGGCGATGTCGTCGCGCAACCGCGTGACGTGCTCCAGGACGATCACGGGTTCGCCGCCGCGCATCCCGCGCACCTCGAAGCGCAGCGCGGCGGCGGTGCCCTTCTCGATCGTCCCGGAGGACACCTCGAAGGTCTCGGGGGCGGGCAGCCGGGTGTGGTGCTCGGTGACCTCGTCCAGCTCCACCTCGAGGCCGGCGGCGAGCTGGCGGACGACGCTGCCCCACGCCATCGTCAGCACGCCCGGCTGCAGCAGCATCGGCGTGTCGTCCAGGGACCGGCCGAATCCCATGATGTCGAACAGGACGGTGCCCTGGTCGTAGGTGGCGTAGTTGAGGATCTCCATGCAGCGGACCTGGTCGATCCGCTCGCTGATGCCGGTGACGGCGAGCGGGAGGGCGTCGTTGGCGAAGCCGGGGTCGATGCCGTTGACGAACAGCGACGCGCCGCCCGCCTCCGCCGCCTCCCGCACCGGGTCGGACATCTCCGGCGGGACGACGCCGTCCGGGAACTGCAGGAACACCGGGCTGCTGGACACGACGTTGATCCCGGCGCGCAGGATGCGGCACAGGTCGTCGATCGCCTCCATCAGCCGGACGTCGGCCATCGAGGTGTAGACGACGCAGTCGGGGCGCAGCGCGAGCAGCTCCTCCTCCGACCCGGTCGCGGCGACGCCGAGGGGGCGGCCGAGCCCGGCCAGCTCCCCGGCGTCCTTGCCGATCTTGGCGGGGGTGGACGTCCACACCCCGGCGAGCTCCAGGTCGGGGCGGGCGTCGATGCCCGCGATGGCGTGCCGGCCGACGTTGCCGGTGCTCCACTGGACGACGCGGTACGTCACAGGTCCTCCAGGCCGAGGTCGAGGTTCGGGACGTCGATGCCGCCGTCGACGCGCAGCACGGTGCCGGTGGTGTAGGCGGCGGCGGGCGAGGCGAGGTAGAGGACGGCCGCCGCGACCTCCTCGGGGTCGCCGATGCGGCCGAGCGGGGTGCCCTGCTCCATCTGCGCGCGCAGCTCGTCGTTGGTCATGACGATGTCGAGCGCGGACGTCGCGACGGAGCCGACGGCGACCGCGTTGACGCGGATCCGGGGCGCGAGGTCGGTGGCGGCGAGCCGGGTGTAGTGGGCGAGCGCGGCCTTGGCGGTGCCGTAGGCGAGGTAGCCGCGCCCGGCGACGCGTCCGAGCACCGAGGAGATGTTGACGACGGCGCCCGGCGCGGACGCGGTGGCCGACTCCAGGATGTGCGGCACGGCGGCGCGGGTCAGCGCGTGCGCGGTGCTCACATTGAACTGGAACGCGTTCTCGAGATACTCGGGGGTGGTGTCCAGGAAGGCGTTCGGGATCGTGCCGCCCATGTTGTTGACCACGATGTCGAGGCGGCCGAGGTCCTCGGCGGCGCGCGCGGCGAGCTCGGCCGCCGCGTCCGGCCGGCTGAGGTCGGCGGGCACGACCAGGGCGCGCCGCCCGGCCGCCTCGATCTCCGCCGCCACCTTGCGCAGCTGCTCCTCGGTGCGGGCGGAGATCGCCACGTCCGCGCCCGCCTGCGCGAGCGCCACGGCGGCGGCCGCGCCGATGCCGCGGCCCGCGCCGGTCACCACCGCGACCCTGCCCTCGATTGCGAACCGGTCCTGGATCACCGGCGTCACCTCCCGGTCGTTCGCCCGTGAGCGCCCAGCCTAGACAGAAACTAGAACATGTTTCAATATGCTGCGCGCGGCGGTACGGTCACGCCAGGAGGTCGGTCTCCAGGCCCGTCCCCGCAGCGCGGGCCGCCCGGTAGGCCGTCCAGCTCAGCGCGAGGTCCTGCCAGGGCAGGCCGACCGGCGCGTACACGGTCACCTCGCCGTCCTTCACCCGGCCCGGCACCTCGCCGAGCAGCAGGTCGCGCAGCGTCCCGGCGGCGTGCTTGACGTCCAGGCCGGCGCCCGCGAGCACGCCCATCTCGACCGCGAGCGGCACGTCGTCGACCACCACGCGGGCGCCCTCCAGCAGGTCGGCCGCCAGCTCGGCCTTCCCCGGCTCGTCCGCGCCGAGGGAGGTGACGTGGGTGCCCGGCGCGATGTCGGCGGCGTGCAGCAGCGGCCGGCGCGCCCACGTCGCGACCACGACGATCCCGGCGCCCCGGACGGCGTCGCGCGGATCGGCCGCGACCGACGCCCGCGCGCCGAGCCGCTCGCCGTGCCGCCCGGCGAACGCGGCGGCGCGCTCGGCGTCCAGGTCGCAGACGGTCAGCCCGCGCACCGGCCGCAACTCCGCCAGCCCCCGCATCACCAGCTCGGCCTGCGCGCCCGCGCCGATGACCGCGACCGTGTCGGCGGCGGGACGGGCCAGCGCGTGCGTGCCGAGCGCGGCGGCGAGACCGGTGCGCCACGCGGTGACGGTCGCCGAGTCCAGCAGCGCGAGCAGCTCGCCGGTGCCGAGGTCGTGCAGGCACACCACGCCGCGCACCGCGGGCCGCGATCCCGGGAACTTGGCGTTCACCTTCACCGTGTACGCGGGAACGTCCTCCACCACGCCGGGCAGCAGCGCCGTGGCGGTGCCCTGGCCGGGCACCTTCGCCACGACGCGCCGCGCCACGGTGCCGTCCTCCGCGGCGGTGAAGCCGCGCCGCAGCGCGTCCAGGCACTCGGCGGGGACGAGCAGCGATTCCAGCTCGGAACGGGACAGAAGTAATGTCACCGGATCATTCTCCCGTCCCCGCCGTCGCGTGTCACCCGCGCCCCGCCCGCCCCGGGCGTCACTCCGGACGGCGCCGGGCCGCGGTCAGCTCGTCCCAGTCGGCGAGCCAGTCGTTGCCCTGGCCGTCGATGAACGAGCCGGGCGGCGGCGTCACGCCGTGCTGCCGCAGCCAGGCGCCGGGGCGGCGCATCGCGGGCCGCACGCTGCCGTCGCTCGGCATCAGCTGCGGCGGGATCGGCCCCGGCATCGCCTGCGGGACGTGCGCCTCGCCCGCCACGTCGGCGAGGTCCTTCTCCTCGGCCATCCCGATCGGCCCCTCGCGGCGCGCGTTGAAGAACTGGTTGACCGCCGGGTGCGTGCTGGACAGCACCATCTCGCGCGGCCCGAACATCACCAGCCCCCGGCGGAACAGCAGGCCGAGGTTGTCGGGCAGCACCCGGGCGGTGCCGATGTCGTGCGTGACGATCAGGAACGTCGCGCCCATCTCGGCGTTGAGGTCGACGAACAGCTGGTTCAGGTAGGCGGTGCGGACCGGGTCCAGGCCGGAGTCCGGCTCGTCCGCGAGGATGATGTCCGGGTCGAGGACGAGCGCGCGGGCCAGCCCGGCGCGCTTCTTCATCCCGCCGGAGACCTCGCCGGGCAGCTTGTGCTCGGAGCCGGAGAGCCCCACCATCTCCATCTTCTCCAGCACGATCCGGCGGATCTCCGACTCGCCCTTGCGCGTGTGCTCGCGCAGCGGGAACGCGACGTTGTCGAAGATGTTCAGCGAACCGAACAGGGCGCCGTCCTGGAACAGCACGCCGAAGTGGCGGCGCATCTCGTACAGCCGGCCCTCGGCGAGCCGGGGCACGTCGCCGCCGCCGACGTAGACGTGGCCGCGGTCCGGGCGCAGCAGCCCGACGAGGGTCTTCAGGAACACCGACTTCCCGGTGCCGGACGGCCCGAGCAGCGCGGAGATCTCGCCCGCCGGGACGGTGAGCGACACGTCCTCCCAGATGACCTGCCGCCCGAACGACTTCTTCAGCCCTTCCACCCGAATCTCGACACCCATGGAAACTCCCGGGCCGGGGAACCGGGGGCGGGGGATCCGCGTCATATGTCCGGTCCCCCGTCGCCTCGACTGTACGACGCGGGCCGCCCGGCCGGGAGGCCCATTGGACGCCGCGTCCAGCCGGGAACCGGTCAAAGGGAACGTCCTGCCCGACATCGGCCCAGACATCCCGCACCCATTGTGACAATCTGTTCACTCCGGATTAGTCACCTTCTTGCCTTACGTCCTGGATGACGCTTCTTCCACCATGTGCGGTGACCTCCGGCGCGCCACAAGGGCGCGCCCAATCCCCCCTGGAGGCTCAGTGAAGAACCGTCACGCGCGCATCGGCGGCGCCGCCGCCCTCGCGGCGGCCGGACTGGTGGCCACCACCCTCGCCGCCGTCCCCGCCAATGCGCTCCCCGGCGCGCCCGCCGGACCGGCCGGGCCCGCCCAGGCCGCCGCGCCGCACACCGGCGCGCTGGCCGCCACGCTGGCGCAGCGGCTCGGGTCGAGCACCGCCGGCTCCTACCTGAAGGGAGGCAAGCTCGTCGTCACGGTCACCGACGCGACGTCGGCCGCGGCCGTCCGCGCCGCCGGCGCCGAACCGCAGACCGTGGCGCGCAGCGGCTCCGACCTCGCGAAGGTCATGGCCGCGCTCAAGCGCGACGCGACCGTCCCGGGCACCGCCTGGGCCGTCGACCCGAAGACCGACCAGGTCGTCCTGTCCATGGACAAGACGGTCACCGGCGCGAAGCTCGCGAAGGTGAAGGCCGCCGCCGCCAGGCAGGGCGCGGCCGTCCGCACCAAGCGGGTCGGCGGGCGGTTCCGCCTGTTCACCGCGGGCGGCGACCCCATCTACACGGGCAGCGCCCGCTGCTCGCTCGGCTTCAACGTCAAGAGCGGAGGCTCGTACTACTTCCTCACCGCCGGCCACTGCACCGAGGCGGGCTCCACCTGGTACGCCGACGCCGGCCACGCGCAGCTCCTCGGCCAGAACGCCGGGAGCAGCTTCCCCGGCAACGACTACGGCATCGTCAAGTACGCCTCGACACCGGCGGACACGCAGGGCGTCGTCACCGTGAACGGCGACAGCGTCGACATCACCGGTGCCAAGAGCGCCGTGGTCGGCGAGACCGTCACCCGCAGCGGCAGCACGTCCGGCGTGCACGACGGCCAGGTCACCGCGCTGAACCAGACCGTGAACTACCAGGAGGGCAGCGTCAGCGGCCTCATCCAGACCACGGTCTGCGCCGAGCCCGGCGACAGCGGCGGCCCGCTGTTCGACGGCAGCAGCGCGGTCGGGCTGACCTCCGGCGGCAGCGGCGACTGCTCCTCGGGCGGGACGACGTTCTTCCAGCCCGTCACCGAGGCGCTGAGCGCCTTCGGCGTGTCCATCTACTAGAACCCGCACGACGCCCCGACGAAGCTCCCAATCGCCGGGTAGTCGTACCTATCGCATCGCCCTCGGCGGTCGGCGGCGGGCTGGTGTTCAGACTTTTGAGCACCGGCCCGCCGTCTCGCATCAGGCGGGGACTTCCAGGGTCCGCTGGACCTCGGCGATGACGCGAGGCTGCTGGGGGGTCAGGTAGAAGTGGTCGCCCGGCAGGACCGTCAGCGCGAAGCGGCCGTCGGTGACCGCGCCCCAGCCCTTGGCCTGCGCTTCGGTGACGTGCGGGTCGGCGTCCCCGATGATCGCGGTGACCGGGACGGCCAGCCGCGTCCCGTCCCGGTGCTCGTAGGCCTCGATCAGCGCGAAGTCGTTGCGGACGTACGGCAGGACCAGCTCGCGCAGCTCCGGGTCCCGCAGCACTTCGGCGTCGGTGCCGCCGAGCTTCACCATCGCCTCGACCACGCCGTCGTCGTCGCGCTCCGCGACCCGGTCGTCGTCGCGGTCGTGCGGGGGCCGGGCGCCGGAGGCGAACAGGTGCACCGGCGGCGTGCCGCGCTCCTGCAGCAGCCGCGCCACCTCGTAGGCCAGCACGGCGCCCATGCTGTGCCCGAACAGCGCCGCGGGACGGTCCATCAGCGGCGCCATCGCGCCCGCGATGAGCCGGGCGAGCTGGTGCGCGTCGGTGACGAACGCGTCCGCCATCCGGTCGGCGCGGCCCGGGTACTGGACGGCCTGCACCTCGACGGCCGGGCTGACCGCCTTCGCCCACGGCCGGTAGAACACCGCGGACCCGCCCGCGTGCGGGAGGCAGAACAGCCGCATCGAGGCCCACGGCCGGGTCTCCGGGCAGCGGAACCAGCTCACGTGATCAGCTCCTCCTCCTGGTACCGGCGGGACGCGGCGCGCGGGTCGTGCGGCAGCGGCCACGGCGCGATCCGCGGGTCGGGGACCAGCTTCGGCCCGGTCGACTCGGCCGCCACCTTGAAACCGCGGCGCCGGTAGTTGGCCATCGCGTTCGGATGGTCGAGCGTACTGGTGCGCAGCCAGACCCGCGAGGCGGGGCCGCTGCCGGCGGCCCACAGCTCGCCGCGCTGCCAGGCCCGCCGGGTGCACTGCTCGACCAGGTAGCCGCCGTAGCCGCGGCCGACGAACGCCGGGGTCAGCCCGACGAGGTGGATCTCGGTGTCGCCGCCCGGCTGGGCCTCCAGCTCGAAGAACCCGGCGATCGTCCCTTCGGCCATGGCGAGCCAGGTGGACAGCTCGGGGCGCTCCACCCAGGCGCGCCAGTCGGCGTGCGTCCAGGGGAAGCGGTCCGTCCAGCAGACGCGGGCGCCGACCATCGCGTACAGGGCCCGGTTGACGTCCGCGGACGGCACCCCGGCCAGGGTGAAGGTCATCTCGACGCCGGGCAGCGGCGCGGGCCGCAGGTCGGCGGCGTCGAGCATCTCCATCGCCCACTCGGTGACCGCGGGGATCTCCAGGGCGCGCCCCGCCGCCGGGTCACTCACCCATGGCCTCGATGAGGCTCTTCGGCCGCATGTCGGTCCAGTTCTCCTCGATGTAGTCCAGGCAGGCCTGCCGGGTGTCCTCGGCCTTGGCGACCGTCCACCCGCCCGGGACCTCCGCGAACGACGGCCACAGCGAGTGCTGGCCCTCGTCGTTGACGAGGACGACGTACGTGCCGTCGGGGTCCTCGAAGGGGTTCGTCATCGGCATCCCTTTCCAGCGTTTCCACGTATCTAATCGTTGACGTGCAGTTTGTCGAGTCTGGCGGCGAGCACGGCGCCCATCTCGGCGGCCGGGCCGGGCTCCAGCAGGAAGTGGTGCTCGACGTCGAGGGGGTAGTCCTCGATCCGCCCCTCGACGAGCGGCCCCCAGTTGGACGGCCCGGTCGGCGAGTCCGCGGTGCGGCCCCGCAGGGCGGTGAAGAACACGACGTCGCCGCGGTACCGGCCGGGCCGGTACCGCTCCGCCTGGTGGAGGCCGTTCTCGTAGTTGCGGTAGACGTTGACGAGGTCGTCCTCGCGGAGGGTGGCGAGGGCGTCGTCGCGTTCGGCGAGCACCGCCATGATCTGCGCCATGTCGGGGTTGCCGTCGGCGGCGACCATCCGCGCGTCGATCCCGATGGACTCCAGCAGCTCGGGCAGGATCTCCCGCTTCTCCGCCTCCAGGTCCTGGGTGTGGTAGGCGTCGATGAGCCCGAGCAGCCCGACGCGCTCCCCGGCCTCCTGGAGCCGGACGGCCATCTCGTAGGCGATGAGGCCGCCGAGCGACCACCCGACGAGGTGGTACGGCCCGGACGGCCGCACGGTGCGGATCTGCTCGATGTAGTCCCGCGCCATCTCCTCGACGGAGCCGGGCAGGTCCGCGCGGGTGAACGCGCTGCCCTGCAGCCCGTAGATCGGCTGGTCGGGGCCGAGGTGGCGCTGGAACTGCAGGTAGCTCCAGGCGAGGCCGCCGGCGGGGTGGACGAAGAAGACCGGCGGCCGGGTGCCGGTGGTGCGGATGGGCAGCAGCACCTCGAAGCCGAGCCGGTCCTCGGGCTCCCCGGCGCGCAGCAGCGCCTCGACGGTCTGGTGGGTGAACACGTCGCGGGGCGTCAGCTCGATCCCGGCCTGGCGGGCGCGGGTGACGAGCTTCAGCGCGGCGATGCTGTCTCCGCCGAGGTCGAAGAAGCTGACGTCGGCGCCGACCCGGTCGAGGCCGAGGACGCCGGCGACGATCCCGCACAGCGCCTCCTCCTCGGGGGTGGCGGGGTCGCGTCCGGCGGCGGTCCCGGCGTAGTCGGGGGCGGGCAGGGCGCGCCGGTCGAGCTTGCCGTTCGGGCCGACGGGGAAGGTGTCGAGCCGGACGAACGCGGCGGGCACCATGTACTCGGGCAGCCGCTCGGCGAGGAACTCCTTGAGGCCGCCGGTGCAGGGGGCGATGACGTAGGCGACGATCGTCTTGACGCCCGGGGCGTCCTGGCGGGCGACGACGGCGGCGTTCGCGACGTCCGGGTGCGCGGTGAGCGCGGCCTCGATCTCGCCGAGCTCGATCCGGAACCCGCGGACCTTCACCTGCTGGTCGGCGCGGTCGACGTACTCGAGCGCGCCGCCCGGGCGGTGCCGGACGAGGTCGCCCGTCCGGTACATGCGGGACCCGGGCGGCCCGAACGGGTCGGGCACGAACCGCTCCCCCGTCAGGGACGCGCGCCGCAGGTAGCCCCGGCCGACGCCCGGTCCCGCGATGTAGGCCTCGCCGACGACGCCGGGCGGGACGGGCCGCAGCCCGGGGTCGAGCACGTACGTCCGCCGGTCGTCCATCGGGTGGCCGAGGAGCGCGGACGTCTCGCCGGGGTCGGCGGTCAGCCGGGCCCGCTGCCGGTCGATGGTGGTGTAGGTGGTCGCCTCGGTGGGGCCGTAGACGTTGCCGACCTCGGTGTCCGGGCAGGCGGCGAGGACGCGGCGGACCGCGGCGGTGGAGCCGGACTCGCCGCCGGTGAGCACCTCGCGGAGCCCCGCGAACGCCGCCGGCCGCTCGTCGGCGACCAGGTTGAACAGCGTCGTGGTGAGGAACAGCCCGGTGACGCCGTGCGCGCGGACCAGGTCCTCGACGGCCTCGCCGGTCAGGTGGCCGGGCGGCGCGACGACGGTGGCGCCGCCGTGCAGCAGCGGCGTCCAGAACTCGTAGATGTGCGCGTCGAACGCGTGCGGGGAGTGGAACAGCACGCGGTCGTGGGCGCCGCCGCGCAGCTCGCCGTCGGTGGCGAGGCTGACGGCGTCGCGGTGGCGGAGCATGACGCCCTTCGGCACGCCGGTCGAGCCGGAGGTGAACAGCACGCAGGCGAGCTGCTCGGGATGGCACGGGACGTCCGGGGCGGTGGCGGGCTGCGCGGCGGTCTCCGGATCGTCGTCCACGACGATGACGTGCGCGGACGTGCCGAGGCGGGCGACGCGGCCGCGCATCGCGGTGTCGACGAGCAGGACGGGCGCGGCGACCTCGTCGATCGCCCACGCGGTCCGCTCGGGCGGGTAGGCGTGGTGGATCGGCGCGTAGGCGCCGCCCGCCTTGAGGACGGCCAGCGACGCCACGACGCTCGCGGCCGACCGTTCCAGCAGGACGGCGACGTGCGTCTCGCGGCGGACGCCGAGCCCGATGAGGCGGTGCGCCAGCCGGTTCGCGCGCTCGTCCAGCTCCGCGTAAGTGAGCGTCTCCCCGGACGCGACGACGGCCTCCGCGTCCGGGGTCCGCGCGAGCTGCTCGGCGAAACGGCCGGTCAGCGTGCCGGGGCGGCGCGGCGTGTCCGGCCCCTGCCAGGCGCGCAGGACGAGGTCGCGCTCGTCGTCCTCCAGCACGTCGATGCGGCCGAGCGGCAGGCCGGGGCTGTACGCGACGGACTCCAGGATCCGGACGAACCGACGCATCAGCCGCTGCGCCTCGTCCTCGACGTACAGGTCGGTGCGGAAGTCCAGGCGCAGCGACAGGCCCCGCCCGCCGGGCACGGCGGCGAGGGTCAGCGGGTAGTGGGTCGCGTCGTGGCCGTCGACGTTGTGGAGGGTGAGGCCGCCGAGGTCGGCGCCGGCGGCGTCGGGGTCGAACGGGTAGTTCTCCAGGACGGTCATCGTGTCGAACAGCGGCCCGGACCCGGCGAGCCGCTGGACGTCCGACAGCCCGAGGTGGTGGTACTGCATCAGCGCGGCCTGCTCGTCCTGCAGCCGGGCGAGGGCGGCGGCGACGGTGTCGCCGGGGTGGACGCGGACGCGGATCGGCAGCGTGTTGATGAACAGGCCGATCATCTGCTCGACGCCGGGCAGCTCGGGCGGGCGCCCGGACACGGCGGCCCCGAACACGACGTCCGTCGCGCCGGTGAGGCGGCCGAGCAGGACGCCCCAGCCGAGCTGGAGCACGGTGTTGAGGGTGACGCCCTCGGCGCGGGCGCGCGCGGACAGCGCGGCGGTGAGGTCCTCGGTGAGACGGATCCGGACGCGTCCCGGCTCCTGCGTATTGGGCTCCGGCGCTCCGGGCGCGACGAGGGTAGGCCCGTCGAGGCCGTCGAGCGCGCTGCGCCAGGCGTCCTCGGCGGCGGCGCGGTCCTGCTTCGCCAGCCACGCGAGGTAGTTCTTGTACGGGGCGACGCGCGGCATGCCGGTGTCGTCGCCCTTGGCGAGGTAGAGGGCGAACAGCTCGGTCTGCAGGACGGGCGTGGACCAGCCGTCCAGCAGGATGTGGTGGTTGGTGAACACCATCCGGTGCAGGCCGTCCGCGAGCCTGATCAGCAGGAAGCGCAGCAGCGGCGGCCGGGCCATGTCGAACGGGCGGGCCCGCTCGGCCTCGGCCAGCTCCCGCGCCCGCGCGTCCCGCTCCGCCTCGGGCAGGCCGGACAGGTCGGCGTCCTCCCACGGCAGCCGGACCTCCCGGTGCACGACCTGGACCGGCGAGCCCTCCTTGCGCTGCCGGAACCCGGCGCGCAGGTTCGCGTGCCGGCGCAGCAGCGTCGCGGCGGCGGCGCGCAGGGCGTCCACGTCGAGGGGGCCGCGCAGGTCGAACACGATCTGCGCGGTGTAGACGTCGTGCCCCGAGCCGTACAGGGCGTGGAAGAACAGGCCCTGCTGCAACGGGGACAGCGGGAGGATGTCCTCAAGCTGCGACTTGCTCAATCCAGCTCCCATTCACCGTCGAGTTCGGCGGCGAGCTCGTCGATCTCGTCCTGGCTGACGTCGACCAGGGACAGGTCGGAGGGGGTGAAGCCGCCCACCGGCCCGTCGGCGGGGGCGTCCACGACGTGCGCGACGAGGCCGCGCAGCGCGGCGGACCAGCGGTCGGCGAGGTCGCGGACGGCGTGCTCGTCGAACAGGCCGCCCGCGTAGGTCCAGGTGGCGGACAGTTCGGGGCCGTCCGGCAGGTCCCGGGTGTGCGCGTTGACCTCGATGGCGTGGACGAGGCCGAGCGCGTCGTCCTGCCCGCCGCCGAGCGCGCCGGCGTCGGCCTGCCCGGCGGGTCCCCAGTCGGTGGCCTCGGGCACGGCGGACCGGCCGAGGTAGTTGAACGCGATCTGCGGGTGCGGGCGCCCGGCGAGGCGCTTGCCGGCGGCCGGGTTGAGGTGGCGCAGCAGCCCGTACCCGATGCCGTTGTCGGGGATCTCGCGGAGCTGCTCCTTGACCCGCTTCAGCGCGGTGCCGACGGCCTGGCCGCCCTCGCGGACGTCGCCGGGCTCGACCCAGCCGGCGTCGAGCCGGACCGGGTAGATCGCGGTGAACCAGCCGGCGGTGCGGGACAGGTCGACGCCCGGCACGATCTCCTCGCGGCCGTGGCCCTCCAGGTCGATGAGGACGGCGGTGTCGTCGGACACGCCCCGGTCGCGGCGCCATCCGGCGACGGCGAGCGCGAGGCCGGTGAGCAGGACGTCGTTGGCGCGGCCGTGGAACGCGGCCGGGACGTCGGTGAGCAGCGGCCCGGTGACGTCGGCGGGGAGGTCGACGGTGAGGTGCCGGGCCGTCCCGAACGTGTCGGCGCGCGGGTCGAGGGCGCGGGCGCCGAGGACGGGGTCGGGGGTGGCGAGGACGTCCTCCCACAGCTCCAGCTCGGCGGTGCGGGCCGGGTCGGACGCCTCCGCGACGAGGCGCTGCGCCCAGCGGCGGAACGAGGTCGGGACCGGGTCGAGCGTCCCGCCCACCCAGGCGGTGACGAGGTCGGGCAGCAGGATCCGCCAGGACACGCCGTCGACGACGAGGTGGTGCAGGGTCAGCAGCAGGCGTCCGGACGCGCCGGGCCCGGCGTCGAACCAGACGAGCTGCGCCACCGTCCCGGCCTCGGGGTCGAGGCGGTCGCGGGCGGCGCGGGCCTGCTCGGCGAGCACGGCGCGCAGCGCGCCGCCGTCGAGGCCGGCCACGTCGACGCGGCGGACGAGCGGCGCGGCGTCGACCGCACCCGGCTCGGCGACCTCGAACTCGCCGTCGCGGACGCGGAGCCGCAGCATGTCGTGGTGGTCGATGAGGGTCTGCAGGGCCGCCGCGAGCTTCTCGACGCCCAGCTCGGGCGGGACCTGGAGCAGCATCCGCTGGCTGTAGCCGGCGGTCGGGCCGTCCAGCTCCTGGAACCAGCGCATGATCGGGGTGGCCGGGACCTGCCCGACGCCCGCGCCGGGCGCCTCCGCCTCGACCCGCTCGCCCTCGCCGACCGGCCGCGACGCCGCCGCCAGCTCCTCGACCGTCTGGTGCTGGAACACCTCGCGGGGCGTGATCACCAGGCCGGACTGCCGGGCGCGCGACACGAGCTGGATCGCGATGATCGAGTCGCCGCCGAGGTCGAAGAACCCGTCGTCGATCCCGACCCGCTCCAGATTGAGCACCTCGGCGAACAGCCCGGCGAGCGTCTCCTCCTCGGGAGTGCGGGGCGCGCGCGACGAGGCCTTCGCCGAGAAGTCCGGCGCGGGCAGCGCGGCGCGGTCGAGCTTGCCGTTCGCGGTCAGCGGCAGCGCGTCCAGCACGACCACGGCGGCCGGGACCATGTAGTCGGGCAGGCCGCGCCCGGCGAACGCGCGCAGCTCCGCCGGGTCGGCCTCGCCGGTGGTGACCACGTAGCCGATCAGCCGGTCGTCGCGGACGACGACGGCCGCGTCCGCGACCGCGTCATGCCCGGCAAGCGCGGACTGGACCTCGCCGAGCTCGATCCGGAAGCCGCGCAGCTGCACCTGCTGGTCGGCGCGGCCGAGGTACTCCAGCGTGCCGTCGGGGCGCCAGCGGCCGAGGTCGCCGGTGCGGTACATGCGGGTGCCGGGGACGCCGTGCGGGTCGGCGACGAACCGCTCGGCGGTGAGCGCGCGGCGGTTGAGGTAGCCGCGCGCCAGGCCCGGGCCTGCGACGTACAGCTCGCCGACGACACCCGGCGGGACGGGCTGCAGGCGATCGTCCAGGACGTAGACGCGCAGGTCCGGGATGCCGGAGCCGATGACGCTGCCCGGCGCCGTCGCCGCGCCGACCCTGTCGAGCGCGAGGTAGGACACGTGCACGGTGGTCTCGGTGATCCCGTACATGTTGACGAGGGTCGGCGCGTCTTCCGCATGCCGGGAGTACCAGTCCTCCAGGCGTCCGAGGTCGAGGGCCTCGCCGCCGAAGATCACGTACCGCAGCGCCAGGCCGGTGCCCGGGTTCGCCTTGTCGGCGGCCATGAGCTGGTAGAACGCCGACGGCGTCTGGTTCAGGACGGTCACGCGCTCGTCCGCGAGAAGCTTCAGGAACTCCTCCGGCGACCGCGACGTCAGGTACGGGACGACGACCAGGCGCCCGCCGTGCAGGAGCGGCCCCCACAGCTCCCACACCGAGAAGTCGAACGCGTAGGAGTGGAAGAGCGTCCACACGTCGTCGGGGCCGAAGTGGAACCACTCTTCGGTGGAGCCCAGCAGCCGGACGACGTTCTGATGCGGGACGACCACGCCCTTGGGACGCCCGGTCGACCCCGACGTGTAGATGACGTACGCGGGGTTGTCGGGCGAGATCGCCACGCCGAGGTCGGCCTCGTCGTAGCCGGACGCGTCCAGGTCCTCCGGCCGCAGGGTGAGGACGGGCTCGGCGTCCTCGACCATGTACGCGATGCGTTCCTCGGGATAGTCCGGATCGATCGGGACGTACGCCGCCCCGGCCTTCAGCACCGCCAGGATCGCGACGACGAGATCGGCGGAACGCGGCAGCGCCAGCGCGACGAACTGCTCGGGCCCCACGCCCTGCTCGGCCAGGCGCCGCGCCAGCCGGTTCGCCCGCGCGTTCACCTCGCCATAGGTCAGCGACACGCCCTCGAACGACACCGCCACCGCGTCCGGACGCGCCGCCGCCTGCGCCTCGAACAGCGCCGGGATCGTCGACCGCTCCACCTCGGGCGCCTTGCCTCCGGCCCACTTGCGCAGGATGGTGCGGCGTTCGGCGCGTTCCAGGATCTCGGCGGTGCCGATGGGGGCGTCCGGGTCGGCGACGAGGTCGCGGACGAGCCGCTCGAACCGCCCTGCGATCGCGGCGGCGGTCGCCGGATCGAACAGGTCGAGGGCGTACTCGAGTCCCGCCTCGATCCCGCCGGGCGCGCCGTCTCCGCCGTGCCGCTCCTCCAGGTAGAGGGACAGGTCGTACTTCGCCGTCCCGGCGGTGAGCGGTTCGGCGCCGCCGGTGAGGCCGTCCGTCTCCAGCCGCGCCTCGGGGTTGTTCTGGAACGACAGGGCGACCTGGAACAGCGGGTGCCGGGCCATCGACCGCGCGGGGTTCAGCACCTCGACGAGCCGCTCGAACGGCAGGTCCTGGTGGCCGTAGGCGGCGAGGTCGGTCTCCTTCACCCGCGCGACCAGCTCCCGGAACGACGGGTCGCCGGAGGTGTCGGTGCGCAGGACGAGCATGTTCACGAACATGCCGACGAGGTCGTCCAGGGCCTCGTCGGTACGGCCCGCGATCGGCGACCCGATCGGCACATCGGTGCCCGCGCCGAGCCGCGTCAGCAGCGCCGCGAACGCCGCCTGCATGACCATGAACAGGCTGGCGCCGCTCTCCCGGGCGAGGCGCAGCAGGCCCGCGTGCAGCTCGGCGTCCAGCTCGAAGGCGTGCGTGCCGCCCCGGTAGGACGCCTCCGCCGGGCGCGGCCGGTCGGTGGGCAGCCGCAGCTCCTCGGGCAGCCCGGCGAGCGCGTCCCGCCAGTACGCGATCTGCTGGGAGATCAGGCTGTCCGGGTCGTCCTCGGAGCCGAACAGCTCGCGCTGCCAGAGCGTGTAGTCGGCGTACTGGACGGGCAGCGGCGCCCACTGCGGCGCCCGGCCCTCGGCGCGCGCCGCGTAGGCGAGGACCACGTCGCGGGCCAGCGGCGCCATCGACCAGCCGTCCGCCGCGATGTGGTGCAGCACCATGACCAGGACGTGGGTTCCGTCACCGAGGGCGAACAGCCGGGCCCGCAGCGGCGGCTCCACCGACAGGTCGAAGCCCCGCCCGACCTCGGCGGCGAGCGCCGCCGGCAGCTCCGCCTCGGCGACCGGGGCGACGTCGACGCGCGGCCGGGCTGCGGCCGGGTCCAGCACGAGCTGGCGGGCGCTGCCGGAGCCGTCCGGGAAGATCGTCCGCAGCGACTCGTGCCGCTCGACGACGTCGGCGAGGGCGGCGCGCAGCGCGTCCAGGTCGAGGGCGCCCTCCAGCCGCAGCGCGACCGGCATGTTGAACGTCGCGGACGCGCCCTCGAACCGGTTCAGGAACCAGAGCCGCTGCTGCGCGTACGACAGCGGCACCACCTCGGGGCGTCCGGCGGGCCGCAGCGGCGGCCGGACGTCGCCGCCGGCCTCGGCGAGGCGTCCGGCGAGGCCCGCGACCGTCGGGGCCTCGAACAGCGCCCGGACGGGCAGCTCGGCGCGCAGCGCGGTGCGGATCCGGCCGACGAGGCGGGTCGCGGTGAGCGAGTCGCCGCCGAGGTCGAAGAACCCGTCGTCGACGCCGACCCGCGGCACGCCGAGGACCTCCGCGAACAGCCCGCAGAGGATCTCCTCCTGCGGGGAGCGCGGAGCGCGGCTCACCGGCGCGGCGGTGCCGGGCGCCGGCAGCGCGGACCGGTCCAGCTTCCCGTTCACGGTCAGCGGCAGCGCGTCCAGCACGGTGAACGCCGGGACCATGTAGTCGGGCAGCCGCTCGGCCGCGAACCGCCGCAGCGCGGCGATGTCGACGCCCGCCGTCCGGTCCGCGGGCACGACGTAGGCGGCGAGCCGCCTGTCGCCGGGCCGGTCCTCGCGGACGACCACGGCGGCCTGCGCGACCCCCTCGAACGCGGCGACGACGCTCTCGATCTCGCCGGGCTCGACCCGGAACCCGCGGATCTTGACCTGGTCGTCGGCGCGGCCGAGGTACTCGACGGTGCCGTCCGGCAGCCAGCGGGCGAGGTCGCCGGTCCGGTACATCCGGTCGCCCGGCGCGCCGAACGGGTCGGCGACGAACCGCTCGGCGGACAGCGCGGGCCGTCCCAGGTAGCCGCGCGCGAGCTGCGCGCCCGCGAGGTACAGCTCGCCGGGGACGCCGGCGGGCGCGGGCTGGAGCGCGGCGTCCAGCACGTAGGCGCGGGTGTTGCGCTGCGGAGCGCCGATCGACACCCGCTCGGCCCGCGCGACGACCTGGTTCATCGTGTCGATGGTCGACTCGGTCGGGCCGTAGAGGTTCCGGGTGGTCACGCCGGGGACCTCGCGCAGGTCCGCCCAGAGGGCGTCGCTGAACGCCTCGCCGCCGAGCAGCAGGTGCGAGGGCAGGTGGCGGCCGTCGCCGCTGAGCAGGCCCGCCTCGCGGAGCGAGGCGAAGTGCGACGGCGTGGTGTTCACCAGGTCGATCCGCGCGCGCGCCACGTACTCGGTGTACGCCTCGACGTCGCGGCGGGTCGCGTCGTCGATGAGGTGCAGCTCGTGGCCGTGCATCATCCACAGCAGCCCGTGCCAGGAGGTGTCGAACGAGAACGACGCGAGGTGCGCGAACCTCATCCGGCGCCCGCCGGCCGCCGCGACCGCCGGGTCGATGAACGCGTCCCGGTGCGCCTCGAAGTAGTTCAGCACGCCGCTGTGCGGGATCGTCACGCCCTTGGGGCGACCCGTCGACCCGGAGGTGTAGATGACGTAGGCGGCGTTGCCCGCCCGCAGCGGCCGGACGCGGTCCGCGTCCCCCGGGTCGTGCGCGGGCCGGTCCTCGCCGAGGGGCAGGTCGTCGGCGGTGATGGTGAGGGCGGGGCGGCAGTCGTCCAGCATGTAGGCGATGCGGTCCGCCGGGTACTCCGGGTCGATCGGCACGTACGCGGCGCCCGCCTTCAGCACGCCGAGGATCGCCACGACGATCTCGGGCGTGCGCGGCAGCAGGATCGCGACGCGGTCCTCGGCGCCGATCCCCCGCGCGATCAGCTCGTGCGCCAGGCGGTTGGCGCGCGCGTTCAGGTCGGCGTAGGTGAGGGACGTGTCGCCGCACACGAGGGCGGTGTCGCCCGGGGTGCGGGCGGCCTGCGCCTCGAACATTGCCGGGAGGGTGCCGGTGGGAAGGCCGGCGGCGGTGTCGTTCCAGCGCGCCAGAGCCTCGCGTTCCTCGTCGCCCGCCAGCGCCACCGTGCCGATGAGCTGCGACGAGTCCTCCGCGAACGCCTCCAGGAAGCGGCGGACGCGGGCGAGCAGCGCCTCGACGACGCCGCGCTCGAACACGTCCGGCCGGTAGTGCAGGCGCAGCGACAGCCGGTCGTCCGGCACGGCGACGAACGACAGCGGGAAGTGGGTCGCGTCGTAGGAGTCGGCGGCGGCGATGCGGACCCCGTTCAGCGACCCGTCCAGCATCGCCGGGTCGAACGGGTAGTTCTCCAGCACCGTCATCGTGTCGAACAGCGCGCCGCCGTGGCCCGCGACCCGCTGGATGTCGGTGAGGCCGAGGTGGTGGTGCGCCAGCAGCGCGGTCTGCTCCTCCTGGAGCCGCTCCATCAGAGCGGCGAGCGACTCGTCCGGGCGGTGCCGGACGCGGATCGGCAGCGTGTTGATGAACAGGCCGATCATCTGCTCGATGCCGGGCAGCTCCGGCGGGCGGCCCGACACGGTCGCGCCGAACACCACGTCCCCGCTGCCGAGGAACCGGCCGAGGACCAGCCCCCACGCGCCCTGGAGGACGGTGCTGAGGGTGACGCCGTGCCGGCGGGCCGCGCGGGACAGGCGGCGGGTGGTCCGCTCGTCCAGCTCGGCGATGGTGCGTTCCGGCGGGCGCGGCGCGCGGGCGGCGGCCTCCGGCGCGACGAGGCTCGGGCCCTCCACCCCGTCCAGGGCGCGGCGCCACGCCTCCTCGGCGGCGGCGCGGTCCTGCTCCGCCAGCCACGCCAGGTAGTTCTTGTACGGGGTGACGCGCGGGAACCCGGCGTCGTGGCCGCCCTGCACGTACAGCATGAACAGCTCGGTCGCCAGGATCGGCGTGGACCAGCCGTCCAGCAGGATGTGGTGGTTGGTGAAGATCAGCCGGTACCGCTCCGGGCCCGTCCGGACGAGGACGAACCGCAGCAGCGGCGGCGCGGTCATGTCGAAGCCGCGCGCCCGCTCCCGCGCCACGATCGCGTCGGCCTCGGCGGCGTCCGCCGCCTCGGTCTCCTCCCACGGCAGTTCGACCGTGCGGGGGATCACCTGGACCGGCCGCGACAGGTCCTCGTGCCAGAACGCGGCGCGCAGGTTGGAGTGCCGGCGCAGCAGCGTCTCGGCGGCCGTCCGCAGCGCGGCGGCGTCCACCGGCCCTTCGAGGTCGAGCACGATCTGCGCGGTGTAGACGTCCCCGCCGTCCCCGCCGCCCCCGTCCCCGCCGTCGAACAGCGCGTGGAAGAAGAAGCCCTGCTGCAAGGGAGACAGCGGCAGGATGTCCTCGAGGTCCCCCCGGTTCACGATAGGTGCCTCCACGCGTTCTGCAGCTTGTCGATCTCGCTCTGGTCCAGGTCCACGAGCAGGTCGGACGGGGTGAAGCCGCCGGCGGGCGCGGCGTCGCCGCCCGCCGCGACGTGCGCGACGAGGCCGCGCAGCGCGGTGAACCAGGCGTCGGCCAGCTCCCGGACCGCGACCTCCTCCAGCAGCCCGCCGGGCCACGTCCACGTCGCCGACAGCACCGGCCCGCCGGGCACGTCGCGGGTGACCGCGTTGATCTCCAGGACGTGCGCGGCCGGCATCCGCGGGTCCTCGCCCGCGGGCGTCTCCTCCGGCGCGATCGTCCAGTCGCCGTCCCCGTCGCCGGGCGCGACGCGGCCGAGGTAGTTGAACGCGATCGGCGCGGCGGGCGGCTCGGCCAGCTCCTCGGCGGCCTCGCCGCCGCCGTAGCGCAGCAGCCCGTAGCCGATGCCGCCGTCGGGGACGGCGCGGAGCTGCTCCTTCACCTTCTTGATCGCGGTGCCGACGACCGCGCCGCCGGCGCGGACCGCGGCCCAGTCGGCGGCGCCGGCGTCGAGCCGCACGGGGTGGATGGAGGTGAACCAGCCGGCGGTGCGGGACAGGTCGACGCCGGGCACGACGTCCTCGCGGCCGTGGCCCTCGAGGTCGATGAGCACGTCGGTGCCGCGGCCCGCGCCGTGGTGGCGGCGCCACTGCGCGACGGCGAGGGCGAGGCCGGTGAGCAGCACGTCGTTGGCGCGGCCGTGGAACGCGGCCGGGACGTCGGTGAGCAGCGGGCCGGTGACGTCGGCGGGCAGCTCCATGGTCAGCGACCGGGCGCGGGCGGCGATGTCGACGCGCGGGTCGAGGGCGCGCGGGGCGAGCCGCTGCGGCGGGCCGTCGACGATGTCGAGCCAGTCCTCCAGCTCGTCCTCGCGGTCGGCGGCGGTGGCGGTGAGCCGCTGCGCCCACCGGCGGAACGAGGTCGGGACGGGGTCGAGGGCCCCGCCCGCCCATGCGGTGACGAGGTCGGGCAGCAGAATTCGCCAGGTGACGCCGTCCACGACGAGGTGGTGCAGGACGACGAGGAGGCGGCCCTGGTCGCGGCCCGCGTCGAACCAGACGAGCTGCGCCGTCGTGCCGGCCTCGGGGTCGAGTCGGTCGCGGGCGGCGGCGGCCTGCTCCCCGATGACCACGGCGAGCTTGTCGGCGTCCAGGCCCGCGACGTCGACCCGGGTGACGAGGTCGGCGGCGGCCACGGCGCCGGCCTGCCGGACGACCGGCTGCCACCGGTCGCCGCCGGTGTCCAGGCGGAGCCGCAGCACGTCGTGGTGGTCCAGGACGGTCTGGAACGCGGCCGTGAGGCTTTCGCAGCCGAGCGCGGGCGGCGTGCGCAGCAGCATCGACTGGTGGAAGCCCCTGATCAGGGACGCGTCGCCGCCCACGCGCTCGCGCAGCCACGCGACGATCGGGGTGACCGGCACCGGGCCGACGCCCGCGCCGGGCGCCTCCGCCTCGACCCGCTCGCCCTCGCCGGCCGGCCGCGCGACCGCGGCGAGCTCCTCGACGGTCTGGTGCTGGAACACGTCGCGGGGCGTGATGACCAGGCCGGACCGGCGGGCGCGCGACACGAGCTGGATCGCGATGATCGAGTCGCCGCCGAGGTCGAAGAACCCGTCGTCGATCCCGACCCGCTCCAGGGTGAGGACCTCCCGGAACAGCGCGGCGAGCGTCTCCTCCTCGGGTGTGCGGGGCGCGCGCGACGAGGTCTTCGCGGAGAAGTCCGGCGCGGGCAGCGCGGCGCGGTCGAGCTTGCCGTTGACGGTGAGCGGCAGCGCGTCCAGCTCCACGACGACGGCCGGGACCATGTGGTCGGGGAGGTCGCCGCCGGCGAACTTGCGCAGGTCTGCGGACTCGACGGGCGCGGAGGCGACGACGTAGGCGACCAGGCGGTCGTCGCGGACCACGACGGCCGCGTCCGCGACCGCGTCGTGCCTGGTCAGCACCGCTTCGATCTCGCCGAGCTCGATGCGGAACCCGCGCAGCTGCACCTGCTGGTCGCTGCGGCCGAGGTATTCGAGGCGGCCGTCGTCCAGCCACCGTCCGACGTCGCCGGTCCGGTACATGCGGGTGCCGGGGGCGCCGTGCGGGTCGGCGATGAATCGCTCGGCGGTCAGCGCGCGGCGGTTGAGGTAGCCGCGCGCCAGCCCGGGCCCGGCGACGTACAGCTCGCCGACGACACCCGGCGGGACGGGCTGGAGCCGGCCGTCCAGTACGTAAATGCGCAGGTCAGGGATGCCGGAGCCGATGACGCTGCCGGGCGCGGTCGCGGCGTAGGCGCGATCCAGGGCGACGTGCGAGACATGCACAGTGGTCTCGGTGATCCCGTACATGTTGACGAGCGTCGGCGCGTCCTCGGCGTGCCGGGAGTACCAGTCCTCCAGGCGGCCCAGTTCGAGGGCCTCGCCGCCGAAGATCACGTACCGCAGCGCCAGGCCGGTGCCCGGGTTCGCCTTGTCGGCGGCCATGAGCTGGTAGAACGCCGACGGCGTCTGGTTCAGGACCGTGACCCGCTCGTCCGCGAGGAGCTTCAGGAACTCGTCCGGCGACCGCGACGTCAGGTACGGGACGACGACCAGCCGCCCGCCGTAGAGCAGCGAGCCCCACAGCTCCCAGACGGTGAAGTCGAACGCGTAGGAGTGGAAGAGCGTCCACACGTCGTCGGGGCCGAAGCCGAACCAGTGCTCCGTGGAGCGGAGCAGCCGGACCACGTTCTGGTGCGGGATCACGACGCCCTTGGGACGCCCGGTCGACCCCGACGTGTAGATGACGTACGCCGGGTGGTCCGGCGAGATCGCCACGCCCAGGTTCGCGTCGTCGTAGCCGGACGCGTCGAGATCGTCCGGGCCGATGGTCAGGACGGGCTCGGCGTCCTCGACCATGTACGCGATGCGGTCCTCGGGATAGTCCGGGTCCATCGGCACGTAGGCGGCGCCCGACTTCAGCACCGCCAGGATCGCGACCACGAGGTCCGCCGAGCGCGGCAGTTTCAATGCGACGAACTGCTCCGGCCCGACGCCCTGCTCGACGAGGCGCCGCGCCAGCCGGTTCGCCCGCGCGTTCACCTCGCCATAGGTCAGCGACACGCCCTCGAACGACACCGCCACCGCGTCCGGACGCGCCGCCGCCTGCGCCTCGAACAGCGCCGGGATCGTCGACCGCTCCGCCTCGGGCGCCGTGCCGCCGGCCCATTCGCCGAGGATCAGGGCGCGTTCGGCCGGGTCGAGGACGTCGGCGGCGCCGATCGGCGCGTCCGGGTCGGCGAGCAGCGCGGTCAGGTACCGCTCGAAGCGAGCGACGAGCCGCTCCGCCGTGGCCGGGTCGTACAGGTCGAGCGCGTACTCCAGCTCGCCGTCGAGGCCGTCCTCGCGCTCGGTGAGGACCATCAGCAGGTCGAACCGGGACACCCCGGCGTGCAGCGGCTCCACCTCGGCGGTGAAGCCGGGCATCTCCAACCGCGCTTCGGGGTTGTTCTGGAACGTCAGCCCGACCTGGAACAGCGGGTGCCGGGCGAGGTGCCGCGGCGGGTTGAGGACCTCGACGAGCCGCTCGAACGGGACGTCCTGGTGCGCGTACGCGGCGAGGTCGGTCTCCTTCACCCGCGCGACCAGCTCCCGGAACGACGGGTCGCCGGACGTGTCGGTGCGGAACACCAGCATGTTGACGAACATGCCGACGAGGTCGTCCAGGGCCTCGTCGGTACGGCCGGCGATCGGCGACCCGATCGGCACGTCGGTGCCCGCGCCGAGCCGCGTCAGCAGCGCCGCGAACGCCGCCTGCGCGACCATGAACGGGCTCGCGCCGGTGTCGAGGGACAGCTTCCGCAGCGCCTCGTGCACGCCGGCGCCGAGGTGGAAGCGGGCGGTCGCGCCGCGGTAGGACGCCTCCGCCGGGCGCGGCCGGTCCGCCGGCAGCTCCAGCTCCTCGGGGAGGCCGGCGAGCGCGTCCCGCCAGTACGCGATCTGCTGGGAGATCAGGCTCTCCGGGTCGTCCTCGGACCCGAAGAGCTCCTGCTGCCAGAGCGTGTAGTCGGCGTACTGGACGGGCAGCGGCGCCCAGTCCGGCGCCCGGCCGTCCGCGCGGGCGGCGTAGGCGGTGAGGACGTCGCGGGCCAGCGGCGCCATCGACCAGCCGTCGCCGCCGACGTGCTGCAGGAGCAGCAGCACGACGTGCTCGTCCGGGCCGAGCCGGAACAGGTGGGTGCGCAGCGGCGGCTCGGCGGAGATGTCGAAGGCGTAGCCGGCGGCCATCGCCAGCCGCGCCGGCAGCCCGGCCTCGGTGGTCTCGGCGATCTCCAGTTCCGGGCGGGCCGCGGCCGGGTCCAGCACCTGCTGGCGGGGGACGCCGCCGCTGTCGGGCAGGATCGTGCGGAGCGTCTCGTGCCGCCCGACGACGTCGCCGACGGCGGCGCGGAGCGCGTCGGCGTCGAGCGGGCCGCGGATCCGCAGCGCGATCGGCATGTTGTAGGTCGCGGACGGCCCTTCGAACCGGTTGAGGAACCACTGCCGCTGCTGCGCGTACGACGGCGGCACGGTCTCGGGCCGGTCCCGCCTTTCCAGCGCGGGGCGGCCGGGCGCGGCGTCCCGGCGGTCCAGCAGCGCGGCGAGCCCGGCGACGGTCGGCGCCTCGAACACCGCGCGGACGGGCAGCTCGGCGTCCAGTACCCGGCGGACGCGGCTGACGACCCGCATCGCGATCAGCGAGTTGCCGCCGAGCGCGAAGAAGTCGTCGTCGGCGCCGACGCGGTCGAGGCCGAGCAGGTCGGCGAAAACGGCCGCGACGGCCTCCTCCCGCTCCCCCGACGGCGCGCGGAACGCGGCGGCGGGGGCGGCGGGCGCGAGGTCCGGCTTCGGCAGCGCCTTGGTGTCGACCTTGCCGTTCGCGGTGAGCGGCAGCTCGTCCAGCACGACGACGGCGGCGGGGACCATCGCCTCGGGCAGGTTCGCGCGGACGTGCGCGCGCAGCTCCTCCGGGTCGAGGGTCGCGCCGGGCGCGGCGACGACGTAGGCGACGAGGCGCTTCTCGACCGGCCCGGCCGCGGGTTCGGCGACCTCGACGAGGGTGACACCGGGCAGGTCGAGGCCGTCGACGGTGACGGCGGCGCGGGTGGCGGCGACCTGCTCCAGCGTGTGCAGGTACCAGCCGGTGAGCCGCTCGGCGGTGGCGGCGTCGAACAGGTCCCGCGCGTACTCGAGGATCCCGGTGAGGCCGCCGTCCGGGGCGTCCTCCAGCAGGAACTCCAGGTCGAACTTCGCGACGCCCGGGTCCACCGGCTCGACCGCGACGTGCAGGCCGGGCAGCTCGACGGACGCCTCGGGGTTGTTCTGCAGGGTCAGCATCACCTGGAACAGCGGGTGCCGGGCCAGCGACCGGACCGGGTTCAGCACCTCGACGAGCCGCTCGAACGGGACGTCCTGGTGGGCGTAGGCGGCGAGGTCGGTCTCCCGGACCCGCGCGAGCAGCTCGGCGAACGACGGGTCGCCGGAGGTGTCGGTGCGCAGCACGAGGGTGTTGACGAACACGCCGACGAGGTCGTCGAGGGCCTGGTCGGTGCGGCCCGCGACCGGCGAGCCGATCGGCACGTCGGTGCCCGCGCCGAGCCGGGTGAGCAGCGCGGCGAGCGCGGCCTGCAGCACCATGAACAGGCTGACCTGGTGGTCGCGGGCGACGGCGCGCAGCCCCGCGTGCAGCTCCGCCGGGACCTCGAACGCGGCCCGCCCGCCCCGGTAGGAGGCGCGGTCGGGACGCGGCCGGTCCAGCGGCAGGGCGATCTGGTCGGGCAGCCCGGCGAGGGCGTCCTTCCAGTAGGCGATCTGGCGGGCGGCGAGGCCGTCCGGGTCGTCCTCGGAGCCGAGCAGCTCGCGCTGCCAGAGCGCGTAGTCGGCGTACTGGACGGGCAGCGGCGCCCACTCGGGCGCCTTCCCCTCGCGGCGGGCCAGGTAGGCGGTGATGACGTCGCGGGCCAGCGGCGCCAGCGACCAGCCGTCGCCGGCGATGTGGTGCAGGACGAGCAGCAGCAGATGCTCGTCCTCGCCGTTCTCATCGCGCCCCAGCCGGTACAGGTGCGCGCGGACGGGCGGCTCGCACGCCAGGTCGAACCCGCGCGTCGCGTCGGCGAACAGCGTCCCGAACAGGTCGCCGGGATCGGCGTCGCCGACCGTCAGCGGCGGGTCGGCGTCGGCCGGGTCCCGGATGATCTGGACCGGTTCACCGTCGGCGTCCCCGAAGACGGTGCGCAGCGACTCGTGCCGGGCGACGACGTCGCCGAGCGCGGCGCGCATCGCCTCGACGTCGACCGCGCCGGTCAGCCGCAGCGGGATCGGCATGTTGTAGGTGGCGGTGCGGCCTTCGAGCCGGTTGAGGAACCAGAGGCGCTCCTGCGCGTGCGACACCGGCAGCGGGTCGGGCCGCTCCATCGGCCGCACCGCCGGGCGCCGGGCGTCCGGCGCGGACGCGGCGATCCGCTCGGCGAGGCCCGCCACGGTCGGCGTCTCGAACAGCGCCCGGACGGGCAGCTCCACGCCGAGCGCGGCGCGCGCCCGCGCCACGACGCGGGTGGCCTTCAGCGAGTCGCCGCCGTGGTCGAAGAACCCGTCGTCGACGCCGATCCGCTCCACCCCGAGGACGTCGGCGACGATGCCGGCGAGGATCTCCTCGCGGGCGTCGCGCGGCGCGCGCGCGGACTCCGGCGCGGCGAGGTCGGGCTCGGGCAGCGCGGCCCGGTCGAGCTTCCCGGCCGGGTTGAGCGGCATGGCGTCCAGCACCACGATCGCGGACGGCACCATGTAGCCGGGCAGCGTCCGCCCGGCGAACTCGCGGAGGGCGGCGGGCTCGGGCGGGCCGCCCGCGGCGCCCACCACGTAGCCGACGAGGACGGTGTCGCCGGCGGCGTCGCGGCGCGCGACGACGACGCTCTGCGCCACGCCGGGATGCGCGGCGAGCACCGCCTCGATCTCGCCCAGCTCGATGCGGAAGCCGCGGACCTTCACCTGGTGGTCGAGGCGGCCGAGGTACTCCAGGTGCCCGTCGCGGTTCCAGCGGGCGAGGTCGCCCGTCCGGTACATCCGCTCGCCGGGCCCGCCGAACGGGCAGGCCACGAACCGGTCGGCGGTCAGCGACGGGCGGTGCAGGTACCCGCGCGACAGGCCGACGCCGGCCAGGTACAGCTCGCCGGGGACGCCGACGGGGACGGGCCGCAGCCGATCGTCCAGCACGTACGTGCGGGTGTTGGCCAGCGGCCCGCCGATGGGCGCGACCGCGGCTTCGTTGCCGTCGTCGAACCAGCCGGTCACGACGACCGTCGTCTCGGTCGGGCCGTAGATGTTGGAGATCCGCGCGTCCGGCAGCAGCGCCCGGACGTCCTTCAGCAGCCGCGGCGGCATCGCCTCGCCGCCGAGCGCCATGTCCTGGACGTCGAGCCGGAAGCCGCCGCGTCCGAGCAGCGCCGACATCGCCGACGGCACGCCGCCGATCAGCGAGCCCGACCAGCCGCCGCGCTCGGCGACCTCCAGCAGGTCGCGGACGACCTCGATCTCGCCGCCGACCGTCAGCGGGACCAGCCATTCGAGCACCGACAGGTCGAAGTTCAGCGACGTGGCGAACAGCACGCGGCGCAGCCGGCCGGCCCCGTAGGCCGCGAGCGCGCGGGCCTGGAAGCCGGCGAAGTTCTCATGCGAGATCGGGACGCCCTTCGGACGCCCCGTCGACCCCGAGGTGTAGATGATGTAGGCGAGGTTGCCGGGGCGCAGCGGCCGGACGCGCTCCGCGTCGGTCACGTTCTCGGCGGAGAGGCCACCGAGGTCGAGGGCGTCGAGCTCGACGCGCGGGGTGCCGCCGGGCAGCTCGGCGGAGCGCGTCGTGATGACGCAGGCGGGCGCGGCGTCGTCCAGCATGTAGGCGATCCGGTCCGCCGGGTAGGACAGGTCGATCGGCTGGTAGGCGGCGCCCGCCTTCAGCACGGCCAGCGCCGCGACGACGAGGTTCTCGTCGCGCGGGAGGGCGAGCGCGACGAAGTCCTCCGCGCCGACGCCGCGCGCGACGAGGTGCCGGGCGAGCCGGTTGGCGCGGGCGTTCAGGTCGGCGTAGGAGAGCCGCACGTCGCCGGCGACCACGGCCGTCCGGTCGGGGGTCCGCGCCGCCTGCGCCTCGATGAGGTCCGGGGCGACGCCGGGCGCGACCGGGTACGCCGTGTCGTTCCACTCGCGCAGGACGAGGTCGCGCTCGGCGCCGTCCAGCAGCTCCACGTCCCGCAGCGGGGTCGACGGGTCGACCTCGCCCAGCGTGCGCATGAACCGGATGTAGCGCCGGTGGTGCGCGGCGACCTGCTCCTCGGTGTACAGGTCGGGGTGCGCCTCGAAGTCGATGCGGGTCCCGGCGCCGTCGAGGTTGTCGTAGATGTTGATCGCGAGGTCGTCGATCGGGCCGATCGTGAGGGCGTGCATCCGCGCCGGCAGCCCGGCGAAGTCGAGCCGGTAGTCGAACGCCATGATGTTGATGACGGGCCCGTAGAGCCGGCGGCGCTCGCCGAGCAGCTTCAGGTCGCGCAGCAGGTCCTCGCGGCGGTACCGCTGGTGCCGCAGCGCCCGCGCGCTCGCCCGCGTCGCCGCGCGGACCAGCTCGTCGACCGTCATGTCCGGCCGGACCCGCACGCGCAGCGGGAGGATCGTCGACAGCATCGCCGGCGTCTCCCGGGCGATCTGCGTGGTGCGTCCGCTGACCGCGAGGCCGAGGATGACGTCCTCGGTGCCGGTCATCCGCGCCACGTAGGCGGCGGTCGCCGCGATCGCCAGGCCCTGCGTGGCGGTGCGGAGCCGGCGCGCGCCGGCCGCGAGCGCCGCCGACTGCTCCGGCGGGACGACCTCGACCCGGCTGATGAAGTCGGCGGTCGGCTCGGCCATGTCGTCGGCCAGGCTCACCGCGACCGGCTTGTCGGCGAACCGCTCCGTCCAGTACGCGCGGTCCCGCTCGAAGCGCTCCGACGCCCGGTACTCCTCCTCCTCGGCGAGGACGCGGCGGTAGTCCCCCAGCTCCGCCGGGACGTACTCGCCGCCGTTCGCCAGCGAGGTGTACACCTCCGCGGCCCGGTGCATGATCAGCGGGCCGCTGTGGCCGTCCTGGATCGCGTGGTGCGTGCGGATGAACCACCGGTGCAGGACGGGCGAGAGCCGCAGCATCGCCGTGACGAACAGCCGCTCGCCGTCCAGCGGCAGCGGCTCGGCCATCCGCGCCCTCATCCACGCCCGCGCCGCCGCGTCCGGGTCCGCCTCGCCGGACAGGTCCACCAGCGGGACCGAGACGCTCGCCTCCGGGTCGAGGACCTGCCGCACCGCCCCGTCCCGCTCGGCGAACCGGGCGTGCAGCGCGAGCACCTCGTGCGCACCGATCCGCGCCACCCGGTCGAAGAGTTCGTAGTCGAGCGGGCCCTCGATCTCGATGTACTGCGCGATATGGATCGGCGTTTCGGGCGCCAGCTGCTGCGCGTACCAGACGCTCTGCTGAGCGGCCGATAGAGGAACATACTCGGTGGACGACATCAAGCGGTGCTTTCCCGGTCGAAGGGGGTTTGCTTTGTGCCAGGCATCGGCGGCCGCAAGGCGCCGGCGGGCGGAAATTCAAAGGAAATGACCAAGAACTGATCGGGCTGCTCCCCGTCCCCTTTCACCCGAGTCCCTTCCGGGAACGCGGCGGCGCGCGGACCCGGGGAACGACGCCCCGTGGTCCCGCTGATACAGAGCGCCGCCGCTTT
This sequence comes from Actinomadura physcomitrii, assembly GCF_008923205.2. Lineage (GTDB taxonomy): Bacteria > Actinomycetota > Actinomycetes > Streptosporangiales > Streptosporangiaceae > Spirillospora > Spirillospora physcomitrii. The sequence continues at coordinate 111,462 of NZ_WBMS02000011.1, read as the reverse complement.
CCGCCCTCGACCGGGACCCGCCCCGCGACCCATCGTCCTACTCAGGAGTAGCGGGGCCACAGTTAACCAGCCTGTCACATGCCTCGCAATCCCCTCGAAAGTAGAACTTGGCCTCGCCAATTGCTCACGGGAGTGACAAAAGACCCGGTCACCGGCATGGACGGTCGCGGACCGGACGCTCACCCGATGACAAAGGTTGGCAACCGAATCCGGACAATGCGATTACGCTGTGTTAAATGATCTCCGTTCGGGCGGTGCCGGCGGCCTTGCCGGCGACCTTGCCGGCACCGCCGCTACCTGGCCGGGTACTCGTGCGCGACGACCGCCGCCGCGCGCACCCCGGGGTGCCGCTGCAGCACCGCCTCGATCTCGCCCAGCTCCATCCGCACGCCGGAGATCTTCACCTGCCGGTCGACGCGGCCCAGGTACTGCAGGGTGGGCCGGTCCTCGCCGCCCGCCCCGGCGGGCAGCAGCCGCACCGCGTCGCCCGTCCGGTAGAGCCGCCCCGTCGGCGACGGGCCGAACGGGTCCCGGTAGAACGCCTCCCGGGTGCGCTCGCCATCGCCCAGGTAGCCGCGGCCGACGGCGACGCCGCCGACGAACAGCTCGCCGGTCTCGCCGACGTCGCACGCCGTCCACGTGCCGTCGCCGCACTCCCGCAGGACGTGCAGGCGGGCGTTGACGACGGGGGTGCCGATCGGCAGCCGCAGCAGGTCCAGGTCCCCGGCGGTCACCGTGTGGTGGGTGACGTCGTCGGAGCACTCGGTGGGGCCGTAGGCGTTGAGCAGCCGCGCGTGCGGCATCGCCGCCAGCCAGCGGCGCGCCAGCTCGGCGGGCAGCTCCTCGCCCGTCGCGATCATCCAGCGCAGCCCGGCGAGTCCGCTCTCCGGGCCGCCGGGCAGGTCGTCCAGCAGGTGCCGGACCATGGTCGGGACCAGCTCGACGACGGTGATGCCCCGCTCGTCCACCGCCCGCGCGAACGCGACCGGGTCGTGCGCGACGCCGTCGCCGACCACCTCCACCCGGCCGCCGACCAGCAGCGGGGACAGCATCTGCCAGATCGAGATGTCGAAGCCGAGCGGCGCGGTGAACGCGACGGCGTCGTCCCCGGTCAGCCCCAGGTCGACGATCTTGGCCCAGAGGTGGTTGACCATCCCCTGGTGCTCGACGACCGCGCCCTTCGGCCGGCCCGTGGACCCCGAGGTGAACAGCACGTACCGGGGACGGTCCAGGCCGGGCAGGCGCGGCTCGCCCGCCCACGGCTCCAGGCCCGCCGCGTCCGCCGCGCGCAGCACCCGGCACCCGGCCGCCGCCGCGCCCTCCAGCAGCGCCGGCGCGTCGCCGCCCTCGTCGACCGCCACCAGCACCGACGCGCCCGCCTGGTCGAGGACGTCGCGGACGCGCCCGGCCGGCCACGTCTCGTCGGCCGGCACGTACAGCGCGCCGACCAGCTCGATCGCCAGGAACGCCGCCACCACCGCGGCGCAGCGCCCGCCGCCGACCCCGACCACCGTGCCGGGCTCGACACCCGCGCCCTCCAGCAGCGCGGCGAGCCGGCGCGCCTGCACCGCGAGCTCCGCGTACGACAGCGACCGGGTCCGGTCGGCCACCGCGGGCCGGTCCCGCTCGGCGGCGAACCGCTCCACCCGGGTGATCAGCGGATCGGCCAGGTCGACGCCGTGCTCGCGCACCAGGCCGTGCCGCGCCGCCAGCTCCCGCGCCCGGTCCGCCTCGCCGGCGGGCACGGCGAGGGCGGGCAGGCCGTCCAGGGCGAGCAGCCGATCCACGGCCGGACCGCGAGCGCTCATCTTCACTCTCCGTGATGTCGTTCTTCTCCACCGTCATCGGCAAAAGAAGTGGGGCCCATAGCTTATGTCCGGCTCCGGTCGGCGCCGCTCCGGATTGCGTAGATTGGACCCTACTCGCAGGTAATCGGGGGTTGCGACGGAACATGCCCGAAGGTACGGTGAGGCTCCGCCATGGTCTGGCGTGAGGTCCGCGGCGACTTCGGGGGAAGATGAGGGAATTGTTTCTTCAGTCCAGGGTGACTCCGTGCCGATAATCACCTCGCCGCAGGATTTCAATGTCGACGACCTTTACGTCGATCTGCGCCGCGTCATCGACCGCCCGCTCTTCCTCAAATGCGAGGGATTCAATTTCGCCGGCTCGGTGAAACTGAAGGCGGCGGCCGCGATGGTGGAGGCCGCCGAGCGGGAGGGCGTGCTGTCCCCCGGCTCGACGATCGTCGAGTCGTCCTCCGGCAACCTCGGCATCGCGCTCAGCCTCATCGCCGCCGACCGCGGCCTGCGGTTCGTCTGCGTCACCGACCCGCGCTGCAACCCAGCCTCGGTGCGGGTCATGCGCGCGCTCGGCGCCGAGGTCCGCGTCGTCGCCGACAAGGATGCCAACGGCGGCTACCTCGGCGGCCGCATCAAGTACGTCCGGGACCTGTGCGCGTCCGGCGACGGGTACGTCTGGCTGAACCAGTACGCCAACCGCAACAACTGGCTCGCCCACTACCGCGGGACCGCGCCGGCGATCGACAGGCAGTTCCCCGACCTGGAGGTCCTCTTCGTCGGGGCGGGCACCACCGGCACCCTCATGGGCTGCGCCCGCTACTTCCGCGAGCACGGCCGCCCCGTCACGATCGTCGCGGTCGACGCGGTCGGCTCGGTGACCTTCGGCGGCATCCCCGAGCAGCGCATGGTGCCCGGCCTCGGCACCAGCGCCAAGCCCGCCCTCGTCGACGAGTCCTACATCGACGACGTCGTCCACGTCGCCGAGCCCGACACCATCCGCACGGTGCACGCGCTGTCCGCGCGCGGGTTCCTGTTCGGCGGCTCGACCGGCACCGTGGTGTCCGGCGCGTCCCGCTGGCTGGAGGCCAAGTACCCCGGCGAGGAGCCCGTCGCCGTCGCCATCGCCCCCGACCTCGGCGAACGCTACCTCGACTCCATCTACGACGAGGGCTGGCTCGGCGAGCACTTCGGCGAACTGCTCGCCGACCTCGATCTCCCGGCCGCCGGTATTCTCGGCGTCTGATCATCCCGAAAAGGACACGGAGTTCCCCCATGACGCAGGCCCCCACGTTCGCCGTGATCTCCGGCGCCCAGGTCCACGACGCGATCGCCGGGCGCGAGGAGCAGGTCATCGGCATGGTCGAGGCGGCCTACCGGCTGCACGGCGAGGGGGCCACCGTCAACCCCGACTCCTACTTCCTGCGCTTCCCGGACCGGCCGGCCGACCGGATCATCGCGCTGCCCGCCTCCGTCAAGGGCGACGTGGACGTGCACGGCATCAAGTGGATCTCCAGCTTCCCCGGCAACGTCGCGAACGGGATCCCCCGCGCGTCCGCCGTGCTGATCCTCAACGACGCCGAGACCGGCTACCCGTTCGCGTGCCTGGAGAGCTCCATCATCTCCGCCGCCCGGACCGCCGCGTCGGCGTCACTCGCCGCCGCGACCCTCGCCGACAAGCGCGGCGACCGTCCCCGCAAGGTCGGCTTCATCGGCGTCGGCCTCATCGCCCGGTACATCCACACCTACCTGGCCGGCAACGGCTTCGCGTTCGACGAGCTCGGGATCCACGACCTGTCCCGCGAGCACGCCGAGGGCTTCAAGGGCTACCTCGAACGCTCCGAGAAGGGCGCGGTCACGATCCACGACTCGGCGGAGTCGCTGATCCGCTCGTCCGACCTGGTCGTCTTCGCGACCGTCGCGGGCGAGCCGCACGTCACCGACCCGGCCTGGTTCGCGCACAACCCGCTCGTCCTGCACGTGTCGCTGCGCGACCTCTCCCCCGAGATCATCCTGTCCGCGTACAACGTCGTGGACGACGTCGAGCACTGCATGAAGGCCAACACGTCCCCGCACCTGGCCGAGCAGAAGGTGGGCAACCGCGACTTCGTCGCCGGCACCCTCTACGACGTCCTCACCGGCGCCACCACCCCGCCCGCCGACAAGCCGACGGTCTTCTCCCCGTTCGGCCTCGGCGTCCTCGACCTCGCCGTCGCCAAGTACGTCCACGACCAGGTCACCGCCGCCGGCACCCTGCACACGATCCCCGATTTCTTCCACGAGATGAAGCGCTACGGCTGACCCCGCCCGGCGGCCCGCCAGCTCATGCGAACTCGGACGTGTCCAGCTCGAACCCGAACGGCTCCGGCAATGCCAGCCCCTTGCCGAACGGCACGCTGTTCGTCTGCCCGTAGTCCCTCTCGTCCGGCTCACTGAACAGTGTCGCTCTCTGTTCTCCGCGATCTACCAGGAGGTACAACGGGATACCGGCTCTCGCATACGCGCGTCGCTTGTTCACCCGATCCCGCTCAGGGTGGGACGAGGTGACCTCAAGGACGAGGCACACGCGGTCTGGCCGACTCCATGATTCCTCATCGTCGAAGGCATCGACCTCGGCCAGAGCGAAGGTGCCATCCGGGATCACATGGCTGTCCGGACCCTGCGCAGCAGCGGGTACGACCAGCCCACGGTTGGCGGCGAAGTCCAGATCGGCCGAGCTCCGGCGCGCGACTTGGCGGGCGAACCTGCCGATGTTCCTTTCGTGTCTGCCACCGGGGGGCGGGGTCACGATGATCTCCCCGTCGATCAGCTCGGCTCGGAAGCCCTCGGGGGTGTCGAGAGCAAGAAAACCCTCTAGGAGCGGGTCTCCATCGATAAAAGGCTCATGGGCCATCACAGTCATGCCCTGCTCCTTTCCTCGCGAGCGAGTATATGAGCGGAGCGCCACCCTTCGCATACGGATCGTGGTCGTCGGCACGTTCGTCCTCAGCCTACGATCCCCGCGCGCCGGCGTCCGCACACTCGCCGGGCAATTAGATCGGCGGGGAGCGGGCACGGTTTCGCCATGGACGAGCGAGACGATCCGCGTGGGGACGTTCAGGAGCTGAGCGACTTCGAGCTGGCGGTGTACGAGACCGTGGCGGAGATCGACGTCGAGGGCCGCGCGGCCGACTTCGAGACGATCGAGCGGCTGATGGAGGCGCCCGAGGAGGATCTCTGGGCCGCGCTGGGCCACCTGGTGTCGGTCAACCACCTGCACTCGACCCCGGAGGGCTACGTCCTCGGCCCGCACGACTGGGACGCGTGACCGGCGGGGCGTCCCGGTGAGCGGGAGAGGCGGGGCCCCGCGAGGGTGCGGGACGGGAGGATGGTCGACCGTCGTACACGTGCGCCGCAGGGAGGCCGCCGGATGGAGCTCGTCGTCACCGAGGAACAGCGGGAGCTGCGCGACGCGCTGCGGCGGTTCTTCGCCGACCGGTCGCCGTCCGCCGAGGTGCGGCGGCTGATGGAGACGGCCGAGGGCTACGACCCGGAGATGTGGGCGCGGATGGCCGAGCAGCTCGGGCTGCAGGGCCTGGCGATCCCGGAGGAGCACGGCGGCGCGGGCTTCGGCGTGCGGGAGCTGGCCGTCGTGTTCGAGGAGATGGGGCGGGCGGTCGTGTGCGCGCCGTTCCTCGCGACGATCACCGCGGCGGCGGCGCTCCGCGCCGGGGACGGCGGGCACGACCTGCTGCCCGGCATCGCGGACGGCACCACGATCGCGACCCTCGCCGTCGCCGAAGAGGGCGGTGGCTGGGAGCTCGACGCCATGCGGACGCGGGCCGAGGGCGGTGTTCTGCGCGGGACCAAGAGCTTCGTGGTGGACGGGTGCCTCGCCGGGCTCCTGCTCGTGGCGGCCCGCGACGGCGATGAGGTCGGCCTCTACGCGGTGGACGCCGGCGCCGAGGGCATGGCCAGGACGCCCCTGCCGACGCTCGACCAGACGCGCAAGCTGGCCCGGGTCGGGTTCGACGGGACGCCGGCGCGCCGGGTCGGCGGCGCGGACGCGGTCCGGTACGCCCTCGACGTCGCGGCGGTGGTGCTGGCGGCCGAGCAGCTCGGCGGCGCGCAGCGGACGCTGGACATGACCGTCGAGTACGCGAAGGTGCGGCACCAGTTCGGCCGCCCGATCGGCTCGTTCCAGGCGGTCAAGCACCGGTGCGCGGACATGTTCGTGCTGGTGGAGTCGGCGCGGTCGGCGGTGCTGAACGCGGCGGCCGCCGCCGACGAGAGCCCGGAGGAGCTGCCGCGGGCGGCGGCGCTGGCGAAGGCGTACTGCTCGGACGCGTTCTTCCACACGGCGGGCGAGGCGATCCAACTGCACGGCGGCATCGGGTTCACCTGGGAGCACGACGCGCACCTGTACTTCAAGCGGGCGCAGTCGTCGCGGCAGCTGTTCGGGTCGCCGGACGCGCACCGCGCGCGGCTCGCCGCGCTCGCCGGCATCACGGGTGCAGCCTGAGCCCCTTCAGGGCCTTGTCCACGCCGTTCTTCGGGCCGTGGACGGCGAACCCGACGAGCGGCATGTCCTCGGCGGCGACGGCGCGGACGGTGGCGCGGTTGGCCTCGTCGTGCCCGGTCTTGAACATGTCCTCGATGTAGACGGCGATGTCCATGCCGCGGGCGAGGGCGCGCGCGTGGGCGGCCTTGATGGCCTCGGCATCGGCCTCGTAGACGAGGACGGGCTGGCGGAACATCGCGAGGTAGGTGTTGCCGGACGCGTCCTCGTAGGGGTCGCCGATCACGCCGGGCACTCCCCCGGCCACCGCGCTCGCCAGGAACGCGGTGACGTTGAGCCGCTGCCAGGCGGCCAGGTCGTCGCGGACCACGATGCCGATCTTGGTGTCGAAGCGCATGCCGTCCAGGCTGGCGGGCCGGGCGGCCGGCCGTCTTGAACGCTCGTGCGCCGCGCCAGAATGAAGGCGTGGACTGGAGCAGGTACTGGCGGTCGCCGGACCGCCCGCTGGAGGCGATGCACGCGCATTTCGAGCGGCACCGCTACCACCGGCACAGCCACGAGACGTACTCGTTCGGCGTGACCGAGGACGGCTACCAGGCGTTCAAGTGCCGGGGCGGCGCCCACACGAGCGCCGCCGGGATGGTCATCGCGTTCAACCCGGACGACCCGCACGACGGCCGCCCGGCGGACGCGCTCGGCTTCACCTACCGCATCGTGCACATCGGCCCGAAGCTGGTCGCGGGGGTGCTGGCCGACATCGGGGGGCGTCCGGCGGGGCTGCCGCTGTTCGACGCCCCGGTGGTCGGCGATCCCGTCCTCGCCCGGAACCTGCGGGCCCTGCACGGCGCGCTGCTGGGCGGGGCGCCCGCGCTGCGCCGGGACGAGCTGCTCACGGCGGCGGTCGGCGCGATGGTGAACCGCGCCGCGTCCGGGCGGCTGCGCGTCGGGCCGTCGTCGGGTGCCGCCGCGCGCGCCCGGCGCCGCCTGGAGGAGCGCTACCTGGACGACATCGGGGCCGACGAGCTGGCCGAGGCGGCGGGGTGCAGCAGGTTCGCGCTGTACCGGGCGTTCCGCCGCGCGTACGGGATGGCGCCGAGCGACTACCAGCGGCAGCTGCGGCTGCGCGCGGCGCGGGCGAGGCTGGCGCGCGGGGAGCCGGTCGGGGAGGTCGCCGCGGCGACGGGGTTCGCCGACCAGAGCCATCTGACGCGCTGGTTCGTCCGCTGCTACGCGATGACGCCCGGGAAGTACCGTGCCGCCTGCGGCGATTGAGGGACAATGTCGCCCATGATGCGGGCAAGCGGAGCGATGTTCGGGCTGGCGTACGGGGACTCTCTGGGCGCGCCCACCGAGTTCCTCGACATGAAGCAGATCCTGCGGCGGTTCGGCGAGCACGGCCCGACGCAGCTGAACGGCGATCCCGCGCTCGTCACCGACGACACGCAGATGGCGATCGCGGTCGGCCTCGCCCTGCTGGACGCCCTGGCGGACCCGCCGCTCACCCCCGATCTCGTCGCGCCGCTGTGGCGGCGGCGGTTCGTGGACTGGCTGAACAGCCCCGACAACAACCGCGCCCCGGGCCACACGTGCCTGCGCGCCTGCGAGGGCCTGGCGGCCGGGCGGCCGTGGGTGGAGGCGACCGTCGCGGGATCCAAGGGCTGCGGCGCGAACATGCGGGTGGCGCCGGTCGGGCTCGTACCGGGCCTGACGGACGAGACGCGCGCCGGCGCGTCCCAGCTGCAGGCGGCGATGACGCACGGGCATCCGACGGGGCTCGCGGCGAGCGAGCTGACCGCGTTCGCCGTCCGGTGGCTGGCCGACGGCATGGCGCCCGCCGACCTGCCCGCCGCGCTGCGCGCCCGCTGCCACGAGCAGCGCGCCGTCTACCACGAGCGGTGGCTCGGCACGCTGTGGCAGCAGCCCGGCATGGACGAGCCGGAGACGTTCATCGCGCGCGGCTGGGACGAGTGCCTCGACGTCCTCGACCGGCTCGACGAGGCCGTGGCGCGGGGCGACCGCGCGTCCGACCCGTGCGAGATCACCGGCGCCGGCTGGTGCGCGGAGGAGGCCCTCGCCACCGGCCTGCTGTGCTTCCTGCTGTTCCCGGACGAGCCCGTCGAGGCGATCTGGCGCGGCGCCGCGAGCTCCGGCGACTCCGACTCGATCGCGTGCCTGGCGGGCGCGTTCGCGGGCGCGCACCTCGGCATGGACGCCTGGCCGGGCGAGTGGGCCGGGCGGATCGAGTACGCGGACCGGCTGGCCAGGCTCGGCAGCGCCTGGGATTAGTGCAGGGGCGTGGCGGTCCAGCCCGTACAGGCGTCGATGGTGATCGCGATGACCGGGCCCTCGGGCGGGCGGTCCCGGTACTGGGCGTACCGGGCGGCCAGGAGCCGGACGGGCTCGGCGCGGCGCGCGTCGTCCTCGACCACGGCGGCGTGGCCGTCGACGCGGACCCACCAGAGCCGGTCCCAGTCGTCCTCGTAGTGGTCGGCGAGCAGCGCGACCCGCGGATTGGCGCGGACGTCGGCCAGCCTCCGCAGGTCCCGCGTGCTCTTCGGCTTGTGGTCGACGGCGGTGTAGACCGACCCGCGGTGCACGGCGAACGTGACGGGCACCAGGCGCGGGCGGCCGTCCTCCCCGACGGTGGCGAGCCGCGCGACGGGGACGCTCGCGAGCAGCCGGCGGGCGTCGTCCGGTGAGAGCTTGGGCACGGGTGCAGCCTGTCACGGCGCGACCCCGGTTCCCAGGCTCCCCCGCGCGGGCGAGGCGGATCACCCGCGGGCGGGAGGCGCGCGGGAGCGCCGCCCGGAAGGTTCGGACCCGTGGAAACGATCTTCAGGCGGTGGCCGGCGTGGGCCGGGTACGCGGGCGGCGGGTGGGCGGCCGGCGCGGCGGCGCTCGCCCTGTACTGGGCCGCCGGCGTCCCGGGACCTCCCGCACGACGGGCTCATGAGCGGATGGTCCGGGTGGACGGTCGCCGCGTGCGGGATCGGCGCGTTCGGCGGCTACGGGCTCGCGCTCGGCGCCGCCGCACTGTCCTACCAGCGCCGCACGCGCCCGGGCTGCGTCAGTCCTTGAAGTCGGGCGGCCGGTTCTGCTTGCGCGCCGCGATGGCCTCGTCGAAGTTCCGCGTGGTGAGCCGGACGTACAGCTGCCCGAGGCCCTCCTGTCCCATGTGCGCGTCGAGGCTCGACGCGTCCAGCCCCGACCACAGCGACCGCTTGGTCAGCTCGACGCCGGGACGGCTGAACCCGGCGATCCGCTCGGCGAGGTCGTAGCAGGCGCCGAGCAGCTTGTCGCCCGGGACGGTGCGGGAGACCAGCCCGATCCGCTCGGCCTCGGCGGCGTCCACGTCCCGGCCCGACAGCATGATCTCGAACGCGCGGGACGCGCCGATCGCGCGCGGCAGCAGGTAGCTGAGGCCGAGCTCGCTCGCGGTCAGCCCGTTGTTGATGCCGGCGGCGCGGAACAGCGCGGTCTCGGACGCCAGCCGGATGTCGGCGGCCAGGCTCAGGCACAGGCCGCCGCCGATCGCCGGCCCGTTGACCGCCGCGATCACCGGCTGGTGGACGCGGCGCATCGCGCGGACGACGTCGTCGAGCAGCTCCATCGAGCGCAGCGCGATCGTCGGCAGCGTCAGCCCGTCGATGCCGGGCGGCGCGCCCGCCGACTCCAGGTCGGCGCCGGAGCAGAAGCCGCGCCCGGCGCCGGTGACGATGACGGCGCGGACGCCGTTGTCGCGGCTCACCTCCTCGAGGGCCTCGCGGAAGGGCACCATGACGTCGAACGCCATCGCGTTCATCCGCTCGGGCCGGTTGAGGGTGATGAGCGCTACGTGCGGGCGCGGCTTGTCGATGAGCACGACGGGCGGTCGGTCGGAGTCGGTTGGTCGGGGCGAGTACGGCAACGTGACCTCCCGGTGTGCCTAGCAAGCGCTAGGTTACACAGCCGGGAAGTCCGGCGGCGTGAGGCCCCGCTCGACCACCTTCGCCAGCTGCCCGTCCGTCAGGATCCGCGGCTCGCCGATCATCTTCGCCCGCACGTACACCCCGCACAGCCACTCCAGCAGCCGCGCGTTCTCGAACGCCTCGTCCAGGTCGCGGCCGATCGTGACGCCGCCGTGGTTGGCCATCAGCGCGGCGCGCTTGCCGCCCTCCATCGCGGCCCGGACGTTCTCGGCCAGCTCCGGCGTCCCGTAGGTGGCGTACTCGGCGACCTTCACCACGCCGCCCAGCAGCAGCGTGTTGTAGTGGATCGGCGGCAGCTCGGCCATCGTCGTCGCGACGACGGCGCCGTACGTCGAGTGCGTGTGGACGACCGCCGCCGCGGGCGTCTCGTGGTACAGCGCCAGATGCATCGGCGTCTCCGACGACGGCGCCCGGTCGCCCTCGACGAGCCGGGCGTCCAGGTTCACGACCGGGCAGTCCTCCGGCCGCATCCGGTCGAGCATCATCCCGCCCGGCGTCACCGCCACCAGGTCCCCCGACCGCACGCTGACGTTTCCCGACGCGCCGGTCACCAGGCCCGTCTCGGCCAGCCTGCGGCCCACCGCGCACAGCGCGCGCCGCTCGTCCTCCAGCAACATGCGAATCCCTCTCACGTTCTCGGCCCTGCCCGTCGTACGCTACGGCCCTGACGATCACGAGGGAGAACCCGGCATGGCAACTGTGGTCACCGTCGGCGCGCACATCCTGGACGTGCTGGCCCGCCCCGTGGAGGGCATCCCCGACGGCCAGGACACCGTGGTCGTCGACCAGATCAGGGTGACCGCGGCCGGCGCCGCCGCCGGGACCGCGGTCGCGCTCGCCCGGCTCGGCAACCGGGTCGTCTCGGTCGGCGCGATCGGCGACGACGACCTCGGCGACCTGCTCGTCACGATCATGAACCGGAACGGGGTGGACGTCACCGGCCTCGTCCGCCGCACCGCCGAGCAGACCAGCGCGTCGATCCTGCCGATCCGCCCGGACGGCGGCCGGCCGAGCTTCCACGTCCCCGGCGCGAACCTCACCCTCACCGCGCACGCGGTCGAGCCCGGCCTGCTCGCCGCCGCGAACTTCGTCCACCTCGGCGGCCCCGACGTCACGTTCGGGCTGAACGACCCGGAGTTCTTCGCCGCCCTCGACGCCGCCCGCGCGGCCGGCACCGTCGTCACCATGGACCTGCTGTCCAACCTGCCCGACCTGGTGCGCGGCGCCGCCGCGTTCCTGCCGCACGTCGACCACTTCCTGCCCAACGAGGAGCAGGCCGCCGCGATGACCGGCGAGGACGACCCCGAGAAGGCCGCCCGCGCCCTGCTCGCCGAGGGCCCCCGCTCGGTCGTCGTGACGCTCGGCGCCGAGGGCAGCCTCGTCGCCACCGCGGACGGCGTGCACCGGCTGCCCGCCCTGCCCGTCGAGGTCGTCGACACCACCGGCTGCGGCGACGCCTACTGCGCCGGGTTCCTCACCGGCCTCGGCCAGGGCAGGGACGTCCTCGAAGCGGCCCGCTGGGGCACCGCCGCCGCCGCGACCGTCGCCCAGGGCCTCGGCTCCGACGCCGGCCTCACCGACCTCGACACCGTCCTGACCCTGCTCCGTTGACTTGCGGCGAGTCGTCGTTATGACGGCGCTGATAACGACGACTCGCCGCAAGTCAACGAGCGGTCTGCCAGTAGGGGTCGCGGAGGAGGCGCTTGTAGAGCTTGCCGGTGGGGGTGCGCGGCATCGCGTCGACGAAGTCGACCGAGCGCGGCGCCTTGTAGCCGGCGAGCGACGCGCGGACGTGCGCGATCAGCTCGTCCGCGAGCGCGGCGGACGGCTCGGCGCCGTCCGCGAGCTCGACGGCGGCCTTCACCTGCTCGCCGAACTCCTCGTCCGGCACGCCGAACACCGCCACGTCCCGGACCGCCGGATGGGTGATCAGCACGCCCTCGACCTCGGCCGGGTAGATGTTCACCCCGCCGCTGATGATCATGTCGATGACCCGGTCGGCGAGGAACAGGTAGCCGTCCTCGTCGAGGTATCCGGCGTCGCCGGTGGTGAACAGGCCGTCCGCGCGGTGCACCGAGCGGGTCTTCTCCTCGTCGCCCCAGTACTCCACGTCGTCGCCGCTGGCGTAGCGGAACCAGATCTGGCCGCGCTCGCCCGGCGCGGCGGGCTCGCCGTCCTCGCGCAGGACGTGCACCTCGGTCGTGGCCAGCGGGCGGCCGACGCTGCCGGGCCGCTCCAGCCACTCCGACGCGGTGATGACGCTGTTCACCGACGCCTCCGTCGACCCGTAGTACTCGTGCACGATCGGGCCGAACCAGTCGATCATCGCGCGCTTGACGTCCGGGGAGCACGGCGCGGCGCCGTGCCAGACCGCCTTCAGGCTGGAGCCGTCGAACGCCTTGCGGGTCGCCTCGTCCAGCCGCAGCAGCCGGACGAACTGGGTCGGCACCAGGTGGACGTTCGTGATCGCGTGGTCGTCGAGGAGCCGCAGCGTCTCGGCGGCGTCGAAGCCGCGGCGCATCACCACCGACCGCCCGCCGAGCAGGAACACGTGCGACCACAGCCACTGCGCCGAGTGGTAGACGGGCCCGACGAGCAGGGTGCGGCCGTTCTCGGGAATCTGCAGCACGCCCGCCATCGCCTCGCCGAGCAGCCGCGCGTTCTCGATCGGGCCGCCCGCGCCGGTGAGCTTGCGGGTGACGCCCTTGGGGCGGCCGGTGGTGCCGGAGGTGTAGAACATCGGCAGCCCGGTGGACGGGTCGGCGATCTCCTCCTGCGCGCCCGTCGCGAGGAACTCCTCGTACGGGGTGAAGCCGTCGACCGGCTCGCCGAACGCGATGCGCGCCCTGAGGTCAAGCCCGGCGGACGCCTCGCGCGCGACGTCGGCGAAGGCGTCCTCGGTGAACAGCACGCGCGCCCCGGCGTCCTCGAGGACGTAGCGCAGCTCGTCGGCGGTCCAGTGCCAGTTGACCAGCACGTAGCGCAGGCCGATGTGGCCGGCGGCGCACATGGCCTCGAAGAACTCGCGGCGGTTGCCCGAGTGGATCGCGATCACGTCGCCGGTGGCCGCTCCCAGGCCGCGCAGCGCGTTCGCCAGCCGGTCGGTCCTGGCGTCCAGCTCGCGCCAGGTGGTGGTGCCGCGCTCGTCGGTCAGCGCGGGCTCGTCCGGACGGGCGTCGGCGTGCGGGCGGAGCAGTTCGGCCATCGGTCGCCTCCTGGAACGGGACAAATCCTAGAATCCGACTCTAGAACTATCCCCGCCGCGATGGCCAGGGGCAGGTCACGAGGTCCGGACGAGATCGGTGGCCAGCACCGCCTCCGCCGCGTTCACCAGCTGCTCCAGCCGCAGCACCTCCGTCCGGTGGAACGGCGGCGCGCCCCTGCGGGCGACGACCAGCGCGGCGCGGCCCGCCGACAGCGGGCAGACCGCGTACTCGGTGCCGTCCGTCCCGGTGAAGGCGCGCGGGCGCAGCGGCGGCAGCACCGGCAGCTCGGTGCCGGTCAGCCCGCCGACGCTCGCGTGCACCAGCACCGCGGTGTCCTGCTCCCCCACCTCGGCGATCCCCGCCCAGTCGGCGCTGAGGATGCCCGGCACGGCGTCGGCCAGCGTCGCCGCGCCGCGCTCGGGCACCGCCGCGACCTGCCCGATCAGGGCGGCGTCCGGGAAGGCGCCCTGCGGCTCGACGGTCGGCCAGATGCCGACGATCTCCACCCCGTTGACCGAGCCGAGCCCGTCGCGCAGCCGCTCGACGCCCGCGCCCGCGGGCCACGTGACGGTGAAGTCGTCCAGGGCCCGCCCGTTGTCACGTTCCAGCACCGCCATCTGCGCGACGTCGGCGCCCGCGGCGCCCAGCGTGCGCGCCACCTGGCCCAGCGAGCCCGGGCGGTCGGGCAGCCGGACGCGTATCCGCAGCAACATCGCCACCTCCTTGTTCCCGTCGGTGCGTCCAGTCTCCGGAAGACGCATTTCCCACGTGTTACCCATTCGTGTCGACGCGAAGAAGTCGATGCTGGAACGGCGGGGAGGCGTCAAACTAGAGTCCAATGAAGGTCAACAGCAGACCTATCGCCTCTGCCGCCTCATCATTAAGGTGACTGCACGTGTCGAGCGACGGGGATCGCACAGTCAACGACGGGGCCGACTCCGGCATGGACGGCGCCGCGCCGGCGGCCGGCGGCGTCTCCGCGCCCGCGGCGACGGCGCACGCCGGGGCGGTGAACGGGGAGGCCGCGCCCGGTGAGGCCGCGCGGACGGCCGCGTTCGAGGCCGGGATCAGGGACGCCCTGGCGGCACTGACCGCGCGGCTGGACCGCGAGCACGAGCGCGCCGCGCACCGCGAGGCGGTCATCGACCGGCTGCACGAGGAGAACCAGCGGCTGCGGCGCGGGGAGCTGCAGGCGATGCTGGAGCCCGTGCGGGCCGCGCTGTACCGGCTGCACGACCAGGCGCGCCGGGAGGCCGGCCGGCTGGCGGGGCCGGGCGCCGCCGAGCCGCCCGACCCGGTCCGCACGGCCGGGCTGTTCAGCGCGGTCGCCGACGACGTCGCCGACGCGCTCGCCCGGCTCGGCGTCGAGCGGTTCACCGTGCGGCCCGGCGAGCCGTACGACGCGTCCCGGCACCGGCCCGTCGCCGTCACCCCGGTCGCCGACCCGGGCCGCGACGGCCTGGTGACCGGCGTGCAGGCGGACGGCTTCGAGCAGAGCGGCAAGGTGCTGCGCAAGGCGGCGGTCAGCGTCGGCCGGCTCGACCGCACCGCGAACGGCACCGCCGACGGCGCCGGCACCGCCGCGAACGGCACCGCGGACACGGCGCGGGCCGGGGCGGGCCGCCACGCCGCGGCCGGCCGCGGCGAGACGACGAACAACCGACTCGGCACCGATGGGTGAGAGGGACATGACCGTCTACGGGATCGACCTGGGAACCACGTACTCCTGCATTGCCTCCATCGACGACGTGGGGCGCCCGGCGGTCCTGCGGAACCTGGAGGGCACCGACACCACGCCTTCGGTGGTGTACTTCGAGAGCGGCGAGAACGTCGTCGTCGGCGCCACCGCGAAGGACACCGCGGTGCTGGAGCCCGACAACGTCGTCAGCCTCATCAAGCGCGACATGGGCCGGGACGTGACGCGCCCGATCCACGGGATCGACTTCACCCCCGAGGAGCTGTCGGCGTTCATCCTGCTGAAGCTCGCGACGGACGCGCGGACGACGACGGGCGAGGAGACCCGCGACGTCGTCATCACCGTCCCGGCGTACTTCGGCGCGGCCGAGCGCGACGCGACCCGCAAGGCGGGCCGGATCGCGGGGCTGAACGTCATCGACATCGTGTCCGAGCCGATCGCCGCCGCGATCACCTACGGGGTGCTGAACCCCGACGCCGACCGGACGATCCTGGTCTACGACCTCGGCGGCGGCACGTTCGACACGACCGTCATCGCGCTGCGCGACGGGCACATCGAGGTGATCTGCACCGACGGCGACCACGAGCTCGGCGGCGCCGACTGGGACGCGCGGCTGGTGGAGTACCTGGCCGAGCGGTTCCGCGCCGAGCACCCCGACGCGGGCGATCCGCTCGACGACAAGCAGACCGAGCAGCAGCTGCGCCGCGACGCCGAGGACGCCAAGAAGGCGCTCACGACCCGCACCGCGCACACCGTCCGGGTGATGCACGCCGGGCGGGTCGCGGCGATCGAGGTGACGCGGGAGAAGCTGGAGGAGCTGACCCAGGACCTCCTCGACCGCACCGTGGAGATCACCGGGCGGACGCTGTCGACCGCCGCCGAGAAGGGCGTGCACGACTACGACGACCTGGTGCTGGTCGGCGGGTCGACGAAGATGCCGGTGGTCGCGGCGCGGCTGGAGACCGAGCTCGGGATGTCGCCCCGGCTGCAGGACCCGGACCTCGCCGTCGCCAAGGGCGCCGCGCTGTACGCGTTCGAGGAGACCTACCGGCGGCTGATGCGCGAGGGCGCGGCCGAGCGCGCCGCGGAGATGGCGAGCCGGGCGGGGCTGTCGGCCGAGCAGCAGAAGCAGATCGCCGGGCGGCAGATCCGCACGGTCGCCTCGCACGCGTTCGGCATCGTGGTCGTCGACCGCGACTCCGGCGCCGAGCACGTCGCGCACCTCGTGCACGCCAACGACGAGCTGCCCGCCGCCCGCACCGAGGACTTCTTCACCGTCTACGACGACCAGACCTCCGCCGACGTCCGGGTGATGGAGCAGGCGGGCAGCGTCGAGTCCGCCGAGCTGATCGACAACACCGAGATCGCGACCGGGGAGATCCGCGTCCCGCCGGGCAAGAAGGCGGGCTGGCCGATCGGGGTGACGTTCGCGCTCGACGCGTCCGGGCTGCTGAACGTGACGGCGGTGGAGAAGGAGTCCGGCGAGCGGCTGGAGCTGAAGGTGGACGTCGGGGGGATGTCGGAGGAGGACGTCGAGCGCTCCCGCAAGGCCCTCTCCCGGGTGCAGGTGAGCTGAGGGCCGGCGCGCCGCGGTGACGTTCGACGAGGAGTACCGGCGGGAGGTGCTGGAGCCGGCGCGGGCCGCGGGCGACCAGCCGCCCGAGGACCTGCGCGTCCGGTACGCGCTGGCCGACCCGCTGACCGGGCCGGGCGTCGAGGCGCGGGTGAAGCAGGTGCGGCAGTGCTGGCGGCGGGCGCGCGGCCAGCTGAAGTACCGCAAGCTGATCGACCGGCTGGAGGCCGAGCACCGGGAGCTGGCGCCGCTGTTCACCGCCGCCGGGCGCGGCGACCTGCGGGCGCTGCAGGAGCGCCTCGCGGGCGGCCGTGAGCGCGGCGAGCGGCGCCGCGCGCAGGCCCGCGCCGGCCTGGCGGACGCGGCCGGGTTCCTGCGCATGGTGACGCCCGCCGAGGTCGATTCGATCGCCCGGACGGGCGGGATCGCGCGCGCCGAGCTGGAGGCGGCCGCGACCGCCGAGGGGATCGCCGTCCGCGAGCCGGACCCGCTGCCGTCCGCCGCGCCGTACGCGGCGTACCGGAAGGTGCGCGAGTCGCTCGGCGTGCTGGGCAAGCGGCACCTGGCCGACTTCCTGTTCGGCGCGCGGATCGCGGGGCCGATCCGGGTGCTGGACGGGTTCGCCGCGCCCGCGGCGCCCGGCGCGCCCGGCGCGTCGGCGCTGCGCGGCGGGACGCTGCTGCTCGACGCGGACGCGGTCGCCGCCGCCGGGGACGAGTGGGCGCGCCGCAGCCGCGACACGAGCACCACGCACGCCGGGACGGTCCTCGCGGCGCTGCGGTCGGGCGCCGACCTGGCCGAACTCGTCCGGTACGACATCGTGGACCGGCTGCGGGAGCGGTTCCGGCAGCGCGCGTCCGAGCGGGCGCTGCTGCGGCACGCGACCGAGGAGCTCGGCGTGCACGCCGAGGACGCGCGGCGGCTGGTGTTCGCGGTGGTCCGGGAGACCGGGCCGGGCGGCGGCCTGGCCGGGCGGCTGCGCGCGCTGCTGGACGCGGGCGAGGTGTACGCGGCGGCGGAGCTGGCGGACGCGGCGGCGGAGCTGGCGGACGCGTCCGGCGTCCCGGCCGCCGCGGAGGGCGAGCCGTCCGAGGAGGAGGTGCTGGCGGCCGAGGCCCGGCACCGCCTCGACACCGCGCTGCGGCTGCGCGAGACGGCCGCCGCCGAACCGGACCCGGACCGGGCGTGGCGGCTGCTCGCCGACGCGCTGCGGCTCGTCCGCGACCTGCCCGGCGCCCGCGACCACCAGCGGCGGCTGCCGCCGAGGCCGGTCCCGGCGCTGCGCGCCGACGTCGACGCGGGCGAGGGCGGCGCCGTCGTGCGGCTGTCGTGGGAGGCGTCGCCGTCGACCGGCGGCGAGGTCGGCTACCGGCTCGTGCGGCGGACCGGCCGGCCGCCGCGCGGCGCCGGCGACGGTGAGGCGGTCAACGGGGAGCGCGACGAGCTGCCGCCGGTGAACGTCCCGCTGTACTACGCCGCCATCGCGGTGCGCGGCGACGCCGCCGCGCCGCCCGCCGTCGCCGGGCCGATCGTGGTGCGGCCGGAGCCGGGCGAGGTCGAGCTGCTGTCCGGGGACGGGCAGGTCACCGGCCGGTGGCGGTGCCCGGCGGAGGCGGCGCGGGTCGCCGTCGTCCGCGACGGGACGCCGGTGCGGGCGGGCCGCGACGGGTTCCGCGAGCGGGTGCCGAACGGCCGCACCCACCACTACCTGATCAGGGCCGTCTACCTGGACGCGGCGGGCCGCGAGGTCGCCACGCCGGGCGTGCGGGCGTCGGTGACGCCGAGCGCGCCGCCGGAACCGGTGTACGAGCTGTCCGCCGAGCCCGACCCGGCCGACCCGGGCCTGCTGCGGGTGCGGTTCGCGCCGCCCGCGCACGGGACGGTGGAGCTGGTGCTGTCGGCGGGGCCGCCGCCGTGGCCGCGCAGCGCGCTGGTCCCGGTGGAGGAGGTGCGGCGGGAGACGCGGCGGCTCGCGGGCGCGCCGGCGGCGGGCGGGCTCGCGGTGCGGCCCGGCGCGGGCGGCTGGGTGCTCGCCGTGACCGTCGCGGAGGGCACCGCCGCGATCGGCGCGTACCACCGGTACGTGAACCTGCCGCCGCCGCGCCGGCTCGTCGTCGAGCGGCGCGGCGACCACGTGCACGTCGGGTTCGACTGGCCGCCGGACGTCGCCGAGGTCGACCTCGTCTACCGGATCGGCCGCGACCCGCTCCGCTCGTCCTCGGCCGACGACGGGGACGAGCGGCGCGCGACCGTCACCCGCGCCGCCTACGACACGCAGGGCGGCGTCCGGCTGCCCGTCCCCGAGGACGAGCCGGTCGAGCTGGCCGTCGCGGCGGCCGGCACGGTCGGCGGGACGCGGGTGACCGGCCCGCCGGTGACCGCCGAGGTCGCGGCGCGCACCGTCGTCCGCTACGACCTGGAGAGGTCCGGGCCGCCGTGGCGGCGGTCGCTGACGCTGCGGCTCACCTGCGCGCGTCCGCTGCGGGTGGCGCGGCTGTCGCTGGTGCTGCGGCGCGGCCGGGTGATGCCGCACCGGGCGGGCGACGGCGAGACGCTCGGCACGTGGGAGCAGGTGCCGGTGCCGGGCGAGCTGTCGGTGGCCGTCCCGGACGCGTCCGCGCCGTACTGGCTGCGCTGCTTCGCCGAGGATGATGTCATCGAACTCACCGATCCCCCGATCCGCCGACTCCAGGTCCCGTGATGACCAGACCCCTCGCCCGGCTGCCGGGCGCGCCCGCGCGGCTGTTCCCGCGGCACGGCGTCACCTGCCCGTACTGCTTCGCGTCCGTCGCGCCGCAGCGGATCCTGTTCCGCTGCCGCGGGCAGGCGGGGCGGCGGCAGGGCTGCGCGCCCGTCCTCGACGAGAAGCTGGCCGCCTACACGGGGTCGACGGCGGGCGCGTCGCTGCCGCCGGTGTTCGCCGCGCCGGGCCGCAAGGGGCGCGCCGACTGCCCCGAGTGCGGCGTCCCGACGGGGAACCGCGCGTGCCCGGAGTGCCACAACCCGCTGCCGTCGGCGTACTGCGACTCCCCCGGCCGGATCGTCGCGCTGGTCGGCGCGAAGAACGCCGGCAAGAGCACCTACATCGCGGTGCTGCTGCACGAGCTGATGAACCGGGTCGGCACGGAGCTGGACGCCTCGCTCGTCGCGTGCGACGACCGGACCATCGAGCGCTACAAGCGCGACTTCGCGCGGCCGCTGCTGGAGGAGCGGCGGCTGCTGCCGACCACCGCGAGCGCCGCGACGGGCCCGCGCGAGCCCCTCGTCTACCTGCTGACGCGGACGCGGCGGGGCCGCTGGTCGCGCGCGCGCAACGACTCGCTCGCGCTGGTGCTGTTCGACACCGCCGGCGAGGACCTGCGCAGCCGCGAGGCCACCGACCTGCACCTGCGCTACCTCGAAGCGGCGGACGCGATCATCTTCCTGGTCGACCCGCTGGAGCTGCCCGGCGCGCGCGCCGGTATCTCCGACACCGTCCCGGAGCCGCGCGGGCCCGGCGACGGCCCCGGCGGCGAGCCGCTGGACATCATCGCGCGGGTCACCGACGTGCTGCGGCAGCGGCACGGCACCCGTCCCGGCGAGCCGCTGCCGGTGCCGGTCGCGGTCGCCCTCACCAAGATCGACGCGCTGCGCCCGGACCTGCTGCGGCAGTCGGCGCTGCGCCGCTCCCCGTCCGGCACGGGCGTGCTGGACCTCGACGACCGCGACGCGGTGGACGAGCAGGTCCGGGCGCTGCTGCACGACTGGCAGGCCGGGCAGCTCGACACCTACCTCGGGCAGCAGTACGCCGAGCACGCGCTGTTCGGGGTGTCGGCGCTCGGCGGCGTCCCCGAGGACGGCCGGGTCGGTGCGGGCGGCGTCCGGCCGCACCGCGCCGAGGACCCGCTGCTGTGGCTGCTGTACCGGTTCGGGATGCTCGACGGCGTCCGTCCCGGAGGTGCGTGACGGTGGCGTGGCAGCTGCACTACACCTCCGCGCGGCGCGGGCCCACCGGGCGGGCCGGGTTCCAGTTCGTCGCCGAGACGCCCGGCCTGCCGGACGGGGTGCGCGCGGCGGTCACGCCGTACCTGTCGTACCGTCCGCCGCCGGACGCGCCGCTGTCCCCCGACGACGCCGAGCTGGCCGGTTTCCCCGTCTCGCTGCTGTACGACCGGGTCGACGGCCGCCCGCTGCTGCTGCGCTGCCGCTACCTCGGCCGCGACTACTCCGGCCGGTACGGCAACTTCTTCGCGCACGCGGTGGTCGCCGACGACGACGAGCTGGAGGGGCTGCGTCCCGCCGAGCTGTGGCACGCGCCGCTGTGGGCGCCGCTGCCCGGCGACGGCGACCTCGGCGAGCTGGACGACCTCGCGCCGGGCGCCGCGCTCGACCCCGAGTCGCTCGCGGCGTGGCTCGCCGGGTCCGGGCCGCCCGACGCGTACGGCACGCTCGCGCGGCTGGTCGACGCGGTCGCCGGCGTCCTCGGCCGGGGCCACGGCCGGATCGTGCTGGTCGCCGCCGACGTCGAGCTGATCGCCCGCTGGATCGCGGTGGTGTCGTACTCGCTGCCAGTCGCGGCGGCGGCGCGGCTGTCGTTCGTCACCTACACCGCCGACCCCGACGGCGCCGCGCAGCGCCTCGTCGGCACCACCCCGGACGTGTGGAACGCGGTGCGGCACCACGCGTCCCACGCGCTGGCCGTCGATCTGCGGGCCGGTCTCGGCGGCGGCGACGGGACGTCCCGCTTCGCGCGGACCGTCGCGGCGTGCTGGCACGACGCCGACTTCGCCGCGCTCGACGCGCTCGGCGAGCTCGCGCCGCTGGACGGCGCGGCGCCGTCCGGGCCTGCGAAGCCGTCCGGCCCTTCGGCGCTGGACGGCGCCGCGACCCTGCTCGCGCTGTGCCGGCGCGACGGGCCGGTCACGGCGGCCGAGGAGGGCGCGGCGGCGGCGCTGCTGTCGCGACCCGGAGCGGCCGTCCCCGAGTGGGTCTGGCGCGACCTGGCACCGGGCGTCGCCTCCATGGGCCTGGAGCTGGCGCTCGCCGTCCACGAGCGCGCCCTCGCGTCGGGCGCGACCGGCGTCGCGCGGGAGTGCGCGGCGCGGATCGCGGTGCTGGCCCTGTCCGACCCCGCCGCGCGGGACCGGATGCCCGAGCTGCCGGAGCGCGCCGGCGAGCTGGAGCCGCGCGTGGCGCAGGCGCTCGCGGACGCCCCCGACCTGGCCGAGGTCGCCGCGGTCGCGGCCGTCGCGGTGCGCGCCGGCACCCGTCTCGACCTGGACGAACTCGCGACCGCCGCCGCGCGGCGGGCCCGTCTCGGCGCCGCCGGACTGCCCGCCGCCCACCGCGCCTGTCCGGCGGAGGCCCGCGCGGCGCTGCTGGACGGCGCCGTCCGGGGCCTCGCCGAAGCGGCGGCCCGCGACCGCGCCGCCGCGCTCACCCCGGGCACCTGCGACCTGCTCTACGAGCACGCCGCCGAGCGCCTGCGCGCCGTCCCCGAGGTCGCCGTGCCGGTCCTCGTCTCGATCGGCCGCCGGTACCGTCCACGCCGCATCGCGGTCACCGGTGAGCTGCTCCGGCTGACCGGCGCCTCCACGGCACGGGATGCGGACGCCGGCGCGGCGCTCGCCGAGGTGTGGGCCGCGGCGCCGTCCGCGGCCGAGTGCGCCGACCTGCTCGACGCGTTCGGCACCGACCTGGCGGACGTCCCCGCGTTGGCCGCCCTGCCGTCACGGACGTTCGAGACCCTCGGCCACGACGCCCTCGCCGACGCGCAGAGCCTGCGGCTCGCAGCGCGCGTGCCGGCGGTGCTGCCCGGCGGGCGGGCCGCCGCGGACGCCGCCGCCGTCCGCGCCTACGCCGACGCGATCACCGCCTCCCGGCCCGACGAGGCGGCCCGCGCCATGGACGCGCTGGCGGGCGCCCGCCGCGCGTCCGCGCGGCTCACCGGCGAGGCGTTCGAGGCGGCCGCGCGGCGCCTGTGCCGCCGCCCGCCGGCGTTCCGCGCGGCGCTGCTCGGCGCGGTGCCGCCGCCCGTCCGGGCCCGGATCGCCGGGTGCTGGACCGCCGAGCTGCCCGCCCGCGCCCGCGCCGGCCGCGCCCAGCTGCGCGGCGCCGGCGTCGAGCGGCGCAACGACCTGATCGAGATCGTGCTGCGGCTGCGGGCGCGCGGGATCACCGAACCGGACCTGGAGGCCTGGGCGCGCGGAGCCGCGGGCCGCTGGCTCGCCGGCCGGCAGCTCGACGCGCGCCTGGCCGGCCGGCCGGAGCTGCGCGCCGCGCTGAGGGACCTCCTCGCCGGGGACGAGGGGAGGTGAGCCCGTGCAGATCCTGATCATGCTGCTGCTGGTCGCCGTGTGGGCCGGCGTGATGTTCCTCGGGTTCTGGTACGTGTTCCCGGTGCTGTTCCCCGCGACGCTGATCGTCGCGGGCGCCGCCGCGCTCGGCGTCTACTACCTGAACGCGTGCCGCACGCTCGCCCCGTCCACCCTCGACGGGCCGTCCCCCGTCGCCTCGCCCGACGTCGCGTACCGCAACTACCTGCTGGTCCAGGTGTGGCGGGACTGGTGGACGATCAGCCGGACCGTCGTCCCGCAGGTGTACCGGATCGCGTCGGGGACCGTCGTGCGGCTGACCCGGACGCTGCTCGGCGGCCCGTGGGGGTTCTTCGCGTTCCCGTTCTGGCTGGCGCTGTGCGCGGGGATCGTCGCGGCGGCCGTCCCGGCGGCGGCGTTCGTGCTGGCGCTGACGATCCTGTACGGGGTCGTCGCGGCCGTCGGGCTGGCGGCGTGGCTGGCGTGCGTGCTGCTCCTCGCGGCCGTCGAGCGGGTCTTCATGGCGTACGGGCGGATCCTGCAGACCTGCCCGCACCCGTTCTGCTACGAGCGGATCGGCCTGCCCGAGTACGAGTGCCCGGGATGCGGCGCCCGGCACCGGCGCCTGACGCCCGGGGCGGCCGGGGCGTTCCGGCACGTGTGCCGGTGCGGCGCGCGGCTGCCCACGACCGTCCCGCTCGGGCGGTTCCGGCTCGCCGCGTACTGCCCGCACTGCGGCGGGCGCCTGCCCGAGCGGATCGGGCGCGTCCGCGTCGAGCCGCTGCCGTTCGTCGGCGGGCCCGCCGCGGGCAAGACCACGTTCATGTTCCTCGGCATACGGGCGCTGCACGCGCGCGCCCGGTCCGTGCAGGGGCGGCTGGCGTTCGTGGAGCAGCGGCACGCGCAGGCGTACGCGGGCGCGATCCGCGAGTTCCAGCGCGGCGGGCGGCCCGCCAAGACCGGCCCCGAGCTGCCGCTCGCGACCATGGTGGACGTCGACCTGCCCGGCCGCGCCCGCCGCATCCTGTACCTGTTCGACCCGGCAGGCGAGCACTACACGGGCGCGACCGAGGTCGAGTCGCTGCGCTACCTCGACCACGGCGAGGCGCTGCTGTTCGTCGTGGACCCGTTCGCGCTGCCGCAGGTCCGCCGGTCCCTCGGCGCGGACGAGCGGGACCTCGTCGACCGGGCCGCCGCCTCGTCGGAGGAGGACCCGGCCGACACCCTCCAGCGGGTCCTGAACGACCTGCGCTCCCGTCCCGACCAGGGCCGGCAGAAGCGCGTCGCGGTCATCGTCACCAAGGCCGACCTGCTCGTCCGCACCGAGATCGGCCGCTGCCTCGGCCACGACGGCGACGTCCGGGCCTGGCTCGGCGGCGTCGGGCTCGGCAACACCGTCCGGACCCTCGACCAGGTCGCCGGGCAGGTCCGCTACCTCGCCTCCGGCCTTTCCACCGATCCCGCGGAGGTCGCCGACCTGCTCGGCTGGGCGTCCGGGCTCGCGCCCGCCGCGCCGTCCGGCGGCGACCACCCGCTCACCGCGGGCGACGCGCAGGAGGTCCCCGGCACCGCGCCGCTGCGCGCCCCCTGGCCGGTCCGCGGCCGGGGCTCGGGCCGCGTCCCCGCGGGCTACCAGGCCGGACGCTGGGCCGTGCTGTGCGGGCTGTCGGTGCTCACCGTCGCGACCGTCACCGGCGCCGTGGTGGCCGCCGCCGAGCGGTTCCCGTACTGAACCGGCGGCTGGTGAACGCCGTGCCCGGCTGTGACGCATCGCACTCCCTGACACGGCAGATAACGGTGCGTCGCCCGGTTACACCCTCTCGGAGCCGGAGATCCAGCGGCTCCCCCAGCCGAACGAGAGGTGAAGCCATGACGACCATCGCGCCCGAGGGGCTGCTGGCCATCGACGCGTCCGCCCAGGACCTGCTGTTCCGCGAGGCCCGCACCGCCAACACGTTCAGCGCCGAGCCGGTGAGCGACGAGCAGCTCCGCGCGATCTACGACCTCGTCAAATGGGCGCCGACCGCGATGAACGCCCAGCCGCTGCGCCTCGTCGCCGTCCGCACCCCCGAGGCGCGCGAGCGGCTCGTGCCGCTGATGTCCGAGGGCAACCGCGCCAAGACCGCGTCCGCGCCGCTCACCCTCATCGTCGCCGCCGACGAGGACTTCCACGAGCACCTCCCGGTCACCTTCCCGCACCGGGAGGGCGCCCGCGAGGCGATGCACGCCAACCCCGGCCGTCCCGCCATGGCCCGTTTCAACGCCTCCATCCAGCTCGGCTACCTGATCCTCGGCATCCGCGCCGCCGGCCTCGCCGCGGGCCCGATGGCCGGCTTCGACGCCGCCGCCGTGGAGAAGGAGTTCCTGGACGGCAACCAGCGCGCCATCGCCGTCGTCAACGCCGGCAAGCCCGGCTCCGACGCCTGGTTCCCCCGCAACCCCCGCCTCGACTTCGAGCAGGCGGTGAAGCTTGTCTGACCCCGGCGCCCGGACGGCCGCGCCCGCGGCCGTCCGGGCCGACCGGCGGCTCGTGCTGATCGTGGTGCTGGCCCTGCTCGCCGCCGCCGTCGCCGCGGTCACGCCGCCGAGGGTTGCGTCAGCGAACTGACCGTGCGTACGGTCGGGACGTGATCGTTCGCATCGGCATGGCACCCGCGTCCGGCGAGCTCGGCCCGGACTCCCTGACCGCCCTCGCCCGCGGCCTCGAACGCGAGGGCTTCGACTCGTTGTGGGTGTCCGAGCGGGCGTCCGGGTGGGGGCTCGACCCCGTCGTCGTGCTCACGCACGCGGCGGCGCTGACGTCCCGGATCAAGCTCGGCACCGCCGTGATGACGGTGCCGGGCCGCGCCCCCGCCCTGCTCGCCAAGGAGCTGGCCTCGCTGGACGTGCTGTCGCGCGGCCGGCTGCTGCCCGCGTTCGGGCTCGGCCAGCGGCTGCCCGCCGAGCAGCAGGCGTTCGGCGTCCGCCGGGAGGAGCGCGCCGAGATCTTCGAGGAGGCGCTGCCGCTGCTGCGCCGCTTCTGGGCCGGCGGCGCCGTCGTCCACCACGGGCCGCGCTTCCGCTACGACGGCCTGCGGATCCTGCCGCGCCCCGTCAAGGGCGGCTTCGACGTGTGGATGGGCGGGACGTCGGACGCGGAGCTGCGCCGCACCGGACGGCTGTCGGACGGCTGGCTCGCCGCGTTCACCACGCCCGCCGAGGCCGAGCGCGGCCGGATCGCGGTGCAGGACGCCGCCGCTGCCGCCGGGCGCGAGATCGAGGAGGAGCACTTCGGCGCCGTCGTGCCGTACCGGCGCGGCCCCCTGCCGGACGAGGCGGCCGCCCGGTTCGCGCGCGTCCGCAGGGTGAGCGGCCCGGCCGACCCCGCCGACGTCGTCCCCGACCTCGACGGCCTGGAGGCGCACCTCAAGCGGCTGATCGAGGCGGGCCTGTCGAAGTTCGTCCTCGCCCCGCTCACCGCACCGGACGACTGGGACGCCGAACTCGCCGATGTCCGCGACGCCGCGCTCCCCCTCCAGACCCGCCGTTAGTCGAGGGCGGCCAGGATGAAGTCGGCGACCTCGGCGGCCAGCTCGGCGGCGGGCTTCGGGCCGTCGGCGCGGTACCAGCGCGGGAGCTGGTTGACCATGCCGAGCGCGACGATCGTGACGGTGTCGGCGGGCGTCGGGGTGGTGAACGAGCCGTCCCGCTTGCCCTGCTCGACCAGGCCGCGGAAGGTGTTGTGGTAGCGGCGGCGGTCGGCGCGGACGGCGTGCATGCGGGCGTCGTCGAGCCGGTGCGACTCCCGGCTGAACACCTTCGCCTCGTCGATGTGCTCGGCGGTGCTGAGGATCAGCCCCGTCAGCACCTTGCGGACGGCCTCGCGCGGCGGCAGCCCCTCGGCGAGGACGGCGTCGAGGTCGGCGAGCTGCCGGGCGATCAGCGAGTGGTAGATCTCGTAGAGCAGCGCGTCCTTGGAGTCGAAGTAGTGGTAGAGGGCGCCCTTGGTGACCTCGGCGGCCTCGACGATGCCCTGCACGGACGTCCCGTCGAAGCCGCGCTCGGCGAACAGCCGCAGCGCCGCGTCCAGGATGCGCCGCTCGACGGGGCTGCGCCGGACCGGCGCGCCGTCCGCGCCGCCGTCCGCCGCGGCGTCCGTAGGCTGGGTCTCGGTCATCGGCGTTCCTCCCATTGACGCGCCCGCGTCCATGGACATAGCTTGCCAGAAACCGACCGGTCGGTATGCACCTGTCCCGCCTGGATCGAGGGAGCCCCCTGATGCCCGCTGTCGAGACCGTCCGCGGACCCGTCGAGGTCGACGCCCTGGGCCGCACGTTCATGCACGAGCACGTCTTCTGCCTCGGCACCGAGCACGTCGAGAACTACGGCGCCGGCGACTGGTGGGACGAGGAGGAGAAGGTCGCCGACGCGGTGGCCAAGCTGCGGGAGCTGCCCGCGCGCGGCATCACCACGATCGCCGACCCGACCGTGTGGGGGCTCGGGCGCTACATCCCGCGCATACAGCGGATCGCCGCGCAGGTGCCCGAGCTCAACATCATCGCGGCCACCGGGATCTACACCTACAACGACCTGCCGTTCCAGTTCCACCACCGCGGGCCGGGCACGCTGATGGACGACGGCCCCGACCCGATGATCGAGTACTTCGTCCGCGACCTGACGCAGGGCATCGCCGGCACCGGGGTGAAGGCCGCGTTCCTCAAGTGCGCGATCGACGCCCCGGGCCTCACCCCGGGCGTGGAGCGGGTGCTGCGGGCGGTGGCGCGCGCGCACCGCGAGACGGGCGCCCCGGTGACGGTGCACACCGAGAGCTCGATCCACGCCGGCCGGAAGGTCGTGGAGATCCTCGGCAAGGAGGGCGTCGACCTCAGCAAGGTCGTCATCGGGCACGCCGGGGACAGCAACGACCTCGACTACCTGATGGAACTGGCCGACACCGGCGCGATCCTCGGCATGGACCGGTTCGGGCTGGACGTCATCAACCCGACCGCCGACCGGGTCCGCACGGTCGTGGCGCTGTGCGAGCGCGGCTACGCCGACCGGATGGTGCTCAGCCACGACGCGAGCTGCTTCATCGACTGGTTCGGGCCCGACCCGGCGACCGTGCCGGCGTTCGCGCCGAACTGGAACTACCGCCACATCAGCGACGACGTGCTGCCCGCGCTGCGCGAGGCGGGCGTGCCGGACGGGCAGATCGACCAGATGCTCGTCGGGAACCCGCGCCGGTACTTCGCCCCCTGACGGCGCGCGCCACCGGACGGACGGCGGCCTGAGGCGCCGTTCCACCAGCGGTCGTCCCTGGGATGGTCAAGAACCCGTCTCAAGGACTAATCCCCTCGGATCGGGAATCATGGGAGGAAACTGCTAGGAGGCGCCGGTGAACGAGGTCTTCGAGCATCGCGGTCTCCGCTCCGCGATTCCCCTGCTGCTGGCCGCGCTGCTCGCCCTCGTCGCGCCCGGCTGCCAGGCCCTCGACCGCGGCGCGGGCCCCGAGGACGTCCCCCCGCCGGTCAAGACGCCGGTCGCCGAGCACGAGAAGCCGAGCGGGCGGCGCCCCGGCGTCGTCAACATCGACACCGAGCAGGGCCTGAACAGCACCCGCGCCGCCGGCACCGGGATCGTCATGGACCCCTCCGGGCTCGTGCTGACCAACAACCACGTCATCCAGGGCGCCACCACCATCAAGGGCACCGACACCGACAACCGGCGCTCCTACACCGCGCAGATCGTCGGCTACGACCGGCAGAGCGACGTCGCGGTGATCCGGCTGTACGGCGCGGCCCGGCTGAAGGCCGCCGTGTTCGGCGACCCGTCCACGGTGGGCGTCGGCGACCCGGTCACCGCCGTCGGCAACGCCGGCGGCAAGGGCGGCACCCCGACCGTCGTCACCGGCAAGGTCACCTCCCTCGACCAGACCGTCACCGCCCGCGACGACAGCGACGGCACCTCCGAGCGGCTCACCGGCATGATCGAGACGAGCGCGCCGATCCGGCCGGGCGACTCCGGCGGCCCGCTGCTGAACACCCGCGGCCGGGTCATCGGCATCAACACCGCGGCGTCCGCGTCGTTCACCGTCGGCAAGTCCAAGCCGAAGGGCACCCACCGCGGCTACGCCATCCCGTCCGACCGGGCCCTCGCGATCGCCCGCCAGATCGCCCGCGGCCAGGCGTCGGCGACCGTGCACATCGGCCGGACCGCCATGCTCGGAGTGAAGGTCCGCTCCGGCGGCACCCAGGGCGCCCAGGTCGTCGAGGTCGTGCCCGGCACCCCGGCCGACGAGGCGGGCGTCCCGGTCGGCGCCACGATCATCTCGCTCGGCGGCGCCGCGGTCGACTCGCCCACCACGCTCACCGGGCTGATGCTCGCCCACCATCCCGGCGAGACCGTCCGGATGGAGTGGTTCACCGCGCAGGGCGCGCGGACGGCCGCCATGCTCCGCCTGGCCGACGGCCCGCCGCAGTAGCGGGCGGCACAGTAGCCGGCGGCGCGCTTCCATTGGGCGCAAGTCGACGGCGCCGGACGGCCTCGGGCGTGCGAGAGTGGAAGCACCCCGATCGCGAGGATGTGAACGATGACCCGCCAGGCGCCCGCCGATGACTTCGACGACACCGGGATGCGCGTGTCGGAACCGAAGACGTGGGCGGCCGGCGTCCCCGGCGTGACCGCGGCGCTGCGCCAGTCCTACGACCAGATGGGCGTCCGCCGGACGGCGCTGACGCTGCTGCGCGTCAACCAGAAGCGGGGGTTCGACTGCCCCGGCTGCGCGTGGCCGGAGGGCGACCACCGGCACGTCGCCGAGTTCTGCGAGAACGGCGCCAAGGCCGTCGCGGAGGAGGCGACGGCGCGGCGCGTCACCCGCGAGTTCTTCGCCGCGCACACCGTCGGCGAGCTGGCGGAACGCTCCGACCACTGGCTGGGGCAGCAGGGCCGGCTGACCGAGCCGATGATCAAGCGCGCCGGGTCCGCGCACTACGAGCCGGTGTCGTGGGACGAGGCGTTCGGGCTGCTGGCGTCGGAGCTGACCGCGCTGGACTCCCCCGACGAGGCCGTCTTCTACACCTCGGGGCGCACCAGCAACGAGGCCGCGTTCGCCTACCAGCTGTTCGCCCGCGCCTTCGGCACGAACAACCTGCCCGACTGCAGCAACATGTGCCACGAGTCGTCGGGGTCGGCGCTCGGCGAGACGATCGGCATCGGCAAGGGCTCGGTCCTCCTCGACGACCTGTACAAGGCCGATCTGATCTTCGTGGTCGGGCAGAACCCCGGCACCAACCACCCGCGGATGCTGTCCGCACTGGAACAGGCCAAGAAGGAGGGCGCCCGGATCGTCGCGGTGAACCCGCTGCCCGAGGCGGGGCTGATGCGGTTCAAGAACCCGCAGCGGCCGTCCGGCGTCACGGGGCGCGGCACCGCGCTCGCCGACCGGTTCCTGCAGATCCGGCTGAACGGCGATCTCGCGCTGTTCCAGGCGCTCAACCGGATGCTCCTGGAGTCCGACGCCCCGGGCGCGCTCGACCGGGAGTTCCTCGACGCGCACACGCACGGGTTCGAGGCGTTCGACAAGCACGTCCGCGGCCTGGACTGGGACGACGTGCTGGAGGCGACCGGGCTGACCCGCGGCGAGATCGCCGCGACGCTCGGCGACGTGCTCGCCTCCAAGCGGATCGTGGTGTGCTGGGCGATGGGCCTCACCCAGCACCGCAACTCGGTGCCGACGATCCGCGAGGTCGTCAACTTCCTGCTGCTGCGCGGCAACATCGGCCGTCCCGGCGCGGGCGTCTGCCCGGTCCGCGGCCACTCCAACGTCCAGGGCGACCGGACGATGGGCATCTACGAGAAGCCCAGGCCCGAGTTCCTCGACGCGCTCGCCGCGGAGTTCGCGTTCGAGCCGCCGCGCGAGCACGGCCTCGACACCGTCGACGCGATCCGCGCCATGCGCGACGGCAAGGCGAAGGTGTTCTTCGGGATGGGCGGCAACTTCGTCCGCGCCACGCCCGACTCCGCCGTCACCGAGCGGGCGCTGCGCTCCTGCCGGCTCACCGCGCAGGTGTCGACGAAGCTGAACCGCTCGCACGCGGTGACCGGCGAGCTCGCCCTGATCCTGCCGACGCTCGGCCGCACCGAGCGCGACGAGCAGGCGTCCGGGCCGCAGTTCGTCTCCGTCGAGGACTCGATGGGCATGGTGCACGCCTCCCGGGGGCGCCTCGCCCCCGCCTCCGAGCACCTGCTGTCGGAGGTCGCGATCGTCTGCCGGCTCGCGAAGGCGACGCTCCCCGGTTCCGGCATCGGCTGGGACGCGATGGAGCGCGACTACGACGTCATCCGCGACCACGTGTCCCGCGTCGTCCCCGGCTTCGCCGATTACAACGCGCGCGTCCGCGAGCCCGGCGGCTTCACGCTCCCGCACGCGCCCCGCGACGAGCGCCGCTTCCCGACCGCGACCGGCAAGGCGAACCTGACGGTGAACGAGCTGGAGGTGCTGCGCGTCCCGGAGGGCCGGCTGCTGCTCCAGACCGTCCGCAGCCACGACCAGTACAACACCACCATCTACGGCCTGGACGACCGCTACCGCGGCATCAAGGCGGGCCGCCGCGTCGTGTTCGTCAACCCCGACGACCTGTCCGCCCTCGGCGTCGCCGACGGCGCCACGGTCGACCTGGTGTCGGAGTGGTCCGACGGCGTGGAGCGCCGGGCGCCCGCGTTCCGCGTCGTCGCCTACCCGACCGCCCGCGGCTGCGCCGCCGCGTACTTCCCGGAGACGAACGTGCTCGTCCCGCTCGACAGCACCGCCGAGGTCAGCAACACCCCGACCTCCAAGTCCGTGATCATCCGCCTGGTCCCGGGCTGACCGGCGCCTGGAGCGGAAGGCGACGAGAGTGTCGCCACAGGACACCGCGAGCCCTTGCTGGTCTAGTCTCGACGCATGACGAACCTGCCGGAACACGCCGGTACGCCGGAAATGCGAGCCGGTGACTCCGACCGGGACCGGGTCGCGCAGGTGCTGCGCGACGCGGCCGGCGAGGGACGGCTCACGCTCGAGGAGCTCGACGAGCGGCTGGACGCGGTGTACGCGGCGAAGACCTACGCCGAGCTGGAGCCGCTCACCCGCGACCTGCCCGCGGCCGTGACGTCCGCCGCGCCCGCTCCCCACACCGGCGCCGACTGGCGCCCGGTCGACGGCGCCCCGTCCTGGTCGACCGGCATCGGCGTCATGAGCGGCTTCACCCGGACCGGCGTGTGGAACGTCCCCCGCGCGTTCACCGCGTTCGCGTTCTGGGGCGGCGGCAAGATCGACCTGCGCGAGGCCCGCTTCACCGAGGGCGAGGTCACGATCCGCGCGTTCGCCCTCATGGGCGGCGTCGAGGTCATCGCGCCCGAGGACATCACCGTCCACGTCAAGGGCATCGGCATCATGGGCGGCTTCGACCACGGCGCGAGCGCCGCCGGCGTGCCCGGCTCCCCCACGGTCGTCGTGAAGGGCTTCGCGTTCTGGGGCGGCGTCGACGTCAAACGCCGCGCCCGCCGCCGCGAGAAGAAGCTCCGCAAGGAACTCAAGAACCGCGAACCCGGCGATTGAGCACTTCCGAGCGCACCTCGGCAGCACGCCCGGCACCTACCGCCGCGCCTTCGGCGGAACCCGCCGACCGGACCGCCCGGAGATCGGAATATCGTAATCTGGAAATCGACTTTCCGGCACCGTAGTGTCGCGTTGTGCGCTTCGGAATCAGCGTTCCCAACGTGGACGAGTTCGCGGACCCGCGCCGGGTCGCGGAGCCGGCACGCCGTGCCGAGGCCGCCGGGTGGGACGGGTTCTTCGTCTGGGACCACGCCGTCTTCCCCCGCCGCCCTGCGGCGCACCGAGGCCGGCCCGCCGCGGTGAACCACCCGCGACGACGGCCGGCCGCGCGGGCCGCGGTGGACGTCAGCCGGTGAGGCGGTCGAGCCATTCGGCGAGGAGGGCGGCCTCGGCGGGGCTGAAGCCGGACGGGGGGCCGGCCGACAGGGCGGCGCGGAGCGCGAGCGCGGAGGCGGCGCGGGCATCGGGGGAAGCGGGCCCGGCCGAGGGGTCCTTCGGGACGGTCACGGCGGCGAGGACGGCCTCGCGGGTGCGGGCCGACAGGCCGCCGCCGTCGTCGCCGTTCGCGACCAGGAAGAGGACGACGCCGACGCTCGCGGCCTGGATCATCCGCGCCGCGGTCTCCACGGGGACGCGGAGGCGGCCCGCGCGGGCGACGGCGCCGACCAGGCCGAGCAGGATCGCGTAGGCCTCGTCCGCGGCGGGCGGGGTGCGCGGCGAGCCGTAGATCAGCGCGTAGACGGCCGGGTGCGACACGCCGAACTCGACGTGCAGGTCCCAGCCGTGGCGCAGGTCGTCGACCGGGTCGCCGGTGCCGGGCTGGGCGCGCTTGCTCGCCAGGTACTCCTCGAGCCCGTGCGCGGCGACCGCGTCCAGGAGCCCCTGCTTGTCGCCAAAGTGGTGGTAGAGGGTGGGCGCGCCGACGCCGGCGGCGGCGCAGACGGCCCGGGTGGAGACGGGCTCGCCGCCGGACTCGGCGACCAGCCGGGCGGCCGCCCGCAGGATGCGGTCCCGCCCGTCGGTGTCCTTCTGCACGCCCACAACAGCGATGCTACATAACTTCGGTGAGCGCCGTTAGGCGCGGTTGACCTGGGCATATCAGGATTCGGACCCCCAGCGTGCTGTAGCGGCACTATAGGAGCGGGTATATCGTTGGTTCTGGCGGTCGCGATCCGGCCGTCCCCGTCTACGAGAGGAACGCGAGATGCGCACCGCCGTTCTCACCGAACAGGGCAAGCCGCTGGAGGTCGTCGAGCGGGAGACGCCCGCGCCCGGCCCCGGCGAGATCCTCGTCAAGGTCACCGCCTGCGGGATGTGCTTCTCCGAGGTCGGGCTGGTGCACGGGAACTACCCGTCCGCGCGGTTCCCGACCGTGCCCGGGCACGAGATCAGCGGCGTCGTCGCCGAGCTGGGACCGGGCGTCGAGTGGCCCGCGCCGGGCACGCCGGTGGGCGGCCAGTGGATCTACGGCTCGTGCGGGCGCTGCGACCAGTGCGTGCGCGGCGACCAGATCCTGTGCACCGGCGCGCCCCGGCGCGTCACCGGGATCACCGACGACGGCGGGTACGCCGAGTACTACATCGCCCGCGCCGGGTTCGTCACGCCGCTGCCGGACGGCCTGGACCCGGTCGCCGCGGCGCCGCTGATGTGCGCCGGGATCACCGCGTTCAACGGGCTGCGGCACGCGGGCGCGGCGGCCGGGTCGCGCGTCGCGGTGCTCGGCACCGGCGGCGTCGGGGAGATGGCGATCCGGTTCGCGGCCGCGATGGGCGCCCGCGTCGCGGCGGTGTCCCGGTCGCGCCGCGCCGAGGACGAGACGCGCCGGCGGGGCGCCGAGCACTACGTCGCGACGGACGAGCAGGACGCGGCCGAGGCGCTGCGGAGCTGGGGCGGAGCCGACGTCATCGTGAACACCACGCCGAGCACCGCGCCCGCGCAGGCGGCCCTCGGCGGCCTCGCGCCGGACGGCACCCTGCTGGTTCTCGGCGTCGGCGCCGAGAACCTCGCGGTGCCGCCCGGCGCGCTCGTGATGAACCGGGTGCGGGTGATGGGCAGCCCGTCGGGGTCCCCGCACGACCTGCGCGACACCCTCGCGTTCGCCGCCGCGCACGGGATCGTCCCGGACGTCACGCCGGTCACGCTGGACGAGGCGCCCGGCGTCCTCACCACGATGGTCGAGGGCCGGCACCACGGCCGCTCCGTGATCACGTTCGGGTGAGCCGCTTCCACGGCCGCGCCCGCTCGTAGCCGCGGCAGGCGGCCATGACCAGGGCGTCGGCGTGCCGGGCGCCGACGACCTGGAGGCCGATGGGCAGCCCGTCCGCGGTGAACCCGCACGGCAGGCTCGCGGCGGGCTGCTGGGTCATGTTGAACGGGTAGGTGAACGGCGTCCAGGACGTCCAGCGGGGGGACGGCGAGCCGGGCGGCGCCTCGAGGCCGGCCTCGAACGCGGCGATCGGCATGGTCGGGGTGAGGAGAAGGTCGTAGCGCTCGTGGAACAGGCCCATGAGGCGGCCGAGCTCCATGCGGCGCGCGGTCGCGGCGAGGTACTCGACGGCCGTGTAGCGGGCGCCCTGCTCGCAGATCTCGCGCAGGCCCGGGTCGAGGCGCGCGCGCTGCCCGGCGGTGAGGTGCTCGACGACCTTCGCGGCGCCGGCGAACCAGAGCACCTCGAAGTCGGCGACGGGGTCGGCGAAGCCCGGGTCGGCCTGCTCGACCTTGGCGCCGAGTTCGGTGAACGCCTCGGCCGCGGCGGCCACCGCGGCCGCCACCTCCGGGTCGACGCGGGCGAAGCCGAGGTCGGGGCTGAAGGCGACGCGCAGGCCCGTGAGGTCGTCCGGGCCGCCACCGGTGAACGGCGCGGCCGGCGGCGCCAGGGCCGACCAGTCCCGGGCGTCGGCGCCGCAGACCGCGTCGAGCAGCAGTTCCGCGTCCGCGACGGTGTTGGTCATCGGGCCGGTGTGCGCGAGCGTGCCGAACGGGCTGGCCGGGTAGTGCGGGATGCGGCCGTAGGTCGGCTTGATGGTGAAGGTGCCGGTGAACGCGGCGGGGATGCGGACCGAGCCGCCGCCGTCGGTGCCGAGCGCGAGCGGCGCCATGCCCGCCGCGACGGCCGCCGCCGCGCCGCCGCTCGACCCGCCGGGCGTGCGGGACGCGTCCCACGGGTTGCGGGTGACGCCGGTGAGCGGGTTGTCGGTGACGCCCTTCCACGCGAACTCCGGCGTGGTCGTCTTGCCGGCGAACACCGCGCCCCGCTCGCGCAGCCGCGCGACGGCCGGGGAGTCCTCCGTCCAGGGCCCGGCGGGGTCGATCGTGGTGGACCCGCGCAGCGTCGGCCAGCCCCGGGTGAGCAGCACGTCCTTGATCGAGACGGGCACGCCGTCGAGCGCCCCGAGGGTCTCGCCGCGCCGCCACCGTTCGGCGGACGCGCGCGCCATCTCCATCGTGGTGTCCGGGTCGACCAGGCAGAACGCGTTGAGCTCCGGGTCGTCCCGGTCGATCCGCGCGAGGACGGCCGCGGCGGCCTCGACGGGCGAGAGGGCCTTCGCCCGGTACGCCTCCAGCAACTCGGCGGCGGTCAGGTCTGCCGCGTCCGTCATGGCCGTTACCTCCTCTGCCCGGCGTACGGGGTCCGTGCGGCGCCGGTGTCCGGGCGCGCGTAGCCCAGCCGCTTGTCGACGACGTTGCGCAGCTCGCGGCCGCGGACGAACCGGTCGAGGTTGTCGGTGAACAGCCGGACCAACTCGGCGCGCCAGCCGGTCACGTCCCCCGACATGTGCGGCGAGACGATCACGTTGGGCATGGTCCACAGCGGCGAGGACGGCGCGAGCGGCTCGTCGACGAACACGTCGAGCGCCGCGCCCGCGATGCGGCCCGCGCGCAGCGCCTCGACCAGGTCGTCCTCGGCGACCAGCGGCCCGCGCCCGACATTGATCAGCCGCGCGGACGGCCGCATCCGGGCGAGCGCCGCCGCGTCGATCATGTTCCGGGTGGCGGCGGTGAGCGGCGCGGCGAGGACGACGTAGTCCGCGTCGCCGAGCGCGGCGGGCAGCCGTTCCGGCGGGTGGACGAGCCCGAAGTCGGGGTCGCCGTCGCGGGCGGTGCGGCCGGCGCCCGTCACGTGCAGCCCGGCGGCGGTGAGCCGGCGGGCGACGGCGCGGCCGATCGGGCCGGTGCCGACCACCAGCGCGCGGGCCCCGGTGATCCGTTCGGTCTCGCGGTGCCGCCACACGCGCTCGTCCTGGAGCCGGACGGTGGTGTGCAGGTCCTTGGCGAACGCCAGCACGAGCCCGAGGACGTACTCGGCGATCGGCTCGTCGAAGACCCCTCGCGAATTGGTGACGATGGTGTTGCCTTCGACCAGGCCGGGGAACAGCAGCCGGTCGACTCCGGCGCTCGCGATGTGCACCCAGCGGGGGCCGCCCTCACGCGGCCACGCCGCCGCCGGCGCGTCCGACCAGAAGTCCCACACGAAGAGCGCGTCGCAGCCGGGAAGGGCGCCCGCGAGCTGGGATTCGCGCACGTAGACGACGTGCGCGAGGCGTTCGGCGGCCGCCATCGCGGGCGGCGGGACGTCGCCGCGGAGCACCACCACGCGCGGCGGCTCACCGGGGACGTTCGGACCTTGCTCCATCGGCGGCCACTTTCGGTGTTCGGGATTTAACGCGAAGGCAACGCGGAGGGGCATTGACACGCTAGGAACGCTTCGTAGGATTGTCAACAATCAGCGGGGACGAACCGCCAGGTGGCCGCGCTGATCGTGCTGCAAGACCGTCGCAACCGTTTCGCCCAAGGCCAGGACGCGTCCCAGAGCGCTCTAACGCAAGAGTCCTTTCGGGTGGCGACGCTCTCGCCCACCCCTGTCCACGGGAAGGTCCGGCATGGCCAAGCTCATGACCATCTCACTGGAGAAGCGCGGCGTGTCCTGCGTCGCCGAGCTCCTGGAGAAGGACGCGCCGCGCACCTGCGAGGCGGTATGGCGCGGCCTGCCCCTCGGAGGGGACGCGTACCACGCCAAGTACGCGCGCAACGAGGTCTACACGATGGTGGAGCGGTTCGCCGAGGAGGAGGTCGGCCTGGAGAACCCGACCGTGACGCCGATCCCCGGCGACGTCGTCTACTTCTCCTTCCCCGGCGGGATGCTC
Organism: Actinomadura physcomitrii; assembly: GCF_008923205.2. GTDB lineage: Bacteria > Actinomycetota > Actinomycetes > Streptosporangiales > Streptosporangiaceae > Spirillospora > Spirillospora physcomitrii. The sequence goes on along the minus strand of NZ_WBMS02000011.1, from coordinate 73,714 downwards.
GACCGGGCGTTCAAGGAGGAGAAGAACATCCACGGGCTGCCCGGCGTCATCGACCTCGCGATCTTCTACGGCCGCAACAACCTGCTGCTGAACGGGGACGTCGGCTGGGTGCCCGGCAACGTGTACGCGACGATCACCGAGGGCCTCGACCGGATGGCCGAGGCGTGCAACGACGTCTGGCGGTCCGGCGCCGTCGGCGAGCGCCTGGTCTACCGCCGGCACGAGTCCTAGAGCGGCGGCCGCGCAGATGGCATTCGACCCCACGCTGGTCGTCGGGCCCGAACTGGTCGCGCAGCAGGGCATCGGCGTGGTCGCGCCGTTCGACTTCGCGCTCGACCGCGAGCTGTGGCGGTGGACGCCCGACGACGTGTCGCTGTTCATGACCCGGCTGCCGTACGTCCCGGTGCCGGTGACCGTCGAGATGGCCTCGGCGCTGTCGGACCACTCGATCGTCCGGCAGGCGACCCGCGACGTGCTCGCCCCCGAGCCGCTCGCGGTCGCCTACGCCTGCGCGTCCGGCAGCTTCATCCGCGGCAGGGCCGGCGAGCTGGCGCTGCACCGGACGATGACCGAGGCGGGCGCGCCCGCGGTGGCCACCACGTCGGGCGCGCTGGTGGAGTCGCTGCGGCTGCTGAACGCGGGCCGGATCGCGGTGGTGACCCCGTACATCGACGCGGTCACCGAGCGGCTGGTCTCCTTCCTCCGCGAGCACGGCGTCGAGGTGGTGTCGTCGGTCGGGATGGGGCTGCTCGGCCACATCTGGAAGGTCGGCTACGGCGAGATCGTGAGCGCGGTGTCGACGGTGGACCGGCCGGAGGCCGAGGCGGTGTTCATCAGCTGCACCAACGTGCCGACCTACGACATCATCGCCCCGCTGGAACAGATGATCGGCAAGCCGGTGCTGACCGCCAACCAGGTCACCATGTGCTCGGCGCTGCGCGCGATGGGCCGCTCGGCGGCCGGCCCGGGGCAGTGGCTGGTGCAGCTCGGCCGTCCGACGGCGGCCTGACCCCGATGATCGAGGAAGGTAGGATTGTCGACAACATGCAGCGAAACGGTCCCGCCGCGGGGTTCCTCTACCCGGGCTACAGCGCCGAGGACGACTACCCCGCGATCGAGCGCGTGCTGCGGGAGTCGGGAGCGGGCGACGTCCGCCTGCCGGTCGTGCACACCCTGATGCGCGAGGACGCCCACCGGGTCGACGCGCTGCTGGACATCGGCGGCGACGACGTGCTCGGCGAGGGCGCCCGCGAGCTGCGCGCGCTGGGCGTGCGGGCCGCCGTGTGGGCGTGCACGAGCGGCAGCTTCGTGTTCGGCTGGGACGGCGCCGCCGCGCAGGTCCGCGCCGTCGGCGAGGCCGCCGGCGTGCCCGCGTCCAGCACGTCGTTCGCGTTCGTGCACGCGGCGCGCGCGCTCGGCCTGCGCCGGGTCGCCGTGGCCGCGACCTATCCGGCCGACGTCGCCGAGCGGTTCGGCGCGTTCCTCGGCCACGCCGGCATCGAGGTGGTGGCGCTGTCCTGCCGGGGCATCGTCACCGCCGCCGAGGTCGGCACCCTCCGCCGCGACGAGGTGCTGGAGTTCGCCGCGGCCAACGACCATCCCGACGCCGAGGCGGTGCTGGTGCCCGACACCGCGCTGCACACCGTGTGCTGGCTCGACGAGCTGGAGGAGCGGGTCGGCAAGCCGGTGCTCACCGCCAACCAGGTGAGCGTGTGGGAGGGGCTGCGGCTCGCCGCCGGCCCGGCCGGGCTCGCGCCGCGCGCCGGGCTCGGCCGGCTGTTCGCCGTCCCCGCCCCGGCACCGGGGCCGGTACCGCCCGCGAGGGGACGGCCTCCCGCGCCCCTCGGGCCGGCCCCGTCGGGATCGCATCCCTGGCAGCTATGACGAAAGGGGCCCGCCGATGGGCCGGTTGGGTGAGCTGGAACCCGTCCCGCGCAGGTCGACGGTCGAGATCGTGTCCGACGAGCTGCGCTCGGCGATCATGTACGGGGCGCTGGAGCCGGGCGCGCAGCTCGGCGAGGCGGAGCTGGCCGCGCGGCTCGGCATCAGCCGCGGCCCGCTGCGCGAGGCGATGCAGCGCCTCGTCCAGGAGGGGCTGCTGGTCAGCGAGCCGCACCGCGGGCTCTTCGTGATCACCCTGGACCAGGGCGACGTCGAGGACGTCTACCTCACCCGGCTGGCGATCGAGCGGGCCGCCTGCCAGCTGATCATGCAGCGCAACCGGGGCGAGGCGGTCGCGCGGCTCACCGAGGCGCTGGAGGCGCTGATCGGGGCGGCGCGCGAGCGCGACCGGGTCAAGATGAGCGACGCCGACCAGGCGTTCCACGAGGTGCTGGTCAGCTCGTCCGGCAGCCCCCGGCTGGAGCGGATGGCGGCCACTCTGCTGGTGGAGACGCGGATGTGCCTGAACGCGCTGCAGGAGACCTATCCCGAGCCGTCCGAGTTGGTCGAGGAGCACCGCCGGCTGGTGGACGCGATCGGCGACGGCGAGGAGGAGCGGCTGCTGCAGCTGATCGAGGAGCACATGACCGACTCGATCAGGCGGCTGCGCGCCTCGTAGGGGGTCCCCTGGACAACGGGTCCGGGGCGACCTAGCGTGCAGATTGTCGACAATCTACCGGAGGACGCGATGGCTCAGCTCTCACCCCTGCTCAAGCAGGCCACCCCCGTCCTGGCCGAACGCGGCGAGGGCGTGTACCTCTACGACGCCGGCGGCCGCCGCCACCTGGACTTCACCGCCGGCATCGGCGTCACCAACACCGGGCACTGCCATCCGCGCGTCGTCGAGGCGGCGCGCGCGCAGGTCGGCACGCTGATCCACGGGCAGTACACGACGGTGATGCACCGGCCGCTGCTGCGCCTGGTGGAGGCGCTCGGCGACGTCCTGCCGGACGGCCTGGACACCCTGTTCTTCCTCAACAGCGGCAGCGAGGCCGTCGAGGCGTCCATCCGGCTGGCCCGGCACGCGACCGGACGGCAGAACATCGTCGTCTTCCACGGCTCGTTCCACGGGCGGACGATGGGCGCCGCCGCCCTCACCACCGCGGGCACCAAGTTCCGCGCGGCCATCGGCCCGCTGATGCCGGGTGTCGCCGTCGCGCCGTTCCCGCAGGCCTACCGGTACGGGTGGGACGAGGACGAGGCGACCCGGTTCGCGCTGCGCGAGCTGGACTACGTGCTCGCGACGTCCAGCCCGGTGTCCGACACCGCCGCGTTCGTCGTCGAGCCGGTGCTCGGCGAGGGCGGCTACATCCCGGCTCCGCCCGCCTTCCTGGAGGGGCTGCGCGAGCGCGCCGACCGGCACGGGATCCTGCTGGTCGTCGACGAGGTGCAGACCGGCTACGGCCGGACGGGCCGGTTCTGGGGCCACCAGCACGCCGCGATCCGTCCCGACGTGCTGATCACCGCGAAGGGCCTGGCCAGCGGGTTCCCGCTGTCGGCGATCGCGGCGCCGGCGGCGCTGATGGGCAAGGCCTGGCCGGGGTCGCAGGGCGGCACCTACGGCGGCAACGCGGTCGCGTGCGCCGCCGCGCTCGCCACCCTGGAGGTCATCCGGGACGAGAACCTGGTCGAGAACGCGGCGGTGCTCGGCGCCCGGCTGAACGAGGGCCTGCGCAAGGCCGCGGCCGACCATCCGGAGATCGGCGACGTGCGCGGCCTCGGGCTGATGCAGGCCTGCGAGTTCAGCACGCCGGACGGCGAGCCCGACCCGGCCGCCGCCCAGCGCGCCCACGCCGCCGCCGCGGAGCGGGGCCTGCTGCTGCTCACCTGCGGCGCGTTCGGCAACGTCGTCCGGATGATCCCGCCGCTGGTGGTGGACGCGTCGCAGATCGACGACGCCCTCGCGCTGTGGTCGGACGCGCTCGGCGACGCCGCGGCGCACGGTGCGGCAGAACGCGACACATAGCATGGACGTGCTATAAAAGGAGGGTGCCGAAGATCGTCGATCCCGAGGCCCGCCGCCGCGAGGTGGCCGAGGCCGTCTTCCGGGTCGCCCGCCGGGACGGCCTGGAGCAGGCGTCGCTGCGCAACGTCGCCGCCGAGGCGGGCCTCGCCATCGGGTCCGTCCGGCACTACTTCGGCGGCCAGGCCGACATCATGATCTTCGCGATGCGCTACTTCGCCGAGCGGGCCGCCGAGCGGCTGCGGCTGCGCGCGGGCCGGCTCGCCGTCCCCGACCCGGCCGCGCCGCCCGCCGAGCACGCCGCCGCGCTGGAGGCGCTGTTCGCCGAGCTGCTCCCCTTCGACGCCGAGCGGCGTGAGGAGGCCGAGGTGTGGCTGGCGTTCAGCGTCGGCGCCCGCACCCGGCCCGAGCTGCGGCCGCTCGCGGCGCAGATGCACGGCGACCTGCGCTCGGTCGCGCTGCGCGTGCTGCGGTCGGCCGGCCGGGTCGGCGTCCTGCGGCCGGGGTTGGACCTGGAAGCCGAGGCCGCGCGGGTGCACGCGCTGGTGGACGGGCTCACCCTGCACGCCGTCCTGGAGCCGGAGAGCACCGGCCCGGCGGAGATGCGGACGGTGCTGCGCCGGCACGTCGGCGAGCTCACCGGCCTTCCCGCCGCGGACCTGCCCGCGCCGCCCGACCTGGCCGACCTGCGCACCGGACCGGGCCGCGACGCCTGCTAGCGAAACGGCTCGCGCTTTGAATACCGAACGGCGCCCGGCGGTGAAAGGGGAAACCGCCGGGCGCCGTGTTCCGGGAACGTCAGCCGAGCGGGTTGCCGCAGTCGATGGGCCAGTACGGGCCCCAGATGTCGAGCGAGTTCTCCACGAACTTGATCATGACCGGGTCGAACGCGATGCCGACGTGCGCGTTGGTGTCGTTCGCGCACTTGTCCTGCAGCAGCACGTTCTGCGCGTTGGAGCCGTTCAGGAACTCCGAGGTGTACGGCGTGACGACCTCGTCGTACTTGGTGGACAGCACGATGTACTGCACGCCGGGCACCGTGTCGCCGCCCGCGTTCAGGTTCTTCAGGAAGTCGGAGTCGGTGATCTGCTCGCCGGCCGCCGGCGCGGCCTTCACCACGGCCTGCGTGATGCCGAGCAGGCTGCCGAGCTCCACCAGCCCGTCCAGGTTCGTCCCGTGGTTGGACGGCACGATGCCGATCAGCTTGTTGACCTTCGCCGCGCCGCCGAGGAACTTCAGGTAGTAGCGCGGCATCATCCCGCCCTGGGAGTGCCCGACCATGTCGACCTTCGAGGCGCCGGTCGCGGCCAGCACCTTGTCGACGAACGCCGACAGCTGGCCCGCGGACGCGGCGATCTCACCGGTGCCCTGGATCGGGGCGTCCGGCGCGCCGCCGTAGTTGAGCGCGTAGACGCAGTAGCCGGCCTTCTTCAGCGCGGGCGAGAGCTTCTGCCAGTTGAACGCCATGTTCTCGAAAGTGCCGTGCACCAGCACCACCGGGCGGGGGTGCAGGAACGACGGTTTGCAGTTCCAGTCATTGGCTCCGTCCGGGCTCGTCTCCGCGTGGGCGGCGGGCGCGAGCACGGACGTCAGCCCGAGGGCGGTGGGGATCGCCGCGGCGATGACGGCCCAGGACTTGAGTCGCCTGAAACGCATGTTCATCTCCCTGGAAGCGGGCACGCCGAACAGTGGCCGGAACCCGGGAAGCGGGAATGCGGGTTCCGGCCGCGAATCGTCGTGAGGTCGGGGGTGGGGGTGGGTGCGGCCGCATTGATCAGCTGAGGTGCTGACAAGGTACGGCCGCATTTCCGCGCGGTCTTGTGGCGCGACTCGTCAATCGCCCGGAGGAATTGTCAGGCGGCTCACAACCGGGCCCGCGCGCGCCTTCCGACCCGCGGCCCAGGGCCTTTTCACGGTGCGCCGACGAGCCCGTCCACCAGCGCGCGCAGGCCGTCGGCGTAGGTGTCCTGCGCGGTCAGCTCGGCCCAGCGGTCCGCGACCTCCGCCAGGCGCGGCAGCTCGGCGGCGTCGATGCCGGCGAACACCCGCTCGCGGTAGGTCGGCCGGTCGTCGCCGGCCCGCCGCCGTGCCGCCGCGGCCCGCACGATGATCTCCCCGGCGGTGTAGTACCAGATCGCCCGGTAGGCGTGGACGGCCCGCTCGGGGCCCAGCCCGCACCCCTCCAGGCCGTCCAGGATCTGCTCGACGAACCACAGCGCCGACCGGCCGAGCAGGTCGTCGGCGGTGAGCACCTCCGCGATCCAGGGGCAGGCGGCGAGCGTCCCGCGGATCGCGGTCGCCGCGGCCACCACCCGCGCGCGGGGATCGGCGGGCAGCTCGGGCTCGCGCGCCATCCGCGCGGCGTAGTCGTCCAGCAGCAGGACGAGCAGCTGCTCCTTGTCGCGGACGTGGTGGTACAGCGCCATCGGCGTGCTGCCGATCTCCTTGGCGAGCCGCCGCATCGTCAGCCGGTCCACGCCCTCGGCGTCCACGATCCGGCGCGCGGTCTCGACGATCTCGGCGCGGGAGATCCGGGGCGGCCTGCCCCGCTGGGCGGACGGTTGCGGCATGCCCCCATCATCGCGGACTGGACGGCCGAGCCCGCCGCGGGTTACTTTCTATACATGTATAAAAAAGAACGGGCCCGCCCCTGGGCGGTGCTGGCGGCGGCCTGCGTCGCCCAGTTCGTCTTCGCGCTCGACATGGCCGTGATGAACGTCGCGCTCCCGGCGATCAGGACGGCCCTCGGCTTCGCACCGGTCGGCCTGTCCTGGGTCGTCCACGTCTACGCGCTCGGCTTCGGCGGGTTCCTGCTGCTCGGCGGCCGGGCCTGCGACCTGTACGGACGGCGCCGGATGTTCGTCCTCGGCCTGGCCGCGTTCGGGCTCTGCTCGCTCGCCGGCGGGCTCGCCCAGGCGCCGTGGCAGCTCGTCGCGGCGCGCGCCGGCCAGGGCCTCGGCGCCGCCGCCGCGGCCCCGGCCTCGCTGGCCCTGCTGACCACCACGTTCACCGAGGGCCGCGCGCGGGTGCGCGCCCTCGGCGTCTGGAGCGCCATGAACGCGGCGGGCGGCGCCCTCGGCGTCCTCGCGGGCGGCGTGCTCACCGAGTACGCGGGCTGGCGGTGGGTGATGCTGGTCAACCTGCCGTTCGTCGCCCTCGCCCTCGCGCTCGTCCCGGTGGGCGTGCCCGCGCACGCCCGCACGGGCCCGCGCGAGCGGATGGACGTCCCCGGCGCCCTGCTGGCGACCGCCGGTTTCGGACTGCTCGTCTTCGGCGTGGTACGCACCGACGCCATCGGCTGGACGGCCCCGGCGACCTTCGCCTGCCTCGCCGCCGCGGCCCTGCTCCTCGCCGCCTTCGTCGCCGTGGAGACCCGGGTGCGCGCGCCGCTCGTCCGGCTCGGCCTGCTGCGCGGCCGGTGGGTGGCGGGCGCGAACCTGATCGTCTTCCTCGCGGCGGCCGGCCAGTTCGCCGCGTTCTACTTCGTCTCCCTCTACATGCAGCAGGTGCTGCACATGGGCGCCGCCGAGACCGGCCTGGCCTTCCTGCCCTTCTCGACGGGCGTCGTGCTCGGCACGCTGCTCGCGACCCGGGTCGCCGGGAACCGCTCGCCCCGCGCGGCGCTGATCCCCGGCAGCCTGCTCGCCGCCGCCGGCCTGGCCTGGTTCACCCGGATCAGCCCGGACGGCGGCTTCCTCACCGACGTGCTCGGGCCGTCCGTCGTCGGCAGCATCGGCATCGGGCTCGTCCTGGCCCCGGTCGCCGCCGCCGCGACCACCGGCGTCGCGGCCCGGGAGGCCGGCATGGCCTCGGGGCTGCTCAACAGCTCCCGCCAGCTCGGCGGCTGCGTCGGCCTCGCCGCCCTCGCCACCGTCGCCGCCCACCACACCGGCGACGCGGCCTCCCCGTCCGCCCTGAACGGCGGCTACGCGCTGAGCCTCACCGTCTCCGCGGCCCTGTTCGTCCTGGCCGCCCTCGTGGCGCTGGCCCTCCCCCGCGGCAGCTCGTCCAGCGGAGCGAAAGAGCCGGTAGCCGACAAACGTGATGAGATTTCTGTCGGGTTTAGAGTCGCAAACCGCGAAAAGTCAGTCACTTAATGTAATCGACCGTCACCAGGGGCACCGGATCGCTAACTTTCCGTGTCGAGATGCGATCCCCCCGCGCAGAAGGGAAGAATGACGTGACGGCGACGGTGGACGAGCGGATCACGAAACTGGAGGACCGCGTGACCGATCTGGAGACCTGGGCGGGCCCCGGCCAGGCATCGGCCCTCAGCGAGAACGTCCGCGCCCTGCGCACGGACATGCGGCAGGTCAAGGGCGACATCGCGAAGATCCAGAAGACCCTGGAGCAGCACAGCCTCCAGTTCAACAAGATCGGCGCCCGACTGGACCGGGTGGATGCCCGGTTCGACCAGACGGACGCCCGATTCGACCGCATGGACGCTCGCCTCGACCAGACGGACGCCCGATTCGACCGCATGGACGCTCGCCTCGACCGGATGGACGCCCGGTTCGAGCAGGTGGACGCCCGGTTCGACGGCATGACCGGCAGGCTCGACACCATGGACGGCAGGCTCGATCGCGTGGAGAACCTGCTCGGGCTCATCGTGACCCACCTGGGCGTGCCCGACCCCGCAGGCGGTTGACGCGGCGAGGGTGCCCGGCCGGTGGGGTCGGGCACCCTCTCGCGGGTGTCAGGCCTGGGCGACGGCGCCGGCGGCGAGGAGGGCGTCGACGTCGGTGAAGCCGAGGTCCTCCAGGACGGCGCGGGTCTGGCCGCCGGGCAGGACGGGCAGGCCGTCGGTGTCGGTGGCGGTGCGGGAGAACCGCGGCGCCGGGGCGGGCTGGCGGTGGCCGGCGCGCTCGGGGAAGACGTCGCGGGCGGTGTTGAAGGGGTGCTCCATTGCCTCGTTCATCGACAGGACGGGCGCCACGCACGCGTCGCTCGGCATGAAGACCTCGGTCCACTCGTCGCGGGTCTTCGCCTTGAAGGCCGCGGCGAAGCGCTCGCGCATCTCGGGCCAGCGGGCGCGGTCGTACTGCTCGGGCAGGCCCTCGGTGTCGACGCCGAGGCGGCGGACGAACTCGGCGTAGAACTGGGGCTCGATCGCGCCGACCGCCATGTGCTTGCCGTCGGCGGTCTCGTACACGTCGTACCAGGGGGCGCCGGTGTCGAGCATGTTGACGCCGCGCTGGTCCTGCCAGATGCCGCCGGCGAGGAAGCCGTGGATGAAGGTGGACAGGTGGGCTGTGCCGTCCACGATGGCGGTGTCGACGACCTGGCCCTGCCCGCTGGTCTTGGCCTCCAGCAGGGCGGACAGGACGCCGACGACGAGGTACATGCTGCCGCCGGCGAAGTCGCCGAGCAGGTTCAGCGGGACCTGCGGCGGGCCGCCCGCGCGACCGATGGCGTGCAGCGCGCCGGTGATGGCGATGTAGCCGATGTCGTGGCCGGCGGTGTGCGCCAGCGGGCCCTGCTGGCCCCAACCGGTCATCCGGCCGTAGACGAGGCGCGGATTGCGGGCGAGGCAGTCGTCCGGGCCGATGCCGAGGCGCTCGGTGACGCCGGGCCGGAACCCCTCGATCAGGACGTCGGACCGCTCCACGAGCCGGAGCACGACGTCCTTGCCCTTCTCGCTCTTGAGGTCGATGGCGATCGAGCGCTTGCCCCGATTGCTGAACTCGGTGCCGCCGGTGGCGGCGTCCCCCACCGCGGACGCGCGGTCGACGCGGATGACGTCGGCGCCGAGATCGGCGAGCAGCATCGCGGCGAACGGTCCCGGCCCGATCCCGGCCAGCTCGATCACGCGCACTCCGGAGAGCGGCCCCTTGCCCATCTGCAGCCCCTTTCGGTCCCACCTGTGTCCGCCGGGTGGCCGCCCCTGGGCGGCGCTGAATCCCGTTCGGGAACCCTAGTGTGCCCGATCGCGGTAAGCGGGTTCTGACCGCCCCCGTTCAGCGGGACGCGGCGGTGACCGCGACGGGGACGTTCGGGCGGCGCTCCGGCCGGGCGACGAGCAGCCCGTGCTCGGTGGACGCGGGGCCGAGCGGTCCCTTCGCCCGCGGGACGAGCCCGGACGCGGCGGCGGCGAGGTAGTACCAGCGGCCCGACGGCGACCGCCACCAGGTGCCCGACACCGGGCGCCGGGCGTCGCAGCCGCCGGTGTCGCGGGGCCGGTCGGCGACGAGCGTGGACGTGCCGGCCTGGCCGCCGTCGGCGTAGGTCGTCCGGGTGCAGTACCAGCCGGCGGGCGCGCCGCCGTGCGGGAGCGTGCCGGACCAGAACTCCCAGGCCATGGCGGCGGTGACGGGCCGCGCCCGCGGCGGTTCGAGGCAGCCGAGGCGGTTCCAGGCCCGCACCGCGCCGGGGCCGAGGCGGGCGGGCGGGGCGGGCCGTCCGGCGGGCTCGTAGGCGGGCGAGCGGTAGGTGAGGACGGCGGCGCGCGGGCCGCCGAGGTAGCCGAGCGTGCGGTCGCCGAGGTGGAACAGCGGGCCGCGGCCGCAGGGGGTGCGGGCGGGCGGGGGCGCGACGACGCCGTCGCGGGCGGGGAGCGCGGCGCCCGCGAGGGTGCGGGGCGCCGGGTCCCAGGGGGCGAGGAGGTAGCGTCCGCCGCCGAGGGCGATCGGGGCGGACGGGTCGGTGCCGATGGTGACGACGTCCAGGCCGGGCGGGGTGTAGCGGGCGACGCGGTCGCCGCGCCGCATCAGCGCGACGGGCGCGCCGCCGGCGTGCCCCGCGTAGAGGAGCTGCGCGGTGCCGCCGCCGGGCCCCCGGTCACCGCCGGCGGTGGCCCATGCGGCGGCGGCGCGGTCGAGGAACGCGCGGTCGCCGGTGAGGTCGCCGCGCGCGGGCCAGGCGTCCAGGGTGCGGGCGCCGTGCGTCCAGCCGGCCGGCGGGGCCGCGGCGAGCCGCAGCGCCGGGGCGCCGGGGCGGACGGCGCCGGGCCGGGCCCCGGTGTGGATCAGCACGCCGACCAGGGCGGCGGTGAGGGCGGCGGCGGTCGCCAGCGGCAGCACCGAGCGGGTCCGGACGGGGCGCAGGTGCGCGGGGTCGAAGTGCTCGGCGCGGCGCGGGACGGGGATCGAGACCGCGCACGCGGCGTCGATGACGGGCCACGGGTCGCGCACCCGCAGCTCGCGGAGCTGGTCGCGGACGGCGTACTTCGGCAGGCCCTCGATGCGCAGCAGCACGTAGGCGACGCGGACGTACGGGTCGAGCTCGGCGAGCGCGGCGGTCAGCGCCGGGTCGGGCAGCCGGGCGGGCAGCGCGCGCAGCCAGGGGCCGAGGCCGATCTGCAGGCGGCGGGACGGGCGGAGCGCGCGGCGCAGCACGCGGGTGCGGCGGCGGGCGAGGCCGGGCGCGGTGCGGTCGCGGGGGCCGCGGGCGGTGGCGTCCACGATCCGGCGGGCGACCGCCAGCCGGTAGACGCGCTTTCCGCGCCCGGGAAGCACGAAATACGCCATTCGGACGAGATTTCCGTAATGCGATTTCCTGGGCGGCGATTCCTGCGCCGGCTGCGCGATGACGTCCTCCGTCACGGCGGGCCCCTCCACCTTCCGTTCCCTGGCACGGCGTTCCTCGCACCGCGGAGACCGAGGTTATGCGGCACCGGCGCGCGGTGGGACGGAATTGGGGCAACGATGAGGAAAGCCAAAAGAAATGTCATCCTATTTCCGGTCCCGTTCGGGCTGGGCGGGTCGTCGTGGCCGCCGCCGCCGGACAGGGCCAGCGCGCCGACGCCGAGCGCCGCCCCGCCGGCGAGCGCGACCGCTGCCGCGATGACGCGAGCAGCCCGCCCGCCGGTTCGCGGCCGAGCGCCGGCGGCGGCGAGCAGCCGCCGACCGAGGCGCAGCTCGCGGCCGCCCGGCCCCGCCGCCTGGCCGCCCGCGCGGTGGGCCGTACGGCGGTCCTCACCTGGACGCTGCCGGAGGGGGCGCGCGGGCTGCCGCTGCTCGTCCGGCAGCAGCCCGCCGGGAGCGCCCCGGTCCAGTCGGCCGCGGCGAACTCGCGCTCGTTCACCGTCCCCGGGCCGAAACCGAAGGTGCGCTACTGCTTCAAGGTCGGCGCGGTGGTCCGGCTCCGGCAGGGCAAGGCGCCGGACGTGGCGTGGTCGCCGCCCGCGTGCGTCCACAAACCCCGCACCGCGCCCTGACCCGCCCGCACCGCCGGCGCGCTCAGGGCTCTTGGAGGGCGCCGGTGTAGGTCGGGACGGTGATGTTGCGGCCGGACACGACCACGACCGGCCGTCCGACGATCTCGACCTTTCCGGCCAGCACCGCCGCGACGCCCGCCGCGCCCGCGCCCTCGGCGACCAGGCCGTGCTCGGCGAACAGCCAACGCAGCGCGGTGCGGATCTCGGCGTCGGTGACGGCGGTCAGCGCCGCGCCCGTCCCGATCACCTCCGGCGTCACGCAGCCGGCCTCCAGGTTGCCGGGCAGCCCGTCGGCGAACGTCTCGCCGACCTCCACCTCGACCACCCGCCCGGCCGCGACCGACGCCGACACGCCGCGCGACACCGCCGACTCCACCCCGGCGATCCGCACGCCGCCGCGCTCGCGCGCCCACAGGCTGAGCCCGGCGAGCAGCCCGCCGCCGCCGACCGGCGCGACCACCGTGAGCGGGCCGTCCGCCTGCGCGTCCAGCTCCCGGCCGATGGTGCCCTGCCCGGCGATGACCGCCGGGTCGTTGTAGGGCGAGACGTAGTGGCCGGGCAGCGTCATCGCGTGCGCCTCGGCCTCGTCGTAGGTGTCGCCGTGCTGGACGAGCCGGACGGGGAACGCGCCGATCCGGTCCACCTTCACCTGCGACGCCCGCGTCGAGACCACCACCGTCACGTCCGCGCCGGACCGCGCCGCCGCGTACCCCATGCCGAGGCCGTGGTTGCCGGCGCTCGCGGTGACGGCGGGCGTCCCGTCCGGCAGCGCCGCGACGGCGGCGAGCGCGCCGCGCACCTTGAACGAGCCGGTCGGCTGGAACGTCTCCAGCTTCAGCAGCGCGTCCGGTGCGAGGCCGGACGGGACGGCGGGCGTCGGCGCGAGCACCCCGGACACCGCCTCCCAGGCCAGCTCCAGATCGAGCGAGCCCGGCACGCGGACCCGGCGGGCCGTCACGAGCCGTCCCCCGGAATAGAGGGGCGCCGCCGCTCCGGGCGTACGGTCACCGCCGCGCCGGAAGACCTTCTCCACCACCGCATGCGGCCACGGTATATCGATCATGCCGGACGGCACGCCGTGCCCGTCCTCCACGCGGAACGGGAAGGCGGTCAGCGCCCCGCGACGTCTTGGCGCGCGGGTCGCGGAGCGAGCGCGGGTGCAGCCGGCGGCGGAGCCGGCGCAGCCGCCCGGCCTTCGCGGTGACGAGCCGTCCGAGCTGGTCGGTGGTGCCAGGCCCGGTCGGCGGCGTTCGGGTCCGGGCGGGACGCGGCGAACCGGCTGCGGTTGACCAGGTCGGCGAGCGGGCCGAGGTGCCCGCGGGCGTCCTCGCCGACCTCGGCCGCGCCGAACCCGGCGACCTCGTGCGCGGTGAGCGTGCGGGCGGTGGACAGGCCGACGTCCGCGAGGTGGTCGAGCGCCTGGTGCCAGGCGCCGGTGATGCGGTCGCCGGGGTCGCCGGTCCGGCGGCGCCTGCGGCGCAGGGCGGGCGCGAGCAGGACGGCCGTCAGGTACGCGACCGCCAGCGCGGCGGCCGCGATCGACGCGTACACCGCGCCGCCGACACGGCCGCCGTCCCCCGCCCCAGCGGCGTCAGCACGAGGTGGCGCTGCTGGCGGGCGCGCCGACGGGTGCGCGATCACCGGCACCGCGAGGGCCGTCACGTCCTCCGGGACGAGGGAGGACCGGCCTGGCGCGCTGCTGGAGCTGCTGCCGCCGGTGATGGGCCGTGACGACCTCGCCCGACAGTACCGCCGTCCCGTCCTGGACGATCTTGATGTGGTGGCCGCGCGTCTACGGGACGACGGCGGCCTTCCCGTCGACCTTGCCGGCCAGCCCGTTGGCGTGCACGACGAGGCCCTTCGCGCCGACGCTGAGCCAGGCGCCGGCGTCGGCGAGCCTGTACTTGGCGCTCGCCGTCCCGACGCCGTAGACGAGCGCGCTCACGCAGAGCAGGCCGACCAGGCCGGCCGCGAGCTGGCCGGTCAGCCGGTCGCGCCGGAAATGCCGCAGCGGCCCGCGCGGGCCCGCGTCCCGCGCGGGCGATCGATCCCCGCTCAATCCCCGTCACCTCTCGTCGCGCCGGGGCCACCCGCTCCGGAACTCGCGGTGGCACGCTGCGGCCGGCGCCAACCCCCGCCGCGCCGCCGACGGTGCCGGCGGGCGGGGCCCTGCCCTCGGCGCCGGAAGCGAGCCTGGGAACCTCGGCGCGAAGGGCACCCTAACGATTGCGCGGGCCACACGATAACGGGATTCGTCACATCTCACCTGGCGAATCGCGATACTGCGCGGGTTACGCGACAGTAGGCGTGACGTGGATCACCCGCTGCCGAGCGGCGGGTCGAGACCCGGCACCGACCGGACGAGTCGTCCGATGTCGGTCCCCGGCGGTCATCGCCCGATCCCTGGCGTCGCGAACCGAACGCGAACGTTATCCCCGACGTCCTAAGGTTGGGCATCCCCGACCGACGACCCCGAGGTGGACGTGGAACACGCAAGCATCGCCGACCTGTGGAACCGCGTGACGGGAACGCAGCCGGACCCCCCGTGGTGGCTGGTCGTCCTCGTCGGCGCCGTCGCCCTCGGCGCGGTGCTGCACGGCCCCACCTGGCGGATCGCGCGCAACACGGTGACGATCGCGCACGAGGGCGGGCACGCGCTGATCGCCCTCGTCACCGGCCGCAAGCTGGACGGCATCAAACTGCACTCCGACACCTCCGGCGTCACCGTCTCGCGCGGCAAGCCGCACGGCCCCGGCATGATCTTCACCGCGATGGCCGGGTACACGACGCCGCCGCTGCTCGGCCTGTTCTTCGCGCTGCTGCTCGCCGCCGGCCGCATCACGCTGATGCTCTGGTTCACCCTCGCCCTGCTCGCCGCGATGCTGGTGATGATCCGCAACGCCTACGGCGCGCTGTCGGTCGTCGCGACCGGCGCGGTCGTGTTCCTGGTGTCCTGGTTCGGCAGCGCCGAGGTGCAGGCCGGCTTCGCCTACCTCGCGGCCTGGTTCCTGCTGCTCGCCGCGACCCGGCCGGTGATCGAGCTGCAGCGGATGCGCACCCGGCACATGGCGCCGAGCTCCGACGCCGACCAGCTCGCGCACCTCACCGGCGTGCCGGGCCTGGCCTGGGTCTCGCTGTTCGGCGCCACCGCGCTCGTCGCCCTCCTCGCCGGCGGCGCCCTGCTGTTCCCCGACGTCTCCGTGCACCTGCCCACGCTCCCCGGCCAGTGAGCGGGCGGCCCGCCCGCCGCGCGGGACGTCCCGCTGAGAATGTCGGACGGGGCGGATAGTTTCGGGGAGTGAGCGGTCGATGGGATCGGGGGCGGGTCGCCGCGCTGGCACCGGACGCGGCGGCCGCGAAGGCGGCCGGCGGTGTCGCCCGGCCGGCCAAGTGGGGCGGGACGGGCTGCGACGGCGAGGCCGTCTGGGGCGAGTGCCAGGGCAGCGGCGCGAGCGCCTACCGGGCGTGCGCCGACCTGGCCGGTCCGGCGTTCCGCTGCTCGTGCCCGAGTCGCAAGATCCCGTGCAAGCACGTCCTGGGGCTGCTGCTCCTGTGGTCGGACGGCGCGGTCGCGGGCGGTCCGCGGCCCGGCTGGGCGGCGGAGTGGATCGAGCAGCGGCGTGAGCGGGAGGGGAAGGCGCGCGAGCGCAAGGCCGCGGGCGCGGCGAAGGCGCGCGATCCGAAGACGGTGGAGCGGCGCGAGCGGCGCGTCGAGGACGGCCTCGCCGAGCTCGACCAGTGGCTGCGCGACCAGGTGGCGCACGGGCTCGCGCAGGCGGAGAAGGCGCCCTACGGGCTGTGGGACGACGCCGCGCGGCGGCTCGTCGACGCGCAGGCGGGTGCGTTGTCGGGGCAGGTCAGGGCGCTGGCGGCGATCCCCCGGCAGCCGGGGTGGCCCGACCGGCTGCTGGAGGAGTACGCGCTGCTGCGGCTGCTCGTCCGGGCGTACCGGCGGCGCGGCGAGCTGCCCGAGGGGCTGCGCGACACGGTGCGTTCGCGGGTCGGGTTCACCGTCGCGCAGGACGATGTGCTGGGTCATGGGGAGCGCGTCCGTGACCGCTGGTGCGTGACGGGGTCGCGCGACACCGTGCAGGACCAGCTCACCACCCGGCGGGTCTGGCTGCGGGGCCGCGAGAGCGGGCGCCCGGCGCTCGTGCTGTCGTTCGCGGCGCCCGGCGCGGTGCTGGACTCCTCGCTGGCCGTCGGCACCGAGGTCGACGCCGAGCTGGCGTTCTATCCGGGCGCCCGGCCGCTGCGGGCGCTGGTCGCCGAGCGGCATGGCCCGGCGGTCCCGGCGACGCCCGGCGGGACGTCCGTCGCCGGGTTCCTGGACGACCACGCGGCGGCGGTGGCGAGCGATCCGTGGCTGGAGCGCTGGCCCGCGACGCTGGAACGGGTGCGGCTCGCCCGTGGTGAGGGCGGCGACCTGCACGTGATCGACGAGGCGGGCGATGCGCTGCCGCTGCGGACGGCCGATCCCTGGCGGCTGCTGGCGGTGTCCGGCGGCGGGCCCGTCACGCTCGCCGGGGAGTGGACGCCTGAGGGGCTGCGGCCGCTGACCGCCTGGCAGGCCGACGAGGGAGCGGTGCCGCTGTGAACGGCTGGAACGAGCACGTCACCGCGGCGCTGCTCGGCACCGAGCGCCGCGACCCGCCCGTCCTGCCCGAGGCACCGGACGGCGGGGACGCCGACAAGGCGGGCCGGCTGCTGGACCAGGCCGCCCTGCTGGCCGTCGCGCGGCGGGCCGGGCGCCTCCCCGGGCGCGGGGCCGCCGAGGCGATCGCCCCGGCGCCCGGCGAGGAGGCGCCGGTCGTGCCGCCCGCGGCGGCCGAGCGGCTCGGCCGGATCCTGCGCGGCGAGCACGTCGAGGTGCTGCCCGAGTGGCTGGACGCGGCGGCGGCGCACGGGTGGCGGGTGCCCGCGCGGCTGCTGCCCGACCTGCTCGAGCGCGGCCGGGGCGACCGGATGCTGCGGCCGTCGATCGGCCGCGCGGCCGGGCGCCGCGGCGTGTGGCTGGCCCTGCGCAACACCGACTGGGCCTACCTGGTCGGCGCGGGCGGCGACCCGGGCGGCGGCGCCGAGGTCTGGGAGACCGGCACCCGCAACCAGCGGGCCGCGCACCTGACCGCGCTGCGCCGCCGCGACCCCGCAGCCGCGCGCGAGGCGCTGCGGGAGACGTGGGCGAAGGAGCCCGCGCCCGACCGCGCCGCCTTCCTCGCCACGTTCCGGACCGGGCTGTCGCCCGACGACGAGGAGTTCCTGGAATCGGCCCTGGAGGACCGCGGCAAGGACGTCCGGCAGCTCGCCGCCGACCTGCTCGCGAGGCTGCCCGGCTCCGCGTACGGGGAGCGGATGGCCGCGCGGGCCCGCGCCTGCCTGACCCCCCGGCGGCGCACCGTGCGGGGCCGCGAGCAGACGTGGATCATGGTCGAGCCGCCGGCCGCGCACGATGAGGACCTGGCGCGCGACGGCGTCCCGTTCCATCCCGGCGGGTCGTTCGCGCCCGGCGGCGGGGGCCGCCCGGTGGGCACGCGGGCGGCCTGGCTGCGCGAGATCCTCGCCCGCACGCCGCTCGGCACCTGGACGGACCTGTTCGGGCTGCCGCCGATGGAGATCGTGTGCCTGCCCGTGGCGGGGGCCGGGGCGTCCGAGGGGCGGTCCGGCCGCGACGAGCACGACGGCGACGCCCGGGACGTGCACATCGGATGGGCGCGGGCCGCGCTCAAGCAGCACGACGCCGAGTGGGCGCGCGCGCTGCTGAAGGGCGGGGTCATGGTCGACGAGCCGGGCGCGCTCGCCGACCTGCTCGCGGTGCTGCCCGCCGGCGAGCGGGACGCCGCGGCGGCGGGGCTGATCCGCTGGGTGGAGGGCCGGTCGGAGCTGCCGCCCATCCTGGAGCGGGTCCCCGGCCCGTGGACCGGCGACCTCGCCGCCGCCGTGGTCGGCACGCTCGCCGCGTCCGCCGGCCGGCCGACCCGCCGCGACGAGCACGCCCTGACCCAGCTGTGCCGGCTCGCCGAGCGGCGACTCGACCCGTCCGCCGCGTCCCGGCTGGAGGACCTGCTCGCCCGCCGCCCGCCCGGGGAGGCGGCCCGGGCCGTGCCGCGCGCCGTCCCGGCCCTGCTCACCACCCTGCGCTTCCGTGCCGAGATGCTGAAGGAGCTCGCCCCGTGACCGAACCCGTGACCGGAGACCCCGTGCCCGCCGGGGTGCTGCGACCGCACGCCGAGCAGGAGTACGCCGGCGAGCTGGCCCGGCTGGCCGAGCACGACGACCGGCCCCGCCCGCCGGGCTGGCGGCTGTCGCCGTGGGCCGTCACGACGTACCTGCTCGGCGGGGAGCTGCCCGACGGGACGATCGTCTCGCCGAAGTACGTGGGCCGGCGGCGGCTGATGGAGGTCGCGGTGGCGACGCTGGCGACCGACCGGGCGCTGCTGCTGCTCGGCGTCCCCGGCACCGCGAAGACGTGGGTGTCGGAGCATCTCGCGGCGGCGATCAGCGGCGACTCGACGCTGCTGGTGCAGGGCACGGCCGGCACGGCGGAGGAGGCGATCCGCTACGGCTGGAACTACGCGCGGCTGCTCGCGGAGGGCCCGTCGGAGAAGGCGCTGGTCGAGAGCCCGCTGATGCGGGCGATGCGGCGCGGGTCGGTGGCGCGGATCGAGGAGCTGACCCGGATGCCGTCCGACGTCCAGGACGCCCTGATCACGGTGCTGTCGGAGAAGACGCTGCCGGTCCCGGAGCTGAGCACCGAGGTGCAGGCGCGCAAGGGGTTCACCGTCATCGCGACCGCGAACGACCGCGATCGGGGCGTGAACGAGCTGTCCAGCGCGCTGCGGCGGCGGTTCAACACGGTGGTGCTGCCGCTGCCCGACACCGTCGAGGACGAGGTCGACATCGTCTCCCGCCGCGTCGAGCGGATCGGCGCGTCGCTGGAGCTGCCGCAGGCCCCGGCGGGCCTGGAGGAGATCCGCCGGGTGGTGACCGTGTTCCGGGAGCTGCGCTCCGGGCTCACCGCCGACGGCCGCACCCAGTTGAAGTCGCCGAGCGGGACGCTCAGCACCGCCGAGGCCATCTCGGTGATCACCAGCGGGCTGGCCCTCGCCGCGCACTTCGGCGACGGGGTGCTGCGCGCGGCGGACGTCGCTGGCGGGCTCGTCGGCGCCGTCGTCCAGGACCCGGTGTCGGACCGGGTGGTGTGGCAGGAGTACCTGGAGGCCGTCGTCCGGGACCGGCCGGAGTGGCGTGACTTCTACCGCGCCTGCCGGGAGGTGTCTTGACGGCCGGACGGGTCGAGGTCTTCGGGATCCGCCACCACGGTCCCGGCTCGGCGCGCGCGCTTCGCGGCGCGCTGGAGGAGTTCGGTCCCGACGCGATCCTGATCGAGGGGCCGCCGGAGGCCGACGGGATCGTGGAGCTGGCCGGCGACCCCGGCATGGTCCCGCCGGTCGCGCTGCTGGCCTACTCCCCCGCCGGGACGTCCGGCGCCCCGGCGCGCGAGGACGGCCGGAGGGCCGCGTTCTGGCCGTTCGCGGAGTTCAGCCCGGAGTGGCAGGCGATCCGGTACGGGCTGGCGGCGGGCGCGGCCGTCCGGTTCTGCGACCTGCCCGCCGCGCACCAGCTCGTCCCGCCGGAGCAGGCGGAGGACACGGAGAAGCAGGCGGAGGACGTCCGGCTCGATCCGCTCGGGACGCTGGCGAAGGCCGCGGGCTACGACGACGCCGAACGCTGGTGGGACGACGTGGTCGAGCACCGCCATGAGGGCCCCTCGCCGTTCCCGGCGATCGCCGAGGCCATGGCCGAGCTGCGCGAGCGGGTCGGGCCGTCCCGCGTCGACCGGCGCGAGGAGCAGCGCGAGGCCCACATGCGCCGGACGGTCCGCCGCGCCCGCAAGGAGGGGTTCGAGCGGATCGCGGTGGTCTGCGGCGCCTGGCACGTCCCGGCGCTGACGGCGAAGGTGCCCGCGGCGCACGACGACCGGATGCTGCGCGGGCTGCCGAAGACGAAGATCGCGATGACGTGGGTGCCGTGGACGCACGGGCGGCTGGCGGGCCGCTCCGGCTACGGCGCGGGCGTCCGCTCCCCCGGCTGGTACCACCACCTGTTCGCGGCGCCGGACCGGCCGGTCGAGCGCTGGCTCGCCGCCGCCGCGCGGCTGCTGCGCGAGGAGGACCTGCACGTCTCGTCCGCGCACGTGATCGAGGCGGTCCGGCTGGCCGAGACGCTCGCCGCGCTGCGCGACCGCCCCCTCGCCGGGCTGGACGAGGTCACCGAGGCGACCCGCGCGGTGCTGTGCGAGGGCGCCGAGCTGCCCGTCGAGCTGATCCGCACGCGGATGGTCGTCGGGGAACGGCTCGGCGCCGTCCCGGACCGGACGCCGATGGTGCCGCTCCAGCGCGACCTGCAGGCCGAGCAGCGGCGGCTGCGGCTCAAGCCGTCCGCGCTCGAACGCGAGCAGGACCTCGACCTGCGCAAGCCCACCGACCTTCAGCGCAGCCGGCTGCTGCACCGGCTCCGGCTGCTGGACGTCGACTGGGGCGTGCCCGCGGAGAGCCGGTCGAAGGGGACGTTCCGGGAGACCTGGACGCTGATGTGGCGGCCCGAGTTCGACGTCGAGCTGATCGAGGCGAGCGCGTGGGGCACGACCGTGCGGGACGCGACCACGGCCCGCGCGGAGGCGCTGGCCGCCGGCGCCGCGGCGCTGCCGGACCTGACGTCCGTCGCGGAGCGCTGCCTGCTCGCCGACCTCGGCGACGCGCTGCCGACCGTGATGCGGGCCCTCGCCGACCGGGCCGCGCTCGACACCGACGTCGCGCACCTGATGGCGGCGCTGCCCGCGCTCGTGCGGGCGCTGCGCTACGGGGACGTTCGCGGCACCGCGACGGGTCCGCTGCGCACGGTCGTCGACGGCCTGGTCGTCCGGATCTGCGTCGGCCTGCCGCCCGCCGTGTCCGGCCTCGACGACGACGCGGCCCGCGACTTCCTCGGCCACGTCGACGCCGTGCACGGCGCCCTCGCCCTGCTCGCCGACGAGGCGCACCTCGACCGCTGGCGCGCCGCACTGAAGGCGCTGATCGCCCGGCCGGAGACCCTGCACGGGCTGCTCGAGGGCCGCGTCACCCGGCTGCTGCTCGACGCGGGCCGGCTGGACGACGTCCCCGCCCGGATGGCCCGCGCCGTGTCGGTGGGCGCCGCGCCCGCCCGCGCCGCCGCCTGGGTCGAGGGATTCCTGTCCGGCGGCGGGCTCGTCCTCGTGCACGACGAGGAGCTGCTCCGGCTGGTCGACGGCTGGATCGCGGGGCTGCCCGCCGACGCGTTCACCGACGTCCTGCCGCTGCTGCGGCGCACGTTCGGCGCGTACGCGGCGGCGGAGCGGCGCACGATCGGCGAGCGGGTCCGCCGCGCGGGCGCGGGCGCCGGGCCGCCGCGCCCGCCCGCCGGCGACGTCGACGAGAAACGCGCGGCGCCCGCCGTCGCGACGGCCCTGCGCGTGCTCGGCTGGGAGGCCCCGTGAACGACGAGACCGCACACGACGAAACCGCGGGCGAGGGCGCCGCGGACGGCGATCGCGAGCGGATGCGGCGCTGGCGGCTGGTGCTCGGCGGCGAGCGGACCGACGGCACCGGAGTGTCCCTGACCGGCGACGACGCCCGGATGGACGCGGCGCTGGAGAAGCTCTACGGGGCGGGCGAGGCGGCCGGCGGGCGGGCCCGCCCGGGCCGCCGCGGCGCCGGCCTCGGCGACTCCGCCCCGTCGGTCGCCCGCTGGCTCGGCGACATCCGCGCCTACTTCCCGTCCACCGTCGTCCAGGTGATGCAGAAGGACGCGATCGAGCGGCTCGACCTCACCCGGCTGCTGCTGGAGCCGGAGATGCTGGAGGCCGTCGAACCGGACGTGCACCTGGTCGGGACGCTGCTGTCGCTGAACAAGGTCATGCCGGACCGGGCGCGGGAGTCGGCGCGCGCCGTCGTCCGCAAGGTCGTCGGCGAGCTGGAGCGGCGGCTCGCGCAGCGGACCCGCGCGGCGGTCGGCGGCGCCCTCGACCGGTCCGCGCGGGTGGCCCGGCCGAAGCGGCTCGCCGACGTCGACTGGGACCGGACGATCCGCGCGAACCTGCGGCACTACCTGCCCGAGCACGGCACGCTCGTGCCGGAGCGGATGATCGGGTACGGGCGGCGCCGGCAGGCGGTGCAGCGGGACGTGGTCCTCGCGATCGACCAGAGCGGCTCGATGGCGGCGTCGGTGGTGTACGCGAGCGTGTTCGGCGCCGTGCTGGCCTCGATGCGGTCGCTGCGGACGTCCCTGGTGGCGTTCGACACCGCCGTCGTCGACCTGAGCGACCACCTGCACGACCCGGTCGAGGTGCTGTTCGGGACGCGGCTCGGCGGCGGCACCGACATCGACCGCGCGGTCGCGTACTGCCAGGGCCTCGTGACCCGGCCGAACGACACGATCCTGGTGCTGGTCAGCGACCTGTACGAGGGCGGCGACCGGGACGGGATGCTGCGGCGGGTCGCGGCGCTGACGGCTGCCGGCGTGCAGGTCGTCGTGCTGCTCGCGCTGTCGGACGACGGCGCGCCGGGCTACGACCACGACAACGCCGCGGCCCTCGCGGCGCTGGGCGTCCCGGCGTTCGCCTGTACCCCGGACGCCTTCCCCGACCTGATGGCGGCGGCGATCGAGCGCCGCGACCTCGGTGAGTGGGCGGAGCGGCGCTGATCAGGAGACCCGGCTGATCAGGAAGCCCAGAGGCCCTGGGCGAGCAGGACCACCACCAGCGCGGTGAGGGCGGCGTGCCCGGCGAGCGCGGCCGGATCCACGTGGACCAGCGCGCCCCATCCCGCCCACATCGCGACGCGGGCGATCCGCGCGGCCACGACCGTCCACGCCGCCGCCCGGCTGCCCCGCCACGCGACGATCACCGCGACCAGGGTGACGACCGCGACCAGCGTGAACGAGCCCGCGACCACCGGCAGGAGCGCGGCCCGGTGGCCGCTGCTGAGCGACGGCCGGGCGATCAGGATCGCGAGCACGACGACGTCGAGCGCGGCGAGCAGAGCCGCCAGCACCAGGCCGGTGACGACCCCCGGCCCGCGCCGCAGCCGCCGGTACGTCCGCGCGGGCCGCGGGGCCGGGTGCTCGGGCCGTCCGTGGCCGGCGACCGGGCTCGCGTAGCCGGGCGGCTGTTGAGGTGCGGGTGGTTCCTGGTGCCAGAGAGGCCGCTGATGGTTCAGAGGCTGCGGATACGGCGGGTGGCCGGGATGCCCGGACGGCGCGGGGTGAAGCGCGGACGCGGTTTCCGCGTCCGGCCCCGGCAGGCCCCGGACCCGGGGCGCGGCGGGCGCGGCGGCTTCGGTCGAGCCGGGGCCGGTGCCGAAGCCGGCGGCGGTCGGCGCCTCCGCGACGCCGTGCGCTCCCGGCGGTGATCCGTTGGCGTCCGCGCCGGTGGCGGCCCCCGCGGTACCGCGCCACGCGGCACCGGACTGGCCGACGCCCGGCCGTCCGCCGTCGGTCTGAGCGGCACCGGGCTGAGCGGCACCGGGCTGAGCGGGGTCGGGGCGGGCGGCGCCGGTCCAGGTGGTGGTCGGGGGCTCCGGGGGGACCTCCGTGCCCGGGGCCGCGGACGGTTCGAGGCGCGGGTGCGGCGGTCCCGGACGGTCCCCGAGGAGCCGGAGCAGGACGTCCTCGGAGGTGGGACGGGCCTTGGGGTCCTTGGCGAGGCAGGCGGCGGCGACCTCGGCGATCGGGCCCGGCAGCGCGCCGAGGTCGGGCGCCTCGTGCATGATCCGGTACATCACGGCGGGCAGCGCGCCGCCCGCGAACGGGTCGCGGCCGGTGGCGGCGAACAGCAGCGTGGCCGCCCAGGCGAACAGGTCGGTGGCGGGCGACACCCGGCCCGCGAACTGCTCGGGCGCCATGTAGGCGGGGGTCCCGACGACCTGGCTGGTCATCGTCGCGCCGGCGTCGAACGCGCGGGCGATGCCGAAGTCGATCACGCGCGGCCCGTCCAGGCCCATCAGCACGTTCTGCGGCTTGAAGTCGCGGTGCACGACGCCCGCGCGGTGGATCGCGGTGAGCGCGGTGACCGTGCCGATCGCGAGCCGGTCCAGGTCGGCGCCGGTGCGCGGGCCCTGCTCGAGCACGAGTTCGCGCAGCGACCGGCCCGGCACGTACTCGCTGACGATGTAGGGGCGGTCGCCGTCCATGTCGGCGGCGAGCACCTGCGCGGTGCAGAACCCGGCGACCCGCTGCAGCAGCGCCAGCTCGCGGACGAAGCGGCCGCGCGCGGCGGCGTTGCCGAGCAGCTGGGCGTGCAGCAGCTTGACGGCGACGCGCGGCGGGGCGCCGGACGGGGCGCCGCCGGCGGGCCGGCCGAGGTAGACCACCCCTTGGCCGCCGGTGCCGAGGCGCCCGAGGATCTCGTAGCCGCCGAGGCGGGTGGGATCCGCGGCGGTGAGGGGAAGCGGGCTCGCCATTGTGACCCCCGTCAGGTTCCCGTAATACCGGCCGCCGGCCGGCCGCGAGAATTCCGTGATTTCCCGGGCACTAATCGGCGCCGCCCGGCATCCAAGAGTATAGGTACGCAGCACCCGGAGCGGGAGACGACGCATGCTCGAGATCAATTCACGAATGGTGCGGGGGCGCATTTCGATCATGGCGGCCGGCGCGCTGGTGCTGGCGGCGGGGACGCTGTCGGGCTGCGGGGACGCGGGGGCGACCATCACCCGGCTGACCGTGGGCTCGCCGGGCCGCGACCCGTACAGACTCGCCTCGAACACCGACCAGATGAAGGTGGCGCCGCGCCCGGCGCGCGGCGGCACGAAGGACGGCGACGCGCCCGGCCTGTACGGCGGGACGCGCCGGATCTCGAGCTGCGACCAGCGCGCGCTCGTCGAGTTCCTGCTGGCCAACCCGGACAAGGCGCGCGCGTGGGCGGGCGTGCTGGGCATCCCGGTGAGCGACATCCGGCGGTACGTGTCGCGGCTGACGCCGGTGCTGCTGCGCACCGACACGCTCGTGACCAACCACGGCTACCGGGACGGGAGGGCGACGAGCGCGGCAGCCGTCCTCCAGGCCGGAATGGGGGTCCTGGTCAATGGTTACGGCGTTCCCACGGTGAAGTGCAATTGCGGTAATCCGCTGACCGCGCCGGAACACAAGATCAATACGTCGAACGCGCGGTACAGTGGCCGAAAGTGGCCGGGATTCGAGAAGCGGAACGTGACTCGGATTCGGCCGCGGGATTCCCGCAAGGGCACGATCACGGTCTTCGTGCTCGTCGATCCGGGCGCCACGATGGGCTTCGAGCGGCCGCGCGCGACGGCGGGCGACGAGGACGGGCTTCCGGAGCCGCTGCCGCCCACCGAGACGGCGCCGCCGAGCGACTCCCCCGCGCCGGTCGATTCGGGCGACGGGTCCTCCGGTTCCCCCGTTCCGGGCGACGACTCGCCGCCTCCGGGGTCGCCGGAGCCGGGGATCTCCGAGCCGGGCACGCCCGGCGCCGGGTCTCCGGGGCCGGAAATCTCGCAGCCGGGGGTGTCGCCCGGCGGCGAACCGGGCACGGGCACCACCACCGGCACCGGCACCGGCACCGGCACCGGCACCGGCGACGGATCAGGCGGCGACGGCTCGGGCACCGGATCAAGCGGCACGGACGGCCCCACCGGCGGGGCCGGGACGCCCGGCGAGGAGCCGGAGAGCCCGGTGATCTCGATGGCGCCGTCCGGCGAACCTGCGGGATCGCCGCCGGCGTTCTGACCGGTGATGCTACATTTGCACATATGAGCAGTGCTTCAGATGTCGTCCCCGCGGAGGCATGCGCCGTCCGCGTGGTCGACGCCGAGAAGGTCGCCCTCGTCTCCGCGTCGATGCCGGGCGCGGAGGCGGTCGGGGAGCTCGCGCAGGTGTTCGGGCTGCTGTCCGACCCCGGTCGGCTCCGGGTGATCACCGCGCTGCTCGAGGGGGGAGAGATGTGCGTGTGCGACATCGCGGCGTCCTGCGGGCAGTCGGAGTCGTCGGTGTCGCACGCGCTGCGCCTGCTGCGCGCCAACCGCGTGGTCCGGGTCCGCCGGGCCGGCCGGATGGCCTACTACCGGCTCGACGACTCGCACGTCCGGATGCTGCTCGATCTCGCCCTCGCCCACGTCGGCCACGGGGAGGAAGGCGCATGACGGCCAAGCCGGAGCACGAACCGGAGCAGCACGGGCACGGGCACGGCCATGGCCACGGGCTCGGGCACGGCGTCTCCGCGAACGCGGACCGCAGGCTGCTCGGCGGCGCCCTCGCGCTGATCGTCGCCTACATGGCGGGCGAGGTCGCGATCGGCCTGCTCGCCGGGTCGCTGGCCCTGCTCTCCGACGCCGCGCACATGCTGACCGACGCGTTCGCGATCGCGCTGGCGCTGGTCGCGATGCGGATCGCGACGCGCCCGCCGCAGGGCGGCTTCACCTTCGGGATGCGCCGCGCGGAGATCCTCTCGGCGCAGCTGAACGGGCTGACGCTCATCCTGCTGGCGGCGTTCTTCGTCTACGAGGGCGTCCACCGGCTGATCAGCCCGCCGGACGTCGAGGGCCGGTTCGTGCTCTGGACGGCCCTCGTCGGCATCGTGGTCAACCTCGCCGCGACCTGGCTGCTGAGCCGCGCGAACCGGACGAGCCTGAACGTCGAGGGCGCGTTCCAGCACATCCTGAACGACCTGTTCGCGTTCATCTGCACCGCCATCGCGGGCCTGGTGGTGTGGACGACCGGGTTCGCGCGGGCGGACGCGATCGCGTCGCTGGTGGTGGCGGCGCTGATGCTGAAGGCCGGTTACCGGCTGCTGCGGGACGCGGGGCGGGTGCTGATGGAGGCCGCCCCGGCGGGCATCGACCCGTCCGAGCTGGGCGCCCGGCTGGCGGAGCGGCCGTGCGTGGAGGAGGTGCACGACCTGCACGTGTGGGAGGTCGGGTCCGGCTATCCGGCGCTGTCGGCGCACGTGCTGGTGGACACCGAGGGCGACTGCCACGCCGTCCGCCGCGACATGCAGGACCTGCTGCGCGACGCGTACGGGATCACCCACACGACACTGGAGGTGGATCACGTGGACGGCCCGTCCCGGCACGGGCACTGCGAGGACTCGCACGGCCCCCGGCACATGGGCGAGGCCGGCCGTCCGCACGAGCACGCGGGCTCGGCCCCCTGCGACCACTGACCGGAACCGGACCGCCAGCCGTTCAGAGGCCGAAGAGTCCGGCGGCGGCGTCCCAGCAGACGGCGCGGAGCCAGTCGTCGCCGAGGCCGAGGGCGGCCAGCGCCTCCAGCTGGTGGGCGTACTCGTAGGGGATGTTGGGGAAGTCGGTGCCGAGCAGGATCCGGCCCTCCAGGCCGAGGTCGCGGAGCCGCGGCAGGAGCGCCTCGGGGAACGCGCCGAGCCCGCCGGCGAACCGGGTGAAGGTCATCGTCGTGTCCAGGCGGACGCCGGCGTACCGGTCGGCGAGGGCGAAGAACCCGTCGAACTCGGGCGCGCCGAGGTGCGCGATGATCGCGTTGAGGCGGGGGTGGCGGGCGAGGACGCCGGCGAACGGCCCGGGACCGGTGAACCCGTTGGCGACCGGGCCGGATCCCGCGTGGACCAGGGCGGGCACCCCGGCCTCGGCGAGGACGCCCCACACCTCGTCCAGCTCCTTGGCCCGGGGGTCGAACCCGCCGACCTGCAAGTGGACCTTGAACACGCGGGCGCCGGACTCCAGGGCGCGCCGCACGTAGCCGGCCGCGCCCGGCTCGGGGTAGAACGTCGCGGTCTGCAGGCATTCGGGGACGCGGGCGGCGAACTCGGCGCCCCAGTCGTTCAGCGGCTCCGCCATGCCGGGCCGGTGCGGGTACGCGAGCGCGGTGAACGCGCGGACGCCGAGGCCGCGCAGGAACGCCAGCCGCTCCTCCTCCGAGTCCCGGTAGCGGATCGGCCACTCCGTGCCGATCAGCGGGCCGGCGTCGTCGAAGTACGCCCAGACCGCGCTCATCAGCCGCGGCGGCATGAAGTGGACGTGCGCGTCGACGAGGCCGGGCAGCCCGAGCGCCTGCCAGAACGCGGGGACGGCGGAATCCGAACGAGGTTCAGTCACGCCCCGACCCTAGCCGGACGCCCTTCGGGCCGCCGTAGGCGCTAGCCGATCGCGGCCAGCAGGGCGGGCAGCGCGTCGCGCAGCTCGCGCCGCCAGTACGGCCAGGTGTGGGTGCCGCGGTAGAAGTGCGTGGAGATCGGGATGCCGAGCTTCTTCAGCTTGCCCGCGAACTCGCGGCTGACGGCGCCGGCGAGCGCCTCGACCACGTCGGGGCCGGTGCCGGGCCTCGGGTCGTAGGGGCCGGGCCGCCCGTCCCCGGCGCTGACGTGCAGGCGGACGCCGGCGAGGCGGTCGGCGAGGTCGAACGGGTTGTGCTGCCGCCACACGACGCGCTGCTCGTCGGGGTCGCCCCACACGTCGGTCCAGTCGCGGGCGGGCTCGGCGATCGCGACGGTCAGCTCGACCAGGTCGGCGACGTCGAGCCCGCGCGGGTCGCGGTGCAGGGTGTGCACGGGGCCGCTGAACGACGCGGCGGCGCGGAACAGCCCGCGGTGCCGGGCCGCGTAGGCGAGCGCGCCCATGCCGCCGGTCCCGTTCCCGGCGACCGCGCGCCGCGTCCCGGCGCGGTATCCGCGTTCGAGTATCTGGCGCAGCTCCGCCAGATGGAACGTCTCCCACTTCGGCGCCCCGCCGTCGCCGCGATTCCACCAGTCGGTGTAATTCCCGCAGCGGCCACCGTCCGGCATGGCGACGATCACATCGCCGTCCCCGACCAGTTCCTCGACGCCGCCGTGGTCGGTCCAGGCGGTGTGCCCGGCGCCGGAGCCGTGCAGCAGCCACAGCACCGGCCAGGTCCGGGAAGCGTCCCGTGACCAGCCCGGCGGCAGCAGCAGCCGGACGTGCGCGGCGGCGGTGAGGACGGGCGAGCGGACCGTGAGGTCCAGGACGCGGTCGCGGGGCCGGTGCTCGCCGACGACGGTCGCGCCGTCGTCGGCGGGTGCTGCGGACGGGGCGGCGCCCCCGGTGGCCATGGACATATTTTCCGTCCCGGTCATTCAGCTGTGGTTCACCGGTAATGTCCCCACTTCCGACCATGTTTCAACGCGAAGTAATGGGTTTATAAAGCAGCGGACCGGGGCCGCCTGGACGGCCGCCGGGTAGGGTGGCGCGAACGAGCGGAGGGCGGCCGAGTCGGGATGCGGAGCAAAGCGGAGCTGGAGTCGGCGATCGGCAAGGGCGGCCGCGCGGTCCTGGTGATCAACTCGCGGTCGCGGCGGGGCCGCCGGCTGTACGGCCGGGCGCGCCGCCTGCTGGACGAGGCGGGGCTCGCCTTCGACCAGGTCTTCCCGGTGACCGATCCGACCCGGCTGCGCGAGCTGTTCGGCGACGTGCTGGCGCTGGAGCCCGACCTGGTCGTGGTCGGCGGCGGGGACGGGACGGTCGCCGAGGCGGTCGGGCATCTCGCGCACCGCGACATCGCGCTCGGCGTGCTGCCGCTCGGCACCACCAACAACTTCGCGCGCAGCCTGGAGCTGCCGCTGGACCTGCCGGGCGCGGTCCGGACCGTCGCGGTCGGCGGGCCGGGCGGCGGGAAGGTCGCCGACGTGGACGTCGGCTGGTTCGAGAGCACCGGCGACCCGCAGGGCGAGGGGCCGGGCACGGGCCGCGAGCACATCTTCGCGAACATGGTCAGCCTCGGCCTGTCGGTGCGGGTCGCGGGGAAGGTGCCGCACCTGCTCAAGCGGTACCTGGGCCGTCCCGCGTACGCGCTGACGGCGGCGGGGCTGCTGCCCCGGCACCGGGCGTTCACGGCGCGGATCACGATCGGCGGCGAGACGACGACGCTGCGGACGCACCAGCTGAACGTCGCGAACGGCGCGCACCACAGCGGGCAGCGGATCGCCCGCGACGCGAGCCCCGACGACCGGCTGCTGGCCGTCTACCGGCTGGGCGACGAGCGGCGGCTGCGGCTGGCGTCCGCGACGGCCCGGCACGTGCTGACCGGCCCGTGGCGGACGCTGGACGAGGACGCGTTCCTCACCACCGCGCACGTGGAGATCGACACGGACCCGCCGCTGCAGGTCGACGTGGACGGCGAGGTCCGCGGCCGGACGCCGGTGACGATCCGGTTGCACGGCAACGCGCTGCGCGTGATCGTCCCGCAGACGTTCGACGACACCTGATCCGCCGCCCGCCGCGGCCCGGAACGGGTCTAGCGCTCGTCGGCCATGACGTAGTCGCCGGCCTCCAGCCGCTCGATGAGGCCGCGCGCCCACCGCATCGCCGAGTCGGCGGAGTGCACCCACCAGCCGAGCAGCTCGTGCAGGTGCGCGGGGTCCACCGGCGCCTCGTACAGCGGCATGACGTTGGCGCGCCGGGCGGCGAGGCCGTCCAGCCGCTGCCGCAGCAGCTCGATCGCCTCCGGGCGGGTCAGCTCGGCCAGGAAGGCGAGCCCGGCCGTCAGCATCTCCGGGTGCCGGACGTCCACCGTCGAGATCGCGCAGCGCAGCAGCCGGAAGAACTCCTCGCGGCCCGCGTCGGTGATCTCGTAGTCGGTGTGCGGCGGCCCGGCGTCGCTCTCCTCCACGTCGTGGGCGAGGAGCAGGCCCTCCTTGGCCAGCTGCCGCAGCGCGTGGTAGATCGAACCCGGGTTCACGTGGGCCCACTCGTCCGAGCCCCAGGAGATCAGCTCCCGGCGGACCTCGTACCCGTGGGCGCAGCCGAACCGCCGCACCCCGCCGAGGACCAGCAGCCGCGTCGCCGACATCATCACCCTTCCCTGATCGAGCCGACGTTCAGGGTAGAGCCTGCGGCGGGCCCCCGGCGTCGCGGGCCGCGCTCAGGCGCGCAGCTCGGCGAGGTCCGCGGCGGTGAGCGCCAGCTCCGCGGCGGCCATGTTCTCCTCCAGGTGCGCCGGTGACCCGGTGCCGGGGATCGCGAGCATCACCGGCGACAGCGCCAGCAGGCCCGCGAGCAGCACCTGCGGGACGGTGGCGCCGCGGCGGGCCGCGTCGAGATCGCCAAGGGCGGCGCGCGCGTGCGGATCCGCACCACGCCGCTGCCGCCCGAGACGATCATCGTGGACCGGCGCACCGCGATCCTCGCCGGACCGCCGCGGAGCGGGGTGCGCGAGTACACCGTCGTCCGGGTCAGCCCAGCAGGCCGAGCTCCTGCGCGCGCAGCCCCGCCTGGAACCGGGACCCGGCGTCGCTGTCCTGGGCGACCTGGGAGACCTCCGCCGACCTCGCCGACTACCGGCGCGAGCGGCCGCCCGCGGCGACGGGCGTGCCGGTCGCGGTCTCGTCGCGGAACGTCACGGCGGTCATCGGGCGCCTCCCTTGAGCTGGGCGAGGATGGACTCGTCGGTGATCGCGCGGTCGGCGGCGAGCAGGAACGCCTTGCTGAGGATCAGCGACAGCCGGGCGTCCTCGAACGGCAGGAACACCGTGCCGCCGGCCGCGCGGCCGGCCGGGACGATGCACAGGTAGGCGTCGTCCGGCTCCATCAGGATGTTCGCCGACCCCAGATGGATCTTGTAGGTGCGCAGGTCGCCGCGGACGACCAGGAACCGGCCGTCCAGGGAGCAGCGGTCGGCGATCTTCGTGCGCGGCAGGATCCGCTCCAGCGCGTCGCGGCGGGACGCGGCGCTCTCGGTCAGCTCCGCGAACCCGGACCGCTCCCAGTACCGGCGCGGCTCGCCGTCGCCGCGCCACTCCGGGTCGGCGGCGATCGAGGTGACGCCGACGAAGAGGTCGACGTCCCGCATCGTCTCGCTGAACACCAGCGGCGGGACCTCCGCCAGCGGCGCGTCCCGCCAGGCGCCGCCGTCGCGGCGCGCGAACGCGACCCGGTCGGTGCCGGCGAGGACCATCTCGTCCTGCCAGTCGGCGAGGACGTGCGCGAACCTCACCCGCCACTCCCCCGCCGCCAGCACCCGCACCGCCTCGTCCTCGTCGCCGCCGTCCCACGGGCCGAGCAGCCGGCTCGTCCAGCCGCGCGCCCGGAACAGCGCGAACATCTTGCGGTAGTGGACGAGATGCGCGGCGAACCGGTTGGAGTGGGTGCGGGTCTCCTCCTCGGCCGGGGTCAGCAGGTACACCTCGCGGAAGGCCTGCTTCAACGGCTGCCGGATGCGCCGGTCGATGAGCAGGTCGCGCCAGGCGCGCACCTCGTCCGGGGACGAGCGGAGCGGATGCCACAGCCGGACGCCCGCCGCGTCGGGCGCGTCCGGGACGCCGCCGGTCTCGGGGAGCACCGCCCGCCAGGCCCCCGGCGCTTCCTCGACCTCCCAGATCAGCCGCCGGACGGTCGGGCCCGCGACCGGGTGCCGGGCCAGCCCGTCCCGCCACCGGCCGAACTCGTGGACGGCGCCCACCGTGTACCCGCCCTCCAGAGCCCGGACGAGGGTCGTCAGGTGCGCGCCGGCCCGCTTGACGAGCTCGCGCAGCTCCTTGAGCTCGGCCTTGTGGTCGCGGCGGACGGCCGCGGGCACGCCCTTGAGCGCCTTCCCGTCCTTCTCGAAAACCAGTTCCGCCTTCTCGCCGGCGGTGACGACGGCCGTGTACGCGCCGAGGACGCGGCGGTGCGCGCCGTCCGGGCCGAAACCGAGGTCCGGCAGGCGTAGCGCGACCTCGGTCCGTTCCGCGAGCGCCGCCTCGATCTTCTTCAGCATCTTGTCGAGCTGCTTCGGCACCCCGGCGTGCCGGACCGAGCCGCGGACCGTCCGGATCGTGGTGACCAGCTCGGGGATCGGGAAGTCCTGCGCGGCGCGGACGATCTCGTACAGCAGCGCCTGCGACGGCAGCGTCCTCGCCTGCGTCGGCGCGACGGACACGTCCGGCAGCAGGCGGGCGAGCAGGGCGGGCAGCCACGGCTCGTCCCGCAGCAGCGCGATCCGGGCGGCGTGCCCGAGCGCGGTCACCTCCCCGGACGCGAACGCCTTGTCGGCCCGGTAGGGGACGGTCCCGTCCTGGATCGCGCGGGCCCGCTCGGCCGCCGCCTCCAGGGCACGGCGTGCGAACGCGGCGTACGCCGGGATGCCCGCGGCCTTCTCGGCGGCGTCCGGCGCGGTCGGCGGGGAGGTGTAGGACGTGTCGGCGGAGAACTCGGCCACGACCACGCGCTCCCGCGGGGTGAGCGCGGCGATGACGTCGATCTCGTCGCGCGCGATCGGGCCGCCGCCGTGCCCCAGCCGTTCCACGACCTCGCGCAGCAGATCGGCGCCCGCGACACCGGCGACCGCCAGCAGCGCGTACGGCTGGTCCAGGCGCCCTTCGCCCAGCAGGAACCGGACGAGCGCGCGTGCCTGGCCGGCGACGTCCGGCCACGGCCCGGTGCAGCGCAGCAGCGCCCCGGCGCCGAGCCGCACGTCGGCCCATTCGCGCTTCTCCAGGCCCTGGACGAGCGCGTCGAACATGCGGCGGCACGCGTCCGGGGTGTACCGCGGCTGGCGCTCCTTCGCGGCGCCCTCGACCGCGAAGCGGACGCGCGTCGAGACGAACGGATCTCCCGGCGCCGAGTACGCGGCGGGCAGGAGCGTGCCGAGCTCCTCGTCGGAGACCAGGGACAGGTCGGGGTACCCGCTCAGGAACTCCTCGTCCTGCGGCGCGGGATCGGTCATCGCACGCAGCAGCCGGGCCGCCAGGCCGTTCATCCGGTGCCCTCCCTGATCCGCCGCAGTAGCGACTCGTCGGCGATCTTGTGGTCGGCGGCGAGCAGGCTCGCCTTGGTGAGGATCGACGACAGCCGCTCGTCCTCGAACGGCAGGAACAGCCCGGACTGCCCCTTGCGGCGCGCCGGCACGATCCGCAGCGGCGTCCCGTCCGGCTCCATCCGCACGTGCCCGGTGCCGAGGTGGATCCGGTAGGCGCGCAGCTCGCCCCGGACGGCGAGGAACCGGTCGTCCAATGCGCACCGGTCGGCGATCTTCGTGCGCGGCAGGACCCGCTCCAGCGCGGCGCGCCGCACCTCCGCCGCCGCGCCCGGTCGGCCGAACGCCGCCTCCCGCCGGTAGTGCAGGTGGTGGCGGTCCTCGCCGTCCGGCCAGTCCGGGTCCGCGGCGATCGACGCCGCGTCCACGAACAGGCCGACGTCGCGCATCGCCTCGCTGAACACCAGCGGCGGCGCGTCGGCGAGCCGCGCGCGGCTCCAGTGCCGGCGGTCCCGGCGCTCGAACCGCACCTGGCCGGTGACGACGCGGTCCCCCTGGCCCGCCGCCTCGGCCGGGTCGTAGCGCAGCACCGCGCGCCACCCGCCGCCGAGGACGCGCCGCGCCGCCGCCGGGGCACCGCCGTGCAACCGGCCCCGGTGGTCGGGCCGCCAGCCGCGCTCGCGGAACAGCTCCCGCAGCCGCGCGTACCGGACGATGTGCCCGGCGAACCGGTCCGAGCGGGCCGCGCCCTCCTCGTCGGGGCCGAGCATGCACACCTCCCGGAAGGCCTGTTTGAACGCCTGCACCATCCGGTTGTCCACCACGAAGTCGCGCCACGCCCGCACCACGCCGGGCCGCGCCCGCGCCGGATGCCACAGCCGCACCCGCGCGCCGTCCGCCGGGACGGGCAGCGCCCGCCCGTCGACCGTCACCAGCACCCGCTCGCCGGGCGTCGCCGCGTGCCAGATCCCGCCGGAGTCCTGGAACTCCCAGATCAGGCCGCGGGCGACGGCGCCGCTCACCGGGTGGTCGAGCCACTCCCGCCGCCACGCGCCGTGCCGCCACGACCGGCCGTCCTCCGCCATCAGCGCCTCGGCGCGGGCCCGCTCGTCGGCGAGGGTGCCGCGCACGCCCTTCGCTAGGGCCTTCAGCTCCCTGATCTCCGCGGCGTGCGGGACCTTCAGCGCCCCGGGAACGGTCGGCAGCGGGTACCCGTTCGCGCCGACGTAGGTCAGCCGCACGGTCAGCGGGTCCTCGATCGCGAGGACGGCCTGGTAGCCGCCGACGTCGCGGGCGAGGGACCCGTCCCCGCCGAGGCCGTACGCGGGGACGCCGGGGTCATCGGGGCCGTCCGGCGCACCGCCGCCGTCGTCGGGGGGCGGGGCCGCCGCGGGTCCGGCCCACGTCGCCGCGGGCCGCTTCCCGGCGGGCCGCTTCCTCGTGGGCCGGTCCTTCGTGGGCCAGGGGCCGTCGAGCGCGGTGAGGCGCGCCCGGAGGTCGTCGAACATGTCGCGATCTTGGCAGATCGTCCCGCCCGAGCCGGGCCTTTCGGCAAGGATCACCGTGCCGGGGACAGCTGGCGCAGGATCGTCTCGTCGGTGATCCTCGCGTCGGCGGCCAGCAGGAACGCCTTGCTGAGGATCAGCGAGAGCCGCTCGTCCTCGAACGGCAGGAACACCGTGCCCCCGCTCCGGCCGCCCCGCACGATGCACAGTACGCGCCGTCCGGCTCCATCAGGGCGTTCGCCGAGCTTAGATGGATCCGGTAGGTGCGCAGGTCGCCGCGGACGACCAGGTACCGCTCTGAACACCAGCGGCGGGCTGCGCCGACAACCCACGCGACCTTACTTGCTCGTACAGGAGTTTCTGCAGGCCACTTCGGGAAAGACCTTCCGTTCGAAGGCGACACGGGACACCTTCCGGGATGCAGCGTTGCAGGCGCGCAAGGTTTCCATTAGGGCCGCCGCCTGTTCAGGCGTTGGCAGCAACTTCACCCGCACCACGATCTTCACAGTCGGTGATCATAACATTACTCAAATGTGACGGCGTGCAGGACGGACATGTCGCGCCCGTGGCGCCACAGCGGCGAGTCGTCGTGGCAGCCGGCCAGCATGAGGGCGAGCAGCGCGGCCCTGGCGTCGGCGCCCGCGCAGCCTTCCAGCCACCGGATCAGCTCGTCCCGGACGGCCGTCTCCTCGGCGGCGAACGCCGGATGGTCCTGCGGGGCCTTCGCGGGGTCCCAGATGTTCCTGCGCGCCCGGTCGAGCAGGTCGACGAGCCCGCGGGCGCGGTCGAGGGCGGCGAGGCGGCGCCGTCGAGGGCGTCTCCCTTGCGCGCCGCCGCCACGAGGGTGTCGTAGAGCATGGCCGCGAGGGTGCCAGGGGCGACCGAAAAAACCGGCGATCGGGGCGTCTGGTCAGTGACCTTACGGTCACCTACGCTCGGGGATACCGGGACAGAACGAGATTCGGGACGGCCCATGGCGCACAGCGTGGTGATCATCGGAAGCGGGTTCGGCGGCATCGGGATGGCGATCCGGCTGCGGGAGGCCGGCGTCCACGACGTGGTGGTCCTGGAGAAGGCCGACGGGCTCGGCGGCACCTGGCGCGACAACACCTACCCCGGCGCGGCCTGCGACGTGCCGTCCCACCTGTACTCGTTCTCCTTCGAGCGCAAGACCGACTGGACGCGCCGGTTCCCACCGCAGCCGGAGATCCTCGACTACCTGTGGCACTGCGCCCGCAAGTACGGCCTGCTCGGCCGGATCCGGTTCGGCACCGAGGTGACCGAGGCGCGGTTCGACGAGGACGCGGCGCTGTGGCGGGTGTCCACGACGACCGGCGAGCTGGACGCGCGGGTGCTGGTGTCGGCGTGCGGGCAGCTCAACCGGCCCGCGCTCCCGCCGATCGAGGGCCGCGAGTCGTTCGGCGGGCCGAGCTTCCACTCCTCCCGCTGGGACCATGGCACCGACCTGCGCGGCAAGCGGGTCGCGCTGGTCGGCACGGGCGCGAGCGCGATCCAGATCGTCCCGGAGATCGCGAAGGAGGCGGCGGAGCTGCGGCTGTTCCAGCGGTCCGCGCCGTACGTGATCGAGAAGCCGGACCGGCCGTACCGGGCGTGGGAGAAGGCCGTCCTGCGGACGGTGCCCGGCGCGTACGCGCTGAGCCGTGCCCGGATCTACACGATGTTCGAGTCGCGGGCCCTCGGCTTCGTCAAGTACCCGAAGCTGATGGGGGTCATGGAGAAGGGCTTCCGCAAGCACCTGGAGGAGCAGGTCGCCGACCCGGCGCTGCGCGGCCGGCTCGTCCCGGGATACCGGATGGGATGCAAGCGAATCCTGCTGTCCGACACCTACTATCCGGCGCTGAACAGGCCGAACGTCGACCTGATCACCGAGCCGATCGAGCGCGTCACGCCGTCCGGCATCGCGACGGCGCGCGAGCACTACGACGTGGACGTGATCGTCTACGCGACCGGGTTCCAGTCCACCGACTTCCTGTCCCCGATGAAGATCGTCGGACGGGACGGGCGGGAGCTGAACGAGGCGTGGCGGGACGGCGCGCAGGCGCACCTCGGCATCACCGTCAGCGGCTTCCCCAACCTGTTCCTGCTGTACGGGCCGTACACGAACCTGGGCCACAACTCGATCATCTACATGCTGGAGTCGCAGTTCCGGTACGTCCTCGGCTGCGTGGAGGCGCTGCGCCGGCACGGCCTGGACTGGATCGACGTGAAGCCGGACGTGCAGGACGCCTTCACCCGCGAGATGCGCGAGCGGATGCGCACCACGGTGTGGGAGGCGGGCTGCCAGAGCTGGTACATGACCGCCGACGGCAAGGTCGTCAACAACTGGCCCGGCTTCACCTTCGCCTACCGCAACGCGACCCGCCGCCCCGACCCGCGGCACTTCACCGCGCGCAGGGCTACCGCCCGGTAGCCGGCAGGCTAGGCTCGCGGGCATGCCGACCGCCTTCATCACCGGCGCGACCGCGGGCATCGGCGCCGCGTTCGCCCGCCGCCTCGCCTCCGACGGGTTCGACCTGGTGCTGCTCGCCCGCGACACCGAGCGGCTGGAGCGCGCCGCCGGCGGGCTGCGCGACCGGTACGGGGTGCGCGCCGGGACGCTGACCGCCGACCTCGCCACCGAGGCGGGCCTCGCCGCCGCCGAGGAGCGCGCCCGCAAGGACGTCGACCTGCTGGTCAACAACGCGGGGTTCGGCCACAACGGCGTGTTCCTCGACGTGCCGGTCGCGGACGAGATCACGATGCTGAAGGTGCACTGCGAGGCCGTCCTGCGGCTCACCCACGCGGCGCTGCCCGGGATGCTGGAGCGCGGCCGGGGCGGGATCGTCAACGTCGCGTCGGTCGCGGCGTTCGCGACGCGCGGCACCTACGGCGCGTCCAAGGCGTGGGCGGTCAACTTCAGCCAGGGCGTGGCCGCCGACATCCGGGGCCGCTCGCGCGGGCGCGTCCGGGTGATGGCGCTGTGCCCCGGCTTCACCCGCACCGAGTTCCACCAGCGGGCGAACATGGACATGTCCGGCCTGCCGGAGTTCATGTGGCTGAAGGACGCCGACGTCGTCGACGCGGCGCTGCGCGACCTGCGGCGCGGC
This sequence comes from Actinomadura physcomitrii, assembly GCF_008923205.2. Classification (GTDB taxonomy): domain Bacteria; phylum Actinomycetota; class Actinomycetes; order Streptosporangiales; family Streptosporangiaceae; genus Spirillospora; species Spirillospora physcomitrii. The sequence goes on along the minus strand of NZ_WBMS02000011.1, from coordinate 35,353 downwards.
GTGCAGGTCAGCGTGCCCGGCGCGCAGTACAAGGCGATCGTCGGGCTCAGCCGGCTGGTACCGCGCGGCCTGGTCGCGCGGCTGTCGTCCGACACGGGCCGTCACTACGATTGATCATGTAGTCAAGCGTCACGGTCTTGTCACGGGGAGTCCGGCACGGCATGTTGGACTTCCGGTGGTTCTCAGGCGCGCGGAACCCCGGGCCCGCCCGCCCGCAATCCGCCGAGAGGTCCCCCGATGGGTCACGACCTGGGTTACGCCGCCCTCGCTCTGATCGCGACCACCGTCTACTACATCGCCTTCCTCGTCTTCCGTGTCTCCGCGCGCCGGATGGAGCCGCTGAGGGGAAGCCGCCCGTTCCGCGTCGCCCGGCTCATGCTCACCGACCCGGTGTGGCTGGGCGGCGGGCTGCTGCTGTTCCTCGGCCTCGGCTACGAGGTGGTGGCGTTCCAGCAGCTGCCGCTCGCCGTCGCGCAGCCGATCTTCGCGGTCAGCCTGGTGCTCCTCGTCGGGTACGCCGCGCTGTTCCTCGGCGAGCGGCTCAGCCTCCGGGAGTGGGCCAGCGTCGCGCTGTTCGTGTCGGCGACCGTGCTGATCGGGCTGTCGGCGACCGGTGGCGGCACCCCGGCGGCGCACGCCACGCTCGCCGGCACGCTCGAGTCCCCCTGGACGATGGCGGCGATCTGCGCGCCCGCCGTGATCATCGCCGGGCTGGTGTGGCTGGTCGGCGACCGGCGCGCCGGCGGCCGGCACGCCCGCAAGCTCGCCGGGGTCGCCTACGGCATCGGCGCGGGCGCCTGCGCGGGGCTCGCCGAGGCCGGCGTCCGCGGCATCTCCCTCGTCTACGCCGACACCGGGAGCCCGCTCGCCGTGCTGGAGTCGGCGTACCCGTACCTGACGCTCGGGCTGGCCGCGATCGCGCTCGGGCAGCTGCAGATCGCCCTGCAGCGCTGCCGCGTCGCGATCGTCGCGGTCGTGCTGACCGTCGTCGGCCGCGCCTACCTCATCGTCAGCAGCACCGTCCTGTTCGGCGAGGAGTGGCCCCGGGACGCGCTGCCGTTCCTGCTGCGGGCCGGCGGTTTCGTGCTTGCGCTGGCCGCGCTGGCGGCCTTCCCCCGGTACGAGGACCCCGGCGCCGCCGCGGCGCTGCCGGCCCGGGCGGCGCACCGCAAGGGCGTGCGCGCCCTCCCTTGATCCCTTACATTGCCGGGATGGCCCCCTTCTCCCCCTCGCCGGCGGGGGCGGCGCCCCGGCGGACACGCGCCCGGCGGACGAGGCCGGGCCGGGCCCTCGTCGCGGCGGCGCTCGCCGCGGCCGGCCTCGGCGCCGCCCTGCTGCCCCTCGCCGCCTCCCCCGCGTCCGCCGTGGTCGGCGGCGCGCCCGCGTCCGCCGCCTCCTACCCGTGGCTCGCCGCCGTCGGCTCGCCGGTCTTCTTCGTCCGCCCGGCGGGCCAGTTCTGCGGCGGCGTCCTGATCGGGCCGGACCGGCTGCTCACCGCCGGGCACTGCGTGTCGGTGCTGCGCGGCGTGCCCGGCCTGCTCAAGGTCACCTTCGGCCGCGACGACCTGTCCGGCGGCGGCGGCGAGAGCGTGGCGGTGACGTCGGTGAAGCTGCACCCGAAGTACAGCGAGACCTCGTTCAAGGGCGAGACGGTCAGCCACCACGACCTCGCCGTCCTCACCCTGGCCCGGCGGGTCGACCGGCCGACCGTCCCGCTCGGCTCCCCCGGGTCCGCGACGAGCGGCGTGGTGGCCGGCTGGGGCACCACGTCCGAGTCCGACTGGTTCAACACCCGGCTGCGCGCCGCGCAGGTGCCGCTGCCCGGCGACGCCGCCTGCAAGAAGGTCTACGGCGGCTCCTACGACGCGTCCGACATGGCGTGCGCCGGGTCGCCGAAGGCGGACACCTGCCAGTTCGACAGCGGCGGGCCGCTGCTGGCGGGCGGCCGCGTCGTCGCCCTCACCTCCTGGGCGTACGGCTGCGCCAAGCCCGGCTACCCAGGCGTCTACACCCGCGTCACCGACCTGCCCTAGCCCCCCTGCCCGCGGGCGCGGTCCGACCGGAAGCGGGCAGGCATTGGCGCCGCGGTCCCGTCTCCGGCGATGCTGTGACCCATGCGCGTATTGGTGACGGGGGCGGCGGGTTACATCGGGTACGCGGTGGCGCGGCGGCTGGTGGCCGCCGGGCACGACGTCGACGGGCTCGTGCGGCGGGACGCCGAACTGCCCGCCGGGGTCCGGGCCGTCCGCGGCGACGTCCTGCACCCGGCGTCGCTGCCGTCCGGGACGTACGAAGGGATATGCCATCTCGCGGCGCTGACCCGCGTCCGCGAGTCCTTCCGGGAGCCGCTGCGCTTCTTCACCGCCAACGTGCAGGGCACGGTCAACGTGCTGCACGCCGCCGCTGGGGCGCGCGTGGTGTTCGGGTCGACCGCGGCGGTGTACGGGACGCCCGAGCGGCAGCCGATCCCCGAGACGGAGGCGACCGCGCCGTCCAACCCGTACGGGGCGTCGAAGCTGGCCGCCGAGCAGGCCGTCCGGTACCACGCCCGGACCGGCGCGATCGGCGCGGTGGTGCTGCGCACCTTCAACGTCGCGGGCTCGGTGGACGGCCGGATCGACCCGGACGAGACCCGGCTGATCCCGAAGGCGCTCGCGGTGGCCGCGGGCCGCGCGCCCCGGCTGGAGATCAACGGCGACGGGCTGGCCGTCCGCGAGTTCCTGCACGTGGACGATCTCGCCGCCGCCTACGTCGCCGCGCTGGAGGCGGTCCGCCTCGGCGAGGACCGGGTCTACAACGTCGGCAGCGGCACCGGGACGGCCGTCCACGAGGTCGTCGCGGCGGTCGAGAAGGCGACCGGGCGGCCGGTCCCGACGCTGCGCCGGCCGCCGCAGCCGGAGCCGCCGGTGCTGCTCTGCGACGCCGCCGCGATCCGCGCCGAGCTCGGCTGGCGGCCGGAGCGGTCCGCGCTGCCGGAGATCATCGAGGACGCGTGGGCCGCCCTCACCCGCGAGGACGGATAAACTCTCCAGCGTGTCCGACCCGAAGTTCGAAGTCCAGATGCTGCACGACCGTGTCATGATCAAAGTCGAGAAGGACGCCGGCGAGCGCCGCAGCACTTCCGGCATCGTGATCCCGGCGACCGTCGAGCGGGCCAACCGCCTCGTCTGGGGCGAGGTGTGCGGGGTCGGCCACCACGTCCGCACGGTCAAGGTCGGCGACCGCGTCCTGTTCCACCCCGGCGACCAGTACGAGGTCGAGATCCAGGGCGAGAACTACCTGGTGATGCGGGAACGCGACCTGCACGCCGTCGCCAACGAGCGTCCCGAGCACGGCACCGGCCTCTATCTGTGAACCGGCGGGGTCTAGGCCACCGGGGTGCCGTAGACGCTGACCTCGGTGAGGTGGAAGGTGAAGTCGGCGGTGTTGCCGAGGCCGACGACGCGGATGAAGCGGGCCTTCGCCTCGGTGTTCATCGTGTCGCCCGCGTCGGTCGCGGGGGCGGCTGGCGCTCGACGAGGTCTGGGGGCGGCTGCCGGTCTGACGGGGCGTTTCAGGCCCCCGGCCGGGCGGCTGCCCGGCGCGGCGTCACCACTCGGGAGGCCGGTGGCCGTCCCACGGCGCGGCCGCCTCGACCTGCGCGCAGAGCGCGAGGAGGCCGGCCTCTCCGGCGGGCCGCCCGACCAGGCTCACGCCGACCGGCAGCCCGTCCCCGGTGCGGTGCAGCGGGAGGTTGGCGACGGGCTGGCCGGTCATGTTGTAGACGCTGGTGAACGCGCTGAACGCGCTCTGCCGGCGGAGGTTGTCGAGCGGTTCGGCGTCCTTCTCGTCGAAGTACTCGACCGGCTGCGGCAGCGCCGCCAGCGTCGGCGTCAGGACGGCGTCGTAGCGGGCCGTCGCCTCGATGGACGCGCGGGCGGCGCGCTGCATCCCGCCGACCGCGGCGGCGAAAGCGGCGCCGTCGATGCGGCGGCCGTACTCGCGCCAGGCGCGGGTCACCGGCCGCAGCACCTCCTCCGCGTCCGCGTCGACGGCGTACCCGAGCGACTGCACGCCCCAGACCTTGACGAAGAGGTCGGAGGCCTCGGGCCCGAAGGGCGTGGGGATGTCCTCGACCTCGTGTCCGAGGCCTTCGAGCACCCGGGAGGCGTGCTCCCACGCGTCGATGCAGGCCGGGTCGACGTCGACGCCGGACGCGGCGGGCTTCGCGTAGCGGCCGATGCGCAGCCGTCCGGGCTCGCGGCCGGCGTGGCCGAGGAAGGTCTCGCCGGCCGGCAGCGGCGGCGCCCAGTGCGGGTCGCCGGGCATCGGCACGGCCATCAGGTCGAGCATCGCGGCGGCGTCCCGGACGGTCCGCGCGAGCGGGCCCTGGACGGCGAGGCCGCTCACGTCGGCGGCGTCCGGGCCGGGGCTGATCCGGCCCCGGGACGTCTTGAGCCCGAACAGGCCGCAGGAGCTCGCCGGAATCCGGATGGAGCCGCCGCCGTCGCTGCCGTGCGCGACGGGCGCGAGGCCGAGCGCCACGGCGGCGGCCGCGCCGCCGCTGGAGCCGCCGGCCCCGCGGGCGCGGTCCCACGGGTTGCGCGCCGGGCCGGCCAGGTCGTTGTCGGTGTAGCAGCAGAGCCCGAACTCGGGGGTGTTGGTCTTGCCGAGGCTGATCATGCCGCCGCGGCGCAGCAGCGTGACGACGTGCGCGTCGCGTTCGGGGACGTGACCGGCGTAGGCCCGGGAGCCGTAGGCGGTGGGCACGCCGGCGGTCGGCGTCAGATCCTTGATCGCGGTGGGCACTCCGGACAGCGGTGCCGGGGGCTCTCCCGCGGCCGTCCCGCCGGTCATCGCTTCGGCCTGCGCGACCGCCTGGTCCGCCGTGACGGTGACGAAGGCGCCGTAGCGCTCGTTCAGCCGCTCGATGCGGGCCAGGTAGTGGCGGACCAGCTCGGCGGGGGCGACCTCGCCCGTGCGCACCGCCGCGGCCTGTTCGAGCGCGGTGAGTTCGTGCAGTTGCGTCATGCGCCCCTTCTCTCCGCGGCGGGAGGCGGCGTCCGCCCCGCGATGCACACGATCACCGCCACCCTAATACCGACCAGTCGGTATGTCATGGGGTGCGGATCGCCGCGACCACCGGGCGAGGCCCGGATCAGGCCATACGGGAGTCGGCCGTGGTCAGGGCCGGATGGAGGGGCGGCCCGCGATCAGGTCGCCCACCGCGGTGGCGAGCCGCTGGACGGGGCGCCGGTACCGGCGCTCGCGGGCCACCGCGCGCCGCTCCTTGCGCGAGCCCGGCTTGTAGCGGCGCCGCGCCCACGGCGACCCGGGGCGGGCCAGCCGGATCGCCCCGACCAGCGCCACGAACCCGATGAACAGGCCGATCAGCCCCGTCCAGGTCTTGCCCTTGAGCAGCGCGATGACGGCGAGGCCGAGATCGATCAGCAGCACCGCCGCGAACTCCCACCCGCCGCTCGCGTCGTCGCCGCCGGCGAAGGAGTCCGCGCCCAGCGGGCGCAGCCCGAGCAGCAGCAGCCCGCACAGCGCCACCGTCACGAACACGACCTCGACCGACAGCCGCCCCTGCTCGGTCCAGTAGACGTCCTTCAGGTGGAACACCAGCGCGAACTCGTCCAGGACCAGCGCCGTCCCCGCGCCGAACAGGGCCGCGGACGCCGCCGCCCAGCCGGACGAGTCGTCGGTCACCGCGAGCCCGCCGATCCCGCCGACGCACACGAACACCAGGCCGAACACGACATGGTGGATATGCCGGCCGCCGGGCGTGACGTTCCCCGGCCACCACCGCACCCGCTTGCGGATCATCCGGACGCTGAAGCGGATGAACAGGAACGCCGCGATGAACGCCACGAAGAAGCAGAAGAGCCGGAGCCGTCCGGTGTCGGCGATCTCCCGGGTGAACCACGCGCCCATGCCGGGCACGTTCCCCGTCCCGCGCAAAGGCAGGGAAGGCCGCAGGTGAAGGCGCGGTCGCGGCGGGCCGGGCCGCCGCGACCGCCTCACTTGCCGGGCTGCGGCGTCTTGCAGTGGACCTTCGGGTTCGCGCCCACGTAGTTGAGCGGGCCGGCCACGATCGTGACGAGGACCGTGCCGACCTTGGCGCAACTGGCCTTCCGGTCGTCGTAGTAGTGCCGCTGGCCGGCGGCGATGGCACCGATGACCAGCCAGATCAGGACGATGGCCGTTCCGACGCGCACGGCAGCCTCCGGGGGGACGTGGCCGCCGGTTCTCCTGGTCGGTCCATGATCGGCGGCCGGGGGTGCCGTGGGTGTGCCCGCCAAGGGCCGGACCTAACGCGCCCAGCGGAAATGTGCCGCCGTCTACACCGTCCGGCACATGCGGCGGTCCGGCCGGCGAACGTAGCGTCAGCGGCGTCATCGGGTCCCACGGGGGGCACCCGACATGGCGGAGGAAGCACCATGGACAACTCTGTGACGACCAGGGGGAACGAGTACGCGGGGGTCCTGCTCCTGCTGCTGCGCCGCTACGCGGCGAACCTGCCGGACGGGCGGCGCAACGACGTCGACCGGACCCTCTCGGCGGCGCTGGACCGGATCCCGGAATCGCGGGCCGCGATCGCCGGGATGGTCGCCAAGGCCGACGCGCTGCCGCAGGACCGCAAGCGCGCCCTGTTCGGCGGCACGCACGCCTTCCAGCCCGTCGCCACCGCGGTGAGCGCTCCGGAACTGGAGCAGGTCATCGGGCGGCTCGGCGGCCGCAAGACGCCGCCGGCGACGAGCAGGCCGAGCGCACACAAGTACGACCTGCGGTTCTCGCACATGATCTGCGACGACGAGAGCAACCCCGAATCATTCGGCAAGGACGAGCCCTACGAGATCATCAGCATGATCACGCAGGCGCAGATGGAGGCCGGCACGCCCGCGCGCAGCGTGCGGACGCCGGTGTACAAGACCAACGAGGGCGACCGCGCGCCCGCGTCGGGCTCGGAGGACCTGCGACTGTGGGGCGTCGGCGCCCCGGCGGTCATCGACTCCGACCTGCTGGTCACGGTGGTCCACGTGGAGCACGACATGGGCAACATCTCCAAGATCGTGACGGACATCACCGCGGTGGTCACCGCCGCCGCCGTGGCGGCCAAGGCCGCCAAGCAGGACCTGATCGCGGTCGCCCTCGGCATCGTCGCCAGCCTCGGCGGGCTCGTCACCGCCCTCGCCGCCGACGACCCGGTGGGCGAGCCGCAGCAGCTGCTGCTGAGCCAGGCGGACGCGGACGCCTTCACCAAGGACGCGGCGCAGGTGACCCTGCCCGCGCTGCGGTTCAACGGGGGCGACTCCAACGGGGTCTACCGGTCGTTCCTGACGCTGCGCCGGACCTGATTCAGTACCGGTCCCGGCCTCCGCACCGGCCGGGCACGGCCGCCTTCGGCCGTGCCCGGCCGGTGCATCTGGCCGGAGCGGGCCGCCGCTGCCAGACTTCTGCACAGGGGTCCACGACGCACGGCGGGACGCATGACGCAGGGCTCGGGGCCGGGCCGCCACAACCTGCCGGCGGAGACGACCCGCTTCGTCGGGCGGGAGCGCGAGATGGCCGAGCTGGCCGCGCTCCTGCCCGGCGAGCGGCTCGTCACGCTGGCGGGCCCGGGCGGGATCGGCAAGACGCGGCTGGCGCGGCACCTGGCCGCCGGGGTGGCCGGCCGGTTCCCCGGCGGGGCATGGCTGGTGCCGCTCGCCGACGTGCGCGACGCCCGGCTGGTGCCGCAGGCCGTGGCGGCGGCCGTCGGCGTCGCGGAGGAGCCGGGACGGCCGCCGGCCGACACGCTGCTCGCCGCGCTGCGCGCCCGCGGAATGCTGCTCGTCCTCGACAACTGCGAGCACCTGGTGGAGGGCTGCGCGGTGTTCGCGCACCGGCTGCTCGGCGACTGCCCGGCGCTGCACGTGCTGGCCACGAGCCGCGAGCCGCTGCGCCTCCCGGGCGAGGTGGTGCGGCGGGTGCCGCCGCTGGACCTGCCCGCCGAGTCCGTCACGGACGTGGACCGGATCGGCGGGCACGCGGCGATCCGGCTGTTCGCCGAGCGGGCCGCCGCCGCGCGCCCCGGCTTCGGGCTGACCAGCGGCAACGCGCCGGTGGTCGTGCGGCTCGCCCGCGGCCTGGACGGGATGCCGCTCGCGCTGGAGCTGGCCGCCGCCCGGGTCGCCTTCCTGACCGTCGAGCAGATCGCCGACCGGCTGGACGAGCGGTTCCGGCTGCTGGTGCGGGGCAGCAGGACCGCGGCGGCGCGGCAGCGGACGCTGCGCGCCACCGTCGACTGGAGCCACGACCTGCTGGGCCCCGACGAGCGCGTGCTGCTGCGGCGGCTGTCGGTGTTCGCGGGCGGCTGGACGCTGGAGTCCGCCGAGCGGGTGTGCGGCGACGGGCTCGACGTGCTGGACGTCCTCGGCGACCTGGCGGCCAAGTCGCTGGTGGTGACCGACGAGCCGGCGCGGCACCGGCTGCTGGAGACCATCCGGCACTACGCCGCCGAGCGCCTCGCCGCCTCCGGCGAGGCGGACGCGATCACCGCCCGGCACCGGGGCCACATGGTGGAGCTGGCGGAGCGGCTGGAGCGGGACGGCTGGCTCGACCCGTTCGTGGCGTGGGAGCGCCGCCTCGCCGCGTTCGAGTCCGTCAAGGCCGAGTCGGAGAACTTCCGCGCCGCGTTCGACGCCGCGACGCGGGCCGGGGACGTCCGCGCCGGGCTGCGGCTGTGCACGTCGCTGCGCTGGTACTGGCTGATCCAGGGGCGGGTGGCCGAGGGCGTCTCGTGGTTCGAGCGCTGCTTCGCCCTGCCCGGCCCGGTGGAGCCCGAGGTACGGGCGCGCGCGTGCCGCGCGTACGGCGAGGTCTGCTACGACCACGGCGACTACGACGAGGCCAGGGCCCGGGTCGGCGAAGCGCGGGAGGCGTTCCAAGCGCTGGGCGACCGGGCGGGCGTGGACGGCTGCCTCACGACACTGGCGCTCATCGGCATGCGCTGCGGAGACGACGCGGACGCCGAGACCGTCCTGGACGGGGTCCGGCGGCGCGCGCACACGGGCGGCGAGCCGTTCAACGAGGCGCTCGCCCTCTCCGCGCTCGCGGCCCTGTCGGCGCGGCACGGACGGCTGCGGACCGCGACGCGGTTCAACGAGGAGTCGCTGGCCGTCTTCCGCCGGATGGGCCACCTCGGGCTGGCGGCGAACACGCTGATCGGGCTCGGCCTCATCGCGCTCGTCCAGGGCGACCCGGAACGCGCGGCGCGGCTCTACCGCGAGGCGCACGCCATCGTCGGCGACCCGGACGGGCTGCGCCCGCAGCGGGCCCGCTGCCTGGCCGGGCTCGGCGCCGCCGCCACCGCGCTCGGCGACCTCGGCGCCGCCCGGCGCCACCTGGACGAGAGCCTGCGCCTCACCGCGCTCACCGGGCGGCGCAACGCCATCGCGCGCGTGCTGGAACTGTGCGCGGCGCTGGCCCTGCGCGAGGGCGGCGCCGCCCGCGCGGTCGAGCTGCTGGGCGCGGCGTCGGCGCTGCGGGAGAGGGCGGGCGTCCCCGCGTCGCCGTCCGCCGGGGCGCGCCAGGAGACGCTGCTGGAGGACGCCCGGACCCGGCTCGGCCCGCCGGCGGTCGCGCACCTGTGGGCGCGGGGCCGGGCCATGGAGATGGACGAGGCGATCGCCCGCGCCACCGCGCCTACCGATTCGCCGGAGGCGGGGACGGACGCCCCGCCGGGCGCGGGCACGCGTCCGGTGCGTCCCGCGAGCACGCTCACACCACGCGAACTGGAGGTGGCGGCGCTGCTCGCCGCCGGGCTGACCAACCGGGAGATCGCCGCGGAGCTCGTCATCAGCCCCGGGACGGCCGGGCGGCACGTGGCCAACATCCTCGGCAAGCTCGGGTTCGGGTCGCGCGCCCAGGTGGCCGCGTGGTGGGCGGCGCGGCACCGCGACGCCCCGGAGCCGGACGCCTGAGCGAGCCGGGCGGCGGGAAGCCCGGACGGCGCGAAGCCCGGGCCCCGGGAACGGCGGGCGGTCTACGCTCGTCGAAACGTGTCGGACCACCCACGAGCACTCGCACCACCCACGAGCGCTCGGACCACCAGCGAGCAGGGGAGACGGACATGGGCGACGGCGTCGAGCACGACAGGTCGGGCCAGCTCAAGCAGATCGAGAGCGGGCTGCTGCCCGGCGAGCAGGTCATCGCGGTCTACGACGCGATCGGCACCGGCACCGGGTTCGTCGGCCTCACCGACCGGCGCGTGATCATCCAGGACAAGAGCTTCGCCGGCAAGAAGTACGCGATCACCAGCATCCCCTACTCCAAGATCACTTCGGTCAGCGTGGTCAGCAACAAGTCGTGGGCGGGGCCCTACTTCTCCTCCGGCTCGATCGCGATCAACGTCGGGACCATCTCCTACGAGGTCGAGTTCCGCGGCGCCGACAAGAGCCACCACGTGCACAACGTGATCCTGGACTTCATCTCCCGCTGACCCGCCGCGCCGGGCCCGTGCCCGATCCCGGGAGGCCGGGCGCGGGCATCCGGGCCCCGGTCAATGGTGGCTTTCCGCGACAGTGGACCAGCGTACGGTGATCGAGATCCACTAGAGTGGAGGCTCCTCGACCCACCCCGCTCCCAGTCGAGGGGAGACGATGACAGATCGCCTGTCCCCCGGTCCCGGCTCCCCGGGCGCCGCCCTCAACCGCATCTACGACTACTCGCTCGGCGGCAAGGACAACTACTGCGCCGACCGCGAAGTCGCCATCGAGGCGTTCGGCTCCTTCCGCGCCGCCCGGCTGCTGCCCCGCGAGAACCGCAAGTTCCTGCGCCGCGCCGTCCGCCACATGCTGGACGAGGGCGTCCGGCAGTTCCTCGACGTCGGCTGCGGCCTGCCCGGGAAGGGCAACGTGCACGAGGTCGTGCACGCCCGCGACGCCGCCGGCCGCGTCGTGTACGTCGACAACGACCGCGTCGCCGTCGTCCACTACCAGGCGCTGCTGCACGCCGTGCCGAACGCGACGGCGGTGCACGGCGACGCCCGCAAACCGCACGCGGTCCTCGCCGACCCGGAGGTCACCGCGCTCATCGACCTGCGCCGCCCGGTCGGCGTGCTGATGACCGCGACGCTCGACGCGATCCTCGACGAGGAGGACCCGGAAGGCATCGTCCGCGCGTTCACCGACGCGATGGCGCCCGGCTCGCACCTCGCGATCTGCGACTTCACCGACGACGCGATGACGTCCTGCGAGCGCGCCCTGCAGGACCGGATCGTCGCCGACGCCGGGCTGGTGTTCACCTCGCGCTCCCGGTCCCGGATCGCCGCGTTCTTCGACGGCCTCGATCTGGTCGAGCCCGGCCTCGTGCCCGCGCCCGAATGGCGCCCCGACCGCCCGCACGAGCCGGCGACGGGCTGGCTGGTCGCGGGCGTCGGCCGCAAACCCTGACCCCGCGGCGGCCGGAGCCGCCGAGGGTTCGCTTAGACGACGATGCGGGCGGTGGAGCCGCCGCGCTCCTTGGTGACGCGGAGCTGCGCCGGGATCCGCGCCCGCAGCTCCGCGACGTGGCTGACGATGCCGACGGCGCGGCCGCCGTCGCGCAGGCCGTCCAGCACGTCCATCACCTCGTCGAGGGTGTCCTCGTCGAGGCTGCCGAAGCCCTCGTCGACGAACAGCGTGCCGATCTCCGCGCCGCCCGCCTCCGCGGTGACGACGTCGGCGAGGCCGAGCGCCAGCGACAGCGAGCAGATGAACGACTCGCCGCCCGACAGCGTCACCGGGTCGCGGTCCAGGCCCGTCCACGCGTCGGCGACGCGCAGCCCGAGCCCGCCCGCGCCGTGGCTGCGGTCGCCCGCCGCCTTGTCGGTGGTGTGCACGAGCGCGTAGCGGCCGCCCGACATCCGGTCGAGCCGCTCGTTCGCGGCGGCCACGACCTGCTCCAGCCGCGCGGCCAGCACGTACGCCGACAGCGACATCGAGCGCCGGTTCGCGGCGTGCTTGCCGGACGTCAGCCCGGCGAGCCGCTCGGCGACCCGGTACCGCTCCGCTGCCGGACGCCAGTCACGGACGGCGGCGCCGAGGTCGGCGCGCAGCCGCGCGAGCCGCTCGCAGCGGTGCCGGGCCCGGTCGGCGGCGGACGCGGCACCGGTCCTGGCGTCCTCCGCCTCCGCGAGGGCCGCCTCGAGCGCGTCCAGGTCGGGCGCGGGCCCGGCGGCGGCCTCCGCCAGCGCCCGGTCGGCGAGCAGGTCGCGGACGAGGGCCTCCTCGTCGTCGAAGCGGCGGAGCCGGTCGCGCAGCGCGGCCTGGTCCTCGTCCGGCATCGCGGCGGCGAGCACCTCCTCCGGCGTGCGGAAACCCTCCTCCTCCGCGGTGGCCTTGGCCTGCGCGCGAGCGGCGGCGAGCTCCTCGGCGGCGCGGTCGGCCTCCCGGAGCGCGTCCATCGCCTCGGCCAGCGCGCCGGCCTCGCGGCCGAGCCGGTCGATGCGCGCCTCCAGGGTCGGGTCGGTGCCGCGCGCCTCGTCCAGCGCCGCGCGCAGCCGCTTCTCCTCGGCGTCGAGCTCCGCGCGCCGGGTGCGGTTCTCGGTCAGCGCGCGGACGTTGCCGTCCCGGGCGTCGCGGACGCGTTCGAGCTCCCGCTCGTCGCGGTGCACTTCGCTCTCCAGCCGGTCGGCCTCCGCGGCCCGCGCCGTCGCCGCGGCGAGCAGGTCCTCCGCCTCCGCCAGGTCTGCGGCGAGGGCGTCGGCCGCCGCCTCGCCGACGGTCTCCAGCAGGCCGTCGCGCTCGGTGCGCAACGCCTCCACCCGGCGCGCCGCGTCCTCCCGGACGTGCTGCGCGCGGTCGGCGGCGGCCTGCGCCTCGTCGACCTGCTCCTCCGTCGGGATCAGCGCCAGCGAGGTGACCGGGGCCGGATGCTCGGTGGAGCCGCAGACCCGGCAGGGCTCGCCGTCCGCCAGCTCCTCGGCGAGGACGGCCGCCATCCCGTCGAGCCGCGCCTGCCGCAGGTCGAGGACGTGCTGCCGGGCGTCCTGCGCGGCGTCGACCGCGTCGCGGTGCGCGGCCTCCGCCTCGCCGAGCAGGTGCCCGACCTGGTCGCGGCGGTGCGCCGCGTCGAGCCGGCGGCGCGCCTCGGCGACCGCGGCCTCGGCTCCCGGACGGCCCGCCGCGGCGATCCGCGCCTCGTCCAGCTCGGCGCGCCGCGCCTCGACGACGCCGGGCAGCTCGGCGAGCGCCGCGGCGATCCGCGCCTCCTCCGGCTCGAGGCGCTCCAGCTCGCGCTCCAGCTCCGCCCGCTCGGCCTCCAGCTCGGCGAGCCGCGCGGCCTCCTGCCTGCGGTCCGCCAGCTTCGCCATCTCGTCGCGGCGCGCCCGCTCGGCCTTCGCCAGGACGTCCTCGGACGCGCTCGGCGGAAGCAGCGCCCCGACCCGGGACCGGGTCTCCTCGGCCCACCGGCGCGCCTGGACCGCGCGGACATGCCGGTCCTGCACGGCGCGCACCAGCGGCACGACCCGGTCGGCGCGCGCGGCGGCGTCGAGCTCCGACGCCAGCCGCGACCGCTCCTCCGCGCGCGCGGTGAGCGCGTCACGGCGCGCCAGCGCGTCGGCGTGCCGCCGCCGCCGATCCGCCACCTCCCGCCCGGCCTCCAGCGCCTCGCGCGCCGCCCGCACCGCCGCGTCCGCCTCGTCGCGCAGCCGGTCGGCGACCGCGCGGACGTCGGCGTGCTCGCCCGCCAGCTCCGCCGCCCACGCCGGCAGCACCTCCACATCGGCGGCCCGCTCCGGGACCTGCTCGCCCCGGCGCGGCGCCGGAACCGCCGGACGCTCACCGTGCGGCGCCACCGAGCCGGTCGCCTCCGCCACCCGGTCCGCGATCGAGGACGCCGCGGCGGCCAGCTCGGCCGCCTCCCGGCCCGTCGCGGCCCGCCGATCCGCCAGCCACTTCTCGACCTGCGCGAACACCTCCGTCGCGAACAGCCGCTCCAGCACCTTGCGGCGCTCGTCCGCGCCCGCCCGCAGGAACCCCGCGAACTCGCCCTGCGGCAGCAGCGCCACCTGGCAGAACTGCGCCGCGTTCATCCCGAGCAGCCGCGAGATCAGGTCGCCCGCCTCGTCCAGCCGGGTGGTGAGCCCCGTCCAGCCGCCGCGCTCGAACTCCTCCAGGATCACCTTCGCGTGCTCGGTCGTCGTCCCGGACCCGCGCAGCTTCGGCCGCTCCCACGCCGGCGACCGCGTCACCCGCAGCCGGCGGCCCCGGATCGTCGTCTCCAGCACCACGCGCGGCCCCGCGCCCGGCGCCGCGTGGTCGCTGCGCAGCCCCTTCACCGCGTTCCGCACGCCCGGGACCTGCCCGTACAGCGCGAAGCACACCGCGTCCAGGATGCTCGTCTTCCCCGCGCCCGTCCGGCCCTGGATGAGGAACAGCCCCGCGTCCGACAGCGCGTCGAAGTCGATCTCCTCCGTCCCGGAGAACGGGCCGAACGCGGCGACCTCCAGCCGGTGGAGCCTCACGCCAGCGCCTCCTTCCGGCGGCAGTGCTCGAACGCCTCGTCCAGCAGCGCGCGCTCCGCCTCCGTCGCGGGCCCGTCGGTCACCTCCGCGACGAAGTCGCCGGCGATCTCGGACTCCGACCGCTCGCGGACCCGCTCCGTCCAGGTGCGGGCGTCGTCGGTGCCGCCGCCCTCGGGCTCGAACCCGAGCACCAGCGCGTACGGGAAGCGGCGGCGCAGCCGCTCCATCGCCGCCGACGGTCGGCGCTCGTCGGTCAGCGTGATCTGAAGCCAGCGGTCCTCGTACCTCTCGAACTCCGCACCCGTCAGCAGGTCGTCGATGCGGCCCCTGACACGCGCCAGCCGCCGCGGCACGGGCGCCTCCACGAACTCCGCGCTCACCCCGTCCGCGCGCAGATCGACGAGCCACGACCCCTTGACGTGATGCTCCTCGGAGAACGAGTACGCCAGCGGCGACCCCGAATAGCGGACCCGGTCCGTGATCGCCCAGCGGCCGTGCAGATGCCCGAGCGCCGCGTAGTCGACGCCGTCGAACACCGACGCCGCAACCTGCGCCGAACCGCCCACCGAGATGTCGCGCTCGCTCTCGCTGCTCTCACCGCCCGTCACGAACGCGTGCGCCAGCACCACCGAACGCAGCCCGGGACGCTCCGCCGCGTCCGCGCGGACCCGCCGCATCGCCTCGGTGAGCGCCGCCGCATGCGTCCGCTCCTCCAGCTCCCACGGATGCCGCACCAGCTCCGGCTCCAGATACGGGATGCCGTAGATCGCCGCGTCGCCGACGACGACCGGCTCCCCCACGCGCGCGAAATCGGTGCGGACGTGCACGCCCGCGCCGTCCATCAACGCCGACCCGAACCCGAGCCGCCGCGCCGAGTCGTGATTCCCCGCGATCAGCACAACCCGCGTCAGCTCCGCGAGCCGCGCCAGCGCCTCATCGCACAACCGCACCGCGTCGACCGCCGGCAGCGCCCGGTCATAGACGTCGCCCGACACGAGCACACAGTCGACCCGCTGCTCGCGCACCGTCGCGACGAGGTCGTCGACGAACGCCGCCTGCGCGGCCAGCAGATCCTCGCGGTGAAACGATCTGCCCAGATGCCAGTCGGAGGTGTGCAGGATTCGCATGTCGCAGCAACCATAGGCAGCCCGTCCGACACATCCGGCGCAGAAACGCCGTGTTGGCTTCAATCCCGGCCCAAGGGCCTCGCCTAGCGGCTCGGCCCTTGACCGGTATTGGGCGAGCGCGCACTCGCTTCGCGAGCTTCCCGGTGGGGGCTCGCCTCCGGCATCGCCCCCACCGCTCAGATAACGCGCTCGCGCGCAAGCTCAGCTCACCGCACTTTTACCGACTCGCCCCTGGCATCGCGTCCCTCGACCAACTGACGGATCCGCGCGGCAGGCCAGCCAGGACCTCCCGCGTGGTGGGTCGGCCAGGAGCGCCCGGGTGCCGGGCTCGCCTCGGCTTCGCCTGCGGGCTTGGCTCGGCTTCGCGTCTGTCGGTCGGCTGGCGTGCCTTGGGCGCCTTGGTTCGGGGGTGGGGCGGCAGGTTCTAGGCTGGGGCGGTGGGTGATCGTCCTTACGTGCTGCTGAGCTGCGCGATGTCGGTCGACGGGTACATCGACGACGCGGCGCCCGAACGGCTGCGGCTGTCCAGCGCCGCGGACTTCGACCGGGTCGACGCGGTGCGCGCCGGCTGCGACGCGATCCTCGTCGGTGCCGGGACCGTGCGGGCCGACGACCCGAAGCTGCTGATCCGCTCGCAGGCGCGGCGGGAGCGGCGGGCCTCCCGGGGGCTGCCGCCCGACCTCACCAAGGTGACGCTGACGTGGAGTGGCGACCTCGATCCGGGCGCGCGGTTCTTCACCACGGGCGAGTCGCCGAAGCTGGTGTACGCGCCGTCCGGGACGGCCGCGGAGCTCGCGGGGCGGCTGGACGGGCTGGGCGAGGTCGTCGACGCGGGCGAGCCGCTGGAGCTGCCGGTGGTGCTGGCCGACCTGTCCGCGCGGGGCGTGCGGCGGCTCATGGTGGAGGGCGGCGGCGCGATCCACACGCTGTTCCTCACGTCGGGGCTGGCGGACGAGCTGCAGCTGGTCGTGGCGCCGTTCTTCGTCGGGGACCCGTCGGCGCCGCGGTTCGTCCGGTCGGGGGTGTTCCCGCAGTCGCCGGAGCGGCCGATGCGGCTGGCGGAGATCACCCGGATCGGCGACCTCGCGCTGCTGCGGTACCTGGCGGGCGAGCGTGTCTGACGCGGTCATGGACGACGCCGGGTGGCTGGCGCTGGCCTGCGACCTGGCGACGCTGTGCCCGCCGTCCCGGACGGCGTTCTCGGTGGGCGCGGTGATCGTCGGCGCGGACGGCCGGGAGATCGCGCGCGGGCACTCGCGGGAGGCCGACCCGCACGACCACGCGGAGGAGGCGGCGATCGCCAAGTCCGGCGGGGTGCTCGCGGGCGCGACCGTCTACAGCTCGCTGGAGCCGTGCGGGAACCGCGCGTCGCGGCCGCGGCCGTGCGCCGAGCTGATCGTCGCGGCGGGGGCGCGGCGGGTGGTGTTCGCGTGGCGGGAGCCGTCGCTGTTCGTCGCCGGCACGGGCGCGGAGATCCTGGCGGCGGCGGGCGTGGAGCTGGTGGAACTGCCCGAGCTGGCGGACGCGGCGCGCGAGCCGAACGCGCACCTGCTCGCCGGATGAGACTCTAGTCTCATTTCTCTTGCCAACCCCCCTCGGCCGCATGCGATGCTGAGCCAAGCAAGCATTCGGTCAGCGGATGCGCTCCGGACTCTCCGCGGACCCCCGGCAGGAGGCACTTCAGCATGCGCGAGCACGATCGGCTGTTCATCGGCGGCGAGTGGACGGCACCGGCCGGCACCGGCACCATCGACGTCATCTCCCCGCACACCGAGGAGGTCATCGGCCGGGTGCCGGACGGCACCGAGGCCGACATGGACGCGGCGGTCGCCGCCGCCCGGCGGGCGTTCGACGAGGGCCCGTGGCCGCGGATGACGCCGGCCGAGCGCGCCGAGAAGGTCGGCAGGCTGTCGGCGATCTACGCCGAGCGGCAGCAGCAGATGGCCGACCTCGTCACCGCCGAGATGGGCTCGCCGATCCTGTTCTCGGTGTTCGGGCAGGCCGCGATCCCGCAGATGGTGCTGCAGTACTACGTCGACCTCGCCGGCACCTACGCGTGGGAGGACGAGCGGCCCGGCATGCTCGGCCCCGTCACCGTCACCCGCGAGCCGGTCGGCGTCGTCGCCGCGATCGTGCCGTGGAACGTGCCGCAGTTCACGTTGATGCTCAAGCTCGCGCCCGCGCTGATCGCCGGCTGCACCGTCGTCGCCAAGCCGTCCCCCGAGACGCCGCTCGACAGCTACCTGCTGGCCGAGTGGATCAAGGAGGCGGGCATCCCGGACGGTGTCGTCAACATCGTCCCGGCGGGCCGCGAGGTCGGCGCCTACCTCGTCGCGCACCCTGGCGTCGACAAGGTCTCCTTCACCGGCTCCACCGCCGCCGGACGCAAGATCGGCGCGGTGTGCGGGGAGCAGCTCAAGCGGGTCACCCTGGAGCTCGGCGGCAAGTCCGCCGCGATCGTGCTCGACGACGCCGACCTCGCCTCCACCATCGAGGGCTTCAAGATGGCCTCGCTGATGAACAACGGCGAGGCGTGCGCCGCGCAGACCCGGATCCTCGCGTCCCGCCGCCGCTACGACGAGGTCGCCGACGCGCTGGCGACCATGGTCGGCGGCCTCACCGTCGGCGACCCGGCCGACTACTCCAGCGAGATCGGCCCGCTGGTCGCCAGGCGCCAGCAGGAGCGCGTGGAGAACTACATCCGGATCGGCCAGGACGAGGGCGCCAAGATCATCACCGGCGGGCTGAACCGGCCGCACGACCGCGGCTGGTACGTCGCCCCGACCGTGTTCGGCGACGTCCGCAACGACATGCGGATCGCCCGCGAGGAGATCTTCGGCCCGGTGCTCGTCCTGATCCCCTACGAGGACGAGGAGGACGCCGTCCGGATCGCCAACGACAGCGACTACGGCCTCGGCGGCTCCGTCTGGACCGGCGACGTCGACCACGGCGTCGAGGTCGCCCGCCGCATCCGCACCGGCAGCTGCGGCGTCAACCTCTACAGCCTCGACCCCAACACCCCGTTCGGCGGCTTCAAGAACAGCGGCCTCGGCCGCGAGCTCGGCCCCGAGGGCCTGCACGCCTACCTGGAGCACAAGTCCATCCCGCGTCCGTCCTGACGCTCCCCCCGAACCCGCGTGCCGTCCCGTGAGCGCCTGCACGGGACGGCACGCGACGTCTCCGCCCCATCCACCGATCGGCTGATGCGGCGGATCAGCCGGGGCGTGGCCGGTCGGCCGATGCCCCGGCGAGGGCAGCTCCGCGAGCCTTGAGGTCGTAGCGAGACGACCTGAGGAGCACGCGTTGGCGATCATCGAGGTGAACGGCCTCAGCAAACGGTACGGCGGCCGCACCGCCCTGGACGGGGTGTCGTTCTCCGTCGAGGAGGGCGAGATCTTCGGCATCCTCGGCCCGAACGGGGCCGGGAAGACCACGGCGGTGGAGTGCCTGGAGGGACTGCGCCGCCCCGACTCCGGCACGGTCCGCGTCCTCGGGCTGGACCCGCAGGCCGACGGGCGGGAACTGCACCAGCGGATCGGCGTGCAGCTCCAGCAGACCGGCCTGCCCGGGTCGATCAGGGTCCGGGAGGCGCTCGAACTGTACGCCTCGTTCTACGACTCCCCCCGCGACCCCGGCGAGCTGCTCGCCCAGTGGGACCTGGAGGACAAGCGGGACGCCCGGGTCCGCAAGCTGTCCGGCGGGCAGGCCCAGCGGCTGTACATCGCGCTCGCGCTCGTCGGCGCGCCCCGCGTCGCGTTCCTCGACGAGCTGACCACCGGCCTGGACCCGCAGGCCCGCCGCTCCACCTGGGAGCTGATCCGCCGGATCCGCGACGAGGGCGTCACCGTCGTGCTGATCAGCCACTTCATGGACGAGGCGGAGGAGCTGTGCGACCGGCTCGCCGTGTTCGACTCCGGCCGGATCGTCGCCACCGGCTCCCCGGGAGGCCTCATCGAGCAGGCCACCGGGGGCGGCGGCCGGATGCGCTTCCGCCCCGTCGGCGAGCTGGACCTCGCGCTGCTGGCCGGCGTGCCCGGCGTCACCGACGTCCGGCGGTCCGGGACGCACGTGACCGTCAGCGGACGCGGCGACTTCGCCACCGCCGTCACCTCCGTCCTCGCCCGCAACCACATCGTGGTCGCCGATCTGCGCATCGACCAGAGCACCCTCGACGACGCCTACCTCGCCCTGACCGGCGGGGCCCCCGCCCGCGACTGAAGGAGCCGCAGACATGTTCGGCAAGATCCTGGCCATCGAGTTCCGGCTGCGGATGCGCGAGGTGCTCACCCCCGCGTTCGCCGTCGCCCTCCCCCTCGCGCTGCTGTTCGGCTTCGGGCTGATGCCCGACGCCACGAAGCCGGCCAAGGACCTCGGCGGGGAGAGCCTCGCCGAGTACATGGCGGTCCTCGGCACCGGGATCGCGTTCGCGATCCTCAGCCTGATGATGCTGCCCGGCGTGCTGTCGGACTACCGCGAGCGCGGCGTGCTGCGCCGGATGCGCGCCACCCCCGTCCGGCCGTCCGCCCTGCTCACCGCCCAGCTGGTCATCAACGCGGGCGCCGGGGCGGTGACCGCCGCGATCATGATCGGGGTCGGCGCCGCCGCCTTCGGCACCCCCGCTCCGCGCGGCTTCGGATGGTTCCTGCTCGCCGCCGCGCTGTGCCTGTGGGAGCTCCTCGCGATCGGCTCGCTGATCACCGCCGTCTCCCCGAACGCGCGGGCCGGCAACGCGATCGGGTCGGTACTGTTCTTCCCCAGCATGTTCTTCGCGGGCGTCTACTTCCCCTACGACAAGATGCCGCACACGCTGCAGCGGATCTGCGACTGCACCCCGCTCGGCGCCGGCATCAGAACGATGCGGGACGCCTGGCTGGGCCATGCGCCCCACCCGTACCAGCTGGTGATAATGGCGGGGTACGCGGTGGTCGCGACCGCGGCCGCCGCCCGGCTCTTCCGGTGGGAGTGACGTGCCAGACCCGCAGTACGGCCTCGAGGCCTGGGAGCGCCGGGAGAAGATCGCCCTGAGGGTCGTCCCGTACGTCTCGCTCGGCCTGGCGACGGCGCTGGGGCTGCTCGTGGACCACGGGTCGCCCGGCCGGATCGCGCTCCAGCTCGGGCTGAGCGGGGCGGCGATCGCCCTGGTGACCTGGGTGGCCGTCCTGCATCAGGACTGGATGGAGCGGCCCCGCGTCGCGGGCGCCTACTTCGTCGTCCTGCTCACCCTGATCGGCGCGCTGATCTCGATGAACGGGATGTACGGGTTCACGGTCATGACCGGGTACATGCACGCGTTCTGGCTGGGGCGCCGCTGGCGGGCCGTCGCCGTGATCGCCTGCGCCGCGCTCGGCGCCGCGGCGCAGATGGGCGGGCTCGGCAGCATCGGCCGCGGGACGCTGCTCGTCTACCTCCTCGTCTTCGGGGTGAACGTGCTGCTGGCGGGCGGGATCACGCTGTTCGCCTGGCGGTTGAGCGAGGAGGCCGACCGGCGCAGGGACGTCATCGCCGAGCTCGCCGACGCCAACGCGAAGCTGGAGGCGGCGCTGGAGGAGAACGCCGGCCTGCACGCCCAGCTCCTCGCGCAGGCCCGCGAGGCGGGCGTGCACGACGAGCGGCAGCGGATGGCCGGCGAGATCCACGACACCATCGCGCAGGGCCTGGCCGGCGTCGTCACCCAGTTGCAGGCAGCCCGGCAGGCCCGCGAACGCGAACGCGACTGGGAACGGCACCTCGACGTCGCGCAGCAGCTGGCGCGCGACAGCCTCGCCGAGGCCCGGCGGTCCGTGCAGGCGCTGCGGCCGCAGTCGCTGGAGGAGTCCGCGCTGCCGGAGGCGCTCGCCGAGGTCGCCGGCCGCTGGACCGCCCTGCACGGCGTTCCCGCCGAGGTCAGGACCACCGGTACCGTACGGATCATGCACCCGGAGGTCGAGGGCACGCTGTTGCGCACCGCGCAGGAGGCGCTGGCGAACGTCGCCAAGCACGCCGGCGCGTCCCGCGTCGCGCTGACCCTGTCGTACATGGGCGACCTGATCACCCTGGACGTCCGCGACGACGGCACCGGGTTCGCGCCCGACCGCGTCAGGCCGTCCGCGGGCGGCGGATACGGCCTCACCGCGATGCGCCGCCGGGTCGCCCGCGTCGCCGGGACGCTGGAGATCGAGTCCGAGCCGGGCGCCGGCACCGCGATCTCCGCGAGCGTCCCCGCCGTCCCGATGGGCGACGCCGGATGACCGGCGACACGATCACCCTGCTCATCGCCGACGACCATCCGGTGGTGCGCGACGGGCTGCGCGGCATGTTCACCGGGGAGCCCGGCTTCGAGGTGCTCGCCGAGGCCGCCGACGGCGCCGAGGCGGTGCGGCTGGCCGAGTCCCTCCGCCCCGACGTCGTCCTGATGGACCTGCGGATGCCCGGCACCGACGGCGTCACCGCCATCACCCGGATGGCGGAACGCGGACTGCCCGCCCGCATCCTCGTCCTGACCACCTACGACACCGACAGCGACGTGCTGCCCGCGATCGAGGCGGGCGCCACCGGGTACCTGCTGAAGGACGCCCTCCAGGACGAGCTGTTCCGCGCGGTCCGCGCGGCGGCGCGCGGCGAGTCCGTGCTGTCGCCGTCGGTGGCGGCGCGGTTGATGGACCGGATGCGCACCGCCGCCGCCCGTCCCGCCGGCCCGCGCGGCGACGAGCCGCTCAGCCCCCGCGAGCTGGAGGTCCTCGGCCTGGTCGCGCGCGGCAGCACCAACCGGGAGGCCGCCGCCCGGCTGTTCATCAGCGAGGCCACCGTCAAGACCCACCTGCTGCACATCTACGGCAAGCTCGGCGTGAACGACCGCGCCGCCGCGGTCGCCGCCGCCTTCAACCGGGGCCTGCTCCAACCGGGCGCCTCCTCCTGACCACCTCATCGGCCCACGCCCCGGCCCCGCGTTCCAGCCCTCGGGCCCGCTGCGTCCGTGCCCTGGCGCGGCGCGCGGAATTCGGGTCGCTGTGAATGCGTCATCGCCGTGCGTGCTCCGTCCGCGGTTCCGGGGCCCCGTTTCGGCGGGCCGTCGCGCCGCCGATTCCACCTTGGGCGCCGAGGGGCCGTACCGTAGTGCGCCGTGTCCACCGCCTCCGAGAACCCGGCCGCCAGCCTCGACGACGTGCTGGTCGGCGAGGCCGTGCTGGGCGTGTACCGGCAGATGTTCGCGGCGCTGGCGCGCGACAGCGGCGCCGTGGTGGACGACCCCGAGCTGGTGGACGTCGCCGAGACGCTGCTCGCCGCGTTCGCCGACGCGGGCGAGGACGGGCTGAGCCGGGAGCAGATGCGGTACGTGTGCCGCCGGTACCCGTCGGAGGTGTTCGAGAACCGGCTGCGGGTGCTGAAGGGGCTCGGCGCCGTCCGGGAGGTGTTCCCCAAGCCGAACCAGCTGCGCTACCGGGCGTCGTTCACCAGCGTGGTCGGGCTGATGTTCGTCCGGCGGATGATGCTGGACGGCGGGCAGAGCGAGATGCACCGGCTCCTCGCGCTCGAGCAGCTGAACGTCGCCGACCCGCGGATGACGCCCGAGCAGGCGCGGGCGGGCGCGGAGGGCCTGGCCCGCGCGTTCCGGCTGTGGAGCGTCGAGCTCGTCACCCTCACCAACGGGACGATCGAGGAGCTGCGGGAGCAGGCGCCGAAGCTGTGGGGCACCGAGGAGATCCTGCTGCGCGCCGAGCGGCTGCACGGGGCGATCCTGCGGCGGTGGCCGCAGCTCGACCGCACCTGCACGGACCTGCGCGCCGCCATCTACGCCTACGGCGACGCGTCGCGCCGCGCGGCCGCGCGGCTGACCGACTCCGCGGGCACGACCCGCAACCTCACCCTCCTTCCGCCCGAGACGTGGCGCACCTTCGCGCGCACCGCCGGCCGGGAGGAGCTGGCGGCGGTCCTCGACGGCTTCGTGTTCGACGCGGCCGCGCCGTGGCACGAGCCGTCCGCCGTCGTGACCGCCGTGGAGGACGGGCCGCGCGCGACCCCGCCCCGGCCCGCTCCGCCGCGGCCGTCCGTCCCGGACACGGGCCTGTCGGACGACACCGGCTCCGACGCCACGGCGATGGAACGGCTGCGCGCCATGGCGGAGGAGGTCCTGCGCGGGCGCGACCGGGTCGCCGTGCACGAGGTCCTCGCGCAGGACTGGGTGACCGCCCGCCGGACCCTGGCCGACCTGTCGTCCGCTCATCTGCACCCCGAGCTGCCGTACCGGCTCGTCTGGTCGGACGGCCTGGACGTCCGCCCGGACGGCGCGCCCACCTGGGTGACGCCCGGATGGTTCGAGAGGACGTGACCGTGGACCCGCAGGTACTCGCGCGGGCCCGCGCCCGCGTGCTCGGCGCCCCGTCGGTCGCCGCGGCCGATCCGGTGCCGGCGGGCACGGCCGCGGCCGCGGACGGCGACCGGGTGTGGCTGCTGCCGGTGTGGCCGGACGGCGCCACGCCCGCGCTCCTGGAGGAGTACCAGACCGCGCCCATGCCGCTGGACCGCGCGGGCCAGGCGCGCCGCGTCCTCGCCGCCGCGCTGCGCTGCTGCTGGACCCGCCTGGACGACGCCCCGTGGCCGGGTACGCCGTCCACGGTCGCGGCCGTCCTGGACGTGTACGCGGGCATGTCCCGGGGGGACGCGGACCTGGCGCGCCGCTGGGCCACCGGCGAGCTGCGCCGGCTGGCCGACACCGGGTGGCTCCTCCTCGACGAGGGCTCCGGCGGGCAGGGCGGCACGGTCCGTCCGGGCCCCCGGATCTCTCTGTGGGCCGAGCACACGCTGTCGTCCCTGCGCTCGCTGTTGCACCGCCTCCCCGAGCCTCCGCGCCCAGCCCCGGAGACTCACGCCCAGGATCCCCTTGAGGCACCCCCGGCAGTCCCGCCGCCCCGCCCTGCCGAACCGGCCGAACCGGCCGGCACCGGAGCGAGCGTGGACGAAGCGGCGGCTGGGGAGCCTCCGCGGTCGGGGGGTGAACGTGCGCCATCCGTACCTCCTGTGGTGTTCAGGTCACCTTCCGTGAACGAGCCTGCCGCGGCCCCGGCACCACCGGCGGAAAAATCTTCAACTGTGGATAACCCGGTGCAGGCGGGTCCCGGCGAGGCTCGGCCGGGCTCCGGAGACGACCCCTCCGGGAGCGGCGGTGAGTGAGCTGTTCGAGGGGCTGCTGCGCGGTTATGACGAGCGGCGGCGGGCGGAGCTCGTCGCGGCGTACATGGCGGTGGAGCATGCGGCGGAGCCGGTGCCGGAGGTGCGGTTCCCGGCGCTGCGGGAGCCGGCGCTGCGGCGCACGGTCGAGGAGATGCTGGCGCTGAGCGGCCGGACGCTGGTCCGGTCGGAGCAGACGTCGTGGATCTCGGGCTACCGGGACGACGTCGCGGCGGAGCTGGCGAAGGACGAGGAGTGCGTGCCGCCCGTCCAGGAGCGGGCCGTGCTGGCGCTGGTGCTGATCCATTCGGTGGCGATCCCGCGGGCGGCGGGGCTGCTGGAGGACGACTCGTGGCTGTCGCCGTACCCGACGCCGGCGGAGGAGCTGAGGCGGCGCACGCAGCTG
Organism: Actinomadura physcomitrii; assembly: GCF_008923205.2. Taxonomy (GTDB): domain Bacteria; phylum Actinomycetota; class Actinomycetes; order Streptosporangiales; family Streptosporangiaceae; genus Spirillospora; species Spirillospora physcomitrii. Next base: position 10,203 of record NZ_WBMS02000011.1, on the reverse strand, counting down.
CCCGTCGGGGAGCTGGACGCGGCGCTGCGGCGGCTGCGGCTGGCGGGGCTGGTGTCGCAGGTCAAGGCGGGCGCGGACGACTCCGGCGGGTTCGTGCCGGGGCCGCAGTTCCACCGGCTGACGCCGGCGGCGCGCCGCCGGCTGCAGGAGGAGCTGATCCTCGCCGCGGGGCCGGACTCGCCGCTGGCGGCGGCGATCCGGGCGCGGCGGCGGGGGCGGGAACGCGAGCAGGGGGAGAGCGAATGACGGCCGTGCTGGAGCCGCTGGTGCCGGGGCCCGTCCGGGACGCGGTGAACCTCGTCGGCGACCGGACGCTGGTGGCGGTGCAGGCGGTGAACATCTCGCGGCTGTCGACGCATCCGGTGCCGACGGTGCCGGGGACGCTGATCGTGGTGGCGGGGCAGGGCCCGAAGGACTCCAACGGGGCGGGCAAGTCGTCGTTCATCGCGGCGATCACGGCGCTGCTGGGCGACGAGCAGTGGCGGTTCGCGTCCGGCGCGCGGGCGGTGGCGGAGCTGCTGTTCAACGCGGAGCTGGCGGCGCAGGGCGACAGCCGGTGGGCGAGCGCCGACCACGGGTACATCGTGGGCGTCTTCGACTACGCCGAGCCCGTCGAGGCCGAAGGCGAGCCCGAGGCCGATGGCGAGAATAAGACCGAGGACGAGACCGCGCTGACGGTGTGGCTGCGGGTGAACGCGGACGCGCCGCACCTGGAGATCCGCTGGCAGGAGGGCGTGTACCTGGCGTCGGCGCCGTCGGAGGCGGGGCGGGTGGCGCTCGCGGACCGGCTGTGGGCGAGCCTGCCGCGCAGCGCGGGCCGCCGCGACCTGGTGGCGAAGGACCTGGGCCGCGTCCTGTACGGCGGGCAGGTGCGGTGCGTGTCGTTCCTGTCGACGTCGGTGCGGTCGAAGGTCGCGACGAACCTGCTGTCGCAGCCGCTGAACGAGATCAGCCCGGAGCGGATCTTCAGCGCGATCGCGGCGCTGACAGGCCTGGACCGGGAGCTGGAGGCGGAGCGCAAGTCGCGGGCGGAGGAGCACCGCGAGCGGGCGAAGGCGGCGGAGGCGGCGGACCGGCTCGCGGAGTGGGAGCGGGAGGCGGCGTCGCTGCTGAAGACGTTCGACCGGCGCGACCGCGCGCGCGAGGAGGTGGCGGCGGCGCTGCGGCACTGGCGGACGCGGCAGGCGCGGCTGCTGGCGGACGCGGCGCAGGCCGACGCGGCGCACGCCGCCGAGCAGGAGGGGCTGCGCGCCGAGGCCGCGGAGCTGGCGGCCGCGGCGAAGGCGGCGGAGCGGGAGATCGAGCAGCTCACCGGCGGTGCGCTGGACGCGCGGCTCGGCGAGGCGGGCGCGGCGCTGGCGGAGCTGAAGGGGCAGGCCGACCAGCTCGGCGCGGACAAGGCGGTCGCCCGCAACCGGCTGGAGGAGCTGCGCCGGCAGGTGTCGGCGCTGGAGGAGCGGCGGCGGGAGGCCGACGGGCGCGACGGCGCCGCCGCGAAGGCGGAGCTTGCGGACGCGGAGGCGCGCCGGGACGAGGCGCAGCAGGAGTTCGGGATGGCGCGCGGCGCGCTCGCGCGGGCGGAGCGGTCGCTGGCGGAGGCGGAGGCGGGCGAGAGCAGCGCGCCCGCGCAGATCAGGGCGCTGGCCGCGGCCGGGATCGCGGCGGTGGGGCTGCTGGACGCGGTGGAACTGGCGGAGGACGTGCGGGATCGCTGGGAGGCGGCGCTGTGGCCGTACCGGGAGGCGGTGGTGGTCGGGACGTCCGAGCTGGACGCGGCCGCGGACGCGCTGAAGGGGCTGCCCGGTTCGATGATCGTCCCGGCGGACGGGGAGCTGGACCCGGGCGGTGCGCCGGTGCCGGGGCATCCGGAGGGCGTCCGGTGCGCGCTGCCGCTGACGCGCTTCTTCGGCGCCTTCGACGGCGACGGGAGGGGCGTCGTCATCGTCGGCGGCTTCCCCGAGCCGGTGACGGGCCGGGTGGCGCGGGTGCAGGCGGCGCGGGCCGCGCTGGAGGCGGCGAAGGAGGCGCTGGAGAACGCCCGGCAGGCCACGTCCGACGCGGCCGCGGACGTGGCGCGGGCGGGACGGCGGCTCGCGGGGGCGCGCGCGGCGGACGAGCTGGACGCCGTCCAGGAGCGGATGGCCGAGCTGCGGGCGCGGCTGGAGGAGCTGGCGAGCAGCGAGTCGAAGCTGGGGCCGCGCCTCGGATCGGCGGAGCAGGCCGTGCGGCGGCTCCAGGCGAAGGCGGACACGCGCGCGCTGGAGGTGGACCGGCTGCGCGGCCGCAAGGAGGCGCACGATCGGGACCGCGACCGGGTGCGGCGCAAGGCGGCGGAGCTGGCCGACAAGCGCGCGGCGCTCGGCATCGAGGAACTGGAGAAGGAGTGGGGCGGGTCTAGGGACGGTGCGGCCGAGTGGCTGTCCGGCCTCGACGACGACGAGCGGACGTGGACGCCGGCCGAGTGGTGGCACACCGCCGAGAAGCACCTGTCGGAGGCGCTGCGGCGGGTGTTCCCCGACGGGCCGTCCGATGAGGACATGCCGGAGGAGACGCGGTTCCTGCTGCGGGAGCGCGCCGAGGGCGAGGGCCGCCGCACCGACCGGGAGCAGGCGACGTTCCTGCGGCTGGCGAAGTCGCTGGAGGGCTATCTGCGGCGCCAGGAGGACTACGAGAAGCACCAGCGGCGGCAGATCGAGGTACAGCTGTCGGGACGCCGCGCCGACCTGGAGAAGGCGCGCAAGGGCGCGATGGAGGCGGCGGGTGCCGCGGAGGCGCACCGGACCGCGCTGACGGCGGCGATCCGGGCGCGCCTGCAGCGGGTCTCGGAGGAGTTCGAGAAGCTCGACCTCGCCTACGGCGGCTATGGCGCGACGCTGGAGTTCCCTACGCCGGAGCAGCCGGGCGACCCGGAGCAGGAGTGGCGCTGGCGGGTGACGCCGAAGTGGCGGCGCTCCGACGGGCAGCGCTACGTCCCGTACAACCGGCGGGCGAACACCGCGCTGATGGACGAGAAGGCGGTCAAGCTGGTGTGCGCGGCGGCGCTGGCCAGTTCCGGTGGCGGGCGGCTCTGCCTGGTGCTGGACGAGCTGGGCCGCAACCTCGGCAAGGAGCACCGCAAGGAGGCCGTCGCGCTGTTCCGCAAGATCGGCGAGACGCACGGCATCACGGTGATCGGCGCGCTGCAGGACGACATGGAGCCGTACGCGATCGACGCCTGCGGGCAGTACGTGAAGCTGCGCCGCTCGTCGGACACGATGCCGTACAACGAGCCGCCGGTCGTGGTGGGCTACGACGAGCACGAGCCGCGGGTCCGGAAGCTGGCGGAGGCCATCACCCGCGCCCGGGGCGAAGTCACCGGCGCACCGGCCGAGGCCGCCGGCGCGTCGGCGGAGGCCAGCGGCGAAGCGCCGTAAATCATGTGAAAGCCGGGCGGCGGATCCGGCAGGCTGCGCGGCATGCGCGCTGACGAGCTGCTGACCGAAGTCGAACCGCTGCCGTTCGCGGAGCGCTGCCGCCGGCTGGCGGACCTGCGCGGGCGGGCCGGCGCGCCGGAGCTCGCGGAACTGCTCGGCAAGCTGGCGGACCGCGGCCACTACGAGCGGTCGCTGGGCCTGTTCATCGCGTCGGCCGTGCGGGACGAGGCGTCGCTCGCGCACATCGCCCGCGCCATGCGGGACACCGACGCCGAGCTGGCGTGCTGGGCGATCCGGCTGGCGGTCCGGCACGGGACCGGCCCGGAGCCGTTCCTCGCCGGGCTCGATGACGCGCCCGCGGCGATCCGGGCGCAGATCTACGAGGCCGTCCGCAAGTGGCGGCGCACGGACCTGGCGGACGCGCTCGCCGGACCGGTCGCGGACCGATGGGGCGTGGAGGAGGCCGCCGCGCTGCTGCCGGCCTGCGGTGCCGAGGTAGTGGCGGAGCGGATCGACGCGGCTGAACGCGCCGTCCCGAACTGGGCGTCGCTCGGCCGCGCGCACCCCGGCGTCATGCTGGACCACGCGGAGCGGCGGCTCGCTCCCCCGGGCACCCGCGCCGAGCGCGTCGAGCGGGTCGTGGCGAAGGACGCGTCAGCCGTCGCGATCCCGGCCGTACTGGCCGCGATCGCCCGCGAGCGCACCGACCTGCTGCACCTTGTCCTCGGCGGGACGACACCGCCGGGACGGTTCCAGCGTCCGGACGTCACCTACGTCCCGCACATGACGGCGGCATGGATGCGCCGGTGGACGTCCCGGCAGCGCGAGGCCTACCTCCGCCTGCTGGCCCGGGTCGCGGGCGACGAGCAGCAGCCGGGCGACGAACGGGCGCGCGCGATCCGGACCATCGGCACGGTCCCCGGCGTGGACGCGGCGCGGCTGCGCCCCTACCTCGACTCGGGCGACGACCGGATCCTCCGCACGGCGCTGACCGCGATCGCGTGGACGGCGTCGCCGCAGGCCGTCCTGCCCGACCTGCTCGCGCACGCCGCCACGGACCACGCGCACGTCGCGATGTACGCGTCGACCCGTGCGGCCCGCTTCGTCAAGCCCTCGGAGCTGGCGGCGCTGCCCGTCCCGGCGCTCCGCGAAGGCAAGATCACCGCACGCAAGGAGGCGCTGCGGATCCTGCTGCACAACCGGGTGCCCGACGCCCTGGACCTGATCGCCGCCGCCTGGGACGACCCCGGCCAGCACCGCGACGTCCGCGCCGCGATCGCCTCCGCGCTCCGCCCGTACCTGGCCGAGCCGGTGGCGCGGCGGATCCTGACCGAGGCCGCCGGCGGCCCGCGCGACCTGGCTCGGCAGGTGCTCGGCACGCCGCCGCTGGCCGTCGAGGAGCGGTTCCGCGGCTTCTACGCCTCGCTGGTCATGCGGGTGGCGCGCTCCGGCGACACCGAGGCGCGCGACGCCGCGCTGCCGAACGTGCCGCAGTGGGCGCAGTGGGCGCCGGACGCCCCGGCGATGCTCGCCGGCCTCGTCACCGGCCTCGGCGCGTCCCCGAGCTGGCGGCCCGCGCTCGAGGCGCTGGTCGGCTGCGCCGTGGCCGGTTTCGGCGCCGCGGAGCTCGGTGCGGCGGCGGCCGAGCTGACCGCCGCGCCGGACGAGCCGAGCGCCGGCGCCGAGCGGGACCTGCCCGCGTTCCAGCGCCTGTCGGCGCTCGTCGACGCGGTGCGCGACGCCGCGAAGCGCGACCGCGACACCGCCGAGCGCGCCATCGCCGCCCTCGACGGCTGCCTCCCCCGCGACCTCGCCTGCGAGCTGGCCGCCGCGACGCTCCGCTGGGACGCGCCCGGGACCGCCACCGCACTGGACGCCCTCGCGGACCGCTGCACCGGCGGCGTCCTCGCGACCCAGCGGGTCGCCGAGGCCCTTGTCGCGTGGGCGGACGAGAGATGGCTCCGGTTCGCGAAGTACGCGCGCCTCCCCGCCGGCACGCCGGACCCCGAGACGGTCCTCCCCCACGCGGAACGCCTCGCGGCCCGCGGCGACCTCGCCGGCGGGCTGTTCGCCGCGGCGCTCGCCGGCGGCCACGCGCCCCGGGCCGGCTGGTCCGAGCCGTGGCGCGCCCTGCTGCGCGCACTGCGCGCCCACCCGGTTCCGGACGTGGCGTACACCGCCCGCCGCATCCACACCGCCGACGAGTGACCGCCACACGGCCGGCGCATGGCGGGCCGTCCGAGCGGCGGCCCGCCATGCCGTGATCAGTCGGTCTTGCGGAGCCGGTCGGCGCCCTCCGCCAGTTCCTTCGCGGCGCGCCTGCCCGAGCCGGACACGGCGGCGTCCAGCTCGTGCGCCAGCTCCTCCAGCTCGGCACCGCCCGCCATGAGCGCGGTCAGCTCCTCGCGGCTGATCTCCTCCTTGGTGCGGTACCCGATCGGGCGGCCCCGGTTGAGGATCAGGAAGCGGTCGCCGACCGGGTAGGCGTGGTGCGGGTTGTGGGTGATGAAGATGACCGCGAGGCCGCGCTCGCGCGCCTGCACGATGTAGCGCAGCACGGTCCCGGCCTGCTTCACGCCGAGCGCGGCCGTCGGCTCGTCCAGGACGAGGGCCTTCGCGCCGAAGTACACGGCGCGGGCGATCGCCACGCACTGCCGCTCGCCGCCCGACAGCGTGCCGATCGGCTGGTCGACGTCGCGCAGGTCGATGCCCATCGCCGCCATCTCGGCCTTGGTGGTGCGGCGCATGAACCCGATGTCCATGCGGCCGAACGCCTTGCGCCTCTCCGAGCCGAGGAAGAAGTTCCGCCAGACCGGCATCAGCGGGACGACCGCGAGGTCCTGGTAGACGGTCGCGATGCCGCGGTCGAGGGCCTCGCGCGGCGAGGAGAACGCCACCGGCTCGCCCTGCACCTCGTAGGTGCCGAGGTCGTGCCGGTGCAGCCCGGCGACGATCTTGATGAGGGTGGACTTGCCGGCGCCGTTGTCGCCGAGCACGCAGGTCACCTCGCCGGCGGACGCCTCCAGGTCGACGTCCCGCAGCGCGATGACGTTGCCGTAGTTCTTGCCGACGCCGGCCAGCCTGACCAGCGGCGCGCCCTTCGGGTCCGTCATGTCGACCGCTCCACTCTGCGCCGCACGACCAGGTTCACCACGGTGGCGATGAGCAGCATCGCGCCGAGGAAGAACCGGAACCAGTCCGGGTTCCACTCGGCGTACACGATGCCCTTGTTCACCATGCCGAAGATGAACGCGCCGATCGCCGCGCCGATCGCCGACCCGTAGCCGCCGGTCAGCAGGCAGCCGCCGATGACCGCGCAGATGATGTAGTTGAACTCGTTGCCGACGCCCTCGCCCGACTGGACGGTGGCGAACGCGAACACCAGGTGCATCCCGGAGAACCAGCCGCAGAACGCCACGCCCATGAACAGGCCGATCTTCGTGCGGGCGACCGGGACGCCGACCGCGCGGGCGCTGCCGGCCGCGCCGCCCACCGCGAAGATCCAGTTCCCGGCGCGGGTGCGCAGCAGGATCTAGGTCGCGATCGCGACGAACAGCAGCCACCAGAACACGGTGATCTTGACGTTGACGCCGCCGAGGTCGACGTCGGACGCGAACACCTTGCGGGCGCTGTCGAACCCGTCCATGTCCCGGACGGAGTCGGACGCGACGTTCCCGGTGACCGCCTTCGTCACGCCGAGGTTCGCGCCGGCCAGCATGAAGAACGTGGCGAGCGTGACGATGAAGCTCGGCAGGCCCGTCTTGATGTAGAGCAGGCCGTTCAGCGCCCCGATCGCCAGCGTCACGACGAGCGAGATGGCGACGCCGACCCACAGGTTCAGCGTCAGCTGGTAGCTGGCCAGCGCCGCGACGAGCGCCGCCGTCGTCACCAGCACCCCGGCGGACAGGTCGAACTCGCCGCCGATCATCAGCAGCGACACCCCGACCGCCATGATCCCGAACGTCGAGCTCGCGTACAGCACCGTCGAGAACGAGTCGGCCTGCAGGAACGCGTCGGCGACCAGCGAGAAGAACACGAACACCGCGACCGCGCCGAGCAGCGCGCCGAACTCGGGCCGGCGCAGCAGCCGCCGCAGCGGCGACTCCCGCGCCAGCCGCTCGTCCGGCACGGCCGCGGGCGGGCCGGCGACCGCCTGCGTCACCGCGTCCCCCGGACGGCGAAGCCCTCCAGCGAGGCGGCGTTGTCCTTGGTGACGATCGCGGGACCGGTCAGCACCGGGCGCCCGCCGCCGAGCACGTTGCCGTTGGTCCGGTAGAGCCACAGCTCGTCGACGGCCTCGTATCCCTGCAGGTAGGGCTGCTGGTCGACGGCGAACTGGATGTCACCGGACTTGATCGAGGCGATCAGGTCCTTGTTCAGGTCGAACGTGGCGACCTTGGCCTTGCTGCCCGTCTCCTTGACCGAGTCGACGGCGGTCGCGGCGAACGGGGCGCCGAGCGTCAGGATCCCGTCGATGTCCTTGTCCGACTGGAGCTTCGCGGTGATCGACGACTTCACCTGCGGCATGTCGCTGCCCTGCACGTACAGGTTCTGCAGCTGCCCGGAGAAGGTCTTCTTCGCGCCGGCGCAGCGGCTCTCCAGGCCGACGTTGCCCTGCTCGTGCACCACGCACAGCGCCTTCTTCACGCCGATCTTCGCCAGCTCCGTGCCGGCCGCCTCGCCCGCGATCGACTCGTCCTGCCCGAAGTGCGCGAGCGCGCCGAGCTTCGCCGAGTCCTCCGCGCCGGAGTTGATCGACACGACCGGGATCTTCGCCGCCGTGGCGCGGGCCAGCACATCCTTCATCGCGTCGGGCTTGGCGAGGGTGACGATGATGCCGTCGACCTTCTGGTCGATCGCGGTCTGGACGAGCTGCGCCTGCTTGCCCCCGTCGGGGTCGGCCGAGTACAGGAACTGGACGTTGTCCTTGGCGGCGGCCGCCTTCGCCCCCTTCTGGACGATGTCCCAGAAGGTGTCGCCGGGCGCCGAGTGGGTGACCATCGCGATCTTCAGCCGGGGACCGGCGCCGCCGGTCGCCTTCTCCTCGCCCTTCTTGCCGCCGGAGCTGCTGCACGCGCCGAGCGCCAGCAGCCCCGCCGCGGCCAGCACCGCGAGCCTTCTGACGGGTGCGCGGCCCTTGGCCGACGTTCGCGCGAACACGCCTTTCATATGGACGCTCTCCGATTTCTCCCCCGAGAAAGTGAGCCGGGACGAAGAGTTGATCACAGATGGCGGCGGCGCGACCAGACCTCCTTCTCATACCGGCCGCGCGCCTCGCGGGTGGAGTCGAGCGCGGACACCTCGGCGACCGGGACGTCCCACCACGCCTCGCTGCCGGGAGCGTCGGCCAGGGGGTCGGTCTCGATGTGCACGACGGTCGTCCGGTCGCTCCCGCGGGCGCGGCGCAGTGCCTCGCGCAGCTCCTTCACGCCGGACGCGCGGAGCACGTCGGCGCCGAGGCTGGCGGCGTTGGCGGCGAGGTCGACGGGGAGCGGGTCGCCGTCGAGCCCGGTGCCGGTGCGGGCGCGGTAGCGGGTGCCGAACCGCTGCGCGCCGACCGACTCCGACAGGTTCCCGATCGAGGCGTACCCGTGGTTCTGGACGAGGACGACGACCAGCTTCACGCCCTCGGCGACGGCGGTGGCGAGCTCCTGCGCCATCATCAGGTACGAGCCGTCGCCGACCATGACGAACACCTCGCGGGACGGGTCGGCCATCTTCACGCCGAGCCCGCCGGCGATCTCGTAGCCCATGCAGGAGTAGCCGTACTCGACGTGGTAGCCCTTCGGGTCGCTCGCCCGCCACAGCTTGTGCAGGTCGCCCGGCATCGAGCCCGCCGCGCACACGACCACGTCGCGGGGGCCGCTCACCTCGTTGACGGCGCCGATGACCTCCGACTGGGCGGGCAGCGGACGGTCCCGCACGGCGTACGCCTCGTCCACCACCGCGTTCCAGCGGGTCATGAGCGCGGTGGCCTCGTGCTTGTAGGCGGCCGGAACGGCGTAACCGTCGAGGGCGGCGTTCAGGCCGCGGATGCCTTCGCGGGCGTCCGCCACGACCATGGTGCCCGCGAGCTTGGCGGCGTCGAACCGCGCCACGTTGATGTTGACGAACCGCACGTCCGGGTTGGCGAACGCGCTATAGGACGCGGTGGTGAAGTCGCTGTAGCGGGTGCCGACGCCGATGACGACGTCGGCTTCCCGCGCCAGGGCGTTCGCGGCGGTCGTGCCGGTGGCGCCTATGGCACCGACCGACCGTTCGTGGTCCCAGGGAAGCGCGCCCTTGCCCGCCTGTGTCTCCGCGACGGGGATGCCGGTCCGTTCGGCGAACGCGCGCAGGTCGTCGGTGGCGCCGGAGTAGATGACGCCGCCGCCCGCCACGATGAGCGGACGTTCGGCCTTCTGCAGGATCGCGCACGCCTCGTCCAGCGCGGCCGGTTCCGGAAGCGCGCGCGGGATGCGCCAGACGCGCCGCGCGAACAGCTCGTCCGGCCAGTCGTACGCCTCGGCCTGGACGTCCTGGGGCAGCGCCAAGGTGACGGCGCCGGTCTCAGCGGGATCGGTGAGCACCCGCATCGCCGCCATGAGCGCGCTGGGGAGTTGCTCGGGACGGTTGATGCGGTCCCAGTACTTCGACACCGGCTTGAAGCAGTCGTTCACCGACACGTCGTAGGAGCGGGCGTCTTCGAGCTCCTGCAGCACCGGATTGGCCGGGCGCGTCGCGAAGACGTCCCCCGGCAGCAGCAGCACCGGCAGCCGGTTGACGGTCGCCAGAGCCGCGCCCGTGACCA
>NZ_WBMS02000109.1 GCF_008923205.2 Actinomadura physcomitrii | reverse complement strand
CGGGCCGGGGGGCCGTGATCTGTGGGGCAGGGACGGCTGGTGAGGGCGGCGAGGGTGTCTTTGAAGCGGTGGACGAGCGGGTCGGTGTCGTCGGCGCGCCAGACCAGGTAGAGGGTGGTGTTCGTGCCGGTGAGGGGGCGGGCGGCGACGCCGATCCGGCGCAGGGCGCGGTGCGAGTCGGGCATCACGGCGCCGCCGAAACCGGCCGCGACGAGGGCGAGGACGGTCTGGACGCTGCGGGCGCGGGCGCCGATGCGGGGCGTCACACCGGCCTGGTCGCACAGCGCGAGGATCTCGTCGTGGGAGTGCGGTGACGACTCGCGCGGCCACAGGACGAGCGGGATCCGGCCGAGCGCGGTCAGCGGCGCCGGGTCGGGCGCGTGCGCGAGCGGGTGCGCGGACGGCAGGAACAGGGCGAGCGGCTGGTTCCACCACGGCCGGGTCGCGAGCCGGGCGTCGCGGGACGGCAGCCGCTGGACGGCGATGTCGAACCGGCCGTCCAGCACGCCGTCGGACATCTCGGCGTCGTTGAAGCTCTCCTCCAGCCGACCGGCCGGAGCTGCCCGCCCGCGACCGGCAGCTCGTCACGCTCGGCGTGCTGGCCGCCCTGGGCGGCTGCGAGCCGGAGCTGGAGGTGCATGTCAACGCCGCGCTGAACGTCGGGCTGACCGCCACGGAGGTCGCCGAGGCGCTGCTGCACACGGCCGTGTACGCGGGGATGCCCCGGTCGATCAACGCCACGCTCGTCGCCAAGAAGGTGTTCGGCGAGCGCGGCCTGCTCCCGATC
>NZ_WBMS02000108.1 GCF_008923205.2 Actinomadura physcomitrii | reverse complement strand
AGAGCGTGTCTCACGTGGGTTGCGGGTGTCCTGCGGGATAATGCGGGATCGTGTCGTCGGATCTTGCGTTGCGGCTGGTGCCGGATGAGTTGTGGGAGCTTGCCGAGCCGCTGATCCCTGTGTTCAGGCCACGGCGGCAGGGTGGCGGGACGGCGGCGGTGGATGACCGGGCGGTGTTCACCGCGATCGTGTACGTGCTGACCAGCGGGTGTGCGTGGCGGCATCTGCCGGCGGAGTTCGGCGTCAGTGTGCCGACCGCGCATCGCCGTTTCACCGCCTGGACGCGGGCGGGGTTGTGGCCGCGGCTGCACCACGCGGTGCTGGACGAGCTGGGGGTGCGGGGGCAGGTGGACTGGGCGTCGGCGATCGTGGACGCCGCGGCCGTCCGCGCGAAAAGGGGGGCACGCTGACGGGCCGCAATCCGGTCGATCGGGGCAAGAAGGGCAGCAAGCTCCACGTACTGTCCGATGCCGCCGGGTTGCCGTTGGTGGTCGCGGTGTCGGCGGCCAACGTCCACGACAGTCAGGCCCTCAAGCCGCTGCTGATGGCGTTGCCGGCGATCCGGTCGCACCGTGGCCCGCGTCGGCGGCGGCCGGTGAAGATGCGCGCCGACAAGGCGTACCACTCCGCCGAGCACCGAACCTGGCTGCGGCGACGCGGAATCGTGCCGCGGATCTCCCGGCCCGGCATCGAGTCCGGCGAGCGCCTCGGCCGACACCGCTGGGTGATCGAACGGACGCTGGCCTGGCTGTTCGGCTACCGGCGCCTGACCATCCGCTACGAACGCCACGGCCACCTGTTCAACGCCTTTCTCGTCCTCGCCGCCGCCATCACCTGCTACAAGAAGCTCACCAAACAGCCCACATGAGA
>NZ_WBMS02000107.1 GCF_008923205.2 Actinomadura physcomitrii | reverse complement strand
TCGGGGTGCCCTGGTCTTCGGGGAAGGGGATGGAGACCCGTGCCAGCGTGCCGCCGTCGCAGGAGGAGATGATCTGGCCGGACATGTAGGCGGCGTCGTCGGACACCATGAACAGCGCGGTCCTGGCGTGGTCGAGCAGCGACGGCGGCCGGTCCAGCTTGAGCGGGATCGGGGTGACGCCCTTGTCCCACGGGCCGGCGACCTCCTCGTAGGACTTCCCGACGACCGGTGCGCCGGGCTCCATGAGGAAGTTGGGCGACATGCCGTGGGTGGGCGCGATGGCGTTGACGCGGATGCCCCACCTGCCCAGGTCCAGGGAGAGCCCGCGGACCATGCCGTTCACCCCGGCCTTGGTCGCCGAATACGGGGAGATGCTGTGGTAGGCGGCCATCGACGCCGCCGACGAGGTCACCAGGATGACGCCGCCGCCGTTCTCGCGCATCGGCCCGACCGAATGCTTGGCGCACAGGAAGGGGCCGGTGAGGTTCACGCCGACGACCTTGTTCCAGTCCTCCAGCGGGAAGTCCTCGAAGGCCAGCTCCTCCCCGCCCGCCACGCTGGGAACACCGCCGCGCGAGACGACGCCGGCGTTGGCCCACATGATGTCGAGCTTGCCGAACTCCTCCAGCGCCGTGCGGACCGTCCGCTCGACGTCCGCCTCGACCGCGGTGTCCGCCGTCACCGCCACCGCCGTCCCGCCCCGCTCGCAGACCAGCTTGACGGTCGCCTCCGCCCGGTCGCCCAGCACGTCCATCACGACGACCTCGGCGCCTTCCGCGGCGAACAGCCGGGCCGCCTCACGTCCCAGCCCCGAACCCGCACCGGTGATGATCGCGACCTTGTTCTCGAGTCTCGCCATGCCACGTCCTC
>NZ_WBMS02000106.1 GCF_008923205.2 Actinomadura physcomitrii | reverse complement strand
CTAGATGAATGAGTCCAAGGGTTCGCCTGCGGACATGGGGCGAGGGCGTCCAATGTCAGTGTGTGAAGACAGACCTAGACACCCTCGCAACGGCACTCTATGCCCGGATCGACGACGAGTTGAAGGCTTCGCCGTGGTTGGCTCCTTACCGCCCCACGGTCGGGATTTCCCCCACGCTCAGTGACGCCGAACTGGTCACCCTCGCGGTCATGTCTGCGCTGCTCGGTTACACCTCCGAGCGGCGCTGGCTGCGCCGCGTCGGGCGGGACTTCGGCCATCTCTTCCCCTACGTGCCCCAGCAGTCCGGCTACAGCAAGCGGCTGCGCGCCGCGTCCGCGCTGCTCACCAGCATGATCCGGATCCTGGCGGTCGATACCTCGCTGTGGAGCGATGACGTGTGGCTGGTCGACTCCACGCCGGTCGGCTGCGGCTGTTCGCGGGAGACGGCCAAGCGCTCGAATCTGGCGGGCTGGGCCGAGTACGGCTACTGCGCGTCGCACTCCCGGTACTTCTGGGGGCTACGGCTGCACCTGGTGTGCACGCCCGGCGGCCTGCCGATCCTGTTCGCGCTCACCGGCGCGAAGGCCGACGAACGCGAGACGCTGCGCGACATGCTCGACACCGCGCCCGACGTCACCGCTTCCCACCCGGGCCAGACGATCATCGGCGACAAGAACTACTACGGCCGCGCGTTCGAGCACGACCTCACCGAGCGTCATCTGCAGTTGCTGCGGCCGGCCCGCAAGGGAGAGACCGCACGGGCCGGAGCGCACCTGTTCAAGCCGCTGCGTCAGGTCATCGAGTCGATCAACCAGACCTTCAAGGGACAGCTCGACCTGGAACGACACGGCGGCAAGAGCCCTGCAGGGGTGACGGCCCGCGTCCTGTGCCGGATCCTCGCTCTCACAGCGGCGATATGGCACAACGACAAGACCGGACAGTCGATCAAGCGGTCACTGACTGCCTATGATCACTGACTGCAACGACACTCCTTGGACTCATTCATCTAG
>NZ_WBMS02000105.1 GCF_008923205.2 Actinomadura physcomitrii | reverse complement strand
GTCCTCGTGCGAGCTAGCCGCAGCCAGACAGAGAGATGAGAGATAGCTGCTTTCGGTGAGGCTTGTGGAGCATCGGACCAGCATGTTTCGTGGTCGTTATTCTGTCTCATCCCGAAAACGCGGGTTGCGTCCGATGCTGGCCCGATGGCGGCGAAGCTCCGACTTGCTGACCTGACCAAGACGTCTATGGCCGGGCTCGACGGCACGGCATTACGCCGAGGTCATGACCCCTGAACGCCGCTACCCCAGCGACCTGTCGGATGCCCGATGGGAATTGATCGAGCCGGCCCTGATCGCCTGGCGCGACCGGCGTCGCGCCGGCGCCCTGGACATCGGCCGTCCACCCGAACACGACCTACGCACCATCATGAACGCCATCCTCTACGTCGACCGCACCGGCATCCCCTGGCGCTACCTGCCGCACGACCACCCGCCCTGGCAGACCGTCTATGGCTACTTTCGCGCATGGCGCGACGACGAGGTCTTCACCCGGCTGTCGGGACTGCTGCACCGCCTGGTCCGCATCCGCGAGGGCCGCTGCGCCCAACCCAGCGCCGGCGTGATCGACGCCCCAAGCGTCAAGACCTCTCCTAGCGTTCCAGTAGCTGACCAGGGCATCGACGCCGCCAAGAAGATCGTCGGCCGCAAACGCAGCATCGTGGTCGACACCCTCGGCCTCTTGCCGGCCGTCCTGGTCACCGCCGCCTCTGTCCAAGACTCGGTCGCCGGCACCACTCTGATCAACCAGATCGCCGGCCAGCAGCCCGCCCTCCGCACCATCTGGGTGGACGGCGGCTACCGCCAACACCTGGTCGAACACGCTGCTGCGATCGGCATCGACATGCAGATCGTCCAACGCCCGCCAGGCGTCCGGGGTTTCACCCCGCTACCACGCCGTTGGGTGGTCGAACGCACCCTGGGCTGGCTCATGCTGCACCGCCGCCTGGTCCGCGACTACGAGACCCTCTCGGCCAGTTCCACCGCCATGATCCACCTCGCAATGATCGACCTCATGAGCCGCCGCCTCACCGGCGAATCCACTCCCACATGGCGGGGCACCTGACCCGGAATCAAACGGAACTCGCAGGATGAAACGCCCAGT
>NZ_WBMS02000104.1 GCF_008923205.2 Actinomadura physcomitrii | reverse complement strand
GCCTCGCCGCCCTGGAGGGGCTGGCGCGGCTGATCGCCGACACCGGAAGGGGACGGGCGCATGCGCGACGTGCTGGATGACATCGCCGGCTGGTACGCGGCGGGGGAGACGTTCGGGCTGGCGACGGTGGTGCACACCTTCCGCAGCGCGCCGCGCCCGGCGGGCGCCGCGATGGCGGTGTCGGCGGGCGGCGAGGTCGCCGGCAGCGTGTCGGGCGGCTGCGTCGAGGGCGCGGTGTACGAGCTGGCGCGGTCGGTGATGGCGAGCGGGGAGCCGGTCGTGCAGCGGTAACGGGGTGACCGACGACGACGCGTTCGCGGTCGGGCTGACCTGCGGCGGGATCCTGGACGTGCTGGTGGAGCCGGTCGGGGCGGCGACGTTCCCGGAGTTCGCGGACGTCGCGGCGGCGATCCGGGCGCGCGAGCCGGTCGCGGTCGCGACGGTCGTCGCCGGTCCGGGACGCATCGGCGCGCGCCGCGTCGTCTGGGGCGACCGGGCGTCCGGCTCGCTCGCGCCGGGGGAGCCGTACGCGGCGCGCCTGGACGCGGCGGTCGACGACGACGCGCGCGGCATGCTGGCGCAGGGCCTCACCGGGCAGCGGCACTACGGCCGGGAGGGCGAGCGGCGGCTGGACGACCTGGCGGTGTTCGTGCACTCGTTCGCGCCGCCGCCCCGGCTGCTGGTGTTCGGCGCGATCGACTTCGCGGCGGCGGTGGCGCGGGTCGGCAAGTTCCTCGGCTACCACGTGACGGTCTGCGACGCGCGCCCGGTGTTCGCGACGCCCAAGCGGTTCCCGGACGCCGACGAGGTCGTGGTGAAGTGGCCGCACAAGTACCTGGAGGAGGCCGGCGGCGCGACCGACGAGCGCACCGCGATCGCCGTCCTGACCCACGACCCGAAGTTCGACGTCCCGCTGCTGGAGGTGGCGCTGCGGACACGCGCCGGGTACGTCGGCGCGATGGGGTCGCGGCGCACCCACGACGACCGGCTCGCCCGGCTCCGCGAGGCCGGCCTCACCGGCGCCGAGCTGGCGCGGCTGCGCTCGCCGATCGGGCTGGACCTGGGCGCGCGGACGCCGGAGGAGACCGCGGTGTCGATCGCGGCGGAGCTGGTGCAGCTGCGCTGGGGCGGGTCGGG
>NZ_WBMS02000103.1 GCF_008923205.2 Actinomadura physcomitrii | reverse complement strand
CCGCCGGATCCCGCAGAACTCATGCTGGACGTCCACGCGTCGAGCGAGCGGGGCGGTGACCCGGCGGCACCTCGGGTGCATCAGCAGCCTCACGGCTACCGACAAGAGGATGGTGCACCAGTGAGCGACGAGACGCGCGCGGAGCCTTCGATGCGGTCCCGGATCGCCGCGCTGACGGAGACCCGGGCGCGGCGGCCCGAGGCGATCGCGGAGGCCGCGGCCTGCCGCGCCCGGCGCCCGGCCCCGGTCGGCGCCACCGGACGGCTGATGATCGTCGCCGCCGACCATCCGGCGCGCGGCGCGCTCGCCGCCGGCGGCGACCCCTACGCGATGGCCGACCGCGGCGACCTGCTCGACCGGCTCTGCACCGCGCTGGACCGGCCCGGCGTGGACGGCGTCCTCGCCGCCCCCGACGTCGTCGAGGACCTGCTCCTCCTCGGCGTGCTGGACGGCAAGGTCGTGATCGGCTCGATGAACCGCGGCGGCATCGCCGGCGCGTCCTTCGAGATCGACGACCGGTTCACCGCCTACAGCGCGGACGCGATCGCCGCGTCCCGGCTGGACGGCGGCAAGATGCTGCTGCGGATCGACGACGACGACCCCGCCACCGCCGGCACCCTGGAGGGCTGCGCGCGGGCGGTGTCCGCGCTCGCCGGGCACGGGCTGATGGCGATGGTGGAGCCGTTCATCTCGCGGCGCGTCGACGGCCGCGTCCGCAACGTGCTGACGCCGGAGGCGATGATCCGGGCCGTGTCGATCGCGTCCGCGCTCGGCACCACGTCGGCACGGACCTGGCTGAAGGTCCCGGTCGTCCCGGACATGGAACGGGTGATGGCCGCCTCCACGCTGCCCGCGCTGCTGCTCGGCGGCGAGGTCGCCGACGACCCGCGCGCCGCGCTGGACGGGTGGCGGCGGGCGCTGCGGCTGCCGACGGTGCGCGGGCTGGTCGTCGGCCGCTCGCTGCTGTACCCGAGGAACGGTGACGTCGCGGGCGCGGTCGACGCGGCCGTTGACGCCCTGTGAACGAGGAGAAGACGATGAGGCTCACGGTGGGGCAGGCGCTGGTGCGCTTCCTGGCGGCGCAGTGGTCGGAGCGCGACGGGGAGGAGCGGCGGTTCTTTCCCGGGTGCTTCGGGATCTTCGGGCACGGGAACGTCGCGGGGA
>NZ_WBMS02000102.1 GCF_008923205.2 Actinomadura physcomitrii | reverse complement strand
ATCTCGCGGGTGAAGGCGAGGACGGAGGGGTTGGAGGCGGACAGTTCGACGTAGCTGCCGACGCCGAAGACGGGGTGGCGCTGCCGGATCTCGATCATTTTGCGGGTCCAGTGCAGCAGGGATCCGGGGTTGTCGGTCTGGGCCTCGACGTTGACGGCCTGGTAGCCGTAGATGGGGTCCATGATGACGGGCAGGTAGAGGCGGGCGGGGTCGCAGCGGGAGAAGCCGGCGTTGCGGTCGGGGGTCCATTGCATGGGGGTGCGGACGGCGTCGCGGTCGCCGAGCCAGATGTTGTCGCCCATGCCGATCTCGTCGCCGTAGTACAGGACGGGTGAGCCGGGCAGCGACAGCAGCAGCGCGGTGAACAGCTCCAGTTGGTTGCGGTCGTTGTCGAGCAGGGGGGCCAGGCGGCGGCGGATGCCGATGTTGGCTTTCATGCGGGGGTCTTTGGCGTATTCGGTGTACATGTAGTCGCGTTCTTCGTCGGTGACCATCTCCAGGGTGAGTTCGTCGTGGTTGCGCAGGAAGATGCCCCATTGGCAGGATTCGGGGATCTTGGGGGTCTGGGCCATGATCTCGGAGATGGGGTAGCGCTGCTCGCGGCGGACGGCCATGAAGATGCGGGGCATGACGGGGAAGTGGAAGGCCATGTGGCATTCGTCGCCGCCGGCGCCGGGGTCGCCGAAGTACTCCACGACGTCGGCGGGCCATTGGTTGGCTTCGGCGAGCAGGACGCGGTCGGGGTAGAGGCGGTCGACTTCGGCGCGCACGCGTTTGAGGTAGGCGTGGGTTTCGGGGAGGTTCTCGCAGGTGGTGCCTTCGCGGGCGTACAGGTAGGGGACGGCGTCCAGGCGGAACCCGTCGATGCCCAGGTCGAGCCAGAACCGCAGGACCTCCAGCATGGCGTCCTGGACGGCGGGGTTGTCGTAGTTGAGGTCGGGTTGGTGGGAGAAGAAGCGGTGCCAGTAGTACTGGCCGCGGACGGGGTCGTAGGTCCAGTTGGAGGATTCGGTGTCGACGAAGATGATGCGGGCGTCGGGGTATTTGTCGTCGGTGTCGTTCCACATGTAGAAGTCGCCGAACGGGCCGTCGGGGTCGGTCCGGGAGGCCTGGAACCAGGAGTGCTGGTCGCTGGTGTGGTTCATGACCAGGTCGGCGATGACGCGGATGCCGCGGGCGTGGGCCTGTTCGATGAGTTCGACGAAGTCGCCGAGTTCGCCGAAGTCGGGCAGGATCCGGGTGTACTCGGAGATGTCGTAGCCGCCGTCTTTGAGCGGTGACTGGTAGATCGGCAGGAGCCAGAGGCAGTCGACGCCGAGCCATTCGAGGTGGTCGAGTTTGGAGATCAGGCCGCGCAGGTCGCCGTAGCCGTCGCCGTTGGAGTCGCAGAATCCCCGCACCGACACCTCGTAGAACACCGCCGTCTTGAACCAGTGCGG
>NZ_WBMS02000101.1 GCF_008923205.2 Actinomadura physcomitrii | reverse complement strand
CCTCCTGCGCGGTGCGGGGATGCGAGATGCCGGGCACGCTGTGCGAGGTCGACCACGTCCACGGATGGGCACTCGGCAGCCCCACCGACATCGACCAACTCGCCCTCACCTGCGGATGGCACAACCGCTTCAAGCACACCAGCCCCGACCAGATCCACATCACCAAGGATCCCGACGGGCGGTACATCTACCGGCTGCTGCCACCGGCCGACGCCCGAGGGGCGACCGGGCCGCCGGGCGGCACCGGCCCACCCGACGACCCCCTCGACCGGGCCGCATAACCCACCCCACCAGCACGACCGGCATGACCGCCGAGGCCGCCCGGAACCACTCGGGTCCCGGGCGGCCTCGGCATGCCCACACCACACCGCACACCCGCACCGCACGCCAGTGGGTCACCATCGAAGCCGGGCTGGCTGATCCTTCGTCTAAACGACCGCCGAACGGCCGCCACCCGTGGTCGGCGGCATCACAGCCCCTCGGTCCTGCATCGGCCTCACGGCCCCCATCGTGACTCCAGCCGATGCCTGGCCGGGCCCGCACCCAGATCCACGCGGCTAACCGGACACCCGGCGGCGCCGCAGAGGCGGACGGCGGCGCCGGCGGCACGTGGATCTGGGAACCGGCGTTCAAACCAGGCCGCTGCCTTCGCCGTCCTTCGAGCAGCACCCCCGCAAGGACGATCCCGACGTCCACTGTGTGGCCATAGGGCCTACGAAACAGCGCGGCGAGATGCTGCGAGAAGCGGAGGAGGAGGACGCCCCCGTGCCTCGGTGGGGGCCGTCCGCGTGCCAATCGCAGGCGGTCACGACGGGATGTCGGTGTCTGGAACCTGCGCACACCAGGAGGCGGATGGGTTGGCGGGAAGCCCGGGATGCGGGAACCGGCCCGGGAGTGTCGCGCTGGCCCGGTCAACAGACGTGCGGTCGCGGTGGCGGGCAGCGAGAGCGGTCAGGCGTAGGTGCGGGCGCTGGACGACACCGACGCGCCGCCGATCGCAACGCTGCCCCCACGAGAAGCGCTTCAGCGCCTTGGACGCCGTCGCCGGGGTCGGGCGATCGTTCTCTCAAGGCCGCGGGTTGTGAGGGCAGAACCGTCCATGGCCGGGGCCCGACGCAGGCGCGGCGGCTCGCGGCTCTCGGGACCGGAGACAACAAAAGTGTCGTGATCACACGACACAGCGTCATCTACAGGTGGGACCTCGACTCCTGAGCCGTTCGTCGAGGGGGCGGGTGACGCCAGTGAAGGCAGCGAGCTTGTGGTCTTTTCAGCCAGGTTGTCAGGGCCTCGATGCTGGTCTCGCGCAGGGCGGTCGGAGGTCGACGACGTGTCTCATCGTCGGGAGCCCCCGCCACGTCCCTTGGGTTCTCTTCGTTCCTGACGGAGGGGGGTGGTGGGGTGGCGCGACCCGGGGGCGGGGGGGGCGGGGGCGGCCCCCCACACCACCCCCCCGGG
>NZ_WBMS02000010.1 GCF_008923205.2 Actinomadura physcomitrii | reverse complement strand
CGCCGAGCCATTCGAGGTGGTCGAGTTTGGAGATCAGGCCGCGCAGGTCGCCGTAGCCGTCGCCGTTGGAGTCGCAGAATCCCCGCACCGACACCTCGTAGAACACCGCCGTCTTGAACCAGTGCGGCGCCTGCGGAGCGCCTTCGGCGAAGGGATCCGGGACGGCCCCCGCCGCGGGCGCGGCCCGCTCCGCCCCGGGCCAGGGCCCGGCGAGGGCGGGCTCGGCCTCCGGGTCGGCGATCTGGCCGGACGTGCTGCAGGTGAAGTACTTCGACTGGGCGTGCATGGGCCATCCCGGAGTGTCGGCGACATCTAGATCAGCAATTCCCGCCGTCTGTCGCGCGGGCGTGCGCGACAGGCAACCATCCGTCAAAATCTTGATACTCTCCGTAATCGGACCATCGCCCCCGCGCCCCGGCGCACGCGCCCCCGGAACGGCCGCGGGTGTTGCCGCGCGGCAGGCATGTCATGCCCGGATCTTTAGAGTCGGCGCCGTTTCCTCCACGGGCCCCGGGTAGGTCGTTCCCAAGCTCGGAACCTGCCGCGCGGGCAGCTGACGACCAGCCCGGACGGGCGACGTCCTCGTCTCGTCCAGAGCGATCGGAGGGACAGTGGAGCGCTGGGAGATGTCGCCATCGGCCGTACCGACGCGCGACGACCTCGTGGCGCGGCTGCGCGTTCGCTTCGCCGACATTCCGGCCGAGAACGTGCGCCGTTGCGTGGACGACCTGTGGTGCTGCTGCGCCCACCTCGGGATGCGGCCCGACGCCCGGACGATCGAGCGCCTCGCGGCGTCCCGGCTGACGGGCGTCGTCCGCGGCGCGCGGCCGCCGTATCCGGGCGGGGAGCGCGCGCCCGTGCCGCCGGGCCGGGCCGCCGCGCCCGCCCCGCCGGCCGCCGCGCCCGCCCCGGCTCCCGCCGCCGCGCGTACCCCGATCGGGATGTGACGGATGAAGGACACCGCCGTGCCGGGCCTGCGGACGCAGACCCGGCGAGGGTTCATCGTGCTGCGGCTGCCCGCGCAGGTCAGCTGGCGCAACTACGCCGGGATCAGGGAGGGCGTGTGCCGGGCGCTGGCGCTCGCCGCCGGCGAGCTCGCCCCGGACCGTCCTTCCGCCCAGGACCGTCCCGCCGCCCGGTCGCGCAAGGGGGTCGTCGTCGACTTCGGCGACTCGGTCCTGCTGGACGCGTCCGGGCTGGTGCTGCTCGCCCGCACCGAGACCCGCGCGCAGCTGCTCGGCTGCCCGCTGCGGGCCGTGGTGCCCGCGACGGCCGCGCCGGTGCGGCGCGCGCTGCACCTCACCGGGCTGTCCAGCCTCGTCCCGGTGTTCGAGGACGTCGCGGAGGCGACCGCGGCGCCGGTGGTGCCCGGCGCGACCGCGGCCGTCGACGCCGGCCACGTGCTCGACGCCATCCGGGCCCTGCACCCCGCCGACGCCGGGCTCGCCCCGACGCCGTCCGCCGTCCCGCCGGAACTGCTGATCACCACGGCCGAGGCGGGCGACGGCGACCACACCGTGGTGCAGCTGTCCGGGGTGCTCGACCCCGTCACCGTCCGGCGCCTCGGCGAGACGCTCACCTCGCTGGTCGAGGGCGACCTGCGGCACCTGATGGTGCGGATGGGCGACCGGCTCGGGGTGCGCTGCGACCCGCTGCCGGTGCTGCTCGGCATCCGCTGGCGGGTCGCCGCGGAGGGCGGCTGCCTGTCGCTGCCGGGGCTGCCCGCCCGGCTCCGCGAGATCATCGACCGCGAGGGGCTCGGCTCGGCGTTCACCGCCTGCCGGCCCGTCGACGGCCGGCCGCTCGGCGCGGAACCGGCCTGACCGGCCGCCTTCCCGCGGTCCGGACGCTTCTCGTCCCGCCGAATCGTGAAGACGTTCCTCGCTATCCAGAGGAGTTCGGACGGATTTAAGGCGGAGTTGATCTATGAACCGGCCGTCCGGCGGAGCTCGTAACCCAGGCGAGTTCACCACCGGAAGGAGCGGTTCGGATGATGCGGCGGAACGGGGTGCGCGCGGTGCTCGGCACGGCGGGGCTGCTGGCGGTGCTCGGCGCGAGCGCCTGCGGCGGGGGCGAGCAGCGGGAGGCGGGACGGGTGGCGGCGGAGTCCTCCGGCTGCGCCGCGCTGCAGCAGGAGATCACCGCGAGCCGGGCGGTGGACGTCGCCGCCGCCGAACGGTGCGACCAGACGCAGTTCGCTCAGCTGGAGGACCGGCGGCAGGCGGCGCGCGCGAAAGGCGAGAAGCCGACGATGCAGATCAGCGCGATATGCCAGGCGGTCGACGCGCAGGCCGCGAAGGGCGACGCGAAGCTGGACTTCGGGCTGGCCTTCCACTGCCGCCAGCGCGAGCGGTTCGCCAACACCGTCAACGCGACCAGCGGGCTCGGGCCGGCGAACAAGGTCACCTCGCTCTGCCTGGGCGCGCGGGCGAAGAAGGCGCGGGGCGAGGCCGTCGACGCCTTCACCGAGTCGTTCTGCGGCAAGGAGGAGGCGGCGGCCGGCGGGACGAGCGCGGCACCGGAGCCGTCGTCGAGCGCGGCGCCCGCGCGGAGCGCGGCGCCCGCGGCGTCCGGGGGCGGCGGCGACGTCGTGTGCCAGGGGTCGACGGTGACGCTGTCCGGCGAGGCCGGCACGCCCGCCGCGTCCAGCGACCGGCTGCCGGTCGGGACGAAGGTGAAGGTGACGAACCTCGACAACGGCAGGTCGACCACGGTGGCGGTCACGTCGGCGTCGGGCAGCTGCGTGCTGCTGAACGACGCGGCGTTCGAGCAGGTGCGCGAGGCGGGGAGGTTCCTGATCCGGCACGCCCGGATCGAGCGCGTCGGCTGAAACACGCGTCGGCTGAAACACGGAGACGGCGGCGCGGGCGCGACCCCGGCGGCCGGTCGCCGCCGGGGAAGCGGGTCAGGCGTGCGTGACGGGCTTCAGCGCCTCGCGCGCGGTCGCCACGTCCGGCGCGATGGCGACGCGCCGCGGCAGGCCCGCGACCTCGGCGACTCGGCGGACGATGCCGCGCGGCGGCAGCACCACCCACATCGGCACGCCGAGCTCGGTGGCGCGCATCTGCGAGCGCAGGATGACGTTCAGCGCGTTGGAGTCGCAGAACGTGCAGCCCGAGAGGTCGAGGATGAGGGCGGGCGTCCCGGACTCGAGCAGCCCGAGGGCCTGGTCGAGGATCGCCTCGCCGTTGCTCAGATCGACCTCGGCGGGGAAGGCCAGCGTCCCGCAGGTCGGCGTGGTCTCCACTCGCGCTGCTCCGAATTCCATGGCTCGCCCCAAGGTCAGGTTCCTCACGTGGGTGACAGCTGGGGGTGCTTCACTGCGACTGTAAGCCTCAAAGCTGGACGAAACCTGAAAGAGAGGGTCAAGAGTGGGGCGCCGGTCCCTCATATTGTCGATCACCGCGTTCGCCTCCGATCGCTCCGTGTTCGTCGCTTCGGATGCGCGCACGCGCGGCCCCGGACGGTGATCGCGACGGGATCGTGCGGGCGGCGGCCGGATGCGGCCGCCGCTGCTCCGAAGCCGCACCGGGACGGGCGGTCGATCGCCCTCGTCGGCGCTCCGGCGGGACCGTGCTCGCTTGCTTGTGTTCGACCCTGCGGCACATGGTCCCGGTTCCCTCAACGGTCGCCCGCGGTCGGATGTTCCGCGGTGAAGCGGAGCCCCCAAAGCCCTATATTTCCCCCATGCGGTAATGAGCGTCCGGCGGGGGCGCGGAGGCAGGGGAGGCCTGATGGGGTCGGAACCGGTGGTCATCGACGGCGGGGACCGCTCCTGCGTGCGCCTGCTGCTGGAGTTGCGCGGGCACCTGGCGGGTCTGGCGCCCGGCACGGTCGTCCATCTCCTCGCCACCGACCCGGCGGCCCCGATCGACCTGCCCGCCTGGTGCCATCTGACGGGGCACGCCTACCTCGGCCCGGTCGCCGCCGACACCCCCACCTACGCGCTGCGCGTGGCCGAGCGCCCGCGCGCCACCCAGCCCGATTCGCCCTGGCGTCCGGCCGCGCACGGCTGACCCGGCCCGCCCGCTAAACCGCCGCAGTCCGCCTCCGGGCTGCCTCGCGGTTTTCTTTTGGCGTCACGTTTGCCACTATTGGCGCAGCGCCAATAGTGAGGATGTGACGGGCATGCCGGGAGCCGCCCCCATGCGGATGACCGGTCCCACTGAGCGGGACCTGGACGGGTCATGGCGGGACGGGAGGCGAGCCTACCTGGGGACGGCCGTCGCGGGCTTCCCGGACTTCTTCCTGATGGACGGGCCCGACACCAAAGTCGGCTCGGGGGCGGTGGTGCACATGCTCGAAAGAATCGTGAAGCGCTGACATGGGCGCCGCACATAGGGCCCCGGCCCGCGGGCGCACCGGGGACGGCGCCGACCGCCGGCTGCTGCGCGCACTCGAAGGCCTCTACGTCATCCCGTCCGGCCACCACCGCCCCGACACCGGACGCGCCGACGCCGCGCGGATGCTCGCCTGCGACGACCGGACGCTGACCGCGCTCGCCCGGCATGGCCTGCCGTCCACCGGGGAGCGCGGCCGGGAGCGGTTCGACTCGCGCGACCTGTTCAACCTCGCCCTCTACTCCGGGACGGGCCGCACGCCCGTCGAGCGGGAGGTCGCGTCGCTGCTGCGCTGGACCCGGTCGTCCTGCGAGGACCTCATCGCGCCGCGGGTGTCGCGGTTCGAGCTCCGGGTCGCCTGCGGGGACCCCGACGGGTGCCGTCCCGGCGCCCGCAACGCCCTCGCCCGGCCCCGCACCGGCGCCTACGGCGGGACGGTCCGGCACGTCCGGGCGCATCCGGGGCGCGGGGGACGGCGCGTGGCGGCGGCGCCCGACGCGGCGGCGACCACCGCGCGGTCGTCCGGTCCCGCGATGGCGATCTCCGCGGTGCTGCGGACGGTCGGGGACTGCCCGGTGCTGCGCGCGCCCGCGCTGCGCGCGATCGTCCGCGAGTTCACCGGCGCCGAGCCGCGCTACCTGCGGCTGCCCGTCGAGCTGCGCGACGACCCGGACCTCGTCCCGCGCGGCTTCGCCGGCTGCGGCGCCGCCAGCCGCTACATCGAGCGGTTGTGCCGCGAGGAGGGCGTGCCCGCGACGACCCGGATCGGCTGGGTGGTCGGGCTGCCCGAGGTCGTGCACGCCTGGGTGGAGGTCGTCGACGACGACGGCGTCACCAAGGTGATCGACCCGGTGTTCACGCTGCTGTCGGAGCTGATCCCCTGGTCGAACCCGATGCTGCGCGACCCGTCGCTGGCGTTCCGGACGAACCGGCTCGTCCCGACCGGGCTGCACGTCGGCGGCGACGTCGCGTCCCACACCTGCGGCGGCGCGCCCGGCGCCCCCGAGGGCCCGCACGCCCGCGCGCGCGTCACGACCCGGATCGTCCCGCTCCGCCCGACCGCGTGACCGGTGGCGGCGCCGGGTCAGTCGAACAGCCGGAGCCGGTGGGCGCGGGCGGCGGCCTCGCCGCGCCCCGCGACGCCGAGCTTGCCGAGGATGTTCGACACGTGCACGCTCGCGGTCTTCACCGAGATGAACAGCGCCTCGGCGATCTCCCGGTTGCTGCGCCCCGCGGCGACGAGCCGCAGCACCTCCATCTCGCGCGGGGTGAGCCCGAGCCCGGGGGACGGGCGGGCGCCGCCGAGCGGGGCCCCGGCGCGCCGCGCGAGGTCGCCGGCGCGGTCCCGCAGCGGGACCGCGCGCAGCCCGTCCGCCAGCTCGGCGGCCCGCCGCAGCGCCGGACCCGCGCGGTCCCGGTCGCCGGCGGCCAGCGCGGCCTCACCGGCCCGGACCAGCGCGGACGCCGTCTCGTACGGCTGGTGCAGCGCGTCCCACGCCGCGGCCGCCGCGTCCCACGCCGCCTGCTCCGGGACGCCCTCGGCGCGCGCGGCCTCCGCCGCGAACGTCAGCCGGTGCGCCTCCTGCACCGGCCCGTAGACGCGCAGGCCCTCCAGCCGGGCCCGCACCTTCGCCAGCGCCGCCGCGTCGCCCAACTCCGCGCACGCGGCCGCCGCGGTCACGAGCCCCGGCAGCGCGTACCGCGAGTCGTCGGGCAGGCCGACGTCGGTGAGGACGGGCTCCAGCGCGTCCAAGGCCCCCTCCGGACGCCCCCGCGCGAGCGCGATCAGCGCGTTCAGCCGGCACACCGGGAACAGGTTCTGCGCCCGCCGCGCCGCACCGCGCGCGATGAGGCCGGGCGCCTCCGCCGCGTGCCGCTCGGCGCCGCCGAGGTCCCCGCGGGCGACCGCGACCGTCCCCGCCAGGTGGTGCAGCCCCGCCCGGATGACGCCCGCCGACGTCCGCGGCAGCGTCCGCCCGATCACCCCGAGCGCCTCGTCCCACCGGCCGAGAGACACCAGCGGCTCCGCCGCGTTGATCGACAGGTGCGCGCCCGCCGACCGGACCAGCCCGTACTCCTCCGCGCGGGCGATGCCCGCCGCGGCCACCTCGGCGGCCTCCGCGTGCCGCCCGTACATCTCCAGCACGTCGGAGTGGTTGGTGAACGCGCGCAGCAGCGGATCGAACGCCTGGGCCTGCGAGGCCCGCGCCGCGACCCGCCCGACCCGCGCGAAGAACGCCTCCGGATCGTCGTCGTGGAACAGGTCGAGCCACGCCATGTTCAGCTCGATCGACAGCTCCACCTCGGTGTCGCCGACGGCCCGCGCGACCTCCAGCGCCTCCCGCGCCGCCGCCTCCGCCTCCCGCCGGGTGCCCTGCAGGCCGAGGATCTTCGTGGCGAGCGTCGCGAGCACCCGCGCCCGCTCGGCCGACGGCGGGTCGGCCGGCACCAGCCGGGCCGCCTCGCGCAGGTCCGCGGGCGCCTTGTCGCTGCCCGACCGCAGCCGCAGCATGCCGCGCAGCTCGTGCAGCCGCGCCGCCCGCATCGGATCGCCGGCCGCCTCCCCGAGCCGCAGCGCCTCGGTCGCCAGCCTGATGCCCACGTCCGGCTCGCCCGCGAGGTCGGCCAGCGTGACGGCCTCCTCCATCACCTGGACGTGCGGGACCCCGATCCGCTCCGCCGCGTCCGGCACCCGGTCCCACAGCCCGAGCACCCGCGACGCCATCCGCAGCGCCTCGGCGTACGCGAGCGCCCGGCGCGTCTCCCCGACGGCCCGCCACGCCGCGGTCAGCGCCCGGACGACGTCGTGCGCCGCGTGCCAGTGGTGCGCCAGCGTCACCGCCCGCGCCCGGTCCGGCATCAGCTCCGGGTGCTCCTCCAGCACCCGCGCGTACCGGACGTGCAGCCGCGTCCGCTCCCCGGGCAGCAGGTCGTCGTGCACCGCCTCGCGGATCAACGCGTGCCGGAACGCGTACCCGTCGCCGTCCACGACCAGGACGTTGGCCGCCACGGCGGGCCGCAGCCCGCGGGTCAGCTCCCGCTCGTCCAGCCCGGCGACCGCCGCGAGCAGCTCGTGCTCGATCCGCGCGCCGCCGCCCGCCGCCACCCGCAGGATCTCCTGGGTGTCCTCCGGCAGCCGCTGCACGGCGCCGAGCAGCAGGTCGCGCAGCGACTCCGGCAGGTCCCGGTCCGCGCCCGAGCCGACCAGCGCCTCGACGAACAGCGGGTTGCCCTCGCTGCGCTCGAACACGTCCGCGAGCGCACCGGCGGGCGGGTCGGTGCCGAGGATGCCGCGCACCAGCGCGCCGACCTCGTCCCGGCCGAGCCGCCCCACCTCGACGCGGGCGACGTGCTCGACGCGCTCCAGCTCGGTCAGCACCGGGCGCAGCGGATGCGCGCGGTGCAGCTCGTCGGTCCGGTACGTGACGACGATCAGCAGCGCGTCCCCGGCGCCCAGGTTGCGGACGAGGAACGTCAGCAGGTCGCGGGTCGAGGCGTCCGCCCAGTGCGCGTCCTCGACGACCAGCACCACCGGCCCGGCCGCGGCGAGCCGCTCCAGCAGCGTCAGCACCAGCTCGAACAGCCGGGCCCGCGACTCGCCGGTGAACGCGCCCGCGTCGGCGTCGCCGAAGTCGGGCAGCAGCCGGGCCAGCCCGTCGCCCGCGCCCGGGGGCAGCAGGGCGCGCACCCCGTCCACGCCGACGTCGCGGACGAGCCCGCGCAGCGCCGCGGTGAACGGCGCGAACGGCAGCCCCTCGGTGCCGAGCTCCAGGCAGCCGCCGACCAGCACCCGCGCGCCCTCGGCGCGGGCGCGCGCGCCGAAGTCGGTGACCAGCCGGGTCTTGCCCACCCCCGCCTCGCCGCCGAGCAGCACCGCCGACGGCGTCCCGTCGCGGGCGGCGCGGAACGCGGCGCCGAGCGCGGCGGACTCGCGCTCGCGGCCGACGAGCACCGGGCTGACCGTGCGGGCGTTCACCGCTCCGGCGCGTCCGGCCCCGCCGCCGCGCGCACCGCCTCCGCCATGACCGGGTCGCCCTCCGCGAGGTATCCGGCGGCGACGCCGTCCCGGTCGGCGGCCGGCCGGTTCTGGCTCAGCTTCGCCTTCGCCTCGACCCGGGTGATGACGAGCTCCAGGCCGACGATCGCGCGCAGCTGCCCGGCGATGAACTCCGGCGGCGCGTCGTCCACCGACCAGGGCTCGGGACGGCCCGCCTCGTGCCTGCCCGTGAGCCGCCGCACCAGCGACTCCAGCCACGCCGGATCGTCGTGGACGACCAGCCGCCCGTAGACGTGCGCGGTGAGGTAGTTCCACGTCGGCACGGCCCGCCCGCGCTCGGCCTTGGACGCGTACCACGACGGCGTCACGTACGCGTCGGGCCCGTGCACGATGAACAGGGACTCGCCCCGCGCGGGCTCGCTCCACTGGTCGTTGTTGCGGGCGACGTGCGCGAGCAGCGCGCCGTGCTCGCCGGCGTCCGGGTCGTACAGGACGGGCAGGAACGTTGCGACGAGGCCGCGCGGCGTGCTGGTGACGAGGTCGGCCGCGCCGCAGCCGTCGAGGAGCGCGCGGACCTCGGCGTCACCGGCCGAGAAATGTGCGGGTATGTACACGCCCCGACGCTACCCGAACGGCCATGTCGGAGGCGCGTGCGAAGGCCACACCTTCCCCATCGCCCGCGTCCAGGCGATGCACGAGGGCAAGCGCCGCGCCCGCGCCCGCCGCGACCAGGGCTGACGCCCGCCCCGGTCCGCTCTACGCGGCGTTTCGAGGCGACCACGCACCGGACACGCGAGACCGGCGATTTCGCCGATGCGGCGACCGGCGACCACACCGACACTCGGTGACGAAACGCCCCATCCCCCACCCCCTGAGGAGGAGCGATGCGCCGCATTCTCGGCACACTCCTGACGGCGGCGGTCACCGTGCTCGGTGCCGTCGTCGGCGTGAGCGCCCCCGCGCACGCGGCCGGGCACACGCCCGTGGTCTTCGTGCACGGCTACACCGGAAGCGCGTCCAACTGGGTCACCGCCGAAGCGGTGTTCACCGCGGCCGGCTACAGCAGCAACGAGCTGTTCGCCTTCAACTACAACTCCTACGGCGACAACAAGGCGAACGCCGCCAGCCTGGCCTCCTACGTGAACCAGGTGCGGGCGCGGACCGGCGCGTCCAAGGTCGACATCGTCAACCACTCCATGGGCGGGCTCGTCAGCTGGTGGTACATCAAGGAGCTCGGCGGCCAGCAGTACGTGAAGCACCTCGCCTCGCTCGCCGGCGCCAACCACGGCACCACCGCCGCCTACGCCTGCCTGACCTTCGTCACCTGCCAGCAGATGTCGCCCGGCTCGTCGTTCATCCAGACGCTCGCCTCCGGTGACGAGACGCCCGGCGACACCAAGTACGCCACCTGGTACTCGCCGTGCGACGGCGTCATCAACCCCTACACCAGCACCAGGCTCAGCGGCGCCACGAACAACTACGTCCCTTGCGAGAACCACCTCACCTACCTCACCGACACGGTGGTGCTGAACTCCGTCCGCACCTTCCTCGCGAGCTGACGCCCCCCGATCCCGTCTCGATCAGGAACCCGCGGCCCGCCGGTGCTCCCACCGGCGGGCCGCGGAATGCCCCCGTCGAAGTCTCTGTGGGGGATGCCCCCACACCCTGGCGAGTGTGCGGTCAGACCCGGTCCGCCGCGATCAGCAGGTACTGGAAGCTCCCGCCCTTGTAGGCGTCCAGGAACGCCTGCTCGATGCCCGTCGCCAGCGTCGACTTCGCGCGCAGCTCCCAGTAGGGGATCGTCGCCGAGGTGAGGTCGACGACGCTCACCGGGACGAGCCGGTTCGCCGCCATCTCCCGGAAGTAGGTGCTGCGCGGGTGGATGTCGCAGATGTAGTGCGCGTTGATCTCGCTGACGGCCCGCGACGGCAGCCCGTAGGCGTCGTTGTAGCAGCCGGTGATGGTCACGTACCGGCCGCCGCGCTTCAGCAGCCGCGCGTGCTCGGCGAACAGCAGGCCCAGCTCCACGTACATGGTGCTCTCGTTGTTCCAGATCGCCTGGAACGCCCCGGTCTCGAAGCCGGTGTCCAGCATGTTCTTGAAGTGGAAGCGGACCTTGCCGGCGACGCCGCGCCGCTCGGCCTGCTCGCCCGCGAACGCGACCTGCGACTCCGAGATCGACACCCCGTCGACCCGGCAGCCGAACCGCTCGTGGGCGACCAGGCTCGACCCGCCGCGCCCCGACCCGGCGTCCATCAGCCGGTCGGACGGCTTGACCGGGCCGAGGTTGCTCATCAGCAGGTGGGTCTGTGCGCTCTCCAGCCGGTGCAGCTCGGCGATGGTCCGCTCCTCGCGGGTGTCGGCCGGGCCGTCGAGGACCGTCCAGTCGACGGGGCCGACGCCGTAGTGGTGGTGGTAGATCCCGTCCACCTCGCCGAGCCGGAGGTTGACCGGGTTGCGCTCGGCGTTCCAGTACTCCGCGACCGAGTGCTGGTAGAGGCTGCCGAGGACCGGGGAGTCCTGGGTTGCGGTCATGTCCGGTGATCCTTTCGTGGTCATCGGGTCGAGGGTCGTCACGTGTAGCGGTCGGACGCGCCGTGCCACTCCAGGCAGCCGGCCATCCAGCTCTGCACGCCGAGCAGGAACCGCTGCAGCTCGGCGGACGGGACCGAGGCCAGCTCCCGCTGGCTGTCCTCGAACCCGCGGACGAAGTCGTTGTGCATCGCCACCGCCGCGCGGACCGCCTCCTCCAGGGGGCAGCCCTCCTCCTCGGCGATCAGCAGCACCACGTTGCAGTCGGGCAGGTCGTCGGCGGCCTCCCGCTCCACCGAGTGCAGGTCGTTGACGATGACGGAGGCGGTGCCCGCCTGCATCACCGCGCGGTGCACGCGCGGCTCGTAGAACAGGTTCGCGTCCAGCTGGTAGCCGCCGACGACGTCGACCAGCGTCATGGACGTGTAGAAGCTGTCGTGCTGCCGCGCCGCGAGGTACCGCCACACCGGGGGCAGCTCGCCGAGGTGCCGCCACGCCGCGTACGCCGTCCAGCTCACGTACATCTGGAACGTGGTGTTGAGGACCCGCATGACCTGCGACGGGCCGGCGTGGCGCTTGAGATGCCCGGTGGCCGACCGCAGCGCGACGAGGACGGGGTCGGACCGCACGGCCTCCTCGACCTGCGCGGTGTACCTGCCCGCGTCCGGCGGCGGGTCCATCGCCGACATCACCAGCGCCAGCCGCGGCGGCAGCTCGGTGGGGGTGGCGCCGAGGTCGCTCTCGTCGGCGTAGTAGTCGTCGCACGCCCACCACGCGGCGTTCATCTTGGCGGCGAGCAGCAGCGCGTCGACGTCGTCGGTCTCGGGATGGCCGAGGACGGCGAGCCGCCCGAACCCGGTGTTACGGAACTTGTCGAGCCGGCCGGCGTAGATCCCGACCTCGGCGGCCCATTCGACGAGCCGGTCGTTGACCACGAGCGCGAGGTTGTCGTCGATCCGGGCCGTCAGCGGGCAGTACAGCGGCGGGAACGAGCCGTCGCCCCACGGGCGTTCGGCGTAGCCCGGCGAGAAGTGGCCGCCCACGCGCGTCGGGCTCGGCAATGGCGTCGGCAGGACCGGGACGGCGGCGGCCGGGTCGGGCGCCGGGGGTTCGTGCGCGTCCGGGTGGCCGTCCGGGGGCGCGTCCGCCGGCGAGGGGACGGTGCGCAGGGCGTCCAGGATGCGCGCCGCCGACGTGCCCAGCCCGCTCGGCCCGGACAGCAGCCGGTTCACCCGCTCGGCCGCCGCGCGGCGGGCGGCGTCCCCGGGGCCGTCCCCGGCCTCCGGCGCCGGCCCGTCCGTCGCGCAGCCGGGTCCGCGGGCAACGCTGCACTCGTCCATCGTCGTACCCCTCGCTGGATCATGGCGTGGTCGGCCGGAACCAGTTACTCACAGCTTCATGGTGACTACAACAGGCAAGGTCCTTGCCTCGGGGTGACACGATGTCATCGGACGGACACGTGATTCTGTACGGGAAAGGCCCGGCGGCCCCTGTCCGGGACCGCCGGGCCCTGCCGGCTCGGGACGCTACGCCGCCGCGGCGGCCGCGGCCGGGGTGTAGTGCCCTGCGTCGTCGCCTTCGAGGATGCGGCTGGTCTCGCCGTTCACGCCCACCGGCGCGTCGCCGGCGACGGTGACGCGGTGCAGGACGCGCGGCAGGTCGCCGTAGTCGTCCGGCGCGTAGTGCTGGGTGATGCGGTTGTCGAACAGCACCAGGTCGCCGGGGTTCCACGCGACCCGCACGATGTTCTCCGGGCGGGTCACGTACCGCTGCAGCAGCCGCAGGATGTCGCGCGACTCGCTGCCCGACAGCCCTTCGATCTCCTGCGCGAACCCGCCGATGAACAGGCCGCGCTCGCCCGTCTCCGGATGCACCCGCACGACCGGGTGCAGGGTCCGGTAGCGGCGCGCGGTGAACACCTTCCGGTATTCGAGGGCCTTCTCGGTGTTGCTGCGCGGCACCGCGTAGTCGTAGTCGTTGGTGTGCACGGCCCACAGCCGGTCCGCGAAGTCCCGCAGCTGGTCCGGCAGGTCCCGGTAGGCGGCGGCGGAGTTGGCGATGAGCGTGTTGCCGCCGTAGGGCGGGACGACGAGGGCGCGCAGCGTGCTGAGCTTCGGCGGCGTCCGGACGAACGTGACGTCGGTGTGCCAGTTGTTGGACCGGATGCCCTCCTCGCCGCGCACCGGCAGGATGTCGGGCTGGCCGTCCACGGACGGGACGGTCGGGTGCGCCCGGGTCAGCTCCCCGAACCGGGCGGCGAAGCGGAGCTGGCCCTCGTCGTCGAGGCCGGCGCCGCGGAACACCAGCACCTTGTGCGTCAACAGCGCGTCGTTGACCTCCTCGAAGGGCAGGTCGTTCGGGTCGGCCCCGGTGTACTCGGCGCCGATGCGGCCCCCGATGCGGCGGAACTCGGTCATGGTTCGTGCCCTTTCTAGCGGCGGACGGTGGGGTCGGCGAGCCGCAGCAGCAGCCGCAGCAGGCCGTCGAAGGCGAAGCCGAGCACGGCGATCTCGGCGATCCCGCTGAAGATCAGCGGCGTCTGGAGGTAGTTGCCGGCCTGCAGGATGAGGTAGCCGACGCCGCCGGTGGCGGCGATCATCTCGGCGGCGATGATGGCGGTCCACGCGCCGCCCATCGCGATCCGCATCCCGGTGATGACGCCGGGCACGGCCGCGCGCAGCCGCACGTGCAGCATCGTGCGCAGCTGCGAGGCGCCGAGGCTGCGGCTGGCGTTCAGCAGGTCCGGCGGGACGGCGTCGAGCGCGCCGAGCGTCGCGACCGTCACGACCGGCAGCACCCCGAAGAAGATCAGCGCGATCTTCGAGGTCTCGCCGATGCCGAACCACACCACCAGCAGCGGGATGAACGCGATCGGCGGCAGCGGCCGCATGATCGCGATGAGCGGGTCGGCCAGCTCGCGGATCACCCGGACCCCGGCCATGGACGCGCCGAGCGCCAGCCCGGCGGCCGTGCCGAGCAGGAACCCGGCGAGGATCCGCCCGGTGCTGATCAGCGCGTCGGCGACCAGCGTCTTGCCCTGCACCTGCGGGTACGGCTTGCCGAGGTACTCGGCGAGGGTGCGGGCGGTCTCGGTGACGGTCGGCAGCGTCACGGTGTCGCCGATGACGAGCGCGGCGACCTCCCAGACCACCAGGGCGAGGGCGATCGCGCCGGCGCCCGTCCACACCCGCCGCCACGACCGCGACGGTCGCGGCGCGGTACCGGTCGCGGCGGCCTCCGCCGGAGCTTCGGTCGCGGTCGTCACCGTTCCAGCACCTCCCGGATGCGGCGCTTGGCGTTCACGAACGCGAGCGTCTCGGTGTCCTCGTACGCGCGCGGGCGCGGCAGTTCGATGTCGATGACGTCCTTGGTGCCGGCGGGCGGCGCGGACAGCACGCACACGCGGTCGCCGAGCAGCGCCGCCTCCTCGACGTCGTGGGTGACGAACACGATGGTGGTGCGGTGCTTCTGCCACAGCTCCAGCAGGAACCGCTGCATGGATGCGCGGGTGATGGCGTCGAGCGCGCCGAACGGCTCGTCCATCAGCAGCACGCCCGGCCGGTTGACCAGGACCCGCGCGAACGCGGCGCGGTGCCGCATCCCGCCGGACAGCTCGTGCGGGTAGGCGTCGCGGGCGTCGGCGAGCCCGACCGTCTCCAGCAGCCGCTCCGCCTCGTCCCGCACCCGCGGGGTCAGCGCGCCGCGCGCCTTCGGCCCGTACAGGACGTTCTGCCAGGTCGTCAGCCACGGGAACAGGTTCGGCGTCTGGAACAGCACGCCCCGGTCGTGGCCGGGCCCGGTGACCGGCCGGCCGCCGACCAGCACCTCGCCGGAGTCGGCCGAGGTGAACCCGGCGACGATGTTCAGCAGCGTCGACTTCCCGCAGCCGGACGGGCCGAGCAGGCACAGGAACTCGCCCGGCCGGACGTCGAGGGTCACCCCGTCGAGCGCGGGGCGGCCGGGACGGCGCCGCCTGCTGAAGGTCTTGCGGACGTCGCGCAGCCGCACCCCCGCGGGCTCGTCGGCGACGGGTTCGGCGGTCGCGGTTCGGGTCTCGATGGCGCTCACTTGCAGCCTCCGGACTGGGCCTTGTCCCAGAAGGACGGATCGATGTGCCGCGCGATCGCCGCCTGGTCGGGCACGCTTTTCGCGCGGCCCTGCGTGACGAGGAACTCCGCGGTCAGCTTGAAGTTCTGGGCGAGCTTGCCCGTGGCGGCCGTCCCGTCGGGGCCCTTCAGCCAGGCGCCCTCCTCGGCGGCGGGGATGTACGGGTAGGTCCTGGTCGCGGCGATCGCGTCCGCCGGGGTCACCCCGACGAACTTGGCCGCGGGCGTGATGTAGCGGTCGGCCTGCGGGCCCTTCACGAGCGCCTCGGCCTTGGACATCTGGCAGACGAGGGCCTGCACGACGTCGCGGTGCTGCCGCGCGTACGGGGTGGAGACGGCCAGCATGTTGACCGCCGCGTAGCCGAGTTTCGCGATGTCGGTGGAGCGCACCAGCACGCGCGCCCCGTGCTTCTGCAGCTCCAGCAGGAACGACTGGCTGATGTAGACGGCGTCGATCTTGCCCGCCTTCCAGGCGGCGGCCTCGGCGGCCTCGCTGGCGAAGCCGGCGACCTGCACCGCGCCCGTGCGGCCCTGCGACTTCAGCCAGCCGCGCAGCTGGAAGTCCAGCGTGGACCCGACGAGCACGCCGACCTTGCGCAGGTCGCCGGGGCCCCGGATCGAGTCGTGGACGGCCAGCCCGGACGCGTCGATGCCCTCCACGTACACGGCCGTGACGTCGGTTCCGCTGGTGAAGGCGCCGGTGAACGGCGGGTTGCCGACGCCGGCGACGAAGGGGAAGGCGCCGGCGCGCAGCTGGGCCATGCCGGCGACGCCGCTGTCGATGGGACGCAGCTCGATCTTGCCGGGTACCTTGGCCGACATGCCCTTGTCGGCGACGACGATCGCCTCGGGCCCGGCGACGGCGCCCTGGAAGTAGCCGATCTTGACGGAGCCGGTGGCGCCGCGCGCGGACGTCCCGCAGCCGGCGGCGAGCGCGAGGGCGGCGCCGGCCGCGACGAGCCGTACGGGCCGCCGGGGTTCTCCGGGCAGGAGTGTTCCAGGCAGGGGTCTTCTGAGCATGGGAGACGTGTGTTCCTCGGGCGAGCGGCCGGCTCGTGCCCTGGTGCAGGGCGCCGGACCTGGGGGACGGGACGGGCGGGCGCCGCGGGGCGGGGCCGCGGGCGGATCGTCAGGCCGGACAGCGTGCGGCGGCCACGCGGAGCAGGTCCACGTGGCGGCGGCGGACGAGGCAGGGCCGGAGGCGCATACCGGTATGAGAACACGGCGGGCGCCAGCTATGCAACTATTCCTACTGGATTAATATGGAATGGATCCGGGCGACCCGGGCGCGCGCGCCGTCAGCGCGGGCGCCTTGGCGGCGTGCGGGCCCTCCGGCCCCATCCCGCTCCGTTCCGCGTCGCGCGTCCGGGGCACGGATCCGGTCGCGATCATCCGCACCCCGGTACACGCCGGCGAGCGGGAACTCCGGCGTGGGAACGCGCGGCGAAGTCAGGCGGTGCGGCGGCCGGCGGCGGAGGCCATGCCGGGCGGGGCCGAGTCGAGGGCCCGCTGGATCGCCTCGACGAGCGCGAGCGCCGCCTCCTCGGTCAGCTCCACCGCGACCCGCGCGGACGGCCCCTCGGACGGGTTGGTGAAGTCGATGTTCAGCGTGTGCTCGTTCGTCGAGTGGAACGGATGGTCGACGTAGACCGCGCCGTCCGTCAGCGTGAACCAGCCGGACGCGCCCTTGGCGGCCCCGGCCAGCCCGACCTTGTGGGTCTGGTAGGTGCACATGCGAGGGTCTCCCTTCAGGACGCGAGGTGCCGGCCGTAGAAGTCGAAGATGCGCTTCCAGCCGTCGACGGCGGCCTCGGGGCGGTAGGCGGTCCGCTCGACGGCGAAGAACGCGTGCCCGGCGCCCGGATAGCTGTGGAACTCGTGCTCCTTGCCGAGCCTCGTCAGCTCCGCGTCCAGCTCGGCGACCTCGTCCGGCGCGGGGAACTGGTCGTCCTCGCCGAACAGCCCGAGCAGCGGGCAGGACAGGTCGCCCGCCTTGGCGATCAGCGGCCCCGCCTGCAGCGGGAACTCCGCCGGCGGCTCCTTCACCACGAACGCGCCGTAGCAGTCGACGGCTGCGTCGAGGTCCAGCGACACCGCCGCCAGGAACGCCTGCCGGCCGCCCGAGCAGTACCCGATCACGCCGACCTTGCCGTTGGCGCCCTCCAGCCCGTTGAGGTGCGCGGCGGCGCCGGCGACGTCGCCGACGAGCTGCTCGTCCGGGACACCGCCCTTCGCGCGGGCGGCGGCGGCCTGGTCGTCGGGGCTGACGCCCTTGCCCTCGCGCGAGTACAGGTTCGGGCAGATCGCGGCGTACCCGCGCGCGGCGAACGTGCGGGTGATCTGCTTGGTGCCCTCGTCGTACCCGGGCAGGTGGTGGATCACGACCACGCCGCCGCGCGGGCGGTCGCCGAGCGGGCGGGCCAGGTACGCCTCGAGCTCGGCGCCCTCATGGCCGGTGATCGAGACGGTACCGGCCTGCATCTGGTCTGACATGTGCGCGCAACGCTCCGTATGTGAATCATGGACACGGTCGGGCGCGAGGTCCGCGAGCCGGCCGTGCGGACCGTGCCAGTCTGCCCCATGACCGTTCCGGAGCACCGGCCGCCCCGCCGCGGGCCCGTGAGCGTGCGGGCGCTCTTCGGGGTCCCGGGACGGTCAGCCGTCCAGCGTCCCCGCGCCGAGCAGCGCGAACAGCAGCAGGCCGACGGCGACCCGGTACACCACGAACGCGGTGAACGTGTGCCGCGCGACGAACCGCAGCAGCCAGGCGATCGAGGCGTAGGCGACCACGAACGACACCGCGGTGCCGATCGCGAGCGGCAGCGCGCCCTCGCCGGACCCGAGGGCGCCCGGCAGCTCGTACAGGCCGGCGCCGGTCAGCGCGGGGATCCCCATGAAGAACGACAGGCGGGTGGCGGCGAGCCGGTCGAGGTTCAGCAGCAGCCCGGTCGAGATCGTCGCGCCGGACCGGGAGAAGCCCGGGAACAGCAGCGCGAGGATCTGCGACGAGCCGACGAGCATCGCGTCCCGGAAGCCGGTGTCGTCCTCGCCGCGCTTGTTGCGGCCGTAACGGTCGGCGAGCCACATCACCGCGCTGCCGACGATCAGCGAGCCGGCCACCACCCACAGCGAGGCGAGCGGCCCCTCGATGAGCGGTTTCGCCGCGACCCCGACGATCACCACGGGGACGGTGGCGAAGATGACCCACCACGCGAACTTGTAGTCGTGGTGGTACCGCTCCTCCTTGTTCGCGAGGCCCTTGAGCCAGGCCCCGGCGATCCGGACGATGTCGGAGAAGAAGTAGACCAGCACGGCGGCGATGGCGCCGACCTGGATGACGGCGGTGAACCCGACGACGCCCTCGCCGTCGACCGGGACGTCCATCAGCCCCTCGGCGATCTTCAGGTGCCCGGTCGAGGACACCGGCAGGAACTCGGTGAGGCCCTCGACCACGCCGAGGACGATGGCCTGGCCGACGTTGATCACGCTCAATGGACGGTTTCCTCACGCCTTGTCACCGGCTCGGTGCCGCGAGCCTACCGCCACGGGCACCGTGCGCGGCGGGTCTGGCCGGACTCGGGCGCGGCGGGCCGCCGGCTCGCCGGACCCGCCACGGGGCGCCGCTACCAACCGTGACGCCGTGCCGCGTCCGGTCCCCGCCGGATCCGGAAATCCTGCCGTATCCAGGGCATTCGGCGGTCACGCTGGGCTAGCCTGAGCGCACGAAAAGCCGCAATGGAGGCAGGGCGCATGAATCGCAGCGAGTTGGTCAAGGCCGTGGCGGACCGGGCGGGCGGCGACGAGGCGGTCGCACGCCGGCACGTCGACGCCCTGTTCGAGGCGGTCATGGAGGCGGTGTCCGCCGGGGAACGCGTCGTCGTCACCGGTTTCGGGGCGTTCGACCGGTCCGCCCGGCCGGCGCGCAGCGCCCGCAACCCGCGCACCGGCGCGCCCGTCGAGGTGCCCGCCGCGCTCGTCCCGACGTTCCGCTTCGGGCAGACGTTCCGCAACCGCGTCGCCCGGAGCACCGCGCCCGCCGAGGCCGCGCCGCCTGGGGACTCCGCGCCGCCGGTCGAGGCCGCGCCCGCCGAGGCGGCACCCGCCGTCGACGACGCGCCGGACCGGCCGAAGAAGCCCAAGAAGGGCAAGAAGGCGTCCGCCAAGAAGGCCCCGGCGAAGGCTCCGAAGAAGGGCAAGAAGGCCGCGGCGGCGGGCCCCGCGCCGAAGAAGAAGGGCGGGAAGGCCAAGGCGGGGGCCAAGAGCGCGAAGTGAGGGGCGGCCGTCAGACCATGTACTGGTCGTGGCGGCGGTAGAGCTCCGTCCACTCCTCCTCGTCGAGCTCGCGGCCGGTCGCGGCGATCTCGGCGAGCTCCTCGAAGTACCCCTCGCGCGGCGCACCCGGCGTGAACAGCAGGAGCATCGAGGCGGGCTCGCCCGACTCGTTGCGGAAGCCGTGCACGCCGCCTTCGGGGACGAAAAGGAAGTCGCCGGGCGCGGTGTCCCGCCAGCCCGTCCCGTCGTGCAGGCGGACGGTCCCGGACAGGATGTAGAACGACTCGGTCATCGTGCGGTGGAAGTGCGGGCTCGGCCCGGACGGCCGGGGGCCCATCTCCCACCGGTACAGCCCGAACGCCCCGTTGGTGGAGCCGCCCGTGCCGAGGTAGTGCACGCGCGTCCCGGTGGGGACGCCCTGCGCGTCGAGCGGACCCATGCGCAGGTCGGGCGGGGCGTCGTGGGGACGCAGGACCGCGCTGTTCTCGCCGGCGTCGCCGAAGTAGCGGGGTTCGGGGTAGGACATCGTCGCTCCTGTTCGTCGCACGGTGGGTGACGTGCCACGACCCTAGCCGCAGAGGATCATGGTCCGGCCGGGCGACCATTGCGGCCGGCCGGCCGGTAGATGTCGGCGGAACGTCTACTGGGAGGTCGGATGCGGGAGCGACCGGACTACGCGGCGTACGTGACGGAGCGGTCGCCGCGGCTGCTCAGAACGGCCTACCTGCTGTGCCGCGACTGGGCGCTGGCGGAGGACCTGCTGCAGACGGCGCTGGTCAAGGCGTGGCGGGCGTGGCGGCGCGTCGGGGACAACCCCGACCCGTACGTGTACCGGATCCTCGTCAACACGCACGCGTCGTGGGCGAAGCGGCGCTGGCGCGGCGAGCGGCCCACCGAACGGCCGCCGGACGGCCCCGACCCGTCCGACGGCATCGGCGCCGCCGAGGACAAGGCCGTGCTGTGGGCCGCGCTCGGCCGGCTCCCGCGCCGCCAGCGCGCGACGGTGGTGCTGCGCTTCTTCGAGGACCTGTCCGAGCCGCAGGTCGCCGCGATCCTCGGCTGCTCGGTCGGCACCGTGAAGAGCCAGACCAGCAAGGCCCTGGCCAAGCTGCGGATCGATCCCGGCGTGCTGGCCGCCGCACCGCGTGGAGGGGAGTGACATGGCCTACGAACTGAAAGACCTGACGGAGGTCATGGAGGCCCGGAGCGCCGGCGGCGTCCCCTCGCCGGACCTGCTGGACGGCGTCCGCCGCCGTGTCCGGCGCGGCAACCGCCTGCGCGCCGCCGCCGCGGCGACCGGCGTGGTGCTGGCGGCCGGAACGGTTATCGGCGTCGTCCAGCAGCTCGACGGACCCGGCGGGCCGTCGCGCTGGCAGGAGGGATCGGCGGTCACGGGCGCCGTCAACCGGGCCTTTCCCGAGAGCCGTTCGGTCGAGGGCCTGAAGCCGGTGACGGAGAGGCGGTTCTCCTGGTACGGGATGCTCACGCGCATCACGTTCACCCCGACCGGGCCGTACACGAGGTTCACGACCTACTGCTCGAAGGCCGCGACGAGCTTCGAGGTGGTGGACGGGGATCTGGCGCAAGCCGACTGCGCCGGAGCGCAGTACATGCTCACCACCCCAGGTGTTCCCACCACCGTCCAGATCGCCGTCCTTCCGGTGGACGAGGCGCGGCAATTCACCATGACGGACGACCCCACTGGGCTAGGCCGGTTCCTGGCGGGCCGCCGACCCGAGCGGGGGAACTGGAGCGTTCGCGTCTACAGCGGGCCGTGCAAGTCCGCCAACTGCAAGCTGATGCGGAGGACGGCCCCCGAACCCCAGCCGCCCCTGACGGGGTTGACGCGGCTGGGCGAGGCGACGGGCGCCGCCGACGGACGCCGCCGCGCCGTCCCGCTCAACACACCAGCGAAGGCGCTGCGGATAAAGGTGACGTGTGTGGACGGCGCGGCGCACGCGGTGGTCCGGGTCGCCGGCCGTACGAAGGTCGTCGAGTGCGAAGCCGCCGAGTCGAAGGGCGTCGTCTGGGACACGGAGGCCGGGGGAGGGGCGGACACCGTCGAGGTGGCCGTGCTGCCGGCCGAGGTGCCCGAGGTTCGCGGCACCGGCGACGCCGCGCTGGCGAAGGCGATGAAGGGCGTGAAGCCGGCCGGGAAGTGGACGCTGGAGGTCTACGCCCGCTGAGCGCCCGAGCCGCCGGGCGCACCCTGGCCCGGCGGCTCGCCGAGCGCCGGGCGGATCCGCGGAGGCCCAGGTCACGCGGGTTACGCTCGCGAAGTGATCTTGAGTGGTGAGCGGCGCGGGGACCGCCGCCCGGCCGGCTCCGGAGTGCCGCTGACGCGGCGGCGGCTGCTGTCGGCGGCGGGCGCGGCGACCGCCGCGGCGTTCGCCGCCGAGTTCCTGCCGCCGCACGTGCGCCGCGCGCTGGCCGCCGACCGGCCGCGCCGCCGGGGGACCCTGAAGGACGTGAAGCACGTGGTGATCCTCATGCAGGAGAACCGCAGCTTCGACCACTACTTCGGGACGCTCCCCGGGGTCGCCGGGTTCTCCGACCCGAACGCGATCACGCTGAGCACGGGCCGGTCGGTGTTCTACCAGCCCGACGGCGTCAACGAGGCCGGCTACGTCCTGCCGTTCCACCTCGACACGACCAGGAGCAGCGCGCAGGCCATCCCGTCGACCAGCCACGCGTGGAGCGTCCAGCACGCCGCCTGGAACAACGGGCGGATGGACGGCTGGCTGGCCGCGCACCGCGCCGCGGACGGGGACGACGCCCCCTACGTCATGGGCTACTACACGCGCGAGGACATCCCGTTCCACTACGCGCTGGCCGAGCAGTTCACCGTCTGCGACCGCTACCACTGCTCCGTGCTCGGCCCCACCTGGCCGAACCGGCTGTACCTGATGAGCGCCACCATCGACCCGGACGGCGACGACGGCGGCCCCGTCACCGCCAACGCCGCCCCCGAGCCCTACACCTGGGAGACCTATCCCGAGGCGCTGACCGAGGCGGGCGTGACCTGGAGGGTGTACCAGGAGGCCGACAACTACGGCTGCAACATCCTCGAGCCGTTCGCCGCCTACCAGGACGCCCCGACGGGATCCCCGCTCTACGAGAACGGCATGCGGACGTATTCGGCCGGCCGGTTCGAGTACGACGCGGCGCACGACCGGCTGCCGACCGTGTCGTGGATCATCCCGACCAGCTACCAGTCCGAGCACCCGGACTACACGCCGGCCGCGGGCGCCGACTACGTCGCCGCCAAGATCGACGCGATCGCGTCCAACCCGGACGTGTGGGCCAAGACCGTGTTCATCCTCACCTACGACGAGAACGACGGGCTGTTCGACCACGTCCCGCCGCCGACGCCGCCGCCCGGCACCGAGGGCGAGTTCGTCGGCGGCGTGCCGATCGGCGCGGGGTTCCGCGTCCCGTGCGTCATCGTGTCGCCGTGGACGCGCGGCGGCTGGATCGCCAGCGAGCCGTTCGACCACACCTCCCCGCTGCGGTTCCTGGAGCGGGTCACCGGCGTGGAGATCCCGAACCTCGGCGACTGGCGCCGCGCCGTGTTCGGCGACCTGACGTCGGCGTTCGACTTCGGCGGACACCCCGGCGACCAGGCGTTCCCACAGCTGCCCGGCACCAAGCAGCCCCTCGCCGACGCGGTCGACGGCGTCACGTCCCTGCCCGCGCCCGCGCTGCCCGGCGCGGACCAGACCCCGCCCGTCCAGGAGCGCGGCCCGCGCCCCCGGCCGCGGCGCTGAACCGCACCGCACGCACCCGCACCGCACGCATCGACACCGGCAGAACACCGACAGGAGGCCGACATGGCGCGAGGACCGCGGAGATTCGCCCTTACCGCCGCCGGCGCCGCCGCGGGCACCGCGCTGGCCGTGCTGCCCACCGCGGCGGTCG
This sequence comes from Actinomadura physcomitrii, assembly GCF_008923205.2. Lineage (GTDB taxonomy): Bacteria > Actinomycetota > Actinomycetes > Streptosporangiales > Streptosporangiaceae > Spirillospora > Spirillospora physcomitrii. The sequence continues at coordinate 225,737 of NZ_WBMS02000010.1, read as the reverse complement.
CGCGGACCGGCCCGGACCCGGGCGCCGGGCCGTCCGACGAGCAGGGCGTCCAGACCGGTTCCACCGCCTACGTCGCGCTCGCCGGGAGCGGCCGGGTCGCCCGGGTGGACGTCGCCTCCCACACCGTCACCTCGACCGCGATCCGCGCCGACGCCGCCGAGGGCGTCGCCGTCACCCCCGACGGCCGGAAGGTGTACGTCGCGGCCACCGCCCATTACCAGGTGATCGCGGTTGACGCGGCAACGCTGCGGGCGACGCCGATCGTGGTGGGCGCGCATCCGCAGGACGTCGCCGTCTCGCCGGACGGCGCGCGGGCGTACACGGCCGTCACCGGCGGCGACACCGGCCCGGGCGGGTCCAGCACGGTCGCGGTCATCGACACCCGCACCGACACCGTCGCCCGCCGCATCGACGTGGGCGCGGCGCCGCGCCGGGTCGCGTTCGCGCCGGACGGGAAGGAGGCCTACGTGACGACCGCAGGCGGCCTCACCGTCATCGACACCGCGAAGGGCGAGGTCGCCGGAAAGGTCCCCGGGATCCCGGACGCGCAGGGCGTCGCCGTGAGCCCCGACGGCTCCCGCGTGTACGCGACGCAGCCCGACGCGGACCTGCTGTACGTGGTGGACGCCGCGCGCCGCACGGTGACGCGCGAGGTGAAGGCGGGCGCCGAGCCGTGGGCGGTCACCGCCACGCCGGACGGCCGGAAGGTCTACGTCGCGGACATGAACTCCGACTCGGCCGGCGTCTACGACGCGGCGGGCCGCAGGCACCTCGCCGACGTGCCGGTGGGCCGGCTGCCCGCGTCCATCGCGGTGACGCCGGACGGCTCGGAGGTCTGGGTCGGCAACGACATGACGGGCACCGTCTCGGTCATCGACACCTCCTCCGACGAGGTCGTCACGACGATCCGCGGCGGCTCGCGCGCCGAGACCCTCGGCGCGAGCCCCCTCGACATCGCGTTCGCCCGCACCCCCTGACCGGAGGTCAGGCGCCGATGGCGGCGCGCTTGCGGGCGACGGCCACCGCGTGCCGCAGGCTCTCCAGGTCGTAGGCGCCGTGGTGGCGGCGCCCGTTGACGAAGAACGTGGGGGTGCCGGACACGCCGCTCAGGTCGGCGGAGTCGACGTCCTCGGCGATCCGGGCGTTGCCCGCGGCGCGGCGCAGGTCGTCGCGGAACCGCGGCACGTCCAGCCCGATCTCGCCCGCGTACCGGACGAGGTCCCTGGCCTGGAGCGCGTCCTGGTGCCGGAACAGCAGGTCGTGCATCTCCCAGAACGCGTCCTGCGCGGCGGCGGCCTCGGCGGCCTGCGCGGCGAGGTGCGCCTGCGGGTGGACGTCGGTGAGCGGCAGGTGCCGCCAGACGTACCGGACGTCGCCCTGCCCGGCGAGCAGCTCGCGGATCACCGGCTCGGCCCGGCCGCAGTACGGGCACTCGAAGTCGCCGTACTCGACGACGGTGACCGGCGCGCGCTCCGGGCCCCGGACGTGGTCGCGGTCGTCGTCGACCGGCGCGGCGAGGTCGATCACGCTCTCCGCGGTGCCGAGCAGCGCCACCACCCGCGGCCGCGCCGGCAGCAGCGCCGTCACCCGGACGACCAGCCACGTCAGCACCGACGCCAGCAGCGCCGCCGACAGGATGCCGACCTTGGCCTCGGCGAGCCGGTCGCCGGTGAACGCCAGCGTCGCGATCAGCAGCGCGGCGGTGAAGCCGATCCCGGCGATCGCGCCGCCGCCCCCGACCGCCGCCCAGCCGACCGGGGGCCGCAGCCGGCCCCGGCTCACCACCGTCACCAGCCAGGACAGCCCGAGGATGCCGGCCGGCTTGCCGATCACGTAGCCGGCCACGATGCCCAGCGTCACCGGCGAGGCGAACGCGTGCCGCAGGAACCCGCCGCCGACCGGGATCCCCGCGTTGGCGAGCGCGAACAGCGGGACGATCACGTAGCTGGTCCACGGGTGGTACAGCTGCTGCAGCCGCTCGTTCGGCGAGATCGCCGCGGCGACGCCGGTCCGCGCCGACCGGGCCAGCTCCGGCGTCGGCTGCTCGCGGAACAGCCGGAACACCTCGCTGGCGCGCTCCAGGTCGGTGCGCGCGGCCGGGTAGGCGTAGGTCAGCAGCCCCATGGCGAGGCCGACCACGATCGGCTCGACGCCGGAGGCGTTCAGCGCCAGCCACGCCGCGACGCCGAGCACCGCGTACACCGGCATCCAGGCCACGCCCGCCGCGCGGACGAGCAGTGTCACGCCGAGGAGGCCGGCCGCCGTCAGCAGCGGTCCGGCCGAGACGTCCTCGCTGTACACGGTCGCGATCACCAGCAGCGCGACCAGGTCGTCGACCACGGTGACGGTCAGCAGGTAGGCGTGCAGCCGGCCCGGGAACCGCTTGCCGACCAGCGTCAGCATGCCGAGCGCGAACGCCGTGTCGGTCGACATCGCGGTGCCCCAGCCGTGCAGGGCCGGGCCGCCGGCGTTGATCGCGAGGTAGACCGCCACCGGGACGACCATGCCGCCGATCCCGGCGGCGAGCGGCAGCGCGAGCCGGCGGCGCTCGCGCAGCTCGCCCATGTCGAACTCGCGGCGCGCCTCCAGCCCGACGACGAGGAAGAACAGCGTCATCAGCCCGCTGTTGACCCAGGTCCGCAGGTCCATGGACAGGGCGTGGCGGCCGGCGCGCAGCGACGCCTGCGTGGTCCAGAACCCCTCGTAGGACGCCTCGGACGCGTTCGCCCACACGAGCGCGGCGATGGTCGCGGCCAGCAGCACGACCGCGCCGCCGGTCTCGGTGCGCAGGAACTCGCGCAGCGGCGTCTGCAGGCTACGGGCCCACGCCGTCCGGTCCGACAGCGGCCCGGCGGCCGGCCCCTCGCGGCGTTCGGTCATGGCAGCATCGTCACCCGATCATCCAGGCCCCTGTCGGCGGGCCCGGCCGACGGGCCCCGACCAGGCATACCCCATGATCGCCGAGCCGGAACCGGTGCGCGGCGGGCGGCCCGGTCAGCCGATGTGCGGGCGGTCCAGCCGGGCCCACGCGGCGTCCCACATCTCCTCGCGGTCGCGGTCGCAGCGCCGCCGGACGAGCAGGTACACCGCCAGGGGCGGCAGCGCCGCGGCGCCCGCCGCGCCCGCGCCGGCGAAGACGGCGCCCGCGACGGTGCCGGCGCGGTCCTGCGGCCGCCGGGACATCTCGCCCCGCTCGTCCACCCAGATCCGCAGCGCCGCCCCGAGCCGGGTCGTGCGGCCCGCGGCGATCACCGCCGAGTGCGCGCTGCCGTCGGGCGCGGTCCAGGCCAGCCGGGCGTAGGTGTAGCGCTGCTCGCCGTCGTCCTGCCGCTCGATGCCCGCGACCCGGGCCGTGATCCGGTGGTGCCCGGCCGCCTCCGCGCGCTCCGCCCGGACCCCGGCCGCGTAGGCCATCGACGCCACGGTCGCGCATGCGGGCGGCGCCGCGACCGCGAACACCGCCGCCGCGCCGACCCCGACCGCGCGCTGCCGCCTGTCGACGTCGCGCCGCAGCGCGTTGCGCTCGAACCCGAGCCGGCGGCGCAGCCGCAGCAGGCCCGCCCGGGCGCGGCGCGCACGAAGGCCGATCATGGCTCCCTCCCCGACGGGTCCATCGTCTCAGCCGGTCCCGCCGGGCGTCCCGCCGGGTTCGGGGGTGCGCACCGAGACGCGGGTGACGCCGGGCACCGTCCGGGCGAGCACGTCGGCGACGCGCCGCGCCGCCTCGTCGGCCGGGCCGGTCAGCACCACCACCCCGTCCCGCACCGACACCTCCCAGGCGTGCCCGCCGGGACCGTACTCGGCGATCGCGGCCACCACGTCGTCCCTGATCCGCTCGTCCCCGCGGGCCAGCAGCGCGATCAGGTCGCGGCGGCTGACGATGCCGACGAGCACGGCGCCGTCCAGCACCGGGACGCTCTTGTGCCGGGTCCGCATCATCGACTCGGCGAGCTCGGCGACGTCGGTGGTGGGCCGCGCCGTCTGCACCTCCCGCGTCATGACGTCCTCGACGCGGCGCGGCGGCGGCCCGGCCGGGGTGGCGACGGGCCGGGAGAACGCCCGCGGGTCGGCCTCGAACGCGCCGCGCAGCAGGTCCATCTCGCTGACGATCCCGGCGAGCCGCCCGCCCGCGTCGACGACCGGCAGCGCGGTGATGTCGTGCTCGTGCAGGACGCGGACGGCCTGGCGGACCGTGGCCGTCCGCGGGATCGTCACGACGGGCGAGGTCATCGCCTCTCGGACCAGCATGGCGCCCTCTCCTTCAGCGTCTCGTCCTGTCTACATCTCCAGCACCGGGCGCCGCATGCGCGGCGCGCGGCCTACCGCGCCCCGGACGCGGGCCGCCGGTAGATGGTGATGGAGTGGCCGACCTCGTCGATCGGCTCGCTCGTCCCGACGAGGGCGAGTATGCGGGGATCGGCCTTGGCGATCCAGCTGTCGGACACCGCGAGGATCCCGGTCACCCGGTCCGGCGGGACGGCGAGCGGGTCGGACGCGGTGATCCCGTAGCCGGACGGGACGCCGCTGCCCTTGTAGGCGAGCCAGATCCGCTGCCCGGCGTACCGGTCGCGGAGCCGGTCGGCGAGGCGGCCGAGGTCCTGGCCCCAGTCCGCGTTGGAGTCGTGCAGGCGCAGGTGCGTCTTCGCCGGCCCGCCGAACGCCTCGTTGGAGTAGGGCAGGTAGTAGGGGAACGTCCGGACCGAGCTGACCGCGACGAACAGCGCGAGGGCCGCCGCCGCCACGGGCGTCCACCGCCACCGGAACGCGGCGGCGCAGCCCGCCGCGACCGCGAGGAAGACCGGGACGAAGATCGCATACCGGACGCCCAGGTCGCGGGATCCGGTCATCGCGGCGGCCAGCAGCACCGCCGCCGGCAGGAGCACGTACGGCGCCGCCGGGCGCAGCCGCCGCACCGACAGCATCGCCGCCGCGCCCGCGAGCCACAGCGCGAGCATCCCCAGCGGCGTCTTCACCAGCAGCGCGGCGGGCAGGTAGTACCAGAGCGAGCCCTGGTAGTGGCGGCCGAACAGGAACCCGGTCCACGTCGCGTCCTCGAACCCGAACTGCACGCGCATCCCGTCCCGGTACGGCCGGGGGAGGGGCAGCGCGTCGGCGGCGAGGCCGCGGAGCCCGCCGACGGACGGCAGGTCCGGCGGCGGCGTCCACCGCAGCCGCGGGTCGACGGCCAGGTAGGTCGCCCACACCACCGCGACCGCGATCGCCGCGACCCCGGCCGCCGCGGCGGTGGCGCGCAGCACGGCCTTCACGGCCGTCGCGCCGTCCCGCCGCCGGTACGCCGACCAGACCGGCACGGCCGCGAGGGCCAGCAGCACCGGCACGGCCGCGAGCGTGTTCATCTTGGTGGCGAGCGCCGCCCCCAGCGCGACCCCGGCGAGCGGCAGGTACGGCAGGAGCCGGTCCCGCGCCCGCCACAGCAGCCACGCCGCCGTCAGGACGAACCCGGCCGCCGCCACGTCCAGCGTGGCCAGCGACCCGTGCGCGATGACGTCCGGCGAGAAGGCGTACAGGCCCAGCGCCAGCAGCCCGCAGCCCGTGCCCGCGAGGTCACGGGCGAAGGCGAAGACGACCAGTCCGAACAGCAGCGTCAGCGCGATCATCGGGAGCCGGGCGGCGAGCATCACCCGTCCCGGGTCGTTGCCCGAGGCGTACAGCAGGTGCTGCCCGACCGCCTCCTCCGGACCGCTGTACGCCCGGTCCAGCCGGACGCCCGCCGCCTGCGTCCCGATCCCGATGACCAGCTTGCCGAGCGGCGGATGCTCCGGGTTGTCGCGCAGGTCGTGCTCGCGCAGGTACAGCACGGACGCGCCGACGTAGACCGGCTCGTCGATGGTCGGCGTCTGCTGCACGGCCGTCGTGACCATCGCCGCCGCCATCGCGGCCAGCAGCGCGACCACGGCGGCCGCCACCGCCACCGCCCTCATCCCCCCAACCTCCCACCATCGGGGCCGGAGGTCACCTGTGCGACGCCGACGGAGCCGAGGAGGCGGACGGCGTGGAGCCGAACGCGGTCAGGAAGCGGTCGCGGAACGTGCTCATCGGCCAGACCGGGGAGGTGCGCGCCGGACGCAGCCCGTCCTGCCAGCCCCAGCCGGAGATCCGGTCCAGCACGGCCGGGTCGCGGGCGACGATCGTGACCGGCACGTCCCGGCTCGCGTTCTGCCCGGCGATCGTCGGCGCGGGCTGGTGGTCGCCGAGGAAGACCAGCACGGTGTTCTTCGTCCCGAAGGTCAGCATGTAGGACACCAGGGTGTTCAGCGTGTACTCGATGGACTTGCGGTACTCGCCGCGGATCCGGCCCGACGACGGCCACGGCGCGTTCTCGCCCTTGCCCATCCCGTCGAACACCGACCCGTCGCCGACCGTCCGCCAGTCGACCAGGCTCGGGATCGACGCCCACGGCGCGTGGCTCGACACCAGCGCCAGCTCCGCCATCACCGGCTTGCGCCCGGACGCGGCGAGCTCGTCGCGCTGCAGCGTGTTCAGCGTGTACTGGTCGGGCATGGTCGCGTAGCTGAACCGGGGCCCCTTGTAGCCGAGGTTGCGGTCGTCGTAGACCTTGTCGTAGCCGTAGAACGACGCCTCCGGCCACGCCCGCGTGATCGCCGGCTGGACGGTGAGCGTCCGCCAGCCCGCCTCGCCGAACGCGCGGGTGAGGGTGAACCGGCTGCTGGACGTCAGCGTCCGGTACCGCTGCTGGTTGTCGATCCACAGCCCGGACAGCAGCGTCGAGTGCGCGAGCCAGCTGCCGCCGCCCGCCGTGGAGGAGGTGAGGTAGCCGCTGCGGGCGCCGAACCCGGCCGCCTTCAGCTGCCGGGTGCCCGCGTCCAGCACCGCGTCCACCTGTGACGCGTACTCGGGGTGCTCCACCGCCGAGCGCCCGTAGCTCTCGATGAACGCCAGGACGACGTCCTTGCCGCGCAGCCCGGTGAGCATCTGGCTCGGCGGCGTGTTCCGGAACGCGTCCACGGCGGCCTGCTTGGCGAACACCCCGCGGTCCTTCAGGCTCGTCCGGACCTGCCGGGCGTGGTCGTAGGCGAGCTCGGCGGTACCGCCCGACGCCAGCGGCACGCCGGGCACGGCCTGCGCGCCGAGCGCGGCGGACGCGACCCAGGCCGTCCCGAGCACCGCGACGCCCCGGCCCGTCCACGTCCGGTGCCGGGCGGCGAGCCGCGACAGCCGCAGCACCGCCAGCGCCGTCAGCACCGGCACGGCGATGACCAGCAGCACGATGAGCGCGGCGAGGCCGATCGCGGCCGGCCGGCCCACCGAGGTGTCGATGAACTCGAACCCGGGCCGCAGGAAGCTGGCGTCGAACACCGGGTTGAACGGGCGCACCAGCACCGAGTCGAAGCCCATGTCCAGGCACTTGAAGACGAGCAGCACCCCGAGGACCGCCCCGGCCGAAGCCGCGGTCCAGCGCCGCGCCCGCTCGGGCAGCACCAGCACGAGCGCCGCGACGACCAGCGCCTCCACCGGGATCCGGACGAACTGGCCGGCCGACAGCCGGCCGATCCGGTCCGGCGCGTTCAGGGCGAACAGCACGAGCAGGAACGCCAGCGCCGTCGTCGCCCATCCCGCGGCGCGCCGCACCCGCCCCGTCGGCGGCGCGCCGCCTGCATCCGATGCACCTCCCGCGTCCGGCGCGCCGTCCGCGTCGGGCGCACCTCCCGCGTCCGGCGCGGCGCCGCCCTCCCGCGCGTCCTCGCCGTCGCGCCGCCCGCTCGCCGAACGGAACGCATGAAACACCGGCATGTCGGTTCTCCCCAGCCTGGCCCGTGACCGCCGTGCCTCTCCCGCCCCGGGAACGATCGCGCGGTGGGCACACCGGGTTGTACGGTTCGCGGCCTTCGCCGGTTCAGCCGGAGATGCACCGCCGGCGCGTGAGAAGGCCGCCGCGGGGACGGTGCGCGTCCCCGCGGCGGCCTCTCCCGTTCCGGGGCGCCGTGCGGCGGGCGGTCAGTACTTGATCAGGCCGCGGATGTTCTTGCCGTCCCGCATGTCCTGGTAGCCCTGGTTGACCTCGTCCAGGGTGTAGGTCGTGGTGACCAGCTCGTCCAGCTTGAGCTTGCCCTCCTCGTACAGGCGCAGGAGGCGGGTGACGTCGCGGCGCGGGTTGGCGTTGCCGAAGATGCAGCCGACCAGCTCCTTGCGCTGCATCGCCAGGTCGAACAGGTTGAGCTTGACGTCCTCCTGCATGACCGGCGCGACGGCCGTGACGACGCCGCGGCCGCCCTTGGTGACCATGCCCATCATCGGGCCGATGAGGTCGCCGGTGGCGGTGCCCACCGTCAGGATGACCTTGTCGGCGTTGGCGCCCCAGGTCATCTCGGCCACCATCGCCTGCGCCTCCTCGATGGAGGCGGCGCTGTGCGTGGCGCCGAAGACGCTGGTCGCCTTCTCCCGCTTCCACTCCACCGGGTCGACCGCGATGACGTGCCTGGCGCCGGCCATCGCCGCCCCCTGCACCGCGTTCATGCCGATGCCGCCGATCCCGATCACCACGACGGTGTCGCCGGCCCGCACGCCGGCGGCGTTGACCGCCGAGCCCCAGCCGGTGGTGACGCCGCAGCCGACCAGCGCGGCCTTGTCCAGCGGGATCCAGTCGTCGATCTTGATCACGGACGACTCGTTCACCACCGTGTACGGCTCGAACGTGCCGGTGCAGCACATCGTGCCGAGGTCCTCGCCGTTCTTGGCGTGGTGCCGCGAGGTCATGTCGCTGATCTGCCGGCCCGACAGCAGGAAGGCGCCGAGGTCGCAGATGTGCTGGCGGCCCTGCGCACAGGAGGGGCAGCGGCCGCACGCGGGGATGAACGACAGGACGACGTGGTCGCCCTCCTTCACCGAGGTGACGCCCGGGCCGACCTCCACGACCTCGCCCGCGCCCTCGTGCCCGCCGATGACCGGGAACTGCTTCCAGCCCATCAGGTCGGCGATCTCCTTGTCGATCACCATGTCGCCGGTGACCATGTGCTCGTCGGAGTGGCACAGGCCGGACGCCGCGAGCTTGACCTTGACCTCGCCCGCCTTGGGGTCGTCGAGTTCGATGTCCTCGACGCTCCATTCGGTGTTCTTGTCCCACAGGATCGCCGCTCGAGTCTGCACGGGGCCCCCTCGCTGGTTCAGGCTGAAGATTCGTCAAAAATAGACGTTTCGCGGCCTGCCTGTCGACATCCGAATCGGATTTTGTTTCTCCCCCGCGCCGGGCTCCGATCAGGGAGTCCGGGCGCTTTCTCAGAACCTTCTGAGAACTCCGGCCTACCGTCTGCGGCGTTCGATCGTCGAGTCGGCGGAGGCGGCACGGTGCACGGAATCCGGGACTACCTCGTTATCGGCGCGGGACCGGCGGGCCTGCAGCTCGGGCATCTGCTGCGGCGCGCGGGCCGCGACCACGCCATCCTGGAGGCCGGGCCCGGCCCGGGGACCTTCTACCGCACGTTCCCCCGGCACCGCCGGATGATCTCCATCAACAAGCCGCACACCGGGTGGACCGACCCCGAGCTGAACCTGCGGATGGACTGGAACTCGATGCTCAGCGACGTCCCGGACCTGCTGCTGAGCAAGTACACCGACGCCTACTTCCCGCACGCCGACGACTACGTCCGCTACCTGGCCGACTACGCCTCGACGCTGAAGCTGGACGTGCGCTGCGACACCCGGGCCGTCAACATCGCCAAGGACGGGCACTTCAGGGTCACCGACCAGCGCGGCGAGGTCCACGAGGCCAGGCGGGTGATCGTCGCGACCGGGTTCGGGAAGCAGAACGTCCCGGCGATCCCGGGGATCGAGACCGTCGAGCACTACAGCGACGTCTCGGTCGACCCCGACGACTTCACCGACCAGCGCGTCCTCATCCTCGGCAAGGGCAACTCGGCGTTCGAGACCGCGGACGCGCTGACCGAGCGGGCCGCCGTCATCCACGTTATCGGCCCGAGCGACATCAAGTTCGCGTGGCGGACGCACTTCATCGGCCACCTGCGCGCGGTGAACAACAACTTCCTGGACACCTACCAGCTGAAGACGCAGAACATGGTCCTGGACGGCCGCGTCGAGCGCATCGACCGCGCCGGCGGCGCCTACCGCGCCCGCATCGCCTACGCGCGGCGGGACAAGGTCGTCACGCTGGAGTACGACCGGGTGATCAACTGCACCGGCTTCCGGATGGACGCGTCCGTCTTCGACGAGACGTGCCGCCCCAACCTGGTCATCGACGACCGGTTCCCCGCGCTCACCACCCGGTGGGAGTCGGTGAACGTCCCGGACCTGTTCTTCGCCGGGACGATCACGCAGTCGCGCGACTTCAAGAAGTTCACCAGCGCCTTCCTGCACGGGTTCCGGTACGGCGTCCGCGCGCTGCACCGCATGCTGGAGCAGCGGTACGAGGGGGTGGACTGGCCCGAACGCGCGGTCCCCGCCGAGCCCGGCGCCATCGCCGACGCCGTGCTGGAGCGGATCAACCGGACCTCGGCCCTGTGGCAGCAGTACGGCTTCCTCTGCGACGTGATCGCGGTGGGCGGCGGGGGCGCCCGCTACCTGGAGGAGATCCCGCTCGACCACGTCCCCGAGCACATGGCGGGCGAGGACGAGCGGGACTGGTTCACCGTCAGCCTGGAGTACGGCGCCGGGCACGCCGACATCGACCCGTTCGACATCGAGGCGGGGCGCGCCTGGGAGGCCGACCCGGCCAAGGAGGACCGCTACCTGCACCCGGTGGTCCGGTACTACCGGGACGGGGAGCTCGCCGGGCGGCTGCTGCTGCCGGAGGACATCTGCAACGACTGGTCCGGCGAGGAGGAGTTCCGCGAACCGCTGCGCGCGTTCGCCGCGTCCGCTCTCGCCCCGGTGGCGTCCTGACATGGGCGCCCCGGTCAACGTCCGCGAGTTCGAGGACCTCGCGCGCGAGCGTCTCGACCCGGTCCACTACGACTACTTCGCGTCCGGCGCGCAGGACGAGGTGACCGTCCGCGCCAACGAGGCGGCGTTCGCCCGCCTCGCCCTGGTCCCGCGGGTGCTGCGCGGCGCGGGGCCGCCGCGGCTGGGCGTCGCGCTGCTGGGCGGCGAGGCGTCGATGCCGGTGCTGCTCGCGCCCACCGCCTTCCACCGGCTCGCGCACCCGGACGGCGAGCGGGCGACGGCGCGGGCCGCCGCGAAGGCCGGCGTCATCATGATCGCGGCGATGCTGTCGACCGTCGCGATCGAGGAGGTCGCGGCGGAGGCGCGCAAGGCGGCGCCCGACCCGGTGCTGTGGTTCCAGCTGTACCCGCAGCCCGACACCGCGTTCATGGAGGCGGTCGTGCGGCGGGCGGAGTCGGCGGGGTGCCGCGCGCTCGTCGTGACCGCCGACTCGCCCGCGCTCGGCCGCAACGAGCGCGGCGACCGCAACGGCTTCCACGACCTGCCGCCCGGGGTGCGCTGCGAGAACCTCCGCGAGCCCGGCGACCCGGCGCGGACCGGGCACGTCCGGCAGGTGGTGCTGACGCCCGAGCTGAGCTGGGACGACCTCGACCGGCTGCGCGGCATCACGGACCTGCCGATCATCGTCAAGGGCGTGCTGCACCCGGACGACGCGCGGCTCGCGGTCGAGCGGGGCGCCGACGCGGTCATCGTGTCCAACCACGGCGGCCGGCAGCTGGACACGGCGCCCGCGTCGATCACCCGCCTGCCGCTGGTCGCGGACGCGGTCGCGGGACGGGTGCCGGTGCTGCTCGACGGGGGCGTGCGGCGCGGCACCGACGTGGTCAAGGCGCTCGCGCTCGGCGCGGACGCCGTCGCGATCGGGCGCCCGGCGCTGTGGGGCCTCGCCGCCGCCGGCGAGGACGGGGTGGCGGACGTCCTCGGGCTGCTGCGGCGGGAGCTGGATAACGCCCTCACCCTGTGCGGCTGCGCGACGCCGGGGGAGGCGGGGCGCGGGCTCGTCCAGGAGGGGCCGTGCTGATCGCGGCCGTCACGGTGGCGGTCGCGGCGGTGCTCGCGAGCCTGCCGTCCTGGCTGCCGCGGGCGGTGGTCGCGCTGCGCGTGGCGATCTTCGCGCGGGTCAACGGGGAGGAGGGCGTCCCGATCCCCGGCGACCTGGTCGGCGCCGACCGGTTCCGCGAGGTCTACTCCCATCCGGCGGCGGACGGCCGCAGCGCGGGGGCGCCGCTGTCCGACCTGTTCTGGTACTGGCTGGCGCCGGGGCCGCACGTCCACCAGGAGCACCTGGAGCCGGGGGACCGCTACGAGGAGGTCGCCCGCGCGACCCGCCGGATCCTGGCGCGGCCGAAGGGCGAGGCGGCGGCGCTCGCGGAACGCTGCGCCTCGCGCGTGCTGAACGAGCACGGACCGGGGCTCGCCCGCCTGCGCGACCTGATGATGCCGGTCTGGGCGGAGTTCTCCTACGAGCTGGTGTTCGGCGAACCGTGCCCCCGGCACGCCCGCGACCTGATCGTCGCGAACGCCGACGACGTCATCACCGCGCTGAAGTGCTGCGGGCTGCGGCACATGGACCGGCGGGACCGGCTCACCGGCTACCTGCTGGACCGGCTCGGCGACGTCCGCCACCCCCTGCCCGAATCGCTGACCAAGCAGGAGCAGGCCTTCTACCTGCAGGGGACGTTCTTCAACACGGCCGTGGTGCAGATGTCGGAGGCGATGGCGCACCTGCTGATGGCGATCGCGCAGCACCCGGACGTGCAGCGCCGCCTCGCCGGCGACCCCGCCGACGACGCCTACCTCGACCGCGTCATCGAGGAGAGCATGCGCCGCTACCCGCTGTTCGGCATCGCGCACCGCATCACCTCGGCGGACATCGCCGTCGATGAGCGGACCACGCTGCCCGCCGGGTCCGTGCTGTGCTTCAACTACCCCGAGTTCCACGCCACCGGCTTCGACGACCCCGACCGGTTCGACCCCGGCCGCTGGGAGCGCATCGCGGTGCGGGACGCCAACCACATCCCGTTCGGCGTCACCGCGAACCGGCCGTGCCCGGCGCGGGGCGTCGCGCCCGTCGCGATGCGGGCCGTGACGCGGGAGACGCTGCGCCGCTTCGCCCTCGCGTCGTCCGCCGCGCACACCCGCTCCCTCCCGAACCGGGGGCCGTGCCTGCTCGCGCCGCGCGGCGCCCCGGCCCGCCGCGCCGGTGGACGGCTCGTCCTGCTGCGGCTGCGCGACGGGTGGGAGGACGTGTGGCGCAGCCTCGTCCAGCTGGTCTGCGGCACGTACATGGTGCTGGACGCGCGGCGGCAGCGGCTCGCCGCCGCCTACTTCGAGAACCCGCGAACCGCCGGAGAGGAAGGCTGACCGCGTTGGACGACGAACTGCTCGCCGAGGCGCGCCTGCGCCGCCCGGACGGCGCCCCGCACGACCGCTTCCTGTCCTCCTACCGCGCCCGGATGGGCCACCGCGGGCAGGCGCTCGTCCCGCCGGCGGTGTTCGGCGTCGAGGCAGCGGTCGACATCCACTGCCACGCCCACGAGGGGCAGCAGGACGCCCTCGCCATCGCCAAGCTCGCGTCGGCGAGCGGGATGAAGGGGCTGCTGTTCAAGAGCGTCGTCGGCATGAACCGGCCGGACGCGCCCGGCCCGGCGGCCGTCGTCCGCGAGGTCGAGGCCGACCTCGGGAAGTGGTGCGGGGAGCACGGCATCGAGCCGGTGCGGCTGTGGTCGGGATGGATCGCCACCGACACCCGCGGCATGCCGCTGCCCGAGGCCGCGCGCCGCGCGGTCGAGGACGGCGCCTCCGCGATCTGGATGCCGGTGTTCCGCAGCGCCAACACGCTGCACAAGGTCGGCGGGCTGCCCGTCTGGTGGGGCGAGGACTCCCGCGAGTGGAGCGACCCGCTGCCCTGGCCGGACGCCCTGCGCGCCGGCGCGTACACGCTCGACGAGCACGGCGCGCTGAAACGCGAGTACAAGGAGGTCTTCCGCATCGCCGCCGACCACGACGTGATGGTCTCGTTCGCGCACGCCACGCACGAGGAGATCTACGCGATGGCGGACGCGGTCCGCGACCTCGGCATCACCAAGGCCGTCATCGACCACCCGTTCAGCCCGTTCATCGACCTGTCCCTGGACCAGATGCGCGAGCTGACGTCCGCCGGGATCACCATGAACTTCACCTACGACGAGATCTCCCCGCTGCTCGGCGTCGACCCGGCCCGGATGTGCGCGGCGATCCAGGCGCTCGGCACCCGGTACGTGACGCTGTCCAGCGACGCGGGCGAACCGCTGTTCCCCAACACCGTCGAGGCGCTCCGCCTGCTCCGCGCGCACATGCGCGCGTTCGGGCTGAGCGACGAGCAGGTGCACGAGACCAGCTCGGTCAACCCGTCCCGGCTGCTGAAGGCGGACGCGTGAACGAGATGCTCATCGGCGGCGCCCTCACCGGCGCGCCGCGCACGTTCGGCGTCGTCGACCCGGCGACGGGCGAGGAGTTCGACCGCGCCCCCGACTGCGACGGCACCGCCCTCGACGCGGCCGTCCGCGCGGCGAACGACGCCTGGCCGGACTGGCGGGACGACGCCGCCGCGCGCCGCGCCCGCCTGGCCGAGGCCGCCGCCGCGCTGCGCGCGGCGGCGGGCGAGCTGGCCCCGATCCTGACCGCCGAGCAGGGCAAGCCGCTGCGGGACGCAGAGAACGAGGTGGCGCGCGCCGCCGCCCGCTTCCAGCACCTCGCGGACCTGGAGATCGCCCCGGACGTCACGCCCGGGTCCGGCGGCGAGCGCGTCGAGGTGCACTGGCGGCCCGTCGGCCCCGTCGCCGCCATCGCGCCGTGGAACTTCCCGCTGCAACTCGGCGCCGCGAAGGTCGCGCCCGCGCTCGCCGCCGGCTGCACCGTGGTGCTCAAGCCGTCGCCCCACACACCGCTGGCGACGCTCGCGATGGGCCGCGTGCTGGCCGGGATCTTCCCGCCCGGCGTGCTCAACGTGGTCGCGGGCGCCGACCCGCTGGGGGAGCGGCTCGCCGCCCACCCCGGCATCCGGAAGATCAACTTCACCGGGTCGGTGGCGACGGGCAGGCACGTCGCCGCCACCGCCGCGCCCGACCTCAAGCGCCTCACCCTGGAGCTCGGCGGCAACGACGCCGCGATCGTCCTCGACGACGCCGACGTCGACACGGTCGCCGACGGTCTGTTCTGGAGCGCCTTCGCCAACTGCGGCCAGATCTGCATGGCGGTCAAGCGCGTCTACGCGCCCGCCGCCCTCCACGACGACCTCGTCGACGCGCTCGCGGAACGCGCCGCGAAGGCCGTCGTCGGCGACGGCCGGGACCCCGCCACGCAGATCGGCCCGATCGCCAACCGCCCGCAGTACGAGCGCGTGCGCGGCCTCGTCGCCGAGGCGCTGGCGGGCGGCGCCCGCGCCGCCGCCGGAGGCGCCCCGCTCGACCGGCCCGGGTTCTTCTTCGCCCCGACCGTCCTGGCCGGCGCCGAGGCGGGCATGCGGATCGTCGACGAGGAGCAGTTCGGGCCCGCGCTGCCCGTCGTCCGCTACCGCGACGCCGACGAGGCGATCGCCCTCGCCAACGCCACCCCGTACGGGCTCTGCGGGTCCGTCTGGGGCACCGACACCGCCCGCGCCGCCGCCGTCGCGTCCCGCCTCGACTGCGGCACCGCCTGGGTCAACGGGCACATGCGGATGTCGCTCGACGAGCCGTTCGGCGGTACCGGGCACAGCGGCCTCGGCCTCTCCGGAGGCCCGTGGGGCGTGCGGGCGCACTGCGAACCGTTCGTCCTGCACATCCCCGCGCCCTGAAGATCAAACGCGTGGAATCCTGGGGGCGTGGACGCGCATCCGCCCCGAATCCTCCTCGTCGAGGACGACCCCGAGATCGCGGGGATGCTGGACGAGCTGCTCACCGGCGAGGGCTACCGCGTCGAGGTCGCCCCCGACGGCCACCGCGGGCTGCACCTCGCGCTCGCCCGCACCTACGACGTGCTGGTCGTCGACCGGCTGCTGCCCGGCCTCGACGGCCTGGACATGCTGCGCCGCCTCCGCGGCAAGGGCGTCGCCACCCCGGTGCTCGTGCTCACCGCGCTCGGCACCGTCGCCGACCGGGTCGCCGGCCTCGACGCCGGCGCCGAGGACTACCTCGTCAAGCCGTTCGAGGTCGACGAGCTGCTCGCGCGGGTCCGGGCGCTGCGCCGCCGGCACGCCGACCGGGCCGCGACGCTGCCGCTCGGCGCCGGGGAGCTCGACCTCGTCCGGCACCGCGCCCGGCTCGCCGACGGCACCGAGCACGAGCTGTCCGCCCGCGAGTTCGAGCTGCTGCGCGTGCTCGCCGGGCGGCCCACCATGGTGTTCGGCCGCGCGGAGCTGCGCGATCGGGTGTTCGCGGACGCCACCTCGGAGTCGATCGTCGACACCTACGTCCACTACCTGCGGCGCAAGCTCGGCCGCGGCACCGTCCGGACCGTCCGCGGCCTCGGCTACCGGGCGGGGGAGCTGTGAGGACGCGGAGGGACGGGCCGGACGCGCGGGTGCTGTCCCGGGTCGGCTGGGTCCTCACCCTGCAGCTCGCCGGGGCGGTCACCGTCGTGATCGCGCTCGTCGGGGCGCTGGTCTACCTGGCGATGAGCGCCGGGCAGCGCGGCGACGCCGAACGCGACCTGCGCGTCGTGATCGCCGCGAACGCGATCGAGAACGCGCCGCCCTGCGTGTGGATGTTCGCCGTCGGGGACGGCGGCACGCGCCGCACCCCGAACGCGCCCGCCGGGCTGCCCGTCCGCGCCGACCTCGACACCCCCGGCACGGTCGTGCGGGAGCACCGCATCGACGGCATCAGCTACCTCGTCCGCACCGAGCACCACGGACCCGTCACCGTGCAGGCCGCCCTCGACCGCCGCTACCAGATCCAGGAACGGCACCGGCTCTACAAGGCCCTCGGCGTCGCCGAGGTGGCCGGGCTGCTCGCCGCGCTCGCCACCGGCCGCCTGCTCGCGCGGCGCGCGATCTCACCGCTGGCCGAGGCCCTGGACCGGCAGCGCCGGTTCGTCGCCGACGCCAGCCACGAATTGCGCACCCCGCTGACGCGCCTGCACGTCCGCGCGCAGCTGCTGGCGCGGCGCAGCGAATCCGCCGCCCTCCGCGACGAGCTCGGCGCCATCGTCTCCGACACCCGGCAGTTCGGCGAGGTCATCGAGGACCTGCTGCTCTCGGCCCGGCTCCGCCCCCAC
Organism: Actinomadura physcomitrii; assembly: GCF_008923205.2. Taxonomy (GTDB): domain Bacteria; phylum Actinomycetota; class Actinomycetes; order Streptosporangiales; family Streptosporangiaceae; genus Spirillospora; species Spirillospora physcomitrii. The sequence continues at coordinate 208,565 of NZ_WBMS02000010.1, read as the reverse complement.
GCCGTTGAGGGCCATCCCGTCGATCTCGCCGAGATCGTCGCGTCCCTGGTGGCCGCCGAGTCGGTCCGGGCGCGCGCGCAGGACGTCGCGCTGGACGTCGCCGGGGCCGGCACGCCGCGGATCGTCGGCGGCGTCGCCTCGGCGCTGCGCCGCGTCGTGGGCGCGCTGCTCGACAACGCGATCGGGCACACCCCGCCCGGCGGGCACGTCACGGTGGTGCTCGCCCGCGACGGCGACCGGGTCGAGCTGACCGTCCGCGACGACGGCGTCGGCTTCGAGCCCGCCGACGCCGAACGGATCTTCCAGCGCTTCACCCGGGGCGCGCAGGGCCGGGGCCGCCGCTTCGGCCTGGGGCTCGCGCTCGTCCGCGAGGTGGTGGAGAGCCACGGCGGGGCGATCGACGCGTCCGGCCGGCCGGGCGCCGGCGCGTCGTTCACCGTCCGGCTGCCCGCCGCGTCCCGGGCCGCCGAACCCCGTGCACGCCGAAAGGACACCGCCCCGGTCCGCTAACCGGCCTCGTTCCAGGCGCGGTCGAGGGCCTGCGCGAACGCCTCGGCGGGCTGCGCCCCCGACACGCCGTAGCGGCGGTCGAGGACGAAGAACGGCACGCCGGTGGCGCCGAGCCGCCGCGCCTCGCGCTGGTCGGCCTCGACCTCGGCGGTGAACTTCCCCGACGCCAGCGCGTCGCGGGCCGCCGCCGCGTCCAACCCCGCCTCGGCGGCGACCTCCACCAGCGAACCGCGGTCGAACACCGAGCGCCGGTCGGTGAAGTGCGCCTTGTAGAGCGCCTCGACAACGTCGCCCTGCACGCCCTGCTCGCCGGCGAGATGGACGAGCCGGTGGGCGTCACGGGTGTTGCCCACCTGCCCGCCCTCGAGGTGGTACTCCAGCCCGACCCCAGCGGCGCGCTCCTCCATCTGCCGGTTCATGCCCACGGCCTGCTCGCGTGTCATGCCGAACTTGGCGGACAGCATGTCGGCGACGTCCTCGGTCCTCCCCACCGGGTAGGACGGGTCGAGTTGGAACGCCCGGTAGGCGACCTCGACCCGGTCGCGATGCGCGAACCCACCGAGCGCCCGCTCGAACTGCCGCTTGCCGATGTAGCACCAGGGACAGATGACGTCGGACCAGATCTCGACACGCATGGGACACCTTTCTCAACGAGACGCTCGCCCCACTGCAACACCCCGCACCCCCCACCGATTTCCGCCCCCACACAGAACCCGCCCACCGACCGCAACCCGCACCCCCAGAGGGGGCAAGGGGCGGAGCCCCAGAAGACCAGGAGCAGCGCAACGCGCAAGATGCTCGCTGGCCGCACCTACCAGGGGGCAAGGGGCGGAGCCCCAAAAAAACCGAGAGCGGCGTGATGCGGAAGATGTCCGCTGGCCGCAACCGCCGGGGGGCGAGGGGCGGAGCCCCAAAACCAGAAGCGGCGCAGAGGGCAAGACGCTCGCAGACCGCAACTACAAAGGGGCGGAGCCCCAAAAGACAGGAGGCGGCGCAATGCGGAACAGGATCGGAGACCGTAACCACAAGGGGGGCGTGGGGGGCGGAGCCCCCCACATCGGGGGGTCCGGGGGTCGCCCCCCGGGTCAACACGAAGAGGGAGTGACGGCCCCGCGCTTTCCGCGGGCACACCACCCCCAACTCCATCGTGGGCGATACTGGGATTGAACCAGTGACCTCTACCGTGTCAAGGTAGCGCTCTCCCACTGAGCTAATCGCCCTTGCGTGTACTGCGAGGTGGAGACGGGATTTGAACCCGTGTACACGGCTTTGCAGGCCGTTGCCTCGCCTCTCGGCCACTCCACCAGAGCGAGGCCGTACGGGCCTCTCAGAGCGGACGACGGGATTCGAACCCGCGACCCTCACCTTGGCAAGGTGATGCTCTACCAACTGAGCCACGTCCGCTTGTCGGCTCCGGGGTTTCCCCCGGCGCGCATGGACAACTCTAGCGGAATCCGGGAGTGGTTGCGTACTCGTCGGTGGCGGAGTCGGTGGCCTCGGCGTGCAGCGAGTTCCAGAACGCGAGCTCCTTGTCCTCTTCGAGGTGGGCGATACGGCCCCAGAACTCGCGGTCCTCGGCCTCGTGGGCGGCGGCGAGGGAGAGGGCGGGCATGACGGTGGTGCCGGCGTCGGCGGCGTCGAGGTCGGCGGGGGTGACGTCGGCGGGGAGGGCGACGGGGGTGGAGGGGCGGTGGTGCTTGCCGCGCTTGCGGACGCGGATGGGCGGCGTGGTGGGGGCCTTGGCGGCGGCGGCGCGGCCGGCGGCGAGGGCGACGGTGCCGCACAGGACGATGGCGAGGATGCCGCCGAGGACGACGTCCTGGGCGGGGAGCTGCTCGCCGGCGGGGCCGCTGTGCTGCTCCTCGTGGGTGTGCGTGGTGGTGGCGGGGGCGCCGACCTTGTCGACGGTGGTGGCGGGGGCGGCGTGCTTGGGGGTGTACTTGGCCTCGGTGACGTGGATCTTGCCGGGGTAGCCGAAGCCGACGACCTCGTCCATGCTGCGCGTCTTGCGCATGAGCTTGTAGCCGTCGGCGTTGCCCTCGATGGTGTGGAGGGTGTGCCCGTCGACCTTCTCGACGATGCCGACGTGGTCGATCTGGTCGATGTCGCCGGAGCCGGACCAGTCGTAGAAGACGAGGGCGCCGGGTTCGGGGGTGTGGCCCCAGGCGTCGTGGTCCTTGAACCATTTGGCGTGGTCGACGGTGGAGGCGAACTGCCCGGCCTGCTCGGTGACGCCGGCCTTGTCGGCGGCCCAGGCGAGGAACATGTCGCACCAGGGGGCCGTCTTGAAGTAGGAGTCGTGGTCGCCGTCGACGTTCTTGGCGTACCAGTCGCCGAACTTGGTGTAGCCGCTGCCGTGCTCGGTGTAGCCGAGCTGCTTCTGGGCAACGTCGAGCAGCTTCTTGCCGATCGGGTCCATCTCGCTCCCTGCCGACTCGCCGACTCGGGCAGGGGGCGCCCGACCGGGATCCGGTCCGTGGCCCGGTCCAAGGTCACGTTCCGGTCTCGCTGGAATGTAGTCGAGGTAAACCAGGGGCGGCAAGCCGTTCCGGGAAAGCGGTCAAAACGGGCTACCCGGGAGTAGCCCGTCAGAAGTAGCCCCGCGGCAGGACGGTCACCGGGCAGGGCGCGGCCCGCAGTACCTTGACGGCCACCTCGCCGAGGAAGACGCGGTGGGCGGCGGCGTCCTCGCTGGACGCGCAGACGAGCAGCTCGCCGTCGGGCCAGTCGAGGTCGGCGAGGGCGCCGGCGACGTCGTCGCCCTCGGCCAGGTCGGCGGTGACGTCCTCGGGCGGCAGTTCGGCGGACTCGATCGCCAGGCGGATGGCGAGCGCGAGGTCGTCGCGGAGCCGTTCGGCGTCGACGTCGCCGATGGCGAGGGTGACGAGGCGGAGCGGGACGTCGAGCCGGTCGGCGGCCTGGGCGGCGCGGACGACGGCCTCGTCGCACTGCGGGCGGCGGACGTACATGACGGTGATGCGGCCGAGCTCGTCGGGCGGGGTGTAGCCGGCGGGGGCGAGCATGACGGCCTCGGTGGCGGAGTGCAGCAGGTGGTCGGCGGCGGCGCCGACGCCGATCCGGCCGCGGGCGCCGCCCTCGGGGGAGCCGACGACGATCAGGTCGGCGCCGATCCGGCCGGCGAGCGCGGTGAGGCCGCGGCCGACGCTGCGGCTCTCCTGGACGAGCAGCTCGGCCGGCTGCTCGCCGAGCAGCTCGGCGGCCTGCTCCAGCAGGGCGTGCGCCTCGCCGGCGGCGCCCGCGCGGTCCGGCGGGTGGACGGTGGCGACGCTCAGCTCGCCGCCGGTGAGGGCGACGATGGCGCGCGCCAGGTCCAGGGCCTCCCGGCCGCCCGCGTCGTGGACGTACCCGGCCAGCACGTGTTCGCCGATCATCTGGTCAGCATTCCCCCGCACCGCGCCCTCACAACGATCATGGACCGGTTTGCGGTAACTTTTCGTGTTTCAAGCGTTCTGCACTCTTTGGGGGGATTTGTCATGCGGGACGAGGCGGGAGGCCTCGCGCCGGGCCGCTGGACCATCGACCCGGTCCATTCCGAGATCACCTTCACGATCCGGCACCTGATGACCACGGTGCGCGGCTCGTTCCCCGACTTCGGCGGCGAGGTGGTGATCGGCGACGACCCGATGGACTCGACCGCCCGGGCCGAGATCAGGATGGCCTCCCTCGACACCCGCAGCGCCGAGCGCGACGAGCACGTCCGCTCGGAGGACTTCCTCGACGTGCGGCGCCATCCGGTCATGACGTTCACCGGGAGCGGTGTGGAACGTGCCGCGATCGGCCGGCGGGCCAAGCGGCCCCGCTATCACCTGGACGGCGAGCTGACGGTCAAGGACGTCACGCGGCCGGTCCGGCTGCTGGCCGAGTTCCACGGCGTCGCGTCCGACCCGTGGGGCGGCACCCGCGCCGGCTTCACCGCCACCGCGTCGATCAGCCGCCGCGACTTCGGCATCGAGTTCAACGTGCCGCTGCAGGGCGACAAGGTGATGCTCGGCGACACGATCGCGATCGCCTTGGAGATCCAGGCCGTCCACGAGGGCTGACTTGCTCGGCCGCCGCCAAGCCTCAGCTCAGCCGCCGGCGGTCCCGGCCGGTTCGGGTTCGCGGGCGCCCGGCACGTGCGGGTTGCCGTACCAGGCGACCGCCACCGCGCCGGCGACGGCCAGCACGAACCCGATGCCCGCGGGGACCGCCATGCCCTCGCGCGAGGCGTCCCCGAGCCACAGCACCCCGATGATCCCCGGGACGACCGTCTCGCCCGCCACCAGCGCCGCCGTGGCGCCGTTGATCGACCCGATCTGCAGCGCCAGCGTGTGGAAGTACATCCCGCCGAGGCCCGCGATCGCGATCGCGTACAGGGCCGGGTCGCCGAGCAGGTCCCGCCAGGCGAACGGGTCGGTGCCGTTGAGGATCCGGACGCCGACCCCGACGGCCCCGAAGCAGAGGCCCGACAGCAGGCCAGCGGGGATCGCCGCGCGCGGCCCCATCAGCCGGACGATCGGCAGCGCGGCGGCGACGAGCAGCACCGACACCGCGAGCAGCGCCCAGTGCCAGCCGATCGCGACGCGTCCGGCGCCCTCGTGCCCGGCGGTGCCGGCGAGCAGCACCAGCGCGGCGCACACCACCCCGATCGAGATCCACTCCGGCCGGACGAGCCGGATGCCGAGCACCCATATGCCGAGAACCGCGGTGATGACCAGGTTCGCGCTGATCACCGTCTGCGACAGGAACAGCGGCACCAGCTTCGCCGACAGCGCGCCGAGCGCGAACCCGGCCGTGTCCAGCACCGTGCCGGCGATGAACTCCCACGTCACGACGGCCTTGGCGGTGGAGGACAGGCTCGGCCCGCCGTACCCTGTGGAGCCGGCGCCCGCGGCGCTCTCGCGCGCCGCGGACCGCCTGGCGCCGAGCGCCTGCAGGACCGATCCGGTCCCGTAGCAGGCCGACGCGCCCACCGCCGTCAGCAGCCCGATGAACACCCGCGCCCTCCGTTCCGCCGCCGTGCGGCGGGCGGGTCCGTCCCGCCCCCCAGTCTGACGACCGGGCGGGCCGGAATGTTTCGCCTGCTCCGCGCCCGTCGCGTGGCGGCCGTTCCGCGCCGGTCAGGCGCCCCGGGCCAGCCGCCGGGCGGCCAGCTCGGCGTAGAGCGCGGCGCCGTCGGCGAGCACGGCGTCGTCGAAGCGGGCGTCGGCCGAGTGGTTCGCCGCCGCCTCGCCCGGGTCGGTGCCGGCCGGGCACGCGCCCATCACGACGAACGCCGACGGCACCTCGTCGCACACGAAGGAGAAGTCCTCCGAGGTGGGGAACGGCCGCGGCGAGTCGGCATAGCGCTCCTCGCCGTAGACCTCCCGGATCGTGTCCGCCGTGAACGCGGCCTCGGCGCCGTCGTTGATCGTGACCGGGTAGTCCTGGACGTAGCTGACGTCGACGTCGAGGCCGTGCGCCCTGGCGATGCCCCGCACCAGCTCGACCGTCCGCTCCTTCAGCTTCTCGTGCGACGCCGGGGAGAACGACCGGACGGTGCCGGAGAAGCTCGCCTCGTCCGGGATCACGTTGTCCATCGTGCCGGAGTGGAACGATCCGATCGTCAGCACCACCGGGTCGAACGGGTCGAACGCGCGGGTCACCAGCGTCTGCAGCGCGGTGACCATCTCGCAGGCGGCCGGCAGCGGGTCCTTCGCCAGGTGCGGCATGGACCCGTGCCCGCCGGCGCCCCGGACGGTGACCCGCAGCCGGTCCGCGGCCGCCATGATCGGCCCGCCCCGGCCGACGAACATCCCCCGCGGCAGCGCCGCGGAGAACACGTGCAGCGCGTACGCGGCGACGGGGCGCTCGCCGGACGCCTCGAGCACGCCCTCCTCGATCATGATCCGCGCGCCGCCGAGGCCCTCCTCGCCCGGCTGGAACATGAACACCACGTTCCCCGCGAGGGCGTCGCGGCGGCCGGCGAGCAGCCGCGCCGCGCCCGCCAGCATCGCGGTGTGCAGGTCGTGCCCGCACGCGTGCATCACCCCGTCGACCCGCGAGACCACCGCGGCGTCGCCGCGCTCGGCGACGGGGAGCGCGTCCATGTCGCCGCGCAGCAGCACGGTCGGGCCGGGACGGGCGCCGCGCAGCACCGCGGTCACCGAGGTCAGCCGCTCGCCGGTGGTGATCTCCAGCGGCAGGCCGTCGAGGGCCGCGAGCACCTTCTCCTGGGTCCGGGGCAGGTCCAGGCCGAGCTCGGGTTCGCGGTGCAGCGCGCCGCGCAGCCGGACGAGATCGTCCTGCAGGGCGGCGGCGTCGTCGCGCAGGGACCCGGGGACGGTCGAAGGCTGGCTCAACGGTTCCTCCTCAGGGGTCTCCGGTGGCCGCGGGCGGCCATCCGGGCGGCCCTGTCCGGCGCCGCATCTGCACCGTATCGCCGCTGTCACCCGATATGCCGCACCTGGCGGGCACGAAGATCCTTGATGAGGAGATGCGCGTCGCCGAGCCGCGCCGCGTCCTTCAGCGACCGGTAGATGCCCCATTTCGGGGAGACGCCCGCTGCGCCGGGTCGCAGGTCGAGCCCGCCGCGCTCGACGTCGACGACCGCGTCCCCGTCCCCGCCCGTGATCCTCCAGCGGACGCGCCCGCCCGGGGCCGCGGCGAACCGCGCCTCGATCTCGACGCCGATCCACCGGCTGCGCAGCGGCCCGAGGTCGGCGGCGCCGACGACGACCCCGGACCGGATCGCGTTCAGCTCCAGCAGGTCCCGCCCGCCGCGCCGGCGCAGCGACGTGACCAGCACCGGCCCGCCGCCCGGCCCGCCGCCGGGAACCGAGGCGAAGAACTGCTGGACGTGCGTGAAGCTCGTCGTCGCGCGCAGCGCCCGCGTCAGGTACCAGGACCACGCGAAGCGCCACGTCTCGCCCTCGGCGATCCGCCGCTCCCGCCCGCCCGGCCCCCGCATGCCGCGCACCTCCTGGCGCTGCCGGTCGGGGTAGGTGTCGACGTCGCCCGGATGGTGGACGTCGAACCGGTACATCGTCCCGAGCGCCCGGATGTGGCGGACGCCGGGATGCGCCCCGGCCCGGTCGTCCTCGATCGCCACGAACGCGGCCAGCCCGTCCCGCCGGGGGTCGGCGCTCCACTCGGCCCGCTCGTCCGCCATCGCCCCATTGTGGAGGTCAGAACGCGGTACGGGCGAGCCAGTGGTCCAGCAGCGCCCGGTCGCCGGTCACCTTCACCTGCGCCTCGTCGGGGGCCAGGCGCCGGGCGAACACCAGCATCAGGTCGCGGACGGGCCCGGCGGCGGTCATGTCGCCGTCCCGGCCGGCGCGCTCCCAGCCGAGCCCGTCCGGCTCGCGGGTGATCACCCAGCCGGGCACGGACGGCTCGGACGGGCGCAGGCTCAGCGTCTCGCCCCGCCCGCGCAGCTCGGCGAGCCTCGGCTGGAGCGTCGCGGCGGCGGGCTCGGTCACGAGGCCCAGCCACTCGGTGATCCCGTCGGCGGCGACGTCGGCCGCGATCTCGTACCGGGCGCCGGTGGTGAACGCGGCGTCGGCGTGGTGGACGGCCGTGTCGTGCAGCATCCGGCGCACCCACATCGCGGCCGGGCGCGAGCCCATGACCGGGTGGGCGACGGTGCGGTCCGGGTCCGCCTCGAAGGCCCGGACCAGGTCGTCCGCGCCGTCGCGGAGCCAGCCCGGCCAGTCCGCCGCCGAGCCGGGCGCCGTCCTCGGCACCTGCGTGACGAGGTCGGTCTCCCCGGCGCGCACGAACCCGGCGGCCCACCGGTGCGCCTGGCCGATGTGCCCGACGAGGTCGCGCAGCGTCCATTCCGGGCAGGTCGGCACCTTCATTTCCGGGTCCGCGCCGGTGACGGCCGCTGCCATGCCCGCGGTGTGCTCGCGCAGCGCCTCGACGATGCGGCGGGCACCGAGCTGCTGGTCGTCCATGTTCGTTCCCTCCTCGTGGACGTCGTGCCCGTACCGTAGGAACTCCAGCCCGGTGGAGGTTCAAGTGAATGTGACCGGCGCCACAGGACCGGGGTCCCTCGGCATCGGCGACCTCGCGGCGCTGACCGGCGTCCCCGTCCGGACGATCCGGTTCTACTGCGACGAGGGGATCCTCGAGCCGGCGCGCAGCGCGGGCGGGCACCGCCGGTTCGACGCGCCGGCCGTGGACCGGCTGCGGCTCGTCCGGCGGCTGCGCGGCCTCGGGCTCGGCCTGCCCGCCATCGCCGCGGTCCTCGCGGGCGAGCGCTCGCTGGGCGAGGCCGTGGCCGCCGAGCGGGCCGCGCTGGAGGCGGAGATGTCGGCGCTGGCGTGGCGCCGCGCCGCGCTCGGCGCTGTGGAGGCGGCGCCGCTGGAGGAGCGGGCGGCGCGGCTGGACCTGCTCGCGGCGGCGGAGGACGGCCGTGCCGCGCGCACCGCGCTGGCGGAGTTCTGGCTGCGCCGGATCATGGCGCCGCTGCCGGCCGAGCGGGTCGAGGCGTTCCTGGAGATGGTGGTCCCGCCGCCGCCCGCCGATCCGACGCCGGCACAGGTCGTCGCGTACGCCGAGATGGTCGTCCTGGCCGGTGACCGGTCGCTGAACAGGCGGCTGCGGGAGCAGGGGCGGTCGAACCTGCGGGTCGTGGCCGACGAGGAGTCGCTGCTGGCCGGCATGAGCGAGGCGATGGAGCTGGCGTCGCCGCTGGTGCTGGCGGGGGAGGCGCCGGGGCCGGGCGCGGCCCTGGACCGGTTCGTCGCCGCCCACGTCGCGGGACGCAGGGCCAGTGACACACCGGAGTTCCGGCGCTGGATCCTGCGCGACTCAGCGGTGGAGCGCGACGCGCGGGTGGCGCGGTACTGGGACCTGTTCCGGCTGGTCACCGGCGACCCGGTGGTCCTCGGCACGCTGCACTTCTGGCTGCTCGACGCGCTCGAAGACTCCGTCGACCTCGTTGTTTAAGGCTTGGCTTATATAAGCCCAGCCTGTATGTTGGCGCCCGTGCACGCCTTCGATGTGCTGGGCGACCCGGTCCGGCGCCGCATCCTCGAGCTGCTCGCCGACGGCGAGCGGACCTCGGGCGAGGTGACGTCGGTCATCCGGGTGGAGTTCGGCATCTCGCAGCCCGCCGTGTCGCAGCACCTCAAGGTGCTGCGGGAGGCGGGCTTCGCGGTCGTCCGGCCGGACGGGACGCGGCGCCTCTACCGCGTCGGCTCCGCGCCGCTCCAAGAGATCGACGCCTGGCTCGACCGCTTCCGCCGCTTCTGGACGCCGCATCTGGACGCCCTGGCCACCGAGATCGCCAGGGGCCGGCGCGCACGCCGCACCGAGGAGGAACCATGATCGAAGTGACCGGGCAGATCAACGCCGTGCGCCGCCGGGTCGGCGAGCGGGAGATGGAGGCCGGCACCGCCCGCGCCGTCGTCATCAGCCAGACCTACGCCGCCCCCGTCGAGGACGTCTGGGACGCCGTCACCAACCCCGAGCGGATCCCGCGCTGGTTCCTGCCCGTCTCGGGCGACCTGCGCCCCGGCGGCCGCTACCAGCTCGAGGGCAACGCCGGCGGCACCGTCGAGCGCTGCGACCCGCCCAAGAGCTTCTTCGCGACCTGGGAGTTCGCCGGGCAGACCAGCTGGATCGAGGTCCGGCTGACGCCCGAGGACGGCGACCGGACGCGGTTCGAGCTGGAGCACATCACCCACGTCGACGACCACTGGGAGCAGTTCGGCCCGGGAGCCGTCGGCGTCGGCTGGGACATGGGCCTGCTCGGCCTCTCCCTGCACCTGTCGACCGGGAAGAACGTCCCGGCCGACCTCGGTCCGGAGTGGCAGGCGTCCGACGAGGCCCGCGACTTCATGACCGGCTGTGCGGAAGGCTGGTACGCGGCGGACGCCGCGTCCGGCACCGCCGAGGCCGTCGCCCGCGCCCGCGCGGACCGCACCATCGCCGCCTACACCGGATCCGCGGAGTGATCCCTGCCTCTTCAGGGTCTCAGCCGGAGTCCTCCAGGTCGCCTTCGACTTCGAGGTAGAGGCGCTTCAACGCTTCCAGGGTGTCCTGTTCCGGGTGCTCCCACATGCCGCGGTCGGCGGCTTCGAGGAGGCGTTCGGTGATGCCGTGCAGCGCCCACGGGTTCGACTCGTTGAAGAAGGCCCGGTTCTCGGCGTCGAGGGCGTACGTCCGCGCGAGCCTCTCGTACATCCAGTCGGCGACGACCCCGGCGGTCGCGTCGTAGCCGAACAGGTAGTCGACCGTCGCGGCCAGTTCGAACGCGCCCTTGTAGCCGTGCCGCCGCATCGCCGCGAGCCAGCGCGGGTTGACGACGCGGGCGCGGAAGACGCGGGACGTCTCCTCGTCGAGCGTGCGGGTGCGGACGGCGTCCGGGCGGGTGCTGTCGCCGATGTAGGCCTTCGGCGCCTTCCCGGTCAGCGCCCGCACGGTCGCGATCATGCCGCCGTGGTACTGGAAGTAGTCGTCGGAGTCGGCGATGTCGTGCTCGCGGGTGTCGGTGTTCTTCGCGGCGACGCTGATCCGCCGGTAGGCGCTCTCCATGTCGCCGCGCGCCGGGACGCCGTCCAGGCCCCGCCCGTAGGCGTAGCCGCCCCACACCGCGTACACCTCGGCGAGGTCGGAGTCGTCGCGCCAGTTGCGGCTGTCGATCAGCGGCAGGATCCCGGCGCCGTACGCGCCGGGCCGCGACCCGAACACCCGCAGCGTCGCCCGCCGCTCGTCGCCGTGCGCCGCCGTGTCCGCCCGGACGTGCGCGCGGACGAAGTTCATCTCGTCGGGCTCGTCCTGGTCCGCCGCGAGCCGGACGGCGTCGTCGAGCATCGCGACGGCGTGCGGGAACGCGTCGCGGAAGAACCCGCTGATCCGGACCGTGACGTCGATCCGGGGCCGGCCCAGCTCGTCGAGCGGCACCGGTTCCAGGCCGGTGACGCGGCGGGACGCCTCGTCCCACACCGGCCGGACCCCGAGCAGCGCCAGGACCTCGGCGATGTCGTCGCCGGACGTGCGCATCGCGCTGGTGCCCCACACCGACAGCCCGACCGAGCGCGGCCACTCGCCGGTGTCCTCGCGGTACCGGTCCAGCAGCGAGTCGGCCATCGCGCGGCCGGTGTCGTAGGCGAGCCGGGACGGGACGGCCTTCGGGTCGACGGAGTAGAAGTTCCGGCCGGTCGGCAGCACGTTGATCAGGCCGCGCAGCGGCGACCCGCTCGGCCCGGCCGGCACGTACCCGCCGTCGAGGGCGTGCAGCACCATCCCGATCTCGTCGCGGGTCCGCTCCAGCCGCGGGACGATCTCCGTCGCGGCGAACCGCAGGATGTCGGCGACCCGCCCGTCCGCGAGGACGGACGCGGCGGCCGGGTCCCAGCCGCGCTCCTCCATCGCGGCGACCAGCGCCCGCGCCCGCTCCTCGACCGCGTCGACCTCGGCCCGGGCGGCGCCGTCCTCGGCCAGCCCGAGGGCCTCGCGCAGGCCCGGCAGCGTCACCGAGCCGCCCCACAGCTGCCGCGCCCGCAGGATCGCGAGCACCAGGTCGACGCGGGTCCCGCCGGCCGGGGCGGCGCCGAGGATGTGCAGGCCGTCGCGGATCTGGACGTCCTTCACCTCGCACAGCCAGCCGTCCACGTGCAGCAGGAAGTCGTCGAACTCGGCGTCGTGCGGGCGGTCGTCCAGCCCGAGGTCGTGGTCGAGGCGGGCGGCCTGGATCAGCGTCCAGATCTGCGCGCGGATCGCGGGCAGCTTCGCCGGGTCGAGCGCCGCGATGCTCGCGTGCTCGTCGAGGAGCTGCTCCAGCCGCGCGAGGTCGCCGTAGCTCTCCGCCCGCGCCATCGGCGGGATCAGGTGGTCGACCAGCGTGGCGTGCGCGCGCCGCTTGGCCTGCGTGCCCTCGCCCGGGTCGTTCACCAGGAACGGGTAGATCAGCGGCAGGTCGCCGACCGCCGCGTCCGGCCCGCAGGACGCCGACATCCCGGCGGACTTGCCGGGCAGCCACTCCAGGTTCCCGTGCTTGCCGACGTGCACGACCGCGTGCGCGCCGAACTCGTCCGCGATCCACCGGTACGCCGCCAGGTAGTGGTGGCTCGGCGGCAGGTCGGGGTCGTGGTAGATCGCCACGGGGTTCTCGCCGAACCCGCGCGGCGGCTGCACCATCACGACGACGTTCCCGGACTGCAGCGCGGCGAGGACGATCTCGCCGTCCGGGTCGCGGGAGTCGTCGACGAACAGCTCGCCGGGCGGCGGGCCCCAGTGCCGCTCGATGCCGTCGCGCAGGTCCTGCGGGAGCGTCGCGTACCAGGCCTTGTACCGCGCCGCCGGGATGCGGACGGGGTTGCCGGTGAGCTGCGTTTCGGTCAGCCAGTCGGGGTCCTGCCCGCCCGCCGCGATCAGCGCGTGCATCAGCGCGTCGCCCTCGGCGGGCAGCGCGTCGCCGACGTCGTAGCCGCGGTCGCGCATCTCGGCGAGCAGCTTCACGACGCTGGCCGGTGTGTCGAGCCCGACCGCGTTGCCGATCCGCGCGTGCTTCGTCGGGTACGCCGACAGCATCAGCGCGACCCGCTTGTCCCGCGCCGGGACGTGCCGCAGCCGCCCGTGCCGGACCGCGATCCCCGCGACCCGCGCGGCCCGTTCGGCGTCGGCGACGTAGACGCTGAGGCCGTCCTCGTCGGTCTCCTTGAACGAGAACGGCACCGTGATGATCCGGCCGTCGAACTCGGGGACGGCCACCTGCGTCGCGGTGTCCAGCGGGGACAGGCCGTCGTCGTTGGCCTCCCACGCGGCGCGCTCGCTGGTCAGGCACAGGCCTTGCAGGATCGGGACGTCCAGGTCGGCGAGGGCGCCGACGTCCCACGCCTCGTCGTCGCCGCCCGCGCCCGCGAACGCCGGCTTCGTGCCGCCCGCCGCGAGCACCGTGACGACGAGCGCGTCGGCCCGTCCGAGCGTCTCCAGCAGCTCCGGCTCGGCGGTGCGCAGCGACGCGCAGAACACCGGGAGCGCCCGCCCGCCCTTCGCCTCGATCGCCCGGCACAGCGCCTCGACGAACGCGGTGTTCCCGGCGAGGTGATGCGCGCGGTAGTACAGGACGCCGACGACCGGTCCATCGCCCGGCGCCTGCTCCCGCTCCAGCACGCCCCAGGTCGGGGTGGGCGCCGGGGGAGCGAACCCGAACCCGGTGAGCAGCACGGTGTCGGACAGGAAGCCGAACAGCTCCGCCAGGTTGCCGGGACCGCCGTGCGCCAGGTACGCGTGCGCCTCGGCGCTCACCCCGGCGGGGACGGTCGACAGCTCCATCAGCTCGGCGTCCGGTGCCTGCTCCCCGCTGAGCACCACCACGGGGCGCGGTCCGGCGAGCAGCGCGTCGAGGCCCTCCTCCCAGGCACGCCGGCCGCCGAGCAGCCGCACCACCACCAGGTCGGTGCCGTCCACCAGGGCGGGCAGATCGTCCGCGGACGTGCGGGCCGGGTTGGCGAGCCTGAAGGCGGCGCCGCTGGCGCGCGCGCTGAGCAGGTCGGTGTCCGAGGTGGACAGCAGCAGGATCACGCGGATCGCGTCCTCACCCGGGGTCCTCGCCCCGAATCGCAGGTCAGGAAAGCGGCGGCACGGAGTCTCCTGGCTCCCGGATCGCCGCTCGCCCCGGCCTTCCCGCTCGCGCGGTGGCCTCGCATGGGGTCCGCTCCCCGGTGACAGTGGCGGGACCGCGCCGGATTCGCACCGGCTTCCTCCCTTGCCGCCGCCCACACCCTAACCCGATCGCCCGGAGTTCGGCGCGTCCGGGCACCGAGGTCGCGGCCGGAGCGCGTCGTCCCCGTTCTCGGGGCGGGCCTTAGGATCCTCGCGTGTCGACTTCGCGTTCGGAGCCGGACCGGTGTCCGGGGGCTCTGCGGGTGCACGCCGCCGCCGATGGGGGGCTGGCGCGCGTCCGGCTGCCCGGCGGCGCGCTGACGCGGGCCCGGCTCGCCGCGCTCGCCGCGGCGTCCAGGGAGCTGGGGGACGGGTTCCTCGAACTGACGTCGCGCGCGAACCTGCAGATCAGAGGGCTCGCCGGCGGGGCGGAGACCGAGCTGGCCGAGCGGCTGCGCGAGGCGGGGCTGCTGCCGTCCGCCGCGCACGAACGCGTCCGCAACATCCTCGGCAGCGTGCTGACCGGACGCGACGCCCGCGGGCTGCTGGACGTCCGGCCGGTCGTCGCGGAGCTGGACGCGGGCCTGTGCGCCGACCCTGACCTCGCCGCCCTGCCCGGCCGGTTCCTGTTCGCGGTGGACGACGGGCGCGGCGACGTCATCGCGCTGCGCGCCGACGTCGCCCTGTACGCGCTGGCGCCGGACGCGTTCGCGCTGGTCCTCGCCGGAAAGGACAGCGGGCTGCGCGCCGGTCCGAAGGACGCCGTCGCGCTCGCGCTGGACTCCGCCCGCGCGTTCCTGCGCGTCCGGACGAGCGAATGGCGGCTCGCCGAGCTCGGCCGCGACCTCCCGCTGCCCGGCGACCGGAGCGCGCCCGTCCCCGTTCCGGCGACGCCGTACCGGACGCCGCTCGGCGCGATCCCGCAGCGGGACGGGCGGACGGCGTTCTCCGGGCTCGTCCCGCTCGGCCGCCTCGACCCGGCCGCGCTGGGCGCCGCCGAGGAGATCATCGTCACTCCGTGGCGGGGCGTCGTCATTCCCGGCGTCGCGGACATGGCACACTTCCCTGGCCTGGTCACCGGACCCGACTGGGCGGGGCTGACGTCCTGCGCGGGCCGTCCCGGCTGCGCGAAGTCGCGCACCGACGTGCGCGCGGACGCGGCCCGCGCCCGCCGCGCCGGCGGCGGCCTGCCGGTGCACTGGTCGGGCTGCGAGCGGCAGTGCGGGCGGCCCGCCGACCGGCACGTCGCGGTCGTGGCCGTCCCCGGCGGCTACGAGGTGCGGCTCGGCGGCGAGGTCCGCGCCCGGTCCCACGACCTGGCGGCGACGGCGGCCGCCGCCGCCACGACACGGAGGAGCGAGTGATCGACTACGTCCGCGACGGCGCGGAGATCTACCGGCGGTCGTTCGCGACCATCAGGGCGGAGGCGGACCTCGCGGGGCTGCCGGACGACGTCGCCCGGGTCGCCGTCCGCATGATCCACTCGTGCGGGATGACCGACCTGGTGCGCGACCTGGACTACGCGCCCGGCGTCGTCGCGGCGGCCCGCGAGGCGCTGCTCGCGGGGCGGCCGATCCTGTGCGACGCGCAGATGGTCGCGGCCGGCGTCACCCGCCGCCGGCTCCCCGCGGACAACGACGTGGTCTGCGCGCTCGGCGACCCCCGCGTGCCCGCGCTCGCGGAGCGGCTCGGCACCACCCGCAGCGCCGCCGCGCTGGAGCTGTGGCGGGGCCGCCTCGACGGCTCCGTCGTCGCGATCGGCAACGCGCCGACCGCGCTGTTCCGGCTGCTGGAGATGGTCGCGGACGGCGCCCCCCGGCCCGCCGCCGTGCTCGGCATCCCGGTCGGGTTCATCGGCGCGGCCGAGTCCAAGGACGCGCTCGCCGCGTCCGGCCTGCCGTACCTGGTGGTGCGCGGGCGGCGCGGCGGCAGCGCGATGACCGCCGCCGCGATCAACGCCATCGCCGCCGAGGAAGAGTGATGACCGGACACCTGTACGGGGTGGGGCTCGGCCCCGGCGACCCCGAGCTGATCACCGTGAAGGCGGCCCGGCTCGTCGCGTCCGCCGACGTGGTCGTGCACCACGCGGCGCGGCACGGGCGCAGCATCGCCCGCCGCATCGCGGCCCCCCACCTGCGCGAAGGGCAGATCGAGGAAGCGCTGATCTACCCGGTCACCACCGAGCAGACCGGCGACTACCGGGCGGTGCTGGAGGAGTTCTACGAGCGGTGCGCGGCGCGGCTCGCCGAGCACCTGGACGCCGGGCGCGACGTCGTGGTGCTGTGCGAGGGCGACCCGTTCTTCTACGGCTCGTACATGCACCTGCACAAGCGGCTCTCCGGCCGGTACCCGACGACGGTCGTGCCGGGCGTGACGTCGGTGAGCGCCGCGTCCGCCGAACTCGGCCGCCCGCTGGTGGAGCGCGACGAGGTGCTGACCGTCCTGCCGGGCACGCTGCCGCCCGATGACCTGCGGCGGCATCTCGAGGCCACCGACTCGGCCGCCGTGCTGAAGCTCGGCCGGACGTTCGGCGGCGTCCGCGCGGCCCTGGACGGGGCGGGCCGCCTGGACGACGCCTGGTACGTCGAGCGCGCCACCACCGACGGGCAGCGGGCGCTGCCGCTCGCCGAGGTGGATCCGGAGACCGTCCCGTACTTCTCCGTCGCGATCCTGCCGAGCCGGGTGCACGAGCGGACCCGCCGAGAGCTGCCCGAACCCGCCGCGCCGGGGGAGGGGCGGGGCGAGGTCGCGATCGTCGGGCTCGGCCCGGCGGGCCGCGACTGGCTCACCCCCGAGGCACAGGACGCCCTCGCCGCCGCCGACGACCTCGTCGGGTACGCGCCCTACCTGGCGCGGGTGCCCGCGAACCCCCGGCAGGAGCGGCACGCGTCCGACAACCGGGTCGAGTCCGAGCGGGCCGAGTTCGCGCTCGCGCTCGCCGAGCGGGGACGCCGCGTGGCGGTGGTGTCGTCCGGCGACCCGGGCGTGTTCGCGATGGCCGCCGCCGTGCTGGAGGTCGCCGCCGAGGAGCGCTGGAAGGACGTCCCGGTGCGGGTCCTGCCGGGGCTGACCGCCGCGAACGCCGTCGCGTCCCGAATCGGCGCGCCGCTCGGGCACGACTACTGCGTGCTGTCGCTGTCGGACCGGCTGAAGCCGTGGGACGTCATCGCGTCCCGGCTCGCCGCCGCCGCGTCCGCCGACCTGGTCATCGCGATCTACAACCCGGCGTCGAAGACCCGCACGGAGCAGGTCACCAGGGCCCGCGACGTGCTGCTGGAGCACCGCTCGCCGGACACGCCGGTCGTCATCGGGCGCGATGTCGGCGGGCCGGAGGAGAGCGTCCGGGTCGTCCGGCTCGGCGACCTCGACGCGGACGGCGTCGACATGCGGACGCTGCTGCTGGTCGGCTCGTCGCAGACGACCGTCGCCGAGCGCGGCGACGGCCGCACGACCGTGTTCACGCCGCGCCGCTACCCGTCATGAGCGAGCCAGGCCAGCGCTTCCTCGACCGTCGCGGCGATCGGGACGCCGTCCGGCGCAGGCGGCCGGTCGACCATGACCACCGGGATCCGCAGCGTCCGCGCCGCGGTGAGCTTGGCCGAGGTCATCGCGCTGCCGCTGTCCTTGGTGACCAGCGCGTCGATCGCGTGCTCGCGCATCAGCGCCAGCTCCTCCTCGACGGTGAACGGCCCGCGCGCGAGGACCGTCTCCATCCGGGGCGGCAGCGGCGGCTCCGGCGGGTCGACGGACCGGACGAGGAACCAGCGGCGCGCGTCGCCCGCGAACGCGGCGAGGTCCTTGCGGCCGGTGGTCAGGAAGACGCGCTCGCCGGGCAGGTCCGCCGCGGCGGCCTCCAGCGACGGGACGCGCCGCCAGTCGTCGCCGGGTCCCTCCGTCCAGCCGGGGCGGCGCAGCACCAGCAGCGGGACCCCGGTCCGCGCCGCCGCGACGACGGCGGACTCGGTCATCAGCGCGGCGAACGGATGCGTGGCGTCGACGACCGCGCCGATCCGCTCGTCGCGGAGCCAGGCCGCGAGCCCGTCCGGGCCGCCGAACCCGCCGATCCGGGTGCGGCCCGGCGGCAGGTCCGGGTCGGCGGTCCGGCCGGCGAGGGAGCTGATCACGTCGTAGCGGGGATCGCCGGCGAGGACTCCGGCCAGCCGCCGCGCCTCGCCGGTGCCGCCGAGCAGCAGAACGCGCCTGCCCTCCCCGGCACCGGTCTCTTCCACTGGCGGGGTCACGGGACCAGGGTATTGCCGTGAGCGATCTCCGATACGGCTGGACGACCGGCGCGTGCGCGACCGCCGCGACCAAGGCCGCGCACGCCGCGCTGCTGACCGGCGAGTTCCCCGACCCCGTCGAGATCACGTTGCCGAAGGGCCAGACGCCCGCGTTCGCGCTGGCCGTCGAGGAGCTCGGCGACGGGTACGCGACGGCCGGGATCGTCAAGGACGCCGGCGACGACCCCGACGTGACGCACGGCGCGCTCGTCCGCTCGACCGTGCGCCGCGGCGAGCCGGGCGGCGGCGTCGTCTTCCGCGCGGGCCCGGGCGTCGGCACCGTCACCCGCCCCGGCCTGCCCCTGGACGTGGGCGAACCGGCGATCAACCCGGTGCCGCGCCGGATGATGCGCGAGGTCCTCGGCGACGCCGACGTCATCGTGGAGATCTCCGTCGACGGCGGCGCGGAGCTGGCGCGCCGGACGTGGAACCCGCGCCTCGGCATCCTCGGCGGGCTGTCGATCCTCGGCACGACCGGCGTCGTCGTCCCGTACTCGTGCTCGGCGTGGATCGACAGTATCCGGCGCGGCGTGGACGTGGCGCGCGCGATGGGACGCGAGCACGTCGCGGGCGCGACCGGCAGCACGTCCGAGAGGGTCGCCGCCGAGCTGCACGGGCTGCCGGAGGACGCGCTGCTCGACATGGGCGACTTCGCGGGCGCCGTGCTGAAGTACCTGCGCCGCCACCCGGTGCCGAGGCTGACGATCGCGGGCGGCATCGGCAAGCTCGCGAAGCTCGCGGCCGGGCACCTCGACCTGCACTCCAAGCGCTCGCAGGTCGACTTCGGCGTCCTCGCGGCCATGGTCGGCGACGCGGAGACCGCCGAGCGCGTCCGGCGCGCGAACACCGCGCTCGACGCCCTCCAGATCTGCCGGCGCGCCGGCGTTCCGCTCGGCGACCTCGTCGCGGCCCGCGCCCGCGAGACGGCCCTGGCGACCCTGCGCGGCGCGCCCGTCGCGGTCGACGTCGTCGTCATCGACCGCGCCGGCACGATAGTCGGCCGCGCCGGCCCCTGACCCGTCGTTGAGTTGTGGCGTGTCGTGGTTATGGAGGGCCGGATAACCACGACACGCCACAAGTGAACGTGTTCAGCGGCGGCGGGCGGCGGAGTAGAGGTGGCTGTCGGTGAAGTTCGCCGCGGTCAGGACGCGGCCCACGATGATCACCGCGGTGCGCTCGATGCCCGCCTCGCGGACCTTCGCGGTGATGTCGGCGAGGGTGCCGCGGACGATCACCTCGTCGTCGCGCGACGCGTAGGCGACCACGGCGACCGGGCAGTCCGCGCCGTAGTTCGGGACCAGCTCGTCCACCACGGACCCGATCCGCTGGACGGCCAGGTGCAGCACCATCGTCGCACCGGCGCGGCCGAGCGTCGCGAGGTCCTCGCCCGGCGGCATCGGCGTCGCCCGCGCCGACGTGCGGGTCAGCACGACGGTCTGCGCCACCTCCGGAACGGTCAGCTCCCGGCCCAGCGCGGCCGCCGCCGCCGCGAACGCCGGGACCCCCGGCGTCACGTCGTACGGCACGCCCGCCGCGTCCAGCCGCCGCATCTGCTCCGCCATCGCGCTGAACACCGACGGGTCGCCCGAGTGCAGCCGCGCCACGTCCTGCCCGCGCTCGTGCGCGGCGACGAGCTCGGCGACGATGTCGTCCAGGACCATGCTCGCCGTGTTCACCAGGCGCGCGCCCGCCGGGCACCACGCCAGCACCTCCGGCGGGACGAGGCTGCCCGCGTACAGGCACACCGGCGACGCCGCGACCAGGTCCCGGCCGCGGACGGTCATCAGGTCGGCGGCGCCCGGCCCGGCGCCGATGAAGTGCACGGTCACCGGCCGTCCTCCCGTGTCACGGCCCACTGCGTCACCGGCATCATCGGCCGCCAGCCGGTGAACCCGCCGACCGCCCCGGCGCGCCCGATCTCGATCCGGGTCAGGTCGCCGCCGAGCCGCTCGCGCGCCTGCGTCACCACCCGCTCCGACTCGATCGTGACGGCGTTGACGACCAGGCGACCGCCCGGCCGCAGCGCCTCCCAGCACGCGTCCACCATCCCCGGCGCGGTGACGCCGCCGCCGATGAACACCGCGTCCGGTGCGTGGAGGCCCGCCAGCGCGGCGGGCGCCTCCCCGACGACGACCCGGATCCCCGGCACGCCGAGGGCCCGCGCGTTCGCCTCGATCCGCGCCGCGCGCCGCTCCCGCTCCTCGACCGCGATCGCCCGGCACGACCGGTGCGCGCGCATCCACTCGATCCCGATGCTCCCGGCGCCCGCCCCGACGTCCCACAGCAGCTCGCCCGGCACCGGCCCCAGCCGCGCCAGCGTGATCGCCCGGACCTCCCGCTTGGTGATCTGGCCGTCGTGCTCGTAGGAGTCGTCCGGCAGGCCCGGCACGACCGGCGTCCCAGGGCCGTCGCAGCGGATCGCGACGACGTTCAGCGCGGCGGGGTCGTCCGGGACGGGGCCGACGCGCTCGTCCTGCGCGCCCAGCCGCTCCAGCACGGTCACCTCGCTGGCGCCGTAGCCGCGCTCGTCCAGCAGGGCCCTGACCTCGGCGGGCGTGTCCGCGCCCGCGCTCAGCACCAGCACCCGGCGGCGCGGCGCGAGCACCGCGGCGAGCACCGACAGCGGCCGTCCGACCGCGCTCACGACCTCGGTGTCCTCCACCGGCCAGTGGAGCCGCGCGCACGCCAGCGACAGCGACGACGCGTGCGGCACCACCCGAACCCGCTGCGCGCCCAGCAGCCGGACCAGCGCCGTCCCCACCCCGTAGAACATCGGGTCGCCGCTCGCCGCGACCGCGATCCGGCGGCCCCGGTGCGCCTCGAACAGCGACGGCAGCCCCGGCAGCATCGGCGACGGCCACAGCGCCCGCTCGGCGTCCAGGTCCGGCAGCAGCCCGAGCTGCCGCGGTCCGCCCATGATCACGTCAGCCTTGCGGAACGCGTCCCGAGCGGGCTCGGTGAGGCCCTCCCAGCCGTCCGCGCCGATCCCGACGACCCAGACGTCCGGCGCCGGCGCCGCCTGCCCGGGTGCGTCCACCCGCAGGTCGGGCCGGGTGATCCCGTCAGACATTGCCCAGCACCCGCCCCACCGCGACCTCGATGACGACCCGCTCCGGGTTGGCGCGCGGCGGCCTGTACCGCTCGGCGTACCGGCGCTCGGCGTCCGCGACCGCGGCGGCGTCCGTCCGCAGGACGGCCCGGCCCTCGACCGTGACCCAGTGCCGGCCGTCCACCTGGCTCACCGCGACCGGCAGCCCGGCCGCGCCCGCCGCCCGCACGTGCCGCGCCTTCGCCGACCCGGCCGAGGTGATCACGCGCACCAGCCCGGCGCCCGCGTCCAGCGTCGCGCCCACCGGCACCGCGTGCGGCGTGCCGTCCGGCCGGACCGTGACCAGCGTGCACACCCGCCGTTCCCGCCAGAACTCCCGGACCCGCTCGTCATCCAGGCTCAGCCGGTGTCGTGTCCCCTGCATCTCGTCCCTCTCGTCCCGGGTGATCAGCAGGATCCCAGAAACCGGCGGCGCTCCGCGCACTCGCCGGGGCGGCCGGCCGCCGGCCGCGCGCCCGGCGATCCGTCCGGTGATGGGGGAGTGATGGGGAGAACGTCCGGGCCGGGAGGTGACAGGGGCCACCCGGTACCGCGCTGGCGGACAAATCCCATCATATGATTAGTTAGCACAAGAAACTATTTCTCTGGGGAGGGGAGAGCGTGCCGACCAAGCACTATCCGTGGATCGCGCTGAGCAACACGACGCTGGGCATGCTGCTCGCGACGGTCAACTCCTCGATCGTGATCATCTCGCTGCCGGCGATCTTCCGCGGGATCCATCTGAACCCGCTGGAACCGGGCAACGTCAGCTACCTGCTGTGGATCCTGATGGGCTACATGCTCGTCTCCGCGGTGCTGGTGGTGACGCTCGGCCGGCTCGGTGACATGTTCGGGCGCGTCCGGATGTACAACGCCGGCTTCGCCGTCTTCACGGTCGGGACGATCATGCTCGGGCTGGACCCGCTGCACGGCAGCGCCGGCGCCGTCTGGCTCATCGCCTGGCGGGTGTTCCAGGGCATCGGCGGCGCCATGCTGATGGCCAACTCCGCCGCGATCCTCACCGACGCGTTCCCGGCCGACCGGCGCGGCATGGCGATGGGCGTCAACCAGGTCGCCGGCATCGCCGGAACGTTCCTCGGCCTGGTCGCCGGCGGCCTGCTCAGCGAGGTCAACTGGCGGCTGGTGTTCTTCGCCTCCGCCCCGATCGGGCTGGTCGGGACGGTCTGGGCGTACCACAGCCTGATCGAGACGGCCACCCGGGCCGTCCGCGCCAAGATCGACTGGATCGGCAACGCGACCTTCGCGGTCGGGCTGACCGCGCTGCTGGCCGCGATCACCTACGGGATCCAGCCGTACGGCGGCCACGACATGGGCTGGACGAACCCGTGGGTGCTGGCGGGCGTCATCGGCGGCGTCGCCGTCCTCGTGGTCTTCTGCTACATCGAGACCAAGGTCGACGAGCCGATGTTCCACCTCGACCTGTTCAAGATCCGCGCGTTCGCGGCCGGGAACGCGGCCGGGCTGCTCGCCGCGATCGCCCGCGGCGGCATGCAGTTCATGCTGATCATCTGGTTGCAGGGCATCTGGCTGCCGCTGCACGGCTACGACTTCGAGGACACCCCGCTGTGGGCCGGCATCTACCTGCTTCCGCTGACCGTCGGATTCCTGGTGGCCGGGCCGATCTCGGGCTACCTGTCCGACCGCTACGGGGCCCGCGCGTTCGCCTCGGGCGGGCTGGTGCTGTCCGGGCTGGCCTTCCTCGGCCTGCTGCTGGTCCCGACGGACTTCAACTACGGGGTCTTCGCGCTGCTGATCTTCCTCAACGGGATCGGCTCCGGGCTGTTCGCCGCGCCCAACACCACCGCGATCATGAACTCGGTGCCGGCCGGGCAGCGCGGCGCCGCGTCCGGCATGCGCGCCACCTTCATGAACGCCGGCATGGTGCTGTCGATCGGGGTGTTCTTCTCGCTGATGATCGCCGGGCTGTCGAACTCGCTGCCGAAGACGCTGACCGGCGGACTGACCTCGCACGGCGTCTCGCCCGACGTCGCCGCGCAGGTCGGCCAGACACCGCCGGTCGGCACGCTGTTCGCGGCGTTCCTCGGCTACAACCCGATCCAGAACCTGCTGACGCCCTTCCACGCGCTGGCGGGCATGGACCCGCACGACGTCGCCACGCTGACCGGCCGGTCGTACTTCCCGCACCTGATCTCCGACCCGTTCCACCACGGCCTGGTGATCGTGTTCACCATGGCGATCGCGATGTCGCTGATCGCGGCGCTGGCCTCGCTGCTGCGCGGCCGCCGCTACGTCCACGACGACACGGCGGCGGACGCGCCGGAGCCGGTGAAGGCCGGGAAGGACGCCGCGTGAACCGGCGAGAACGCCCCCTCCCGGCGGACCGCTGACGCGGCCCGCCGCACGCAGCCCCGCCCCGGAACCCCCGGCCGCCTCCCGCGGCCGGGGGTTCCGCCTTGCGCGGCTACGGCTTCGCCGGTTCCGGGCAGGAGCCGGTGGTGGCGGTCGGGCTCGGCGCGGGCGCCGGATCCCGCTCGGGGACGCCCGGGCCGGTGCGGCGCAGGTTGTGCTTCCGCATGACCGCCTGCAGGTCGGGGTTGCCGCCGCTGCCGTCGGCGTCGGCGAGCGCGGGGCACGCCCAGGCGTCCTGCCGGCCCCACGAGTAGCTGATGTCGAACGCGGGCCGCGGGACGAGCCGGTCCCACCGGGCGAGGATCGCCCTCATCTCGCCCGCGCGCGGCAGCCGCCAGTTCTTCTCGCCGTCGCTGCAGGACTGCCCGAACGTCTGGAACACCGGCACGATCATCTTCTTGGTGAACCCGGCCCGGGTCGCCTGGCCGACCATCGTGTCGATCGCGTTCAGGTCGCATCCGCCGCGGCCGGAGCGGCACGGGTAGGGGTCGAGCCCGATCAGGTCGAGGTGGGTCTCCGACGGCTTGAGCGGACCCATCGGCCAGTCCGTCAGCGACGCGAACGCCTTCTGGCCCGGCGCGTACCGGTGCACGATGTCGGCGCGCCGCCGCAGCTTCGCGGCGATGTCCGGGCACTGGTCGGGGTTCGGCTCGTCCGACAGGTACCAGCCGTACACGCGGTCGTCGCCGGCGAACCGCTTCACCGTGTCGGCGAACGCCGGCGCGCTGTTCTGCTGGAAGTCCCCGCAGGTGGTGTTGCCGACCCAGAGCAGCGCCCGGCCGCCCTTCGGCAGCGAGGCGATCTCGCCGGCGTCGGGGTCCACGTCGAACAGGTCGTAGCCGAGCGCCGCGGCCTTCGCGCGGTCGCCCGCCGGCATGTTCAGCGCGGCGTGCAGGGTTCCGGTGACGAGGGCGGCGGCGGGGCGGGCGGCGGCGTCGCCGGGCGAGGGGGCGACCAGGTACCCGGTGAGGGCGCCGCCGAGGGCGGCCGCGGCGGCCACCGCGAGCAGTTGCGTCTTCATGATGTCTCCCGGCATCGCTGATGCGGCATGGGCATGAGATGCGCGTCCAGCGTCGCACGGGATCGGTGCGGAGTCCGGGGGAAACCGTCCGCGGGCCGCGATGGCCCCGGAAACGGACGGGACCGGCCGCCCTTTCGGACGGCCGGTCCCGGACGAGCGGTGCGCTCGCGGTGCCGGTGGTGCGGACGCGTCAGACGCGCCAGGAGCGGACGAGCTCGTCCAGCGCCGCCTGGTCGTAGACGATGCCCTGCTCGCCGAGCTCCCTGGCGACCAGCTCGCCGTCGCCGTGGTGCTTGGCCAGCAGCCGGTACACCGCGTAGGGGAACCAGTGGTTGTCGCTGATCCGGCGGATCTCGGCCTCGTCGCACGTGTAGCCCTCGGCGCGCACCTCGGCGAGCGTCGCGGCGATGTCGCCGTGCCGCCGCTCGAGGACGTCGATGACGATGGTGCGCAGGTTCTCCGGGTCGGGGCCGGGGGCGGGCTCCTCGTGCGGGGTGCCGACCGCGCTGCGGCCGTTGAGGCTGCCGCGCGCGGCGGCGCTGACCGCGGCCAGCTCCGGATCCGGCTCGGGCGCGGGGGCCGGCTCGGGCTCGCGGGCGGCGGCCGGTGAGGCGGGCGCGGCGGCGGACGGTGCCGGGGCGGCGGCCGGTTCGGCCTCGCGGGTCCTTGCGGTCGCCGCTTCGTTCGCCGTGCCGTTCGCGGTGCCGTTCGTCCCGGACTCGATCGCCTTGCCGGAGTGGCCGGGCACCTGGATCTGCGGGAAGGGCCCGGTGTTGCGCAGCGGCATCAGCGTGATCTGCTGCAGCGTGACCGGGCCGGCGATGGCGCGCGGCGCGGGCTCGGCGGGCTTCGGCTCCTCCTCGGCGGACTGGCGGGAGACGTACCGGTGCAGTGTTCGCAGCAGGACGAACAGGCCCAGCATCGACACGATCGGCGGGACGGCGGCCGTCGCCTGGTAGGAGAACGACCGGTGCCCGACGTGCCCGACGTTGAAGATGAGGCTGGCCGTCCAACCCGCGAGGGCGATGGCGAGCGGCAGGAAGAAGTCCAGCCAGCTCATCATGTCCCGGCGGCGCAGCACGAAGGCGTCGACGGCGAGCAGGAAGAGGCCGAGTTCGCCCACGATGATGAAAAGGTCGACCAGCAGCGGGAACGAGTCGGCCTTCCATCCGCGCAGGCCGTGTTCCAGCGCCCAGTGGTAGAGCCCGGCGTAGGACTGGGCGAAGCCGCCCGCGGTCGCGGTCATGACCGCGATCGCCATGAAGGCGATGGCCCCCCACCGTGTGATGACCTGTACCCGGTTGGCAGCGCTCATGCGGCAGGTGCTCCAGATTGTCTTACCTAACCAAATGTGATCGGAGGGAGACTATCCATTCCCTGCGCGTTTCGTGGGGGATTCCAGTTACGTCTGTGTACCGGTCGGTCTCCGCCGGTCCGGCGGGGTGCCCGAATCCGGGCCGGGGCGTGCATTGATCCGGGGATCCGGGGAACGGCGACAGCAGGAGCGATTTGAGTGAAATGTCGATTTCGTCGCGGAGAACCCTGGGGGAGGGGGACACCATGAGCGACGCGGACGACGTGCTCGGGGCCGCGCTGCCGCTGGAGTACGAAGAGGACCTGGACCCGCTGCTGGACCGGATCGGCGACGCCTCGTGCGTGCTGATCGGCGAGGCCAGCCACGGCACCCACGAGTACTACGCGTGGCGGGCCGCGATCACCCGCCGGCTGATCGCCGAGCGCGGCTTCTCCTTCGTGGCCGTCGAGGGCGACTGGCCGGACTGCCGCCGTGTCGGGCGGTCGGTCACCCTGGCGCCCGGCGGCGCGGAGGACCCGCGCACCGCCCTGAACGCCTTCGAACGCTGGCCCACCTGGATGTGGGCCAACGAGGAGACCGTCCGGTTCTGCCGGTGGCTGCGCGAGCACAACGCGGGCCTGCCGCCCGACCGGCGGACCGGCTTCTACGGCCTGGACGTCTACAGCCTGTGGGAGTCGCTGCGGGCCGTCGTCGACCACCTGGCCGAGCACCGCCCCGAGTACCTGCGGACGGCCCTGGACGCCTACCGCTGCTTCGAGCCGCACGGCCAGGACCCGCGGTCCTACGGGTGGAACACCGCGCTGGTCCCGGACGGGTGCGCCGAGGAGGTCATGGCGCTGCTGACCCGGCTGCGCCGCCCGGTCTCCCACGGCGACTCCCGCGACCCCGACGAGGAGCTGGACGTCCGGCAGAACGCCGAGATCGCCGCGGGCGCCGAGCGCTACTACCGCACCATGATCGGCGGCGGGCCGGAGTCGTGGAACGTCCGCGACGTGCACATGGCCGACACCTTCGACCGGCTGGCGGACTTCCACACCCACGGCGGCCAGACCGGCAAGGGCGTCGTGTGGGCGCACAACACCCACGTCGGCGACGCGCGCGCCACCGACATGGCGGACGCCGGCATGGTGAACCTCGGGCAGCTCGCCCGCGAGCGGCACGGCCGCGACCGCGTCGTGATCGTCGGGTTCGCGGGCGGCCCCGGCGAGGCGGTCGCCGCGCCGAGCTGGGGCGACCCGATGGAGGTCATGACCGTCCCGCCGCCGGAGCACGGGTCGCTGGAGGCGGTGCTCGCCGGGTCGGAGCTGCACCGCGGCCTGTTCGTGGTGCCGCCCGAGCGCGACATGCCCGCCTTCCTCACCGGGACGCTCGGGCACCGCGCGATCGGCGTCGTCTACGATCCGGACCGCGACCCGCGCCAGTACGTCCCGACGCGGCTCGCCGACCGGTACGACGCGCTGTGCTGGTTCCGGATCACCTCGGCGCTCGCCCCGCTGCACCTGGAGGCGGCGCGGCGCGGCGAGCTGGAGACCATGCCCACAGGCGTGTGAGCAGGGCGTGTGAGCAGGGCCGACAGGCGTGTGAGCAGAGCCGACGCAGGGAGACGAGCATGACGCTGACCATGGGCCCCGGGCCGCTCGCCGGATCGCCCGGCGACGAGGTCAACTTCCGCATCGAGGGGCCGAAGCACCGGCTGTTCATGCACGACTTCCCGCGCCGGGTGCACGCCCGCTTCGGCGGGGAGGTCGTGTTCGACACCGAGCGGGGGAAGCTGCTGCACGAGACGGGGCTGCTGCCCGTCCTGTACGTCCCCGAGGACGACGTCCGGACGGACCTGCTGGAGCGGACCGACCACACCACGCACTGCCCGTTCAAGGGCGACGCCGCGTACTGGACGATCCGCGCCGGCGGCCGCGCCGCGGAGAACGCGGTGTGGGGCTACCCGGAACCGCTGCCCGAATCGTCCTGGCTGCGCGGCTACATGGCCTTCTACTGGGGCCCGATGGACGCCTGGTACGACGAGGACGAGGAGGTGCACGGGCACCTGCGCGACCCGTTCCACCGGGTCGACGCGCGCGCCACGTCCCGGCACGTCCGGGTGCTGCTGAACGGCGAGGTCGTCGCGGAGACCGGGCGGGCGAAGCTGCTGTCGGAGACGGGCCTGCCGAACCGGTTCTACATCCCGGCCGAGGACGTGCGCCGCGAGCTGCTGACCCGCAGCGGCAAGCGCACCGTCTGCCCCTACAAGGGCGAGGCGACGTACTGGTCGCTGGACGGCGCCGAGAACGCGGCCTGGTCCTACGAGGAGCCGCTCACCGACGCGGCGAAGATCGGCGGCCACCTGAGCTTCGACCACGAGGCCGTGACCGTCGAGACCGAGCCGCCGCCCGGCACGTGAGCGCCCGTCCGGCACGTGAGCGCGACGCGCCCGGGGGTGTGACGACTTCGAGGTGAGCCGGTTTACCGGCGGGGTGACCGCGGGCATGTCAAGATTCCCGGCGACCGGTAAGGAGGACGACCGTGCCCCCCTCGTCCCCGTCCGTTCCCCGGCCCGGGTTCTGGGCCGCGCTCGACGCCGCGCAGCGGATCGCGCTGCGCGCCGCCGCGCGGCCGCGCCAGTTCCCGGTCAAGGCGCCGCTGGTGTACCAGGGCGACGAGTCCGACCACGTGATCATCATCGAGCGGGGCTGGGCCAAGGTCACCTCGACCACCGAGGACGGCCACGACGTGGTGCTGGCCGTGCGCGGGCCGGGCGACCTGCTCGCCGAGAGCGCGGTGCTCGGCGGGCGCACCCGGTCGGCGACGGTGACGGCGCTGTCCCCGGTGCGCGCGCTGGTGGTCCCGGCGGGCCGGTTCACCGGGTTCCTGGACGAGCACCCGGACGTGTGGATGCTCGTCACCGGCACGTTCGTGCAGCGCATCGACGACTCCGACCGGCGGCTGCGCGCGCACGTCGCCAGCCGGGGCACCCAGCGGCTCGCGCGGCTGCTGGCCGACCTCGCCGAGCGGTCGGCGCAGCACGTGCCGCCCGCGCCGGACGGGTCGATCGCGATCGGGCCGCCGCTGTCCCAGGAGGAGCTCGGCAGCTGGATGGACGCCTCCCGCGAGACGGTCGCGCGCGCGATGACGGGGCTGCGGGCCGCGGGGCTGATCCGCACCGGCTGGCGCCGGATCACCGTCGTCGACCTGCCGGGCCTGCGCGCGTTCGCCGACGACGCGGAGCCGCCGGGCTAGGGACGCGGGAGCCGGGCGGGTCAATGCTCGGCGATGCGCCGCCGCGCCTCTTCCCAGGTGATCGGCAGGTCGGTGGCCTTCGCCTGCCAGAAGACGAACGTGGAGTCGCGCATCACCGCGCGCTTGGCCCGCATCGTCGACCGGTGCGGCTCGGCGGCGGCGTAGGCGCGGATCGCCTTCTGGTCGCGCCAGGCGGACAGCGTCCAGAACGTCCGCTTCAGCAGCTGGGCCCTGAGGGCGACGCCGTGCGCGCCGTCGGCGCGGCGGGCCTGGCGCAGCAGGGACATCGAGGCGAGGAGGAAGCCCGGCACGTGCCGCAGCGAGCGCACCTCGAGCCGGGACGCCATGACGGTCACCTCGGCGTCGGCGCCGGCGGCGCGCACGGGGATCCAGGGCAGGGTCGGCATGGGAGAGTCCTTCGCTCGGGCGGTGCGCGGGCGCGCAATCTTGTCAATGTCTAGATTGCCTCGGTGCGGCGAACTTGTCAATGGAAAGATAGGATCGGCGGCATGAGCGACGACGCCTACCACCATGGCGATCTGCGGCGGGCCGTGCTGGCGGCCGCCGTGGACGCGATCGCCGAATCCGGACCGGCCACATGGAGCCTGCGCGAGCTGGCCCGCCGCGCGGGCGTCTCGCACGCCGCCCCCGCCCACCACTTCGGCGACAAGGCCGGGCTCCTCACCGCCGTCGCCGCCGAGGGGTACGCGCTGTTCGCCGCCGCGCTCGAGGCCGCCGGCGACGACTTCCACGACGTCGGGCTCGCCTACATCCGCTTCGCCGTCGACCACCGCGCGTACTTCGAGGTCATGTTCAGGCCCGAGCTGTACCGCGCGGACGACCCCGAGGTCGCCTCCGCCCGCGCGCGCGCCGACGGCGTCCTCACGCGCGGCGCCCGGAGCGTCGCCCCCGGCCGCCCCAGCGGCGACCTCACCGCCCCGATCGCCGCCTGGTCGATCGTGCACGGCTTCGCCGAGCTGTGGCTCCGCGGCGCCCTGCCCGCCGAACTCGGCGACGACCCCGTGGCCGCCGCCGAGCCCGTCATCCGCCTGCTGTTCGAAAAGCCCGTCTGAACCGGCGGTCGCTCTGCCGCGCGCCCCGGATCAGCGGGACGCGGGCGCGGTCTCGATGGAGGCGCCCTCCTCCAGTTCGGGGGCGTCCGGCGCGGTGCGCGGGACGACGGCCAGATCGGCGCGGAACCGCCGGTTCAGGGCCGCGCGGATCCGCGCCTTCGGGCTCCGGGCCTGCGGGCTCTCGACGCCGCCGGCCTCGGCCGGGACGTCCAGCGGGACCGCCGGGGCCGGCCGCGGATCGGTGATCGCGGCCGTCCGCTCGGCCGGGAGGCGCCGCTCGACCTCGCTGTACCGGCCCTCCGGCGACCGGCGGATGACGCCGGTCTCCAGGCCGTGCTCGACGAGCGCGAGGTCGCGGCGCTGCAGCCCGACGCAGATCCGGTACGTCACGACGTAGGCCAGCACCGGGCCGAGGACGACCAGGAACCGGAAGAACCAGGTGGTCCAGTACAGCGGGACGTCGAACCGGTCGGCGACGACGTCGTTGCCGCCGGCCGCCCACAGCGCCCCGTAGAACACGACGCCGCCCATGCCGATCCCGGTCCGGGCGGGGACGTCGCGGGGCCGGTCCAGCAGGTGGTGGATCTGCGGGTCGCCGGTGACCCACCGTTCCAGGAACGGGTAGACGGCCAGGCCGGTGAACAGCAGCCCCGGGACCACCAGCGCCGGCACGAGCACGCTCAGCGTCACCGTGTGGCCCCACGCGCTCACCTCCCACGCGGGCATGATCCGCAGCGCGCCCTCCAGCCAGCCCATGTACCAGTCCGGCTGCGAGCCCGCGCTGATCGCGCCCGGGTCGTACGGGCCGAACAGCCAGACCGGGTTGATCTGCACGAACGCCGCGAGCAGCACCGTCACCCCGAGCACCCACAGGAACAGCGAGGTGGTCTTCGCCACGAACACCGGGAAGAACGGGTAGCCGCGCACGGTCGTGTTCGTGCTGCCCTTGCCCGGGAACTGGGTGTGCGTCTGCCGCCACGTCAGCACCACCGCGTGCAGCGGGATCAGCGCCGCCAGGATCCCCGGGATCAGCAGCACGTGCACGACGTACAGCCGCGGGACGATGTCGGTGCCCGGGTCCGCCATCGACGCCGTCCTTTCGTCGGTCTGGACCGGTTCTGCGCATAAGACCGATCAAGCCCGGCGAAACGTGACATCCCGGGATGTGTCGCCCGTCACACCGCGCCGCTCAGAGGTGCAGGCTCAGGCGGTGCAGGCTCAGGAGGCGGGCACCGCCCACCTCTCCCGGCGGCGGTAGCGCGGCAGCCAGCGCGCCCGGTACAGCACCCGGAACGGCGGCGGAAGCAGCCGCATCACCGCGCGGGCGGTCGCGTCGGGCGCCCCGTCCAGCAGCCACGGCACGAACGAGGCCAGCCCCCGCATGCCCAGCTCGCGGCGCATCTCGACGTCGAAGGTCCCCCACTCGAACGGGGTCAGCACGCGGTGGATCAGCGGCAGCATCTCCGTCTCCTTGTAGTCCAGGAGGTCGCTCACCGCCGCCGGAAGCGCCCGCGCGTACTGGCACAGGGCGCGCCGGTCGCCGTGCTCCAGCGCCGCGTCCACCCCGTCCAGCAGCGGCACGACCCGGAACGCGCGCAGCTCCAGCGCCTCGAACACGGCCGGACGCTCCCGGCCGCGCATCACCGCCCACAACGCGCGCTGCTCGGCGGCCTCCTGGGCCAGCCAGTGCCGGCGGAACATCGCCCATCCGCGGGCGACCCGCCCCGGTTCCGGCGCCGCGTCCGCGGCGGCGGCCGACATCCGGGCCATGTCCCGCCGGAACGCGTCGTAGGCGGCGTTCAGCATGGTCAGGTTGAACCGCCGCGGCGTGCTGCTCTCCGGTACGGCGCCCATGCCCCCTCCAAACCCTCCGTACGACCCGTCACAGAGAAGATGGATCAGTGCCGCCGAACGTGACGCGAATCTGGGGCCGGCCGGCTGTGACCTGCCCCACATCGCGCTCGCCCGGACGGTGTCATAAGTCCATGTAATCACCCTTCCCCCGCCGCGCCCCGCTGATGCGGCCCCGCCCCGGGGCCGCTCCACGCGGGAGGCGGCGCACGCCGTCGGCGGCAGGGGAGCCGGGCGTGCAGCGGCCGGACGATCGGGCGAACCTCTGCCATGACCACGATCTTCGCGTACCCTGCCGCCTGATGATTGATGAGCAGACGTCGGTGGACTCCCGGCATGTCCTCTGTGTTCTCGGCACCGGACTGGACCTCGGCGAGGTCGAGGCGATCGCCGCGAAGGAGGGCTTCGAGCTCGACTGGGACTACTCCGGGAACGCTCCGGACCCGCGGATGCCGGCCGCGTTCGAGGCGTGCGGCGCCGGCGCCTCCTTCACCGGCCGGGACTGGGCGGCGGTGCGCGACCACGACACCGTCGCCTACCTGCTGTCGCCCCCGGCGCGTCCCGGCGTCGCGTTCACCGTCGCCCGCCGCACCCTCGCGCTGACCGCCGAGCTGCTGCGCTCCGGCGCCACCGCGGTGAAGAACGAGAGCAACGGCCTCGCGCACGGCCGCGACCGCTGGCTCGACCTCGCCTACAAGGCGTACGCGGGCCAGGAGGCGGCCGTCCCGCTGTACCAGGCGTGCGTCAAGCGGCCGATCACGACCGGCGCGCTGTACTTCAGCTGCGGCATGCACCTGCTCGGCGCCCCGGACGTCGAGCTGGACCACCCGGGCGACCCGCACCCCGACGACGTCCTCGAGCTGATCGACGGGCTGGCGCTCTACCTGCTGATGGAGCAGCGGACGCGGGAGCTGCACGACGGCGAGACGTTCGCGCTGGAGGACGGCGCGGAGCGCTGGGTGCTGCGGCACGGGCCGTGCGACCGGTTCGCGGAGGACGACTTCTTCCACAACCCGCACGGCTACTGGCGGCTCACCCCGGGCTGAGACCGAGGCGGGCGCGGGGGCGTCGGCGTGGGCCGGCCGGGCGGCGGGGCGCCGTCGCCCGGTCGGCCGGCCGGGCGGTCAGGTCACCGGGTTGTCCACCAGGTAGACCGTGGGGGAGGGGGCGCCACAGGTCGCCGCGGCGGCGGATCCGCCGTCGAACGACAGGTCGGCGGCGGCCGACCCGAGCGAGACCGCGGTGCTCGTCGCCGAGGAGGTCGGCGTGAACGGTCCGGCGGTCAGCGTGCCGTCGCTCGGCAGCGGCACCGTGATCTGCTTGTCGCGCGTCAGCGGCGTCTTCGGGATGGCGATGCCGCTCGCCGGGATGACGTTCTGCGTCGCGGGCGTGCCGCCCTCGACCGCCAGGTTCAGCGCCGTGACCTTGCCGGACGCGGACGTGTAGCCCTTGTCGATCAGCTTGTTCACGGTGCCGGCCGGGATCACCAGCGCGCCGCTCGCCTCGGTGAAGGAGAACGCGCTGCCGCGCTCGGCCACCAGCGGGATGTGCGCGCCGACCGCGATCCCGACGTCGAGGGTGTCCGCGCCGACCTTGCACGCGTACGGCGCGTTGATGATACCGACCAGCTCGTTCGAGGCGGGCTCGGGGAAGTTCAGCGGCGCACCGGTGATCTTCGCCGGGGGCTGCCCGGCCGCGCCGCCGACCGCGATCGTCAGCAGCGCGTTGCCCGCCGACGGCTTGCAGTCGGCGGTGATCGGCAGGCTGAACCCGGCCGACGACTTCAGGTTCACCTCGGCGTAGGCGTGCTCGAACGCGAGCGTGACCTTGCCGCTGTTCGGCGCGGTGTAGGGGCCGACGTCGAACGTCCCGGTCAGCGGCAGCCCCACCTTGAGCGGCTGCCCGGCCTGGATCGCGATGTCGTCGATCTCGAACGGCTCGCCCGCCGCGATGTTGATGCTGGACGGGGTGGAGTCGCTCGCCCCGATGCTCAGATCCGTGATCTTCGCGTCCGCCTTGTCGATGCCGAGGACCGGCGCCAGCGAGGTCAGCCAGGACGGGAACGTGATGCTGCCCGACCCCTGCGACAGGTAGAACTGCTGGCCCGGGCCGAGCTGGACGGGCGCGACGCCCTGCACGTCCACGTCCGTCGGCAGGTAGAACACCGGCAGCCCGCCGAGGCTGATCGTGCAGCCGATCGGCAGCTTGAACCGGCCGGTGTCCACCCCGACGGCGGGCACGTCCTCGGGCGGCAGCGCGTGCGCGGGCGGCGCCTGGACGAACGCGATCACCGCGAGGGCGGCGCCCGAGCAGGCGGCGAGGGAACGCCGCAGCCGGCCGCGCCCGGCCGCCGCGGCGCCCGCCTGTCCGACTCTCATGGGGACTCCTCTCAGAAGTACGCATACGTACCTGTGGGTCCCGGACATGGTGAACCCGGGCCGATGGCGCGGGATACGGAGGGTGATGCGGAAACGCTTCGGAGCGCTTAGCAACCGCCCATAGAAACGCCACGCCCGGCCGCGTGGCCGGCCGGCGCCCGCCCACTACAATGCGCGGCATCGAACGACAGCGGCCCCCTGACGACGGCGCCTCCTCCGGCGGCCCGCGGTCCGGTGATCGGCGATCCGGCGGCCTCCGGCTGGCCGAGGTCTACGACCCGGCGCGTCCCGGCCTGCCCCGCGGGCGCAGCAGCCTGCCCGCCCCGGTCGTCCGCAAGGCGCAGCGAGAGCGGCTGCTCGGCGCGGTGATCTCCGCGGTCGCCGAGCTGGGCTACCCCAGCACCACCGTCGCGGTGGTCGTCGCCCGCGCCCGCGTGTCCCGCAAGGCGTTCTACGACCACTTCACCGGGCTGGAGGACTGCTTCCTCACCGCGCTCGCCGACGCCCAGAAGGTGGTGCTGCGGGAGCTGATGAACGCGCCGAAGGGCCTCGGCGAGAAGCCGTCGTCGCTGGCCGTCCTGCAGGCGGGCCTGCGCTCGTACCTGGCGCTGTGCGCGCGCGAGCCGGAGTACGCGCGCTGCATCCTGGTCGAGTTGCCGGCCGTCGGCCCGCGCGCGCTCAAGGGGCGCAACAAGGCCTACGGGGCGGTCGCGGACGTGCTGCGGCTGTGGCGCGAGCACGCCGCGAAACGCCACCCCGAATGGCCGCCCGTCGAGGAGCCCGCCTACCGTGCCGCGGTCGGCGCCATCGCCGAGCTGATCACCGCGCACGTCTGCGCCGGCGACGCGGCGGCCCTGCCCGGCCTGCCCGGCCTGCACGGCCCGCTCACCGCGATCCTGCTGCGAATCCTCGCCGCGCCGCTCCCGGACGACGGCTGAACCGCACCCCGGGGCCGTACGGTGCTGGCATGGGCATGGTGCACACCGTGGGGCTCGTCCTGCATCCCGAACGCGACTCCAAGGCCGCCGTCGACACGATCGTCGGCTGGGCGGGCCGGCGCGGCGGCGCGGTGCTGGGGCTGCCCGACGAGATCGGCCGGATCGACTGCAGCGCCGTGCCGGTCGAGGCCGCCGCGCTCGCCGAGCGCGCGGACCTGCTCGTCAGCCTCGGCGGCGACGGGACGATGCTGCGCAGCATGCGGCTCGCGGCCGGGCCGGCGACGCCGGTGCTCGGCGTCAACCTCGGCCGCCTCGGGTTCCTCGCCGAGATCGACGTGGACGGGCTGGGCACCGCGCTGACCAGCATCGACGAGCACCGCTACGAGGTGGAACCGCGGATGGCGGTGTGCATGCGGCTGCCCGGCGGGCGGGTCGTCTCCGCCTTCAACGACATCGCGCTGGTGCGGATGCCGGGCGACGGGCTCGCGGC
The DNA here is from genome assembly GCF_008923205.2 of Actinomadura physcomitrii. Classification (GTDB taxonomy): domain Bacteria; phylum Actinomycetota; class Actinomycetes; order Streptosporangiales; family Streptosporangiaceae; genus Spirillospora; species Spirillospora physcomitrii. The sequence goes on along the minus strand of NZ_WBMS02000010.1, from coordinate 172,400 downwards.
GGTGGAGGTGGCGGTGCAGGGCCACCCGTTCGTCCGGTACGCGGGCGACGCGGTGATCGTGGCGACCTCGACCGGCTCGACCGCCTACAGCTACTCCGCCGGCGGGCCGATCGTCTCGCCCGCCGTCGAGGGCTTCCTGGTGGTGCCGGCGGCGGCGCACTCGACGTTCAACCGCGCCGTCATGCTGTCGGCGGACGAGGACGTCGACCTGACCCTGCTGCCGACGTCGGGGACCCTCGCGGTGGAGGTCGACGGCGCGATCGCCGCCGAGCTCAAGGCGGGGGACCGGCTGCGGGTCACCGCCGCCCGCGGCGCCGCCCGGGTCGTCCGGCTCGGCGGGACGACCTTTTACGAGCGCGCCCGCCGCAAGCTGCGCGTCAGCGGCAGCGCCGAAGCGGACTAGGCGGTTCCATCAGGCCGCGCACCCACGTCATACCGCATCGCCGCGGCAGAACCGCCCCGAACAGGTCCGCGAACCACCGCGAACTTCCGGGGCCGCCGATGGCGGCCCCGGAAGTCGCCCTGTGGGCGGGAGGGGTTACGGCCGGTTGAGCGTGATCGAGTTGATCGGCGTCAGGTTGGCGTTGACCCCGGTCTTCGCGGCGATCGGCCGGCCGCAGTCGACGCCGTTGGCGCCCTTGCACAGGCTCGCGGTCGCACCGCCGTACTGGTTGTTGAGGACCCAGTGGTTCCCGAACTGGTTCCGCAGGTTGTGAGCCCCGTACTTCTTGAAGACGTAAGTCGGGTTGCTGCCGGCGGGATCCGCGCCCTCGGGGTAGACGCAGACCGCACCGTCCGGGCACGTGTGCCACGGGTCGTGTGCGGCTGCGGTGTGCGCGGACTCGGAGCCCGACGCGGCCTGGGCGGCGACCGGCGCCGCGGCGAGCAGGGCGGCGGTCGCCAGGCCGGCCGAGGCCGCCATTATCCCGATCGCGTGCTTCCGATTTTTCATGAGATTCCTCTTTTTTGGTTTGCCGTCCGGTCCTCGGTGCGGGACCCGATGCATCGTTTGTAGCCGCTAAGCTGTTGTTCGAGGCCGGTCGGCCGATGGTGAACAAACGGATGCCGAACAATCCGTGTGACTCCGGGAGGGGCGCGTGCCACGGGGTGAGAGCCCTCTGGATCCGGACGGCGGTCCTCTGTTCGAGTTCGCGACGCGTCTGCGGAAGCTGCGGGAACAGGCCGGTCGTCCCACCTACCGAGATCTCGCGCGGAGCACGCATTACGGGATCGCGACGCTGTCCTCGGCCGCGGCGGGACGTCACCTGCCCAGCCTGGCCGTCACCCTCGCCTACGTCCGTGCCTGCGGCGGTGACGAGCGGGAATGGAGGCTGATCTGGCAGCGGACGGCTCAGGCGTGCACCGGCGAGGACACCTCGGACGAGACCGGCACGCAGAACTGCCGAAGGAACGACGCCAGGCCGCCCTATGCCGGTCTGGCCTCGTTCAAGGAGGACGACGCCGGGTTCTTCTTCGGCCGCGAGAAACTCACCGCCACACTCGTCGGACATTTACAGAAAAAGCGCCTTCTCGTCTTGTTCGGTGCGTCGGGATCCGGTAAGTCATCGGTGCTGAGGGCAGGCGTGCTTCCCGCCTTTCCCGGTGTTTCCTCGCTGGTCTTCACGCCCGGCCCGCATCCGCTGGAGGAATGCGCCGTCCGGCTCGCGGCCCGTGCCGGCACCGCGCCCGGCCCGGTGCGCGCCGCACTCGCCGCCGACCCGCACGCCTTCCACCGGACGGCGCGGCAGATCATCGCCGGACGGCAGGAGACGGACTCCGCGGACGGCGACCTGCTCGTCGTCGTGGACCAGTTCGAGGAGGTGTTCACCCTCTGCCGCGACACCGAGGAGCGGGAAGCGTTCGTCGCCTCGCTCGTGCACGCGGCGCAGGCCGCCGACAGCCGCACACGGGTCGCCATCGCCGTGCGGTCCGACTTCTACACGCACTGCACACGGCTGCCCGCCCTCGTCGACACCCTGCCCCATGCCCACCATCCCGTCGGCCCGATGACCGCCGAGGAGCTGAGAGCGGCGATCGTCCAGCCCGCCGCCCGCTGCCGGCTCATCGTCGAGAGCGCCCTGCTGACGACCCTCACAGCCGACGCCCACGGCCGGCCGGGCGCGCTGCCCCTGCTGTCCCACGCTCTGCTGGAGACCTGGAAGCGGCGCCGGGGCAACGCCCTCACGCTGGCGGGCTACCGCGCGGCCGGGGGCTTCGAAGGCGCGCTCACCCAGACCGCCGAGGAGTTCCACCGTGCCCTGAGCGACAGTCGGCGGCAGGCCGCGCGGCGGCTGTTCCTGCGGCTCATCGCGCTGGGCGAAGGAACCGAGGACACCAAACGCCGCGTGCCGCGCCGGGAACTGGACGACGGTTCCGACACCGGGTTCGTCCTCGAACGGGCGACCCGGGCCAGGCTGCTGACCGTCGACGGCGACCACGTGGAGATCGCTCACGAGGCGTTGATCCGCTGCTGGCCCCGGCTCGGCGACTGGCTGGAGAAGGACCGGAGCCAGGAACGTCTGCACCGCGCGCTCACCGAGGCCACCATGCTCTGGGAATCGCTGGACCATGACCCCGACACCCTGTACCGCGGGGTACGCCTCGCCGCCGCCAAAGACCTCCCGCCACAGGCGCTGACCGCCCGGGAACACGCCTTCCTCGACGCCAGCGAGTCGGCGGCGCAGCGGGCACGCGAGCGCGAGGGCCGCCGCCTGCGCCGCCTGCGCCGCCTGGTCTCAGCCCTGGTCGCCCTGCTCGTGTGCGTCGTGGCCGCCACGGGCTTCGCCGTACGGGCACGAAACACCGTCACCCGGCAGCGCAACGAGGCCGTGGCCCTGCAGGCCGCCGACACTGCCGTGCTCCTCGGCCCGTACGACCCGTCACTGGCCGTCCAGATCGCGCTGGCCGCCTACCGCCGAACTCCACAGAAACGCACGCGGGACGCCCTGCTCGGCACCGTGTCCGTCGCGTCGCTCGGCCCCGCGACGACCGGCCGCACGCCGGCCGGGCTGGTACCGGCCGTGACCGGCGACGGCCGCACCCTGGCCATGGCCGACGGCTCGCAGGTCGTCCTGTGGGACATGAGCGATCCGCGACGGCCCCGCCGACTCGGCGCCACCAACGCCGACGGAGCGGGCCTGGGCTCGATCGAGTTCACCCCGGACGGCGACACGCTCCTCGGTGTGGACGGCCGCCGCGCACTCTGGTCGTGGGACGTCACCGACCCGCGCAAGCCCACGCTGCTGTCCAAGAGGGCCACGGGGCACACCGACGCCGTCTACTCCGTCGCCGTACGCCCCGACGGGCTCGTCGCCGCCACCGGCAGCTACGACGACACCATCCGCCTCTGGGACCTCGCCGACCCGACAGCCCCCCGCATGCTCGGCACGCTCACCGGTCACACCGACAACGTCAAACCCGTGGTCTTCAGCCCCGACGGCAAAACCCTCGCCTCGGGCTCCGACGACCACGACGTCCGCATCTGGGACGTGACCGACCCGCGCCACGGTGCCCCCATCGCCGTCCTCAAAGGACACGAGAACTTCGTGGACGCCCTCGCCTACAGCCCCGACGGCCGGACGCTGCTGAGCGGGAGCGACGACCATACGGCCAGGCTGTGGGACATCAGCGGCCTTCCCCGGTACCGCGGGCTGGGCGAGTTGGCCGGACACGCCGACATCGTCACCGGCGTGGCCTTCGCCTCCCATGGACGCACGGCGGTGACCGTCGGCGTGGACGGCGTGGTGAACGCCTGGGACATGACCGATCGCGCGCACCCCACCCCTGCGGCCCACCTCACCAACCCCCGTGGGACGGTCAAGGAAGTGCGCTACCTCAAGACGGACGGCACGTTCCTCACCGTCACCGCCCACTACAGCGTCCAGATCTGGTACACCGACCTCGGCCGGGTGCTCGCCGACGCCTGCGACCGCATCCACGGCACCATCAGCCGCGCTCAGTGGAACCACCACTTCCCCCGCCTCGACTACGCCCCGCCCTGCGACCGCTGACGAGTCCCCCTCGTCTGTGGCCGTTCCCCACCGCCTCGGTGCCCACGACGTCGCGCAGGTCAGGCGATCTGGACCGCGATCTCCGGGGCGGCCTCGGCCGCCGGATACCGGGTCAGGACGAGGTCGTCGTGGCCCGGAACCACATCCGCTTCGCGGGCGGCTTGTTTCAGCCAGGACAGCCCTTCGTACATCTCGGGGAGGCTGGAGGCGATGTGGAAGGGCCGTTCCCGTTCGAATTCCTCGTAGGTGTGCGAGGCGTCGGAGGCCAGGATGACGCGCCGTCCGCCGGCGCCCTCTATTTCGACCACGATCTGGCCGGGGGTGTGCCCTGGCACCTGGTGGAAGGAGATGCCGGGCGGGCGCGGGTCTTCCGCGGGCACCCGCAGCAGGCGGCCCTCGCGGTGGGCCTGCTGCACGAGGGCCACTTCCTCGGCCTCGACCGCGGGGGCGAACTAGCGGGCGGGCACCGATCGGGCCGGTCCAGAACGCGTACTCGGCCGCACCGGTCACGATCCGGGAGCGGGGGAACAGGTCCAGGTTGCCGATGTGGTCGTAGTGGAAGTGGGTGAGCACGACATGCGACACATCGGCCGGATCCACCCACCCGGTCCAGCGCGTCGGGCACCGGGGTGGTCAGCCGGCCCGCAGCCGCCGGAACGCGCCCCGGGAGCCGCGGGCGGCGCGGCGGGCGAGCGCGACCGACAGCACGGAGGCGAGGGCGACGATGCCGCCGCGCACCCAGGCGTTGTCGTTCACCATCGAGGGGTGGTCGCGGAGCAGGTAGATGGCGCCCATCGTGAGCCAGCTGAGCGCGAGGTAGCCGCCGGTGAGCAGCTTCATCTCGCGGAAAGCCCGCAGATTCCGCGGGTGGTGGAGATCCTGTGCGGCGCCGTTCGCGTTCTCGTTCATACCGGACATGGTCCGCGCGAGGGCCCGGTCACCGGCAGTGAGATCGCCCATCAGCCGCCCATGACATTCGTCATGGGCCGGCCGTTCACGGTCGGGACGCCGAGCGCCCGGAACAGGAACGCGGTGAGCTGGGCGGCGGCCGCGGACGCGCTCTCCCGCGCGGTCCCGGCGAGCTGGTGCTCGAACGCCCGGCCGAGCGCGGCCCGGATCGACCGCGCGTCCGGCTCCGGGTCCGCCCACGGCAGCGACCCGTCCGCGGCGCCGGCCGCGAGGATCGCGGCGATCAGCGCCTCCTGCTCGGCCACCGCGCGGGCGCGCTCCTCGGTGCAGCCGCGGGCGCGCGCCGCCTCGCCCGAGGCGAGCGCCAGCGCGCGGCGGCGGCGCCGGTCGTCGGCGGTGATCCGGAGCATGCCGTCGACGACCGCGCGCAGCGCCTCGGGCGGGCCCGCGGCGGACGCCGCCCACGAGCGCATCTCCGCCGTCAGCAGCGCGCCGTCGCGGCGGAACATCGCCAGCAGCAGCGCGTCCTTGGACGCGAAGTGCCGGGCGAACGCCTCGCCCGGCAGCCCCGCCGCCGCGACCACGGCGCCGACGGTCACCGGCACGCCGTTCGCCGCCGCCAGGCAGCGGTACGCGGCATCGATGATGCGGTCCCTCTCGGCGGCCTCACCCGGTGCCGTCACGGCCCCTCCCCGCACGCCATCGTCCGGACGTCCCGGGCGCCGCGCCGAGCCCCGGGAGCCTCCAGCCTAACCCGGCGCCCGCTCGCCCGTCCGTCCCCACCAAGGCCACGCTGGGGTGGCCGGACGGCCCCGTTCACCTCGCTCACCTGCGCGGATTCGATGGGGGGCGGGGCCGCGCGGGGCCGCGGCCCGGCGCTACACTCGCCTCCCGGTAGAGATCATCGCGCGGATCCGCCGTCCCGCCGGAGGGTCCCCGGGCGAGAGGGACCGGCGTGCACATCTCGATAGCGGACCTCGCGGACGGCGCGGCGGACGCGCCGCCGCTCGACGGGGACGGCGCGGTCCGCGACCCCCTGGCCGTCGTGGAGCTCGCGCCCGCCGACGCCGCGGTCGCCGGGCGCGCCGCGCGCCGCGCCCGTGACTGCGACCGCCTCCTCGTCGGGGTGGGCTCGGGCGACCCGGCGCTGGTCCGGGCCCTCGACGTCACCCTCACCACGGCGGCGGACGCCGGGCGGGAGAGCGTCGCCGTCGACGATCCGGCCGAGCGCGCCGCGGCGCTGCGGGACGCGGCGGAGCGCAGCCCGCAGGCGGCGCTGGTGCTGCGGGACGTGCTGCGCACCACCGAGGGCTTGGACGTCCCGGCCGCGCTGGACGTGGAGTCCTACGCGTACTCGACGCTGCTCGGCGGGGCGGAGTTCGCGCGGTGGCTGGCCTCGCGCGGGCCGCGGCTGCTGCCCTCCGACGTCAAGGACCCGGTGCTGCTCGCCCGGGACGGCGACGTGCTGTCGATCACGCTGAACCGGCCGCAGCGCCGCAACGCCTACGGGCGCCAGCTGCGCGACGCGCTCGTCGACGGCCTCCGCCTGGCGCTGCTCGACGACGGGATCGCCCGCGTCGTCCTGGACGGCGCGGGCCCGGTGTTCTGCTCCGGCGGCGACCTGGACGAGTTCGGCACCGCGCCCGACCTGGCGACGGCGCACTTCGTGCGGACCCGCGGCGGCGCGGGCCGGCTGATCCACCGCCTCGGGCCGCGCGTCGAGGTCCGCGTGCAGGGCTCCTGCGTCGGCGCCGGCGTCGAGCTGCCCGCGTTCGCCGGCCGCGTCGCCGCCGCGGCGGACGCGACGTTCCGGCTCCCCGAGGTGGCGATGGGCCTGATCCCCGGCGCGGGCGGGACGGTGTCGCTGCCGCGCCGGATCGGCCGGTGGCGCACCCTGTACCTCGCGCTCGCCGGCGAGCCGGTCGACGCGCGCACCGCGCTCGGCTGGGGCCTGGTCGACGCCGTCCTGCCGTGAGGGCGGCCGGAACCGCGCCGGGACGCGTCGGATAACGTCTCGACCGTGCGACCCACCATCTCCGAGGAACCCGAACCGCGCCTGGAAGAGCGGCACTCCGTCCTGGAACTGCTGGATCTGGAGGAACTCGACCGGGACCTGTACCGCGGCGCCCTCGTGTTCGACGACCCGTACCCGCTCTACGGCGGGCAGGTCGCGGCGCAGGCGCTGCGCGCGGCGGGCGGCACCGTCCCGGAGGGGCGGCTGCCGCACTCGCTGCACGGCTACTTCCTGCGCGGCGGCGACGCCGCCCGGCCCACGATCTTCCGGGTCGACCGCGACCGGGACGGCCGCTCGTTCTCCGCGCGGCGCGTGGTCGCGGTGCAGGGCGGCGAGGTCATCTTCAACATGTCGGTGTCGTTCCAGCGGCCCGCCGAGGACGAGGACCGCCAGGTCCACCCGGCCCCGGACGCGCCCGCCCCCGAGACGCTGCGCGACGCGGAGGTGCCGCGGCTGTTCTCGATGGAAGGCCGCGTCCCGCCGCAGCCGTACCCGGCGTCGGACTTCCCGACCCGGATGTGGTCGCGCTGCGTCGAGCCGCTGCCGGACGACGACCTGCTGCACGCGTGCGTGCTGACGTACCTGTCCGACATCTCCTCCGGGCTGACGGCGCTGCACGACGGGACGGCCCGGTCCGGGTCGAGCCTCGACCACTCGGTCTGGTTCCACCGGCCCGTCCGGATGGACGACTGGGTGCTGATGGACCTCGTCCCGATGACCGCCGCGGCGGGACGGGGCCTGTACTCGGGAACGATCCACGACCGCGGCGGCGTCCTCGTCGCGAGCCTCACCCAGGAGTGCCTGTTCCGCACCCCGCGCGATCACCCCGCCTCGTGACCGGGCCGCCCCGCGGGAACCGTGACCGTCAGGCGCCTTCGGTCTTCGCCGTGTCCCGGGCGTTCGCGCGCTCGCGCTGCGGCACCACGGTGTACTTCGGGTCCTGCGCCGACCGCATCCCGGCATGGAAGATCCCGAACCGGGTGCACGCCGAGCCGGCCAGCAGCGCGGCGCCGCTGAGCGCCGCCGCGACACGGCTGCGCCCGCCGAGCAGCGCGCCGCCCGCCGCGCCCGCGACCGACAGGATCTCCGCCGCCCGCATGAGCCTGCCGCTTCTGCCCTGCCGGTAGGGCTCCGCGAGCATCCCGAGCCGGCGCTCCATCAGCTTCGACGCGGCCAGCTCGAGCCCGGCGCCGAGCACCGCGGCGCTGCGCATCGGCGCCGTCTCGGCGACCGGCGCGGCGAGCAGCGCCGCCCCGGACGCGGCGGCCGTGGCCGAGCCGACGAACACCAGCGGCATCTCCCGGTAGCCCTCGTGCCAGGCCGGCACCGCCGTGTCGGCGATCAGGACGGCGGTGTAGGTGGCGACCGCCGGCCCCAGCGCCGCGGCGCCCACCGTCGCGGCCCTGCCGAGCGGCTTGAACAGCCCCGCGACGTCCAGCACGGCGGCGGCGCCGGCCGCCGGGCCGTAGGCCACCAGCACCCACGAGCCGATGCTCATCGGCGAGGTCGGCTTCATCACCCGCAGCATGTTGAAGAACCGCGCGGGACGTCCGAGGTCGTGGATCAGCGCCGCCGCCGAGCCCGCGATGGCGGCCAGCGAGGAGATCTTCAGGGCCCGCGCGGCGACCGGGCGGCCGGTCAGTTCCGCGCCCGCCGCCAGCACCGACCCCGCCCCCGCCAGCCCGCCGAGGAACAGGTAGGCGGCCACGTCGGCGGCCTCCCAGACCGGCGCGTTCAGGACGGGCTTGCCGTAGTAGGAGGTGAACGTCGCCTCGGGCACCATCGCCCGCTCGCCGCGGCGCCTCCTGCGCCCGCCCTTGCCGGAGCCCTGCCCGATGAGGGCGTCCCGGCCCTCCCGCTGCCCCCGGACACCGTCCTTGGTGACGTCGGACGTGCTCATCGCCCGCCTCCCGGCCGGCCGTGGACGGCGAACAGCGCGGCGGCGCCCGCGGCGAGCGCCGCGGCGGCGACGCCGGCGCGCCTCCACATGGACGGCAGGTCCCGCGTGGTGACGACCGGGTCCGGTGGCAGCCCGTAGACCTCCGGCTCGTCGAGCAGCAGGAAGAACGCGCCGTCGCCGCCGACGCCGTCCCGCGGGTCGTGCCCGTACAGCCGCGCGTCCTCGACGCCCATGTCGTGCAGCCGGCCGACGCGTTCGGCGGCGCGTTCGCGCAGCTCGTCCAGCGGTCCGTACTGGATGGAGTCGGTGGGGCAGGCCTTGGCGCAGGCCGGTTCGAGGCCGTCGCCGATCCGGTCGTAGCACAGGGTGCACTTCCAGACGCGGCCGTCCTCCTCGCGCTGGTCGATGACCCCGTACGGGCAGGCGGGCACGCAGTACCCGCAGCCGTTGCAGACGTCCTCCTGGACGACGACCGTCCCGAACTCGGTGCGGAACAGCGAGCCGGTCGGGCACACGTCCAGGCAGGCGGCGTGCGTGCAGTGCTTGCACACGTCCGACGCCATCAGCCACCGGACGCCGGAGTCGGCGTCGCCGACCGGCTTGTCCTGCTCGATGAACGCGACGTGCCGCCAGGTGTCCGCCCCGAGCCCCTGGGTGTTGTCGTAGGACATCCCGGTGAACTCCAGGCCGTCCTCGGGGACGGCGTTCCACTCCTTGCAGGCGACCTCGCAGGCCTTGCAGCCGATGCAGACCGACGTGTCGGTGAAGAACCCCATGCGGGGCGGGGCGTCGGGATAGCCGGCGTCCTCGGCGACATCGGGCTCGGCCCCCGCCAGCAGGTTCCGTCCGACCAGCCCGCTCATGGGTCACCTCCGGCGCGTGGACAAGGCGATGCGTCCCTTCCCTCGGGGCGGCTCGCTACACCTGCGCGGCGCGGGTCGGGTGGGACGTACAGGTACGTTGACGACCTTTCGGGCGGCTGGATAGCGTCGGGTGATCGTCGAGGAGGCTGCGATGGCGGTGGAACCGCTCGGCTACGCCGGGCCGCTGGACCGCACGCTCGGCCTGGTGGTGACCGAGGCGTCCGACCGCGAGGTCGTCGCCGAGATCGAGGTGACCGCCAAGCTCATGCAGGCGTACGGGATCGTGCACGGCGGCGTGTACTGCGCGATCAACGAGACCGTCTGCAGCATGGGCGCGGCGCTCACCGTCGGGCTGGAGCACCGGGTCGTCGGGGTCAGCAACCACACGCGCTTCATCCGGGCCGTCCGAGAGGGGCGGCTGACCGCCCGCGCCCGCCCCGTCGACCGGGTCGGCGACCTCGTCACCTGGCAGGCGACGATCACCGACGGCGAGGGCCGGGTGGCCGCCGAGGGCACCGTCAACCTGCTCCGGCTCACCCCGCAGGGCGCACCGGCGCCCGCGAGCGGAGGGGCGGCGGAGTCATCGGCGGCCGGTTAGCCGGGGTCCGGCCGACCTGCGCCGGGTCGGTCTGGGCCGGGTCAGTCGGAGGCCATCGCCTTCCAGTGGCGGTCGGCGGCCGGCCGCCACGCGCCGTGCCGCTCGTGGAACAGCGCGAACGCCTGCGAGCCGCTCCAGTCGTCCGGCAGCAGCCGGGCGGGCAGCGCCGGATCGAGGAACGGGAACCGCCGCCATTCCTGGACGAGCCGGGCGTGCGCGGCGAACGTCCCCGGGTCGTCGGCGGGACGCAGCGCGCGGACCGCGTCGAGGAAGTCCTCGTAGGCCAGCTCGATCTCGTCCAGGTTCCACGCCTGCCGCGCCACCCGCCGCGCCTCGCCGAGGTCGCCGAGGCTCCCGGTGAACAGCGTCGAGGTGTCGGCGACGCCGATCTCCGCGAGCACCTCGCGCACCTCGGGCTCGCGCTCGGGGTGCGGGCTGACCCACACGCCGGGGGACAGATTGCCGAGGCCGTTCCAGGCCAGCCGGGTCCGCAGCAGGTGCCGCAGCTTCCGGTTCGTCTCCGGGATGGTGGCGAGGACCAGCAGCCACCGCCCGTCCCACTCGCCGCCGGGGCGGCCGAAGCCGTAGATGCGCCCGGTGCCGTCGGTGAGCAGCCGCCTCCCGGCCGGGGTGAGGTGCCAGGCGGTGCGCCGGCCGTGCCGCTCGCCGGACAGCCAGCCCTCGCTCGCGCTGCGGGCGAGGGCCTGCCGGACGGCCTTCTCCTCCACCCCGAGCAGCCCGAGCGCCTCCAGGAACGCGGCAGTCCACACCGGCTCGCCGGCGGGCAGGACGAACTCGCCGAGCACCGTCAGCAGCAGCGAGCGGGCGCTCGCCGCGCCGAGCTCGCGGCGGCGCCGGAACCGCGGGCCCGCCGCGCCGTCGCCGTCGCCGTCGGTCCGGTCCATCGGCTCTTCCTCCGCGGGCGACTGCATCCGGCCTCTCATCATTCCACATAACTATTGACTAGCGTTTTGTGAGTGTAGAACATATTTGGCACGGTTCACGGCGAAGGGGAGCCCCGATGACCGCAGACGCGGCGACCGGCCAGGCGCGGCCGGACACGTTCAACGCCTCCGATTATCTGCTGCGGTCCGCCCGGGATCCCGGGACCGCCGGACGGACGGCGCTCACCGGCCCCGGCGGCGACCTGAGCTACGCCGACCTCGACGCCCTCGCCGGGAACGTCGCCGCCGGGCTGGAGGCTTGGGGGCTGCGGCCCGAGGAGCGGGTCGTGCTGTTCATGGCCGACGGCCCGGCCATGGCCGGCGCGGTCCTCGGCGCGATGCGGCTCGGCGCCGTCCCCGTCCCGGTGTCCACGATGCTGACCGGCGGCGAGCTCGCCGCCCTGCTGGACGACGCGCGGGCCCGCGTCCTGATCGTCAGCGACCGGTTCGCCGGGCCCGCCGGCGAGGCCCTCGCGCTGGCCACGGGCGTCCGCCGCGTCGCCTTCGAGGGCGACGCGGCGCCGAGCGTCCCGGACGGCGTACGGCTGAACCCCTTCGCCGACCTGGTCGCGGAGGGCGCGGCGCGGGGCGGGCGGGTCCGCGAACCGTACGCGACCTCCGGCGACTCCAGCGCGCTGTGGCTCTACACCTCCGGGACGACCGGCAAGCCCAAGGGCGCGATGCACCGGCACGCCAACATCCGGCACGTCGTGGAGACCTACGGCCGGCAGGTCCTCGGCATCAGGCCGGACGACCGCTGCTACTCGGTCGCCAAGCTGTTCTTCGCCTACGGGATCGGCAACTCGCTGTTCTTCCCGCTCGCCGCCGGCGCCACGACGATCCTCGACCCGGACCGGCCGACCCCCGCGTCCGTCGCCGAGCGGCTGCGCGAGTACCGGCCGACGCTGTTCTTCGCCGTCCCCACCTTCTACGCCGCGCTGCTGAACGCGGACGTCCCGGCCGAGGCGTTCGCGTCGGTGCGGCTCGCGGTGTCGGCGGGCGAGCCGCTGCCCGCCGAGCTGTGCCGGCGCTTCACCGAGCGGTACGGCGTGGAGATCATCGACGGGATCGGCTCGACCGAGTGCCTGCACATCTTCCTGTCGAACCGGCCGGGGGAGGTGCGCCCCGGCACCACGGGCGTCGCCGTGCCGGGCTACGAGCTGCGCGTCGTCGACTCCGCCGGCGCGGACGTCGAACCCGGCACGCCCGGATCGCTGCTGGTGAAGGGCGAGTCGATCGCCACCGGCTACTGGTGCCGGACGGAGACGACCCGGCAGGTGTTCCAGGGCGAGTGGCTGCGCACCGGCGACACCTACGTCGTGGACGAGGACGGCTACTACACCTGTCTCGGCCGCACCGGCGACATGCTGAAGGCGGGCGGCATCTGGGTGTCGCCCGCGGAGGTGGAGGCCCGGCTGCTGGAGCATCCGGCGGTCGCGATGGTCGCGGTCGTCGGCCTCCCGGACGGCGACGGCCTGGACAAGCCGATCGCCTGCGTCGTCCTGGCCGAGGGCGCGAAGGCCGAGCCGGAGGAGCTGATCGACTTCTGCCGGGCGGGCCTGGCCGCGTTCAAGCGCCCCCGCGAGGTGCTGATCGTGGACGTGCTGCCGACGACCGCCAGCGGCAAGCTGCGCCGCTTCGCCGTCCGCGACCTGGCCGCCGCGCTGCTCGGCCGCGACTGACCCCACACCGCCGCCCCCGTGCCCGCCGTGCCCGGCGGCGGTTCGTGCCGGCCCAATATGCTACAAAGTCTTGACGTGATGACCGCATCTTGTGGAGCATGGAGCGCGGACAGAGTGGAGGAGCACCCCATGCACGTCGAGTTCCGGACGGATCCGGCCCGCTACCGGCACTGGAGGGTCGAGGTCGACGGTCCGGTCGCCACGCTGACGATGGACGTCGACGAACAGGGTGGCCTGGTCCCCGGCTACGAGCTGAAGCTCAACTCCTACGACCTCGGCGTGGACATCGAGCTGTACGACGCCGTCCAGCGGCTGCGGTTCGAGCACCCCGGCGTCCGCGCGGTCGTGGTGACCAGCGGCAAGGAGAAGATCTTCTGCGCGGGCGCCAACATCCGGATGCTGGCCGCGTCCGAGCACGCGTGGAAGGTGAACTTCTGCAAGTTCACCAACGAGACCCGCAACGGCATTGAGGACGCGACCGCGAACTCGGGCCAGACCTACCTCGCCGCCTGCAACGGCACCGCGTCCGGCGGCGGCTACGAGCTGGCGCTCGCCTGCGAGCACATCATGCTCGTGGACGACCGGTCGTCCACCGTCTCGCTGCCCGAGCTGCCGCTGCTCGGCGTGCTGCCCGGCACCGGCGGGCTGACCCGCGTCACCGACAAGCGGCACGTCCGCCGCGACCGCGCCGACTACTTCGCCACCAAGGCCGAAGGGCTCGGCGGCAGGAAGGCCGTCGCGTGGCGGCTGGTCGACGAGGCCGTCTCCCGCACCGTGTGGGACGCGACCGTCGCGGAACGCGCCGCCGAGCTGGCCGCCCGCTCGGACCGCCCGGCGGACGCCGCGGGCGTCGCGCTGACCCCGCTGGACAAGACCCGCACCGGCGACGAGATCGCCTACCGGCACGTGACGGCGAAGCTGGACCGCGACGCCGGCGCCGTCGAGATCACCGTCGACGGCCCGGCCGCCGACGCGCCCGAGGGCATCGCGGGCGTGCACGCCCAGGGCGCGGACTTCTGGACCCTCGCGATGACCCGCGAGCTGGACGACCTGATCCTCGACCTGCGCACCAACGAGCCGTCCCTCGGCACCTGGATCCTCCGCACCGCCGGCGACCCGCTGAAGGTCCTGGGCCACGACCGGCTGCTGCTCGACAACGCCTCCGACTGGCTCGCCAACGAGATCGTCCTCTACCTCAAGCGGACGCTGAAGCGCCTCGACGTCACCAGCCGCAGCCTCATCGCGCTCATCGAGCCCGGCAGCTGCTTCGCCGGCTCGCTGCTGGAGCTCGCGCTCGCCGCCGACCGCTCCTACCAGCTGGAGGGCGTGTTCGAGGACGTCGACGCCGACGCCGAGCCCGCCACGATCGCCGTCGACGCGATGAACCTCGGGCCCCTCCCGATGGGCAACGGCCTCACCCGCCTGCAGACCCGCTTCCTCGGCGACGACGAGGGCCTCGCCGCCGTCCGCGACGCCGCCGCGAAACCCCTCGACGCCGGCGACGCCGAGCGCCTCGGCCTGGTGACCTTCGCGCCCGACGACATCGACTGGGACGAGGAGGTCCGCATCGCCGTCGAGGAGCGCGCCGGATTCTCCCCCGACGCCCTCACCGGCCTGGAGGCCAACTACCGCTTCCCCGGCCCCGAGACCCTGGAGACCAAGATCTTCGGCCGGCTCACCGCCTGGCAGAACTGGATCTTCAACCGGCCGAACGCGTCCGGCCCGGACGGCGCGCTGCGCCGCTACGGCACCGGACGGCGCGCCGACTTCGACCGAAAGCGAGTCTGAGCATGCCCGTCTCCGCGGACTACTCCGAGAAGATCCCGAACAACGTCGACCTGCACGAGGACCGGCGCCTGCAGCGGGCCCTGGAGTCGTGGCAGCCGAACTTCCTGTCCTGGTGGGAGTCGATGGGCCCGACCCTGCCCACCCAGGACGTCTACCTGCGCACCGCCGTCAACGTCGGCCGCGAGGGCTGGGCGCACTTCGGGCACGTCGCGATGAAGGACTATCGCTGGGGCATCTTCCTCGCCGAACGCGACGGCGACCGCCGCATCGGCTTCGGCGCCCACAAGGGCGAGCCCGCCTGGCAGAAGGTCCCCGGCGAATACCGCGCCGAGCTGCAGCGGCTCATCGTCATCCAGGGCGACACCGAACCCGCGTCCGTCGAGCAGCAGCGCAACCTCGGCGCCACCGCGCCGAGCCTGTACGACCTGCGGAACCTGTTCCAGGTGAACGTCGAGGAAGGCCGCCACCTGTGGGCGATGGTCTACCTCCTGCACGCCTTCTTCGGACGCGAGGGCCGCGAGGAGGCCGAGGAACTGCTGCACCGCAACTCCGGCAGCGACGAGTCGCCGCGCATCCTCGGCGCCTTCAACGAGGAGACGCCCGACTGGCTCTCCTTCTACATGTTCACCTACTTCACCGACCGGGACGGCAAGTACCAGCTCGGCACGCTGAAGGAGTCGGGCTTCGACCCGCTGTCGCGCACCTGCGAGTTCATGCTCAAGGAAGAGGCCCACCACATGATGGTGGGCACCACCGGCGTCGACCGCGTCGTCGAGCGCACCGCGCAGCTCATGGTCGAGCACGACACCGACGACATCGCCGCGTACGGCGCGATCCCGCTGGACGTCGTCCAGAAGTACCTGAACTTCCACTACTCGGTGTCGCTCGACCTGTTCGGCTCCGAGACGTCCAGCAACGTCGCCAACTACTACACCGCCGGGCTCAAGGGACGCTGGATGGAGGGCCGCCGCAAGGACGACCACCGGCTCACCGACGACTCCATCATGGTGGACGCGCTGGTCGACGGCGCGATCGGTCAGACCGAGGTCGCGGCCCTCGTCGGCCTCAACACCGACCTGCGCCGCGAGTACGTCTCCGACTGCCAGAGCGGCGTCAACCGCTGGAACCGCATCCTCGCCGACGCGGGCCTCCCGCAGCGCCTCTACCTGCCGAGCGTCGCGTTCAACCGCAAGGTCGGCGCGTTCGCCGGCATCGAGGCCACCCCGCAGGGCGAGCGGCTCACCGCCGAGGAGTGGGAGGCCCGCAAGGACGCCTGGCTGCCGACCGAGGTCGACAAGACCCACGTCCGCTCCCTGATGCGGCCCGTCCACGAGCGCGGCAAGATCGCCTCCTGGATCGCCCCGCCCCGCAACGGCATCAACGGCAAGCCCTTCGACTACGACTACGTCCACCTCGCCTAGCGGAGGTGGACGCGGATCGGGAGGGACTTCCAGGCGCGGAGTGTGTTGTTGTGGTGGCGGACGGGTGTCGCGGCGAGCTCGATGCGGTCCGCGCGGCGGGCCAGTGCCGTCAGGAGGGCCTCGGACTCCAGGCGGGCCACGTGCTGGCCGACGCACTGGTGCAGGCCCATGCCGAAGCCGACGTGCCCGGACGGGTCGCGCGACAGGTCGAACGCGTCCGGGTCGTCCCAGCGGCGCGGGTCGCGGTTGGCGGCGCCGAGGAACATGAGGACCTTGCGGCCGTCCGGGATCACCGTGCCGCCGATCTCCTGGTCGCCCACGGCCGTCCGGAAGAACGTCTGGACGGGCGACTGCCACCGGACGGCCTCGTCGAACGCGGTGCGGGCCAGGTGCGGTTCGTCGCGGAGGCGCCGCCACTGGCCGGGGTTCATCGCGAAGGCGTAGAGGACGGCGGCGAGGCCGTGGACGGTCGTGTCGACGCCCGCCGACAGCAGCGACCGCACGACCAGCGGGGCCTGCTCGGGCGTGATGTCGCCCCGGTCGGCCGCCGCCCAGATCTGCGCGCCGAACCCGTCGGGTGACAGCCGGTCGCGCGCGCACTGGGCGTTCACCCAGCCCGACACCTCGGGCATACGCGGTTGACCCTTCCGGACGAGGTCGTTCTCCGGGCCGAACGCGTTGAACAGGTGGTCGCCGTAGGGGAGGAGGTTCTCGCGCCCGTCGCGGCCGAGGCCGACGGCGTCGGGGAAGACGCGGAGCGGGAACGCCTCCGCCAGGCGCGGCACGGCGTCGAACTCGCTGCCGGACAGGACCTCGTCGAGGAGCCGTTCGGCGTCGGCGAACCAGCTTTCGCGCAGGCGCCGAAGCGCGCGCGGGCCGAGGACCTTGGCGAGGACGGCGCGCGGCGCGTCGTGACGCGGCGGGTCGGCCTCCAGCAGCAGGCTCGGCGGCCGCCACGGCTTCTCGTGCCGGAAGTTGCTGAGCCCGACGCCGGCGGCGGACTGGAGGCCCTGCCAGTCCGTCAGTGCGGCGCGCACGTGCTCGTAGCGGGCCAGCGCGAACACGTCGTACCTGGTCAGATAGGTGACGGGAGCGGCCTCCCGGAGCCGCTCGTGCAGCGGCAGCGGGTCTTCGAGGTGCTCGTGCCCGAACGGGTCGGCGTCGATCGCGGGCGGAGCCTGCACGGTGCTCATGGCGTTTCCTTTCACAGGTCCAGGACGAGGCGTTCGGTGCGCGACCGGGACACGCACACGAACATGCAGTCGCCGGCCTCCCGCTCGTCGTCGTCGAGGATCGAGTCGCGGTGGTCGGGCACGCCGCCGAGGACGGCGGTCTCGCACGTCCCGCACAGCCCCTGCCGGCAGGACGACAGCACGCTCGCCCCGGCGGCGCAGGCGGCGTCCAGCACCGACAGGCCCGGCGGAACCGCGACCGTCACCCCGCTGCGCCGCAGCTCCAGCTCGAACGGCTCGTCGCGGACGGCGCCGCTCTCGCGCGCGACGAACCGCTCGGTGCGCAGCAGCCCGCGCCGCCAGCCCGCGCAGCGCTCCTCCACGGCCTCCAGGAGCGGCGCCGGGCCGCAGCAGTAGACCTTGGTGGACGGGTCCTCACCGGGCAGCCACGCGGCCAGGTCGAGGAGGCCCTGCTCGTCCTGCGGGACGACGGTCACCCGGTCGCCGTAGGGTTCCAGCTCGTCCAGGAACGCCATCGACGCCCGCGACCGGCCGCCGTAGAGCAGCCGCCAGTCCGCGCCGAGCATCTCCGCCTGCCGCACCATCGGCAGCAGCGGCGTGATCCCGATCCCGCCCGCGATGAACAGGTACCGGTCCGACGGGACGAGCCGGAAGTTGTTGCGCGGCCCGCCGATCCCGACCGGGTCGCCGACGCCGAGCTCGTCGTGGACGAACGCCGACCCGCCGCGCCCGCCGGGCTCCCGGAGCACCCCGACCCGGTACGTCCGCGCGTCCCAGCGGTCGCCGCAGAGCGAGTACTGCCTGGTCAGTCCGTTCGGTAGGACGAGGTCGACGTGCGCGCCGGGCGCCCAGTCCGGCAGCCGGCCGCCGCCCGGACGGGCGAGCGTCAGCGTCACGACGCCGTCGGCCGCCCGGTCCTTGGCGGCGACGCGGAGTTCGATGGCCGTGTCCGCCATGGGGCCTCCTCAAGGTCCGGGTACGGCCTCGAGAATCGCCTCCGGCGCGGCGCCCCGGCCACGGCCTTCTCATCTGATGAGAGACGAATGCGGCGCCGCTCACGGCACGCCGGCGCCCATGGCCCGCGAGATGCCCCGCGCCGCCGCCTTCAGCGCGGGGACCTGCGCCCGCGCGCCCGCGTCGTTGGGCACGACGACCGACAGCGCCGCGATCACCCCGCCGCCGGGGCCGCGGACGGGCACCGCGATGCCGGTCGCGCGCTCGTCGATGTAGCCGGGGCACAGCGCCGCGCCGCCGCGGCGCACGTCGGCGAGCAGCGCGCGCAGCCGGCGCGGGTCCACCACGGTGTTCGGCGTGAAGGCGGCGAGCTCGCCGGCCAGCACGTCCTCCTGGAGATCGGCCGGGGCGTGCGCGAGCAGCACCAGGCCGCTGGACGAGGCGTGCAGCGGCAGCCGTCCCGCGATCCGGGTCAGGTTGATCACCGCGTTCGGCATCGACAGCCGCTCCACGAACAGCACCTCCCGGCCGTCGAGGACGCCGAGCTGGGTGTGGTGGCCGATCACCGCGTGCAGGTCTTCCATGAACGGCATCGCGGCCTCGCGGAGCCCGAGCGTCGGCGCGGCCCGCGACGCCAGCTCCCACATCCGCAGCCCGACCCGGACGCGGCGCCGCTCGTCGCGGGCCAGCAGGCCGTGCCGCACCAGCTCGTCGACCAGCCGCGACGCCGTCGCCACGTGCAGCCCGGTGCGCCGC
Source organism: Actinomadura physcomitrii (assembly GCF_008923205.2). Lineage (GTDB taxonomy): Bacteria > Actinomycetota > Actinomycetes > Streptosporangiales > Streptosporangiaceae > Spirillospora > Spirillospora physcomitrii. Next base: position 153,368 of record NZ_WBMS02000010.1, on the reverse strand, counting down.
GCGATGTCCGACACCGACAGCGCCGGATGGTCGGGATCGAACGCCTCGAAGATCCGGACCGCCCTGGTCAGGACGGAATCACGCGCCATCCTGCCATTCTGCCCGCACGCGGACGGTCAGGTCGCGGTCGGCGCGGAGGCCGCCGGGAAGAGCCGCAGCCACGCGGTGCCGGCGCCGCCGTCCCTGGCCCCGCGCACCTCGACGGGCTCGAAGCCCGGCGCGGTCCCGCCCGCGGCGCGGTGCACGAGCGGCGAGACGATCAGCCCGAGCACGGCCGCGCCCGGCGCCAGCCGCCGCCGCAGCACGTCCGCGTCCAGCAGCCGGGCCGCGCGGCCCAGCACCGCCCCGGTGATCCCGCCGGGGCCGGCGTGCACCGGGCCGGTGTCCACCGCGACCCGCACCTGGAACCGCAGGGGCTCGCGCGCCCCGCCGTCGTGCCGGGCGATGCGGTCGGCGAGCGTCCTGGCCAGCGGGCCCGCGGGCGCGGCGGCGGGGACGCCCGGCGGGATGACGAGCAGCACGCCGTCCCCGCGGTCCTCGTGATGGCACGCCGCCCACGGGATCCCGGCGGCGGCGAACGCGTCCTCCAGCGCCCGGAACAGCACCCGGCGGATGGCCGCGCGGTCCGACTCCGTCCGCTCCGGCGAGCCGAACCCGACCACGTCGGCGAACATCACGGTGCAGTCCTGGCCGGTCAGGAAGGGGGCGCCGGACGGGGAGCGCGGGGGAGCGGCGGCGGCCGTGAGGCGTTCCAGCCGGTCCGGGGCGAGGACGTCGATCGTCGCGGACCCGGCGCGGACGAGGCCCTCGCCGTCCCAGCGGGCGAGCACGCTGTCGACGGCCGCCGGGGACGACGACGTCCAGCCGGCCAGTTCGCCGCCCGTCACGGGGAGCGTGCGGCCCCGCGCCCGCGACAGCGTGGTGAACAGCGCGGCCAGCCGCCGCTGGGTGTCGGCCAGCTCCGCGCTCGTCGAGCGGCCGGTCTCCTCGACGGCGCGGTCGTGCGCCTGCTTCTCCAGGACGGACTGCACGCCCGGGCGGCTCTCCACGAGCGGCCGGAAGTCCTCCGCGGCGACGACGAGCGCGTGCACCGTGTCCAGCGCGATGACCGTGGCGGACCAGGTGTCGTCGGCGAACAGTGCCCGCTCGCCGACGAGGTCGCCGGGGCCGCGGACGGCGACGATCCGCTCCTCGCCCGCCCGGTCGACGCGGATTTTCGTCCAGCCGGAGCGGATGACGACGACGTAGTCGGCCGTGTGCCCCTGCCGCAGGATCGGCGTGCCCGGGCCGTAGGTGCGCGGCCGGGCCGCGGCGCGGACGGCGCGCCGGTCGTCGGGGGCGAGAGCGTGCCAGAAGCTCTCCCGCCGCTCGGCGGCCCCGGCGTCGCGGTCCCGCGTCCGGGCGGCCGCCGCGGCGCGCGCCCGCGCGAACTCCAGCAGCGGCGCGGCGAACAGGGCCAGCACCGCGAACGTGAGCACGGCGACCACCCCGGCGGCGAGCGTGCCGGTCGCCGCGGCGGCCCACGCGGTGCAGACCGCGCCGAGGACGCCGACCACCACCAGACCCCACCCGAGCGCGCGGCCGGCGGCCGGTCCGCCCGCGTCGGCGGGCGCGGGCCGCGGTCCCGCCGCGGCGAGGGCCGGCGAGGCGTCGGCGAACGCCTCCAGCAGCCGGCGGGCGGGCCCGCGCTCGGCGGCGGACGCCCCGGCGGTGCGGGCGGCGGGCGGGGGCGCGTCGGAGAAGGCCTCCAGCAGCCGCCACCAGGCGCGGTCAGGACTCGGCATTGCGTCCCCCAGTCAGTCCGGCCCGGTCAGGCCCGTCGTCCTCGTGCTCGTCCTCGTGCTCGTCCTCGTGGCCGTCTTCCTCGCCGGCGCGCTCGGGCGGGAAGGCCAGCAGCGCGTACCTGCCGAGCTTGGCGAGGACCGCCGGGGCGCCCGCGCCGAGCGCGAACGCCGCCCACGGCGCGTCGATCATGTCGCTGGCGGCCGCGGCGGAGGTCACCATCGCGGCGAGCATGCAGTGCAGCGCGCAGGCGAACAGGTAGTACCCGCCGCCCGGCCCGCGCGGGTACTTCCACGGCGGCCGGGCGACGCGCCGGTTCGCCTCCAGGAAGGCCAGCGTGCGGTTCGCCACGGCTCCCATGAGTCCCCACAGGACGAACTGCCACATGCCCCGACGCTAGGCGTCCGCGCGCGGACGGTCTGTGACGCGTCGTACGAACCGCGGACTCCGTCCGGAGGCGGGGCTCGGCGTGCGGGGCGGGGGCTCAGCGTGCGAGGTGGCGGGAGATGACGAGCCGCTGGATCTGGTTGGTGCCCTCGAAGATCTGCATGACCTTCGCCTCGCGCATGAAGCGCTCCACCGGGAAGTCGCGGGTGTAGCCGGCCCCGCCGAGGACCTGGACGGCGTCGGTGGTCGTCCTCATCGCGTTGTCGGTGGCGACCAGCTTGGCGATGGACGCCTCGCGGCCGTAGGGGCGGCCGGCGTCCTTCAGCCGGGCGGCCGACAGGTAGGTGGCGCGGGCCGACTCGACGGCGGCGGCCATGTCGGCGAGGACGAATGCCAGCCCCTGGTGGTCGATGATCGGCTTGCCGAACGCCTCGCGCTGCTTGGCGTAGCCGACGGCGTGGTCGAGGGCGCCCTGGGCGAGGCCGGTGGCGACGGCGGCGATGCCGAGGCGGCCCGCGTCCAGCCCGGCGAGCGCGATGGACAGCCCCTGGCCCTCGGCGCCGATCAGGTTCTCCGCCGGGATCCGCGCGTCCACCAGCCGGACGGTCGCGGTGGTGGAGCCCATCAGGCCCATCTTGTCCTCGGGCTGGTCGAACTCCAGGCCGGGCGTGTCCGCCGGGACGTGGAAGCAGGAGATGCCGCGCGAGCCCTCGTCGGACGTGCGGGCCATGACGGTGTAGAAGTCGGCCTTGCCGCCGTGGGTCGTCCACGCCTTGGCGCCGTTGAGGACGTAGGAGCCGCCGTCCCGGACGGCCCTCGCGCGCATCGCGGCGGGGTCGGAGCCGGCGTGCGCCTCCGACAGGCAGTACGCGCCGAGACGCTCGCCCGACAGCATGCCGGGCAGCCAGCGCGCGCGCTGCTCGTCGCTGCCGAACGCGAACAGCGGGAAGCAGGACAGCGCGTGCACGCTGACGCCGACCCCGACGCTCGCCCACACCGCGCCGATCTCCTCCAGGACCTGCAGGTAGATCTCGTACGGCTGGTCGCCGCCGCCGAACTCCTCGGGGTAGGGGAGCGTCAGCAGGCCCGCCCGGCCGAGCGTGGTGAAGACCTCGCGCGGGAAGGTGCCGGTGCGCTCGGCGTCCGCGACGCGGGGCGCCAGCTCCTTGGCGGCGATCTCGCGGGCGAGCGCGAGCAGGTCCTCGGACTCGGATGTGGGCAGGTGCCTGGTGGCGGGCATGCGCGACTCCTTTCGCCACCTGCACGGTACCAGAACCAGTACCAGAGAACCCTTTTTGGTACTGTCGCGAGATGACGGAGACCCGGGCCGGGCGGCGCCGCGCGGAACTGATCGAGCGGCTCATCGAGGTGTTCCTCGACCGCGGGTTCGCCGAGCTGAGCGTCGCCGAGCTGGCGGCCCTCCTGCGCTGCTCCAAGAGCACCCTGTACGCCGTCGCGGCCAGCCGCGAGCAGATCATCGTGACGGTGGTCCGCGCGTTCTTCCGCCGCGCGACCGAGCGCGTCGAGGCGGTCGTGGACGCGGGCGCCGGGCCGCGCGAGCGGGTCGGCGCCTACCTGCGCGCCATCTCCGCCGAGCTGGCGCCCGCCTCGCCCGCCTTCTTCGCCGACCTGGACGCGTTCCCGCCCGCCCGCGAGATCTACAAGCGCAACACCCAGATCGCCGCGCGGCGCGTGCAGGAGCTCGTCCGCGAGGCCGTGCCCGGCGCGCCCGGCGCCGACGCCGCGTTCGCCGGCGCCGTCGCCGGCCAGGTGATGGAGTCGATCCACCGCGGCGAGATCAAGGCGCAGACGGGCCTGGACGACTCGGCCGCCTACGCCGCGCTCGCCTCCCTCATCGTCGCCCGCACGACCGCCTGATCACACCCGGCCGCACCGTCCGACCGCACCGTCCGACCGCACCGTCCGACCGCACCGTCCGACCGCACCGTCCGACCGCACCGTCCGACCGCACCGTCCGACCGCACCGTCCGACCGCACCGTCCGACCGCACCGTCCGATCACGCCGTCCGATCACGCCGTCCGATCACGCCGTCGCCGACTGCAGGGCGTGCTCGACCAGCCGGATCAGCACGTTCTTGGCCGAGTCGTAGTGCCGGACGTCGCACAGCACGACCGGGACGTCCGGGTCGAGGTCGAGGGCGTCGGCGATGTCCTCGGTGGTGTAGCGGCGCGCGCCGTCGAACACGTTCGCCGCGACGACGAACGGGATCCCCCGGTTCTCGAAGAAGTCGATGGACGCGAAGCTCGTCGGCAGCCGGCGCGTGTCGACCAGCACGATCGCGCCGACCGCGCCGTAGGCGATCTGGTCCCACATGAACCAGAACCGCTCCTGCCCGGGCGTGCCGAACAGGTACAGCCGGACGCCGCCGGAGAAGGTGAGCCGGCCGAAGTCCATGGCGACGGTCGTGGTGGTCTTGCGCTCGACGCCGCCGAGGTCGTCCACGCCGACGGACGCGTCGGTGAGGACCTCCTCGGTGCGCAGCGGGCGGATCTCGCTGACCGCGCCGACCAGGGTCGTCTTGCCGACGCCGAATCCCCCGGCCACGAGGATCTTCAGCGTGTGCGCGGGGAGGTCCTCGGCGGGCGCGGTGGGGTCATAAGCGGCGGAGTTCATCGAGCACTCTCATCAGGATCTTCGGGTCGGGACGTCCGGTGCTCCGCCCGGCCGGCTCGGCCTGGTGGACTTCTTCGACGAGGCCGTACTGGTGCAGGTCCGCCAGCAGGATCTGCACGACCCGCAGCGGCAGGTCGGTGTCGGAGGCCAGGTCGGCGGGGGTGGAAGGGCGGCGGCACAGCTCCAGCAGCCGCCGCTGCTCGCGCGACAGCCACACCCGCTCGCCGGGCGTGCGGCCCGTCGCGACGAGCAGCGTGACCAGGTCGACGTCGAGCCCGCGGGGCCGGGTGCGCCCGCGGGTCACCGCGTACGGCCGCACGATCGGGCCGGCGTCCGCGCCGACCCAGCGCTCTCTCGGTGTCTCCACGGCCGGCTCAGCCCGGGGCGCCGGCCTGCGAGGGGTCGGGCGCGTCCTGCGCCCGCGGCGCCGTGCCGAGCTGCCGCCGCACCCGTTTGATCAGCATGGTGGTCTCGTAGGCGACCAGCCCCGCGTTGCCGCCCGCGTCGCTCAGCACCGCGAGGCAGCTGCCGTTGCCGGCCGGCATCACGAAGAACAGCAGCCCGTCCAGCTCGACGACCGTCTGCCGGACCTGCTTGGCCTGGAAGTGCTCGCGGGCGCCGTTGGCCAGGCTGTGGAAGCCGGACGACAGCGCGGCGAGGAACTCGGCGTCCTTGCGGGTCACCCCGCCGGAGGCGCCCATCACCAGGCCGTCCCGCGACAGCAGCACGGCCTGGTGCACCTCCCCGACCCGGTTCACCAGATCGTCCAGAAGCCAGTCCAGCTCTCCCGTGGCGTGGCCCTGCTGCGTCATCCCTGCCCCCATTCATCGCGCGGATCGCGGTCGTCCGGATCGTCGTCGTCCCTGCCCCGAAGCCATCCCGACTGTAGCGATGACATCAGGTCCCGGCTGACCTCCGGGCTCGGCTCCTCGTACTCCTCGGCCGGCGCGGGGCCCCACGCCCCGCTGGGGCCCGCGTGCCCCAGCACAGGGCCCGGCACGGGGCCCGGTGCGGGCCGCGCGCGCAGCTGCGGCGCCATGTTGCGCTGCCGCACCCGGCGGGGGAGCCGGCCCGTCACCTCGCTCGACTCGGCGGGAGACCCGCCCGGATCCACGGCGGACGGCCCTGGCCGCCCGCCCGCCGGCGCCTCCGGCGCGGCGTCGGGCGGTCCCTGTTCGAACGTTCCCGCCTGGTCGAGCTGCTGGGCCCGGCCGAACGCCCCGGCCTGCCCGAACGTCTCGGCCTGCCCGAACGTCTCGGCCTGGCCGAACGTCTCGGCGGGCGGCTCGGCAGGCGGCCCGCCCGGCGCCGCGTACGCCGGGCCCGGCAGCGCGGGACGCCCTGGGCGGGCCAGCCCGCGCGGCGCGCTCGTCGCGGAGCCGACCGGGTGCGCGACCAGCGGCGGCTCGGCTCCGCTCAGCAGCTCGCGCGGCTCGTCCAGCACCACCAGCGAGTGCGGGACCAGCACGACGGCGCTCGTCCCGCCGTACGGGGACGGCTGCAGCGACACGCTGATGCCGTGCCGGTCGGCGAGCCGCGCGACGACGAACAGCCCGAGCCGCTCGGTGTCGACCAGGTCGAACTCCACGGTGCTGGACAGCCGCCGGTTCAGCTCGTCGCGCTCGTCGGGGTCGAGCCCGACGCCGCGGTCGACGATCTCGACGGCCAGCCCGTTGGCGACCGTGTCGAGCTTGACGGTGACCTCGGTGGTCGGCGGCGAGAACGACGCGGCGTTCTCGATCAGCTCGGCGAGCAGGTGGATGACGTCGGCGACGACGGCGCCGGTCACCGCGGCCGACGACGCGCCGGTCACCTCGACCCGGGTGTAGTCCTCGACCTCGGCGATCGCCGCGCGGATGACGTCCTCGGCGGACACGGGGTGGTCCCAGGCGCGGACGGTCGGCGACCCGGACAGGATGACCAGGCCCTCGGCGTGCCGGCGCATGCGGGTGGTGAGGTGGTCGAGGCGGAACAGGTCGTCCAGTTCCTCGGGGCTGGCGGCGCGGCGCTCCATCTGGTCCAGCAGCCGCAGCTGGCGGTGCAGCAGCGACTGGCTCCGCCAGGACAGGTTCACGAACACCCGGTTGATGCTCTCGCGCAGGTCTGCCTCGCCGACCGCGGTGCTCACCGCGGTCCGCTGGACGGCGCCGAACGCCTCGCCGACGAGCGCGATCTCCCGGGTGCCGCCGATGACCGGGGGCGGCACCTCGGCCTCGACGTCGACGGTGTCGCCGCGCCGCAGCCGCGCCACGACCCGCGGCAGCCGCTCGTGCGCCAGCTCCTGCGCGGTCCGCTGCAGGTGCCGCAGCTCCTCGGTGATGCGCCGGGCGAACAGCAGCGACAGGACCACCGAGGCCGCGACGGCCAGCAGGCCGAGCCCGCCGATCAGGTAGAAGCTGAGCATGATGCGGCGGCCGGCGGGCTCGACGTCCCTGCTGCTCACCGCGTCGCCGGCCTTCTTCGCGGCCTGCAGCCAGACCGGCGACAGCGCCGCGATCGCGGCGCGCCACTCGCGTTGGGACGGGGCGAACCCGTTGTTCACCACCGAGTTCTCCAGGGCCGTGAAGGCGGTGTACTGCGACGAGTTCGCCAGGTCTTCCATGATCTTGGAGACCGGGCCGTTCCCGGCGGCGCGGCCGAGCTCGAAGAACTGGGCGCGGGTGCTCGCCCAGCCGGCGAACGTGGTCCGCTCGTCGGAGCCCAGCTTGCCGCGCTGCAGCCCGGACACGAGGTCGGCCTCGCGCAGCATGAACTCGCGCGCCCAGTAGTTGTCCAGCAGCGCGTTGGTCTGCTGGTACACCGGGACGGTGTTGACGCTGGCCATCGTGGTGAGCACGCGGATCGTACCGTCGATGATCTTGCTGTAGCCGCCGATCGCGCCGAGCGGCGTGGTGCCGTCGATGCGGATCTGCGCGCGCAGCGACTGCAGCTCGTCGAACGCGCCGCTGAGCACGCGGAGGCGCTGCTCGACACCGTCGGCCATCGCGTCGGTGGCGTCGGAGGAGAAGGCCTCCTTGCGGAACGCGGCCACCATCGCGTCCGTCCTGGCCTCCTGCGTCCTGAACCGCGTCTCGTTCGCGGCCTTCGGCTGGGCCAGCGACGCGACGGCCGCCGAGCGCTCCTGCTGCATCGCCTCGATGGCGGTCGTCGCGGGCACCCCGACCTTGTCGTAGACCTTCGCGAAGTCGTAGCGCTCGAGCGCGTTCGACAGCGTGACGCCGGTCGGGACGAGCCACAGGACCAGCAGCGAGCCCAGCGGGACGGCCAGCAGCAGCGCGATCCGGCGCCGGATGCTGCGGGTGCGCGCCCGGCCGGTCGAGACGGGCGCCCGGCCGGTCCGGATGCGCGGACGCCGCGGCGGCGCGGGCGCCTGGTCGGGTCGCGTCACCGGTTCACTCCTTGTTCGCGTTGCGGAGCCGGCTCCGTCGCCGAGCTGCAAGGGCCCGCAGCATACTGAGTCTGATTTATAGCTGACCAGGGGTATCAACTCTCATTTGTCAGACGTGTACGCGCGGCGACCTCGACATCAGGGCCGAAACGGGGACGTCTGGACGGCGCTGGCCGCTTCCGGCTACGGCCGCGGATTGGCAACTCTGGATCTTGTTGCGAGTAAGCCCACATGTCACGCTTCGTGCAATTTGTCCCCCACGCAACGGAGACACGGTCATGCGCAGAGCCGCGCTCGCCTCCCTCCTCGGGCTGTCGCTCGCCGCCACCGCGGTGGCGGCGGCCGACGCCCAGGCCGCCGGACCCGACCGGTCCCGGCTCGCCTCGCTCGTCACGCTCAAGGCCGTCCGCGGGCACCAGCTCGACCTGCAGAAGATCGCGGACGCCAACGGCGGCAACCGCGCCGCCGGCCTCGACGGCAACAAGATCACGATCAAGTACGTCGCCGACCAGCTGAAGCGGTACGGCTACAAGCCGACGGTCCAGAACTTCACCTTCGACTTCTGGCAGGAGAACGCCCCCGCGACGTTCGCCGAGACCGCCCCCACGCCGAAGACCTACACCCCCGAGACCGACTTCGCGACGCTCCAGTACTCCGGGTCCGGCGACGTCACCGCCGCCGCGACGCCCGTGGACCCGGGCGCGTCCGGAACCGGCAGCGGCTGCGAGGCCGGCGACTTCACCGGCTTCCCGAAAGGGAACATCGCGCTGATCCAGCGCGGCGGCTGCTTCTTCTCCGTCAAGGCCGGCAACGCCGTCGCCGCGGGCGCGAGCGCCGTCGTCATCTACCAGCTGCCCGACCAGCCCGGACCGGTGGCGGGCACGCTCACCACGCCGTTCTCGATCCCCGTCGTCGGCCCGACGAACGCGGTCGGCACCGACCTCGTCGAGCAGGCGCGCAACGGCGGCGTGACGCTGCGCGTCAAGACCGACACCACCAACCAGAAGCGCGAGGCGGCCAACGTGATCGCCGACACCGGACGCGGCCGGCCCGACAACGTCGTGGTGGTCGGCGCGCACAACGACAGCGTCGTCGCCGGGCCCGGCATCAACGACGACGGCTCCGGCACCGCGACGCTGCTGGAGATGGCCAAGCAGATCCACAAGCTCGGCAAGAAGGTCCGCAACCAGGTGCGGTTCGCGTTCTGGGGCGCCGAGGAGGAGGGCCTGCTCGGCTCCCAGTACTACGTCGACAACCTGCCGCAGGCCGAGCGCGACAAGATCGCGCTGATGCTCGACTTCGACATGCTCGCCTCGCCGAACTACGTCCGGTTCGTCTACGACGGGGACAACAGCGAGGGCGGCAACAACGTCGAGACCCCGCCCGGCACCGGCGCGATCGAGAAGGCCTTCAACGACCACTTCGCCGGACGCCGGCTCGCCACCGACCCGACCGCGTTCGACGGCCGCTCGGACTACAACGCCTTCATCACCGCGGGCATCCCGGCCGGCGGCATCTTCACCGGCGCCGAGAAGATCAAGACCGAGGAGCAGGCGAAGGTGTACGGCGGCACCGCCGGCGTCGCCTACGACCCCTGCTACCACTCCGCCTGCGACCGCTACGACAACGTGAACCTGCGCGGCTTCGACCAGATGATCGACGCCACCGCGGCGGTCACCGAGCTGTTCGCGCACAGCACGCTCACCGTGAACGGCAACGCCCTGGCGCGCAAGCACGCCCTCGCGAAGCCGGCCGAGCCGGCCCGCGTCGGCTCCTACCTCACCCGCTGACCCGGCGTCCGTCGCGGCGGGGCGCCGTCATGTGACACCGCATGACGGCGTCCCGCCGCCGGCCGGCGGGGACGATGGTCAGGGTTTGCGGCCGACGCCGGCGAGGAACCAGAAGCTCGACGGGTCGTCCGGCACGTCGTCCGGCGCGTCGGGACGCCACAGCGGGCCGTGCACCAGACCGGGGTCGACCAGGTCGAAGCCGGTGAAGAACGCGCCGATCTCCTCGGCGGTGCGCAGCGTCGGCTCGCCCTGCGCGACGGCCCGCCGGTACACCTTCGTGACCGCCTCGCCGGTCTCCTGCCTGTGCGTGCCGTGGCTGACCGCCAGCTGGCTGCCGGACACCAGCGGCGCGGTCAGCTCGGCCAGGATGCCGGACGGGTCCTGCTCGTCGGTGATGAAGTGCAGGACGGCGACCAGCAGCAGCGCGACCGGCTCGTCGAAGTCGATCATCTTGCGGACGGCCGGGTGCCCGAGGATGTCCGCCGGGCGCGTCAGGTCCGCCTGGATCACGGCGGCGTTCGGCTCGCCGGCGAGCAGCGCGGTGCTGTGCGCGATGGCCACCGGGTCGCGGTCGACGTAGACGACCCGCGCCGCCGGGTCCACCCGGTGGACGATCTCGTGCACGTTGCCCTGCGTGGGGATGCCGGAGCCGATGTCGACGAACTGCCGGATCCCCGCCTCTTCGGCGAGGTACCGGACCGCCCGCACCAGGAACGCCCGGTTCGCCGCCGTGATCGCGCGGGCCCGCGGCTCGATCACCTCCAGCGTGCGGGCGATGTCGCGGTCGGCGGAGAAGTTGTGCACGCCGCCGAGCAGGTAGTCGTAGACGCGCGCGACGCTCGCCTGGTTCGGGTCGATGCCGCTCGCCCAGTCCGGGTCGTTCAACGGGTCCCCTCTCGTTGTGCGGTCGGCGCGCCCGCGCCGGTCAGGTGCCGGTGCGGACGAGCATCACGGTCACGTCGTCGTCGTTCGGTGGGAGGGCGAGCTTCGCCACGACGTCGGCGCACGCGTCCTCCAGCCGGGCCGCGCCGCCCCCGAGCGCGGACCGCAGCGCCGCGATCCCGGCCTCCAGGTCGCGGGCGCGGCTCTCGATCAGCCCGTCGGTGTACAGCGCGAGGGTGGACCCGTCCGGGACGGTCACCCGGACGCTCTCATAGTCGGCGCCGTCCAGGCCGAGCGGCAGCCCCGGGGGCAGGTCGAGGACGTCGCAGCCGCCGTCCGGATGCACCAGGATCGGCGGGGGATGCCCGGCGCGGCAGATCTCGGCGGTGCCGGCCGCGGGGTCCAGGACGGCGCACACGCAGGTCGCGAACTGGACGGGCCCGATGTCCGGGGCGATGCGGTCCAGCCAGGTGAGGATCTCAGCCGGGTCCTTGCCGAGCAGCGCCAGTGTGCGCGCGGCGGCGCGCAGCTGCACCATGGCCGCGGCGGCGGCCGAGCCGTGCCCCATGGCGTCGCCGATGACGAGCGCGATCCGCCCGGCGGGCAGCGGGACGATGTCGCACCAGTCGCCGCCGACGAGGTTGGCCCGCCCGGCGGGCACGGACCGGTGCGCCACCTGCACGCCCGGGACGGCGCCCGGCGGCAGCGGCAGCAGCCCCGCCTGCAGCGCCCGCGCCGCCGCGTGCTCGCGCTGGTAGCGGCGCGCGCCGTCCAGGCAGCGGGCGGTGAGCGCGGCCAGCTCGCCGGCCAGCGCGGTGTCGGCGGCGGTGAACCGGCCGGCCGCCGGCCCGCGCGCGAACGCCACGAGGCCGAGCACGGCCTCCCCGGTCCGCAGCGGGACGAGCAGGAAGTCCGACAGGCCGGCGAGCCGCTCGCGGGCCGGGCGCGGCGGCGGCACCCGCGGCCTGACCGCGAAGTGCCGGTCCAGCTCGGCGAAGCGCTGCGGCGTCCCGTCGGCGAGGCAGGCGGCGTAGGCGCTGCCGGGCGCGAACACCACCATCTCCCCGGCCGGGAACAGCGGCTCCAGGTCGGCGCCGGACGCGCCGACCGCGATCCGGCGCGCCTCCACGGCCCCGGTGCCGGGCAGGTGCGGCGGCTCGTCGCCGACGATCAGCTGCTCGGCGACGTACACCCCGACCGTGTCGGCGAACCCGTCGAGCGCGACCGCGACCAGGTGCCGCGCGACCCGCTCCATGTCCAGCACGCCGGCCATCCGGATGCTCGCGGCGCTCAGCAGCCGCCGCCCGGCGGGCTCGGATTCGGCGTTCACGTCCTACGCCTCCTGCGGGCGCTCGGTGAATAGTGACGAGGGGCGCTGAATCGTGCTGACATGATCATTCCGCGCCCCGGCGTCCACCGCAAGCGATTCGCGGAAGGAGCCTCCGCTTCCCTCCGGCCGGGGCGGGCCGCGGCGGTACAACCGGCGCGGCTGCGAGGATGGGTCCATGACCGACCGGCCCCGCCTGCTGCTCCTCGACGGCCACTCGCTGGCCTACCGGGCGTTCTACGCCCTGCCGGTCGAGAACTTCAGCACGACGGCGGGGCAGTCCACCAACGCCGTCTACGGGTTCGCGAACATGCTGGCCAACGCGCTGCGCGACGAGCGCCCGACCCATCTCGCGGTCGCGTTCGACGTCTCGCGCCGCACGTTCCGCACCGAGGCGTTCCCCGATTACAAGGCGACGCGGTCGCGCTCGCCCGAGGGGTTCGGCGGCCAGCTCGCCGTCCTCGACGACCTGCTCGGCGCGATGAACGTCCCCGTGCTGCGGGCGCCCGGCTACGAGGCCGACGACGTCATCGCGACGCTCGCGACGCGGGCCGTGGCGGAGGGCCTCGAGGTCCTGGTGGTCACCGGCGACCGCGACGCGCTCCAGCTCGTCGGCGACGACGTGACCGTCCTGTACTTCTACCGGACGGCGTCGGAGATGGTCCGGTACACGCCGGAGGCGGTCGAGGCGAAGTACGGGCTGACGCCCGCGCAGTACCCCGACTTCGCGGCGCTGCGCGGCGACCCGTCCGACAACCTGCCGGGCATCCCCGGCATCGGCGAGAAGACCGCCGCGAAGTGGATCCGCGAGTACGGGTCGCTCGCCGCGCTGCTGGACCGGGCCGACGAGGTGAAGGGCAGGGCGGGGGAGCGGCTGCGCGCCGCGCTGGACACGGTGCGGCTGAACCGGCGGCTCACCGAGCTGGTCCGCGACGTCGACCTGCCCGTGGACATCGCCGGCCTGCGGCGCCGCCCCTACGACATCGCCGCGTTCACCTCGCTCCTGGACGACCTGGAGTTCCGCAACGCGAGCCTGCGGCAGCGCCTGTTCGCCGCCGACCCCGGCGGCGGCTGGCCGGAGGAGCCCGCCGGGCCCGTGCTGCGCGGCCACGAGCTCGGCCCGGGCGAGCTGGCGCCGTGGCTCGCCGGGAAGGCGACCGGGCTGGTCGGGCTCGCCGCCGACTGCACGTGGGCGCGCGGCGCCGGCGACGTGCACCGGGTCGCGCTGGCCACCGCCGACGGGTTCGCCGCCGCGTTCGAGCCGTCCGCACTGACCTCCGGCGACGAGACGGCGTTCGCGGAATGGCTCGCCGACCCGGACCGTCCGAAGGCGGTGCACGACGCCAAGGCGCTGCTGCGCGTGCTGCCCGAGTGCGGGTGGCGGCTCGGCGGCGTCACCATCGACACGGCCATGGCCGCATACCTGCTGCTGCCCGGGCTCGCCGCGTACGGGGTCGCGGACGTCGCGGCCCGCTACCTCGGCCGCCGCCCGCCCGAGGACGGCCCGGACGGGCTGATGCTGCAGGCCGGCGCCGTCCTCGACCTGGCCGGACGGCTCGCCCCCGACCTCGCCTCCACCGGGATGGACGAGCTGCTCAAGGACGTCGAGCTGCCGCTGTCCGGCCTGCTGGCCCGCGCCGAGCGCGCCGGCGTCGCCGTGGACGCCGAGGCCCTGCACGAGCTGGAGCGGCACTTCGCCGCCGGCATGGAGCGCGCCGCCGACGACGCGGCCGGGATCGCCGGGCGCCGCTTCAACCCCGGCTCCACCAAGCAGCTCCAGGAGGTGCTGTTCGGCGAGCTGGGGCTGCCGAAGACCAAGAAGATCAAGTCGGGGTACTCCACCGACCTGGACGCGCTGACCTGGCTGGCGACCCAGACCGACAGCGGGCTGCCGCAGATCCTGCTGCACCACCGCGACCAGGCCCGGCTGCGCGCGACGGTCGCCGGGCTCGTCCGGGAGGTCGGCGCGGACGGGCGCGTCCACACCACCTTCCAGCAGACCGTCGCGGCGACCGGGCGGCTCACCTCCGCCGAGCCGAACCTGCAGGTCATCCCCGTGCGCACCGAGGAGGGGCGGCGGATCCGCCGCGCGTTCCGGCCCGGCGACGGGTTCGACGCCCTGCTGACCGCCGACTACGGGCAGCTCGAACTGCGCGTCATGGCGCACCTGTCGCAGGATCCCACGCTGCTCACCGCGTTCGCGTCCGGCGAGGACCTGCACAGCACGATGGCGGCGCGGGTCTTCCAGGTCGCTCCGGACGCGGTGACCCCGGACCAGCGCCGCAAGATCAAGGCGATGTCGTACGGGCTCGCCTACGGGCTGTCGGCGTTCGGCCTGGCCAAGCAGCTCGGCATCGCGATGGCGGAGGCGCGCCCGCTGATGGACGCCTACTTCGCGCGGCTCGGCGGCGTCCGCGACTACCTGGACGAGGTCGTCGCCGAGGCCCGCGTCACCGGCTACACCCGCACGCTGCTCGGCCGCCGCCGCTACCTGCCCCAGCTGACCAGCGACAACAGGCAGCGCCGGGAGACCGCCGAGCGGATGGCGCTGAACGCGCCGGTGCAGGGCTCGGCCGCCGACATCGTCAAGATCGCGATGCTGCGGGTGGACGCGGCGCTCGCCGCCGCCGGGGCGCGCAGCCGCCTGCTGCTGCAGGTGCACGACGAGATCGTCCTGGAGGTCGCGCCGGGCGAGCACGAGGCCGTCCGCGACCTCGTGCGCGCTCAGATGACCGCGGCGTACCCGCTCACGGTCGGCCTGGACGTGGCGATCGGCACCGGTCCCGACTGGGCGGCCGCCGCCCACTGAGGCCCGTCCGCCGCCGGCTTCACCGGAGGGCGGAGGCGCCGGCTCAGCCCCAGACCTCTTCGGCGGTCTCCGCGATCAGCCGCAGCTTGGCGAACTGCTGGTCCGCCGTGAGCACGTTCCCCTCGACGGTGGAGGAGAAGCCGCACTGCGGCGACAGGCAGATCTGCTCCAGCGGGACGAACCGGGCGGCCTCGTCGATGCGCCGCTTCAGCTCGTCCTTCGACTCCAGCCCGCCGCGCTTGGTCGTGACCAGCCCGAGTACGACCGTCTTCCCGGGCGGGACGAACCGCAGCGGCTCGAAGCCGCCCGAGCGCGGGTCGTCGTACTCCAGGAAGAACCCGTCGACGTCCAGTTCGGAGAACAGCGCCTCGGCGACGAAGTCGTAGCCGCCCTCGGCCGTCCACGACGAGCGGAAGTTGCCCCGGCACATGTGCGTGGTGACGGCCAGCTCGGCGGGACGGCCCGCCAGCGCCGCGTTGATCTGCCGGATGTAGCGCAGGTGCAGGCGGTCGGGGTCGTCGCCGCGCTCGGCGATCATCGCGCGCTGCTTCGGGTCGTTGAGGTAGGCCAGGCTGGTGTCGTCCAGCTGCAGGTACCGGCAGCCGAGGCCGGCGATCCGCCGCACCTGCTCGGCGTACGCGGCGGCCAGGTCGGACCAGAACTCCTCGATGTCCGGGTACACCTTCGGATCGATCGCCGCCGGCCCGCCGCGGTAGTGGACCATGTTCGGCGACGGGATCGTCAGCTTCGGCGTGACGCCCTCGCCCGCCGCGTCCCGCAGGAAGCGGAAGTGGTCGGCGAAGATCGTCTCATCGAGGCGGACCCGGTCGTGCACGCGCAGCGCCGCCGTGCTGAACTCCAGGTCGCCGGACTCGTTGCGGAACCTGACCTTGATCTGCTCGTCAGCCGGGCTGATCCCGCCGAGCCGGTAGATGAAGTCCATGTGCCAGGACGTGCGGCGGAACTCGCCGTCGGTGGCGGTCCGCAGCCCGGCCTGGCGCTGCATCGCGACGATGTCGCGGATCGCGGCGTCCTCCACCTCGGCGAGGCGCCGGGCGTCGATGCGGCCCCGGGCGTGGTCGTCGCGCGCGGCCAGCAGGTCGGGCGGGCGGAGCAGGCTCCCGACGTGGTCGGCGCGGAAGGGCGGGCGGGTTCGCGGGGACTGCGCAGACGGGGACATGGCGGCTCCCTGACCGAGACGGTGCTGCCGGAACGGGCTCCACCGCCAATCTAGGCACTCCCGCAACGGCGATCAATCGGGTGCCCAGGATCGCCGCCGACCGGCGGATCAGGGGGCCAGGCCGTTGCCGTGCGGCCGGGTGCGGTCCGCCTCGGGCAGGGTGCGGATGACGCTGCGCAGGTGCTCGCGGGCGGCCCGCTCGGCGGCCTCGGGGTCGCGGTCGCGGATCGCCTCGATGATCGCCAGGTGCTCGGGCAGCGACACCGCCGGCCGGCCGGGGTGCATCGCCAGCTTGAACTGGTGCCGGACGCTCTGCGCGCGCAGCCGCTCCAGCACCCCGGCGGCGGTGCGCTGGCCGCTGATCTCGCGGATCTGGCGGTGCAGCCGCTCGTTCAGCCGGGAGTAGCCGAACACGTCGCCGGCCGCGACGGCGGCGCGCATGTCGTCGGCGATCTCGGTGAGCAGCCGGACGCCGTCCTCGGTGACCCGCTCGGCGGCCTTGGCGGCGCACAGCCCCTCGATCACCATCCGCAACTCGCTGATCTCGATGGCCTCCTGCAGCGAGATCGCGCGGACCCGGGCGCCGCGGTTCTGGACGCGCTCGATGAGCCCCTCGTTGGCCAGTTCCAGCAGCGCGGCGCGGACCGCGGCGCGGCTCGCGCCGAACCGCTCGGCGAGGTCGGCCTCGACCAGCCGCTGGTTGGGCACGAACTCCCCGGAGAGGATCGCCTCCCGGATCCCGGTCGCCACCGGGCGGCCGGTCTCCCGGTCGTCGGCTGTCGGCACTGTTCCCTCCCGCGGAACCCCCGTGCGAAGATATTGTCGCCAATTTTGTTGCGGCCCCCCAAGTCTAGCGGCGGGCCGCGCCACCGCGGGCGAGGAGGCTCGAATGTCGCAGGGTACCGGGCGGACACCGGTCGTCGCCGTGCTCGGGCTGGGCGAGGCCGGCGGGGCGATCGCGCGCGACCTGGTCGCCGCCGGCGCCGCCGTCCGCGCCTACGACCCCGCCGTCCCGGCACCGGACGGGGCCGTCGCCGCCACCGGCGAGGCCGACGCCGCCGCCGGCGCCGACCTCGTGCTGAGCGTGAACAGCGCGCACGACGCCGCGTACGCGCTGCGCGCCGGGGTCCCGGGCGCGGGCGGCGCCGTCTGGGCCGAGCTGAACACCGCCTCGCCCGGGCTGAAGCGGGAGCTGGCGGCGACCGCGAAGGCGGCCGGCGTGCGGTTCGCGGACGTCGCGATCATGGCGCCGGTGCCCGGACGCGGCCTGTCGACCCCCATGCTGGCCAGCGGCGACGCGGCGGCGGACGCCGCGGCGATCCTCACCGGGTTCGGCGCGTCCGTCGAGGTGATGGACGCCGAGGCCGGCGCCGCCGCGACCCGCAAGCTGCTGCGCAGCGTCTTCTTCAAGGGCCTGGCCGCGTCGGTCGTCGAGGCGCTGGAAGCCGCGCGCGCCGCCGGCTGCGAGGACTGGCTGCGCGGCAACATCGTCGAGGAGCTCGCCGCGGCGGGCGAGCCGACCGTGGACCGCCTCGTCGCCGGGACGCACCGGCACGCCGTCCGCCGCGCCGCCGAGATGGCCGCCGCTGCCGACATGCTCAAAGAGCTCGACGTCCCCCCGACCATGGCCGCCGCGTCCCGCGACCTCCTCCGCCGCCTCTCCCGTTGACTTGTGGCGTGTCGTGGTTAAGAGGCGCCTTATAACCACGACACGCCACAAGTCAACGGTCAGAGGGGCGGGGTGCCGTGGGTGTGGAAGGACTCGATCGTCTTCAGGCCCCACGCCTGGCCCTTGGCGCGCTCGGCCTCGGTCCAGGTGATCGGCTTCCAGTCGGGCGCCAGCACCAGCCGCGCGCACGGGTTGCACAGCTCGATCCGGTTGCCGCCCGGCTCGTAGACGTACAGGAAGAACGTCTGCTGGATGGCGTGCTTGTGCGGCCCCGTCTCGATGAAGACGCCGTGGTCGAGGAAGATGTCGGCGGCGCGGAGGATGTCCTCGCGGGTGTCGGTCGCGAACGCGACGTGGTGCAGCCGCCCGTTCGCGCCCGTCCAGTCGCGCGTGTAGACGATGTCGTAGGACTTGTTGGTGAAGTGCAGCCAGCGGCCGGAGATGTCGCCGCTGTCCAGCCGGATCTGCTCGGTGGTGCGCCCGCCGAGGACGTTGATCAGGAAGTCGGTGCTCGGCTCGACCTCGGCGGACAGGAAGTTGACGTGGTCGAGGCGCCGGACGCACACGCCCCGCGCCGGGTACGCCTGGGCCTGGTTCTTCAGCGCCGGCCGCAGCTCCGGCGGCGCGTCGAACCACTCGCTCTCCCAGTACAGCTCCAGCTCGTGGCCGTCCGGGTCGCGGAACACGTACGTCGGGCCGACGCCGGGGTCGCCGTCGCGCCAGCCGACGCCGAGGCCCGCCTCCTCGATCGCCTTGACGCGCCGTTCGAGGGCGTCCTGCGACCAGGTCCGCAGCGCCGTCCGGCGGATGCCGGACGTGCTGTGCGCGGTCAGCTTGAGCGTGTGGTGCTCGTAGTCGTCCCACGTCCGCAGGTACACCGAGTCGCCCTCGGCGCCCACCTCGGTGAGGCCCATGACGCGGGTGAAGAACCGCAGGCTCTCGTCCGGGACGGGCGTCAGCAGCTCGACGCTCCCGACGTGCGCGATCTCGTGCGTGATCAAAGGGACCTCCGGGGGAAGACGGTTCCGTCGAAGAGCTTGCGGGCGGTCCGGACGATGCTGGACCGCCGCACGGACGCGCCGTCCAGCTCGACCGCGACGTCCAGCCGGCCGGTGGGGTGCTCGATGCCCATCGGCGCGCCCGGCGCCGGCAGGTCAGCGAGGTCGTGGCCGACCGCGCCGTCCATCAGCAGCGCGGTCGCGACGGTGACGGCGCCGAGCACGCCGATCGAGGCGTGCACGCGCAGCGGGATGAAGGTGCGGGTGCAGACGGCGCCGCCGGCGCGCGGCGGCGCCACCAGCGTCGTCTTCGGCACGGACGCCTCCGTCACGTCGCCGAGGCCCATCAGCTTCCCGGCCGCGAGGCGCAGCGACTGGATCCGGTCGCGCAGACCGGCCAGGTCGGCGGGGTGCTCGTAGCCGGTGACGCCGAGGTCGGACGCGGCGGCGACCACGACCGGCATCCCGTTGTCGACGCACGTCACCTCGACGCCGTCGACGACGTCCCGGACGTTCCCGGTCGGCAGCAGCGCGCCGCACGCCGACCCCTCGGTGTCCTCGAAGTCGAGGGAGATGGGGGCGGCGGTGCCGGGCACTCCGGAGATCGCGGTGCCGCCCTCGTACTCGACGGCGCCGCCCGGCGTCGCGAACACGGCGGTCGCGACGCTGTCGGAGTTGACCATCCGGATGCGGACGCTGGTCCGGCCCTGCTCGGGCGCGACGAGGCCGCGCTCGACCGCGAACGGGCCGATTCCGGCGAGCAGGTTCCCGCAGTTCTGCCTGTCGGAGACGGTCGGCTCCTCGACGCCGAGCTGCAGGAACAGGTACTCGACGTCGACGCCGGGCCGATCGGAGGGGGAGACGACCGCGACCTTGCTGGTCAGCGGGTGCGCGCCGCCGATCCCGTCGATCTGCCGGGCGTCGGGAGTGCCCATGACCCGCAGCAGCAGATCATCGCGCTCGGCCGGGTCGGCGGGCAGGTCGTCGGCGAGGAAGTAGGCGCCCTTGGACGTCCCGCCCCGCATCATCATGCAGCGGATCCCGGCGCTCATGACTCGCCGTACTCGCTGTAGGGGACGTACTCGATGCCCATGCCGGGCAGCCGGTCGCGCAGGCCGTAGCGGTCGAGCCCGAGTTCGCCCTTCTGGAATGCCGCGCGGGTCGCGTTCTCCTTCTCCTCCCGCGCGCGCGCCGCGTGCACCGCGTCGGCGACCTGCTCGCGCGGGACGCGGACCACGCCGTCGTCGTCGGCGAGAATCGCGTCGCCCGCCCGGACGACCTGGCCGCCGATCGTCACCGGCACGTTGACCGCGCCCGGCGTCGCCTTCACCGTGCCCTGCGCGCTGACGGCCGCCGACCACACCGGGAACCCCATCGAGTGCAGGTCGGCGACGTCGCGGACCCCGGCGTCGATCACCAGCCCGCGCACCCCCCGGTACTGCAGCGCCGTCGCGAACAGCTCGCCGAACATCCCGTCGGTGGACGGCGACGTCGTCGCCACCACCAGCACGTCGCCCGGACGGCACTGCTCGACCGCGACATGGATCATCAGGTTGTCGCCCGGCCACGACAGCACCGTCACCGCCGTCCCCGCGACCCGCGCGCCCAGGTGGACGGGCCGGATGCCGGGGCCGAGGTAGCCGGTCCGCCCCATCGCCTCGTGGACGGTCGCGACCCCGAAGCCGCCCAGCTCACCGACCAGCGCGGCGTCCGCGCGGGGCGGGTCGGTCACCACGACCGTCCTCATGCCAGCACCCCCGTCGTCTGCGGGTAGACACGGACGTACGCCTCGGCCATCGTCTCGTGGGGGAGGCCCAGGTTCGGGCCCGCGTTCCGCTTCAGCTGGACGCCCCGCCGCTTCGCCAGCTCGGTGTAGTACTCCCACATGTGCACCTGCGCGGGCAGGCACTCCATCGCCTTGCGCTTGCGCTCGAAGACCGGCGTGATGTCGAGCAGCACGTCGGGCGTGAAGTCGCACATCTCCGGCTGGTGCGGCTCGAAGAGGAACACCGGCGGCGCCCCGAGCGGCTCGCCCGGCGCGTCGTACCCGATGGCCTGCGCCAGCACCCGCGCCTGCATCGCCATGCGGGCGGCCGCCGGGTGGTCGCCGTTGTAGGGGTCGGTGAGCGTGTGCGTCAGCACCACGGCCGGCGCGACCTCCCGGTAGATCCCGACGAGGCGGTCCACCAGCTCGGGCGTCTCCCGGAGCGGGTAGTCGCCGGCGTCCAGGAACTCGATCTCGGCGCCCAGCTCGGCCGCCGCGGCCTCCGCCTCGCCCCGGCGCAGGGCCTTGATCTCCTCGAGGCCCTTGCCCTCGCGCCAGGCCCGCGCGGACTCCCCGCGCTCGCCGTAGCTCAGGCACACCACCTTCGCCCGGTCCCCGCGCTCGGCGGCCAGCGCGATCGCCCCTGCCGCCCGCCATACGAAATCACCGGCGTGCGCGCTCACCACGAGCAGCGGACCGACGGCATCGGTGCTCATTCGGCTTCCTCCATCGACATGCGGAACCACCCCCGAAGCAGGGTCGACCACCACGATCCTGGAACCTGTCGCCCAAATTGTCAACAATTCTGGCGCTGATCGTGGCCTCGGGCCCGCCGGCGCCGGCTCAGGCCGGACGGGGGTCGAGCGCCTCCGGGTCGGCGTCGTCGTCGGTGAGGAAGCCGCCGGACTGGTGGTGCCACAGCCGCGCGTACGCGCCGTCCGCCTGGAGCAGCTCCCGGTGCGAGCCCTGCTCGACGACCCGGCCGCGGTCGAGCACGACCAGCCGGTCCATCCGGACGACCGTGCTCAGCCGGTGCGCGACGACCAGCGCGGTGCGGCCGCGCATCAGCCGCCACAGCGCCTCCTGGACGAGGATCTCGCTCTCGGAGTCGAGGGCGCTGGTCGCCTCGTCCAGCAGCAGGATCGGCGCGTCGCGCAGGATCGCGCGGGCGAGCGCCACCCGCTGCCGCTGGCCGCCGGAGAGCTTGACGCCCCGCTCGCCGACCAGGGTGCCGAGCCCGTCCGGCAGCCCGTCGGTGAACTCGGTGACGTGCGCCGCCCGCGCGGCGCGCAGCACCTCCTCGTCGGTGGCGCCCGGCCGGGCGAAGGCGATGTTGTCGCGCACCGACCGGTGGAACATCGCGGGCTCCTGCGGCACGTACGCGATCAGGGCGCGCAGGTCGGTCTGGCGCAGCCGCGCGATGTCCTGGCCGCCGACCAGGATGCGTCCGCCGTCGACGTCCATCAGCCGCAGCAGCAGCCGGGTGAGGGTGGTCTTGCCGCCGCCGGACCGGCCGACCAGCCCGATCCGGGCGCCGCCCGGGATGTCCAGGTCCAGCTCGTCGAACAGGGGCGCCGCGCCGCCGTGCGCGAAGCGCACCCGCTCGAAGCGGACCGAGGCGTCGGCCGGGGCCGCCGGCTCGGGATCGGGCGGGTCGACGACGGCCGGGGGCGCCAGGAGCAGCTCGGTGAACTGCGCGGCCTCGGTCAGCGTGCTCTCGATCCGCCGGTAGACCTGGTTGAACTCGAACATGATCCGGGTGGCGTTGGTGTAGTAGGTGAACGTCACGACGACGGCCTCCACCCCGAGGCCGCCGCGCAGCGCCACCGCGGCCAGCAGGCCGAGGACGCTGGTCAGCACGGACATCGGCGCGACGATCATGTCGACCCGCAGGTTGGCGTAGTCCCACGAGCGCAGCGACAACCGGCGCTGCTCGACCACCCGGCTCCGGTACTCGGCGGCCTCGCGGTCCTCGGCGGCGAACGCGCGGACCGTCTCCATGTTGGTCACCACGTCGGCGACGTGGCCCGACACCCGCACCTTCGCGGCCTCGCGCGCGTCCACCAGCGCCTGCCGGCGGCGGATGAGCGGGGCGACGAGCAGGCCGGTCAGGACGATCATCCCGACGAGCACCAGGACCAGCAGCGGGTGGTAGCGCCACAGCACCACCGACGCGAACGACAGCGGGATCACGTTGGCCATGATCGAGAAGGCGAGGGTGTCGGCGAAGTCCTCGAACCCGCTGGAGAAGTTCAGGATCCGCTTGGTGAGCGCCCCGGCGAAGTTGTCCTGGAAGAAGGCGGTCTCCTTGGCGAGCAGCTCGTCCATGCCGACGACGCCGAGCCATTCGATGCCGCGGCCGTCGGTCCGGTTGAGGCAGTGCAGGCCCGCCCGCCAGAACGCCTCGCCCGCCAGCATCAGCCCGGCGAAGCCGAGCAGGAAGGGCAGCAGCGCGCCGGCGCCGCCGTCCCCGCCCCCGGACAGGTGCCCGACCAGGGCCGCCACCACCAGCGGCGTCAGGTAGTACAGGCAGGTGTTGCCGAGGGCGGGCAGGACCATCGCCGGAACCGAGACCCGCCAATTGCGGCGCAGCGCGGCGGTGTAGTACCGCAACGCCAGCAGCACCGCCCGCCTGCGGGGCGCCCGTCCGTCCTGAAGACCATCCCGTGCACCAGCCAGAACCACGCGCCCTCCCACGCCTCCGCGGACTTCATGCTGCCCCGAACCCTCATCGACGGGCCATCGCATTTCCTGGGCGCGGCGCGGGCCGCGAGGAGGCGCGTTCCGAAAACGGGGAGGAGCGCGTCCCGGTGCACGTCGAAAGCGGGGAGAAGGGCGCGGTGCCGCCCTTCCGCGCGGCGCCGGCGGCGGACGAGCGCACCCGGAAACGGGACGACGTTAAACCGTCGGCCGCACATCCGAATGTGGCCGGCGGACTGCGCGGCCAGAGCCCTGCGCGGCGCGCTAGACGGCGCGGTGCAGGGAGAGGGAGAGGTGCACGGCGCTGTCGACGACGGCGTCGAGGTCGGTGCCGAGGCGGCCGTCGGCCCACTGCTGGGCCAGCTCGGTCATGGCGCCGGTGAACATGGTCGCGGCGATGACGACGGGGAGCGGCGGGTCCTGGTCGCGGGCCGTCGCGAGGACGCCCTCCAGCAGCGCGGTCTGCGCGGCGCGGCGGCGGGCGGCGAGGATCTCGTTGCCGCGCGCCTCGGCGAACAGCACGCGGCCGCGGCCCGGGTCGTCGCTGATGAACCGCAGCACGGCGCGGATGCCGGCGCGCGTGCGCGCGTCCGGGCGCGGGCCGGCGCCGTCGACCGCGCGGGCGAGGACGTCGGCGAGCGCGGTGGCCTGCTGGTCGTAGACGGCGGCGAGCAGCTCGGCGGTGTCGGCGAAGTTCTCGTAGAAGTAGCGCGTGTGCAGCTCGGCCTCCCGGCACACCGCGCGGACGGCCAGCGCCGCCTCGCCGCCCGCGGCGAACAGCCGGTAGGCGGCCCGGACGAGCATGTCGCGCCGCTCGTCCCGCCGCCGGGCGGCGGGGATCCCGGCCCACCGGGTGTTCGCGGCCGTCCGGGTGTTCGCCATGGCGGTCACGATACCAAGTCTGGACACGCATGTACCCAAACACTTACGCTGCGGTCTGGACACAGTTGTAGCCAGACTCTGATGGGAGCGCCCGGATGGCACCCAGGACGAACATCCTCGCGGCACGCTTCGAGCGGGCCTTCGACGCCGAGATCCGGTCCCGGTTCTTCCGGGGCCTGGAGTTCGCCGGACCCGAGGGGGACCCGGGCTGGTTCGGCCCGGACAGCGCGGTCTGGTACGTCCACTCGCACCTGCCGACCCTGGTCCTCGGCCTGGTCGGGGCCGCCTACATCGAGGGCCTCGACCCCAGCATCAGCTGGATGGCCTACGACCACTCCCGCATCCCCGAGCGGGTGGACGGCGTCCCGACCGGCGGCATCGACCCGGAGGGCGCCGCCGTCCGGCTCGGCCACTCGCTGTCGTTCTTCATCGGCACCGCCTACGGCTCCACCGCGACCGCCGAGCGGCTCGCCCGGACCGTCCGCGCCATGCACCACACCGTGAAGGGCACCCGCCCGGACGGCCTGCCCTACGACGCCGACGACCCCGAATGGCTGCGCTGGAACTACGCCACCGTGGTGTGGGGGCTCGCGACGGCGCACGAGCGCTACCACCGCAAGCCGCTGCGCGGCGCCGACCTGGAGCGCTACTACGGCGAGTTCGTCCGGGTGGGGGAGGCGCTGGGCGGCACCGGCCTGCCCGCGACGAAGGCGGAGGTCGCCGAGTGCCTGGAGTCCTACCTGCCGCGCCTGGCCGTCACGCCGATCAAGGCGTTCGGGACGGGCCCGAACCTGCGCGGCAACGGCACCAGGCCGTGGGAGCCCGGCAGCCCGTTCATGGACTGGGCGGCCCGCGACATGCTCCCCGAATGGGCGCAGAAGCTGGCCCTGTACCAGCGGCCCAACCCGCTGGTGCTGCGGATGCGCCGCGGCGCCCTCTGGCTCGCGCTCAACGGGCTGTACGACGCGACCGGCCCGCTGCCGGAGTTCCGGCAGGCCGAGGCCCGGGTCGCCGGCGGGGCCCGCACCCCCGTCGAGGTGACCGCGCCGTCCGCGCCCGACCCGGAGCTGACCCGCGCGGAAGTGGAGGCCCTCGCTTAGCGGGCGCGCTCCGCGCGGCGGGTGCCGAGGCAGGCCAGCACGGCGAGCGCGGACAGCGCCGCCATGCAGGCCAGCGCGTACCGGTAGCCGATGACGAGCTGCTGGACGCCCTGCCCCGACACCCGCGACAGGTCCCCGGCGAAGACGTGCGCGCGCAGCGCCGCCGGCACCGGCCCCGCGATGATCGAGAAGGCCAGGGCGGTGCTCACCATGATGCCGGTGTTCTGCACCATCAGCCGCACCGCGTTGACGACGCCGAGCCGGTGCGACGGCAGGCCGCTCAGCAGCGCCGTCGCGTTGGAGGGCAAGAACGTCCCCGATCCGGCGCCCAGCAGCATCAGGCCCGCCGCGACCGCCGGGTACGGGACGTCCCGTCCGACCACGGCCAGCAGTTCGAGCAGCCCGAGCGTGGTCAGCGCGCTGGCGGCCACGGTCATGGCCCGGGCGCCGACGCGGTCGTCGAGGAAGCCCGCGCCGGTCGAGGCCAGCACCGCGACCGCCGACATCGGCAGCACCTTGAGCCCGGCCGTGACGGGGTCGTCGCCCTGCACGGCCTGGAAGAACAGCGCGAGCAGCACGACCGCGCCCATCCGCGCGGTCGCGTTGAGGAAGGTGGCGAGCAGCCCGAGCGCGAACGGGCCGTCCCGGAACAGCGCGACGTCGACGACCGGGCGCGGGGAGCGGCGCTCGACGGCGAGGAAGACCGGCAGCAGCACCGCGAACACCGCGGCGCCGCCGAGGACGACGGGGCTGCCCCATCCCCGCTCGTTGACCTGCGACAGCCCGAACAGCAGGCCGCCGAGCCCGGCGAGGACGAGCGCGTTGCCGGGCAGGTCCACGCCGCGCTCGCGCGACGCGGCCTCCACCGGCCGCAGCGCGACGGCGCCCCAGACCAGGCACAGAACGCCGAACGGGACATTGTACCAGAACACCCAGCGCCAGCCGAAGGCGTCGGTGAGGTAGCCGCCGAGGGTCGGCCCGGCGAGCTGCGCGATGGAGAACGAGGCGGTGTAGATGCCCATGGCGCGGCCGAGCCGCTCGCGCGGGAACGCGTCGGTGACGATGGCGGCGCTGTTGGCCAGCAGCATCGCGCCGCCCGCGGCCTGCAGCACGCGCAGGCCGACGACCGTCCAGGCGGTCGGCGCGAAGCCGAGCAGCAGGCTCGCGAGGGTGTAGGCGCCGAGACCGGACAGGTACATCGCGCGGCGGCCGAACATGTCGGCGAACCGGCCGAACACCACGATGAGGACGGTGCTGGCCAGCATGAACGACAGCAGCATCCAGTTCGCGGCGAGCGGTCCGGCGTGCAGGTGCCGCACCACCGAGGGCAGCGCGACGTTGAGGGTGTTGCCGCCGAGGCCGGTCAGCACGCTCGCCATGCTCACCGCGGACAGCGTCCGCCACGGGTCGCCGGGCCGTCCGGCGGCGGGCTTTGGGCAGCGGACGGCGGGCGTCGTCCCGGTCACGCGGGTGCGCCGGCATCGCCCATGCGGGGCCTCCCGCCGACGAAGGTACGAACCTCTTTCTAGATCTTGATACTAGAACTCGATTCGAGAATCCAGTCCTTGACGGTACTGAATGAACGGTCTTTTAATTCCGTCCATGGGCCGGATCGCGGGCGTCACGGCGGCCGAGACGCGGGAGCGGCTGCTGCGCGCGGCGGCCGACGTCTTCGCCGAGCGCGGCTACGACGGCACGCGCGTCGCCGACATCGCCGCCGCCGCCGGGGTGAGCAACGGCGCGCTGTACGCGCACTTCGGCTCGAAGGGCGAGCTGCTGGTGGCGGCGCTGCGCACGCACGGCCGGCGGCTGCTCGCCGAGCTCGTCGCCGCCGACCCGGAACGCCCGATCACCGACTCGCTGCTGATCATCGGGCGGTGGCTGCCGAAGCGCCGCGACGCGCGCGGCCACCTCGTGGTGGAGGCGCTCGTGGCGGCCCGCCGGGACGCCGACGTGGCCCGGCCGATGCACGACTACATGGGCGAGCGCGCCGCCGTGCTCGAGGACCTGGTGCGCGCGGCGCAGGCCGGCGGGGAGATGGACGGGGCGCTGTCGCCGAACGCGATCGCGCACTTCTGCCTGCTGCTGGCGATGGGCAGCGTGCTGGTCCCCCCGGAGATGCACGGGGTCGGCGACGAGGAGTGGGCGGCGCTGCTGGCCCGCGTCGTGGCCGCCTTCGCCCCGGCGGAGGCGGCGGGTCCCGAAGCGGAGACAGGAGGAACGCGATGAAGGTGCGGATCGATCCCGGGCGCTGCCAGGGCCACGGCCGCTGCTACGACCTGGCCCCCGAGCTGTTCGGCGAGGACGGCGA
Organism: Actinomadura physcomitrii; assembly: GCF_008923205.2. GTDB lineage: Bacteria > Actinomycetota > Actinomycetes > Streptosporangiales > Streptosporangiaceae > Spirillospora > Spirillospora physcomitrii. The sequence goes on along the minus strand of NZ_WBMS02000010.1, from coordinate 125,763 downwards.
GGGCTACGGCACCGTCCTCGGCGACGGGACCGTCCCGGCGGACGCGGAGCAGGACGCGCGCCGCGCGGCGGCCAACTGCCCCGAGCGCGCGATCACCGTCGTGAAGGAGGCGGAGGCATGACCACCGACGGCGAGACGGCCACCGGGCCCGCGGGCGAGGCGGGCGCCGACCGCTTCACCCAGGGCTTCGAGGAGATGCGCGAGAGCCGGCCGCTCGGCACCCGCAACGAGGTCGTCACCGGCCCCGTGGCGGACTGGGCGACCGACTTCTCCCATTTGGAACCCGAATGGGCCGCCGACCCCTACCCGATCCAGGACGACCTGCGGCGGCGCTGCCCGATCGCGCACACCGGCCGGTTCGGCGGCGGCTGGCTGCCGACCCGCTACGAGGACGTCAGCGCGATCGCCTACGACACCGAGCGCTTCTCGTCCCGCTCGATCGTGATGAGCAACTTCCGGCCGCCGCCGGAGGTCGCGCCGGTCGGCGGGGTGCCGCCGATCTCGTCCGACCCGCCCTTCCACCACGACGCGCGCAAGCTGCTGCTGCCGGCCTTCACCAAGACGGCCGTGTCCCGGCTGGAGCCGGCGACCCGCGCGTTCTGCCACTCCCTCATCGACGGACTGCAGGGCGACGGGGTCGTCGACGCCGCCCGCGACTACGCCCAGCACATCCCGATGCGGGTCATCGCGGACATGCTCGGGTTCCCGCCGGAGGACGGCCCGAAGTTCCGCGAGTTCGTGGAGAACGCGCTGGAGGGCGTCAACCGGCCGCCCGACGAGCGCATCGCGCGGATGGAGAAGCTGTTCGACTACCTCCTCGACCAGATCCGCGACCATGTCGCCCGGCCCCGCGAGGACCTCACGACCTACCTGATCGAGGCCGAGCTGCACGGCCGCAAGCTCGACCCGTCGCACGTGTCCGGGACGATGGCGCTGCTGCTGATCGCGGGCATCGACACGACGTGGAGCGCGATCGGCGCGTCGCTGTGGCACCTCGCGAAGACGCCGGCGGACCTGGAGCGGCTGGTCGCCGAGCCGGCGCTGCTGCCGACCGCGATGGAGGAGTTCCTGCGCGCGTACGCGCCGGTGACGATGGCGCGGCTGGTGAAGCAGGACATGCACTGGCGCGGGGCCGACATGAAGGCCGAGGACTGGGTCCTGCTGTCGTTCCCGGCCGCCAACCGCGACCCCGAGCAGTTCGACCGCGCCGGCGAGGTCGTCATCGACCGGGAGGTCAACCGGCACGCCGCGTTCGGGCTCGGCATCCACCGCTGCGTCGGCTCGCACCTGGCCCGCATGGAGCTGCGCGTCGCCCTGGAGGTCTGGCTCGAACGGTTCCCGCGCTTCACCCTCGACGACCCGTCGGCGGTGACGTGGGCCGCCGGGCAGGTCCGCGGCCCGCGCACGCTGCCCCTCCGCGTCGGCTGACCCGCCCGTCCGGGCGCAGCGGCGCGCCGCCGCGCCCGGACCCGCTCAGCCGGGCTCGGGCAGCTCGTCGCGGATGTCGAAGACGCGTTCCAGCCCGGTGACCCGCAGCACGTTGCGGACGCGGTCGGTCGGGCGCACCAGCACGAACCGGCCGCGCATCGCGGCGATCCGCTTGCTCGCCCGGATCAGCACGTTCAGCCCCGACGAGTCGCAGAACGTCATGCGGGTGACGTCGACGACGACCCGCGGCGGCCCGTCCGCGCCGATCGCCGCCGACAGATGCTCGTCCAGCGTCCCGGCCGTGGCGATGTCCAGCTCTCCCGAGACCGTCACCACCGTCCAGCCGGCGTGCTCGGCGACGCTGAAACTCGCGCCGTCGTCCGGCGCCCCATCAGCGGCCCCCATGCGCTCACCCTCCGATCGTTCCCCCCGGGCACCCTACGGGATCATCGCCGCAGCAGCCTGGCGGCGCCCACCGCCGCCCCGGTGGCGGCCGCTCCCGCGGTCGCCGCGCCGACCAGGTACTTGTGCTTGGCCGCCCACAGCTGCGGGCTGCGCGGATGGGCCTCCTCGTCGATGCTTGGCGCGCCCGCCCGCCTTGGCGACGTCCGCGGCGGCGCCGTCCAGGCCCTCCTCGCCGCGCGCCGGCAGCGCGACCCCGGCGCCGCGCCCGCCGAACACGCGCGCGGCGGCACGGCCGATGCCGCCGCCGGCGCCGGTGATCACCACGACGCTGTGTCCGTCGATCCCGTAGTTCATCGCGGCCCTCCAACCGGATCCGTCGGCACACGGCAGCACTGCCCGCACAGACGCGTCCGTAACGCGGCGCGGGTGAGCCCCGGGCATCCCGGCCGCACTACCCCGATCTCAGCCGGGCACGGACGGCCCGCGGCCGCGCCGCGCCGCCTGCGCGGGGGCCGTCCCCGGCGCCTGCGGCGCCTCCGCGGCGCCGAGCTCCTCGATCACGTCGCGCATGGCGTCGCACAGCGCGTCCATGTCGGCCACCAGCGTCGCCTCCGCGCTGATCCCCATGTTCAGCATCCCGGTCCAGCCGAGGGCGCCGACCGCGAGCGGCGCGCCCGGCCCGGTCGGCACGATCGGGTGCGCCACGATCAGCCGGGCGCCGGCCAGCCGCGTCGGGGTGTTCGAGCCGGGGAGGTTCGTGGCGATCGCCTGGAACGTCCGGCCGCCGTACACCGCCCGCGCGAACGCGTCGTGCAGCACCGGCGGCAGCGCCCGCGACGCCCGCTGCATCACGAACGCCGAGGCCAGCGCCCGGGTGCCGGACCGCAGCCGGCGCGTCGCCGCGGCCAGCGCGCGCAGCCGCTCGACCTCGGCCATCGGCCCGTACGGCAGGTCCACCATGACGGCCGAGGTGTGGTTGCCCTCGGGCGGCACCACCGGCCCGCCGGTCATCAGCGGCACCGCGACCCGCAGGGCGGGCCCGCCCTCCGGCCCGTCCACGGGCGGGCCGACCCGCCGCAGCCCGCCGGCCAGCGCGCACAGCACCACGTCCGTCACCCGCACGCGGTGCTTGCGGGCGAGGTCGCGGACGTCCGCCATCGGCAGCCGGAAGGTCCCGAACGCCCGCTCGGCGGTGCCGCTCGACCGCAGCCGCGTCCGCTGCCGCGGCTCCGTCGCCAGCTGCGCGATCCCGGCGGCCGTGCCCAGCGCGCGGCGCGCCGCCGACGGCCCGGCGCCCGCGGCGGGCAGCGCGTCCGGGGGCGTCAGCATCCGCAGCACGTGCGTGATCACGCCCATCCCGTCCGCGACGACATGGTGCATCAGGAAGACCACCGCCGACCGGTCGGGGGCGTACCCGCGCACCAGGATCATCCGCCACATCGGCCGGTCGCGCGGCAGCGGCTCGCTCTGCAGCGCGCCGACGAGCGCGTTGAGCGCGGCGTCGCCGCCCTCCGCCAGGACCTCCTCGTGCACGTGCCAGTCCCAGTCGATGACCGGGTGGCCGACCCAGCGCCGCCGCCGCAGCCGCGACGCGGGGGTCATCCGCTGGCCCAGCCGGGGCAGCTCGTCCAGCTTGCCGCGCAGCATCGCGATCACGTCCGCGCGGCTCGGCGACCCGTCCGGCGCGTCGAGGAAGATCAGCCCGCCGACGTGCTGCGGCGTCCGGTCCGACTCGACGGCCAGGAAGAACGCGTCCTCGGGCGGGACGACCGGGGCGCGCGGGCGGCCGGCATCCCGGTCGGTCACGACGTAGGCGAACAGGACCACGACCAGCGCGCCCGCCGCGTCCAGCAGGTAGTGGTTGCCGGTCGCCATGATGACGTAGAGCGTCACGAAGACGTGCAGCAGGCTCACCGCCTGCAGCCACCGCCGCACCGACAGCCGGGCCAGCTCGACACTGACCCACAGCGCCCACGCGACGTGCAGCGACGGCATCGCCGCGAGCCGGTCGGCGTGGTCGACGACCGGGCTGCCCCACGACCCCCACGTGCCGTGCTCGATGACGGTGTCGACGAACCCGAGGTCGGGCACCAGCCGCGGCGGCGCCACCGGCCACAGCGCGAAGCAGACCGCGCCGACCACGTTGATCAGCGCGAAGGAGTTGCGGGCGACGCGGTAGCGCTCCGGGCGCCTGCGGTACAGCCAGGCGAGCACCCACAGGGTGCTGATCAGGTAGACGGTGGCGTACTCGTAGTTCGCGACGACGGCGACGGACCGGTGCGCGGCGAGCCAGTCGTTGAGCGGCTTCTCGGCGGCGATGTGCAGCGTCCGCTCGAGGTCGTGGATCCGCCGGCCGTGGTCGGCGGCGGCCGCGTGCCGGTCGCCGGCGACCGGGACGGCCGCGGCGACGGCGTACAGCGCGAAGAGCGACAGCCCGAACGCTAGTTCGCGGGCGAGCGGCGGCCGGCGGTTCGGCCGCCCGCTGGGGAGCGCGGAGGGGACGGCTTCTGGGGTCACCAACCACTCCTAACCCAAAAACTTGGTTTATACACATATATATGATCGGTTTCGCGTTTACCCGGCGATCATCGGGGTTATGGGACCTCTGCGACCGGCAGAGCGCCGCCCCGCCCCGCGCGCCGCCCCCGAAGGAAACGATGTCCGTCAGCGAGCGCTTATGGAACGAGAGCTACGAACGCCACATCAGGAACCGACTGCAGGCCAGGGAGAACTTCCCGGTGGCCGCCCGGCTCCTGCCCGCCCGGCACCGGGCGCACCTGCTCGACGTGTACGGCTACGCCCGGCTCGTCGACGACATCGGCGACGAGGCGCCGCCCGATGAGCGCGCCGCCCTGCTCGACCTCGTGGACCGCGACCTCGACCGGATCTACGCCGGCGCCGTCCCGGAGATCCCCGTCATGCGGGCGCTGGCCCGCACGATCCACGAGCGGAGCATCCCCGCCGAGCCGTTCCGGCGGCTAGTGCGGGCGAACCGCCAGGACCAGGTCGTCACCCGCTACGAGACGTTCGACCAGCTGCTGGACTACTGCACGCTGTCCGCCGACCCAGTCGGGCACATCGTGCTGCACGTGTTCGGCGCCGCCACCCCGGCGCGGCTCCGGCTGTCCGACCGGATCTGCTCCGCGCTGCAGGTCATCGAGCACTGCCAGGACGTCGGCGAGGACCACCGCAACGGCCGGGTCTACCTGCCGGCGGACGACCTGCGCCGGTTCGGCTGCACCGAGGACGACCTTCGGGCCGCGGTGACCCCCACCCGGCTGCGCGGTGTCATCGCCGTCCAGGCGGGAAGGGCAGGACGACTGCTCGCCGAAGGCGCGCCTCTCGTCCGGAGCCTGCCGGGTTTCGCGCGCGTCGCCGTGGCCGGGTATGCGGCGGGCGGGTTCGCCGCCCTCGCCGCCCTGGACCGCCGCGCCTACGACGTCCTGGCCGGACCGCCCCGCCCGGGGAAGACGCGGCTGCTCGCCGAGTGGTCGCGGATGTTGGGAAGGAGATGAGATGGACGCAGCCGGCGCTTACCGGCACTGCGAAGACGTCGTCCGGTCGCAGGCACGCAACTTCTCGTACGGGATCCGCCTCCTGCCCCCGCCGAAGCGCCGGGCGCTGAGCGCCGTCTACGCCTTCGCGCGGCGGATCGACGACATCGGCGACGACAACGACGCGCCTCCCGATGCGAGGCTGGCCGCGCTGGCCGCCGAGCGGGACCGCCTCGCCGACCCGGGCGCCCACCCCGACGACCCGGTGATGGTCGCCCTGGCGGACGCGGCGCACCGGATGCCGATCCCGCTGGAGGCGTTCGGCGAGCTGATCGACGGCTGCGAGGCCGACGTGCGCGGCGCGGCCTACGACACCTTCGACGACCTGCTCTGGTACTGCCGGTGCGTCGCCGGCTCGATCGGCCGGCTGTCGCTCGGCGTGTTCGGCACCGACGACCCGCGGGTCGCGCGGACCCGCGCCGACGCGCTCGGCGTCGCGCTGCAGCTCACGAACATCCTGCGCGACGTCCGCGAGGACCGCCTCGACGGCCGGGTCTACCTGCCCGCCAAGGACCTCGCGCGGTTCGGCTGCACCCTCGCCCAGGACGCGTCCGGCCGGTTCACCGACCCGCCCGAGCAGCTCGCGGCGCTGGTCCGGTTCCAGGCGGAGCGCGCCGCGGAACGGTACGCGACGGGGCTGCGGCTGCTGCCGATGCTCGACCGGCGCAGCGCCGCGTGCACGGGGACGATGGCCGGCATCTACCGGCGCCTGCTGCGGCGCATCACCGCCGACCCGGCGGGCGCGCTGGAACGCCGCATGTCGCTGCCCGCGTGGGAGAAGGCGGCCGTCGCCGCGACGGCGCTCACCGGGATCCGGCGGTGAGCCCCCGGGGGAACGTCGCCGTCGTCGGCGGCGGGCTCGCCGGGATCAGCACCGCGCTCGCGCTCCTGGAGGCGGGCGTGCCGACCACCCTCTACGAGGCGCGTCCCCGGCTCGGGGGCGCGACCCATTCGTTCGACCGGGACGGCCTGACCGTCGACAACGGCCAGCACGTCTTCCTCAAGTGCTGCACCGCCTACCGGGGGCTGCTCGACCGGCTGGACGCGCGCGACCTCGTCCGCGTCCAGGACCGCCTCGACATCCGCGTCCTCACCCCGGACGGCCCGGCCGGGCGGCTGCGCCGGGCGAAGGCGCCGGGGCCGCTGCACCTGCTGCCCGCGCTCGCCGGGTACCGGCTGCTGTCGCCGGGCGACCGGCTGCGGGCCGTGCGCGCGTCGCTGGCCCTGCGGGGCCTCGACCCGCAGGACCCGGCGCTGGACGGGCGGGCGATGGGCGCCTGGCTCGCCGCCCACGGCCAGCGCGAGCGGGCCCGCGCCGCGCTGTGGGAGCTGTTCCTGATCTCGGCGCTGAACATCGGGGTGGACGACGCGGCGATGGGCCCCGCGGCGATGGTGTGCAAGCAGGGCCTGCTCGGCCGCTCCGACGCCGCCGACATCGGCGTCCCCACCGTCCCGCTCGGCGAGCTGCACGGCACGATCGCGGCGAAGCGGATCGAGCGGCTCGGCGGCCGGATCCATCTGAAGGCGAAGGTGTCGGCGGTCGACGCCGGGCCGAAGCTCGTGGTGGACGGCGAGCCGGTCGCCGCGGACGCCGTCGTCGTCGCGGTGCCGCACCGCGCGGCGGCCCCGCTCGTCCCGGCGCAGGCGTGCCCGGACCGGGACCGCTGGGCCGGCCTCGGCGCCAGCCCGATCATCAACGTGCACGTCGTCTACGACCGGCCGGTCATGGACGTGCCGTTCGCCGCCGCGGTCGGCTCGCCGGTGCAGTGGGCGTTCGACCGCACGGAGGTCAGCGGCCTCGTCCGGGGCCAGTACCTCGCGGTGTCGGTGTCGGCCGCCGACGGCTGGATCGACACGCCCGCCGCCGACGTCCGCGCCGCGTTCCTGCCCGAGCTGGAACGGCTGTTCCCGGCCGCCCGGCGGGCCCGCGTCACCGACTTCTTCGTCACCCGCGAACGTCACGCGACGTTCCGCCAGAGCCCCGGCAGCGGCGCGCTGCGTCCCGCGTCCGCGACCCGCGTGCCGGGGCTGTTCCTCGCCGGCGCGTGGACGGACACGGGCTGGCCCGACACCATGGAGGGGGCAGTGCGCAGTGGACTGACCGCCGCCCGGCTGGTCCGGCGGCACCTGGACGGGGTGAGCGGCCGATGACCGCCGTCCCCGGCTCGATCACCGACGGGCGCGCCCTCGTCGATGAGGCGATGCGCGTCTGCGTGGACCGCCTCGACCCGGCCAACCGCCGCGTCATCGCCTACCACCTCGGCTGGACCGACGCCGACGGCAACCCCGCCGCGGCCGGCGGCAAGGCGCTGCGCCCCGCACTGGCGATGCTGTCGGGGCGGGCCGCCGGCGCCCCGCCGCAGAACGCGCTGCCGGGCGCGGTCGCGGTGGAGTTCGTGCACGCGTTCTCGCTGCTGCACGACGACATCATGGACGGCGACCGCACCCGCCGGCACCGCCCCGCCGCCTGGACGGTGTTCGGCGCGGCCGCCGCGATCCTCGCCGGCGACGCGCTGCTGGCGCTGTCGGAGGAACTGCTGCTGGAGCAGCACACCCGCGGCGCGCACTGGGCCGCCGAGGCGCTGACCGCCGCCACCCAGCGGCTCATCTCCGGCCAGGCCCTCGACATGGGGTTCGAGACCCGCGCCGACGTCACGCTCGACGAGTGCCTGACGATGGCGTCCGACAAGACCGGCGCGCTGCTGGCCTGCGCCAGCTCCATCGGCGCGATGCTCGGCGAGGCGCCCGCCGAGCTGGTCACCGCCCTCACCGGGTACGGGTCGGAGATGGGCCTGGCGTTCCAGCTCGTCGACGACCTGCTCGGCATCTGGGGGAGCCCGGAGACGACCGGCAAACCGGTCCTGTCGGACCTGCGCGCCCGCAAGAAGTCGCTGCCGGTCGTCGCCGCGCTGACCGCCGGGACCGCCGAGTCCGCGCGGCTCGCCGAGCTGTACGCGGCGCCCGGCGAGCCCGACGAGGCCGACCTGCGGGAGATGGCGGACCTGGTCGAGGCCGCGGGCGGGCGCGCCTGGGCCGAGGCCGAGGCCGACCGCCGCGTCGCGCTGGCCGCCAAGCACGTGGGCGACGTGGAGATGGACGAGGCGGTCCGCGCGGAGTTCCGCGACATCGCGCTCTTCGTCACCGCCCGGGACCACTGAGCGCCCGGGACGGCTGAGCGCCTGGAAGCACTGAGCGGCGGGCCCGCGCCGGGAAGCGGAGACCCGTCAGAAAGCAGGATGCCGAATGACCACGACGGAAGCCCCCGGACTCACCGAAGCGGCCGCGGCCGCCGTCGAGGCGGCCCGCGACCACCTGCTCGGCCTGCAGTCGGCCGAGGGCTGGTGGAAGGCCGAGCTGGAGACCAACGTCACCATGGACGCCGAGGACCTGCTGCTGCGCCAGTTCCTCGGCATCCGCACCGAGGCCGAGACCGCCGCGGCGGCGCGCTGGATCCGCTCGCAGCAGCGCGCCGACGGGACGTGGGCGAACTTCTACGAGGGGCCGCCGGACCCGTCCACCACCATCGAGGCGTACGTCGCGCTGCGGCTGGCCGGCGACGCCCCGGACGCCGAGCACATGCGCAAGGCCGCCGCCTACGCGCGCGAGGCCGGCGGCATCGAGGGCAGCCGCGTGTTCACCCGCATCTGGCTCGCGCTGTTCGGCCAGTGGTCCTGGGACGACCTGCCGGTGATGCCGCCGGAGCTGATGTTCCTGCCGAGCCGCGTCCCGCTGAACGTCTACAGCTGGGCGTGCTGGGCGCGGCAGACGATCGTGCCGCTGACCGTCCTCGGGTCGCTGCGGCCCGTCCGGGCGCTGCCGTTCGACCTGGCCGAGCTGCGCGCGGGCCGGCGCCCCGCCCGGAAGGCGACCGGGTGGGGAGCGGCGTTCAACGCCCTCGACCGGGCGCTGCACGTCTACGAGAAGCGCCCGGTGCGGCCGCTGCGGCGGGCCGCGCTGCGCCGCGCCGCCGAGTGGATCGTCGCCCGGCAGGAGGCGGACGGCTGCTGGGGCGGCATCCAGCCGCCGTGGGTGTACTCGCTGATGGCGCTGAGCCTGCTCGGCTACGACCTCGACCACCCGGTGATGAAGCGCGGCCTCGCCGGCCTCGACCGGTTCACGATCGAGGACGAGAAGGGCCGCCGCCTCGAGGCGTGCCAGTCGCCGGTCTGGGACACCGTCCTCGCGATGAACGCGCTGTCGGACGCGGGCGCGCCCGAGGGGGACCCCGCGCTGCTGCGCGCGGCCCGCTGGGTCGTGAACGAGGAGATCCGCGGGCCGGGGGACTGGTCGGTGCGGCGGCCCGACCTGCCGCCCGGAGGGTGGGCGTTCGAGTTCGACAACGACCTGTACCCCGACACCGACGACACCGCCGAGGCGATCCTCGCGCTGCGCCGCTCCGGGCTGCCCGACGCCCGCGGGCCGATCGACCGGGCCGTCCGGTGGATGGCGGGGATGGCCTCCAAGGACGGCGGGTTCGCCGCCTTCGACGCCGACAACACCCAGGAGCTGTGCACCAAGCTGCCGTTCTGCGACTTCGGCGCCGTCATCGACCCGCCGTCCGCCGACGTCACCGCGCACGTGGTCGAGGCCCTCGCCAAGGAGGGCCACGCGGAGTCGCCCGTCACCAAGCGCGCCGTCGTGTGGCTGCTGAAGGCGCAGGAGACGGACGGGTCGTGGTTCGGCCGGTGGGGCGCCAACCACGTCTACGGCACCGGCGGCGTGGTGCCCGCGCTGATCGCCGCGGGCGTCCGCCCGGACAAGCCGCCGATCCGCCGCGCCGTCGCGTGGCTGGAGCAGCACCAGAACCCCGACGGCGGCTGGGGCGAGGACCTGCGCTCCTACGACGACCCGTCCTGGATCGGGCGCGGCACGTCCACCCCGTCGCAGACCGCCTGGGCGCTGCTGGCGCTGCTCGCCGCGGGCGAGCGGTCGCCCGCCGTCGAGGCCGGGGTGCGCTGGCTCGTCGAGCACCAGCGCCCGGACGGCACCTGGGACGAGGACCAGTTCACCGGCACCGGCTTCCCCGGCGACTTCTACATCAACTACCACCTGTACCGGCTGGTGTTCCCGATCAGCGCCCTCGGCCGCTACCTGGGACGGGACAGGTGACGGAGCTCGCGGTGTGCGCGGCGCTCGGGATCGAGGCCCGGGCGCTCGCGCGCGGCGGCCTGCCGGTCGTGCGGACCGGCGCCGGCCCGGCCCGGGCGCGGAAGGCCGCCGCGCGGCTGGCCGTCGCCGACGCGCTGGCCGTCGCGGGCTTCGGCGGTGCGCTCGACGAGCGGCTGCGGCCCGGCGACCTGTTCGTCGCGACCGAGATCCGGGGCGCCGGCGCGACCGTCCCGTGCCCCGCGGCGGAGCCCCTCGCCGGGCTCCTGGAGCGGACGACCGGCGCGACCGTGCACCGCGGCCCGCTCGTCACCACCGACCACATCGTCACCGGCCGCGAGCGCGCCGCGCTGGCCGCGACCGGGGCGATGGCCGTCGACATGGAGTCGGCGCCGCTCGCCGCCGCGGCCGGCGACCGCCCGGTCGCGGTGGTCCGCGCGATCGTCGACACCCCGGACCGCCCGCTGCTCAGCCCCGCCACCCTCACCGGCGGGACGGCCGCCCTGCGCCGGCTGCGGACGATCGCGCCCGCCCTGCGCGCATGGGCGGACGCGATCGGCCCGCGCCGGATCCTGCTGGCGTCGCCGCGCTCCTTCTGCGCCGGCGTCGAGCGCGCCATCGAGATCGTCGAACGGGCCCTGGAGATGCACGGCCCGCCGGTGTACGTGCGCAAGCAGATCGTCCACAACACCCACGTCGTGAACGGCCTCGCCCGCCGCGGCGCCGTGTTCGTCGACGAGCTGGACGAGGTGCCGCCCGGCGCCGTGACGGTCTTCTCCGCGCACGGCGTCGCGCCCGCCGTCCGCGCCGAGGCCGGACGGCTCGGCCTGCGCGTCATCGACGCGACGTGCCCGCTGGTCGCCAAGGTACACGCCGAGGCCCGCCGGCACGCCGCGCGCGGCGACCTCGTCGCGCTCATCGGGCACGCCGGGCACGAGGAGGTCGAGGGCACGCTCGGCGAGGCGCCGGCGTCCACGGTGCTCGTGCAGACCCCCGCCGACGTCGCGGCGCTGCCGGCGGACCGCCCCGTCGCCTACCTCACCCAGACCACCCTGTCCGCCGACGAGGCGGACGCGCTGGCCGCGGAGATCACCCGCCGGTTCCCGGACGCGCGCGGCCCGCACACCGACGACATCTGCTACGCCACGACCAACCGGCAGCGGGCCGTGACCCGCGTCGCGCGCGACGCCGACCTCGTGCTCGTCGTCGGGTCCGCCAACTCCTCCAACTCCCGCCGGCTCGTCGAGGTCGCCGAGCAGGCGGGCGCGCCCGCCGTGCTGATCGACGGCCCGGCCGACATCCCGCTCGACCGGCTCCGCGGCGCCCGCGCCGTCGGCGTCACCGCCGGCGCGTCCGCGCCGCCCGCCGTGCTCGACGCGGTCGTCGCCGCGCTGCGCGGCCTCGGCCCCGCCGACCTCGCCGAACGCGCGGTCACGGTGGAGACCACCGAGTTCACCCTGCCGAAGGAGGTCCGACCCTAATGCCGATGCCAGTGCGCCAGAGCGTCCGCGTCGCGTCGCACATCATGACCAACAAGGTGCGCGGCAGGGACAAGTTCCCGCTCATCATGGAGCTGGAGCCGCTGTTCGCCTGCAACCTCAAGTGCGCGGGCTGCGGCAAGATCCAGCATCCCGCCGACGTGCTGAAGCGGCGCATGCCGGTCGAGCAGGCCGTCGCCGCCGTGAAGGAGTGCGGCGCGCCGATGGTCTCGATCGCCGGCGGCGAGCCCCTCATGCACCCGCAGATCGGCGAGCTGGTCGCCGAGCTGGTGAAGATGAAGAAGTTCGTGTTCCTGTGCACGAATGCGCTGCTGATCCCGAAGAAGCTCGACAAGTTCACGCCGTCGCCCTACTTCGCCTTCACCGTGCACATCGACGGCCTTCAGGAACGGCACGACGAGTCCGTCTGCAAGGAGGGCGTGTTCGAGGAGGCCGTCGCCGCGGTCAAGCTGATCAAGGAGCGCGGTTTCCGGGTCACCACCAACACCACGTTCTTCAACACCGACACCCCGCAGACCGTCATCGACGTCCTGAACTACCTCAACGACGACCTGCAGGTGGACGAGATGATGCTCTCGCCCGGGTACGCCTACGACAAGGCGCCCGACCAGGAGCACTTCCTCGGCGTCCAGGAGACCCGCGAGCTGTTCCGCAAGGCCTTCGCGGACGGCAACCGCAAGCGGTGGCGGCTGAACCACTCGCCGCTGTTCCTCGACTTCCTCGAAGGCAAGGCCGACTTCGGCTGCACCGCCTGGGCGATCCCGTCCTACTCGCTGTTCGGCTGGCAGCGCCCGTGCTACCTGATGTCGGACGGCTACACGCAGACCTACCGGGAACTCCTCGACGAGACCGACTGGGAGTCCTACGGCCGGGGCCGCGACCCGCGCTGCGCCAACTGCATGGCCCACTGCGGCTACGAACCGACCGCGGTCTTCAAGACGCTCGGCTCCCTCAAACAGTCACTACGAGCCCTCCGCGAGAACTGAGCAGAGCCCCAAGGGAAGCGCCCCTGAACCCCCGCCACGGTGCCGGCCCAGGGGGACAGCCCCTGGCCCCCACGACTGACAGGCTGTTTCCCACCCGCTGAGGCCCCGGCGGCCGCGACCACCTCGACGACGCCAATGCCCTGCGGCGAAACAGCCTGTCAGCCGCCGGGTATGCCCGCGACAGCGGCCGGGCTGCGGCGAACCGGCGGAACCGAGTGTCGCTCTGCGGGCGGCGGGCGGGTCGGCGGGCGGGCGGCTCAAGTCGGAGGGTCATCTCAAGGCGCAGGTCATCTCAAGGCGCAGGTCATCGCGTTCGGGTGGAGGCGGTGTCGTGCCGGAGTGTGAGCGTGATGGGCACGGTGACGGCGATCGCGGCGACGGCGAGACCCAGCGCGATCCGCAAGCCCTCGGTGAACGCGGTGCCCGCCAGCAGAGCGCCGAACACCGCGACGCCCGCCGACGAGCCGACCTGGCGGCCGGCGTCTCCGGCGGCTCCCCGCGGTCGCCGGCGGACACTCCCGCGTCCAGGCCCGCGGGCCGGGGCAACCGCCGTCCACCGGTAACCCGACGGACATCCGGCCGTCGAGCGGCGGACAGGCGGAGCTCGCACCATCGGTCGCACATGAGGCGGAAACTCTCGATCCTGCTGGCGGTGGCCCTCCTCGCCGGCGTGGCTGTGACGATCGTCCGGGGACACGGATCGGATTCGGGGAGCACGACGGTCCGCGGTGTGATCGGTTCGGAGAAGGAGGCGTTCTTCGCCGACCCGGCGGTGCGGAAGGAGTTCGCGCGCCACGGGCTGAAGGTCGAGGTCGACCCCGCGGGTTCCCGGCAGATCGCCACCTCCGTCGACCTGGACGGCTACGACTTCGTGTTCCCGTCCAGCGCGCCCGCCGCCGACCGGATCCTGCGGGCCCGCGGGACGACCGCGCGCTACTCCCCGTTCGCCTCGCCCATGGTCATCGCGACGTTCCAGCCGATCGCGGACCTGCTGGCCCGCGAGGGGGTCGTGCGGAACGGCTCGGTGTTCGATTTCGCCGCATACCTACGCCTGGTCGCGCGGCATCGGCGGTGGGACCAGCTGGCGAACAACACGGCGTATCCGGTCCGCAAGAACATCCTGGTCTCCACGACCGATCCGCGCAGCTCCAACTCGGCCGCGATGTACCTCGCGATCGCCTCGTACGTCGCCAACGGCGACAGGGTCGTGACGGACGCCGCGCAGGAGCGGAAAGTGCTGCCCACACTGACGGGCCTGTTCGTCGACCAGGGCTACACCGACAACACCTCCGAAGGGCCCTTCGGGGACTATCTCGCCCTCGGAATGGGGAACACACCGCTCGTCTGCGCCTACGAGGCGCAGTTCGTCGACGCGGCCGTACGGGGCCGGCTCAAGCCGGGCATGGTGCTGCTGTACCCGTCTCCGACGGTGCAGTCCAAGCACACCCTCATCCCCTTCGACGACAAGGGCGACAAGGTCGGGCACCTGCTGACGACCGACCGCGCGTTGCAGCGGCTCGCGGCCGTGCACGGGTTCCGGACCACCGACCCCGCGCGGTTCGCCGAGGTCGCCGCCGAGCATCGGGTGCCCGTCCGGGCCGACCTGCTCGATGTCGCCGACACCCCCTCGTACGACACCCTCGAGCACCTGCTCGACGGCGTGGCCAAGGCGTACGGGTGAGGGCCGGCCAAGGAGAGGACACATGACACAACCGGGGGACCTGTTCCTCAGCCCGCCCGAACCGGTCGCGGCCGTCCCGGCCGAACGGGCGGAGACGCTCATTCCCCTCGACGACGCGACGCGCGACGCACTGGCCGAACGCGCCCGCACCTACGTCGAGGAGCTCGCGGAGCTGGATCCGCGCAGCCCGGAGTTCCTCAGCAAGATCGGGCAGGTGTCGGGACTCGGCGACGGGGAGATGCGCGCGTCGGCGCAGGCCGCCAACCGCATGCTGAACCGTTCGGTCGCCGCGCTCGCCGGCGCTAAGGGCGAGGGGGCCGACGCGCAGCAGCGGGTCGCGGGCGGCCTCGTCGAGCTGCGGCGCACGGTCGAGGACCTCGACCCGAAGGACGTGGGCAAGCTCACCGGCCGCAAGCTGCTGAACAAGCTGCCGTTCGGCAGGTCGCTGCGCGACTTCGTGTCCCGCTACCAGTCGGCGAACGTCAACATCAACAGGATCGTCGCCGCGCTGCGGTCGGGCCAGGACGCGCTGCGCCGCGACAACGCGGCCATCCAGAACGAGCGCACGGCGCTGTGGGCGACCATGGGCAAGCTGCAGGAGTACGCGGTGCTCGCCTCCGCCCTGGACGCGGCGGTCGAGGAGAGGATCGCCGCGGTGGAGACGGCCGCGCCCGAGCAGGCCGACGCCCTGCGCGCGGACGTGCTGTTCCCGGTCCGCCAGAAGCACCAGGACATCCTGACCCAGCTCGCCGTCTGCGCCCAGGGCTACCTCGCGCTGGACACCGTGCGCCGCAACAACGAGGAGCTGGTCAAGGGCGTCGACCGGGCGGCGACGACGACCGTCTCGGCACTGCGCATCGCGGTCACGACGGCGGCGGCGCTGTCCAACCAGAAGCTCGTCATCGAGCAGGTGAACGCGCTGCGCGGGACGACCGAGGACATCATCCGCGCGAACGCCGAGATGCTCGCCGGGCAGAGCGGCGAGATCCAGCGCATCGCCGCGGATCCGGCCGTGGGCGCGGAGACGCTGCGCAAGTCGTTCGAGCAGATCTACCGGACCATCGACGCGGTCGACTCCTACAAGGTGCAGGCCGTGGCGAACATGCAGTCCACGGTCGAGTCGCTGAGCGCGGAGATGGAGAACGCCCGCGCGTACCTGGCCCGCGCCCATGAGCGGAACGAGCTCGGGTGAACGGCGCTCGGCTGAGGCGGTCCGCCGCCGCCCTCTGCGTCCTGCTGCTCGCCGCCGCGTGCAACGGGTCGGGGTCCGGCACGAAGAGCGGCGGCACGCTGCGGATCCTCGCGGGCAGCGAGCTGGCCGACCTGCGGCCGGTCCTCGACCGGGCCGAGAAGGACATCGGCGTCACGGTGAAACTCGACTACGCCGGGACGCTCACGGGCGTGCAGCGCGTGCTGGACGGCTCGGCGGCCCGCGACCACGACGCGATCTGGTTCTCCTCGAACAGCTACCTGGCCCTGCACCAGGGCGCGCAGGCCCGGCTGGGCCCGTCGGTCGACATCATGTCGTCGCCGGTGCTGCTCGGCGTGCGCGCGCCGGTGGCGCACCGCCTGGGCTGGGACCGCACCCGGCCGACCTGGTCGGCGATCGCCGCGGCGGCGGCCGCCGGGAAGCTCAGCTACGGGATGACCAGTCCGGTGTCGTCGAACTCGGGCTTCTCCGCCCTGGTCGGCGTGGCCGCGGCGCTGTCGGGCACCGGCGCGGCGCTCGACCGGCCGACGATCGACCGGGTGGCCCCGCGGCTGCGCGGGTTCTTCTCCGCCCAGCACCTCACCTCGGGGTCGTCGGGCTGGCTGTCGGACGCCTACGCCGCCGACCCGGGCCGCGCCGACGGGCTGATCAACTACGAGTCGGTGCTGCTCTCGCTGAACGCCTCGCGCCGGCTGCCGGAGCCGCTGACGCTCGTTTACCCCGCCGACGGTGCGGTGACGGCGCACTACCCGCTGACCCGGCTGGCGCCCGCGTCGCACGTGGCCGGCGACGCGTTCCGCGCCCTGACCGGCTATCTGCGGCGACCCGACGTCCAGCGCCGCATCATGACGCTGACGCACCGGCGGCCGTCGCTTCCCTCGGTCCGCCCGTCCGCGGAGTTCGGCGCGCCGCCGCCGGAGCTTCCCTTCCCGAACCGCGCGGACGCGGCCGACGCGCTGATCGACGCCTACGTCAACCGCCTGCGCCGCCCGGCGCGCACGGTCTACGCGCTGGACGTGTCGGAGTCGATGCGGGGGCCCCGGCTGGCCGCGCTGAAGACCGCACTGACCGCGCTGACCGGCGCGGACGCGTCACTGGCCGGGCGCTTCCAGCGGTTCCACGACCGCGAGGAGATCACGCTGCTGCCGTTCAGCAGTACCCCGCAGGCGCCGTCGTCGTTCGTGCTCCCGCCGGCGTCGCCGGAGCCGGAGCTGGCGAGGATCCGTGCCGCGGCGCAGGGGCTGGCGGCGGCCGGCGGCACCGCGATCTACGACGCCCTGGAGCAGGCGTACGCGCTGGCCGGCACCGGATCGGCGGACCGGATCACCTCGATCGTGCTGATGTCGGACGGGGAGGTCAACGGGGGCGCGACGCTCGAGGCGTTCCGTGCCTGGTACGCCCGGCAGCCGGCCGAGGCGCGGCGGATCCCGGTGTTCACGGTGCTGTTCGGCGAGTCGCGGGTGAGCGAGATGAACGAGGTGGCGGCGCTCACCCACGGGAAGGTCTTCGACGCCCGGCTGCAGTCGCTGTCGGCGGTGTTCGGTGAGATCCGTGGCTACCAGTAGCGGACCGGGCGGCGGCCGCGCCGTACGGTATCTCGGCTCGACGAAGAACCTCGCGGGCTGCGTGGGCGGCATCATCGGCCTCGCGCTCACCTTCACCGGGGTCTCCGGGCCGTACTGGCCGCTGGTGGTGGCCGGCCTGTACGGCGCGGGCGCGCTCCTCGGCCCGCCGGAGCCGAAGGTGAGCCTGGTCGTCGACGACACCGCCGTCGAGACCGGCCGGCTCCGCGCCGACCTGGACGGCCTGGTGGCGCGGGTCCGCTCGCTCGACCCGCCGGCGGAGGCGATGGCGAAACTGGAGGAGACCGCGTCGATGCTGCGGGACGTGCTCGCCCGCGCGGATCTGCTGAGCACGTCGCCGGACGCGCTGTACGAGGTCTCCCGCACGATCCGCACGGACCTGCCGACGAGCTTCGAGACGTACCTGAACCTGCCCCGCTGGTACGCGTTGCGGCACGGCGGGGAGGCGGCGACGGAGCTGCTGGGCCAGCTGGACCTGATCGCGGGTTCGGTGTCGAGGACCGCGGAGGAGGTGTACGAGACCGAGGCCCGGCGGATGCGCGACCACACGGCCTATCTCCGGGACCGCGAACGGGTGCGCGACGACGGGACGCTCGCGGAGCAGAGCGGCGATGATCTGACTCTGCCGGACTGAACAGGACCGCCGCCGAGTGGGTGCGCAAAAAACGGAAGACCCGGCCTCCGCAGCGGGAGGCAGGGTCTTCGACCTGCGTCTTCCGTGGTGGGCGATACTGGGATTGAACCAGTGACCTCTACCGTGTCAAGGTAGCGCTCTCCCACTGAGCTAATCGCCCGTGCTCGTGGTCTCCGGGGGGAGTCACGGCGGTTGAGGTGGAGACGGGATTTGAACCCGTGTACACGGCTTTGCAGGCCGTTGCCTCGCCTCTCGGCCACTCCACCAGAAGAGACCTCTGGGTCACAGCCTGAAAGGCCCCTCAGAGCGGAAGACGGGATTTGAACCCGCGACCCTCACCTTGGCAAGGTGATGCTCTACCCCTGAGCCACTTCCGCCTGTGCTGCTCGGTGCCCTGCGGCCCCTCGCGGCGACGGGGAAAACATTAGCGCGTCCGGGGCCGTTCCCCAAACCGGGTTTCCCGGCGAGGCGCGTCGCGGACGCTTCGGTGCCGGTCGAAGGATGCGGCGCCTAGGGTCGAGGTATGGCGGAACTTGCTGTTTCTTCGGACATCGCCCCGGTGGCGGCGCTGCTCGCGGATCGGGCGCGGGCGGCGATGCTGACGGCTCTGCTGGACGGGCGTCCGCTGGCGGCGGGGGAGCTGGCGCGGACGGCGGGGGTGAGCGCCCAGACGGCGAGCGCGCATCTGGCGCGATTGCTGGAGGCGGGCTTCGTCACGGCGGTGAAGCAGGGCCGGCACCGGTACTACCGGTTGCAGAACGCCGAGGTGGCGCAGGTGATCGAGGCGCTGTCGCGGATCAGCCCGCCGGTGCGGGTGCGGAGCCTGCGGCAGTCGCGGGACGCGCGGCGGCTGCACGAGGCGCGGACGTGCTACGACCATCTGGCGGGCGAGGCCGGGGTGGCGCTGTTCGCGGCGCTGCTGGACGGTGGTCTGATCGAGCCGGACGGCGCGGAGTCGTACGAGGTCACCGAGAAGGGCGAGGACCGGCTGGGGGCGCTGGGGCTGGACGTGCCGGCGCTGCGCCGGGCGCGCCGCCGGTTCGCGTGGCACTGCCTGGACTGGACGGAGCGGCGGCCGCATCTGAACGGGGCGCTGGGCGCGGCGCTGACGGACCGGATGATCGAGCTCGGCTGGTTCGAGCGGGGGCCGACGCGGCGGGCGCTGCGGGTGACGGACGGCGGCCTGAAGGGCCTGGCGGATTCGTTCGGCTGCGTGCTGGCCTGAGGACCGGCCGCCGGCCGCCGGGCGGCGGGGACGCGGCCCGCGTCTGGAGGTGTTCGCCATGCGGGTTCGTCCCGCTTCGGCGAATGTCGTGGTGAGGCCAGGGGCGGTGGTTCGGCCGATGAACTCGAAACCCGTGCCCTGGGGGTCGTACTGTGGGGCACGTCGGCTGGGGTGACGCGGAACGGTGCGAGGCCGGGCTGAGAGCGCCCGGCCATGGGGAGGTGGCTTCGGGTGACGGGGCAGGCCCGCGACGGGCGGGCCAGGATCTGGCTGAACGGCGAGATGGTCGATCCGGAGCGGGCCGTGGTGTCGGTGTTCGACCACGGCATGCTGGTGGGCGACGGGGTCTTCGAGACGGTGAAGGCCGCGCACGGGGAGCCGTTCGCGCTGACGCGGCACCTGCGGCGGCTGGCGGCGTCGGCGGCGGGCCTCGGGCTGCCGGAGCCGGACGGCGACGCGCTGGCGCAGGGGGTGCTGGAGGTGCTCGCGGCGGCGCCGAAGTGGCCGCTGGCCCGGATCCGGATCACCTACACGAGCGGTCCGGGGCCGCTGGGCTCGGCCCGCGGCGACGCGGGCCCGACGGTGTCGATCATCGTGGACGAGCAGGCGCCGTTCCCGGCCACGGGCGACGTGACGGTGGTGCCGTGGCCGCGCAACGAGCGGGGCGCGCTGGCCGGCCTGAAGACGACGTCGTACGCCGACAACGCGCTGGCGCTCGCCTACGCCAAGGAGCGCGGCGGCGGTGAGGCGATCTTCGGCAACCTCGCCGGGAACCTGTGCGAGGGGACGGGCAGCAACATCTTCGTCGTGATCGGCGGGCGGCTGGTGACGCCGCCGCTGTCGTCGGGCTGCCTGGCGGGGGTGACGCGCGCGCTGGTGCTGCAGTGGTGCGGCGGCGAGGAGGAGGACGTCCCGCTGGAGGAGCTGTACCGGGCCGAGGAGGCGTTCCTGACGTCGACGACCCGGGACGTGCAGCCGATCCGGGCGGTGGACGGTACGGTCCTGCCGGAGGCCCCGGGCCCGATCACCGCGAAGGCGATGGAGGCGTTCGCGGCGCGGTCCGCCGAGCTGATGGACCCCTGATCAAGAAAACGATCTCCTGGGTCTTTACGTGATCGCCGTCTTCGGTGACGTTAAGTGGTGACGCTTCCAGGAGGTCACCCATGGTCGGCTCCCGCAGGGACTTCTCCAGAAGGCGGATCGGCGCGGCGGCCGCGCTCGTGCTGGCGGGCGCGGCGCTCGCCGGCTGCGGCGGCGGCGGATCCTCGACCGATCCGAATCGCGGCAAGGACGCCAAGAGCTTCACCCTCACCGTCACCCGGAACGCGATCGCGGGCGGCAAGAACGCCGGCGAGGCCGAGTGGCTCACCGGCACCGTCATCCCGAAGTTCGTGGCCGCCGAGAAGGCCAAGGGGATCACCGCGAAGGTGACCTTCCGCGGCCAGGGCGTGGACGACGAGGCCTACAAGACCAAGCTCGCGCTGGACCTGAAGTCGCGGTCCGGGGCCGACATCATGGACATCGACGGCATCTGGGTGGGGGAGTTCGCCCAGGCCGGGTACATCAGGCCGCTGAGCGAGGCGGTGGGCGCCCCGGCGGACGCCTGGGACGGCTGGTCGCAGATCCCTGGATCGGTCCAGCAGCTGGCGCTGTTCGACGGGAAGAAGTACGGCATCCCGTCCGGCACCGACGGGCGCCTCCTGTACTTCAACAAGAAGCTGTTCGCGCGGGCGGGCCTGCCGGCGGACTGGCAGCCGAAGAGCTGGCAGGAGATCATCGCGGCCGGGCGCGCGCTCAAGCGGCTGCCCGGCGTGACCCCGATCCAGCTGGACGCGGGCACCGCGATGGGCGAGGCGACGAGTATGCAGGGCGCGCTGCCGCTGCTGGCCGGGGCGGGCGCGCAGATCTACCAGAACGGCAAGTGGACCGGCGGCGGGCAGGCGCTGAAGAGCGTCCTCGGCCTGTACGCGCAGATCTACGGGTCCGAGAAGCTCGGCGACCCCGAGCTCCAGCAGGAGGCGAAGGGCCGCGACAAGTCGTTCGAGGAGTTCGCCGCCGGCAAGATCGGCATCCTGGCGGAGGGCGACTACCTCTGGCGCGACGTCCTGAACCCCAAGGACGGCGTCGCGAAGATGAAGACCCGCGACACCGATGTCGGGTTCGCGCTCATCCCGGCGGTCTCGCCGGGCAAGGGGGTGCGCGGGCAGTCGTTCGTGAGCATGTCGGGCGGGCCGCTGACCGTGCTGAACCCGAACACCGAGTATCCGCAGCAGGCGTTCGAGTTCATGGAGTTCATGAACTCCGCGGAGATGGTCAAGGCGCGCACCGCGGGCACCCCAGAGATCACCTCCCGCACGGACGTGAACAAGCAGATCCTCGCGGGCGACCCGCTGCTGACGTTCGTCTCGGAGAAGGTCCTGCCGGTCACGTCCTACCGTCCGGGCCTCGCGGTCTACCCGCAGGTGTCGACGGCGCTGCAGGAGGCGACGGCGGCGGTCGTGTCGGGCAAGAGCCCCGACCAGGCCGCCGCGCAGTACACCAAGAAGCTGGAAGGGATCGTCGGTGGCCCCTCTCACGTCTCCGCCCAGTGAGGCGGCGCGCCGCGGCGGCACCGCCGCGGCGTCCGCCGGCGGGGACGCGGCGGGGCTCGGACGCGGGCGCGCGGCGGCGTTCGTCGCGCCCGCGCTGGTCCTCATCGCCGTGTTCCTCGTCTTCCCGGCGCTCTGGACGCTCTACCTCGGCACGACCGACTACCGGCTGACCGGGATCGCCGCGAGCGAGCCGAAGTTCGTCGGCGCGCACAACTACGGCGACGTGCTCGGCGACGGCGACTTCCACCACTCGCTGTGGCTGACGCTGCAGTTCGTGCTCGGCTCGGCGGTGATCGGGCAGACCCTGCTCGGGTTCGCGATCGCGTGGGTGATGCGCGACCGCAAGGGCCTCGTCCGGCGGGTCGTCGAGGCGCTGGTGCTGCTGGCGTGGATCCTGCCCGGCTCGGTGATCGCCTTCCTGTGGATCGCGCTGCTGGACCGCGACGGCGGCACGCTGAACGCGCTGCTCGGCACGCCCGGCACGGCCTGGCTGATCGACCATCCGATGGCGTGCGTGATCGTGTTCAACGTCTGGCACGGCACCGCGTTCTCGATGATGCTGTACGGCGCCGCGCTCGGGAACGTTCCACCCTCGCATCTGGAGACCGCCCGGCTGGCCGGCGCGTCCACCCTGCAGACGCTGCGGGACGCGGTGCTGCCGCGCATCCGCGGGCACGTGCTGACCAGCCTGCTGCTGATCAGCCTGTGGACGTTCAACGACTTCACCCCGTTCCTGATCACCGCGGGCGGCCCGGACCACCGGTCGGAGATCATGTCGGTGTACGTGTACCGGACCGCGCTCGGCGACGGCCGCCTCGGCTTCGGCGCCGCGATCTCGCTGGTCATGATCCTGATCAACCTGGTGATCGCGCTGGTCTACCTGCGCGCGCTGCGCGAGCGGGGCCGCCGCGAGCCGCGAGAGGCGGTGACGGCGTGAACCCGGTCGTCCGCGAGGCGCTGCGCAGGATCGGCCTGGCCACGTTCGTGTCGGCCGTCCTCGGGTTCTTCGCGCTGCCGCTGCTGTGGCTCGCGTTCACCCCGTTCGACGCCAACCCCGGCATCGCCGCGTCCCTGCCCGACTTCACCCTGCACAACTTCAAGATCCTGATGGACAACCCGTACGCGCTGGAGTCGATGCGCAACTCGGTGCTGCTCGCCGCCGGGACGGCGCTGCTCGTCGTCGTCTGCGCGGCGCTCGCGGCGTACGCGCTGAGCCGCGTCCGGGTGCCGGGCCGGGACGCGCTGCTGTACGTCCTGCTCCTGCTGTCGTCCATCATCACCGGGACCGCGGCGATGGTGCCGATCTTCCTGCTGGCCTTCAACCTGCACCTGATCGACTCGCGGCTCGGCGTGGTCCTGGTGCTGACCGGCGGGCTGCTCCCGGCCGCGATCTTCCTGCTGAAGGACTTCACGGACGCGACGCCGACGTCCTACGAGGAGGCCGCCCGGGTGTTCGGCGCGTCGCCGCTGCAGATCCTGCGGCACGTGGTCGTCCCGGTGATCCGTCCCGGCCTCGCGACGGTCGGGGTGTGGACGGTCGCGCAGGTGTGGGGCGACTTCCTGATGCCGTTCCTGCTGCTGCGCAACCCGGACAAGGCCCCCGCGTCCGTGATCATGTACACCTTCTACACCGAGGGCGGCCAGCCCGACCTGCCCCTGATCTCCACGTTCTCGCTGCTGTACTCCCTGCCGGTCGTGGTCATGTACCTGTTCGTGAGCCGCCGGTACGGGTTCCGCTTCCACGGAGGGATCAAGCGCTGATGGCGGCCATCACCATTTCGGAGCTGACGAAGGTCTATCCGGGCGGCGTGCGGGCCCTGGACGCGCTCGACCTCGACGTGGCGGACGGCGAGTTCTTCGCGCTGCTCGGCCCGTCCGGCTGCGGCAAGACCACGCTGCTGCGGACCGTCGCGGGGCTGGAGGCCGCGACGTCCGGGACGGTCGCGCTCGGCGGCGCCGACGTGACGCGGCTGCCGCCGGGCCGCCGCGACGTCGGCATGGTGTTCCAGGACTACGCGCTCTTCCCGCACATGAGCGTCCTGGACAACATCGCCTACCCGCTGAAGATCAAGAAGCGCTCCAAGGCGGACCGGCACGCGCGCGCCGCCGAGGCCGCCGACTACCTCGGCCTGGAAGGGCTCGGGAAGCGGCGTCCCGGCGAGCTGTCGGGCGGCCAGCAGCAGCGGGTCGCGCTGGCCCGCGCCCTGGTCGCCGAACCGCGGATCTTCCTGCTGGACGAGCCGCTGTCCAACCTGGACGCGCGGCTGCGCCTGGAGGCCCGCACGTTCCTCAAGCGGCTGCAGAAGGAACTGGCCGTGACGACCGTGTTCGTCACCCACGACCAGGCGGAGGCGCTCGCGCTCGCCGACCGGATCGCCGTCATGGACAAGGGCCGGATCCGGCAGCTCGGCACGCCCACCGAGGTGTTCCGGCGCCCCGCGAACCTGTTCGTCGCGTCGTTCATCGGCTCCACGCCCATGAACCTGCTCCCCGGACGCGTGGAGGGCGATCACGTCGTCGCGGCCGGCGCTTCCCTGCCCCTGCCCGACGAGGCGCGCGCGCTCGCGGCGGGGGAGGAGATCGTGTGCGGGGTACGACCCGAGTACCTCGACTACGGCGACCGCCCGGTCGACGGCGCGTTCGCCGGGCGGGTGTCGGTGGTCGAGCACCTGGGCGGCAGCGCCCTGGTGACGCTGGACGTGGAGGGCGAGCCGGTGCACGTCGTCGTGGGGGAGGGGCGCGAGCCCGCGCCCGGCGACGAGGGCTGGGCGCTGCCCCGGCCCGGCCGCGTCCTGCTGTACCGCGACGGCGAGCTGGTGACCGCGCCCGGCGCGTCCGAAGTGCCCGAACCGAGGATGGCCCCGACCGGGAAGGAGAACGCATGACCGTTCATCGGGGGACATGGACCCTGGAAGACCGCCTCGAGCAGGGGCTGCGGGAACTGCCGTTCGACGTCCCGGCCGGGACGGCCGCGGTCACCGTGGAGCTGTCGTTCGACGGCGGCGTCATCGACCTCGGCTGCGGCGGGCCCGGCGGGTTCCGCGGGTGGTCCGGCGGCGCCCGCCGCCGGTACACGGTCGCCGCGGACTGGGCGACGCCCGGCTACCTGCCCGGCGAGCTCGAACCGGGCACCTGGCACGTCTGGCTCGGCCTGCACCGGATCCCGCCCGGCGGCGTCCCCTACGAGGTCACGGTGACCACGTCGGCGTCGCCGCAGCCGCGTCCGGACGTCCCGGCGCCGCCGCCCCGCCCCGAACGGCCGCCGCGCCGCGACCTGCCCGCCCCGTCCGGGATGCGGTGGCTCGCCGGGGACCTGCACTCGCACACCGTGCACAGCGACGGCACGCTCACCGTCCACGAGCTGGCCTGCCTCGCCGCGTCGCGCGGCCTGGACTACCTCGCGGTCACCGACCACAACACCGTCAGCCACCACCCCGAGCTGCCCGCCGCCGGCGCGCACGCGGGCGTCCTGCTCCTGCCCGGCCAGGAGGTCACCACCGACCTCGGGCACGCCAACGTGTTCGGCGACACCGGCTGGGTCGACTTCCGCCGCCCGAGCGCCGACTGGGCCGCGTTCGCGGACGCGCGCGGCGGGCTGATGTCGATCAACCATCCGCTCAGCGGCGACTGCGCGTGGCGCCGCCCGCTGCCGCCCGAGTCCCGGCCGCGGTTCGCCGAGATCTGGCACCCGTCCTGGTGGGACCGGCGCTGGGGCGCCCCGCTCGCCTGGGCGGACGTGTGGCGGCCCACCGGGGTCGTCCCGCTCGGCGGCAGCGACTTCCACGACCCCGCGCAGTTCAAGAACCTCGGCGAGCCCGTCACCTGGGCGCTCACCGAGGACGACCGGGTCCTCGACGCGCTCGCCGCCGGGCGGGTGGCGATCGGCGCGGGCCCGGACGCCCCCGTCCTGCTGCGCGTCGAGGACGACCTGATCGCGCTGGACGCCGACGGCACCGTCCTCGTCCGGCCGGACGGGCGGCGCCTCGCGGTCCGCGGCGACAAGGTCCGGGTCCCGGCGGAGGGGCCGGGGATGCACCGCCTGGAGTCCCACGAGAACGAGGTGATCGCACTGTGCGGGTAGTGGCCCCCGAGATCGTCGTCGTCCCCCACACCCACTGGGACCGCGAGTGGTACCTGCCGTTCCAGCGGTTCCGGCTGCGGCTGGTGTCGCTGATGGACGGCGTCGTCGACCGCATGGAGGCCGACCCGCGCTGGCGCTTCACCCTCGACGGCCAGATGGCCGCCGTCGACGACTACCTGGAGATCCGCCCCGAGCGGCGCGAACGCGTCGCCGCGCTCGTCCGGGACGGGCGCCTCGCCGTCGGGCCCTGGCAGATCCTGCACGACGAGTTCCTCTGCTCGGGGGAGAACATCGTCCGCAACCTCGAACTCGGGATGCGCCGCGCCGAGGAGCTGGGCGCGGCGATGATGGTCGGCTACCTGCCCGACCAGTTCGGGCACTGCGCGCAGACGCCGCAGATCCTGAAGCTGGCCGGGATCGAGCACGCGTGCGTGTGGCGCGGCGTCCCCGACCGCGTCCGGACCCGCTCGTTCGCGTGGGAGGCGCCGGACGGCACCGCCGTCCGCACCCAGTACCTGCCCGAGGGCGGCTACGGCAACGCCGCGTCGATGTTCGAGGACTTCGCGGACGGCGCGTCGCTGCTGCCCGGCCGCGCCGCCGGGTTCGCCGAGGCGATGGGCCCCTGGTACCCCGGCGGCGGCCCGCTGCTGGCGATGTACGGCGCCGACCACACCGCGCCCGCCGCCGACCTCGCCGACCGCGTCGGCGGCGCCGCCGCCCCGATGCGGCTGGACACCCTCGCCGGGTACTTCGCCGGCCAGGACCCGTCCACGGACGGCCTGACCCGGGTGCGCGGGGAGCTGCGCTCGCACGCCCGCGCCAACATCCTGCCCGGCGTGATCTCGGTGCGCCCCCGGCTGAAGCAGCTGATGGGCCGCGCCGAGCGGCTCGTCGAACGGTACGCCGAACCCCTCGCCGCGCTCTGGTACGCGGGCGACGCGCAGCGGTTCCTCGACCTGGCCTGGCGGCGGCTCATCGAGGTGAGCTGCCACGACTCGGTCACCGGCTGCGGCAGCGACGAGACCGCCGAGCAGGTCGCCGCCCGGATGGCCGAGGCCGAGCAGCTCGGCCGCGCCGTCTGCGACCTGGTCACCGCCGAGCGCGCCGCGGCCGTCCCGCTCGGCGCGCACCTGGTCTTCAACCCGGCGCCGGACGCCCGGACCGGCCTGGTGATCCTCGACGTCCCCGGCGGCGGCGAGCCGGGCCTGCAGACGGGCGACGGGCGCCCGGTGCCGGTCCAGGTCCTGGAGACCGCGCCGACCGTGCTGGACGACGCCGTCCACCCCGCGTCCGCGCTGCCCGTCCTGCTGGAGCGGGTGTACGGGCGGGTGCTGTTCGGGCAGGAGATCCGCGACTGGTCGGTGTCGCGGGACGACCGCACGCTCACCTTCCACGTCACGGCCCGTGCCGCCACCCCGTTCGACATCGGCGACGTCCGGGCGGCGCTGGACGGCGCCGAAGGGGAGTGGCGCGTCCGGATCCTCGCCGACCCGCGCCGGACGGTCGCGGCGCTCGTCGAGGCGCCGCCGCTCGGGCTCGTGACCGTCCGGCCCGGCGGTCCCTCCGCGTCTCCGGACATTCCGGTCACCGCCGGCGGGAACGTCCTGGACAACGGGCTGCTGCGCGCCGAGGTCCGCGACGACGGCACGGTCGGGCTGCGCACGCCCGGCGGCGTCGTGGCCGAGGGCATCGGCCGGATCGTGGACGGCGGCGACCTCGGCGACTCCTACAACTACGCCCCGCCCGCCGCCGACCGGCTCGTCGGCGACCCGGTGTCGGTCCGGGTGGAGCCGATCTGGGACGGGCCGCTCACCGCCGCGGTCGACATCGTCCGGACGTACCGCTGGCCCGCGTCCGGCGACGTCGCGCGTGATGCCCGCGCCGAGGCGGAGGAGGACGTCACCGTCGTCACCCGCGCCGAGCTCCGCGCTGGCGAGCCGTTCCTGCGGCTGCGCGTCACCTTCGACAACCGG
The DNA here is from genome assembly GCF_008923205.2 of Actinomadura physcomitrii. GTDB lineage: Bacteria > Actinomycetota > Actinomycetes > Streptosporangiales > Streptosporangiaceae > Spirillospora > Spirillospora physcomitrii. The sequence goes on along the minus strand of NZ_WBMS02000010.1, from coordinate 97,807 downwards.
TGCGCCGACCACCGCGTCCGGCTGCACATGCCGCTGCCCCGGCGGGCGGAGTCGTCGTTCGCCGAGGGGCAGTTCGCGATCGTCGAGCGCGGGCTGACGGCCGAGGGCGGGTTCGGGGAGCGGCCGCTGCCGACCTACCCCGCGAACGGCTTCGCCGCCGCGGGCGGCCTCGCCGTCCTGCTGGAGCACGCCACCGAGTACGAGGTCACCGGCGGCGGCCGGGAGATGGCCCTCACCCTGATGCGCTCGGTCGGCTACCTGTCCCGCGACCGCAACGCCTACCGCGACCAGCCCGCCGGCCCGCAGCTGCCGACCCCGGGGGCCCAGTCCCGCGGCGAGCGAACGGTCGCGATGGCGGTCATGCCGTACGACGGGGACCGGCCCGGCGACGCCGTGGTGGCCGCCGCCGAGCGGTACCGGCACGACCTGCTCGCCGCCGCCGGCTACGGCCCCGCCGACGCGCCCGCCCCGCCGTCCCGGGACGGCCTGTCGATCACCGGCCCCGGCGTCGCCATGACCTCGCTGCGCCCGCGCGGCGGCGGATGGATCGAGGCCCGGATGGCCGCCGAGACGCCCGAGCCCACCACGGCGGTGCTGCGCGGGGCGTTCACCGAGGCCGCCCGCGCCGACCTGCGCGGACGCCCCGGCCTGCCGCTCGATGTGCACGAAGGCACCACCACGCTCGCGCTGCGCCCCTGGGAGATCGCCACCGTCCGCCTGCGGATGCGCTGAGGCCGGGCGGCGGCGAATCAGCGGGCGGCCTCGGCCGTCCCGCCCTCGCGCTGCCGCCCGCCCGCCTCGCGTGCCTCGTGCGGCGCCGGCTCGGCGAACCCGTCCGGACGCGCCGCGGCCGCCGCCATCGCCGCGCCCACGATCCCGGCGTTGTTCACCAGCCGCGCCGGGACGATCGGCGCCCGCACGCCCTCGATCAGCGGGACGAACCGGTCGGCCTTCTTGCTCACCCCGCCGCCCACGATGATCAGCGACGGCGAGATGAGCACCTCCAGCCGCGCCATGTACTCGCTCAGCCGCCTCGCCCAGTGCTCCCAGCCGAGGTCGTGCTCCTCGCGCGCCTTCGCCGACGCCCGCACCTCGGCGTCCTTCCCGCGGATCTCGATGTGCCCGAACTCGGTGTTCGGCACCAGCACACCGTCGGTGAACAGCGCGCTGCCGATGCCGGTCCCGAGCGTCAGCACCACCACCGTGCCCTTGCGGCCGCGTCCCGCGCCGAGCCGCATCTCCGCCACCCCGGCCGCGTCCGCGTCGTTGAGCAGGGTGATCTCCCGCCCGGTGGCGTCCGCGATCAGCGCGGCCGCGTCCAGCCCCACCCAGTCCCCGGACACGTTCGCCGCCGACAGCGTCACCCCGTCGATCACCACGCCCGGATAGGTGACGCCGACCGGGCCGTCCCAGCCGAAGTGCTCCACCACCTCGGCGAGCACCTTCGCCACCGCGTCCGGCTTGGCCGGCCGCGGCGTCGCGATCCGGTGCCGGTCCTCGGTGAACGCGCCGGTGGCCACGTCGACCGGCGCCCCCTTGATCCCCGACCCGCCGATATCGATCCCCAGCATCCGCATGCTCATGACCTTTCTGTGCCCGTCCGGCGGCCAGGGTAGGCCGTGAAGATCGTGATTCGTCCGCGGGAAACCCTTATGCCGGGCGCGCGCCGCGGTCAGACTGGGGACGTGAACGACTTCGATCTCCTCGTCCTCGGCTCGGGGCCCGGCGGGCAGCGCGCGGCCATCGCCGCCGCGAAACTCGGCCGCAAGGTCGCCGTCGTCGATCGCCGCGAGATGATCGGCGGGGTCTGCATCAACACCGGGACGATCCCGTCCAAGACCCTCCGCGAGGCCGTCCTCTACCTCACCGGCCTCAACCAGCGCGAGCTGTACGGGCAGAGCTACCGGGTCAAGGACGACATCACGGTCGCCGACCTCGGCATGCGGACCCAGCACGTCATCGGCCGCGAGACCGACGTGATCCGCAGCCAGCTCGCCCGCAACCACGTCACCGTGCTGCCGGGCGTCGGCCGGTTCGTCGAGCCGAACGCGGTCGCCGTCTCCGGTGGCCGCGAGCCGGGCGGCCGGGAGCAGAAGGTCACCGCCGACAAGATCGTGATCGCGACCGGGACCCGCCCGGCGCGCCCGGACAGCGTCGCGTTCGACGAGAAGACGATCATCGACTCGGACGGCATCATCCATCTCGACCACGTCCCCGAGACGATGGTCGTGGTCGGCGCCGGGGTGATCGGCATCGAGTACGCGTCCATGTTCGCCGCGCTCGGCACCAAGGTCACCGTGGTCGAGCGGCGCGACCGGATGCTCGAGTTCTGCGACCTGGAGATCGTCGAGGCCCTCAAGTACCACCTGCGCGACCTCGCGGTCACCTTCCGGTTCGGCGAGACCGTCGCGTCCGTCGAGCGGATGGCGCGCGGCGCGATCACCGTCCTGGAGAGCGGCAAGCGGATCCCCGCCGACACCGTGATGTACTCCGCCGGGCGCCAGGGCATGACCGACGACCTGCAGCTGGAGGCCGCCGGGCTCGCCGCCGACCACCGCGGCCGGATCAAGGTGGACGAGCACTACCGCACCGCGGTCCCGCACATCTACGCGGTCGGCGACGTGATCGGCTTCCCGTCCCTGGCCGCCACGTCGATGGAGCAGGGGCGCCTCGCCGCGCACCACGCGTGCGGCGAGCCGGTGTCCGACATCATCGACCTGCAGCCGATCGGGATCTACACCATCCCGGAGATCAGCTTCGTCGGCCGCACCGAGGACGACCTGACCGCGGCCAAGGTGCCCTTCGAGGTGGGGGTGTCGCGCTACCGGGAGCTGGCCCGCGGCCAGATCATCGGCGATTCCTACGGGATGCTCAAGCTCCTGGTATCGCCGGACGACCGCCGCCTCCTGGGTGTGCACGTGTTCGGCACCGGGGCCACCGAACTGGTGCACATCGGGCAGACGGTCATGGGCCTGGGCGGCACCGTCGACTACCTGGTCAACGCGGTGTTCAACTACCCCACGCTGGCCGAGTCCTACAAGGTCGCCGCCCTGGACGCGATGAACAAGATGCGCCACATGGCCCGGCTGAGCGAGTGATCACGACGGCCAGAGCAGGTTCTCCAGCTCGTCGTCGATGTCGATGAACTCGCTCTCCTCACCGGCCGGGACGGCCAGGTAGGTGCGGTGCAGGAAGTCGGCGAGCGGCGGGAGCGGCACCTCGAACAGGGCGTCGCCGAACGGCGACGACAACGCGATGTTCAGGGTGCCGTCGTCCCGGGCCGGCCAGACCTCGACGTCCCCGTCCCCGACCTTGCGCACGATCCCCACGGTGAGCAGCTCCCGTGCGAAGATCCACTCCACCGGCTCGTCGTCGCCCACATAGAACGCCATCCGGATCGCGTACGGGTCGTCGGCCGCGTACTCCAGCCCGGCGAGCAGGGGAACGCTCGTGCGGTCGGGGACGACGAGACGAAGGCCCAACTCCGCTGAGACTGTGGTACTGCTGTTCATGGCCATTCCCTCTTACGTCGGTCCCGCTGGCTCGCGGGGTGCTCCGGTGAGTGCTTCTCCCTCACACGGATGTCCCCCCGATCTATGACGCCTAACTGCCGCGGCGCGGTCCGACATTCCAGGGCCCCCGGCCGTTGTGATCCATCTCACGCTCGCAAAACCGGCTTCTGACCTGCACAAAAGCGGATCTTCGCCAGTAGATCGACTTCTGCCCGAGCCGGGTAGGCTCTCAGTATGAGGCGGCGATCTCCCGGCCTAGGGTAAAACTGTGACAATTAATCATGAAAAGGATGCTCCACCGGGCGAACTCGGCCGCGTGAAGCGCTTCCGCGAGTCCATCCGGCGCAATCCCGTCCTCAACACCGCCTGGCGTGCGGGCGTCTTCGCCGTCGGCGCGACCGTCCTCGCCGGCGGCCTCGTCATGATGGTCACCCCCGGGCCCGGCATCGTCGGGATCGTCCTCGGCCTGGCCATCCTCGCCACCGAGTTCGCCTGGGCCCAGACCGCCCTCCACCGCGCCAAGGCCGCCGCCGAACGCGCCAAGGAGAAGGCCCTCGACCCCCGCAAGCGACGCCGCAACACCGTCCTCGGCGCCACCGGAGGCGTCCTCGCCGGCGCCGCCGTCATCGGCTACCTCGCCGCCTACGGCTTCGCCCTGCCGTGGAACGTCGAGGACCTCACCTTCTGGAACTGATCCCCGATCACCTAGCGTGACCACATGGATCACGCGCGGACGTTCCGCGAGCGCTGGACGGCTTTCCGGGAGTCCCCGTTCCTTCCCGCCGTCGTCCTGCTGTCCATCCTCGCCGCCGCCGCGGGCTCGTACTGCTACGCGATGGCCAACCCCGCCCCGCGCCACATCCCGATGGCCGTCACCGGCCACGGGGAGTCCGCACACCTCGTCCAGGCCCTCGACGCCGGCCTCGACACGTCCCTCTCCGTCCGCCGCTACGCCACCTACACCTCCGCCCGCGCCGCCGTCCAGGAGCAGCGCGAGTTCGCCATCCTCGTCCTGGAGGGCGACCGCGCCCAGCTCGACCTGGCGGCCGCCGCCGGCGCCTCCGTCTCCCGCCTCCTCGCCCAGGCCGCCCCCGTCGCCGGCCGGAAGACCGGCATCCCCCTGACCGTCCGCGACATCAAGCCGCTCCAGCCCACCGACCCCCAGGGCCTGGCGATCTTCTACGTCTCGCTCGCCTCGGTGATCATCGGCTTCGTCGGCGCCATCCAGCTCAGCGCGCACGCCCGCGCCCTCAACGCCGGCGAGCGCATCTGCTTCATCGCCGCCTACGCCGTCCTCGGCGGCCTGTCCATCTGCGCCGTCGTCGACGGCCTCCTCGGCGTCCTCGACCTGCCCTTCCGCGACTCCTGGGGCATCTGCGCGCTCACCATGTTCACCAGCGGCATGGTCTTCACGATGTTCAACACCCTCGTCGGCCGCTGGGCCATGATCCCCACCTGGGGCCTGATGGTCCTGATCGGCAACCCGTCCTCGGGCGGCGCCGTCTCCTGGCCCCTCCTGCCGTCCCCCCTCGGCCTGATCGGCCGCTGGCTCCCGCCCGGCGCGCCCGTCAACGCCCAGCACACCGCGATCTACTTCCACTCCCACCAGCACGTCCTGCCGTTCCTCGTGCTGGCCGCCTGGTCCCTCGCCGCCACCGCGATCTTCGTCGCCTGGCGCCACCGCCACCCCGGCGGCCGCGACACCGCCCCCGCCCGCGCTCGATGAGCGAGCACCCTCCAACATGCGCTAGAGTTTCCGACGTCGGAACGCCCCGCAGGGCGTCCCGCCGGGGCGATTAGCTCAGTGGGAGAGCGCTTCGTTCACACCGAAGAGGCCACTGGTTCGAACCCAGTATCGCCCACCCCGTTTCAGCAGGTCAGGCAGGGTCTCGGAGATCACTCCGGGGCCTTTTTCGATCTTCAGGCCGCTCCGGGAGCCAAACGGGGAGCCACCGCTCTCAGACCTACGCCGACTCGCTCCGACCGAAGACTGAGCTTCGATGGCCGACAAGTGTCTGCCCGCCTCCGATGTCCTCACGGCCCGTCCTGAGCGACCCTATGATCGGCTGACCGGGGGGCGAGCCGCGCGGCCAGGGATGACGCGAGCGGTCGTGATCCCGTGGGATCAGTCTTCGCAGGCGTCGGCAAGGATCTTGGGCAGCAGGCCCCCGTGGCTGAGCCAGGCGGCCTCGGCCTGCGTCTCGACACGCCCTCGAAGAGGAACTTCCGCCACGGTGCGGCCATTTCGTAGCACCGTGAGCGTGGCCAGACCTCCCGGGCGTGAAGCCTGCCGCACGCCGGCCAGATCCAGAGTCTCGTCGCCGTCCAGTTCGAGTTCCACGCCTGCGGGAAGCTCGAGAGGAAGCACGCCCATGGCCACCAGGTTGGTGCGGTGGATGCGTTCGAAGCTCCGGGCGAGGACGGCCCGGACGCCCAGCAGGCGAGTGGCTTTGGCGGCCCAGTCGCGTGCGGAGCCGGCGCCGTACCGCTCCCCGGCGATCACGACGAGCGGCACTCCGCGCGCGGCGTACCTGGCCGCCGCGGCATGGACCGGCATGATCTCGTCATCGGGGAGGAGACGAGTGACACCGCCTCCGCTGCCCGGGACGAGCAGGTTGCGCACATGGGGGTTGGCGAAGGCTCCTCGGAGCATCACGTCGTGGTTGAGGCGCCGCGCGCTGAAGCTCGCCAGTGAACGCGCTGGGACGCCCTGTGCCATCAGCCATCCGCCGGCCTCGGAACGCGAGCTGATGCGGGAGACGGGGGAGATATGGTCGGTGGTGACCGCGTCGCCCAGGACGAGCAGCGGGCGGGCCCCACGTAGGTCGTCTTCGATCTGGGGCCGGCGCAACCCGGGATCCAGGAAGGGCGGCCGCCGGATGAAACCGGCCTCCCCGTCCCAGTCGTAGTCGGGCGAGCTTGGAGGGGCGGCTCCCTCCCAGTCGCGGATGAGGTCGTCGAGAGAGCGGTCGGGTCCGGTGTTCGCGTGCGCGATCACCTGATCGATCTCGGCGTCGGACGGCCACAGGTCCGCAAGATGAACGGGGCGGCCGTCGTCGTCATGAGCGAGCGGTTCGTTCTCCAGGTCCGTGGTGACCGTGCCGGCCAGCGCCAGTGCCACGACCAGCGGTGGAGAGGCCAGGTATCCGAGCCGGGCCAGAGGGTGGATCCGGCCCTCGAAGTTGCGGTTGCCCGACACGACCGCGGCGACGCGCAGATCGCCCTCGACCACGGCCGCCTCGACGGCGGGGTCCAGCGGACCGGAGTTGCCCATGCAGGTCGTGCATCCATGCCCGACCACGTGGAATCCCAGCCGGTCCAGATGGTCCTGCAAGCCGGTGGTGCGCAAGAGCCGCGACGCGGCGCGCGAGCCGGGGCTGAACGAGGTCTTCACCCAGGGCGGAACCGCCAGGCGACGGTCGGCCGCGTTGCGAGCGAGCAGCCCCGCCGCGGCGAGGGCGCGGGGGTTCGCGGTGTTGGTGCAACTGGTGATGGCCGCGATCACCACGTCACCGTCCCGGACCTCGTGGCCGTTGCGGTCGGTCGCGGGCACGGGCGCCGTGGCGGGAACCTGGGAGAGCGTGAGCCGCTCGTCGGGCCGGCGGGGTCCGGCGACGGTGGGCCGCACCTCCGTCAGGTCGAACTCGATGACCTCATCGAACTCGGGATCGGCCGACTCGGCTGTGCGGAGCATGCCCTGCGCCACCAGGAAGGAGCGGGCGAGCGCGACCTGCCGCGCGTCGCGTCCGGTGCTCTCCAGATAAGAAAGGGTCTGGGCGTCGGCCGGGAAGAAGGCCATCGTCGCACCGTATTCGGGTGCCATGTTCGCGATGGTTGCGCGGTCCGGCACCGGCAGCGCCGCAAGCCCGGGGCCGCAGAACTCGATCACCTTCCCGACCACGCCGTGCTCGCGAAGCAGGGCGGTGAGCGTGAGCGCCACGTCCGTCGCCAGCACCCCGGGACGCGATGATCCCTTGAGCCGCACGCCGATGACCTCGGGGACGCGCATCATGACCGGTTCGCCGAGAGCGGTGGCGGTGGCCTCGATGCCTCCGACGCCCCAGCCGAGGACCGCGAGTGCGTTGATCATGGTGGTGTGGCTGTCGGTGCCGAGCACCGAGTCGAACCCGGCCACCGTCCGGCCGTCCTCGGGACTCGACAGCGCCACCGGTTGGGCGATCACCTCGAGATTGAGCTGGTGGCAGATACCGGACCCGGGCGGGAACACCCGCAGCCCCGGCATGCGCGTCTGCGCCCAGCGCAGGAAGCGGTATCTGTCGGCGTGCCGGTCCATCTCCCGTGCGAGGTTGCGCTCGGCGGAGTCGGGAGCGCCCCAGTGGTCGACTTCGACGGCATGATCGACGATGAGGTCCATCGGCAGGCGGGGCTGGACGCGTCCGCGGTCGCCGCCTCGCGCGAGGACGGCGTCCTGGAGCGCGATCAGGTCCGCCGCCACCGGGAGGCCCGATGCGTCCTGCAGCATGATCCGGCGCGGCAGGAACGGCACGGTCGCAGAGCGGTCCCGTGCGGTCACCGCCCTGACGTGATCGAGAACGGCACGATCGTCGGCGCCCTGGCGCAGCAGGTGCTCGACGAGGATGCGGAGTACATGGGGGAGCCGGGACAGCGGCCCGGCGCCTTGTGCCTCGGCAGTGGGCAGACTGAAGTGGTCGACCCCCTCTGCCCCGGGCATTGGGCTTCTTGCGAATGTCATCGCGCTTCCGGTACGTCGCGGTCAGGCGGCCCCAGATATGGAGCCAGCAGTGGTGGAGGAAGCGGCCCCTTGATGCGCCGACCGCTCTCCCGCTCCTCCCAGGCGTGCGCGAGGATGCCGACGGCTCGCGAGAGCACGAACAGGCCGCGGCCCAGTTCCGGCGCGAAGCCCAGTTCGCTGTAAACGATGGCGGTGGCGCCGTCGATGTTCATGGGAACCGGACGGTCCCGCCCCTCTGAGAGCCGTCGCTCGATCTCGAGCCCGATCTGCAGGAAGTCCCCGTCCGCGGCGCCGTCCGCGATGGCTTTTTCGACGGCCGACATCAGCGGGTCGCGGCGCGGGTCCCGCCGGTGGAAGCGATGCCCGAACCCTGGCATGTAACGCCGATCTCTGCGCAACTCCACGAGGAGTTCCTCCACGGCTTCCGCCGTGGTGGCGCCGGCCGCCGTGCGTTCGCGGGCCTCGGCCAGGAGCGCCATGCATTGCTGTCCTGCTCCACCATGGACGTCTCCGAGCAGCCCGACGCCCGTGGCGACCGCGCTGTTGAGGCCGACGCCACAGGTCGCCGCCATGCGCGCGGCGGCGATGGAGGGCGCCTGGGGGCCGTGGTCGACGGCGGCGACCAATGCCGCCTCCAGCAACGCGGACTGGGCGCGGGAGGGCAGTTCGCCGCGCAGCAGGAGCCAGACCATGTCGATGAACGACGCGTTCCCGATGAGCTGCTCGATGGGGTAGCCGCGCATCCGGATGATGTCGGGCGCGATGTCGGAGATCCCGGTCGCCCACCACCCGGTCACGCGGTCCTCGGGGACGTCGGTCATACGGCGCCCTCCGCGCGCAGCGCGACGATGTCGTCGGCGGTGTAGCCCACGGAGCGCAGTACCTCGTCCGTGTGCTCGCCGAGCCTGGGCGGCGGAGAAGAGGGCACGAGCGCCTCGCCGTCGACGTGGACGGGGGAACCGAGCAGGGTCAGATCGCCCCCCGAAGCGGCGGGGGAGGGCATTCGGTGCGTGAGCCGCCGGTGCGTGACCTGCGGTGAGCGAAGGGCCTGCGGGACGGTCAGCACGGGGGCGGCGGGAACACCGGTCGGGAGAAGGATCTCGTCCCATTCCTCGGCGGTCCTGGTCCGCAGCGTCTTCTCCAGCTCATCGCGCAAGGCCTCGCGGTTGGTCTTGCGGTCTTCGCGGGTGGCGAAGCGCGGGTCGGCCGGCAGATCGTGCCGACCGAGGACCTCGCAGAGCACCTCGAACTGCTGCTGCTTGTTGGCGGCTATGTTGAGCTTCCCGTCCGCGGTGTCGAAGGTGCCGGACGGCGCGGCCGTGCGGTTCTCGTTGGCCATCGGAAGCGGCTCGCGGCCGGCGACGAGATAGTCCGAGACGACCCAGCCCATGCCCGACAGAGCCGCGTCCAGCATGGAGACGTCCAGGTAGGCGCCCTGGCCGGTGCGGTGCTGCCGCACCAGCGCGGAGGCGATGGCGAAGGCCGCCGCGAGGCCTCCGACGCTGTCGCACACCGGGTAGCCGACGCGCAGCGGTGCGCTCCGCGGCGAACCGGTGACGCTCATGATGCCCGACAGCCCCTGAATGACCTGGTCGTACGCGGGGCGCTCGCGCATCGGACCGTCGGCGCCGAAGCCGGACAGCGCACAGTAGATGAGGCTGGGGTTGATCTCGTGCAGCCGGTCCCGTCCGAATCCCAGCCGCTCCAGCACTCCGGGACGGAAGTTCTCCAGCAGGACGTCCGCCCCGGCGACCAACCGGGCGAAGACCTCGCGGCCCCCGGCGGATTTGAGATTGACCGTCACCGACCGCTTGCCGGCGTTCTGCGCCAGGAACGACACCCCCAGGTGCTCGCCGCTGAGACCGGGATGGGCGCCGAGCTGGCGGGCGAGGTCGCCGGACTCGGGCACTTCGAGCTTGAGCACGTCGGCGCCCATGAGTGCGAGCTGGTACCCGGCGTACGGCCCGGACAAGACGTTGGTCAAGTCGAGGACGCGCACGTTCTCGAGCAGGGGCGAGCCTGCGGGTTCGGCCACGGGGACGTTCACAGGAATGCCTCCACTCTGCCCAGGCCGATCTCGGAGATCCGCGCGGCGGCGCGCATGACCGCGAGGACGTGCCCGGCGACACGGTCGGCCGTGTACCGGGAGGTCGGCCCGCTGGCCGAGAGCGCGGCGACGAGCCGGCCTTGCCGTGTGCGGATGGGCGCCGCGACCGCCGAGGCACCGAGCTCGCGCTCGCCGTGCGACACCGCGTAGCCGGTCTCCGCGGCCGCCGCCGCATGCCGGTGGAGGGCCTCCGCGTCGAGGCGCGGGTCCTTTGCGGCCAAGGCGGCAAGCGTCTGCGGCGGAGCCCCGCCGAGCAGGATTCTCGCCGGCGCCCCGGCGGCGAGGGTCATCGGAACGCCGACGTCCACCACGCTGCGCACGGTGGCGGTGCCCTCCTCCTGCGCGATGCAGACTCGGACGGTGCCCTGCCGGATATAGACGTTGACCGTCTCGCCGCATTCACCGACCAGTTCGCGCATGACCGCACGGGCCTCCGGCGAGACCTCCCAGACGAGCTGAGCCGCCCGCGCCCAGCGCAGGAAACCCGCCCCGAGGCCGTAGGTGCCCTCGCCGGCGGCCGCGACCAGCCCGAGCGGCTCCAGCGTCGCGAGCAAACGCAGCACCGTCGTCTTGGGAAGCCCGGTGAGCTCGACCAGTTCTCGCAGCGGACGTTCCGCATGGCGGGCGTCGAAGAGCTGGAGCAGTTCCATCGCCCGGACGACGCTGCGTACACCCTCCGACCTGGCGGAGCCGGGGTGCGTCGCGATCTCGGTCATCATCCATCCCTCGTCCATCGTGCGGATTAACTATACTATATGGTGGATCTGGACGACTTCGGCGGCGTACACAGGCATCTAGATAACACTCTTATCTGGACAGTGGTTCGACTCAACCGCCCAACGGTCAACCTGGGCGCCCCTCACCCCGGGAAGGCAGGAACACGATGCTCGAGAAGCAGACGGATCTGGTCGTCGTCGGATGCGGTGCGGGCGGACTCGCCACCGCCGTGCGTTTCCTGGAGGCCGCCCCCGGCGCCCGTGTCGTCGTTCTGGAGCGCATGCCCAGCGACCAGCGCGGTGGCAACACCGCTTGGACGGGTTCGTTCTTCCGGCTGGACCCGGCCGGCGACCCCGCGGATGACTTCGAGGAGCGGATGCACGCCCTCAGCGGCGGATTGACCGATAAAGAGATCATCCGTGTCCTCGCCGAGCAGGCCAGGCCCACCATCGACTGGCTGAACGCTCAGGGGGTCGAGACGATCGCCGGACCGACGTACTTCCTGACGTCCAAGGGACCGCGGCTCATGCCCGCAGGTGGCGGTGGCGCGATCGTCGACCGGCTCTGCGCGCGCGTCACCGACCTCGGCGGCGACATCGAGTACGAGGCGACCGCCACCGCCCTTCTTCAGGACGGCGCGTCCGGCGCCGTCACAGGAGTCACAGGTACCACCGGGCCGGCCGGAGAGCCATGCGCATGGCGTGCGCCCACCGTCGTCCTGGCCTGTGGGGGCTTCGAGGGCAGCAAGGAACTGCTTCGCGAGCACCTCGGCGAGGCCGGTCCCGACCTGCCCACCATCACGCCCGGCGGGCGGGCCAACCGAGGCGAGGGCATCGTCATGGGAACCCGCGTCGGCGCCGCGCTCGACGGCCAGTTCGACCGCTTCCACGGCGAGCCGGTCGACCCGCGGTCGCGCTCCGCCGAGGCGCTGGTCATGGTCTATCCCTACGGGGTGCTGGTCGACCACCGCGGAAGGCGATTCGTGGACGAGGGCGCCGACACGCCCGACAACACCTTCGAAGCGGTGGCGTACCGGATCTGGCGCGATGCCGACCAGTTCGCCTTCCTCATCGCCGACCAGAGGCTCATGCGGCAGGACGTCGGCCGCGCCCTGCTGACCGACGTGCCGCCGGTGACGGCGCAGACGCTCGATGAGCTCGCCCGACGGCTGGACGTCGACCCGGGGACACTGCGCACGACGCTGGAGGCGTACAACGCCGCCGCGACACCCGGCGACCTGGACGTGACCGGCCTCGATGGGGTCTCCACCCAGGGGCTGGAGCCGCCGAAGTCCAACTGGGCCCGGCCCATCGACGAGCCGCCGTACGTGGCGTGGCCTGTGACCTGCGCGATCACCTTCACCTTCGGTGGTCTGCGCACGGACGCGGGGGCCCGCGTCCTGACGGCCGCCGGAGACCCGATCGAAGGGCTGTACGCCGTCGGAGAGGTCGCCGGGATCTACCACCGCAGCTACCCCGGCGCGACATCCGTCCTGCGCGCGCTCGCCTTCGGCCGAATCGCGGGTGAACAGGCCGCGGCCCGGGCCGTGATGCGCACCTCCGGCTGACCTCGTCCACGAACACGACCCTGAAAGGCAGAGACATGACGGCCACCGAGAACCCGGACCGCGAGCACTACCAGATGCTGATCGGCGGCTCCTGGACCGATGCCGCGGACGGCGCCCGGTTCGACTCGATCAACCCGTTCGACGGCCGGCACTGGGCGGACGTCCCGCTGGCCGGTTCGGCGGACGTGGACGCCGCCGTCCGTGCCGCCCGCGCCGCCTTCGAGAGGGGGCCATGGCCCGCGACCACTCCGGCGGGGCGGGCCGCCCTGCTCCGGAGGCTCGGTGACCTCATCACCGAGCGTGCCGACGAGCTCGCCCGCGTCCAGGTGCTGGAGAACGGCAAGCTGATCCGCGAGGTCGCCGGGCAGACCAAGGCACTCGCCGGGCACTGCTACTTCTATGCCGGGATCGCAGAGACCGTGCACGGGCAGACACTGGCGAGCAGCGTGCCCAACATGCACGTGTTCACCGTCCGGGAACCGGTCGGCGTCGTCGCCGCCATCACGCCCTGGAACAGCCCGCTCGCGCTGCTGCTGTGGAAGCTGGCCCCGGCGCTGGCCGCCGGGAACACCGTGGTCGTCAAGCCGTCCGAGGTCACTCCCGTGTCGACGCTCATCCTGGGAAGCCTCATCACCGAGGCGGGCTTTCCCGACGGCGTCGTCAACATCGTGACCGGTGAAGGCGGCACCGGGGCGGCCCTGGCACGCCATCCCGGCGTGGACAAGATCGCCTTCACCGGCTCCACCGCGGTCGGCAAGACGATCGCGATGACGGCCGCGGAGCGGCTGGCGCGCGTATCCCTCGAGCTCGGCGGCAAGTCCCCCAACATCATCTTCCCTGACGCCGACCTGCCCAATGCCGTCAACGGCGTCCTGGCCGGCGTCTTCGCCGCCACCGGGCAGACGTGCATGGCAGGGTCGCGCGTGCTCGTGCATCAAGACGTCTACGACGCCTTCGCCCAGGCTCTGGTGGAGCGGACCGAGACCATCAAGATCGGTGACCCGCTCGACCCTGACACCGAAATGGGCACCGTCGCCTGCGAGTCCCAGCACCGCAAGGTGCTCGACTACATCGACATCGCCAAGAAGGAGGGCGCGGCTCTGCTGACCGGCGGCAAGCGGCCGGCCGATCCCGCACTATCCGACGGCCTCTTCGTCGAGCCGACGGTCTTCGGCGGCGTCACCAACGACATGCGCATCGCCCGGGAGGAGGTCTTCGGCCCTGTCGTCGTGCTGATCCCGTTCCGGGACGAGGACCACGCGATCGAGATCGCCAACGACACCCCGTTCGGCCTGGCCGCCGGCGTCTGGACCACCGACGTCGCCCGAGCACATCGCCTGGTGCGTCGCCTCCGCGCCGGCACGGTCTGGGTCAACAACTACCGCAAGACCAATTACATCGCGCCCTTCGGCGGCTTCAAGGAGAGCGGTCTCGGCCGCGAGAACGGCATCGAGGCGATCAACGAGTACACCGAGGTCAAGACGGCCTGGATCGACATGGGCAACACGATCGCGGATCCCTTCAATCCGCGCGCCTGACCCGCGACGGCCCGCGCCTCACCGCCTGCGCGCCCCCAGCCCGCCACCGGCCGCGCTACAGGGTGGACTCGCCAACGCAGGCCTCTCGGGTTGAGAGCCTTCGTCGCATGGGCATGCCGGACGCACTCCGCGCGGCCCGCCCGCGGGCAGGCCCCGCGGAGAATGCGGTCCGGGCTCCGTCCAGCTCTTCGATCCGACGGATAGAGCCCCTCCCAGCACGTAGGCGCGGTCCACCTAATCGAGAGTGACGCGAACGCGCTGTTCCACCAGCAGGACCGCCGCCCGGTCCCTGGCGACCGAATCGCGTACCGCCTTCAGCAGCCGCCGGCACGATCAACCGGTGCCAGACGTCCTTGGCCGCCCGCCGCCATAGACGCCCGTCGCATGGGCCACCGCAACGCCCTCTCACAGGCCCTCCTTGCCGACGCGGTGCTCGCCTACCTGTCCGACGCCTGGTGGGAACCCGGAGCATGCGCCTTCTCCGGCACACGGCCTGTCCCGACCGGAAGGCCGTCTGGCACGGCGCGGTCGGCCTCGGAGACCAAGCGGCTCATCGTGGGGCGGCCGGCGCGTGGTCAACCCACGCCGCCCGGTCGCTCCTGGCACCGGTGAGTCGTCGGGATGTCACGGGTGGCAACAGTCATGTCGAGCGTGAGCAGCTATGACCACGCTCACATTTTTTGGTTTACTCCTTGCAAATGGACTGCTATCGTCATTGGCCAGACCAAAAACCGGGACGCTGTGCCCCCTGCGCAGGAGTAGACGTTGGTGCTGCAACTGGCTGTCCAGGGCCTGGCGACGGGCGCTGGCTACGCGCTCTTCGCGATCGGCCTGATCTTGATCCACCAGGCGACTCAAACGCTGAACTTCGCCCATGGCGCCATGGCCGTGGTCGGTGTCTTCGTCGGGCTGAACCTGGTGACCAAAGCGGGCTGGAACGTGGTTCTCGCTTGCGTGGCGGGCGTCCTCGTGTCCGGCGCGCTGGGGGCGGCCTCGTACGTATTCGTTCTGGGGCCGCTGGCTCGGCGCACCGGTTCGAGGTCCCTCCACGCGCACCTGGCGGCGATGCTCGTGACCTTGGGGCTGCTCTACATCCTCCAGAGCGGGACGTTGAACATCTTCGGCTCGGAGGTGTACCGGTTCCCCGACCTCTTCGGCTCTACGGAGTGGCACATCGGGGACGCGAACGTCCCATCCAGCCATGTTGGAGCGATGATCTGCACTGCCTGCCTCCTCGTTCCGACGCTGATCTTCATTCGGCGCGCCCGCTGGGGGCTTGCGATGCGTGCCGCCAATGAGAAGCCCGAGGCGGCCGTTCTGATGGGCGTCGAAACACGGATCTTGTATCCGGCCATCTGGGGTATCGGCTCCGCCATCGCGGCTCTGGCCGGCATCCTTATCGCGCCGGTTTCGTTCGTCCAGGTCAACATGATGGACTCGACGCTGATCGCGGCTCTCGCAGCGGCCACGGTCGGCGGCTTGTCGAGCTTGACCGGCGCCGTCGCCGGTGCAGTCCTTCTCGGCGTCGTGCAGAGTTATGCGGCCTACGGTCTGGGCGCCAACACAGCGACGATCGTGACCTTCTTGATCATATTCGTAATGCTGCTGTTGCGACCTACGGGCATCGTCGCCGAGCGACGGGCGCGAGAGCTGTGAGCGCCTTGTCCGTGTGCAGGCGCTTCGGCCTCAGCGGTTTTCTGACATCGGCGGTGGCGGTGCTTGCCGTTGCGGCACCTTGGATCTTCTCGCCTTACACGCTCTATCTCGCGACGCTTGCCGCGGTCTACGCCTTCGGTGCCATCGCAGTGAATCTCGCGACCGGCTACATCGGCATTCTGTCGCTCGCTCCTGCAGGCTTCTATGCCGTCGGCGCGTACTCGGCGGCAGTGGTGGGACCGCATGCCGGCGACGACCTGATCGTCGTGTCCGGGGCAGCGATCGTGATCTCGGCGGTACTGGCACTCGTACTGGCACTGCCGGTGCTGCGGCTCAAAGGCATCTACCTGGCCATCGCGACCTTCGCCTTCGCGCTCGTGGTCCAACGGATCATCGTCGCCCTGGACGACATCACCGGGGGGAACGTCGGAAAGTCCATCGGCACCCTGAAGGTCGTCGGCTGGGTGGTGCCGAATCCCACCAGCCTCTACTTCACCGTCGTGGTCGTCCTTGCGATCGGCCTGGTGTTCTCGTTCCTCCTGCGCTCGTCGGCCTCCGGGCGCGCGATGTTCATGGTGCGCAGTGATGAGGCCGGCGCTGCGGTCGCGGGAGTCAACGCGCGCCGTCTGAAAGCCGTAGCCTTTGTCCTCGCTTCGGTCTACTGCGCGGTAGGCGGTGTGCTCTACGGGTACGTCGTCGGCTTTGTAAGCCCGTCGAACTTCGACATCCTCCTCACCATCCAGTTCCTCGCGATGGCAGTGATCGGTGGCCTTGCCCGGCCGGCAGGGCCGCTCATCGGAAGCATGTTCGTGGTCATCGTGCCGAGTGTGCTGAGCGCTTTCCAGACGTGGATACCCGCCGTATACGGAGCTTTGATCATCGTGGTCATCCTCCTCATGCCGGGCGGTATAGCCGGGCTCGGCGCCCAGCTAGGGGGCGCCCTAGGACGATGGCGAGCGAGTCACGCGCCGCCTTCTCCAGAGGAGGACGCCGAGGCTTCGTCCTCGCTGTCGATCACGGAAAAGAAGGCGGTCCGATGAAATCCGATGACGTGGCCCTCAGCATCGACGGCGTCTCAGTGCAATTCGGTGGCGTATGGGCTCTCCAGGAGGTCGGCTTCGAACTCGAAGCGGGAACCACGCTCGGGCTTATCGGGCCCAACGGTGCCGGGAAGACGACTCTGCTCAACGTCATCAGTAGGATCCACCGTGACGCCAAAGGCGATATTCGACTGCACGGCGAGTCCATCGCACGACTGTCACCGCATCACCTCACGACTCGCGGCCTGGCAAGAACGTTCCAGTCGCCGCCGGCTCTGAGTGAATTGTCGGTGCGTGAGCTCCTGCAGATCGGCTACGTCGCCGGCCAGAACAGCCGGCGGGGTCGCCATCGCCTGCGCCGCGGGTCCGACGACCGGCTCATCGATGAGGTGCTGGCCGGGCTGGGCCTGCTGGAACTCCGCGACGAGGGATGCTCGAGTCTCGCCTACGCGGAGCAGAAGCTGGCCGACCTCGGTCGCGCACTGTGCCAGCGACCATCGGTGCTCTTGCTCGACGAGCCGTGTGCCGGACTCAACGCCGAGGAGAAGCGAGAGTTCGTCGACGTGATTCGAGGCGTCCAGGAGGAACGGCCGATGTCCGTCGTGCTCGTCGAGCACGACATCGAGACGGTGCTGGCTGTGTCCGACCGGGTCCTGGTCCTGAGCTTCGGCCGGAAGATCGCCGAGACCGATCCGTCCCGCGTCATGGATCTTCCGGAAGTGCGCCGGGAATACCTGGGGGAAGCCGAATGAGTCTGACCATCGACAAGCTCTCGGTCGGTTACGGCGCGGTCGACGTGCTGCATGACGTCGACCTGGAGGTGCCGAGTGGCTCGATCGTCGCGCTCGTGGGTCGCAACGGCGCGGGCAAGTCAACGCTGATGCGCACTGTCGCCGGCTTGATGAAGCCCCGTTCCGGCGAGGTGACCCTGGAAGGCAGGCGGCTGACCGCGCGCCGGCCTGCCGCCGTGGTCCGGTCGGGAGTGGTACTGGTGCCGGAGGGACGTCAGATCTTCGCGAAACTGACGGTCGAGGAAAACCTTCGGATGGGTTGTTTCGTGAGTGTGCGAGGCCCAGCCGCCGAAGCGCGCCGCGCCGAGATGTACGAACTTTTCCCCATTCTCGGTGAGCGCCGTCACCACCCTGGCGGCTCGCTGTCGGGAGGACAGCAGCAGATGCTCGCCATCGCAAGGGCTCTGCTCGCGAACCCGCGCCTGCTGCTCATGGACGAGCCGTTCCTCGGACTCGCTCCCGGGGTGATCGTCGAGGTGCGGAACGTCATCGCCGACATTCGCGAACGCGGCACGAGCGTGCTTCTCGTCGAGCAGAGCGTGCAGGCCGCCCTCGCCACCGCCGACTCCGCCTATCTGCTCAGCAGTGGCCGGATCGTCGCCTCCGGCCGCGCCGACCAGATGCTGAACGACGCGAGCCTGCGGAAGACGATGCTGGGCACCTCAACCTGATCGCGGAGGAGCTCGAAAGCCTGGCGCGATGATGCTCAGGCAGATCACGTCTGGAATGGACCGAACGAAAAGGAAAAATGATGGGGTGGATGAAGCATCTTGCTGCGACACGGGTGATGCTCCCCGGGGCACCCCGGCGGGCCGTTCTCGCGGCCGGTTTCGCGACGACTCTCCTGATGGCGGCGGCCTGCGGAAACGGCAGCGTCAGTTCGTCGACCGGAGTGTCGGGCAAGGAGATCAAGATCGGTGCGACGCTGCCACTGACGGGGCCGGCGGCGGCGGTCGGCGTGGCGGTCCGGCAGGGGCTCGACGCTTCCGTCGCCTCGGTGAACGCTCATGGCGGTATCAATGGACGCAAGCTCAAGGGCTACTGGGAGGACGACCAGTACAACCCCGCGGTCACCAACGGCAAGGTCCAGAAGCTGATCAACAACGACCGCATCTTCGCGTTCGTGGGCTTCGCCGGCTACTCGCAATTGCTAGCGGTGAAGCAACAGATCGACCGGGCGAAGGTGCCCGTGATCGGCCCGGTGGCGACCGGCACGAAGGTCAACGACCCGCCTCAGACGTACATCTTCCCGGTTGTCGCCAATGACACCGCGGAGACCCACCAGATGGTCGACACTCTGGTGGACCGCCAGGTCCCGGCGTCCGAGATCGGCATCGTGTATGTCCAGAATGACTTCGGTCAAGGACTGCTCGATAACGCGACCGCGTACCTTAAGAGCAAGCACTCGACGACCCCCAAGGCCGTCGTCGGCGTCCAGGCCGGTGCCTCGAGTGTCTCCGCCGAGGTCAGCAAACTCAAGTCCAGCGGGGCCAAAGGCATCTTGGTGATGCTCACCGACGGGGACGCGGCGTCGTTCCTCCGGGAGGCGCAGCGGCAGGGCCTGGGCGCCCAGATGATCGTCAGCGCCGGCGCTACCTCTCAGAAGTTCCTGGACCTGACCGGCAAGTCCTCGGAAGGCGTGCTGGGCGCGGGCAAGCTGCCGGTGGCCACCGACGCCGGCAACCCTGCGGTGGCTCAGTATCAGGCCGACATGAAGAAGTACCAGCCGGGCGCAGCGTTCTCGTACTACAGCTTGCTGGCGTGGACCTCCGTGCATGCCTTCGCAAAGGCCGCCGAGCAGGCGGGTGATGACCTGACTCGGCAGGGCCTGATCAAGGCACTCGAGACTTGGAAGAACCAGAAGGTCGGAGCGAGTGCTCCGCTCACTTTCGGACCCGGAAACCGCACTGCGACCAACGTCGAAGAGATCCTGCAGGTCAAGAACGGCGTGTGGACCACGGCCTCGTAGGAGGCCACGGCGTTCCCGGGGGACGATGACCAGTGGTGTGCGGCCGGATGTGTGACAGACGGGGGGTCGGCCGGGTGATGCTTGGGCCGACCCCCCAGAAATAGCGGAACGCTCGAAGGCTACGTGCGGCCTTCCGGCGGCGCCTATCGGTAATGCTTCTCGTTCTCCGAACTGCAGCCTGGCCGAAGTGGATCGCGGCTTCCCGGTGGTGGGATCCTCGCGTAACCGGCGTCATTGCATCGGAAGACGAACGAGGAAGTCCGGTGTGGCGCTTCCCCGCGAATTGAGCACCTGGTCGCCGAGAAGGAGGTCCCGTGACGACAGCGGTACTCGTCATCGACATGCAGAATGGCTTTTGCCATCCGAAAGGCTCGTTGCCGAGTCATCATATTGTGCTGCCGCGAATCAATGAGGTCGTGGCACAGAACGTCGCACTTCTGGAAGAGGCGCGTTCGGTCGGCTTGCCGATCGTCTACACACGTCACGTATTCCGACCCGACTATGTGGAAGCGCAGCCCCGCGTCCGGGCTCGCCTCCCCATGGACGCGCGCCCGCTTGTGCGCGGCAGTTGGGACGCCGAAATCATCGACGAGCTTGCCCCCCGGCCTGCGGATCATGTCATCGACAAGAGCCGCTTCGACGCATTTCTCTACACTGAACTCGAGACCGTCCTGCGCGGGATGCAGGTGCGCAGGCTGCTCGTCAGCGGCATACTCACCAGCGTCTGTGTAGAGTCGACCGTTCGCTCTGGTCAGCAGCGCGACTTCGACATGCTGGTCGCGGCTGACTGCTGTTCGGCGCCCGAAAGGTTCCACGCGCCGGCACTGGAAGTCATGGCGGAAGTCTTCGCCGAAGTCGGCCAGTGGCGTGCTTTGCTCAAGAACGTTCTATGACGCCGTCCTATCGCGACGGCGTAAGCAGGCAGATGACGCCGCTAACCAATGTCGGCGTCCGAACCAGGGGCTCTGCGTGCTGTTCTATCGTGCCGCCGTCGATTTGTCGTGTTCAACGCTGAACTACCTGGCCGGACTGATCCGCCGATGCCGCAGCACTCTTCGGACGTCCTGGCGACTGCTCAATCCCTGGGCAGCAGGCTCTGCTGGTTCTGGTCGATCTACGGGGCGTCGATGTTCATCCTATGCCGGTGCGGTTGCGGAGTCTCGCCTGGGCCGGCTGTGATGTGTCGCGCCGACCGCGGGCGCGCAGGGCGGCGGTGGCCTGCCATCATGAGGATATGGCTTCACATGCGGCGCAGGACGCACGATCGACAGGGGGGCGTGCGACGGTGAGTCGCGGCGCCGTGCGCGATGTGGCGCTGACCTTGTTCGCCGAGCGCGGGTATCACGGCACCGCACTCAGCCAGATCGCTGCTGAGCTCGGGATCCGTACCCCGAGCCTGTACAACCACATGCGCGCCAAGCAGGATCTGCTCAGTGAGATCGTGCTCGAGACGACCGAGCAGGTCTGGCTCGACTACCAGGCGGCCGTGGACGGTGTGGAGGACGTCGCTGAACGGCTTCGGCAGGCGATTCGGACCTATGCCCTGCGGCATGCCACGCACCGGCGCGAGGCTCTGATCGTCAACCAGGACGCGGGCCATGTCGAGGAGCCGGCCCGCTCCCGGGTGTTCGAGCTGCGCCGGTCCCATGAGCGGGCCGTTCGTGGGCTGATCGAAGAGGGGATCGCGATCGGCCGGTTCAAGGAGGCCACCCCGTCGTTGGCGTCCTTCGGGATCCTGGAGATGTGCGTCAGCATCGCGCGCTGGTTCAGCGAGGACGGCGTGCTGTCTGCCGAGACCGTGGCCGACAGGTACAGCGAGTACGCCTTGCGCATTTCCGGGTTGGTCGAGGCCGAGGACCGGCCGGGGGAGTAGCGCAACCGGACGAACGCGGTGATCGGTGAGGCTGCGCCAAAGGGCAGATCGACCCACTGGGCAGGCCGCTGACAGCGGATCAGCCCTGTGCCGCCAGCGGGCCTTCGTCCCCTGGGGAGGCTCCAGGGGTGGCGCTCGTGGTCACGGGATGAGGATGGGTTTGACGGTCTCGCCGGTGTGGCAGTCTCGTTCAGCCTGGTTGATCTCGTCGAGCGGATAGCGCCGGATGAGCTTGTCGAAGGGAAAACGGCCGGCCTGCCAGTGCCCGATCAGCTGCGGTATGAAGAGCTGCGGGACGGCGTTGCCCTCCAGCAGGTAGGTGAGTTTCTTTCCCCTGAGCTCGTGCGGACTCAGGGTCACCGGGGCGGGAGAAGCCCCCACCAGGGCGCAGGTGCCGCCCGTGGCGAGGCTTTCGACGGCGGCCTTTACGACGGCCGGTACCCCGGTGGTGTCCATCGCGGCCTCGGCCCCACCGGTGGCGGCTCGGACAAGGGCGGTCACCTCGGGGTCGGCGCCGTCGACGACGTGCGTGGCCCCCAGTTCGAGGGCGAGTTCGCGGCGCTTGGGGTGCAGGTCGACGGCGACCACCGTTCGGGCCCCGGTGAGGACGGCGGCCATCACCGCGGACAGCCCCACCCCGCCCGCCCCGAAGATCACCACGTTCTGCCCGGCCTTCACGCCCAGCCCGAGCAGCACCGTCCCGGCGCCGGTCTGCACTCCGCAACCCAACGGGCCGAGGAGCTCCAGCGGCACGTCGTCACGGACTTTGACGGCGTTCCGTGCGGTCGCGACGGCGTACTCGGCGAAACTGGACTGACCGAACCAGCGGGTGCCCAGGGGCAGCCCGGCCGCATCCGTTCCGGCATGCCCTCCGTCGGAGCGACGCCCAGTGAGATTGCGGAGCGCGGCCTCGACACAGTAAGAGGGCGCAGCGGAAAGGCATTGCCTGCACCTGCCGCAGCTGTCATAGCTCAACACGACCGGATCGCCGGGGGCGAAACCGGTCACGCCGGGGCCGATCTCCCGGATCACTCCGGAGCCCTCGTGCCCGAACACGGCCGGCAGCGCGTTTCTGGCGGTACCGGGCTCACGGGCCGTCAGGTCGGTGTGGCATACCCCGGCTCCGGCGATCTCGACCAGCAGCTCTCCAGGTCCCGGATCGGCCAGATCGATCTCTTCGACGGAGAAGGGCTTCGCGGGGTCGCGTAGTACGGCTGCGCGGGTCTTCACGTCAGGGCCTTGGCGAGGACCCTGGTCGGGCAGACAGGGACGGCCTCGGCAGACGCCGCGCAACGTCCTTCTTCCATGGTCACCTTCATGCGCCCTACCTCCCGGAGGGGTCGGCTGATGATGGGTTCCATCATGATTCAGACAGATAGTGTCTGTAATTCGCCACACGATAATGGACGGCTCGGATGGCGTCAACGGATCTTGTGTACATCGGTCCGAAATGGGCGATCTAGGGGCTTCTGTGGTGGTGTGTCATGGCGGGTTGCGGTGCCGCCGGTGGCCCCCGAGTCCAGTATCGGACGATACTGGTCCGTATTTGGCCGCTGATCGAGTGAAGTCGCGGTCGTGGCAGGATGGCGCGCATGAGCACCCCTCCTCGCGGGCGGCCGGGCCGCCCCGTCGACCCGGAGATCGACTCCCGGGTGCTCAGCGCGGCGCTGGAGGTCTACAGCGAGGTCGGTTGGGCGGGTTTCACCATGAACGCGGTGGCCCGGCGGGGCGGGGTCGGTAAGGCGGCCCTCTACCGCCGCTGGCCCACCAGGCAGGATCTGTTCGCCGCGGCGATCAATTCGCTGCGCACTTCCGGCCCGGTCGAGATCACCGGGTCGCTGTACCGGGACCTGACTCAGACGGCCAACCGGCTCATCAACCGCTTCCTCGGCCCGCACGGTATGGCGAGCATCCGGGCGCTGGTCGACGCCAAGATCTACCCGGATGAGTTGGGCGAGGCTCTGGATTATGTCAGGCAGTCCACCATCATCGGCGGACGCAAGATCGTGCTCGCCGCGGTCGACAGCGGCGAACTGCCGCCCGATGTCTCGCCGTCACTGATCATGGATGCGCTGGCGGGCACGCTGGTGCACCGGATCCTGCTCATCCCCGACACCCGGCGGGCGCAACTCGCCGCTAACCCCGAACCCCTGGTGGCTCAGGTCGTGGACTTGGTGCTGCGAGGGGTCGGCTGGCAGGGGACGGTGTCGACGCGTCGCACGGAGAGCGGCTCGGGGGAACCTCGAACGGCGAGCGAGGGATAGCAGCCGATCGCGGTGCCGCCCCGAGCGAGGCAGCCGGTGTGACGGTGCGGAGGACCCGCCCTCACCTGTGCCCTGGTCCCTGCTTGGCGCGATCCGGCCGTTCTGTGGCTCGACGACCGGTACCCCTCCCTCCCTCGCCGACGGCATCGTTGCTCTCGGGCCCCTTTCACTGACCCTTGACCTGGTGGCGCCTCGTTCCTACGATGTTAACTAACGTTAATTAGTATTAGGGCCATGGAATTGACGGCGGCCGGTGCCGACGCGTGTGCGCCGGCCGTGCGAGTCACCGGCTGACGATCATGCAGTCCCACGCCAGGTCCCACGAATGTCACGCTTTCTGACGACACTTCGATCGTCAGGCACGGCCCGGAGGTAAGTGATGGAACTGTTCGCGATGCCGAGGACGGTTGCAGAGCGTCTCACGGACGGCTCGACGGTCCTGAGGTCGGCCTTGCCGCTCGGGCCGTACGCGCAGAACATGGCGACGCCCTTCCGGGAGACGGCGCGAAAGCACCCCGACCGCCTGCTGGTCGCCGACCGCGCCGGGCAGGAGTGGCGCCGAATCGCCTACGGGGCGGCGCTGCGGACGGTGGATGGCCTCGCGCAGGCGCTCCTCGACCGCGGGGCGGCCGGCCGACCCGTCATGATCCTCTCCGGCAACGGCATCGAGCACCTGCTGCTGACGCTGGCGTGCTTCACCGTCGGCTCGCCCGTCGTGCCGGTCAGCACCGCCTACTCATTGCTCGACCAGGCGCACGCCAAACTGAGGGCCATGGCCGGCCTGGTCGAACCGGCCGTCGTCTTCGCCGACGACGCCGAGGCGTACGCCGGCGCCCTCGCGGTGAGCGGGGGACAGATCCTCGCCGGACGTGAGGAGTTCCGGAAATGGGCCGCCACCACGCCGACTCCCGAGGTGGAGAACAGGTGCGCCGCGGTGGACGCCGACACCGTCGCGAAGATTCTCTTCACCTCGGGCTCGACCGGATTGCCCAAGGGAGTCGTCAACACTCATCGAATGCTGTGCGCCAACCAGCAAATGCTGCGGCAGATCTGGCCGTTCGTCGCCGACGAGCCTCCGGTCATGCTCGAGTGGCTGCCTTGGAGCCATACCTTCGGCGGGAACCACAATGTCGGTCTCGCCCTCGCCAACGGCGGCAGCCTGTACGTCGACGACGGCCGGCCGGCTCCCGACCTCGTCCAGCGGACGGTGCGCAACCTTTCGGAGGTCCGGCCGACCGTGTACTTCAACGTGCCCGCCGGGTACGCGTCGCTGCTACCGCATCTGGAAAGGGACCGTGAATTCGCCGAGGCGTTCTTCTCCCGCATGCGCTTTGTCTTCTTCGCGGCGGCGGCCCTGCCCCAGCAGATCTGGGACGGCATCACCGCGGTCGCCGCATCGGTCGGCGCGGACGCCACGATGACGACGTCGTGGGGATGCACCGAGACCGCTCCTGCCGCGACGTCGGCGTACTTCGCCTCGGGTCGCAGCGACTGCATCGGCCTCCCGCTCCCAGGCGTCTCCATCAAACTGGCGCCGGTCGGCCCGAAGATGGAGATCCGTGTGAAGGGGCCGTCCGTCACGCCCGGATACTTCAACGACCCCGCCCGGACCCGCGAGGCGTTCGACGAAGACGGCTACTACCGGACGGGTGACGCCGTCCGCATGGTCGACGATGCCGATCCGGGGAAGGGGCTGGTGTTCGACGGGCGGATCAGTGAGGACTTCAAGCTGGACACCGGGACGTGGGTGAGCGCCGGTACGCTGCGTTCGGAACTGCTGAACGCGTCCGAGGGCCTTCTCGCCGATGCCGTCCTCACCGGGCAGGACAGGCCCTATATCGGCGCCCTCGTCTGGCTGAACCCGGCCAGGACGGAGGCGCTGGCCGGCTCCGGGGAACCCTCCGCCCGATCCGCCGAGATCCGCGCCGCCCTGGCGGCCACTCTGGCCCGCCTGAACGCCGCCGATGCGGGAACCTCGCGCAAGGTCGCTCGGGCCCTCGTCCTGGAAGAGCCTGCCTCGCTGGCCGACGGGGAGATCACCGACAAGGGGTACATCAACCAGCGTGCGGTCCTGGACCGTCGTGCCGATCTGGTCCGCCTGCTGCACAGCGAGCCGGTGGCCGAGGCGGTCATCCTGCCGGCCGCGCCGCTGGATCACCCTGGGGCCGCCCGCTGAGACCGTGCGGCGTCGGGAGCGCTCCGTTCCTGCCTCAGAGCAGCTTGTCCACGCTGATCGGTAGGTCGCGGACGCGTTTGCCGGTCGCATGGTGAACGGCGTTGGCGACGGCCGCGGCAACGCCTGTGATCCCGAGTTCGCCGGCGCCGAGGATACCGCCCGGCATCGTCGGGTCCGGGGTGCCGAGGAAGGACACGTCGATCGGCGGGACGTCGGCGTGGACGGGGATGTGGTACTCCGACAGGCTCGGGTTCATGATGCGGCCGGTACGGGGGTCGACGAGGGTCTCTTCGGACAGGGCCATGCCGAGGCCCATCACGATGCCGCCGCGCAGCTGGCTGACCGCGCTCTTGGGGTTGACCACCGTGCCGATGCTGAAGACGCCGGTCCACCTGGTGACGCGGACCTCGCCGGTGTCGGGGTCGACGCGGACCTGGCAGAAATGCGCACCCGTCGACGCCCTTACCCAGCGCCGCCGGTCGCGCGCGAGACGCAGCATGAATCGCGCCTGGTCGGACTTGCGCCCCAGCTGCGTGCTGGATCCGACCTTGGCTTCGATATGCGGGACGTTCGCCCGGCGCAGGACCTCCTCGTGGCTGTCGCCCCCTGTGCGCCGCGCCATGGTCCGCAGGGATCGCTTCAGTTTCTTGCATGCCTCCAGCAGGCTGGCCGCGACGGTGGCGGTCTGCATGGAGCCGCCGGCGAATGGTCCCTTCGGCAGTGCCGAGTCGCCGTACTCGACGTGGACGGCCTGGAACGGCACGCTGAGCGCGTCCGCCGCGATCTGCGCCTGCGCCGTCGCGCCGCCGGTGCCGATCTCCTGGAAACCGCACCGCACCAGGACGGTCCCGTCCGCTGAGAGCCGGACCGTGATGTCGGCGGTGAAGTAGCCCGCCGGGTGGTACGCCGACGCCGCACCCATCCCGACCAGCCAGCGGCCGTCTCGCATTGAGCGAGGCTCGGGGGTCCGCTCGTGCCAGCCGAACCGCGCGGCTCCCTGCCGGTAGGACTCGGCCAAGGTCCGGAGCGAGAACTCCTTGCCGTCCAGTGGGTTCGCCTCGGGTTCGTTCCGCAGGCGCAGTTCGATGGGATCGATGTCGAGTTCGTAGGCGAGTTCGTCGATCGCGCACTCCAGCGCGAAGGTGCCGATCGCCTCGCCCGGTGCCCGCATCGGGATGTTCGGCAGCAGGTCGAGCCGCACGAGCTTTTGCTCCAGGAGGATGTTCTCGGCGGCGTAAAGGTGCTGGGACTGAGTGGTGACCGGCTCGGGAAAACCGCCCACTCGCCCGGTACGGGTGACACTGGTGTGCACCAGCGCGGTCAGCTTGCCGTCGTGGGATGCGCCCACAGCCACCCGCTGGATCGAGGGGGTGCGTCCGCCCACGGTGCGGTAGACGCCTTCACGAGAGAGCGCCAGGCGGACCGGCCGGCCCGTGGCCCGGGCCGCGAGCGCGGTGAGGATCGTGCCGGGCCAGACCGCCCCTTTGCCGCCGAAGCCGCCACCGACGAAGGGGGAGAGCACGCGCACGTCGTCCGCGGGCAGCCCGAAGCGTGCCGCGAGGTGCGCACGGAACCAGTCGATGGCCTGAGTCGGTTCGTGAACGGTGAGCCGGTCGCCGTCCCAGACCGCCACGGTCGCGTGGGGCTCGAGAGCGTTGTGGTTGTGCGGCGGAGTGGTGAAGCGCAGGTCGAGGGCGACCGGTGCGGCGGCGAGCGCCTCCTCCGCGTCGCCCTTCTTCGCACCGGCGGGCATGATGGGGCTGCTCGGCTGCGGGCGGGCGTTCGCTTCGGCGCCGGTGAAGTCGACCGCGGCCTCGGACGGGGCGTACTCGGCGCGGACGAGCGCGGCGGCCTGGTTCGCCGCGGCGGCGTTCTCGGCGACGACGACCGCGATCGGCTGCCCGTCCCAGTACACCTCGTCGGTCTGCAGGTAGTCGACCGAGGTGCCGGAGACCATCGAGCTGAGGTCCAGCGGACTTGTCTTGGGGACCGGTTCGAGGGGCGGGGCGTTGCGGTGGGTGAGCACGGTGATCACGCCGGGCACCGCGCTCGCGTCGTCGGTGTGCAGGGCGGTGATCCGGCCGCGGCTGATCGTGGCGTGGACGAGCGCGGCGTGCGCGAGGCCCGGGTAGGTGTGCTCCGCGGCGAATTCGGCCGCGCCGGTCGTCTTGGTCTTCCCGTCGACGCGATCGAGCGGCTTTCCGACGGCGCCGGTCGGCTTCTGGGCCGTGGTCATATCGTGCTCTCCTCGTCTCGGCCGTCGGGGACCAACCGCCGCAGCGTCGCCACTATCGTGCGCCGCGCGAGTTCGACCTTGAAATGGTTGTGCGGTGTGGTCGCCGCGGCGGCCAGTTCGGCGTCGGCGGCCCGCAGGAAGCCCTCGTCGGTCGCCGGTTCGCCGAGAAGCACCCGTTCGGCTTCGGTGGCGCGCCACGGTTTCGTCCCGACACCGCCCAGCGCGAGCCTGGCCGCAGTGACCGTCCCGTCCTCGACTCCCAGAGCGGCGGCGACCGAGACGAGCGCGAACGCGTAGGACGCGCGGTCGCGCACCTTGCGGTAGCGCGAGTTCGCCGCGACCGGTACCGCCGGCAGTTCGACGGCCGTGATCAGCTCGTCGGTGGCCAGCGTGGTCTCGACATGGGGCGTGTCGCCGGGCAGCCGGTGCAACTCGGCGATCGGGACGCGCCGAGTACCGCGGACACTGCGCACCTCGACGACCGCGTCCAGCATCGCCAGCGCCACCGCCATGTCCGAGGGGTGCGCCGCGATGCAGTGCTCGCTCGTGCCGAGGATCGCGCTGTTGCGGGAGAAGCCGCCGATCGCGTCGCAGCCGCTGCCGGGCTCACGCTTGCCGCACGCGGCGGCGCCGTCGTAGAAGTACAGGCAGCGGGTGCGCTGCAGCAGGTTCCCGCCGACGGTCGCCATGTTCCGCAACTGCGCGGACGCACCGTGCAGGACCGCCTGCGTCAGAACCGGATAGCGGGTCCTGACGAGATGGTCGGCCGCAAGCCGGCTGTTGCGGACGAGCGCGCCGACCCGGACTCCGCCGTCCGGCAGGTTCTTGATCTCGCCCAGCGGCAGGCGAGTGATGTCGACGACCTTCGCGGGCCTTTCGATCCCCTCGCGCATCAGGTCGACGAGGTTCGTCCCGCCGCCGAGGAGTTTGGTGTCCTCGTCGTCGGCGACCGCGCGCAGCGCCGTCTCGACATCGGGTGCGCTGAGGTAGGAGAAGGGCATCATCCGGCGACCTCCTTGATCGCCTCGACGATGCCGTTGTAGGCGCCGCAGCGGCACAGGTTGCCGCTCATCCGCTCGCGGATCTCCTCCTCGTCCAGCTCATCGACCTCGTCGTCCTCGGTCACCGCGCTTGCCATGCCTTCCTTGTGCTCGGCCAGCATGCCGATCGCCGAGCAGATCTGGCCCGGTGTGCAGTAGCCGCACTGGAGGCCGTCCGCGCGGACGAGCGCCTCCTGCAGCGGGTGGTCCACGCCTTCGATGGTCGTGATCTCGTGCCCCTCGTACTGCACCGCCAGCGCCAGGCACGAGGTGATCCGCGCACCGTCGGAGAGGACTGTGCAGGCGCCGCACGCGCCCTGGTCGCAGCCCTTCTTCGTGCCGGTCAGGCCGAGTTGGTCACGCAGCGCGTCGAGCAGGCTCACCTGCGGTTGGACTTCCAGCGTCTCGGCGGACCCGTTGATCCGCAGCGATATCTCCACCCTGCCTCCTTCGCCCGCCCGTGGGCTCGAAGTTAACAGGACGCCGTTCACTTAACAAGCGGACGGCGTCCTCTAAACCGTGGGGACGTATGATGTCGAGGACATGACCAAGGCGTTTCTGCGGGCCAGGCGTCCCGAGCACAAGCAACAGCGCCGCGCGGCGATTCTCGACGCCGCACGCGAGCTCGCGATCCGATCGGGCGTGCGCGAGGTGAGTCTCGGCGGCGTCGCGGAAGCCGCCGGCATGGCCAAATCCAACCTCGCGCGGTATTTCGCAACGCGCGAGGAGATCTACCTGGAACTCGCGGCGCAGGAGTGGAAGGACTGGGAGCGGGCCGTCCTCGACCGGCTGGCCGGTTCGCCCGCCCCGGACACGTTGATCGACACGCTCACGGGCACACTGGCCGAGCGCCCGCTGTTCTGCGAGCTGCTCAGCCACACCGTGACGACCCTTGAGCACAACGTCACCATTGAAGCCGCCCGCCGGTTCAAACTCGTCACCCTGGACGTCCAGTTCACGCTCGCCAAGGCCGTCGCGCAGGCCTGCCCTGAGTTCACCGGAAACGAGGCACGCGAACTTGTCGCGGCGGCCGCGGCGCTGGCCTCGCTGCTCTATCCCGCGGCGAACCCGCCCCCCGTGATCGCCGAACTCTACGACCGCGAGCCCGCCCTGGCCGCCGCGGCCGGCGTCCCGTTCGAACCCGCGATGAAGCGCATGCTCACCGCCATCGCCGCCGGCCTCCCGACCCTCCGTTGAGCGATCGCCGGATCGGCGCGTCGCGACGTCTTTCCCCCGGCACTCCGGTGAAGGACAGCCGTCGGCCGGTCCGGAACCGGTGCCTCCCAGAGCGCGAAGTCGCGCCATCGGCATCTGCCCGCGCCTGACGGGAGTGTCGCGGACGCTTCCGCATTGAGCTTCCAGCGGGCGGCGTCTGTCGCACGAATGTCCGTCCTGTCCGTGGAAGTGAGGTACACCACTTGCTACCTTCCCATACTAACGATCGTTCGTTAGTGGGAGGTTCCGTGCTCAGACTGGAACTGATTCAGCCCGTCCCCCACCTGCTGGCCGAACAGGCGGAGCGGTTCGGCGACAAGGTCGCTTTCCGCGATGACCGGCGCTCCGTCGGATACGCCGATCTGGAGCGCCGCACCGCCCGGCTGGCCGGCCATCTGCGAAGCCTCGGGGTCGCACGTGGTGACCGGGTGCTGATCTACATGGACGACCGGGTGGAGACGGCGGAGAGCTACCTGGCGACCCCCCGCTGCGGCGCGGTCGGTGTGTGCGTCAACCCGGGCGCCGCGCTTCCCGAGATCGGATACATGCTCGACAACAGCGGTGCGCGGGCGGTGATAACCGACGGGGAGCACGTCGAGGCGGTGCGGGCCCTGCTCGCGCAGCGGACTGCGACGGGCGCCATCCCGATCCTGGTCGTCACCGACGACACGCCTCCCGCCGGAACGGTCTCCTACGAGAGGCTCATGTGCAGTGCTCCGGCCCTGCCCGCTTCGGACGACCTCGGTCTGGACGACGTGGCCTGGATGCTCTACACCTCGGGCACCACCGGTCGGCCCAAGGGAGTGCTGCTGACCCAACGCGGCTGCCTGTGGGTGGTGGCGGCATGCTGGGCGCCCATCGTGGGTCTTTCGGCTGATGATCGCGTTCTGTGTCCGCTGCCGCTGTTTCATTCCTACGCACTGGTGCTCTGCGTTCTCGGCGTCTTCGCCGTTGGGGCCAGCGAGCGGATACTGGGCGGCTTTTCGCCGACGAGGGTTCTGGAGGAGTTGGACGATGGGCCGTACACGGTGCTGCCGGGGGTTCCCACCATGTTCCAGTACCTCCTGAACGCAGCCGGGGACGGCCCGGTGCGGACCGGGCGGCTGCGGCTCTGCGTCTCGGCAGGAGCGATCATGCCGGGCCCGTTGAACGAGGCGTTCGAGCAGGTCTTCGGCGTGCGGCTGCTGGAGGGCTACGGGATCACCGAAACCTCCACCATGGTCACGATGAACTGGCCGACCGGCGGGAGGGTGATGGGGTCGTGCGGGCTGCCCCTCCCCGGGGTGGCGGTGCGCCTGGTGGACCCGATGACCGGCGATGACGTCGAAGCCGGCGGAGAAGGGGAGCTGTGGGTCAAAGGCCCGCTCGTCATGGCGGGTTACCACGGCCGGCCGGAGGCCACCGCGGAGGCGCTGCGCCACGGCTGGTACCGCACCGGTGACCTGGCGCGCTGCGACGCCAATGGCTTCATCACCATCAGCGGCCGTATCAAGGAACTGATCATTCGCGGCGGCGAGAACATCTACCCGGCGGAGATCGAGCTGGTTCTGCTCGACGCTCCGGGCGTCGCGGACGCGGCGGTGGTCGGTCGGCTCCATCCCGAGCTCGGTGAGGTGCCGGTCGCCTTCGTCGTGCCGGAAAGGCCCGGTGCCCTGGACGTGTCCGCCGCGGTCGCCGAATGCCGCCGCCGGCTGTCGTCCTTCAAGGTGCCTGAGAGGTTCGTCGAGGTGGACCACATCCCGCGCACGGGCTCCGGCAAGATCCAGCGCCACCGGCTGGCGGAAGGACTCCAGCCGCCGGCCGGCGGCGAGCAGGGCTGACCCAGACCAGACCACGGTTGACCCTTGCTGTAGCCTGCCCCTATCGTACTAACTAACGATAATTAGTAGGCGGAGATGTGGAACTGACGAACACCTTCACGGTGAACCTCCCGGTGGCCGACGCTTGGCATTTCCTCACCGATCTGGAGCGCGTGGCGCCCTGCCTGCCCGGGGCCTCCGTGGTCGATGTCGACGGGGACGAGTACCGCGGCCTGGTCAAGGTCAAAGTCGGCCCCGTCTCGGTCAGCTACACCGGGACCGCCCGGTTCGTCGAGCGTGACGACAAGGTGCACCGTGCGGTGATCCGCGCCGAGGGACGGGACGTCGGGGGACAGGGCAACGCGGCGGCCACCGTCACCGCGACCCTCGCCGAGCAGGGAACGGCGACCCTCGTTTCGGTGCGGACGCAGCTCGCACTGTCGGGAAGGGCGGCGCAGTTCGGACGCGGTGTGATCGCCGACATCAGCAACAAGTTGCTGGGGCAGTTCGTCGAGCGGCTGGAAGTCGCTGTTGCCCGCTCCGGCGTCGCGCAGGAAGCCGGCACCCCGCCCGAGCGGCCAGGTCCTGCCGTAGCGAACGGCAACGGGCTCGCCGGAGTGCGTGGGACGGGCGACCTCGCAGTGGCGGCGGTCGCCGATCCCGCGGCTTCGGACGTCGAGCCGCTGGATCTCACGGCCGGGCTGGGCGGAGTGCTGCTGCGCCGCGCCCTGCCGGCGGCCGGAGCGGTAGCGGCGGTGGCGGCACTGATCACGGTGCTGGTGGCGGCCTTCAGACGGAGGCCTGCGGTCCCCGCCGCCACGCTGGTGATCAACCTGCCGGCCGCACCGGTCGCTCCCGCCATCGCACACCACCGGAAGGGTGATCGCTGATGACCGACTTGATCAGGGAACCGGCGCTCTACATCGACGGCGCCTGGATACCCGGGGCCGGAGGCGAAATCGAGGTGGAGAACCCCGCCACCGAAGAGATCTGCGGTGTGGTGGCCCAGGCGGACGGTGCGGAGGCCGACGCCGCGATCGCCGCCGCGAGGGCGGCGTTCCCGGCATGGGCCGCGACGCCGGTTCCCGACCGTGTTCGCCTGCTGCGCCGCCTCCATCATGTGCTCTCGGAGCGAGCGGACGTCTTCGCATCACTGATCCAGCGTGAGCTGGGCGCGCCGGCCAAGCTCGCGCGCGGGCTGCACGTGCAGGTGCCCTTGGGCGTGATCGAGAAGACGGCAGAGGCACTGGCCGAGTTCCCGTTCCAGACTCGCCGTGACCATTCGATCATCCTGCGCGAGCCGGTCGGTGTGGTGGCCGCGATCACCCCCTGGAACCTGCCACTGCACCAGGTGGTGGTGAAGGTGGTCCCGGCGATCGCGGCGGGCTGCACCGTTGTGCTCAAACCGGCGACGCTGACCCCGCTGGCCGCGTTCGAGCTGGCCCGCGCGTTCGATGCGGCCGGATTCCCCTCGGGGGTCTTCAACCTCGTTCCCGGTGGCGGCCGGGAGATCGGCGACCGGCTCACCCGCAGTAGGGACGTCGACCACGTCTCGTTCACCGGCTCCACTCTGGTCGGTCGGCAGGTCGCCGCGACCGCCGCCGAGACGGTCAAGGGCGTGACCCTGGAGCTCGGCGGCAAGTCGGCGAGCGTGGTGCTGTCCAACGTCTCCGACGACCTGCTCGCCAAGGCCGTGAAGGTCACCGTGGCCAACTGCTACCTCAACGGCGGGCAGACCTGCACCGCCCTGTCAAGGCTCATCGTCCCGCGCGGCAGGATCGGCAGAGTCGAGGAGCTCGCGGAACAGGAGGCCGCCAAGTACATCCCCGGCGGCCGGCTCGGCCCGCTCATCTCCGCCGGCCAGCGCAAGGAGGTGCAGCGGTATCTGGCCGCCGACGCCGAGTTGGTGGCCGGTGGAATCGGCGGGCAACTGCCTGAGCGCGGCTACTACGTGACTCCCACTGTCTACAGCGATGTCGATCCGGACTCTGCACTGGCGCAGGACGAGATCTTCGGTCCAGTGCTGTCGATCCTGGCCGCCGACTCCGACGACCACGCCATCGAGATCGCCAACAACTCGATCTACGGGCTCGGCGGCGCCCTGTGGATCCAGGACACCGACCGGGCGCTCGACTACGCGGCGCGCATCCGCACCGGCCAGATCGACGTCAACGCCGCCCCCTTCAATCCGCGGGCGCCGTTCGGCGGATACAAGCAGTCCGGGCTCGGCAGGGAGATCGGCGACTACGGAATCGACGACGTCCTCGAGGTGAAGGCGGTGCAACTGTGACCGAGGTCGCAGCCCTGGTGGTGCGTTCTCAGGACGCCCCGATGCGCGTCGAGCGAATCCGGCTCCGCGATGTCGGCCCTGGTGACGTGCGGGTCCGGATCGACGTGACGGGAGTGTGCCACTCGGATCTGTCTCTCGCTCGCGGTGTACTGGCGCAGCTGATGCCGGCCGTCCTCGGCCACGAGGCGTGCGGCACGGTCGTCGAGGCGGGCGCCGGCGTGACTGAGGTCGCCGAAGGCGACCGGGTGATCCTCCTGTGGATCACGCCATGCGGCCGCTGCGTCCACTGCTCGCGCGGTGAGGCGCATCTGTGCGTGAACGGATCGGAGCGTTCGTTCGAGCCGTATGCGGTCGATGCCGCTGGAGAGCCCGTGTATCCAGGATTGACCGTGGGATCGTTCGCCGAGCAGACCGTGGTCCCGGCCGCTGCGGTGGTGAAGGTTCCGGACGACATCGACAGCCGAGACGCCGCCCTGCTGGGCTGCGCCGTCACGACCGGCGTCGGTGCCGTGAACAAGACCGCCGAGGTCGCTCCCGGTTCGTCGGTGCTCGTGCTCGGACTGGGCGGCGTGGGACTGTCGGCCATCCAGGGAGCCAAGCTCGCCGGCGCGGCGACTGTGATCGCGTCCGACCGCAACCCGGACAAGGCGAAGCTGGCTCTGGATCTGGGCGCCGACCATTTCCTCCCCGCCGATGACGAGACGCGTAAGGCGGTCCGCGGGCTGACCGGCAAGCAGGGCGTGGACTATGCGTTCGACTGTGTCGGGTCGGGACGCACGATCCGTGACGCGTGGAGCATGACCCGGCGTGGCGGCACCGTGTGTGTGGTCGGCATCGGAGGCAAGGACGACCAGGTTCTCTTCAGCGCTCTCGAACTGTTCCATTTCGCCCGCACGCTGGTCGGCTCGGTGAGCGGATCCCTGGACGCCCGCGCGGATCTTCCTCGCTACTTCGACCTGGTCCGTTCCGGACGGCTGAACCTCGCCCAGCTCGTCACCGGCCATGGGAACCTCGAC
Source organism: Actinomadura physcomitrii (assembly GCF_008923205.2). Taxonomy (GTDB): domain Bacteria; phylum Actinomycetota; class Actinomycetes; order Streptosporangiales; family Streptosporangiaceae; genus Spirillospora; species Spirillospora physcomitrii. Next base: position 62,287 of record NZ_WBMS02000010.1, on the reverse strand, counting down.
GACGTCGAGGACGCGTTCGCCGACATGGCCCGGGGCCGGGGCATCCGCACCCTCATCGAACCGGGGCGCTCATGACCATCAGCACCCTGCCGGGGGATACCCCCGAGGAGGGCGGCGCGGTCGGGACGACCGTCCGCCGCAAAGAGGACGGCCGGCTCGTCACCGGCCACGGCCGCTACGTCTCGGACCTGCGGCTCCCCGGAATGCGGCAGGTGGCCTTCCTGCGCAGCCCGTACGGGCACGCGCGCCTTCGCCGGATCGACGCCTCGGCCGCCCGGACGGCCGATGGCGTGGACGGCGTGTTCACCGGGGACTCCGCGGAGATCGCCGCGGTCGGGCTGCGGGCACTGTCGGCGCTGCCGTCGTACATCGAGACCGAGCAGCCGGTGCTCGCCCGGGCAAAGGTCCGGTTCGCGGGTGAGGCGGTCGCCGCTGTCGTGGCAGGCGATCGATACCAGGCTGAGGACGCGATCGAGTTGATCGATGTCGACTACGAGCCGTTGCCCGCGACGGTGTGCGCGTGGGCCGAGCCTGAGGTGCCGGTGCATGACGAGGCGCCTGACAACGTGCTGCTGCAGCGGACGTTCGAAGCGGGCGACGTGCCCGAGACCATGGCCGGCGCCTATCTGGTCCTGGAGCGGGAACTGGTGACCAACCGGCACGCGGGCAACCCGATGGAGTGCCGCGCCGGCGTCGCGCTCTGGGACTACGCCGACAACAGGCTCACGTTCTGGTCCGGGACCCAGGTTCCGCACCTTGCCCGCAACATGCTGGCCGAACTGGTGGGGCTTCCCGAGGGGAACGTACGAGTCATAGCCCCGGACGTCGGCGGAGGCTTCGGCACCAAGGCCGTCCTGTATCCGGAGGACGTCGCGTTGTGCCTCATGGCGCGCGCGATGCGAGGCGTGCCATTGAAGTGGGTGGAGGATCGTTCGGAGCACCTACTGGCGGCCACGCACGCCCGCGACCACCGTTATCTGATGCGTGCGGGCTTTGCCGAGGACGGGCGGCTGCTGGCGCTCGAAGCCGACGTCACCTGCAACGTCGGAGCCTATTCGGTGTATCCGTGGACGGCCGGCATCGAACCGCTGATGGCCGGAGGACTGCTGACCGGGCCGTACAGGCTGGGCCACTACCGGTGCACGGTTCGCGGCGTCGCCACCAACACCTCGCCCTCGGGTCCGTACCGGGGCGTGGCGAGACCGGCCAGCGTCTTCGCCATGGAGACGGTCCTGGATGAGGCCGCCCACGAGCTCGGCATGGACGCCGTGGACATCCGCCGGCGCAACCTCATCACCGTCGGGGACGTCCCGTACCGGATGCCGACGCGGTTGATCGACGAATCCGGCCGCTACGGCGAGTGCCTCGACAAGGTGCTCGACAGCATCGGGTACGACGGATTCCGCGCCGAGCAGGCGCGGCGCCGGGAAGCGGGGGAGAACCCGATCGGCGTCGGGTTCGCCTGCTACAACGAGCTGACCGGACTCGGGCGGGCAGCGGCTGCGGGACCGCGTATGGCCTTCCGCACCGGGCACGACGCCTGCACCGTACGGATCAACCCCGACGGCAGGGTCACCGTACTGTCCGGGGTGACGTCCCAAGGACAGGGCTTGGAGACGACGATCGCGCAGGTCGTCGCGGATGCGGTCGGCGTCGCCTATGACGACGTCGATGTCCGCATCGGGGACACCACCGAGTCTCTCTGGGGATTCGGTGCCTTCTCCTCCCGGCAGGCGGTCATCGGCGGCGGGGCCGCGCACCGTGCCGGGGAGGCGGTGCGCGGCAGGGTGCTCGCGCTGGCCGCGGCGCTCTTCGAGGTCGAGGAGGCCAAACTCAAGCTGGAGGCCGGGCGGGTCCACATCATAGGCGTCCGGGACGAGCTCGCCACGCTCGCCGAACTGGCCCGGGTCGCGTATCTCGAATCCAACCGGCTGCCGGACGGCTTCGAACCCGGTCTTGAGGCGACCCGCTTCTACGACCCGATCCGCGGGGCGTTCGCCGCCGGAGTCCAGGCCGCCATCGTGGAGGTCGACCGAGCCACCGGCGAGATGGCGATCTTGCGATGGGCGTGCGTCGAGGACACCGGACGGGTGATCAACCCGCAGATCGTCCACGGCCAGGTGGCCGGTGCCATCGTCCAGGGCATCGGTGGGGCGCTGTACGAGCACCTGGTCTACGACGAGGCGGGCAACCTCACCACTGGAACGTTGATGGACTACCTGATGCCTACCAGCGCCGAGATACCCGAACTCGACATCGGCCACATCGAGGTGCCGGCGGACAACCCGCTGGGCGTGCGTGGCGTGGGCGAAGGCGGCACCCTCGGTCCGAACGCCGTGCTCGCAGGCGCGGTCGCCGACGCCCTCGGCGTCCGGATCTCCCGCCTGCCGATCACGCCGGCCGTGGTCTGGGAGGCGGTCCAGTGATCACCTCCGACTTCGACGACGGCGTCGCGATGCTGGTCCTGGACATGCACGAGCGGCGCAACGCCCTCGACATCACGGCCTGCGACGCGCTGCGAGAGGCGTTCGAGACCGCGCTCGCCAAAGGCGCCCGCGCCATCGTGGTCACGGGCCAGGGCTCATGCTTCTGCGCGGGAGCGGATCTATCGGGGGTGTACGACCAGGGGTTCCGCACGGCGCTCTACGGGATGCTGCGTACGATCACCGCCGCTTCGGTCCCGGTCATCGCCGCGGTCAACGGCCCCGCCATCGGGGCCGGCACTCAGCTGGCCATCGCGTGCGACCTGCGCGTCGCCGCACAGACGGCCAGGTTCGCGGTGCCTACCGCGCGCAAGGGGCTCGCCGTCGATCCCTGGACCGTGCGGAGGCTCGCGCTGCTGGCGGGAGGCGGCTCGGCAAGGGCGTTGTTGATCGGCGGCGAAACGATCGGCGCGGAGGTCGCGTTCGCGCGTGGGCTGGTGGATCGCCTCGGTGACCTGCCCGACGCGCTCGCATGGGCCAGGGAAGTCGCCGCGTTCGCGTCTCAGTCGCTGGCGTACTCCAAGAAGGCGCTGGAGTCGATGTTCGAGCCGCGCCTGTGGGACGCCGAACTGGACGCGGCCTTCGAGCGCTGCTGGCCCGATACGGGAGCGACGTCGTGAAGCCCGCCCGTTTCGACTACCTGCAGGCCACGAGCGTCACGGAGGCGGTAGGCGCGTTGGCGGCGGCCGAAGGCGAAGCGAAGATCCTGGCAGGCGGGCAGAGCCTCGTTCCGCTGATGGCGCTGCGCATGGGCCGGCCTTCGCTGGTGGTCGACGTCAACCGGATCCCCGGATTGGGCGGGATGGCGATCGCCGACGGCGTCGTCCGCATCGGAGCCCTCACACGGCACTCCGCCCTGTCCGAGCAGCGCGCGCATCCGCTTCTTGCGGAGGCCGCACGCTGGATCGGACACCAGGCGATCCGTTCGCGCGGCACCGTCGGCGGCAGCATCGCTCACGCCGACCCGTCCGCGGAGCTGCCCGTCGTCGCCACGGCGCTCGACGCCGTCGCTCTGGTCGCGAACCCGGCTGGACGCCGGCGGATCCCAGCCGCGGACCTGTTCGCCGGCCCCTTCGAGACGACACTGGGCCATGACGAGATGATCATTGCCCTGGACTTTCCGGTTCCGCGGCGGTGGGGATTCGCCGAACTGTCGCGTCGCCATGGCGACTTCGGTCTCGTCACCGTCGCGGCGGCGGAGATCGACGGCCGGGTGCGGATCGCCGTTGGCGGCGTCGGCGGCGTCCCGTACCGGGCGGTGGACGCCGAGGCCCGGCTCGCGGACGTGGAACTGACACCCGCGGCCTTCGACGAGGCGGCGCGGCTGACCGCCTCGGGGATCGATCCGGCCGACGACCTGCACGCCACCGCGGCCTACCGCCGCGCCATGACCGCCGAGCACACGCGCCGGGCACTGCTCCGGCTCCGAGAGCGACCCGAGGGAGTACCAGCGTGAAGGTCGGCTTCACGGTCAACGGCGAAGCGGTGAGCATGGAGGTCGAGCCCCGCACCACCCTGGCCGACGCCCTCCGGGAAGGCCTCGGCCTCACCGGAACGCACCTCGGCTGCGAGCAGGGAGTCTGCGGGGCGTGCACGATCCTCCTCGACGGGAGGCCGATCAGGGCCTGCCTTATGTTCGCCGTCCAGGCCTCCGGGTGCTCGGTGACCACCGTGGAGGGCATGGCCGCAGAGGACGGCACGCTGCACCCGCTCCAGCGCGCTTTCTGTGACCAGCACGGACTGCAATGCGGTTTCTGCACTCCGGGAATGCTCATGTCGGCGCTGCACTTGCTGCACCGGGAGACTTCCCCGACACGGCGGCGCATCCGCGAAGAACTGTCCGGCAATATCTGCCGCTGCACCGGCTACGCGTCGATCGTCGACGCCGTGCAGGCGGCCGCGGAGGAAATGGCGGCGGGCATGGACGACGCGGCCCCGACAGAGGTAACGGGAGGGACCACATGAAGATCGGGTCGATTGAGATACTCCCCGTGTACGACGGGACCGGTCGCGAAGTCGCCCGCGAAGTGCTGACCCGGACGGGTGGCGACACCGATGCCTGGGCCTGCCACGAGAACCTCCTCGATGCACGAGGCAATCTCGAGTTCCCGCTTGGCGGCTTTCTGGTGCGGAGCCAGAGCCGGACGGTCCTCATCGACGTCGGGATCGGTGGAATCGAAAGCGACAGATACACGGGCGGCGCCTTCATCGACAGCCTGCGCTCGCTGGGCACGGCCCCGGAGGACGTCACCGACGTCCTGTTCACCCATCTGCACTTCGACCATGTCGGCTGGGCGACGCGGAAGGGTGAGATCGTGTTCCCCAACGCGACTCATCGCGTACACGCCGCCGATTGGGAGCACTTCGTCGACGGGCCCGATGCGGTTCCCGGCGCCGTGCGCAAACTCGCGCCGCTACGCGACCGTCTCGAGCCGTTCGAGGGGGACGTCACGCTCCTTCCGGGCCTGGACGCCCGGCACTCGCCCGGCCACACCCCCGGCTCCAGCATCTACGTGGCTTCCAGCGGAGGTGAGCGCGCCCTGTTCCTCGGCGATGTCGTGCACTCGGCGGCGCAGATCAGCGACCCGGATCTGCGCTGGATCCACGACGTCGACCCCGACGCCGCCGAGTCCGTCCGACGGTCGGTGCTGGAGAGCGCCGCGGACACCTCGCAAGTGATCGCGGCCCCGCACCTGCCCGGCATGCGGTTCGGCCGGGTCATCACCGTGGCCGAGACCCGCCACTGGACCATCGTCTAAGGAATCACCTCCCATGGATCTTCAACTCACAGGCAAGACCGTCCTCGTCACCGGCGCCGGCCAGGGCCTCGGGCGCGCCATCGGGCACGCTTTCGCGACCGAGGGCGCCAACGTCGCGTTCCACTACCACTCCTCCTCCGCGGGCGCGGAGGAGGCCGCCAAGGAGGCCGCAGCGCTGGGCGTCCGGGCGACCGCCATCGGCGCCGATCTTCAGGACGGCCCGGCCGTGGACGCGGCAGTGGCTCAGGTCAAGGCGCAACTGGGGCCGATCGACATCCTCGTCAACAATGCAGCGGCTACGCAGAGCAAACCGTTCCTCGAGACCACTGAGGACGACTGGGCACCGCAGATCGGCGTCACCGTCGCCGGAACGCTGCGCGTCACCCAGGCTGTGGCCAAGCAGATGGTCGACAACGGCGGGGGCTCCATCGTGAGCCTGATGGGCGACTCCGGCCGCGTTGGAGAATCGCGGCTCCTGGTAACCGCCACCACGCGCTCCACCACCGTCGGCCTGACCAAGTCGCTGGCCAAGGAACTGGCCAGGCACGGAATCCGAGCCAACGCGGTGTCGATCGCACTCGTGCAGACCGGCAGCCTCGATGCGCATACCGGCAACGCCGACGAAGCCCGGATGAAGAAGATCCTGGCCGCGTACCCGCTGCGCCGGCTCGGACGTCCCGAGGACATCACCCCCACCGTCCTGCTGCTGGCATCGCCGCTGTCCTCATGGACCACCGGCCAGGTGGTCTCGGTCAACGGCGGCTATGCCATGCCCTGACGACGGATCACATCTCACGGAGTCACCTCATGCGTTACCAGAACGTCGCCATGCCACAGGGTCTGCTTTGGTCGTCGCCCTTCACCCGCTGGCAGGGAGCACTGGCCGAGACGTCCAGCCTGGACCTCGCCGTGAACGTCACCGGCAGGGCTCTGCGGGACCGCCAAGTCGACGCCGCCGACGTGGACGGGATCGTGCTCGGCATCACGATTCCCCAGGAGGGTTCGTTCTTCGGCGCCCCCACCGTGGCCGCGCGCCTTGGAGCCACGGCCGTCACCGGGCCAATGATCAACCAGGCCTGTGCCACCGCCGTGGCCTGCCTGCACGCCGCCGCCGCGAACACCATGACCGGTGGCGGTACGCAGCTGGTGCTGACCACCGATCGCACCAGCAACGGCCCGAACATCGTCTACCCCGCACCGTCCGCGCCCGGTGGCGCACCGCGAGTGGAGAACCTCGTCCAGCGCAACTTCGCCCACGACCCCTGGGCGGGGACCTCGATGCTGGCCGCGGGAGAGACCGTGGCCGCCGAACTGGGCGTGACCCGCGACGAACTCGACGATGTCGCCGCCCTGCGCTACGAGCAGTACGCCCGGGCGCTGGCCGACGACCGCGCCTTCCAGCGCAGGTACATGGTGCCGGTGGAACTGCCGGCCCGTCGCGGCCGAACCACTCTGATCGAACGGGACGAGGGTGTGCGGCCCGTGGAACGAGAGGCGATCGCCGAACTCGGCCCCGCCCAGCCGGGCGGGCTGCACACCGGCGCCACCCAGACCCACCCAGCCGATGGGGCCGCCGGCGCCGTCGTCACCGGCACGGCGCGGGCGCGGGAGCTGTCCCGCGGCGAAGGAGTCGTGGAGGTTCTCGCGGTGGGTTTCGCCCGAGTCGCGGCGACTCACATGCCGAAGGCACCCGTTCCCGCCGCGCTGGCCGCGCTCGCCGACGCCGGCCTGGGAATCGAGCAAGTCGACGCGATCACCACTCACAACCCGTTCGCCGTCAACGACGTCTACTTCGCCCGAACCATGAATGTTCCCTTGGACAAGATGAACGACCACGGGTGCAGTCTGATCTGGGGGCACCCGCAAGCGCCGACCGGAATGCGCGCCCTCGCGGAACTTGTTGAGACGCTCCGCCTACGAGGCGGTGGCATAGGCCTTTTCACCGGATGCGCGGCCGGTGACACCGCGGGCGCCGCCGTCGTCCGCGTCAATGACTGAACAGCAACAGGAGGTGCGTTCATGAGCAAGGTCTGGTTCATCACCGGCTCATCGCGTGGATTCGGCCGTGAGTTCGTCCGGGCCGCCCTGGAACGCGGTGACAGGGTCGCCGCAACGGCGCGCGACGTCGACTCGCTGGCCGACCTGGTCGCGGCTCACGGCGAAAGGATCCTGGCCGTCCCGCTGGACGTGACCTCGAGTGACGATGTCGTCAGGACCGTTGCGCAGGCCCACCAGCACTTCGGCCGGCTGGACGTGGTGGTCAACAACGCCGGCTACGGCCTGTTCGGCGCGGTCGAAGAGCTCAGCGAGAACGACATCCGTTCGCAGATGGAGACGAACTTCTTCGGCGCTCTCTGGGTCACCCAGGCCGCGCTGCCCTACCTGCGTAAGCAGGGGAGTGGCCACATCGTCCAGATCTCCTCCATCGGCGGTGTCGTCGCCTTCCCCGCGCTGGGCGGCTATCACGCGTCCAAGTGGGCCCTTGAAGGGATCACCGAATCACTCGCGCAGGAGGTCGCCCGCTTCGGTATCAAGGTCACCCTCGTCGAGCCGGGTAGTTTCGCCACTGATTGGGCGGGTTCCTCGGCTACTTGGGCGGAGTCCCTGCCGCCCTATGAGGACATCCGCAAGGCGAGGTCCTCCCGTGCCGCCAACGCGGGAGACCCTGTTGCCGCGGGGCCGGCCCTGCTGGAGGTCGTCGACGCCGCCGATCCTCCGCTGCGCGTCTTCTTCGGCACAATGCCGCAGCTCATCGCCTCCGCGAAATACGGCGAGCGGCTCAAGACCTGGGAGGACTGGAGCAGTCTGGCCGCCCGGGCCCAGGGCGGTGAGTGACCGCACCCACACGCGGGACCAGCTCGGAGCGGGCGCAGCCGCGACCACTGTGTCGCAGTCGGCGCCCGCCCCGCGGCCGCGAGGCGAACGTCCGCGCGGTCAGCGGATGACGGGCCGCATGTAAGCGAGACCGGCCGGGCCCCGGTGATCACATCGCAGATGGGGCCGGGCCTTTCGGCATGCGTGGCCGTCCTTCTCCGCACGCACCGGCGGTCATGCCACCTCTAGCCTCTCGTAAAGTTCGATCATGTACTCGTGGAACAATTCCCGAGCCCGGGGATCCGCAGGGTCCAGCACCGGCCCGTCGACCGGCGACAATCCTCTGTATATGAAACTCACCAAGCACCAGGAGAAGACATTGCGGATCATTTGGAACCTGGGGCCCGTCGCGACTTCGGGCCCCAGGATGGCCGCCGCCCTCTCGTTGCTCGGAACCTGGTACCGCTCCTCGACGTCGTCCATGTCCGACGCGTCCGCCAAACCGCGTTGCTGCCAGATCGCTATCATCTCTCGCCGGTCGAGATAGAAATCCAGAATATGGTCGAGGGCTGCACTGAATCTGCTTTTGCCGGCGCCGGGCGCTGTGGACACGCGATCGAGCATGTCGCGTTCATCTCGATAGAAACGCTCTAGTGCGTGCCGATACAGAGCCGCGCGCCCGCCGGCCGCCGTGACAACTTCCCGATTGACTCCGGCCGCCTCGGCGATCATTTCCCCCGTAGTATTATCGTAACCCAATTCCGCGAACAGATGTGCGGCGACATTGGAGATCCGGGTGATCTGTTCCGGGTCACTTATGTCCTTATCCATACCCCCAGTTAATGCGCGATGCGCCAGCCCGTCACTCAAATAACCGCCACGTTCTCGCAAAGGATCGGGTGGGGTGGGCCAGAGCGATTCGGTGGGAGGTACCAGCCGGACGAGCTCGTTTACAGGTCGGCGCGGACCGGATCCTCGTGGGTGTCCTGGAAGGCCCTGGTCATCCGGCGGCCCTCCGGCCGATCTCGAGCCGGTCGGCGAGCCGCGCCTTCTGCCAAGCGGTCGAACCGAACAGCAATTCGGTGCTCTTGGCCCGCTTGTAGAAGAGGTGGGCGTCGTGCTCCCACGTGTAACCGATGCCGCCGTGGTATTGCACACCCGCGGCCGCGCCGCGGAAGTAGGCCGGGCCGAGGTGGTTCGCGACGAGCGCCGCAGCGACCGGCAGCTCGTCCGGTGCCTCGTCAGCGGCCCATGCGGCGTAGCGCACCGCGGAGAGCCCCAGCTCCCAGTCGCAGTACATGTCCGCCAGTCCGTGCTTGACCGCCTGGTAGGAGCCGATCGCGCGGCCGAACTGGACGCGGATCTTGGCGTACTCGGTGGTCGTCTCGAGCACTCGCCGCAGACCGCCGAGCTGCTCGGCCGCCAGCGCGACGGCGGCGAGGTCCGCCACCCGGTCCAGCGCCGCCCGCGGGTCGGCGGACTCCAGCCGGACCGCGCTCGCGCTCCTCAGAGTCACCGAGGCGAGCCTGCGGGTCGGGTCCAGTGTGGTCAGCGTGGTGCGCGTGACGTCGGCTGCGGCGACGCGGAACCAGGCGGGACCGTCGGGGGCGTTAGCGACCACGAGGAACTCGTCGGCCAGGTCGCCGGCGACGACGGGGGTCTTGCGCCCGTCGACGGTCCAGCCGCCCGCGCCTTCGGTCGCCGTGGCGGCACCGGGGCCCCACGGCGCACCGGGCTCGGCGGCCGCCAGCGCAACGATCGTCTCCCCGGACACCATGCGCGGTAGCAGATCCTGCTGTGCCTTCTCGTCGTCGAGCGCGAGCAGCGCGTCCGTGGCGAGCACCGCCGAGGCCAGGAAGGGCGATGGCGCGAGCGCACGCCCCAGCTCCTCGGCCACCACGGACCGCTCCACGTGCCCGGCTCCGGCGCCACCGAGCTTCTCCGGCACGACCAGACCGAGGGCGTCGAGGTCGCGGCCCAGCCGGATCCAAAGGTCCCGGTCGAACCCCTCCGGGGACTCCATCGCGGCCCGGACCCGGGCGGAATCGGCCCGGTCGGTCAGCAGGTCGCGGACGGCGGCGCGCAGCGCCTCGTGCTCGGCATCGAGTAGCAGTTTCATCGCTGGGTCCCCACCTTCAGCTCGCGGAACGGGACGCCTCGGTCCACCGAAGGCTCCTTCGGCAGGCCGAGGATGCGCTCGCCGATGATTCCGCGCTGAATCTCGTTGGTGCCGCCCGCGATCCCGGACGACGGAGTGGAATTGATGCCGAGGGCGACGGCGTCGGCCCGGGTGTCGTCGGGCTCCCAGCCTGCGGCGGCGGGTCCGGCGATCTCGCTGACGACCTCCACGGCGAGGCGGGCGAGCATGGTGCCCGCCAGCTTGCCGACCGAGCCGCGCGCGCCGGGCGGGGTCCCCGCGGAGGTCTCCTGTCCGACCCGGATGTTGAACAGATCGAGCACCCGCTCGCGGGTGTAGAGGTCGGCGAGTCCGGCGCGGATGGCCGGGTCGCCGTCGAGGTTCAGATCGCGGGCCATCGCGTGCACACCGTCGAAATCGAACGGATTCGTCTTCGAGTTGCCCCGTGACCCGATCGCCACGCGTTCGTGGCCGAGCATGACCACCGCGGCCTTCCAGCCGTCATTGACCTCGCCGATCACGGCGTCGGCAGGCAGCCGGACAGAGTCCAGGATGACCTCGTTGAATGGGGCGTGGCCGGTCATGTCCCGGAGCGGTCGGACCGTCACGCCAGGGGCACGCATGTCGATGACGAACATCGTCAGGCCCGAGTGCTTCGGACGGTCCGGGTCGGTCCGGGCCAGCAGCGTTCCGTAGTCGGCGAATTGCGCATTGGTGGTCCACACCTTCTGCCCGTCGACGACCCAGCCGTCGTCGGTACGGACCGCGCGGGTCTGCAGCGACGCCACGTCCGAGCCCGCGCCGGGCTCGGAGAACAGCTGGCACCAGATCTCCTCACCGCGCAGCAGTTTCGGCAGGTAGCGGGTGCGCTGCTGCGCCGTTCCGAGATCGTTCAAGGTGGGCCCGCACATGCCCATTCCGAGCCCGAACGGGGAAGTGGGCAGTTCGTAATCACTGGACTCTTCCGAGAAGATCTGCTGGTACTCGGGCCCCAGTCCCTGCCCGCCCACGTCCTTCGGCCAGGTGATCCCGGCGTACCCGGCGTCGAAAAGGCAGGCCTGGAAGGCTTTGGCGGCGTTCAAGTCGATCGTGGGCGTGGGCGCGGGCGCATTCGCGCGCAACCAGGCACGCAGGTTCTCGCGATAGGTGGAGAGATCACTCATCTCCGCACCTCCCGCCTCGCCGACAGCATTCCTGATCGACGACTCGAGTCGACACTGACAACGGGATCTCCTCCTCGGAATCGATTGTTCACACAACGCGGTCGTCAGTGAGCAGCTTGCGCAGCTCCGGCTTGCGGGTCTTCCCAGAGGTCGTGCGAGGCAGCTCGGGGACGACCAGCACGCGGCGCGGGATCTTGTAGCCGGCGAGCAGGCCGCGACAGAAGTCGCGCACGTCTTCCTCGGTCGGGGTGAGGCCGTCTCGCGGTTCCACGAAGGCGACGACCAACTCGCCCCACATCTCGTCCGGCTGCCCGACGACCGCCGCGGCGGCCACTGCCGGATGCTGGTGCAGGACCTCCTCCACCTCCCGGCTGTACACGTTCTCGCCGCCGGTCAAGATCATGTCCTTCTTGCGGTCGACGATGTAGAGGTAGCCGCGAGCGTCCCGTCTGGCGAGGTCACCGCTGTGGAACCAGCCGCCGCGGTTCGCCTCGGCGGTGGCCTCGGGCCGGTTCCAGTACTCCGTGCAGACCTGGTCGCCGCGGACCACCAGCTCGCCCACCTCGTTCACGGCGGTGTCGTTGCCCTCGGCGTCCACGATCCGGACCTGGGTGAGCCATTGCGGCTTTCCGACGCTGGTCAGCAGGCTCTGGTCGGAAGCCAGCGCGTATTCGATGTCCGCCGGACGGAGAACGGTCGCGTTGCCCGTCAGCTCGGTCATCCCGAACCCGGTCTTGAATCGCGCGTTCGGGAACGCCGCGAACGCCTCGCGTAGGACCGCCGCCGGCATCGGAGCGGAGCCGTAGCTGATCAGCTTGAGGGACGATAGGTCGAACTCGGTGAACCGGGGATGCCGTAGCATCATCGCCATCATGGTGGGCGCCATCGTGGTCTGCTTCACCCGATGGGTCTGCACGGCCTCCAGGAACTGCACGGTGTCGTAGCGGCGGAGCAGGACCGCCGCGTCGCCGCGTATGTGGGCCATCAGCACGCCGTAGCCGGCAATGTGGCACAGCGGCCATGGCATCATCATCACGCCGGGTTCATGGTCGTGCTCAGAGCTCATCACAGTGCTCAGGACGGCCGCGACGACGTTGCGATGGGTCAGCACCGCCCCCTTCGCCCGCCCGGTGGTGCCGGAGGTGTACAGCAGCCATGCGGGTTCGTTCTCCGAACCCGTGGGCGGCTCCACCGGATCGGCCAGCAGGTCCGCCCAGGTCAGCGTCGATTCGTCGGCGCCGTCGAGGCAGACCAGGGTACGGACCGAAGGCACATCGGCCATCGCTCGCCGGGCCGTCTCCAGATACTTCTGCTCAGTGATGAGCACGGTGGGACTGGAGTCACTGAGGTTCAGTGCGACCTCGCGGGAGCTGAGCCGGTAGTTGAGGAAGACCAACGTCATCCCCGCCGCGGGGACGCCGTAATAGGCCAGGATGTACTCCGGGTTGTTCTCCGTGAATATCGCTATGCGGTCTCCAGGGGCCGCATAACGGGTGATCCCGGATGCCAGCCTGCGGGCGTCGCGGTCGAGTTCCGCGAAGGTCCAGGTCCGGTCTTCGAAGATCAGGGCCGGTTCGTCCGCGCGCCGGCCCGCCGTGCAGGAGAGGATGTCGTGGATCCGCATTATGCGCTCCCTCGCGAATACGCTGGCCGGGCTGTTTCGGGGTGCCTAGGGTCGGCCGCGTCCAGCCGGGTCAAATGGCCCGTTCGCGGTCGGACCAGTACGGCTTGCGGAGCTCGGACTTCAAGACCTTGCCCGTGGGGTTCACGGGCAGCTCCTCGACGTAGACGAACTTGCGGGGACGCTTGTAGGGCGCGAGCTTGCCGTCGAGGAAGGCCAGCAGCTCGTCATCGTTGAGCGTGGTCGGGGGATCCACGACGATGAAGGCCAGCGGCTGCTCGCCGAAGGTCGGCTCGGGGATGCCGATGACCGCGGCATCGATCACGTCGGGGTGCTGGACCAGGACCTTCTCGATCTCGGCCGGATAGATGTTGACCCCGCCTGCCACGATCATGTCCTTGACCCGGTCGGTGATGTAGAGGAAGCCGTCCTCGTCGAGGTGACCCGCGTCGCCCGTCCGGTAGAAGCCGTCCTTGAGAGTGTCCTCGCCGAGCGGGCCGCGGCCCAGGTAGTGGTCGATCACCATGGGGGTCTTGACGGCGATCTCCCCGGTCTCACCCGCGGGCCGGCGATTCCACTCGTCGTCCACGATCGCGATCTCAACGCCTTCGAACGGACGGCCGCTGGTACCGGGCTTGGTCAGCTGGTACTCGGGCGCGGTGTAGGAGATCATCCCGGCTTCGCTCGCACCGTAGGTCTCCCAGAGCACATCCGGACCGAGGAGATCGATGACCCACTCCTTGAGAGAGTACGGGACCGCTGAAGCGCCGGTGCGGAGCACCTTCAACGACGAGAGGTCGTAGCGGTCCAAAGTCTGCTTGGGCAGTGCGGCGACCCGCAGCAACATGGTGGGCACCGCTGTCCAGGTCCATACCTGGTGCTTTTCGATGAGCCGCAGGGCTTCCTCGGCGTCGTACGGATCCAGCAGGATGACCGTTCCGCCGGCCGCGCAGGCCCTGGTCGCGACGGTGGGGCCCGCGCCGTGGTGCACCGGGAGGGTGAGCAGGACCGCGCCGCCTTCCTTCACGGGGGACGCTGAGGCCACCGACCGCTGGTAGCGGTCGAGCCAGTCCGCGTCGACGCTGCCCGGCTCGAGCGGCGGGACGCCGCGCGGGGCGCCGGTCGTGCCCGAGGTATAGAGCACCAGGTTGGCCCGGAGCGGACCGAAGCGGGGCGTTGGATCGGGAGTCTCGACCAGGTCCTCGTATCGCATGCCCGGCGTGCCCGGCTCCTGGCCTACGGTGATCAGATGCCCGACGTTGTGCGCCGCCCATGCGGAGGGCTCGCGGTCGTTGCAGGCCAGGCCGACGGCCTCGCTGTCCTCAATGATGTAAGTGGCCTCGTCGGGCGTCAGTTTCCAATTCACCGCGACCTGGGCGACGCCCAGCTTCTGCAACGCCCGCTGGATGACGAACCATTCGATCCCGAGTCGGAAGCGCATTCCGAGTCGGTCTCCCGCCTTCAGGCCGAGCCTGCTCAGTCCCTCGGCGACCCGGTCGGCGCGGTCGTTCCATTCGCCGTAGGTAAGGGTCTTCTCGCCCTGGACGACCGCTGGGGCGTCCGGAGACGTCCGTGCCCAGAACTCCGGTGTTCCCTGCTCCGCGTCGAGCATTTCGTTCTCCGCCTTTCCGGCTGAGGGGAAGGTACGGCTCCGTGTTCGCTTCGATGAGCGGCGGCAGGCCCCGCGATCAGGGCCGGACTTCGACGCCGTAGGCGGGGTGCCGGGTTGCCCGGACCCCGGGCGGTCGGGAAGGGGACGCGCATCAACGCGGGGAGCAGAGCTTCGCGTCATTGCGTCGCCCAGCCCGCCGGATGCCGTTGTTGCGCGAGTCACGGAAGCCTCGGACCGGAGCATAGTTACTAGTTGGTTGGTCGGCAAGTATGCGTTCGCATGCCCGTCACCTCCGCGCCTCGCCTCTGCGCCGGCCTGGCTCGCGGAAAGAAACAAGTTGGCTGGTTGACAAGTTGATGTGGTGCATGTCACGCTCTGCGGCACACCAGGACGGCGAGCTGGATCGACTCCGATCAGGCTTCCTCTCGAGAAGCTCGCTTCGCCGGACACGATCCGGCGGAGTGCTCTCGCGCCGCCGCTCCGCGATGCACCGACACCGACGAGGTCGATCTCGTCGCAACCTTCCCGATCCGCCACTGACGCCAGGGGCCGAGTGCCGGCGCGTCATCGACATCGAAGGGAGAGGTGACGTGCCCCCCCTCGCACGACGAGTAATTCAAACGGTTCCGGTCGTCCTGGGTGTTGTGACCCTGACCTTCATCATGGTCAACGTCCTCCCCGGCAACGTCGCGACAACGATCCTCGGCGAGAGTGCCACGCCGCAGTCCATCGCAGCGCTCGAGAAGCAGCTGGGGCTGGACGCACCGCTTGTCGAGCGGTTCGGCGACTACCTGCTCCAGATCCTCCATGGAGATTTCGGCTCGTCGGTCCGCACCGGTGATGCGGTTCTGCCGACGGTCCTCGACCGGCTCTCGGTGTCGGTCGAACTGATGGTGCTCGCGCAGATCATCGCGATCGCCGCTGCGGTCGGCCTGGCAGTGTTGGCCGTCCGCTTCCGCGGCGGCGTGGTCGACAAGGTCTGCAGCGCCCTGGCGTCTGCGGGCATCTCCGTGCCCGGATTCCTGCTCGGTGTGTTGCTGGTTCTGTTCTTCGCGGTGCGGTTGAGGCTGCTGCCCGCGGTCGGTTTCGTGCCGCTGAGCGGCGGCCTAGCCGCGAACCTCAAGACGATGATCCTTCCGGCGGTGACGCTGGCGACCGCCGAGTTCGGCGTGTACTACCGGGTCGTCCACTCGCAGATGCTCGAGATCCTCGATGAGCAGTACGTGGACACCGCGCGCTCGAAGGGGATCACCGAGGTGCGCGTGCTCATCGTGCACGTCCTGCGCAACGCGTTGTTCCCGCTGGTCACCGTCGTGGGACTCAATGTCGGTCGATTGCTCGGCGGCGCTGTGGTAGTCGAATCGATCTTCGCGCTACCGGGCGTCGGGAGGCTGATGATCGACTCCATCCTGCAACGGGACCTGCCCATGGTGCAGGGGGTCGTGCTGTTCCTCGCCATCGCCTATGTACTCGTGAATCTGCTGGTGGACGTGATCTACACACTTCTCGATCCTCGCGTCCGGGGGAGCCTCGCATGACGGTCCTCGACACTCAGCCGGTCGCAGCCGCCGCCATGCCGCGCTCCAAGCGGCGGCGCTGGACGCCGGCACAGCTCGGCGCCGGCATCCCTCTCGTGCTGCTGGCCGTCCTGGCGGGGCTCGCCCCCGTGCTGCCGATCCCCGGGCCGAACGACATCGACGGGTCGGCGGTCGCCCTGTCCCCGTTCTCAGGAGGGCATCTCCTCGGTACGGACACGCTCGGACGTGACATGCTCAGCCGCGCCCTGTTCGGCGCGCAACTGACGTTTCTCGTCGCCCTGACCTCCGTGGCGGCCGGCTTCGTGGTCGGCGGTGCGCTCGGTTTGATCGCCGGGTACCGAGCGGGCCCCCTCGGCGCCGTGATCATGCGGATCATGGACGTGATCCTGGCGTTTCCCTCCCTCGTGTTCGCCATCGCGATCAACGCCGTGCTGGGCGCGAGCGTGCTCAACGTCATCCTGTCGATAGCGTTCTTCAGCGTACCCGCCTACGCCCGGCTGGCCCGGTCGGCGGCGCTGTCCCTGCGCGGCCAGGACTACATCCTGGCCGCCCGCCTGGTCGGCGAGCCCTGGTGGCGGATCGTCCTGCGCCACCTGCTGCCCAACGCGCTGCCGCCGCTGCTGGCCTTCGCACTGGTCAACCTGGCGCTGGCGGTGCTGATCGAGTCCTCTTTGAGCTTCCTCGGCCTCGGCCTCCGACCGCCCAACCCGTCGTGGGGAGTGATGATCGCCGAGGGCAGGGCGCAGATGGCCACCTATCCCCACCTGGTCGTGGTCCCCGGGCTCTTCCTGTTCCTGACGTTGCTGTGCATCAACCTCCTCGCCGACGCGACTCGTACCCGCACGAAGGGAGCCAGCTGATGGCGAGCGCACCACCGGATGCGCCGGGGCCAGGGGGATCCGCTGGAGAGGGCGGCGACCTCCTGTTGGACATCGATGGCCTGAGCGTGCAGTTCCAGAGCGAGGGACGGGTGTTCAGAGCGGTCGAGGGCGTGTCCCTGCAAGTGGCCAAGGGACAGGCGCTGGGCATCGTGGGCGAGTCGGGCTCGGGCAAGTCGGTGACCGCTCGGGCCGTCATGGGCGTGCTGCCTCGAACGGCCATCGTGCAGGGATCGATGGTCCTCGCCGGCACCCAACTCGTCGGGTTGCCCGAGCGGCGCTACCGCGCGCTGCGGGGGACGGCCGTCTCGATGATCTACCAGGATCCGATGCGGTCCCTGAACCCGACGATGCGGATCGGTCGGCAGCTCCTCGAGGCGATCAACGCGCACAGCGAGAAGCCCGACCGGGCGAGGGCGCGTGCCCGTGCGAGGGAGCTGCTCGAGCTCGTGCGAATGCCGGCCGTCGAGGAGCGGTTGCGGGCCTACCCGCACGAGCTGTCCGGGGGGATGCGGCAACGTGTCATGATCGCCATCGCTCTGGCGTCGAATCCCGCTCTGCTCATCGCGGACGAGCCGACGACGGCGTTGGACGTGACGGTCCAGGCCCAGATTCTGGACCTGCTCGATGCGCTGCGTCGCGAGCTGCACATGGCGCTGGTCCTGGTGACCCACGATCTCGCGGTCGCGGCGGAGCGTACGGACGAGATCGCGGTGATGTACGCCGGACGGATCGTCGAAAGGGCTCCCACCGCGACTCTGTTCTCGTCGATGCGGATGCCGTACACCCGCGCGCTGATCGACTCGTCGCCTGGCGCGGACAGCGAGCCCCACACGCCGCTTCGGGCGATCCCCGGCCGCCCGCCGATCCGCGGGGCGGAGGGCGACTCCTGCGCCTTCCTGCCGCGTTGCTTCCACGCCGCGACCCTGGAGGCGGAGCAGCGCGAGCACTGTGCCGCGGCCGTGCCTCCCTTGAGCGCCGACGGCAGCCATGAGGTTCGATGCCTCTTCCCACTCGACCAGACCGTTGGGACAACCGGGAGTAACCATGCCTGAGTCCGTATCGGGCACGGAGCAGACCCAGATCGCCTTGCGCATCGAAGATCTCGTCCAGGAATTCCCGGCGAGGCGGGGCCAGACTGTGCATGCCCTCCGGGGGGTGAGCCTGGCCGTTCATCAGGGTGAGACGCTCGGTGTCGTGGGCGAGTCCGGCTGCGGCAAGTCCACCCTGCTTCGCTCGGTGATGCTGGCACCGCGGCCGAGCCGGGGCAAAGTCTTCTTGGAGGATGTGGAGCTCACCGGACTCGACCACCGTGGTCTGACCAAGGCGCGTCGCAGGTTGGCTCTGGTCTTCCAGGATCCTTACTCTTCGCTCGACCCGCGCTTCCTGGTCCGTGAGCTGGTCGCCGAGCCCATGCTCGCCGCAGGTATGGCAAGGGCTGACCGGGCGAAGAAGTCCGCCGAACTGCTCGAGGCGGTGGGACTCGATCCCCACCACCATGGTGCACGGCGGTCGAGCGAGCTGTCCGGTGGCCAGTTGCAGCGAGTGGCGATCGCCCGTGCACTGGCCACCGAGCCGGCGCTGATGCTGTGCGACGAGATCGTCAGCGCCCTCGACGTATCCGTTCAGGCGCAGATCCTCAATGTCCTGCGCGAGCTGCGGTCACGGTTGCGGCTCACATCGGTGTTCGTGTCGCACGACCTGGGCGTGGTCCGGCATGTGTCCGACCGGATCGCCGTGATGTACCTCGGAACCCTGTCCGAGATCGGCCCTGCGGGTGAGCTCTACCAGCGCCCGGTGCACCCGTACACCGACGCGCTGATCTCGGCGGCCCCCGGGCTGCGCCGGGCAGGCGACCGCGCACAGGGCCACCTCGAAGGCGAGCTGCCTTCGCCGCTGGCGCCGCCGTCGGGCTGCCCGTTCCGTACCCGATGCCCCAAGGCGCAGGCCCTCTGCGCAGAACAGATGCCCGAGCTGCAGGACTTCGGCGGCGGTCATCTGGCGGCTTGTCACTTTCCGCTGCGGGCACTGCCCGGCAGATGATCGTCCGGCCCGCTTGCCACCCGCCTCTCCCTCACCGCGGCCGACGTGCTCGCTTCCCGTCACCCACCCGCCCGCCCGTCACCAGCCCCTCGCCCGGACGACGCTCAGCGACGTCCGATCAACCCCGCTGTCATGAGGACAGGAGCAACCATGGTTGGCAAAAGAATCGCGCTGGTGGTGGGAGCCGCCGTGCTCGCGCTCACCGCCGCCTGCAGCGGTCAAGGCACCACGGCCGGCGGCGCCGGGAACGAGGGCGCCCCCAAGTCCGGCGGTCGGCTCACGATGGCCATCTCGTACGACCCGGCGCCCCTCGATCCGCTCGACCTCATCTCCCCCGCCGACCGGCAGGCCGCCGCCGCGGTCTACGAGCCGCTCGTCCAACTGGACCAGAAGGGCCGGCTCGTGCCCGGCCTGGCGCTGTCCTGGAAGTCCACCGACGCCAAGGACTGGACGGTCGCGTTGCGCCCAGGCGTCACCTTCAGCGACGGCACCCCGTTCAACGCGGCCGCAGTGGTGACGAACTTCGAGCGAGCCCAGGCCTCCAAGACCTGCTCGAGCTGCGCGTCGGCCCTCTCCGCCCTGGACAAGGTCACTGCGAAAGACGACCTGACCGTACAGTTCGTGTTGAAGACGCCGCTGGCATCGTTCCCGGCCATGCTCAACGACACCTACGCCAACATGGTGTCGCCCGCCGCTCTGCGCAAGTACGGCGACGACATCGGGAAGCACCCCGTCGGCACCGGTCCCTTCATCATGACCGCGCGGAACGCGCAGGGCCTCACCTTCAAGAAGAACCCGAAGTACTGGGCACCGGGCAAGCCCTACCTGGACGGCCTCGAGATGCGCATCGTGCCGGATGCTCAAGGCGAGCTCGCCGGCGCCCAGGCCGGCGACCTCGACATCCTGACCAACACCAGCGACGTCATGAACAATCAGGCCGGCTCGAACCCGCAGATGCGGGTTATCTCGGTCAGTGGCCTCGGGACCAACCAGATCTTCCTGAACAACGCACAGAAGCCGTTCGACAACGTGAAGGCAAGGCAGGCGCTGGCGATGGCCACCGACCGTGAGGCGTTGCTCAAGCTCAGCCACCCGGGCGGCAGGTACGAGCGGGTCGACGGGCCCTGGCCGTCGGGGATGCCGATCACGGGCGGCGCGGTCTCCAGCAAGTTCCCGGCGTTCGACATCGCGCGCGCCAAGCAACTCGTGGCCGAGGTCGGCGGCATCTCCTTCACTCTCGAGACCTACAACATCGCCGGCTTCCCACAGCAGGCCCAGGCCCTCCAGGCGATGTGGGCCAAGGCCGGGATCAAGGCGCAGATCCGGCTCGCCGACACCTCGACCGTGATCGCCGACGCCAACGCGCAGCGGACCCAGGCCGTCATCACGACCTGGTCGGGCCGCCCGGACCCCGATCTGAACTCCTGGCGCTTCCTGCACAGCAGTGCCAAGTCACCCGCCGCGGTGAACGACCCCCAGCTCGACGCCCTCCTGGTGCAGGGCCGCTCATCGGTCGATCCGAAGGTCCGCAAGGAGGCCTACCAGAAACTCGTCGACCGGATCGGAGAGATCGTGCCGGTGGTGTACTTCGACGGGCTCAAGAAGAGCGTTATCGTCAACTCCGGCACCGTCGGCGGGGCCACGCCGCCGCCTGACGGGACCGTGCAACCCGCGGGCATCTGGCGGCGTTCCGGCGGGACCAATGCTAACTGACCTCAAGGTCCTCGAGCTGTCGGCCCCGGACACCATGCTCGGTGGGCGGATCCTTGCCGACTTCGGCGCCGATGTCGTCGTGGTCGAACCGCCCGCCGGCGCCGCGGGCCGGCGGCTGGGCCCCTTCGCGGGCGAGTACCCCGGGATCGAGCAGAGCCTGAGCTGGCAATCGGCGAACATCGGCAAGCGGGGAGTCACCCTGGACGTCGCGTCGGTGGACGGCCAGGCCCTCCTGCAGCGGCTGCTACAGGACTATGACGTCCTGCTCGAGGCTCCGGGGCCCGCACCGGCCACGCCGGTCGGTGCGCGCTGCGTCCTTCCGGAGCGGACGGTCCACTGTGTGATTCGGCCTTTCGCCGAAACCGGGCCGAAGAGCGCCTACGCAGCCACTGACCTGGTCCTTGCCGCGAGCAGCGGAGCGCTCGGGCCGGCCGGCGATCGGCAGGGCCCGCCGCCGGTGGCGCCGGTGCCCCAGACCCGCCATCACGCGGGCGCCGAGGCGGCGATCGCCGTGCTCGCCGCGGTCGCCGCCCGGGACCGTGACGGGCTCGGGCAGAGGGCCGCCGTCTCGGCGCGGATCGCCGCCGCCCTCGCCGGGTTCACCGAGCCGATCGTCGTCGGGGCGGGCGCCGCGCCGGGGGCGCGGGCCACCGGGAACTCACCGATTCCAGGGGTGTTCCAGTGCCGGGACGGCTACGTCCAGGTCACCATCGCCTTCGGTCCGTCTTTCGGTCCCATGACGGCTCGGCTGGCGCAGTGGCTGCTGTCCCGCGGCGACCTGACCGCGGAGGAGGCGGCGCCGGATTGGGCCGCCATCGGCTCGCGGCCGACTCCGCGCGGCGACCCGGCCGCCTGGGCGGCCCTCGGCCCGCTCGTCCGCGGCGTGGTCGCCGCGTGCGCCGCACTCACCAGGAGGGAAGTGGAGGACGCGGCCAGGGAACAGGGGTTCCTCGCGGCGTGCGTTGACGACATGGGCGACGTCGCGCGGTCCGACTTCTTCTCCGCCCGTGGGTTGTGGGGCGACGTCGAGGTGACGACCAGCGCGACGGGGGAGACCCGCACGATCGCGGCGCCGCTCCATTTCCCCCGCGTCGCCGGCTGGACCCGGCAGGCACCCCGCAGAGCCCCGCGGCTCGGAGAGCACAACGCGGAGGTCTACGGCTCCGAACTGGGGCTCGCCCCGCCGGAGCTGGAAGCACTGTTCGTCCACGGCATCATCTGAGTCGGTTGGAGAAGACGATGATCGATTCCGCGTCGCCCGGCCGACCGCCCCTCGCAGGGTTGCGGGTCCTCGATCTGGGCTGGGTGATGGTCGGGCCGTTCAGCTCGCGCTATCTGGTGGAGCTGGGCGCCGACGTGATCAAGGTGGAGAGCTCAAGCCGCATCGACCCGTCGCGCACCCTCCCTCCGTTCCTGGACGGAGGGAGGAATCCCGAACGCTCGGTGCCCTACCACTTCGTCAATACAGGCAAGCGCAGCATCGACCTGGACCTTCGGTCGCCCGAGGGGCGGGATGCGGTGCTGCGGCTGGCCGAGAGGGCGGACGTCGTCGTCGAGTCGTTCACACCCGGTGTCGTGGAGCGGCTGGGGCTCGGCTACGACGAGCTCAGCGCCCGCAACTCCGGGATCGTCATGGTCTCGACGAGCATCGCCGGCCGCTCACCGGCGGGTCCTGAGCGCAGCGGTGTCGGCACGGTCGGCTCCGCGATGTGCGGGGCGATGCACATGGTCGGCTATCCGGGGAGGGCGCCGAGCGGTCCGTTCGGTCCGTGGACGGACGCCGTCGCGCCACGGTTCATCGTCCCCACCCTGCTGGCGGCACTGCGGCGCCGGGAGGCCACCGGACGGGGTTGCCACATCGAGGTGTCCCAGGCGGAGGCGGGGATGCAATTCCTGTTGCCCGCGTTGTACGACTATCTCGTCAATGGTGTCGTGGCCCAGCCCGGCGGAGCGGTGCCGGACGCGAGCCGGGCGCCCTGCGGGCTCTACCCGTGCGCCGGGGATGACCGCTGGGTCGCCATCGACGCGGCGCCCGGCGAGCAGTGGACGGCGCTGGTCGGCGTGGTCGGCCGCGCCTTGGCCGACGACCGGTTCAGCGTCCTGCTCGACCGTCTCCGGTACCGGGCCGAGCTCGACGCCGTACTGGGGGAGTGGACGAGCCGGCAGGACGCCCAGGACGTGGAGGACGTACTGCAGGCGGCCGGCGTGCCTGCGCACGTCGTCTCCACCGCGGCGGACCTGCACGACGATCCGCACCTCCGTGCCGAGATGCTGGTCCGGGTGTCGGATCCGGACCTGGGCGAGGTCGACTTGACGAGGCCCGCTTTCCGGCTGGCCCGCTCGCCGCGCCCCCCGGTCACCCGCGGGCCCTGGACGGGGGAGCACACCGCCGAGGTCCTCGCCGAGCTCGACCGGCGGTGATGCTGCCGTGGCACCCCGCCTTCGGGCGTTCGCAGTGCGGACCGGTCTCAGATACTTGTCAGTCAACCAACTAGCATGTAGCGTCATCGGGCGACGGCCTAGTGGCCGGAAAGGGCGGAACGTCATGACCTCGATCGTCGATCTCGACGCCGAACCGCCGCGGTTGCGCGGGGGGACCTGCCGCGTCTGCGGCCTTGTGTTCTTTCCCTTCCAGACCTACGGGTGCGAGCAGTGCGGCGCGTACGGCGACGCGCTCCAGCCGTCGCCGCTCAAGGGCCACGGGACTGTGCGCGCCACGACGGTGGTGCACCGGCACGCGGACCCGCGCCGCCCCGCGCCCTTCAGCGTCGTCCAGGTCGACCTCGACGAAGGTCCGATGGTCCGCGGTGTCGTCGCGGAGGGCGTCGAGCTGGAGGTAGGAGCATCCGCCCAGCTGGTGAAGGTCGCGGATGCGGGCGACGACGAGTTGCTCGCGGTCCGCTTCACCGCACCGCCGAAGGAGTCCTGATGACCAAGCTGCTCGGTGACCTCGAGCCGGTCTACGTGGTCGGCGCGGGCTGGCACCGCTACCAGCGGCTGAGCCAGGTCGGCTACGTCGACCTCGGCCTCACCGCGGTGCGCGGTGCGCTCGACGACGCCGGCCTCGCCTGGGGAGACGTCGACGAGTCGTTCATCGGCACGGGCCATCTCGGGATGGCCGTCGGCAGGCCGATGCTCAAGCACCTGGGCGCGCTGGGCAAACCGCTCGTCCACGTCGAGAACGCCTCGGCGTCGGGTTCCGCGGCGTTCCGGCTGGGCTGTGTTCACGTCGCGGCGGGTATCAGCGACGTGGCGCTGGTGCTGGGCGTCGACAAGCCGCGATCGATCTATCGGGCTCCCACCGGCACCCACGGCCTCGCGGACGATGCCATCGTGCCCTTCACCCACTTCTCGCTGCTCAGCGGCGCCTACACCGCGGCGTCCGGAGTCACCGACGAGGACCTCGCTCAGATCGCCGTCAAGAACCACCGCAATGGCTCGCTCAACCCGAACGCCCACCGGCAGCAGGAGCGCACGCTTGAGGAGGTCCTCGGCGGGCGCAGGACGGCGGGTTCGCTGACCTCCCTGCAGTGCTGCCCGGTCGGCGAGGGCGCGGCGGCCGTGATCGTGGCCTCCGCAGGGGCGATCGCGCGACTGGGCATCGACCCGGCCAAGGCGATCCGGGTCGCCTCGTCGGCCACGGTGACCGAGACGACCACGTCGTCTGACCAGGAGGTCACCCGCGAGGTCATCGCCCGTGCTCTGCACGAGGCCCAGACCCCGCCCAGCGAGGTCGACGTCTTCGAGCTGCACGACGCTTTCACGATCGAAGAAGCGCAGTACGTCGAGGCCTCGGGCATAGCCCCGCCCGGCAAGTACGTGCCGATGCTGAAGGAGGGCGCCTTCGACATCGGCGGGCAGTGCGCCGTCAGCACCTCCGGCGGACTGCTCGCGATGGGACATCCGATCGGCCCCACCGGAGTGGGCCAGATCGGCGAGATCGCCCTGCAGCTGCGGGGATCCGCAGGGCCACGGCAGCATCCGGGAGCCCGGGTCGGACTCGCGCACATGGTCGGCCTCGGGGCGGTCGGCTACGCCCATGTGCTCCGCAAGGACTGAGCACGTCACCCATCGAGCGTCTGGAGTCATAGGTGCGCGACACTCTCGCAGCCGAACCCCTGCGGTCCCGGCTCCCCGAGCAGCTGGCCCGCCGGTTGCGTCTGCCCGTCATAGCCGCCCCCATGCTGCGGGTCTCTGGAACGGAACTCGTCGAGGCGGTCTGCCGGGCTGGGGCGATCGGATCCTTCCCGACGGCGAACGCCCGCGGGCAGGGTGAACTCGACGCCTGGCTCACCCACATCGAGCAGCGACTGGAGGAGCGCCCCGGACCTGACGGGTACACCGGTCCGGTCTGTCCGAACCTGGTGATGCGCAGCGACCGGCTCCGCGAGGACATCGCCACCATCGTCCAGCACGACGTTCCCCTGGTGATCGCCAGCGTGGGCTCGCCCAAACCGGTGCTCGGCCCGCTGCACGATGCCGGAGTCTTCGTGTTCGCCGACGTCGCAACGCTGGAGCACGCCCATAAGGCGCTGGACGCCGGCGCGGACGGGCTGGTCCTGCTGACCGCCGGAGCAGGCGGGCAGACCGGCTGGCTGAACCCGTTCGCGTTCGTCCGGGAGGTGCGGGAGTTCTTCGACGGGCCGGTCGTGATGGCGGGCGGGATGAGCGACGGCACCGCGCTGGCCGCGGCGCGGATGCTCGGCTGCGACCTGGGCTACATCGGTACCCGGCTCATCGCCGCCCGGGAGAGCATGGCCGACGACAAGTACCGCGACCTCCTGGTGTCGTCGACGATGGACGACGTCCAGCTGACCAGGGCGTTCAACGGCCTGTGGGGCAGTTATCTGAGGCCGTCCATCGTCGCCGCGGGCCTGGATCCGGACCGCCTCGACGAGACGGTCGACACCGCCACCGCCGACGCGCGCTACGGCAGCGGAGGCAGTGAACCCGTCCGCCGGTGGAGCGACATCGTCAGCGCGGGCCACTCCGTCGCCGGAGTCCGAGCCGTCGAGTCGGCCGAGCAGATCCTCGAACGCACACGCCGAGAGTACGAGGACACCCTGCGCGCCTTCGGCTCCTCCGACCCCACATCCACCTTCGAAGGCGAATGACCATGCGCGTCGACGCGTCGAAGCCGAGACGCGTCCCGTAGGGACCGCACGCGGTGCATCCCCGCGTCACGGCATGGCCGAAGCGCTGAAGAAGGGTTTTCGATCACCTTTTCAGGAAGGCAGGGAGCGCAACACATGAGCAACGACATCCTCGACCTCGGAGGAAGGGTTGCCCTGGTCACGGGAGCGGGCCAGGGCGTCGGCAGGCAGATCGCGCTCCACCTCGCAAGCCACGGCAGCGGCGGCGTCGCCGTGAACGACTACGTGCTCGAGCGCGCCGAGGCGGTCGCGGAGGAGATCCGCGAGGCCGGCGGCAAGGCCTTCGCGGTCCAGGCCGACGTCAGCGACATCGACTCGGTCAGGGACATGGTCGCCAAGACCCAGGCGGCGCTGGGACCGATCGGGGTGCTGGTCAACAACGCCGGGAACATGGGCGCCAATCCCCATCCGGACATCCGCAGGCCGTTCTGGGAGACCGGACCCGAGGTGTGGAACTCCACGATCGGCGTCAACTTCTACGGGGTCCTCAACTGCGTCAGCGCCGTCGTCCCCGGGCTCATCGAGCGCAAGGCCCCCGGCCGGATCATCACGATCATCTCTGACGCCGGCCGCTACGGCGACTCCGGGCTGGAGATCTACGGCGGGGCGAAGGCGGGCGCCGCGGGCTTCATGCGCGGTGTGGCGCGCACCCTGGGCCGCCACCAGATCACGGCGAACAACATCGCCATCGCCGCCACGGAGACACCCGCGACCGCCGAACGCATGCATGCCGACCCGGCCAGGCTGAAGAAGATCTTCAGCGGCTACATCGTCCGCCGCCCGGGCCAGCCGACCGATGTCGCCAACATGGCGCTGTTCCTGGCCTCCGACGCCAGCTCGTGGATCACCGGCCAGACCTACCCGGTCAACGGCGGTTTCACGCTCGCACTTTAGCCCGCTTCCAGCCCAGAGAAAGGTTCGTCGCCGATGTCCGAGACCGTGAGCACCGAGGACCTGGTCCTCACCGAACGCCGCGGCCATGTCCTGGTCGTGACGATCAACCGGCCGTACGCCCGCAACGCCGTCGACTACGCCACATCAGCGGCGATGGAGAAGGCGATGGACCTGCTGGACGAGAGCGACGACCTCTTCGCCGGTGTCGTCACCGGGGCGGGCGGCACCTTCTGCGCCGGCGCCGACTTGAAAGCCGCGGCGAAGAACCCGACCCGCAACCCGCCGCTCGCACGAGGCGGGTTCGGTGTGATGCGCCGGCCCCCGCGCAAGCCCCTGATCGCCGCGGTGGAGGGGTACGCGGTCGGTGGCGGCTTCGAACTGTGCCTCACCTGCGATCTCATCGTCGCCGCAGAGAACGCGCAGTTCGGCCTGCCGGAGGTGCGCCACAACGTGGTCGCGGTGGGAGGGGGGCTGTTCCGGCTGCCGAAGCAGTTGCCCTACCACCTGGCCATGGAGCTCGCCCTGACGGGCGAATTCCGCAGCGCGGCCTTCTTCCGCGACTGGGGTGTGGTGAATCGGGTGGTGCCCGCCGGACAGGCGCTTGCCGCGGCCCTGGAGCTCGCCGAGTCACTCCAGGTCAACGGACCCACCGCGGTGGCGGCGTCCAAGGAGATCATGTTCCAGTCCTCCTCCTGGGGCACCGAGGAGGAGGCGTGGGAGAAGCAGATGCCGATCGCCAGGAAGGCCACCGACTCCGAGGACCGCGCCGAGGGGCTGGCCGCCTTCGCCGAGAAGCGCAAGCCCGTGTGGAAGGGCCGATGAGGCGCGGCGAGGGCCGGCCGAGGGCCGATGGCCGGTCGCGCACCGAGCTGGGGCGGGCCCGGCCTGGGCCCGCAGTATTCTAAGACGGTGCTGGAACGCCGGACGCAGGCCGAGAGGCGAGACGAGTCGCGTAAGCGACTGATCCTGGCCGCGATGCGGCTGCTGGGCGAGCGGGGCTACGCCCGCACCTCGCTTGTGGAGATCGGGCGCGAGGCGGGACTGAGCCGCGGCCTGGTCAGCCACTACTTCGGCTCCAAAGAGGCCTGCATGCGCGCCGTCGTGGAGTACATCCGTACGCAGACGCGCCAGCGAACCTCAGACCTTGGCGGACACGGCGAAGACGCCGTCGATGTGATCCTTGACGTGTACTTCGATCAGGTCCGAGCGGGGCATGTCGAGGCCAAGGCCATGTACGTGGTCCTCATCGAGGGACTCACGGCCACTCCCGGCCTGCGTCCGGCCGTCGCCGATACCAACGCTCTCACGCGGACGTTCCTCGCGGAGTGCGTCGCGGAGATGGTCGACCCGCGGATCCCGGATCCCGCGACCCATCCTCAAGTCATGGCGATCGCCACCCTGATCGAGGGGATACTCCGCGGTGTCGCCCTGCAGTGGATGGCGGACCCGGACAACGTCGACCTCGACGCCGCGAAGAACACGGCGAAGATGATGGTCCGCAGCGCGGTGACCGCGATCGAGACCGTCGCCGACCTCCCTTCGAAGTAACTTCCCGTTCCACGGGCGGCTCTCGCAAGGCGGGCTTCATGCATCGCGTGCCGTTCTCACGGCCGCCGTTGCCAGGAGTGCCGCGAGTTCTTGCGGGTGGGAGAGCATGGGGCTGTGGCCCGAGGCGATCTCCTCCTGCCAGGTTGCGCGACATGCCATGCGGCCCTGCACCTCGGGAGTGAGGGCCTGGTCGCGGGTGCACGTGACGTAGGTGGAGGGGATGGTCCTCCACGCCGCCTGCGTGACGGGGGCGCTGACCGCGCTGACGTGCTCGGGGGTGAGGCGCGCGGCGGCCCGCTTCGCCTCCTCGGGTGGGCAGTCGCCGTACAACAGGTGGTGCGCCGCGGCTTCCGGAACCCGCAGGTACCCGCCCTCTCCGCCCGGGAGCAGAGTGGCGTCGGGTGAGACGGGCCCTGGCAGGACCCTGTCCACGCACGACTCGCCCACGTCCAGCAGGAACGCGGTCAGGTAGATCAACGTGGCGACCGACGGGTTCGCCCCGGCGGCCTCGGTGGCCACGGCGCCGCCGTAGGAGTGCGCGCACACAGCGAGAGGGCCGGGGAGCTCTGCCAGTTCCGCCCGCAGGAAGGCGGCGTGCCCTTCGAGGTCGTGGTGGCCGGGCGCGCGGTCCATGCCGGGCAGCTGCACTGCGTGCGTGCGGAGTCCGGCGGCCTCCAGCAGCGGGACGACCGGCTCCCAGCACCAAGAGCCGTGCCAGGCCCCGTGGATCAGCACCAAGGTGGGGGACTGAGTGCCGGCCATCGGCCTCACCTCGTTCTCTTCCGGGCTGTCTCACCTCGGATGGTGGCCTCGTACCCTACTATGATATGCAATGGACTGCTAAAGTAAAAGGACTGACCAAAATTGGCGGCGTCGAACCTCGACCCCGCAAGCTCGACCCCGTCCAGGGCAGTCGAGATCAGTCGACGGGCGCCCGGCCGGCCCGCCCCTCCGAGAACGGAACCGCCGAATGACGTACGTGTGGCACCCTGGCGACGAGTACCTGCGCAACTCCAACGTGGCTCGCCTGATGCGCAGGCTGGGCGCGGCCACGGGCGACGAGCTGCGTCGGGCGTCGGTCGCCGACATCGGCTCCTTCTGGGACGCGGTGGTCGATGACCTCGCCCTGCCCTTCCTTACCCCTTACCGCGAGGTGGTCGACCTCAGCCGCGGGGTCGAATGGCCCGATTGGTTCGTCGGCGGCGCGCTCAACGCCGCCGACGCTTGCCTGCGGCGCTGGGTCGGGCAGATCCCCGACGCGGTCGCGGTGACCCACGAGGCGGAGGACGGGACGACCCGCTCGCTCACCTTCGCCCAGCTCGACGACGAGGTCGCCCGCTTGCGCGGCGCGTTGCGGGCGCGGGGGGTGACCAAGGGCGACGCGGTCGCGCTCTACCTGCCGATGGGCATCGAGGCGGTCGTGACCCTGTACGCCGTGGCGAGTTTGGGGGCGATGCTGGTGCCCCTCTTCTCCGGGTTCGCCGCCTCGGCCATCGCCGCCCGGGTGGGTGACGCGCGGGCGAAGGTCATGGTCTGCGCGGACGCCACCGTCAGGCGTGGTCGCGTCGTCCAGATGCTCCCGGTCGCCCGCGAGGCCGCCGCGGAGTGCCCCTCCCTCGAACTGGTCATCGTGGTCGGCAACGTCGAGGAGAGCGTGGCGCTCAAGGGTTCCGAGGTGGCCTGGGAGACGGTTCTCTCCGAGCGGCCGGACCCCGACATCGAGCGCACGGCCGCCTCCGACGTGCTTCTGCTGGCGTATACCTCCGGCACTACCGGTAAGCCGAAGGGCGCCGTCCATACCCACGCCGGGTTCGTCGTCAAGACGGCTTGCGAGGTCGCCTACGGGTTCGACGTCGCGCCGGGCCGCACCTTCAGCTGGATCACCGACATGGGTTGGATCATGGGCCCGCTCTCGATCCTCGGCACCCACGCCAACGGAGGCACGCTCATGCTCTACGAGGGCTCTCCTGACGTGCCGGACGCCCGTCGGCTGTGGAGTCTGGTGGAGCGGCACCGAATCTCGACCCTAGGCGTCAGCCCCACCCTCATCCGGACGCTGCGCTCGCCCGACAACACCGGCGTCGACTACGATCTGAGCAGCGTCCGCACGATCGGGTCCACCGGCGAGCCCTGGGATCCGGAGTCCTACGAGTGGCTCGCCCGCGATGTCTTCCGCGAGCGGGTGCCCGTCATCAACTTCTCCGGCGGCACCGAGGTCGGTGGATCTTTCCTGTGCCCGTACCCGGTCGAGGACATCGCCGCCTGCTCGCTGGGTGGTCCGGCGCTCGGGATGGACGTCGATGTGGTCGACGCCAACGGCGCCGGCGTCCGCGGCGAGATCGGCGAGCTGGTGTGCCGCCAGCCGTGGCCGGCTATGACGCGGGGCATCTGGAACGACCCGGACCGCTACCACGAGGCTTACTGGTCGACCTTCCCCGGCCTGTGGCGGCACGGTGACCACGCTCTGGTCGACGACGGAGGCTGGTTCATCCTGGGCCGCTCCGACGATGTCATGAACGTCGCGGGCAAGCGGGTCGCGCCGGCCGAGATCGAGTCGGTGGTCGCCGAAGACCCCGCGGTTCGCGAAGCAGCGGTCGTCGGCATTCCCGACCCCACCAAAGGGGAGGGGATCTGGGTCTTCTACGTCGCGGGCAGCGGTGACGACGAAGCCCGGGTCGAGGCGCGCATCCGCGAGCGAGTGGCCACGCGGGTCGGTAAGCCGTTCGCGCCATCGCACGTGGTGCAGGTCAGCGAACTGCCCAAGACCCGTTCGGCGAAGATCTTGCGTCGGGCCATCAGGGCGGCGGTGGTCGGCACCGATCCCGGCGACCTGTCGGGGGCGGAGAACCCGGCTGCCGTCGAGACGATCCGGGCGCGCGTCCGGGAACTGCGGTGATGGAGCACCGCGGCGGGCTAGACCTCCTCCACATCGACGGCCTCGCGCTCCTCGACCTCGAGGATGGAGGCGGCGTACGCGTGCACGTGCCGGCTCATCCGGCGCAGCGCGGCGTCGGGATCCCGGTCGCGGATCGCGGAGGTGATCACCTTGTGCGCGTGGATCGTGGCGCGCCGGACCTCCTGGTCGAGAAAGCCGTGGTTGTCGGTCGCCGTGTAGATCGTGTCCGACAGGGCCGTCATGAATCCGGCGAGCAGCTCGTTATGGCTGGCCAGGGCGACGGCGACATGCCAGTCGATGTTGGCGCGGAGGAACTCGGCGATCGTCCCCTCTTCGGCGGACATCGCCTCCTGGGCCTTCTCGATTCGTGCGAGGTCGGCGTCGGTACGGTAACGGGCCGCGAGCTGAGCGCACGAGGGTTCGATCGCCTCGCGGGTCTCCAGCAGTGCGGGGATGCGGATCTGCTGGCCGCGGATCAGCAGGTTGACCGAGTTGGCGATGGAGTCGCGCCCGGGGCGACGTGCGAAGGCGCCGCCGGCGCGTCCCGTCCGCACGCTGACCAAGCCCTGGACTTCCAGGATCCGCATCGCCTCGCGGACGGTCGTGCGGCTCATACCGGTCTGGGTCACGAGTTCACGCTCAGGGGGAAGGGCGGTCCCCTCCGGGTAGTCGCCGCGAAGAATCAGTTCGCGGAGCTCCTCGGCCAGGACGTCCGACGCCTTCGGCACCTGGAGCGGCGCCAGTGCGACGTCCACGCGGACCACGCCGGCATCTCCCGATTGCGACTCAGTCATGGGCCACCCACATCTTCTGTCTTTGGTCATACCTAAGGTACCAGACCGCCGCCCGCGAGTTCTGTCAGATGATAGCGGGAGTGACTTTGGCCAGACCATAAGATATGGTCTATCCATTACGAGAAGGGTGGCGTTGTGGACTTCGAGTACACCGAGGACCAGCGGATGATCAGATCGGCTGTCGCCGAGCTGGCGGCCCGCTTCGACGATCAGTACTGGATGGAGAAGGACCAGGCGAAGGAGTATCCGACCGAGTTCTACGACGCGCTCGCCGGCGCGGGCTGGCTGGGGATCACCATCCCCGAGGAGTACGGCGGTCAGGGGCTCGGCATCTCCGAGGCGTCGATGATGCTCGAGCAGATCGCCGCCTCGGGCGCCGGGATGAACGGCGCGAGCTCGGTGCACATGTCG
Organism: Actinomadura physcomitrii; assembly: GCF_008923205.2. Classification (GTDB taxonomy): domain Bacteria; phylum Actinomycetota; class Actinomycetes; order Streptosporangiales; family Streptosporangiaceae; genus Spirillospora; species Spirillospora physcomitrii. The sequence continues at coordinate 29,830 of NZ_WBMS02000010.1, read as the reverse complement.
ATCTTCGGCATGCACCCGGTGATCGTGCACGGCTCCGACGAGATGAAGAAGGAGAACCTCCCCCGGATCGTCAGCGGCGACCTGCGGGTCTGCTTCGGCGTCACCGAGCCCGGCGCCGGCCTGGACACGACCCGGATCACGACCTTCGCCGAGCGGGACGGCTCGGACTACGTCGTGAACGGCCGCAAGGTCTGGATCTCCAACGCGATGGAGTCGGAGAAGATCCTGCTGCTCACCCGCACCGCTCGCTACGAGGACTCGCCCAAGAAGACGGCGGGGATGACGCTCTTCTTCACGGACCTCGACCGCGCGCACGTCGAGATCCGGCCGATCAAGAAGATGGGCCGCAACGCCATCACCTCCAACGAGCTGTTCATCGACGACCTCCGCATCCCCGAGGAGCACAGGGTCGGCGAGGAGGGGAAGGGGTTCACCTACCTGCTCGACGGGCTCAACCCCGAACGGTGCCTGGTCGCCGCCGAGGCGCTCGGGATCGGGCGGGCGGCGCTGAAGCGGGCCGTGGCCTACGGCAACGAGCGGGCCGTCTTCGGCAGGCCCATCGGCATGAACCAGGGCATCCAGTTTCCGCTCGCCGACTCCCTGGCCCGCCTCGACGCGGCCGAGCTGATGCTCAGGAAGGCGACCTGGCTCTACGACCGCGGGCTGCCCTGCGGGCGGGAGGCGAACACGGCGAAGTACCTGTGCGCCGACGCGGGGTTCGCCGCCGCCGACCGTGCGCTCCAGACCCACGGCGGCATGGGGTACGCGGAGGAGTACCACGTCGCGCGCTACTTCCGCGAGGCCCGCCTCACGCGGATCGCGCCCCTGAGCCAGGAGATGGTCCTGAACTTCCTGGGATCGCATGTTCTCGGGCTGCCGAGGAGCTACTGATGCGCAGCCAGGGCACGCCTCTGGACGGGTGACGCACGATGATCGACTTTTCGGCGTACCTTCGGCCGGGCGGTGGCGTTTGGTGGAGCCAGGGAAGCGCCGAGCCGGAGCCGCTGGTCGACCGGCTCCTGGATCAGGTGGACGCGATCGGGCCGGTGCAGGCGTTCTGCGGCCTCACCTGGAACGAGCGGATCTCGCGGGAGCTTCCCGCGGCCATGACCATCCTCTCCTACGGCGGGCTCGGCGAGCTGCGACGGCTCAGCCGGCAAGGTCTGTTGGACGTGGTGCCCTGCCACTACTCGTCGTTGCCCAGGATGTTCCAGAAGCGGCTGCTCCCGGCGGACGTGGGACTCGTCCAGGTCTCGCCGCCGGACGCGGACGGGATCGTGACGCTCGGCATCGGCGTGGAGTACGCCGCCGACGCCATTCCCCACACCACGACCCTCATTGCCGAGGTCAACCACCGGATGCCGCCGACCGTGGGCTCGCTCAGGCTACCGCTGAGCTCGTTCGCGGCGGTCATCGAGACCGACAGGCCACTGCGGGAGGCGAGTTCGCGGCCGCCCGACGAGGTGGACCTGCGAATCGCCGGCCACGTCGCCTCCCTCGTCGAGGACGGCGACACCGTCCAGATCGGAGTGGGCACCCTGCCCAACGCGGTCCTGGACGCTCTGGAAGACCACAGCGACCTGGGCTTTCACAGCGGCATCCTGACCGACGGCGTGCTGGCCTTGATCGACAAGGGCGTCCTCACGGGCGCGCGCAAGGAGATCGACCGGGGCGTGGCGGTCACCGGCACGGCGATCGGGAGCATGGCGGCGTACGCCCGCCTGCCCGGCATGCCGGTGGAGTTCCGGGCCGCGAGCTACACGCACTCGCCGGCCGTCCTGTCGCGGCTGGGCTCGCTGGTTTCGATCAACTCGGCCATCGAGGTCGACCTGCTCGGACAGGTCGGTGCCGAGATCGCGCGCGGCGCCCAGATCGGAGCCGTGGGGGGGCAGGTCGACTTCAGCCGGGCCGCCTCCCTGACAGGTGCCCGCTCGGTCATCGCCATGCGCTCGCAGGTCGGGGGAGAGACGACGATCGTGCCGGTGCTGCGCGGCGGCGTCGTGACGACCGCCCGCGCCGACGTCGACGCCGTGGTCACGGAGCACGGCGTGGCGAACCTGACCGGCTGCACCGTCACGGAGCGCGCCCGACGCCTGATCGAGGTGGCGGCGCCGGAGCACAGAGAGAGGCTGGAGAGAAGCCTCGGAGAGGTGAAGGCGTAATGGACGCTAAGAGCTATCCCTCCGCGACGGAGGGCGAGGATCGCCGGGTGCGCATCCGTGAGGTCGGCCCGCGCGACGGTTTCCAGAACGAGCCGGAGACGATCCCGACCAGCGACAAGGTCCGGCTGATCAACGCCCTGGGACGGGCAGGGGTCGAGCGGATCGAGGTGGCGAGCTTCGTGCGTCCCGACGTGATCCCGCAGCTGTCGGACGGCGTTGAGGTGCTGCACCGCATCGAGCTGCCCCCGACCGTGGCGCGGATGGTGCTCGTTCCCAACCGGAAGGGACTTGAGAACGCGCTGAGGGAACGCGCCTACTTCGACGAGGCGGCGCTGTTCGTCAGCGCCAGCCAGACGCACAACAAGCGCAATGTCAACCGCACGGTCGAGGAGACCATGGCCGACGTGCGCGGGATGGGCCCCCGGATCGTGGCCGAGGGCGTCCGCCTGTGCGCGGTCATCGCGACGTCCTTCGGCTGCCCCTTCGAGGGGGAGGTGCCGATGGGCCGGGTGCTCGACCTCGCCGAGCAGTTCGCCGAGGCGGGCGCCGTCGAGATCGGCTTCGGCGACACGACCGGAATGTGCAACCCGGCGTACGCCGGCAGGTTCTTCGCCACCGCGATCGAGCGCCTCCCCGGCGTCGAGATCACCGCCCACTTCCACAACACCCGGGGCCAGGGCCTCGCCAACGCCTACGCCGCGCTGGAGGCGGGGTGCCGCAGCTTCGAATCCAGCTTCGGCGAGCTCGGCGGCTGTCCGGTGCCGAAGGGCTCCACCGGCAACATCGCCACCGAGGATCTCGTGAGCATGTTCCACGAGATGGGCATCGACACGGGCCTGGACCTGGGCGGACTGATCGATGCGGCCCGCGAGGCGCAGGAGACGCTGGGCCGCAGGCTGACCAGCCACTCGATCGTGGCGGGGCCCGTGATCTGGAGCCCGGGGGAGCGTGCCGGCGCATGAAGGCTTCGGTGATGGAGTCGTACGGCGGCCCCGAGGTGCTGCGCTGCCAGGACGTCCCGGACCCGCGACCCCGGTCGGGATGGTCCCTCGTCGCCGTCAAGGCGGCGGCGCTGAACTGGCACGACGTGCTGGTCAGGCGAGGGGGGTACCGCTCGCCGCTGCCGCACATCCCCGGGGCCGACGGGGCCGGGGTCGACCGGGCGACGGGCGAGGCGGTGATGGTGCTCCCGTCGCTGTGGTGGGGCCGGGACGACAGCGCGCCGGGCCCCGACTGGGAGATCCTCGGCGACAGCCGCCCCGGGACCTACGCCGAGTTGGTGGCGGTCCCGACCGAGTGCCTCGTGCCCGTGCCCAGCGGGTTGACCTGGGCGCAGGCCGCCGCCCTGCCGCTCGTCGGCGTCACCGTCTACCGCGCGCTGTTCACCCGCGGCCGGCTGCGGGCCGGAGAGTCGTTGCTGGTGCTCGGGGCCGGCGGCGGTGTCGCCACCATGGCCGTGAGCCTCGCCGCGGCGGTGGGCGCCCGCGTGTGGGTCACCTCCTCGTCGAAGGCGAAGATCGACAAGGCCCGTGAGCTGGGCGCCGGCGGCGGTGTGCTGTACGGCGACCCCGGATGGCCCGAGGCCGTGCGCGAGCTGGCCGGCGGCTTCGACATCGTGCTGGACTCGGTCGGCCTCTGGGCGGAGTCGCTGCGCGTCCTGCGCCCCGGGGGGCGGCTGGTGGTGTTGGGCGCGTCGGCCGCCGAGACCGCTGAGCTGCGGATCCGGCCCTACTACTTCGGCCAGTACGACCTGCTCGGGACCACCATGGGCAGCGAGCGCGACCTTGCCGGTCTGCTCGCCCTGCTCGAGCGCCACCGGGTGCCTCCGGTCGTCGTCGACCGCGTTTTTCCGTTGGCCGAGGCCCGCACCGCCCACGAGCACCTCGAGGGCGGCAGCGGTTTCGGCAAGACGATCCTCGAACCCTGACCGGAAGGCAGACCGTGCTCGTCTCCCGTTCCCTCTCGCCGTCCGGGGTCGCCGGCATCACGCTGGACTCCCCGCAGACCCGCAACGCACTGAGCGATGCCCTGCTCGACGAGCTGCTGGCGGCACTGGACCAGGTTGCCGCCGACGATGCGGTGCGTGTCGTCGTGCTGCGCAGTTCCCACGACCGGGTCTTCTCCTCCGGCGGAGACCTTCGGGCCTTCGCCGACGGGCAGCCGGCAGTGGTCAAGTACGGCGGGCTCGACCGCTTCCCCCGCCTCTACCGGCGCCTCGGCAGCCTGGGCAAGCCGGTCATCTGCGCCGCGTCGGGCGACGTCCTCGCGGGCGCCTTCGGCCTCGCACTCGCCTGCGACCTGGTGATCGCGAAAGAGGGCGTGCGGTTCGGCTGCCCGGAGATCAACGTCGGCGTGTTCCCGTTCATGATCTCCTCCCTCATCTACCGGAACGTGCCGCGCATGAGGGCCAACGAGCTGATGATGCTGGGCGAGCCCATCGATGCCCGCGAGGCTCTCAGGCTCGACATCGTCAACGCCGTGGTCCCCGCCGAGGAGTTCGAGGCCACCGTCGCCGACTGGGCCGACCGCCTGGCGGCGAAGTCGCCGCTCCTCATGCGGCTGGGCAAGAACGCGCTGGACGCCACCCGGGACATGAGCCTCCCAGAGGCGCTCGCGACGCTCCAGTCGCAGCTGGCCCTCGCCTTCACCACCGAGGACATCGTCGAGGGCGTCGCGGCCTTTCGGGAGCGGCGTGAACCCGTCTGGAAGGGCCGATGAGGCTCGACGCCGTCTTCTCCTCCGGGCACTCGGCCGACGCCACCGCGCGGTTGCCAGCGCCTCGAGGAGCGGAGTCGACACGCGAAGAGCAGGGCTGACACGCGAAGTTGCGACCACAATGTGAGGTTTGACACGCTTCTTGGTTATTATGGTATGACCAATTCTTGATACAGTCCAAAAAATTAGTGAGGTGGTTCACATGGGTTCACTCGGCGAAGCCGAGGTCACGCCTGAGACGGAGCCCTTCTGGGAGGGCGCGGCTCAGGGCGAGCTGAGGATGCAGCGCTGTCTCAGCTGCCGGCGGTTCTACTTCTTCCCCCGCCGCACCTGCCGCTACTGCCACTCCGGTGACGTCGAATGGCGCAGGTTGTCCGGCCAGGCGAAGCTGCTCTCCTACGTGATCAACCGCCGGCCGGTGGTGCCGCGAGGGGAGAGCGAGCCCCAGATCATCGCGATCGTCGAGGTCGACGAGGGGCCGCGCATGCTCACCAACCTGGTCGGCGTGGAGCCGGACCCCGACGCGCTCGTGCTCGACGGGCCGCTGACCGTCGAGTTCCAGGAACGCGGTGGCCGCCCGATGCCCGTCTTCCGGCCCGCGGTCGGTGCCGCATGAGGCCCGGGGACATCGCGATCGTCGGCGCCGCGGAGACCGACGAGGTGGGAGTGCTGCCCGAGCTCTCCATGCTGGAACTGCACGCCGAGGCCTCGCTGCGCGCGATCGCCGACGCCGGCCTCACGCCGGCCGACATCGACGGCGTGGCGACGGCCCGCCCCTACCCGGTCGCGATCGCCGAGCGGCTCGGCATCAAGGCCCGCTGGCTGGACGGCACGGCCGTAGGCGGCGGCAGCTTCATGCTGCACACGCGGCACGCCGCGGCCGCCATCGCCGCCGGCCACGCCTCCGCCGTCCTCATCAGCCACGGCGAGTCCGGCCGCTCCCGTTCCGGGGCCTCCCCGATGGCCAACGAGGCGGCGAGCCCGCGCGGACAGTTCGAGATGCCGTACGGCGCCGTGCCGCCGTACGCCACCTTCACGGTGCCGGCGATGCGCTTCCTGCACGAGCGCGGCATGGGCAGGCGCGACCTCGCCGAGGTGGTGGTCGCCCAGCGGCGCTGGGCGGAGCCCAACCCGCGGGCGTTCCGGCGCAAGCCGATCACGGTCGACGAGGTGCTGGACGGCCCCGAGATCGCCTACCCCTTCACGCGCGACATGTGCTGCGTGGTGACGGACGGCGGCGGCGCGCTGGTGGTCACCAGCGCGGAGCGGGCCCGCGACCTGCCCCGCCCGGAGCGCGCCGTCCACCTGCTCGGAGCCGGCGAGGCCCCCGGGACCTCGATGGTCTCGCAGATGGAGGACCTCGGTTCCTTCTCGGGTTACCGCGAGGCGTCCGCGGAGGCCTTCCGCACGGCCGGCATCACCCCCGCCGACGTTGACCACTTCATGGGGTACGACGCGTTCGCGCACCTGCCGCTCTACATGCTCGAGGACATCGGCTTCGTCGGGCGCGGCGAATCCGGTGCCTTCATCGCCGAGGGCCACACGACGGTGGGCGGCTCGCTGCCGATGAACACCAACGGCGGTGGCCTCTCCTACACGCACACCGGGATGTACGGCATGTTCGCGATCCAGGAGGCGGTCAGGCAGTTGCGGGGCGAGGCGGTCGTCCAAGTGCCCGGGGCCGAGATTTCCTTCGTCCAGGGCGTTGGAGGCTTCTTCTGGTCGGCAGGCAGTCTCGTGCTCTCCAATCAGCGGCCGTGAACGCACGGCATCGGCCCGACACGACTGTGCGGAGGTAGAACGTGGGACTGGATCCTTCGGTCATCGGCGTGTCGACGCCGCCCACGGAGTTCAGCTGGTCCGAGCGCGACGTCATGCTCTACGCCGTCGCCGTCGGTGCCGGCTCGGCCGAGCCGACGGCCGAACTGAATCTGACGACGGAGAACACCGCAGGCCAGGCGCTGGCCGTCCTGCCGACGTTCGCCAACATCATCACGCGGATCACGCGTGCTCCAGTCGGCGAGGTCGACATGACCAAGCTGGTGCATGCGTCGCAGGCGATGGAGCTCCACCGGCCCATCCCGACGTCCGGGCGCGCCCTGGTCACCGCCACCGTCGTCGAGATGCTCGACAAGGGCAGCGCGGGGGTGGTCACCCAGAAGCAGGTCGCCGTCGACGCCGAAGACGGTCGGCCGATCGCGACCACCTGGCAGACCGTGCTGATCCGAGGGGCGGGAGGCTTCGGCGGGGAGCGCGGGGCGACCAAGCGCGTCACCATCCCCGAGCGGGAGGCGGACTTCGTCCGGACTGCGTCGGTGCGGCCGGAGCAGGCGTTGCTCTACCGGCTGACAGGCGACCGCAACCCGCTCCACAGCGACCCCGCCTTCGCGGCGCGCGGCGGGTTCGACAAACCGATCCTCCACGGTATGTGCACCTACGGCTTCACCGGCCGGCTCCTCGTCGAGAACTTCGCTGCGCGGGAGCCCAGCCGGATGCGGTGGATGGAGGGGCGGTTCACGAGGCCGGTCGTTCCGCCCGCACAACTCACCGTCGAGATGTGGGTCGAGGACGGAGCCGTGCTCTTCCGGACCTCGGCGGACGGCGGCGTCGTCATTGACGCCGGCCGCGCCGTCTTCGCCAACGATTAGTCAACCAGGGAAAGAGGTAGAGCCGATGGGCAACACCCTCGAGGACAAGGTCGCGATCATCACGGGCGGTGCCCGCGGGATCGGGGCCGCCGTGTCCCGGATGTTCGCGGCCGAGGGCGCGACTGTGATCATCAACGACCTGGGCGGTGGCCCGGACGGCGTCGGCAGCGACCTCGGCCCCGCCCAGGAACTGGCCGACAAGATCACCGCCGAGGGCGGCAAGGCCCTGGCGAACGGCGGGGACATCGCCGATGTCGCCACCGGCCAGGAGCTGGTGCGGACGGCCGTCGAGCGGTTCGGCCGCCTCGACATCGTGGTGAACTCGGCAGGCATCCTGCGCGACCGGATGATCTTCAACATGACTCCGGAGGACTGGGACGCCGTCATCCGGGTGCATCTGCGCGGCCACTTCTCGACCGTGCAGCCGGCGGCGGCGTACTGGCGCTCGCTGCGGCGGCCCGACGGCAACTTCCGCGTCATCAACTTCACTTCGATCTCCGGCCTTGACGGCTCCCCGGGCCAGGCGAACTACGCGGCCGCCAAGATGGGCGTCGTCGGCCTGACCTACTCGCTCGCGCAGGGCCTCGCGCGCTACGGCGTCACCGCCAACGCGATCGCGCCCAGCGCCGAAACCCGGCTGGTCGCGGGGGTGCCGGCGGAGCTGCGCGCCATCAAGGACCGTCCGGAGGCGACCGACCCGCGGCGCTCGCCCGACAACGTCGCGGCGCTCGCCACCTACCTCGCCGGCGACCGCTCCGGATGGCTGAGCGGTCGAGTGCTGTCCTCGGGCGGTTTCGAGGTCGGGCTCTACCCGAACCCGGAGATCGTGCGCGGCGTCCAGTCCGAGGCGCCCTGGACGCAGGAGGCCCTGGCCGACAAGCTCGAGAGTGAATTCCGCCCCGTCGCCGACGGCCTGCCCCCGAGCGTCTTCGCGGGGCAGGTCAAGTCGAAGTGACGGCCATGTCGAGCGCAGCACCGGGGCGGCCCGGCCGTGCCCTTGAGGGCATGGTCGTCCTCGACCTCGGCCAGATCTACAACGGGCCCTACTGCACCATGCTGTTGCGGCAGCTCGGCGCCGAGGTGATCAAAATTGAGCCCGGCGGCGGCGAGCCGATCCGCTGGCGGGGCGACGGCACAACCGTCAGCCAGGCGTTCAACCTCCTCAACGGCGGCAAGCAGGGCCTCGAGCTGAACCTGAAGTCAGCGGCGGGCGTGGAGCTGTTCCTCAGGCTGGTGGCCGTCGCCGACGTCGTGGTCGAGAACTTCGCGCCCGGTGTCATGGAGCGCCTCGGGCTGGGCTACGACCGACTGGAGGAGGCGAACCCCCGCCTGGTGCTCGCCTCCGGCAAGGGCTTCGATTCGGCCAGCCGCCACAAGGACCTGCGGGCCATGGACATCACCGTCCAGGCGATCAGCGGGATGATGGCGGCCACCGGATTCGAGGGGCAGCCCCCGGTCAAGAGCGGCGGCGCGGTGGCCGACTTCATCGCAGGCACCCACCTGGCCGCCGCCATCCTCGGCGCCCTGGTCCAGCGGGAGCGCACAGGCCGCGGCCAGCGGGTCGAGGTCAACATGTACGACGCCATCCTGCCGACTCTGACGTCCAACATCGCCGGCTACCTCGACTCCGGCGGGACGGCGCCGGAGCGGGTCGGCAACCGTCATGGAGGGCTGTCGGTGGCGCCGTACAACGTGTACGCGTCGGCCGACGGCTGGATCGCCGTGCTGTGCATGCGCGACAGGCACTGGCAGACGCTGTGCCGGCTGGTCGGCCGCGAGGACCTGCTCGCCGACGAGTCCCTGGCGACGCCGCGCGGCCGGGTCGAGGCGATCGGCCGGGTGGACGAGGTGGTGTCGGCCTGGATCGCCACGCTCACCACCGCCGGCGCTCTCAAGCTCCTGCAGGAGGGCGACATCCCGGCCGCGCCGGTACGCCGGCTCCGGGAGGTGATCGAAGACCCGGACGTCCGCGAACGCGGGATGCTCGTCGAGGTCGACGACCACGGCAGGCCGGGGTACGCGTACGGCAGCCCGTTGCGCCTGGGTGCGTCGGCCCCCGTCGCGCCGGCGCAGGCGCCGGACATCGGGGAGCACAACGGCGCCGTGCTCTCGCGTCTGCTGGGCCTGACCGAGGCCGAAATCGAGGAATGCCGCCGGCGAGGTGCCTGGTGAGCGTGCGAGAGGCGGTGATCGGGCATGAAGCTGAGTGACTCACCGGAGGAGGCGGAGTTCCGCGCGAAGGCGCGGGACTTTCTGGAAGGCGCGAAGAAGCAGCTGCCCGCCGACGAGCCCGAGCTCCTGGTGGACAAGGTGCCGTACTGGAAACAGTGGCAGCGGATCCTCCACGAGGCGGGGTACGCCGGCCTGTGGTGGCCGGCCGAGTATGGCGGCGGTGGCGTCGGACCCCGGCTCCGCGCGGTCTTCATGGAAGAGCTGGACCGAGTCGGCGCGCCCGACCGGCTCAACACCATCGGTGAGGACTTCATCGGTCCGACGATCATCGACTTCGGGACCGAGGCGCAGAAGCGCGGCCTGCTGCCCAGGATCCTGCGCGGCGAGGACATCTGGTGCCAGCTCTTCTCCGAGCCCGGCTCCGGCTCGGATCTCGCGTCCCTGCGGACGCGAGCCACCAGGGTCGAGGGCGGCTGGCGGGTAGACGGTCAGAAGGTCTGGACCAGCCGCGCGCAGATCGCCCAGCGCGGCTTCCTCCTCGCCCGCACCACGCCGGGGCGGCACGACGGTCTGACCTGCTTCGTGGTGGGAATGGACTCGCCCGGGATCACCGTGCGGCCCCTGGCGCACATGCTCGGCGAGGCGGAGTTCAACGAAGTCTTCTTCGACGGCCTCTTCATCCCGGACGACCAGGTGGTCGGGGAGGTCGACAAGGGCTGGCGAGTGGCCGTGGCGGCGCTCGCCCACGAGCGGGTCGGGATCGCCACCGGCCGGGTCAACACCCAGCGGGCGGTCGGGCAGCTGGTCGAGGCCGTGCGCGAGCGGCGTGACGCGGACGGCCGTCCGCTGGGTGAGCGGCCCGAGATCCGGCAGCGATTGGCGGATCTCGCATCGCGCGCGCTGGTCCACTACATCATCGGGCAGCGAGCGGTCGCGCTGGAGACGGGTGAGGAGCTCCCCGGCCCGTTCGCCTCGATCGGCAAGCTCTACTTCACGCCACTGGTCCAGGAAATCGCCGATCTGCGGCTCTCGCTCGACGGGCTGGCGGGCCAGCTCGCGCCGCAGGACAACCCGGCTTCGAGCTGGCTGCGGCTCGCCTACCAGTCCCGTGGCACGGCCATCGCGGGCGGGACCTCCAACATCCAGCGCAACGTGCTCGCCGAGCGAATGCTCGGGATGCCTCGGGCCCCGCGGCCCGTCGACGCTCCGGACCGGTCACGCACTTCACCGACGGTGCAGGAGGCACGGTGACAGCAACGGACACCACGGGAACGGTGACCCTCGCGGGCGTGCGGGTCGTCGAGCTCGGCACCGGATCCATCGCCCCGATCGTCGGGATGCTCCTCGCCGACCACGGCGCCGACGTGGTCAGGTTCGGCGGGCCGCCCGTCGGCGCGCTCTCGCCGCAGGAAGCGTTCCGGCACCGCTCCAAGCGGCTCGTGGCGAGCCCGCCGACCCCCGAAGAGGCCGCCGTCCTGCTCGGGGCGGCCGACCTGTGCGTGGCGGGGCCCGGCGGCGGGATCGACAGCGAGCGGCGCGACACGATCCTGCGGGAGAACCCGCGGCTGGTCTGGCTGGACCTGCCGCTGTGGGACGGCCCGGCGCCCTGGGGTGATGTCGAGTCCCACGGGCTGCTCGCGGCGTGGACGGGCATGGCCGCACGCCAGACGTCGTTCAGCGGCGACCCGGTCGAACCGGTCTACGACCTGCTGTTCTCCTCCCACGCCGCCTGGGCGGCGGCCTGCGCCGTCGCCTGCCTGGTCGAGCGGGAGCGGTCCGGATTCGGGCAGCGGGTCACGGTGAGCGCCGCGCACGGGATGCTCCTCCCGCTGATCGGCGTGCTCTCGGTCGACGCCGACATCCCCGACCCGTCGACGGCGATCGGCTCGTTCGGCAGGCATCCGACGTACACGGTGTTCGAGTGCGGCGACGGCAGGTGGCTGGCCTGCGGAGCGCTCGGCAGCAAGTTCGAGCGCGCCATCCTGAACGTCCTGGGGATCGAATCGATCCTCGACGACCCGCGGCTGGGGGGCGGCACCGCGTCCTACTCCGCTCCGGACGTGTTCGCCTGGGTGCGCTCGGAGGTCGCGGCGGCCTTCCGGACCCGCGACTGCGACGACTGGGTGGAGCGGATCTCGGCCGCGGGCATACCCTGCGGACCTGTGGGCCACCGGGACGACTGGCTCGACCGGCCGCAGGTCGCCGCCCTCGGCGAACGGGTCGAGCTGGCGGTCCCCGGGCTCGGGACCCTCACGATGCCCGGTACGCCGAACCACCTGCCCAGCTCGGCGGGCGCGCCCGTGGCGGCGCCGCGCGCCGTCGAACTCGGCGAGGTCGGCTGGACCCCCCGCCCCGCCCCCGCCGTGACGGGTCCCGCGCCGCTGCGGCCGGGACCGCTGGCCGGCATCCGGATCCTCAACACCGGCTCCTTCGTCGCCGGGCCGTATTCCGGGTCGCTCATGGCCGAACTGGGGGCCGAGGTCGTCAAGCTCGAGCCGACGGGCGGCGACCCGTTCCGTCAGACGGGCTTCATGTACTCGCGCGGCATGCGCAGCATCGCGATCGACCTCGCCTCGGCGGAAGGCCGAGAGATCCTGGACGACCTGGCCGGCACCTGCGACGTCGTGATCTGCTCGCTGCGCCCGGGCGCCGAGCGCAAGCTCGGCCTCGACCACGAGACCCTCGCCTCCCGGCGCCCCGACATCATCACCACGGGGATCTCCGGGTTCGGCGAGGTCGGGCCGCAGGCAGGCCGGCCGGGAGTCGACATGGTGCTCCAGGCCATGAGCGGCATGATGCGCGCACAGGGCGGCGACGACGAGCCGGTCGTCAACACCCTCGCGATCACCGACTTCAACGCCGCCGCGCTCACCTGCCTGGGTGCCGTGCTCGCCCTCTACCACCGCGCGCAGACGGGCGGCGGGCAGCACATCTGGACGTCGCTGGCCGACGTCGCGACCTACACGCAGGGGGCAGGGCTGGTCAAGCTCGACGGAAAGCCGGTCTCCACGCTCAACGGAGGCCGGGACTACAAGGGCACCGGCTGCGCTGACCGCTACTACCGGGTCGCGGACGGCTGGCTGCGGGTCGCCGGCCGCGACCGGGACGCGCTCGACCCCGACGAGCTGATCGCCGCGGGGATCGACGTCGACAAGGAGCTCTTCGCCCGCGACCGTGTCGCCGCCGTCGCGTCGGCGCTGGCGGACCTGGGCGCGAAGGAGGCGGCGGACCGTCTGGCCAGGGCGGGACTCGCTGCCGTGCCCGCGCGTCGGGTGACCGAGGTACTGCGCGACCCGCTGCTGCTCGCAAGCGGACGGATCGAGGTGCGCGCGGGCGAGGAGGGGACGGTCTTCACGGCGCCCGGCCGGTACGCCGCGTTCGGGCGCACGGCGCTCTCGGGACACCTGGTGACGCCCGGGGCTGGACAGCACACCCGCGCCCTGCTCGCGGAGCTCTACCCTGCCGAGCGCATCGAGGAGCTGTTGCGCGCGGGCGTGGTCGAAGCGGGGGCGCCGATGCCGCAGCGGCTCGGTGCGGTGTACCGATGAGCGGCCTACCCGATCGACACGAAGGACTGTTGTCATGCGCTGGGAACTGACGTCCGAGCAGAAGATGCTCCAGGAGTCGCTGCGCAGCCGGCTCACCGCCGCGCTGCCGGCGGGCGGAGCGCGGGCATGGTGGGAGGGCGAGGACCCGGTCGCCTTCGAGCGCCTGCTGCACGAGCAGGGCTGGTCATCGGTCGGCGTACCCGAGGAGTCGCACGGTCAGGGAGGCGGGCTGCTCGAGCAGGCTCTGGTCGCCGAGTGCCTGGGAGCCGCCGCCGTGCCGTCGGCCGCCTGGCTGGGAGGCGCGCTGGCGCTCGCCCTCGTCGCCGACAGCCCGAAGAGCGTCGGGCTGCTGCTGGACGGACCGCCGACCGTGTTGGCGGCCCCGGCCGGAGAAACCCCCGACACGGCACCGAAGGTCTCCGCGGCGGACGGGCGGCTCAGCGGGCGGCTGGAGCTGGTGCTCGGCGCCGACCGTGCCGGGAGGCTGGTGGTCCGGGCCGACGACGGCTCCGCCTATCTCATCGACACCGACGCGGCGGTCGTGACGGCGCGGGAACCGCTCGACCGCAGCCGGAGCCTCGCCGACGTCGAGCTCAACGGTGTGGCCGGCGAGCGGCTGCCCACCGACCCGGCACCCGAAGCCGTCATGAGGATGGCGTCGACCGCCGCGGTGCTGGTCGCCGCCGACGCGCTCGGCGCGATGGACCAGCTGCTACGGGAGACGGTGGCCTACGCCAAGGAGCGCGTCCAATTCGGCGCGCCCATCGGCTCGTTCCAGGCAGTGCAGCACGAGGCGGTCGAGATGCTCGTCGAAGTCGAGGCGGCGCGGTCCATCACCTACTACGCGGCCGCGTCGGTGGCTGAGGGCAACCCCGACTCGGCGTGGCACGCAGCCGCCGCGAAAGCGCAGGTCACGGCTTCGGCATGCCGGGTTGCCGACTCCGCCCTCATGCTGCACGGCGCGATCGGTTACACCTGGGAGCACGACCTCCACTTGACGTACAAGCGGGTCCGGCTGGACCACCGGCTCTTCGCTGAGCCCGCGGCATGGAACGAGCGGATCGCCGCCTCCCTCGAGCTGACCCGCCAAGCCGAAGAGACCTCGGCGAACTGGTAGCCCGTGGCGGTCGACGGCGCGCGATGGCGCCGGCGTCGTCGACCGCCGATGTCCCAGCCGGGCCATGCGGGACCTGAAGCGGATGCACACCGTACGCGGGGAGCAGGGCATCCGGACGACGTTCCGTGCCGCATTGCGGGCGTGATCGGTGTCCACGGAACGGGGGATGCTCACGAGGACGGGCGGCTAGGGGCGAGGCTGAGGCCGGTGAGGAGGGTTTCGAGGGCGGCACCGGTGAGGTGGTGCAGGTCGGTGGTGGTCTGTCCGGTGAGCCAGGTGCAGGTTGCGGCGGCAAGGGTCGTCACCAGGAGCCAGGCGGCGAAGGCGGGCGTGAGGCGGGTGCTGAGTTCGCCGGTGGTCTGGCCGTGTTCGATGATATCGGCGACGAGGCGGAACAGGTCCTCGTGGATGGCGCCGGGGCTGTCGGTCAGCATCGTGATGCTGCCTTCGGTGATGAAGGCGAGCGCGAGTGCCCGCGGTCCAGGGCCGGCTGAGGCCCAGTAGGCGGCCAGGGTGCGCTGCAGGATGCCGAGTTGCTCGATGGCGCCCGGCCGCTCGTCCTTCCTCCCGTCTTCCTCCTCACTCTGGGTGCTGGAGGGGTGCTGGTCGATGGCGGTGCGGGCCAGGTCGGTGAGGCGGCGGTTGAACTCGGTCAGCAGGCCGGCCTTGGTGCCGTAGAAGCGGAAGAAGCTGGCGCGTCCCACCTGGGCGCGCTCGCAGATGTCGTCCACGCTGACCTGCTCGTAGGGCCGTTCCGCGAGCAGGGCGAGGGCGGCGTCGTAGATCTCTTGGCGGGCGCGCTCCTTCTTGCGTTCCCGCAGGGTCTGTCCACCGGGTTTCGTGGCGGCCATTGCGTAAGTACCCCCTTGCGCGCCTTCTGATACGCGAGTATCAATTGAGCCTACAGTCTCACATCAGGAGGCGTGATGGGTCTGAACGGCGGGTCGCTGCTGGCCGAGACCGTGGCCGAGGCCGCACGGGTGATCTTCACCCTGCACGGCGGGCATCTGGACTCCTTCTTCTTCGGCTGCCGGGAATCGGGGATCGAGCTTCTGGACTTCCGGCATGAGGCGGCGGCGGTGAACGCGGCCGACGGGTACGCGCGCACCACCGGAGGGCTCGGGGTGGCGGCGGTGACCAGCGGCCCGGGATTCACCAACGCCTACGCCGGGCTGGCCAACGCCTATGCCGACGGTGTGCCACTGCTCCTGATCACCAGTGCGCCGCCGCTGGGGGAGGCCGAGACCAACGAGTTGCAGGGCGGCATCGATCAGATCGCCGCCGCTGGTCCGGTCACGAAATGGGCGCACCGCATCACCGCCCCGGAGCGCATCCCGGATCTGTTGGGGCTGGCGGTTCGCCAGGCGCTGGCCGGGAGCCCAGGGCCGGTGGTCCTGGAGCTGCCGATCGATGTGGCCTTCACCCCGGTGGACCGGGCCCGGCTACGGCCCGCCGGAGCACCCGGGCTCGGGCCCCGGCCGGTCGCGGCGCCCGAGGCGGTGGCCCAGGCGGTGCGGGTGCTGCAAGAAGCCGAACGTCCGGTGATCGTCGCCGGTGAGGGCACGCTGTGGGACCCGGCGGTCCCGGCACTGACTCGCTTCGCGGAGACCACCGGAATCCCGGTGTTCAGCAGCGGCCCGGCCCGGCGGACTCTGCCGATGAGGCACCCCCTGAACGGCCAGGGCGTCACCTCGCTGGCCGCGCTCGCCTTCGCCGGGCGACCCGGCCCCGATGCCGTACTGCTCCTGGGCGCCCGGCTGGGCATGTTCACCGCCGGGCGGCCCGGGACGATCATCCCCGCCGACGCCCGGCTCCTGCAGGTCGATCCCGACGCCGCCGAGATCGGCCGGCTCGCCCCCGTCGAGGTCGCGCTCAACGGCGACTGCGCACCGACCCTGCGTGCTCTGCTCGACGCCGCGCAGCCGGGGTCCTGGCCGGACCGGACCGACTGGTGCGAGCGGGCGGTCGGCGCGCACCGGCTGCTGGAAGGGCTGTTCTCCGACGCCCCCGAGGAGATGGGCGGAAGGCTGCACCCTTACCGGGCGGCGCGAGAGGTGCTGGCGGCACTGGACCCGGGTTCGATCATCGTCACCGATGGCGGAGAGTCGGCGGCCTGGGCCGAGTCGGCGATGACCGCGACCGAGCCGGACCTGGTGTTCCGGCTCGGGTACCAGGGCCACCTTGGAGTCGGGCACGGCTGGGCGATCGGCGCGCAGTACGCCGAACCCGGCCGCCGGGTCGTGCAGATCACCGGGGACGGCGCTGTCGGCTTCCACATCCAGGAGCTGGACACGATGGTCCGCCACGGCCTGCCGATCGTCACCGTAGTGCTGTCCAACGACACCTGGGGAATGTCGATTCACGGGCAGGACGCGGTGTTCGGCCCCGGCAACGACATCATCACCCGCCTGGCGCCGACCGGCTACGAACGCGTGGCCGAGGCCTTCGGCGCCCACGGCGAACGCGTCGACCAGCTCGCCGACCTGAAGCCCGCGATGCGGCGGGCGCTGGAGTCGGGCCGGCCCGCCCTGATCAACGTGACGATCTCCAACGAGGTCGTCCATCCGGTCACCACGGCGCTGCTGGGCGATGTGACCGCAACCGACCAGATCGTCATCCCCTATTACCAGAACCTGCCCAAGGCGGACGCGTGACGAGCGCGCCGGGACGGCTCGAGGGCCGCAACGCAGTGGTGACCGGGGCCGGCTCGGGGATAGGGCTCCGTATCGCCCAGGAGCTGCACGCCGCCGGCGCCACGGTCACCCTCGTCGACATCAACGCGGCCGCCATCACCGACGTCGCCCGCGACCTGGGCGACCGCGTCTCGGCCCGCACCGCCGACGTCACCGACGAAGCGCAGGTCCAGGCCGCGATCGACGCCGCGGCCGGCGCGTTCGGGCCGCTGCACATCGCGGTCAACGCCGCCGGCACCGGCGGTCTGGCACCCATCCTCGACCTGGAGTTGGTCGAGTGGCGGCGAGTAGCCGACCTCTGCCTCACCGGCGTGTTCCTATCGATCAAGCACCAGGCACGTCGCATGACCGAAGGCGGTTCCATCATCAACATCGCCTCCCTCAACGGCCGCCAGCCCGCCGAGGGCATGGCCGCCTACTGCGCGGCCAAGGCCGGGGTCGAGATGCTGACCAAGGTCGCCGCGATGGAACTCGGTCCTCGCGGCATCCGAGTGAACGCCATCTCCCCTGGACTGATCGACACCCCGCTCACCAGCCCGTTCACCCGGTCGCCCATCCAGGACGAGTTCCTCGACAACATCCCGCTCGGTCGCATCGGCGCCACTGCGGACGTGGCCGCCGCCGCGCTCTTCCTCGCCGGCGACCACGCGGCCTGGATCACCGGCGACACCCTCCTGGTCGATGGCGGCGCCCACACCAAGCGGTATCCCGCCCTCCTCGGCCGCTTCGCCCCGCCCCCTTCCCGACCTCCGGCCGCCGGCCCTCGAATCGATGAAGGAGACGCCGAATAGATGCGTGCGCTGCGCCTGCACGGCTCCCGCGACCTGCGGCTTGACGACATCCCCGAACCTCAGGTCCGCTCCGGCACTGTGAAGCTCAAAGTGGAATGGAACGGCATCTGCGGAACGGACCTGCACCACTACCAGCAGCCCATGGTCCCCGACGACTTCCGCCACCCCCTGCTCGGCGACCTGGGCCCGCATGTCCAAGGGCACGAATTCTCCGGTCGCGTCGTGCAGACCGGCCCCGGTGTGACCGGCCTGCCCGAGGGCACCCTCGTGGCCGTCGAACCGCTCGTCTACGACGGCACCTGCCCGGCTTGCCGCCGCGGCGACAACAACCTGTGCGACAGTCTCGGCTTCATCGGCCTGATGGGCGGAGGCGGCGGCTTGTCCGAATACGCCGTCGTCCCCGCCGATCGTGCCCACCCGATCCCCGACGGCATCTCCGCCGAGACCGCCGCGCTGGTCGAACCGCTGTCGGTGGCCTGGCACGCGGTCCGCCGCTCCGGCCTCGGCGACGGCGGGACCGCGCTCATCGTCGGTGCCGGCCCGATCGGGCTCGGCCTGCTCCTGGCCGCCAAGGCCCATGGCGCGGCCTTCGTCGCGGTCAGCGAAGTCAACACCGCACGCAGAGGCCTGGCCGCCCTGTCCGGCGCCGATCTGGTCCTGGACCCGGCTCAGGACGACGTCGTCGCACAGGTCCGCCGGCACGTCCCCGCCGGCGTCGAGGTGTCCTTCGAGGCCTCCGGCGCGGGCACCCCCGCCGTGTCGGCCTTGCTCGGAGCACTGGCCAAGGCCGGCAGGGCCGTCGCAGTCTCCCAAGGTCGCCCCGTCGAACTCGACCCCGACATCCTGATGCTCACCGAGATCAACTACACCGGAAGTTTCGCCTACAACGGCCTCGACTTCCCCGCCGTCATCCAGGCGATCGCCGACCAACGCCTGCGCCCCGACGCCCTGATCAGCGACCGCATCGCCCTGGACGACGCTCCCCGTCTCGGCTACGAGGCTCTCCTCGAACACGGCAGCGAGCACGTCAAGATCCTCGTCCACCCGTAACCCGACCCCGACCAGCAGAGGCACCATCCGGCCGAGCTTTGTGGCCTGACTTGATGGCTTGGTCGCATGGTGGGCGGCCGCGAACGCCTGCCGAACACAGCGGGTCAGCGTGTGTCTTCGTTGAAGGCGTGCTGGACCAGCGTGGTGAGCACCTGCTTTACCGATTCTCGCCGCCGGACGTCGCAGAGCATGATCGGGACCTGCTCGTCCAAGTCGAGGGCCGTCCGGATCTTATCGATGGGGTAGCGCCTGGTGCCGTCGAAGCAGTTGACCGCGATGATGAACGGGGTATTGCGCTGTTCGAAGAAATCGATGGCGGAGAAACTGTCGGCGAGCCGGCGGGTATCGGCGAGCACCACCGCCCCGATGGCGCCGTAAACCATGTCACGCCACATGAACCAGAAGCGTTCCTGGCCGGGTGTACCGAACAGGTAGAGGGTGATGCCGTCCGGAAAGGTGATGCGGCCGAAATCCATGGCGACGGTGGTGGTGGCCTTGCGCTCGATACCGCTGAGGTCGTCCACGCCGGCGCCGGCGTCGGTCAACTGTTCTTCCGTGCGAAGAGGACGAACCTCACTGATCGCGCCGACGAGCGTGGTCTTCCCCACTCCGAAACCACCTGCGATGAGAATCTTGAGTGCAATGGGCCCACCGCTCTGCTCGGAGAAGGGCGTGCCTTGTTCATCCTTGGCACGCGTGTCCGAGGCGGTGAAAACGGAGTCAGAGGGCGCGGAGGTCATCGAGAACTCTCTTGAGGATGAGTGGGTCCGGTCGTGCTGCCAGGGGAGCTCCCGGCCGTTCCGCGATCAGTCCTTGACGATGGAGGTCGGCCAGAAGCACTTGCACTACGCCTAGTGGGAGATCCATCTCCGATGTGAGATCGGCGAGAGTGCTGGGTGTCCGGCACAGGTCGAGCAGCCGCCGTTGGTCGCGGGACATGCGAGCCCGTTCGTCAGCGGCTGCACCGGTTGCGGCCAGGACGGTGACCAGGTCGAGCCGGATCCCTTGTGGACGGGTTCGCCCGCCGGTCAGCGCATAGGGCCGAACGAACGGTCCCGCTTCGGAACCTATGCGGCGTTCCCTTGGCGATTCCATGGCTCATCTCGCGCCTGTAGTGCCCGGGACCTCTGCCGCGTCCGCGCGCGGGCCTGCCGCGAGGCGCTTGCGCAGCCGTTTGGTGAGCATGGCCATCTCGTACCCGACCAGGCCGACGTTGCCATGAGCGTCGCTCAGCACGGCCAGGCAGCTGCCGCTACCGGCGGCGCAGATGAAGAATAAGGCGTCGTCCATCTCGACGATGGTCTGTCGCATTTCCTTCTTGCCGAAGTGCTCACGGGCACCGTTGGCCAGGCTTTGGACGCCCGCGGAAATCGCCGCGATGTGTTCGGCGTCGGTACGGCTGACGGCTCTGGAGGCACCCATCACCAGGCCGTCTTTGGAGAGTAGGACGGCCTGCTTGATCTGGGGGACGCGGTCGACCAGATCGTCCAGGAGCCAGCTCGGATCGCCCGACGTGGTCAGATGGGTCATGGTTCCGCCTGGGGGAGTCGATCGTCGGAGGGATGTGGAAGATGCGGCCGGGGGGCGATGTCCTCGCCGTCGTCAGCGGCGCGACCAGCCGTCCAGCCGGCTTGCAGCGAGGAGAGCAAGTCCCGGCTGTCCTCGGGGCGGTGCTCGTCGAGGCCCTCCTCCATGGCGTGCCCGCCGCGGTTCGCGGGGGCCGTCGCCCGTAGCTCAGGGGCCAGATGCCGCTGCCGGGTCCGGCGGGGCAGGCCATCTGTCTCGGGGTCCTCGGGCGCAGGAGCCGTGACATTCGGGGATGGCTCGAAAGGCTGGTCCTCCTCCCAGGTCGGTGTCGACCTCGGCGCCGCCATGTGCCGCCCGTTCGTGGTGATCTCGCCGGCCGGAACATTGTCAGGGAGGTACGAGGCGAGTCGGCGCGGGACGCTCGTCGCTTTCGAAGGGGAGGGAGGCGGACCGTCCAGCATCAGCAGCGACATGGGCAGCAGCACGACCGCTGTGACGCCGGCGTAGGCCGAGGGCTGCAGGATGACCCGGATGCCGTGGCGGGCCGCCAAGCGGGCGACGACGAAAAGCCCGAGGCGGTCGCTGTCGGCCAGGTCGAATTCCGGTGGCTGAGCCAGGCGCCGGTTGATGGCGGCAAGCTCGTCGGCGTCCAGACCGACCCCGCGGTCCACCACCTCGACGGCCAGCCCGTTCGCCACCAGCTCCGCCCGGACGGACACCTCGGTGTGAGGGGGAGAGAACATCGTGGCGTTCTCGATCAGCTCGGCCAGCAGGTGGACAACGTCGGCTACTACGGCTCCACTCACCGACGCGGTGCAGTCGGTCTCGACCTCCACACGCGGATAGTTCTCCACCTCGGCCAGCGCGGCGCGCAGCAGATCGTCCACCGGCACCGGATTGTCCCAGCCGCGGATGATCTCCGAGCCGGACAGGATGACCAGCCCTTCGGCGTGGCGCCGCATCCGGGTGGTCAAGTGGTCCAGGCGGAACAGGTCCTCCAGTTCTTTGGGATCAGAGGTCCGCCGTTCCATCGAGTCGAGCATGCTGAGCTGGCGGTGCAGCAGTGACTGGCTTCGCCAGGCCAGGTTGATGAACACGCGGCTGATCCCCTTACGAAGACCGGCTTCGCCGATCGCCGCTTCGACAGCCGTGCGCTGCACCTTGGTGAAGGCGTCCGCGACCTGTGCCACCTCTCGGGTTCTGCTCGAACCGAAACGTGAGACGACAGTGGGCGTGCTCACCTCCTCGCCCTTGCGCAGACGCGCGATGACAGCGGGCAGATGTTCCTCCGCCAAGTGCTGCGCGGTGCGCTGCAGGCCACGCAGTTCTCCTGAGAGGGCGCGTGCGAACCGTACCGAAAGAAGGATCGTGATCACGACGACCACGAGGCCGACGCCCGCGATCAGGATGAGTTGCAGCACCACCTTGCGGCCGGCCGCCTCGGTCTGGTCGGTGAGCGCTTCGGCCGTGGCGAGCTCGGCCTTCCACCACGCTCCTGAGATCGCCGGAACCAGCGATCGCCATTCGCGCAGGGAGTCGGTCGGCAGCGCATGGTTCGAGGCGGCGATGTTGTCTTCCAACTGCTGATAGCGGGCGTATTGCGGGGATCGGACGAGGGGCCGCAGCGCTCGGCCGACTTCCGCGCTCGGGCTGGCGAGCGTGACATCGGTCGCCAGTTTGCGATTCCCGGCGGCCTGAGCGAAGGCGGCGTACTCGGCGGCGGGCATCCGCCCATTACGCAGCGGCATGGCCGACAGCAGGGCGTCTTCGCGCAGCATGTAATCCCGCGACCAGTTGGTGTTCACCACTGCGATCGTGGTCCGATAGACCCCGGCATCGTTTATGGCGGCGATATTGCTGATAAGCACCTTGTTTGTGCTGTCGAAAAGGCTGTTGTACCGGCTCAGTGCATCGACCGGGGTAATGCTGCCGGATCGGATTGCTGATCGCAGTTCGCGGATGCCTTGAAGCTGCCGTTCCAGGTCACTCAGCAGCCGCTGGGCCGTCTTGGGGAGTGCATTCTTTGCTGCCGGAAGGGACTTTGATCGGAATGTGTTTATCGCGCCGTCCGTGGCGGCCTCGGCGGCCGTCAGTTGCTGGACGCCCCGCTTGCCGCTCGAGCCCAAGACGATCGCCGCGGCGGTCCGTTCCTGCTGGATGGACACCCCGGCCAGCACAATCGGCCGGGCGACATCGTTGGCTCCCTCGGTGAACGCGAGCTTATCGAGCGCCGTGCCGAGGGAAAGGCTGGCGGCAAAAGCCCATAGGCCCACCAGGGAGGCGAGAGGCAGGACGAGTAAGAGCCCGATCCTCCGCCGGATCGGCTGCCGCCGAACGCGCTTATGGGAGGTGGTGCTGCTTGCTTGAGGGACAGTCATACACGGCTCCGCGCATCCGTCGACTTATGGGCTTTAGGATCTCACATACTGGACCCGGGATTCTTCATCTCTCACCTCTGCCTTCCGCATTCGCATCGTGAGTTCGGTGAGATCGTCGGAGGACACTACCAACCTGGAAGTGGTAGACCATGTGGCGAAGGCGTAGAAAAGTCTCGAGCCGACTCCGTACAACACAAGCCAAAAAGGTTCGCTAAGGTCAAGACGCATCGCGGCCTCCCTCGCCGGGAGGTCATAGACACCAGGCTGAAAAGGCTGCTCGGACGTGCCCTGCCTATGTGCGCCCATAACTGTTCTCCGTGTCGGTCACTGCGCGACCCACACGTCGAAGAGCAGCAGCGTGTCCTGGTACTCGCGGAGCAGGACGAGTTGGCCGTCCCGTTCGTGGAGTACATAGCAGTAGAGATTGTCGTAACGGCGACCGTTGGCAGGGTTGACCGCGTCGCCGACCAGTTCGAGGGCGGCGCGGTCGCCGGAGGCGATCACGGTGCGCAGATCGAGGCTGAACTGCTCACTTGCGGCAAAAATGCCGGAGAAGATGTCGATTGTCTCCTTCTTGTTGTAGATGGCCTTCCCCCACGGCAGGTTCATGCCGTGCAGCAACCGCGAGTTGAGAGGTCGCATCTCCGGGTCGCCGTGGTCGGTGACAGCGATGTGCCAGCGGAAGTCGGGGTGGAAGAGCGCATCGAGTCCGGCGGTGTCGCGACTGTTCCAGGCGTCGACGAAGCGGCGGGCGAGCGAATGCATCGGTTCTTCAGCCATGCCGTCGCAGCCTCCTCAGCTCATCCCGCCGCGGGCGCCGCCGTTGACGGGGAAGACCTGGCCCGTCGTGTAGTCGGACAGAGGTGAGCAGAGGTAGAAGATGGCGTCGGCGGCATCGCGGATGGTTCCGGTGCGGCCGAGGGGAATGCCGGGCAGCTGCTTGGCGGCGTACATTTCCTGGTCGGTGACGATGCGGTCCTGGTCGATCTGGATGCCCAGGCGCTGGGCTTGTTTGGCGGGCATGCCGACATGGATGGTGCGGCCACCGGTCTGGATGACCTCGTGGTCGGACTGGGGCAGGCCGAAGCGGGTCTGGATGATGCCGAACGCGACGGCGTTGACGTTGACGCGCAGGGAGCCCCATTCCTGGGCCAGGGTGCGCATCAGGCCCAGCATCCCGGCTTTGGCGGCGGCATAGTTGCCCGCGCCGTCCAATCCCCAGACTCCGGCCATCGACGACACCATGACGGTCTTGCGGTGCCGGGTCTTTCCGGTTTCGTCGTCGGCCTTGGCGGCCGCACGGAAGACCGGCGCGCAGGCCCGGGCGAGCCGGAAGGGGACGACCAGGTGGATGTCGAGCATCGCCTGGAACTGTTCGTCGGTCATGTTGTGGATGCGGCTGTCCCAGGCGTAGCCGGCGTTGTTGACCACGATGTCCAGGCCGCTGTAGGTGCGCAGGGTGTGGGCGACCAGGTCGTTGCAGGCGTCCGGGGCGGCCAGGTCGGCGATGAACGCGGTGGCGGTGTCGGCTCCGAAGGCGTCGTTGAGGGTCTTGACGGTTTCGTCGGCTTTGGCCTGGTCGACTTCGGCGATGACGACGCGGGCGCCGTTCGCCGCCAGGGTCGTGGCGGTGGCGCCGCCGATTCCGCGGGCGCCGCCGGTGACTATGGCGACCTGTCCGGCGAGCAGTTCGGAGCGGAGTGTGGGCTCGATGAGCATTTCAGCGTCCTTTCCAGACCGCGGGGCGCTTTTCGGCGAAGGCCCGCAGTCCTTCCTTCAGGTCGTCGGAGGCCATGACCGGGGCGGCGAACTGCTGCTGGAGGTTCCATGCCTCGGCGTCGTCCCAGTCGTAGGCGTGCTGGACGATCTGCTTGCTGGCCTTGACCGCCAGGGGGCCGGCGGCCAGCACCTCTTCGGCGAGTTCCAGCGCGCCGGCCAGTGCCTTCCCGGGTTCGGTGAGTTTGTTGACCAGGCCGAGTTCGGCCATCCGCGTGGCGGGCCAGGCCTTGCCGGTGATGGCCAGTTCCATGGCCAGGTGGTAGGGGATGCGTTTGGGGAGCCGGAAGCATCCGCCGCCGATGGCCACCAGCGACTTGGCGGCCTCGGGGATGCCCATGGTCGCGGTGCGCGAGGCGACGATCAGATCGCACGCCAGGCACAGTTCGAGCCCGCCGGCCAGGGCGTGGCCTTCGACCGCGGCGATGATCGGCTTGATCGGCGGCCGGCCCATGATCCCGAACCCGCCGCGGCGGTCGGTGCCGCCCATGTCGCCTTGGGCCGCGGCGATGAGGTCCTGGCCGGCTGAGAACGCACGTTCGTCGGAGCCGGTGATGATCGCGCAACGGAGCCGGTCGTCTTCCTCGTAGTCGTCGATCACCGCCTCGAGCGCGCGGGCGGTGGCGCCGTCGAACGCGTTGCGGCGGTGGGGCCGGTGCATCTTGATGATCAGCACGTGGTCGCCGTGCTTCTCGGTGAGGATCGCGTCGGAGCCGCTGGGCTGGGCCGGCTCCGCGCCGGTGGGGTGGTCACTGGGTGACACTGAAGCCTCCGTTGACGTGATGGGTCCGCCCGGTGATCCGACTGCCGGCCCCGGAGGCCAGGAAGGTCACCGCGGCGGGATGTGCGGCCGCGTCATCAGACACGGCGTTCGCGGTCTTTCCAGTAGGGGGCGCGCAGTTCGTTCTTCAGCACCTTCCCCGTGGCGTTGACGGGCAGTTCGTCGACGAATTCGAACCGGCGAGGGCGCTTGTAGGGGGCCAGCCGGCCTTCCAAGAACGCCAGCAGGTCCGCTTCGGTGGGGGCGGCGTCGGGGGCGGCGACGATGAAGGCCATGGGCTGTTCGCCGAAGTCGTCCTGCGGGATGCCGATCACGGCGGCATCGATGACGGCGGGATGCTGCACCAGTGCCTTTTCGATCTCGGCGGGATAGATGTTGACGCCGCCCGCGACGATCATGTCCTTGATGCGGTCGGTGATGTACAGGAACCCGTCTTCGTCCAGGTGTCCCACGTCGCCGGTGCGGTAGAAACCATCCTTGATGGTGTCCTCGCCGAGTTCGTCGCGGCCCAGATAGCCGGACAGCACGACGGGGGTGTTGACCGCGATCTCTCCGGTCCGGCCTGCGGGCAGCCTGTTCCAGGACTCATCGACGATCGCGATCTGGACGCCGTCGTAAGGGATGCCGCTGGTGCCCGGCTTGGACAGCTGGTATTCGGGCGCGGTGTAGGAGATCATCCCGGCTTCGCTGGCGCCGTAGGCCTCCCACAGCACGCCTTCGCCCAAGCGCTCCACGAGCCATTCCTTCAACGATTGCGGTACCGGGGCCGCGCCGGTGCTCACCGCGGTGATCGAGGACAGGTCGTAGCGGTCGAGGATCTGCGCTGGCAGGTTCTGGATGCGCAGCAGCATGGTCGGGACCGCCGTCCACACCTGCACCTTGTGCTTGTCGATCAGCTCGAGTGCCTTTTGGGCGTCGTAGGGATCCAGCAGGACCACGGTGCCGCCTCTGGCGCAGGCCGCGGTCGCCACGCCCGGCCCCGCACCATGATGGGTCGGCAAGGTCAGCAACGTGACCGGCTGGTCGGGGTAGGGCGGGACGCTGCCGAGCGAGGCGCCGTAGCGCAGCATCCGGTCCAGATCCTTGACTTTCGAACGATCCACCGGAGGCACCCCGCGGGGCGCGCCCGTCGTGCCGGAGGTGTAGAGCACCAGAGCGGGCATGAGGGGACCGAACCGGGGCGTGGACACCGGGGTGTCCAGCAGGTCCTCATAGCGGACGCCCACCCCGCCGGCCGGCTGCCCGACGGTGACCAGGACGCCCAGGTCATGGCGGGCCCACGCCGAGGCGTCGGTGTCGTTGCACGCCAGCCCCTTGGCCTGGCTGTCCTCGACGATGTAGGCCGCCTCGTCCGCGGTCAGTTTCCAGTTCACCGCGACTTGCGCGACGCCGAGTTTCTGTAGCGCCCGCTGGATGACGAACCACTCGATACCTAGGCGGAATCGCATCCCGAGCCGGTCGCCCGGCTCGAGCCCGAGAGCGGCCAAGCCCTCGGCGACCCGGTCGGCCTTCTCGTTCCACTCGCCGTAGGTCAGCACCTGATCGCCGCAGATCACCGCCGCTGCATCCGGCCGTGCCTTCGCCCAGTACTCCGGTGTTCCATGTTCGGGTTCGGTCACCGACTCCTCCTCAGGCTGGCCGGGGCTTGTTCTGCTCCGGTCGTGTCTCCGGGGCGGGCGCGAGGGTGTGCCTTAGGAACTGCGTGCACGCACTGCGCGCCGCGTCCAGATCGACCCCCTCGGGATCCACCGTGAACTGGGCAGAGATACCGCGCAGCATGCCGACCACAGCGGCTGCGACACCTCTCGGATCAACCGCCGCGTTGATCGTGTGGTTGCGCTGGCCGAGCCGCACTACCGCTTCGACGCCGGTACGGAAGCGGGCGTCATCCGCTGCGAAGACCAATCTCAACGGCGTTTCCTCGGGGAAGGAAGCGCCCCACATGACATAGAAGGCCCGTGTGGTGTCCGTGCAGCAGGCAACGGTGGCCAGATAGGCGTCCACCATCACCGCCAGGGCGCGCAGCTCCGGGCCGGCGGAATCCCCAAGACTCCTGAGCAGCTCGGTGTGAGCCCGGGAAGCCAGCCCCTCGACCAGGTTCGCGATGAACCGCAGCTCCTCATCGGCCAGGTCGCCGACGCCACCGGCCTCGCCATCGATTCCCCAGCCGATACCGACTGCCGCGGCCAGTTCCTGCAGCTCCCGCCCGCCGAAAGAGCTCAGGCCCATCACGAAATCCGACTGCGCCCGGCGGGCCAACCGGTTCACCAGCTCAGCCCTGGACCCGAAGTGGTGGTTGGCCAGACCGCGGCTGTATCCGGCCTCCTCCCCGATGTCGGCCATCGAGGTCTGCTCCACACCCCGGCGCGCGAACAGCTTGGCGGCGGCCTCCAACAGCGCCCGCTCGGCCTGCGCCCGCCGTTCCTCCTGGCTTCGGCGCCGTGCAGGTCCCTGACGTTCATCGTGGCCCGGCTCGGCCACCGGATCCTCAGAGGCCGCAGAAGACGCGGATGCCGCGGACGGCGCAGCAGGGGCGCCAGGCCGAGATCGCTTACTGGACGACATGCCGGTACGGTACTAACTTGATGGCCAGTTAACAAGTAATTAATACGGAGGCGCTGACATGCGAATAGCCGCTCACCCCGGTCTCTACGACGTGGAGGCCGACCCTCCGACCCTGTCGGGTACCACATGCATGCGGTGCGGACGGGTGTACTTCCCCCCGATGGCGATCGGTTGCGAGGCATGCGGGGCCTCTGAAGCGCAACTGCGCCCGACGCCGCTCGCCGCTCGCGGCACCATCCACGCTCTGGCGCAGGTCCACCTGCACCACGGCCGGCCCCCGGCGCCTTTCACGATCGCCGAGATCCAACTCGACGCCGGCCCGCTGATCCGCGCGACGCTCGCCCGCGACGAAGAAGATCCGCAGATCACCGACAGTGTCTCGGCCATCTGGATCGTGACCGGGACCGGCGATGACGGCAACGAGATCGTCGAGCCCGCCTTCACCACGGCGCCCCCGGCCACCGAGACCGCCGACGAAGCCGCCCGGAACGGAGGCAACTCATGAGCACCCTCGGCCAACTGCGGCGAGTCCGCGTCGTCGGCGTCGGCCTTCACCCCTACCAGCGGCCCAGCGACACCCCTTACACCCGGCTCGGCGTGCACGCCATCCGCGCCGCACTCGCCGACGCCGGACTCGAATGGAAGCAGATCCAGGCCGCGTACACCGGCACTGCCACCACCAGCATGGGCATGTCACGCCTGATGTACCGGCACCTCGGCGCCACCGGCATCCCGATGACCCAGGTCGAGAACGCCTCGGCCTCCGGTTCCAGCGCGTTCCGCCAGGCGTGCATCGAGGTCGCCGCCGGCCTGGTGGACGTGGCGATCGCCGTCGGCGTCGACAAGCCGCTGAACGTGACCATGCCACAGCGGGCCGCCGGCCTGCGTGACCTGGCCGACGGCCGCGTCGTTCCCTTCACCCACTTCGCGCTGCTGGCATCCCGCTACATGCACGATCACGGCACCACGCCCGAGCAGATCGCGGCCGTCGCGGTCAAGAACAGCCGCAACGGTGCCCTGAATCCGAACGCTCAACGCCGCAAGCCCCGCACCCTCAGGGAAGTCCTCGCCCCACCCCACATCAGTGGCGCACTCACCCGGCTGCAGTGCTGCCCGGTCGGCGAAGGCGCCGCCGCCGTCATCGTCGCCTCCGACGAGGCCATCAACCGCCTCGGCCTCGACAGCGACCGGTCGGTGACCGTCCTATCGTCGGTCGCGCGCTCAGAAGCCGTCTACGATGGCGAGAACTTCGACGCCGCCCTCACCCGTGAAACGACCGCCCAAGCCCTCGACGAGGCGTCCGTTACGGCGGCCGACCTGGACGTCGTCGAACTCCACGACGCCTTCACCGTCGAAGAACTGCTGTACATCGAAGCCATGGGCCTGTGCAAGCCCGGACAGGCCGCACCCCTTCTCCAAGCCGGTGAATTCGACATCGGCGGCCGCGTAGCCGTCAGTGCCTCCGGAGGCCTGCTGGCGATGGGGCATCCCATCGGCCCCACCGGCGTCGGCCAGATAGTGGAGATCACCACCCAACTCCGCGGCGAAGCCAAAGAACGCCAGCACCCTCGGGCCCGCACCGCGCTCGCCCACATGGTCGGCGTCGGAGCGGTCTGTGTGGTGCACATCCTCCGCAAAGAATGACGGCGCAGACCCCGATGGCCATGCCTGATCGCTGTAGCAGCGAGAAGGCACCTCCGCTCCGTCTCGTTTCCCGGCGGTCGTGCGGACAGAGCCACCGTGCGTGGGGCTGATCGAACGTGCGCGATCGAAGCGAGCGGCCTCGCCGCCCTGGAGGGGCTGGCGCGGCTGATCGCCGACACCGGAAGGGGACGGGCGCATGCGCGACGTGCTGGATGACATCGCCGGCTGGTACGCGGCGGGGGAGACGTTCGGGCTGGCGACGG
>NZ_WBMS02000001.1:377609-430646 GCF_008923205.2 Actinomadura physcomitrii | reverse complement strand
GCCTTCAACTCGTCGTCGATCCGGGCATAGAGTGCCGTTGCGAGGGTGTCTAGGTCTGTCTTCACACACTGACATTGGACGCCCTCGCCCCATGTCCGCAGGCGAACCCTTGGACTCATTCATCTAGTCGGCCAGGCACAGCAGGTGCTCTACATCTCCGGACACAAGATCAACCGAGCGGCCGACGGCTACCGCGGGGAAGGCAAAACCGATGCCCGCGACGCAGCAATCATCGCCGACCAAGCCCGGATGCGCCGCGACCTGCCCGAGCTTCACATCGACGACGAGGTGATCGCCGAACTGCGACTCCTGGTCGCCCGCCGCCAAGACCTGACCGGCGACCGGACCCGCCTGATCAATCGGCTTCGTGCCCAACTGCTGGGCATCTGTCCGGCGCTCGAGCGCGCTCTGCACCTGGTCAACCAGGGCCCGGTCGTGCTACTCACCGGCTTCCAGACTCCGGCCGCAATCCGCGCCACCGGCGGCGACATGGACGCCTTCGGCACCCCCGACCGCCTCGCCGCCTACGGCGGCCTGGCTCCCGCCGCCCGCGACTCTGGACAGGTCAGCGGCAACCTGCACCGACCCCAGCGCTACAACCGCACCCTCCAACGCGTCTTCTTCATCTCCGCCCAGATCAGCGCAAGATACAGCCCGGAATCCAAGACCTTCTACGAGCGAAAACGCCGAGAGGGCAAGCGCCACAACCAAGCCGTCCTCGCCCTCGCCCGACGGCGCCTGAACGTGCTGTGGGCCCTCATCCGCGACCACCGTCGCTACCAGCCGGCACCGCCGCTCGCCAACGCCGCATAGCTCCAAAAACGTCCTCGGGCGGTCCAAGGTGGGGCGGACAAACCGAAACCATCACACGATCCCAACCGCGGCACGAGCCGCCCCCCACCTTGACAACTCCATTGAGAATCAAGGGCGCCCTTCGGGCGTCACTACGTGATGGCCTACGGCCACCCTTGACAGAACCCGTCCGCCGCTCAGTACAGGTCTCGTCGGGGGCCGGGGGGGAGGTGGGGGAAACAACAGCGGCTACGCCGCACGGCCACGGGGGCGGATGATCTTGGATCGCGGTGAACTGCTTCGGACGCGGTGCAGGTCATCGGCCCAGCGTGCGGACGGGCTCGGACATCCCGACTACCTTCGGGAACGGGAACTCGTCCGCTCCGCGCTCGCCGGCATGTGCGGCCCCGCCGAGGACGTCGCCCGCCGCGCGGCTCAATGGTCGGCCGAAGCCGGCTGCCAGGCGGATGCCGCACTCATCAGTCGAGCCCTCGAGACCACGGGCGGGTTCGTCGAGGAGGGCTTCAGCAAGCTCGTTTCAGCACTCGGAGTCCCCCAAGCGGCCACCTCGAGGTGACGTGGGGCTAGCTAACTCGGGTCGGGGGCGTTGCGTCGGAGAACCACTGTGGAGCGGCGGGCACCCAGGTTCCACGACACCGGCTCCCATCCTTTCGGCTCCAGGCGTTCTACGGCCGCGCAGAACGTCGGGATTTCGCGGCCTCGCCGTAGCCACGATTTGTGGGCGATCACCACGTATTTGTGCGGGTAGCCGTCGAGGGCGCTGGGGGCGCTTTCGAGGTCGCGCAGGCGGATCGTCCTGGCTTCTGCGATGGAGTTGGACAGGAGGAGCACCATGACTCGGAAGTATCCCGATTCGGTTATGGCTTAGGGGCGGGTCTGGGCGACGATTTCGTCGATGGTCGTCTGGGGGACGAGTAGGGCCGCGTCCCAGGTTTCGTCGTCTTGGCCGATCAGGATCGTTGCGTGGTCGTCGTCGGCGGCGGCCCAGAACACCGGTGTGCCGGCGCAGGTTCCTACCTGCAGTGAGCGGCGCTCGTCCCAGTTCGCTCGGCGGATGGCGGTGAGGCGGGAGAAGTCCGTCAGGGAGGCGCGGATGTGCAGCTCCCACGTGTCGGCCTGGAGGACCAGCATGGGCAATGGGTCGG
Source organism: Actinomadura physcomitrii (assembly GCF_008923205.2). GTDB lineage: Bacteria > Actinomycetota > Actinomycetes > Streptosporangiales > Streptosporangiaceae > Spirillospora > Spirillospora physcomitrii. Next base: position 428,688 of record NZ_WBMS02000001.1, on the reverse strand, counting down.
CGGCGGCGTCCAAGGTCACCCGGATCATCAGGGCGTGTCTCGGGTCGTTTCTTCGGTCTTGTAGGTGCGGAAGCCGCGGCGGTGGTAGTTGCGCAGGGCGTTGGGGTGGTCGAAGGAGGAAGTGTGGAGCCAGACCCTGGCGGCCGTGGCGGACAGTTCCCAGGCACGCCGGATCGCCAAAGTCAGCGCGTAGCCGCCGAGGCCTTTGCCGATGAAATCGGGGAGCAGGCCGAAGCTCTTTATCTCGACCTCGTGGTCGTGGGGGTCGTAGGCGACGATGCCCGCGGGTTCGCCGTCGAGCGACAGCAGCGCGAATGTGCGACGGGGGTTCTCGGCGTGCCAGGTCTGCCATCCGTCGGGGGTGCGGCGGGCGCTTCTCCAGCCGTAGGGGGTGCCGACGCGGGCGAGGATGTCGGGGACGAGGGGTGAGGACCGTTCGAGGGGCTGCAGGGCCAGGCCAGGGACGGAGGCGGACGCGTTCAGCTGGTCGGGGTCGGTCATTTCGACGTATGTCACGGTCTCCTTCACATCCGTAGGTTAGGGGGTCGATTCGCGGCGGTGGCGGGTTTCGCGCGTGGGCGTCCAGCCGGTGGCCTCGTAGAAGGCGCAGGCGCGTTGGTTGCCGTCGAGGACCCAGAGGGTGGCGCTTCGGAAGCCGCGGACGGTGAGTGCATCGAGGGCGTGGGAGTGGAGTGCGCACCCGAGGCCCTGCCGCCACGTGCGGTCGGGGTCGCGGAGTCTTTGCAGCCATCGCCGCTCGCGTTCGGCGGGGTCGTACGCGGCGAGGAATCCGTCCGGAAGCAGGCCACGGTAGGCGGCGCGGTACGAGGACAGGTGCAGGCGCGCTATCGCGGCGGCGTCGGCCGTTGTGGCGGTTCGGATCGCATGGGCCATGCGATCCATGAGAGAGGACGCCCCCGGAATCGGGGGCGTCCTCAGTGGGTCAGTTGGCGTAGCTCGGGAGCATGCGCTCGTTGGCCTCGCGGAGTTCGACGAGCGGGATGGTGAACAGCTCCTGCTGGTCGCCGTCCGGGCCGCGGCCGGAGACGTTCAGCGAGTCGCCGCCGACGACGCCGATCTGGCTGACCGGGACGCCCGCCGACTCGCACAGGGCCGCCAGACGGGCCTCGCCGCCGGGACGGACCGCGACCATCGCGCGGGCCACCGACTCGCTGAACAGCGTGACGAACGGGTCGCCGGGCAGGGAGATCCGGGCGCCGAGCCCGCCGCGCAGGCAGGCCTCCACCAGGGTCTGCGACAGGCCGCCGTCCGACAGGTCGTGGACGGCCGTCAGCAGCCCCTCGCGGATCGCGGTGACCATGACGGAGGCGAGGGCCGCCTCCGCCTTCAGGTCGACCAGCGGCGGCAGGCCGCCGAGGTGGCCGTAGACGACGTGCGCCCATTCGGAGCCGCCGAACTCCTCGCGGGTCTCACCGAGGAGCGCGATCGTGGCGCCGTCGGAGGTGAGCGCCATGTTCACGCGGCGGCGGACGTCGTCGTGGACGCCGAGGACGCCGATGACCGGCGTCGGGTTGATCGGGGTGGTGCCGGTCTGGTTGTAGAAGCTGACGTTCCCGCCGGTCACCGGGATGCCGAGGTACTGGCAGGCGTCCGCGAGGCCCTCGACGGCGCGGGCGAACTGCCACATGACTCCCGGGTCCTCCGGGGAGCCGAAGTTCAGGCAGTTCGTCACGGCGAGGGGGCGGGCGCCGGTGGCGGCGACGTTGCGGTACGCCTCGGACAGCGCGAGCTGCGCGCCCGCGTACGGGTCGAGCCGGGTGTAGCGGCCGTTGCCGTCCAGCGACAGCGCGATGCCGAGGCCCGACTCGTCGTCGATCCGGACGAGGCCCGCGTTCTCCGGCATGGCGAGGACGGTGTTGCCCAGCACGTACCGGTCGTACTGCGAGGTCACCCACGTCTTGCTGGCGAGGTTCGGGGAGCCGGCGAGCCACAGCACGGTGCGGCGCAGCTCGTCGCCGTTGGACGGGCGGGTCAGCCGGCCCGGGGTGTCGGACTGCAGGGCGCCGAGGTCCTTCGGCGGTTCGAGGGGACGCTCGTAGACGGGGCCCTCGTCGGCGGCGGTGACCGGCGGGATGTCGACGATCGTCTCGCCGCGCCACGTCATGACGAGGCGGCGGGTGTCGGTGACCTGGCCGATGACGGTGGCGGGAATCTCCCAACGGGCGCAGATCTCCATGAAGCGGTCGACCTTGTCGGGCGACACGACCGCCATCATGCGCTCCTGCGACTCGCTCATGAGGATCTCCTCGGGGCGCAGGGTCGCGTCGCGCAGCGGGACGGCGTCGAGGTCGACGTGCATGCCGCCGGTGCCGGCGGCGGCCAGCTCCGTCGTCGCGCAGGAGACGCCGGCGGCGCCGAGGTCCTGGATGCCGACGACGAGGTCCTCGCGGAACAGCTCCAGGCAGCACTCGATGAGCAGCTTCTCCATGAACGGGTCGCCGACCTGGACCGACGGCCGCTTGGCGTGCGACTCCTCATCGAACGTCGCGGACGCCAGGACGGACGCGCCGCCGATGCCGTCCGGGCCGGTGAGGGCGCCGAAAAGGATCACCTGGTTGCCGGGGCCGGGGGCCACGGCGCGCTTGATGTCCTCGTGCTTCATCACGCCCACGCACAGGGCGTTGACCAGCGGGTTTCCCTCGTAGCAGGCGTCGAAGACGGTCTCGCCGCCGATGTTGGGCAGGCCGAGGGAGTTGCCGTAGCCGCCGACGCCGGCGACGACGCCGGGCAGCACCCGCTGGGTGTCGGGGGCGTCGGCCGGGCCGAAGCGCAGCGAGTCCATGACGGCGATCGGGCGGGCGCCCATCGACATGATGTCGCGGACGATGCCGCCGACGCCGGTCGCGGCGCCCTGGTACGGCTCGACGTAGGACGGGTGGTTGTGCGACTCGACCTTGAAGGTGACCGCCCAGCCCTGGCCGATGTCGACGACGCCGGCGTTCTCCCCCATGCCGACGAGCAGCTTGTCGGTCTTGGGCGCCTTGTCGCCGAACTGGCGCAGGTGGACCTTGGAGCTCTTGTACGAGCAGTGCTCGCTCCACATCACCGAGTAGATCGCCAGCTCGGCGGAGGTGGGGCGGCGGCCGAGGATGTGCCGGACGCGCTGGTACTCCTCGTCGTTCATGCCCAGCTCGGCGTACGGCTGCGGGCGGTCGGGCGAGGCGGCGGCGATGGCGACGGTGTCGGTGCGGGCGTCGACCTTGAGGGACGACTCGATCGCGAGCCGGGCGCCGCCGCCGATGGCGGGCTGCGGGCCCGTCCCGGACCCGACGGCGTGCTGGGGGCCGGTGTTGGGGCCGCCGATGGCGGGCTGCGGGCCGGTGCCGGAGCCGACGGCCTGCTGCGGGCCGGTGTTCGGGCCGACGGCGGGCTGCGGGCCCGTGCCGGAGCCCACGCCGGGCTGCGGGCCGGTGCCGGACGCGACGGCGGGCAGCGGACCGGTGCCGGGGCCGACGGGCGGCAGCGGGCCGGTGCCGGAGCCGACGGCCGGGAACGCGCCCGTGCCGGACGGGCCGACGGCGGGGAACGGGCCGGTGCCCGGGCTCACGGCGGGCAGCGGGCCCGTCCCGGAGCCGAGGGCGGGCAGCGGGCCGGTGAACGGGCCGACCGGGGGCAGCGGGCCGGTGTTCGGGTTCAAAGCGGGCAGCGGGCCCGTCCCGGGGCCGCCGGCGGGCTGCGGGCTCGCGCCCGGGCCCTGCCATGCGCCGGACGCTCCCTGTGGCCCGACGGCGGGCTGCGGGCCCGTCCCGGAGCCGAGGGCGGGCAGCGGGCCGGTACCGGCGACGCGCTGCGGGACCGCGGGCGGCGGCGGGAACGCCGCGTACTCGCCCGGGTCGGGCGTGGTGAGCGTGGGGTCGGCGTGCGGCGGGAAGGGGACGGCGACGCCCTCCTCGGCCAGCGCGCGCGCCAGGTCGTCCGAAGGGACGACAGGACCGGCCGGGACCGCGGGCGCGGTGCGTCCGGCGGTCTGGTCGTCGTCGAGCACGGGCAGCGGGCCGGTGAACGGGCCCTGCGGCACGGGCTCCGCACCGGACGGGCCGGGCGTCCCGGACGGGCCGGGCGACGCGACGGGCGAGTTGGACCGGTCCTCCTCGAGGATCGCCTCGAAGGCCTGCGTGACCGACGGGTCGACCGGCTGCAGCTCGGGGTCGTCGGCGTCGGACTTCAGCTCGTCCAGCCAGTCCAGCGACGGCTCGTCGTGCTCGGCGTCGCGCGCCGCCCGGCCGGAAGAGTGGGGCCGTTGCTCGCTCATGCGTTGACCAGTCTCTTGACGATCGAGGTGAAGAAGCCGAGCCCGTCGGTGGACGGCCCGGTCAGCGACTCCGCGGCGTGCTCGGGGTGCGGCATGAGCCCGACCACGTTGCCGGCCTCGTTGCAGATCCCGGCGATGTCGTCGAGGGAGCCGTTGGGGTTCAGGTCGAGGTAGCGGGCGACGATCCGGCCGGAGTCGGCCAGTTCGGCCAGGGTCTCGCGGTCGGCGGTGTAGCGGCCGTCCGCGTTCTTGACCGGGATCACCAGCTCCTGGCCCTCGGTGTACTCCGAGGTCCAGGCGGTGCCGGCGTTCTCGACGCGCAGCCGCTGGTCGCGGCAGACGAAGTGCAGCCCCGCGTTGGGCAGCAGCGCCCCCGGGAGCAGGTGCGACTCGCAGAGCACCTGGAAGCCGTTGCAGATGCCGAGGACCGGCAGCCCCGCCTTCGCGGCCGCGACGAGCTCGGTCATCAGCGGCGCGAACCGGGCGATCGCGCCGGCGCGCAGGTAGTCCCCGTAGGAGAACCCGCCGGGCAGCACGACGGCGTCGACCCCCCGCAGGTCGTGGTCGGCGTGCCAGAGGGCGACCGGCTCGGCGCCGGCCAGCCGCACGGCGCGCGCGGCGTCCTTGTCGTCCAGGGAACCAGGGAAGGTGATGACCCCCACCCGGGCAGCGTCCATCTGTTCTGTTCCTCCGAAATGAGGTGCGGCCGGGACGGTCGGTCTCATCCGCCGATCACCGCTGCGCGCGTCGCACAATCCCCCCGCGCGCGTACCAATCTACCCGGCCGTGTGCATGAGCCGGCGCTCGAGGCCGCCGAGCAGCGCCCCGTCCCGCCAGGTCAGGCGCTTTCGCAGGTGAACGACGGTGCCGCGGTCGGGCGTGCGGTCGATGTCCAGATCGTCCACCAGCGCTCGCATGATAGTGATCCCGCGCCCGGACTCGCTCAGAACTCCCGGTTCCGGCGGGACGTGCGGGACGGGACGGGGCCCGTGGCCGCCGTCCTCGATCTCCAGCCGGCAGGTGCCGTCGCCGACCCGGCCGGCGACCCGGTAGTCGCCGGAGGCGCGGGCGTGCTGGACGGCGTTGGTGCACGCCTCGGAGGCGGCGACGAGGATGTCGGCGACGCAGTCCTCGGCGACGCCCAGCCCCCGCAGCGCGTCCCCCACCACCCGGCGTACCACCGGAATGCTCGGCGCCTCGCGCGGCAGCGCGAGCGCGAACTCCATATCCACCCCGGACACCTCGTAGTCATGCCCCGGGCCTTCCGGCAGGGCCCCCCGGTCCCGGAGCGTGCTCGACGACTCGACGCAGCTAAGACTTCCCCGCCGGAATCTTTCGTAACCGCTATACTGTCGGGTCTTTAGCGTCGCCCTGGAGGCCCTCGGGCGGCACCGGACCCTCTTCGACCTGCGGCGACTCGGCGGGCGACCCCTCGGGGAGCCCTTCGGGCAGGCCTTCGGGACGGCTTTCCAGGGCGTCTGGAACGTCCGGTTCCAGGCCCTCCGGCTGCAGCACTCGCACCTCGAAGTTCTCGATCACCGGGTTGGCGAGCAGGGTCTCGGCGATGCGGCGGACCCGCTCCAGCGCGGCCTCGTCGGCCGGTCCCTCGAGCTCGACCTCGAACCGCTTGCCCTGCCGGACGGCCACGACGCCGTCGAAACCCAGCTGCGGCAGCTTCCGGGCGATCGCCTGGCCCTGCGGGTCGAGGATCTCCGGCTTGAGCATGACGTCGACGACGACACGCGCCACGGTCGCCCCCTCACTGATCTGCGCTTTTGCTTACGATCCTGAAGCGTACGGCACCATTGGCTCGCGCGACCCACGCATCCCCCTGTCCGCACCCCGCCCGCACCCTCCCGGAGCCGTCCGATGAACATCGAGGACCTGACCCCTTCGGAGCGCCTCTTGTGGGAGGCGTTCCCGAGCGGCGAATCCGTGGACCTGTCGACCGGCGATCCCGCCCGTGATGATCCCGGGTTCGCGACGCACTGGGGGCATGACCGGATAGTCAGGGCCGAGGTGCTGGTCGCGCTGCTGGTCGGCGCCGTGGAGCCGGAGCCGGGACGGGTCGCCGCCGTCCGGCTGAGCGGCGCCCGGATCACCGGCTCGCTGAACCTCGGGCACGCCGAGGTCCGGGTGCCGCTGGCGCTGACGGCCTGTTCGTTCGACGAGGCGCCGCACCTGTACTGGGCGAGCATGAACAGCGTCCACCTGATGGGGTGCCGGCTGCCGGGGCTGGTGGCGTCCGGCACCCGGGTGGACGGGCACCTGTGGCTGGAGGGCAGCCGGATCTCCGGCGGGCTCTGGCTGGACGGGGCGAACATCACCGGCATCCTGAACATGTCGGGCGTCCAGCTGTCCAACCCGGGCGGCGACGCGCTGCTCGCCGACCGGCTGACGGTCGAGGCGAACGTCTACTGCGACCAGGGGTTCGCGGCGAACGGCGAGGTCCGGCTGCCCGGCGCGCGGGTCGGCGGCCAGCTGATCTTCCGGCGGGCGCGGCTGCACAACCCGTCCGGCGCCGCGCTGTACGCGAGCCGGCTGGACGTGGCGGCGAACGTGTTCTGCGACGGCGGGTTCGTCGCGGAGGGCGAGGTCCGGCTGCGCGGCGCCCGCGTCGGCGGCTACCTGTCGTTCGTCGGGGCGCAACTGTCGGCGCCGGAGCGGACCGCGCTGAACGCCGACGACCTGACCGTCGAGACCGACGTGTACTGCTCGGACGGGTTCACCGCGCACGGGTCGGTCAGCTTCTCGGGGGCGCACGTCACCGGGCAGCTCAGCCTGCGCGGCGCGCACCTGCGGCACGAGCAGGGGACGGCGCTGAGCCTGCAGCGCGTCCAGGCGGAGGAGGTGCTGCTGCGCCCGGCGGACAAGATCGCCGGGACGACCGACCTGTCGTACGCGCGGATCAACCTGCTGCGGGACGAGGCGGCGACGTGGCCGGACCGGCTCCAGCTCGACGGCCTGCAGTACGAGACGCTCGAGCCGCCGCTGACCGCGCGCGAGCGGCTGGCCTGGCTGCGCCGCGACACCGACGGCTACGCCCCGCAGCCGTATGAGCGACTCGCGGCCACCTACCGGGCGCTCGGGCTGGACGCCGACGGGCGCTCGGTGCTGCTCGCCAAGGCCCGCGACCGGCGCCGCACGCAGGGCATCCCGCTGAAGGTCGTCGGCTTCCTGCAGGACGTCCTGGTCGGCTACGGGTACCGGCCGTTCCGGGCGGCGAGCTGGCTGGTCGGGCTGCTGGCGTTCGGGACGATCGTCTTCTCGATCCACCGGCCGGACGTGCTGGACACCGGGCACAAGCCGCATTTCAACGCGTTCTTCTACACGCTGGACCTGCTGCTGCCGATCGGCAGCCTCGGGCAGGAGGTCGAGTTCGCGCCGAGCGGGATCTACCAGTGGGTGGCCAACCTGATCGTGGCGGCCGGACTGGTCCTCGGCCTGACCGTCGCGGCGGGGGCGACCCGGGCGCTGTCCCGGGAGTGAAGCGCGCAGCCGGGGTAGGGAGATCGGGGCGGGGAGAGCGGGTAGGAAGGTAGGGCGGCGGCACTTGCATCTCCGGGTGTGATGTCTGCCACGATGTCTTTGGTGGCTTTGTCCCTTACCCGGGACGGGGCCGCTGACATCGGCCGGCTGTGCGGCGATCCCGCGTACCGGCCCCGAACGAGGAGTGCCATCAATGACGATCGACTCCGTGCGCGGCGCGCCAGGCGCCTCCGAGCTCGCAGAACCCGAGCTCATCAGGCTCCTCACCCCCGAGGGCGAGCGCGTCGAGCATCCCGACTACCCGCTGGAGCTGAGCACCGCCGAGGTCCGCGGGCTGTACCGCGACCTGGTGATCGTCCGCCGGATCGACCGGGAGGCCGTGGCGCTGACCCGGCAGGGCGAGCTCGGCCTCTGGGCGTCCCTGCTCGGCCAGGAGGCCGCGCAGATCGGCTCGGGACGCGCGCTGACCGAGCACGACATGGTCTTCCCCACCTACCGCGAGCACGGCGTCGCGTGGTGCCGGGACGTCCCGCCACTGAACCTGCTCGGCCTGTTCCGCGGCGTCAACCACGGCGGCTGGGACCCCGCCGAGCACGGCTTCCACCTGTACACCGTCGTGATCGGCAGCCAGACGCTGCACGCCACGGGCTACGCGATGGGCGTGCAGCGCGACGGGGTGCTGGGCACGCCGTCCGCCGGCGCCACGATCGCCTACTTCGGCGACGGCGCGACGTCGCAGGGCGACGTGAACGAGGCGTTCGTGTTCGCCTCGGTGTTCAACGCCCCGATCGTGTTCTTCTGCCAGAACAACCAGTGGGCCATCTCCGAACCGCTGGAGAAGCAGACGCGCATCCCGCTGTACAAGCGCGCGCAGGGCTACGGGTTCCCCGGGCTGCGGGTGGACGGCAACGACGTGTTCGCGTGCCTGGCCGTCACCCGCAAGGCCCTGGAGAACGCGCGGACGGGCCAGGGCCCCACGCTGATCGAGGCGTTCACGTACCGGATGGGCGCCCACACCACCACCGACGACCCCACGCGCTACCGGCTGAAGGCCGAAGAGGAGGCGTGGAAGCTCAAGGACCCGATCGAGCGGGTCAAGGCGTACCTGGTCCGCAACGACCTCGCCGACACCGCGTTCCTGGACGACGTCGAGGCCGAGGCCAAGCAGGTCGCCAAGGAGCTGCGGGAGGGCTGCCTCGCCCTGCCCGACCCGGCGCCGCTGTCGATGTTCGAGCACGTCTACGCCGAAGAGCACCCGCTGATGACCGAGGAGCAGGAGCAGTTCGCCGCCTACCTGGCGTCCTTCGAGGAAGAGGTGACGTCGTGACCGCTGCGACCCTGACGCTGGGCAAAGCGCTCAACACCGGCCTGCGCAAGGCCATGGAGAACGACCCGAAGGTCCTGGTCATGGGCGAGGACGTCGGCAAGCTCGGCGGAGTGTTCCGGATCACCGACGGGCTGCAGAAGGACTTCGGCGAGGAGCGTGTCATCGACACCCCGCTGGCCGAGTCCGGCATCGTCGGCACCGCGATCGGGCTCGCGCTGCGCGGATACCGGCCGGTCTGCGAGATCCAGTTCGACGGGTTCGTGTTCCCCGCCGCCGACCAGATCATCACCCAGCTCGCCAAGATGGGCATGCGCTCGCTCGGCAAGCTGTCGCTGCCGGTCGTGGTCCGCATCCCGTGCGGCGGCGGCATCGGCGCCGTCGAGCACCACTCGGAGTCGCCGGAGGCGTACTTCACTCACACCGCCGGGCTGCGCGTCGTCGCCTGCTCCAACCCGGCCGACGCGTTCACGATGATCCAGCAGGCGATCGCCTCCCCGGACCCGGTGATCTTCTTCGAGCCGAAGCGCCGGTACTGGGACAAGGCCGAGGTCGACGTCGACGCCGCCCCCGCCGGCTGGGCGCCGCTGCACGGCGCGAAGACCGTCCGGCCCGGCGAGCACGTCACGGTGCTGGCCTACGGGCCGTCGGTGAAGACGTGCCTGGAGGCCGCGTCCGCCGCCGCCGAGGAGGGACGCTCGCTGGAGGTCATCGACCTGCGCTCGCTCAACCCCCTCGACATCGACGCGGTCACCGCCTCGGTGAACCGCACCGGACGCTGCGTCGTCGTCCACGAGGCCCCGGTGTACAGCGGGTTCGGCGCCGAGCTGGCCGCGCGGATCACCGAGAAGTGCTTCTACCGGCTGGAGTCGCCGGTGCTGCGGGTCGGCGGGGCCTCCACCCCGTACCCGCCGTCCCGCCTCGAGGACCACTACCTGCCCGACCTCGACCGCATCCTCGACGCGGTCGACCGGACCTTCGCGTGGTGACGCCGGTGAGCCCGAAACTGTTCAAGCTGCCGGACGTCGGCGAAGGGCTGACCGAGGCGGAGATCGTCAAGTGGCACGTCCAGCCCGGCGACACCGTCGAGGTCAACCAGACCATCGTGGAGATCGAGACGGCCAAGGCGATCGTGGAGCTGCCGTGCCCGTTCGAGGGCGTGGTCGCCGAGCTGCTGGTCACCGAGGGCCAGACCGTGGACGTCGGGGTGCCGATCATCGCGGTGAACACCGAGGCCGAGGGCGGCGTCGCGACCCCGGTGTCCGAGCCGCCGGCGCAGTCCGCGGCGATGCGCGAGGAGGGCGCCCCGTCCGCCAACGAGCCCGGCATGACAAGCCCTGACCAGCCGAAACGCACCCCCGTGCTGGTCGGCTACGGAGTCAGGGAGGGGACGACCAGGCGCCGTCCGCGCAAGGCGTCGAACGGCGCGGCAGCGGTGCCCGCACCTGCCCCCGCGCCGCCTCAGGCACCCGCGCCGCCCGTTCGTCCACATCCTGTGGAAAACGGATTGCCGCTGGCCAAGCCGCCCGTCCGGAAGATGGCCAAGGACCTCGGCGTCGACCTGACGGCGATCACCGGCTCGGGCCCGAACGGCTCGATCACCCGCGACGACGTCCTCGCCGCCCAGGCCGGCCCGGCTGCGCAGGCGCCGCCCGTCGCCGCCGCGGAACGCGAGGAGCGGATCGCGGTCAAGGGCGTCCGGAAGGCCACCGCCACCGCGATGTCGGGGTCGGCGTTCACCGCGCCGCACGTCACCGAGTTCCTCCAGGTCGACGTGACCCGCACGATGGAGGCGGTGGCCCGGCTCCGCGACCTGCCCGACTTCGCCGGGGTCAAGGTCTCGCCGCTCCTGCTCGTCGCGCGCGCGCTGCTCACCGCGGTGGCGCGCCACCCGATGGTGAACTCCACCTGGGCGGACGGCCCGTCCGGCGCGGAGATCGTCGTCAAGCGCTACGTCAACCTCGGCATCGCCGCCGCCACCGAGCGGGGCCTGATCGTCCCGAAGATCAAGGACGCGCAGGACATGTCCCTGCCCGCCCTGGCGCGCGCGCTGACCGAGCTGACGGAGAAGGCCCGCGCGGGCAAGGCGTCCCCCGCGGACCTGTCCGACGGCACCATCACCATCACCAACGTCGGCGTGTTCGGCGTGGACACCGGGACCCCGATCCTCACCCCCGGCGAGGCCGCGATCCTGGCCTTCGGCCAGATCCGCGACATGCCGTGGGTGCACGAGGGGGAGCTGGCGATCCGCAAGGTCACCACGCTCGCGCTGTCGTTCGACCACCGCATCGTCGACGGCGAGCTCGGCTCCCGCGTCCTGCGCGACGTCGGCGACATGCTCGAGGACCCGCTCCGCATGCTCGCCTGGTCCTGACGGACCGTCCCCTGAAGGCGCGCGCCCGCCAGGCGCGCGCCTTCGGCATGTCACCCAGGGATGAAATGGAGCGCTCCGATTGTGCACCCCGCTTATAGGACGCGCTGTCAACAGATGGCAGAGTAAGCGAGTCCTTATCGCCGTCCCCTGGAGCGAGCATGCGGAGAACCGGACCCCTGGCGCGCCGGACGCTGGCCGTGTCGTCGGCCGCCGTCCTGGCGGCGACCGTCCAGGCCGCACCCGGCCTGGCGGCCCCCTCGGGCCCGGCGCCCGTCGTGTCCCGGGGCGTCACGATCCCGGTCTTCTACAACCCGCCCGCCACGCTGCCCGCCGCCAACGGCGCCCTCGTCCGCACCGAGCCGCTGCCGCTCGGGCTGAGCCTGCCCGGCCTGGACGGCCGTCCGCTGCCCGGCAAGGCGACGCGGCTGATGTACAAGTCCACCGACTCCAACGGCAAGCCCGTCGCGGTCACCGGCGCCTACATCGAGCCGTCCGCCGCATGGCAGGGCACCGGGCCCCGACCGCTCGTCGCGCTGGCCTCCGGGACGATGGGACAGGGCGACCAGTGCGCCCCGTCCTTCGCTCTGCAGCACCCGCTGACGCTGACCGGCGACACCATGTCCGTCGCCTACGAGGACCTGGCGATCTACCGGCTGCTGGCCACCGGCACCGCCGTGGTCGTCACCGACTACGTCGGCCTCGGAGCCACCGACCGGCTCCACACCTACGTGAACCGCCTCGACGAGGGGCACGCCCTCCTCGACGCCGCCCGCGCCGCGCACGCCGTACCGGGAGCGTCCATCACCCGGACGTCGAAGGTCGGCCTCTACGGCTACAGCCAGGGCGGCGGCGCCAGCGCCTCGGCCGCCGAACTCCAGCCGGCCTACGCGCCCGACGTCCACCTCGCCGGCACCTACGCCGGCGCGCCGCCCGCCGACCTGACCGCCGTCATGAAGGGCATCGACGGCAGCGCCCTCGTCGGCGCCCTCGGCTGGTCGATCAACGGCTTCGCCCAGTCCGACCCGGCCCTGCGCCGCATCGTCGACGCCAACATCAACGCGGCGGGCAAGGCCGCGCTCAAGGACATCTCGACCATGTGCGTGGGCGACGTGCTCTTCAAGTACGGCTTCACCTCCAGCAGCAAGTGGAGCGTCAGCGGCAAGCCGATCGGCGACATCCTCCCCACCATCCCGCAGGCCCAGGCCGTCCTGGACAAGCAGCGCCTCGGCCGGCTCAAGCCCGCCGGACCCGTCCGGCTGACGACCGGCGTGAAGGACGACATCGTCCCGCATACCCAGGCACGGCAGCTCGCCGTCGACTGGTGCCGTCGCGGCGGCAACGTCGGGTACGTCCCCGTCGACCTGCCGAACCTCGGCGACAAGACGCTCCTGAACCACTTCGCACCGCTCCTGCTCGACCAGGGCGACGCCGTCACCTGGCTCACCGACCGCCTCAACGGCAAGCCGACCGCCTCGGCCTGCCCGGCCCTCCCGTCCCAGCCCTGACGCACCGAGCGTCCCGCGGAAAAAGGTTTGAACGAAACAACCCCCCGCGGCTACCGTCATCGCGGATCGTGAAGTCGCCACAAGGAGGTGAGCCCCGTGAACGAAGTCACCCATGGGTGCTCCCCTAGCTCCTCACGATCCGGCGGCTGACGATCGGTCTCGCCGGGAGCACCTGACATCAAGGCGCTCCTGGAGGAGACTTGAACACGCAACCTGCCCCGCCGGGCCTGGACGGCCTCGCGGTCACCCGCGTCGCGGACAGGCACTGGCACGCACTCGACGACGACCTGGTGGTCGGCCGCGGCTACGCCGAGCACCGGCCCGACGGACGGCTGTTCGTCAGCATCGACGCCTGGCACGACGCGACCTTCGACCGGCTCGCCGAGGCGATGCTCGCGGACCTGCCGGCGCCGCTGTACACGGTCGTCGACGAGGCCGACACCGACCTGACGGCCTGCTGGCTGAGGGCCGGTTTCACGATCCGGCGCCGCGAGCGGGAGTACACCGTCCCCACGGACCCGCAGATCACCGGCCTGCGGGACGTCGCGCCGCCTCCCGGCGTGACGATCGTCCCCGCCGACCACGCGGACAAAGACCTGCTGCGGGCGGTGGACCGCGCCATCCGCGACGAGGTCGAGGCGACCGCCGGCTGGCAGTCGATGCCCGCCGAGGTGATCCACCATCCCGGCGGCTTCTCCCACTGCACGGTGGCCGCGGCGCCGGACCGCTACCTGGGCCTGCTCCGGGTCGCGGCGGCGCACCGTCCGCGCATCGGCCTGATCGCGGTCCGGGCCGGCGAGCAACGCCGCGGCATCGCCCGCGCCCTGCTCGCCCACACCCTGAAAACGCTCCACCGCTCCGGGCACGACACGGCCTGGGCCGAAGTCCACGACTCCAACCACGCCGCCGCGGCGCTGTTCGAGCGCATCGGCGCCCGCCCGGCCGGCGGCAACCTGGAGCTGGTCCGATGACGAAGAGCAAGAGCGGCATCGAACTCGAAGGCCGGGTCGTCGAGTGCCTGCGCAGCGCCACGTTCACCGTGGAGCTCGAGAACGGCCACCAGGTCCTCGCGCACCTCAGCGGCAAGATGCGCAAGAACTTCATCAAGATCGTCCTGGAGGACCGGGTCCTGGTGGAGCTCACCCCGTACGACCTGACCCGCGGCCGCATCGTCTTCCGCTACCGAAACTAGCCGCACGCCCGTCGCGAGGGCGCGCGCCCACCCAGCGCGCGCCCTCGCCGCGCCCAGCCGACTTCAGCCCGCGTCGTGCCGGCCCGCCTTGACGTCCTGAAGGAACAGACCCCACTCCCGCGCCCCGACGGTCAGCCGGGAGCCGGCCGGAAGCTTGCTGTCGCGCACGCCGACACCGCCGTCCAGCGCAGCAACCTCGACGCACTGCCCGTTGCCACTGCTCCGGCTGCTCTTGCGCCACCGACCGACCGACGAGTCTCGGGGGGTGCTCATGATGCTCCTCCGCCTGGCTACTGGCCTCCGGCCACCGCAGCGATCAGCGAAGCGGACGCATCGGGACTGAGCGCTCCGGCGCGGAGGTGGGTGAATACCAGGTTATACCGGGCGATATCGCTTTCCTCTTCCAGAAAGAGGTCTCCTGCCTGGCTGTCGATATACACCAGCTCAGGCCCCAGTTCCTCGACGAACTTCATGACCACGAAAGAGCCCGGCATACCCGGATGGGCACCCGCTCCGAAAGGGATCACCTGGAGTTGGACGGTCGGAAGTTCGGTGATGCGCAGCAGGTGTTCGAGCTGCTCGCGCATCACGTCGCCGCCACCGACCGCGCGGCGGATGGCCGCCTCGTCCACGATGGCCCAGAGCTTGAGCGGGTGCTCCTTGGTGAGCACGACCTGCCTCTGCATGCGCGCCTCCACCCGGCTCTCGACCTCGTCCCGCGTGGACTCGGGTAGGGCCCCACGGATCGCGGCGCGCGCGTAGTCCTCGGTCTGGAGGAGGCCGGGGATGAACAGGCACTCATAGTTCAGGACCTCGTCGGCCTCGGTCTCGAACTCGATGTACGCGGCGTAGCGCTCCGGAAGTTCGGACGCGAAGGTATGCAGCCAACCCCGTTGAGCCGCCTCCTTGAGCAGGATCATCAGCTCCGAGCGCTTGGGATCCGCAACGCCGTACACGTCCAGGAGCGTGGCGAGCGTTCGTGGCTGCGGCCGGACGCGGGCCGTCTCGATCCGGAACAGGGTGGCGGTGTTGATCCCCGTCTTCTCGACCACGTCCTCCTGAGTGAGGGCGGCCGCGCGGCGAAGGCGGCGCAGTTCTGAGGCTAGGCGCCGGTGGCGCACGGTCGGTGTCGGCACTGTCGGTCCTCCTTTGGCGATGCGGACGGCAACCCGCTCCCGCCGGTTTCGTGCATGGAATGCATCCACATGCCTTGCATTATCGTCCCAGATTGCAGCATGCTGTGCACAGACTTTCACGGACAGTGATCGTTGGCACGAGAACGGAAGCGGCCCCCGGACGGTGCCGGCACCACCGGCCCGGGGCCTGAGCCCGAGCGAAGGGATCGAACAGGATGGGATACCCGAGAACCACCCTCGTCGAGGGTGACGTCCTGCGGGGCGCCAGGGCGGTGCTGCGCCGATTGCGCTTCCATGCCGCCCTGCGCCGCAGGGCCCTACCCGGCCGATCGCCCGCCGTCGCCGTCGGTGCGCTGGACGAAGGTTCCCCGGCCGGGCGTCGTCTTCACCACGCCGCGCCGCGTGAGTTCCTGGACGGCGTGCGCCGCCGTCGCATGAGCCACTCCGAAGTCCTGAGCGATCGTGCGGACGCTCGGCAAGCGCCGCCCGATGGCGCCCGCCGCGATACGCGCTTCCAGAATGTCGGCGATCTGGACGTATAGCGGGTCGGGACCATCCATGTCGATGCTCACGCATCCACGGTAGAACGGCATCGCACAAGCTAGAACGGCCAATACGGCCCGATCGGACTAGCACGTAGTAGAACACTATGGAACGCTGAGGGCCGTAAACGAGAACGCCCCGTTCGGACGCTGCAACCGTCCGAACGGGGCTAGGACCGGACGCCCCAGGAGGCGAACGACCCATGACACCCGATGCTAGGGCGCGGCTTGAGGCGCTCGGGACGGTTCTGCGTGCGCACGGTCTGAGCGCGTGGTTCACGCCGGACGGCCTTCATGTCGAGAACCCGTACGCGGACGGCTGCTGCACCGTCCACCCGTGCACCGTCGTCACCGTCGAACCGCGCGCCGAAGACGCGGGCCGCCCGTGGTTCTGGACGAGCTGGCGCCGACCGCTGACCGAGGCCGACCGCACGACCGACGCCGTCCTCGCGCTCAAGGGCCTGCTCGACGGGACGCCGGGACGGTGACCGTGCTCGTGACGGCGGCCATCGCACTGGCCGCCGCCGCGTCGGCGAGCTGGGCGACCGCACTCACCGTGGGCCGCCGTCCGAGGTACGTCGGCAGGCACCGCGCCCCGTTCTAACGATCGATGACTTGTGGCGTGTCGTGGTTATGCGGCCGTCCATAACCACGACACCCCCCAGGTCAAAGGGGGGCGGCGCAGTGGGGGGGTGGGGTGTTTTGGGGGCGCCCAACCCCCCCCCCCCGCCACAGGTCAACGGGGGGTGCGGGGGTGGGTGGCGAGGGTGTGGAAGGCGGTTTTGGGGGTCCAGGGGACGTCGGGGCGGGGGCGGGCGGCGCCGGGTTCGAGGATCTTGACGATGCCGTAGCTCGCCTTGTCGAAGTCGCTTTCGGGGTCGGACGAGGTGGGCAGGTCGCGGCGGGCGAAGGTGTTGACGAAGGCGGCGTCGACGCCGGCCCGGTCGTAGACGTCGAGGAGGTCGCGGATGTAGTCGGCCTGCTCCTGCTCGTCGCGGACGAGGGGACGCGTCATGCGGACGGGCCGGGCGCGGTCGTCGTATTCGAGGACGGATTCGCCGTGGCCGCCGAGGTCGGCGGAGCCGCGGTGGGTGGTGCAGCCGAACTCGGTGACGGCGAACGGCTTGCCCTGCGAGGTCTGGCCGGCGAGGCAGGCGCCGAAGGTGGGGGCGGTGGCGGCGTCGCGGTATCCGGCGTCGGTGGCGATGATGTCGAACGGGGTCCAGTCGACGCCTTCGAAGGGCAGGGACGCGTAGCCGACCGGGCCGGAGAAGCGTTCCCGGACGGCGGCGACGGCGCGGCCGAGGAAGTCGTTGACGCGGGCGTGCAGGTCGGGGAGCGCCGCCCGGAAGCGAGCGGGAGCCTCGGTCATCAGGGCGACCCGGGACGCGAGGTCGCCGCCCGGCAGGAAACCGTCGGTGAACAGGGCGATCTCTGAGCCGGTGAGGTAGACGACGGACGCGCCGGACCGGCGGATGCGTTCGGCGCGTCCAGCGCCGTCGAGGAGGAACGCCATCAGCTCGTCCTGGGTGAGGCCGTTGGTGAACGGCGAGTACCAGACCTCAAGGCCGGCGTCGGCGGCGTGGCGGGCGGCGGTCTCCAGACGGTCCTGGACGCCTCCGGTGACGCGGACGGCGTCGCAGTGCAGTTCGTCCCGGATGACCCGCATCTCGCGGCGGACGAGGTCCGGGTCGAAGGGCTCGTGGGTGGTGGTTCCGGCGGAGGCGAAGCCGGTGTCGTAGGTGATGCCGTAGGCGCGCATGGGCTGCTCCTATCGTGGGCGACCCTCCGGAAGGTACGTCACGTACCCTCGATGGCGAACCCGTTTCGCTATGGGCCTCGGTTTAGGAGACGTTCGGGGTACGGTTCGTACCTTGGAGGTGGACGTGGCGACCGGTGCGGGGACGAGGCGGCGAGGCGCGGCTCTCGAGGGGGCGATCCTGGAGGCGGCGGCGGAAGAGATGCGCGAGTCGGGCTACGCGGGGATGACCATGGACCGGGTCGCCCGGCGCGCCGGCACCAACAAGAACGCCATCTACCGGCGCTGGCCGAACCGTGCGGCGCTCGGCGTCGCCGCATACCGGCGGTTCGCGCACGCGCAGTTGACCGTGCCGGACACCGGGACGCTGCGCGGCGACGCGCTGGAGCTGCTCCAGCGCGCGAACGCGACGTGGTCGTCGCCGCAGGGCGCCCTGCTCAGGGAGTTGCTCGCCGCCGCCGGCGCCGATCCGCAACTGCTGGGTCTGCTGCGCGACCAGTCCGGTGACACCGCGATGGACGGCGCCTGGCTGACGATGCTCGGGCGTGCGGTGGCGCGGGGCGAGGCGCCGGCGGAGGCGGTGCATCCGCGCGTGGCGTCGCTGCCGATGACGGTGCTGCGCGGCGAGTACGCGGCGCGCGGGCGGCCCGACGTCCCGGACGCGGTGCTGACCGAGATCGTGGACGAGGTGTTCCTGCCTTTGGTGCGGGGCCGCGGGCGGACGGCGTAGCCGCCGTTTTCGGTCCGGCTCTTAACTCGGCGAAAATGATCTCAATATCGCGGCCCGGAATGGCGGATGGACAGAATCCGCACCTCAGAAGCCGCGGTCATGGCCGGGGAACCGTGCCTTTTTCGGCTGGGACGGCGCGCATAAGATCATCGCAAACGCGCGGCGGGAGGATCGCCTTGGCCAGGTTCATGCCGTTGAGCACCGATGATCCGAGGACGGTCGCCGGGTACGCGCTGCGGGCCCGCCTCGGCGGCGGCGGCATGGGCAGGGTGTACCTGTCGTTCACCCCGGGCCGGCGCGCGGTCGCGGTGAAGGTGGTGCGCGGGGAGCTGGCCGACGATCCGGAGTTCCGCCGCAGGTTCCGCCGGGAGGTGGACGTCGCGCAGCGCGTGCAGGGGTTCTACACCGCGCCGGTGCTCGACGCCGACCCGGACGCGCCGCAGCCGTGGCTGGCGACCGCGTACGTCGCGGGGCCGACGCTGCAGGAGGCGGTCGCCGAGCACGGGCCGCTGCCGCCGCCCACCGTGGCGCACATCCTCGCCGGCTGCGCGGAGGCCCTGGCGAGCGTGCACGCGGCGGGGCTGGTGCACCGCGACTTCAAGCCGGGCAACGTGCTGCTCGCCGACGACGGCCCGAAGGTGATCGACTTCGGCATCGCGCGGGCCGCCGACGCCAGCACCCTGACGAGGTCCGGGGCGGTCGTCGGGACTCCGGCGTTCATGGCGCCGGAGCAGATCACCGGCGGGACGATCGGCCCGGCCGCCGACGTGTTCGCGCTCGGCCTGACCGCGTTCCACGCCGCCACCGGGCACAGTGCGTTCGGTGAGGGGAACGCGCAGGCGCTGATGTACCGGATCGTCAACACCGAGCCCGACCTGGACGGATGCCCGGCCGAGCTGCGTCCGCTGATCGGCCGGTGCCTGGTGAAGGAGCCCGCGGGGCGCCCGTCCCCGGCGGAGATCACCGAGGCGGCGGGGGCGCTGGTGACCGGCGGCCCGTCCGATGACGGGCGCTGGCTGCCGCCCGCGATCGCGACGACGATGGCCGGTTACCACCCGCCCGACGAGCTCCGGCCGCCGCCGACGACACCGGCGCCCGCTCCTACCGCCCCGCCCGCCTACGCCGGGCCGCCGACCGGGCCGACCGCGTATGCCGGGCCGCCGACGGGGCCGGCGCCGTACGGGCCGACCGCGGCGTTCGACCGGTCGTCGCCGCGCGGCGGGGTGCGCTGGCCTCCGGTCGCGGCGGCGGTGGCCGGTGTCGCCGTACTGGCCGTCGCGGCGTTCGTGGTGCACTCCGCGACGAGCGGCGACAAGTCCGGTGGGTCGGCGGACGAGGGCGTCGGGGGCGGGCCGTCCACGACGGCGTCGAGCGCCTCCCCGACGAAGTTCGGCGGCGGGTTCACGCAGGAGTACAGCGACGTCTCGTTCTCCCTCCCGTCCAGCGGCACCCCCGGCGCCAGTTTCGGGACGCACGGCCCGGAGGTCACCACCGACGGCAGCGAGTCGCTCGTCTCGGATCTGCAGTACCTGCCCGAGGCCGATCCCGGTTTCATCAGGTTCTACGACAGTGACCAGGCGGCTCCCGTCGACGGCGAGCCGGACGGTAAGGCCTGCTACGAGGCCGTCAAGCGGCACCCGATCAGCGGGCACGTCAACTACGGCGACCTCAAGGTCGGGACGCGGTTCTGCGTGCTGAACCCCACGGAAGCGCAGCTCGCCTATATCTGTCTCACCGAAAAGCCGTCGTCGGGCGCCCTGACATGGAAGGCGACCGGCTGGCAGGCCCCGGACGAGTAGGCGGAACCCGGACCATGGACGGCTGGCGCGTCGAGGGGTACACCGAGGTCCGCGAGCTCGGGCGCGGAGGTCAGGGGCGGGTCGTCCTGGCGCGGGACGACGCGTCCGGCGCACCCGTCGCGATCAAGTACCTGGCCGGTGGTGCGGACGAGGCGGAGCGGGAGCGGATGCGCCATGAGGCGCGGATGCTCGCCCAGGCCGACAGCCCGCATGTCGCCCGCCTGCACCGCCTCGTGGAGGGCGAGGACGGCGTCGCGATCGTCATGGAGGCGGTCGACGGCGTGTCGCTCAAGGAGCTTCTCGCCCGGAACGGGGCACTCGGGCCCGAGGCGTCATTGACCGTGTTGAAGGGCTCGCTGCTGGGCCTCGCCGCGGCGCATGCGCTGGGCGTCGTCCACCGCGACTACAAGCCCGCGAACGTCGTCGTCCCGGCGGACGGGAAGAGCCGGCTGGTCGATTTCGGCATCGCCGTTCCGGCCGGGCGGGAGGCGGGCGGCTCGGGCACCGCGTACTACATGGCGCCCGAGCAGTGGGACCGGCACGTCGCCCGCCCGGCCGGCGACGTGTACTCGGCGACCTGCGTGTTCGTGGAGTGCGTCAGCGGGCGGCGGCCCTTCGGCGGCGACCGGCGGGAGCTTCGGCGGGCGCATCTGACGGCGCCGGTGCCGGTCGAGGCCGTCCCGGAGCCGCTGCGCCCGCTGGTCGCGGCCGGGATGGCCAAGTCGCCGGACGACCGGCCGGAGAGCGCCGCCGCCTTCGTCACCGACCTGGAGCGGACGGCCCGGGAGGCGTACGGGCCGGACTGGGAGGAGCGGGGCGTCCGCAGGATCGCGGCGGCCGCCGCGGCCCTCGCCGCGCTGTTCCCGCTCGCCGCCTGGCTGCTCCCCGGCGGCCAGGCCGCGGGCCACGTCGCCGGTCACGCGGCCGGGCAGGCCACGGGCCACGCGGCGGGTCACGCGGCGGGCCATGTCGCCGCGCAAGGCGCCGACGAGACGGTCGGCCACCTCGCCGCACAGAGCGCCAAGCACGCGGGCGCGAAGGGGGCCGCCGGCGGGGCGAAGGGCCTGCTGGCGGCCGCGGCCGGGACGGCGGCGGTCGTCGCCGCCGGCACCGCCGCCGTCGTCGCGACCACGGCCGGGCACGGATCGGGCGGCAAGCACGACACCGGCGCGCCGCCCGCCGCAGTCACGGTCGCCGCCGTCCAGAACTGCACCACCACGGGATTCTCCGGCGCGACGATGACGCCGTCCCCCGGGCCCGCGAAGGTGCGGCTGCCCGAGCAGGTCACGCTCCCCAAGGGCGCGGGCGTCTTCCGCAGCGCGACCGGGCGGTACCTGATCGCGCCCGCCGCCGAGCGGTGCGCGGGGTCGATGGGTGCGGACGGCGGCGGAGAGACCGACATCCCGGCACGGAGCGGAACCGGGGGCGCGGGTGCGACCGGGATGATCACCCAGGTCCTGCCGGGCGGGGTCGGCTCGAAATACTCGATGGACTGCGACTACTTCCCCGACTCCCCGGAGGCGCAGAAGCAGGGCGAATGCCAGCCCCTGGCGCCCGTGCAGGCCATCCCGACCGGAGTGCCGTCCATGCGGGCGTCCATCCGGAAGGACGAGCTGACGAACGGCGGCCCGCCGCGCCCGTACGTGGCCGTGTCCTTCGCGACGATGGACGCCAACGGCTGGCCGACGGTGATCGGCTGCATCAAGTCGTGGGCGCAGGCCGACCTTTGCACGGCCACGCTCACCTACGCGTTCGTGCAGGAGGCCGAGAAGGCGCACGCGGCCAAGGCCGACATCGACCAGGCGGCCCAGCGCATCAAGGCGTTCGTGGCGTCCGCCAAGCAGTGAGGCAGGGTCACTGGACGGGGACGTTGAGGACCTTCCCGAACGGCCCGCCGTCGAAGACCACGGACGAGATGTTCCCGGGCGGGGCCGGGACGTAGATGAACCCGCGCTGCGGCTGGTTCACCGCGGTGAGGAAGGTGGCGCGGCCCGGGTCGACGTACACGGCGGGCTTGCCGGGGTCGCCGGGGCCGACGCGGACGGCCCGGTACACGTCCTTGCCGCCCTGCGCGAGGACGGAGAACGACGTGAACGCGCCGCCCGGGTAGTCCTTGTGCGCGTAGTTCGCGTTGGGCGGGGTGGTGCCGGGGCCTTCGTCGGTGATGGTGAAGACGCAGACGATGTAGGCGCCGTCCCGGTAGAACGGCTTGACCTCCAGGCGGCGCTTGTCGGCGCCGAAGCGGCCGTACCGGCTGGCGACGGTGGCGCCGTCCTGTCCGTGGAAGGCGGCGGGCGCGACGGTGCCGCCGCGGCCGTTCGCGGCGGCGGTCGACGAGCCGGTGGTGCCGTCGGTCTGCTGCCGGACGACGTAGGAGATCTCGACGCGGCGGTTGCGGGCGCGGGCCTGCGCGTCGTCCTTGCCGCCCTCCTTCGCGACCGGTTCGGCCTCGCCCTTGCCGTGCGCGGAGTACTTGAAGGCGTCGCCGAGCCGCTTCTTCATCTCGTTCATGACGGCTTCGGCGCGCTGGCGGGACAGCTTGAGGTTGTAGGAGTCGCTGCCCTTGCTGTCGGTGTGGCCGTCGAAGGTCAGCGGCCGCTTGTCCGGGTCGGCCTTCGCCTTGATCTCCTGCGCGGCCTCGTCGAGGACGGACTTGGCGCGGCCGGACAGCTTCGCGGAGTTGAACGCGAACAGCACGTCGGTGCGCAGGTTCATCGTGACGTCGCTGCCGCTGGACGTGACGTCCTTGATCTCGCCCTCGGTGATGTCGTACAGCTCGGCCGGGTTCCCGCCGGACGTCGCGGCCCCCGCCGCGGGCGCGTCGCCGATGCCCGTCACGGGGATGCCGGTGTACTCGCCGGCCGTGCCGGGGGTGATCGCGGTGAGCTTCTGGACGGTCTGCGGGATCGGCGGGTACTCCGCCTGCATCTGCCGGGTGGTGTTCGGCGCGAGCTGCGCGGCGCTGGTCGTCCCGGTCGGCTTGTAGAGCTTCCCGGCGACGGGGTCGAGCAGCGCGATCTCGATCGGCACCGACTTCGGCGCCTGGTCGAGGGAGGTCAGGCTGTACTTCAGGACGGACTTGGGGCCCTGCCGTTCGACGCCGGTGATCTGGAGCCGGGCGTGCAGGCCGTCGGCGCCGCCGAACCAGCCCTCCTTGGTGAACCCGGCCGCCGCGGTCGCCGTGGGAGTGCTCGATCCGCCCGCCTTGGCGGTCGGCGGGTCGCTCTTGCCCGCCTTGCCGGAGTCGGAGCAGCCCGCGGCGACCAGCACCCCGGCGAGGGACACGGCCAGGGGGACGCGCAAAGAGACGCGGTGTCGGATGTCCGGCATCGGGTTCTCCGGTTCGGTTTCGGGGGGCGGGGGCGGACGCCGCCAGCGTAGTGACCCGGACGCCGCGAGCGCAGCGGCCCCCGCCAACACAGGGGGTGGCGGGGGCCGCGCGTTCCCAGTCCGCGGGAGGCGGTGGGGACTCGTGGGGCGGGCGGGTCAGAACGCCTCTTCGGGCAGCTCCATCACGTCGAGGGTGGTGGCCTCGGTGACGGCGCGGTCGGACGCGAGGCGCGGCAGGACGGTCTGGCAGAAGAACTGCGCGGCGGCGACCTTGCCGGTGTAGAACGCCTGGTCGGAGTCCGAGACGCCGTCGCCGCCGAGGGCGGTGAGCGCGACCTCGGCCTGCCGGCACAGCAGCCACGCGACGATCAGGTCGCCGAGGGCGAGCAGCAGCCGGGAGGTGTTGAGCCCGACCCGGTACAGCTCCTTCGGGTTCTCCATCGAGCCGAGCGCCCACCCGATCATCGGGTTCAGGATGCCCTGCACGTCCTCCAGGGCCTTGCCGAGCAGGGCCCGCTCGTTCTTCAGCCGGCCGTTGCCGGCGCCGGACCCGGCGAACGCCCGGATCTGCCCGGCGAGCACCTTGAGGGCCTCGCCGTTGTCCCGCAGGATCTTGCGGAAGAACAGGTCCTGGCCCTGGATCGCGGTGGTGCCCTCGTACAGGGTGTCGATCTTGGAGTCGCGGATGTACTGCTCGACCGGGTAGTCCTGCAGGAAGCCGGAGCCGCCGAAGGTCTGCAGCGACTCGGCGCCGAGCAGCGCGTAGGCGCGCTCGGAGCCGAAGCCCTTGACGATCGGGAGCAGCAGGTCGTTGACCTTCTCGGCCTGCTCGTCCTTGCGGCCCTCGAACTCGGCGATCTGCACCGCGTCCTGGTAGGTGGCGGTGAGCTGCACCAGCGCCCGCATGCCCTCGGCGTAGGCCTTCTGGGTCATCAGGCTGCGGCGGACGTCCGGGTGGTGGGTGATCGTGACGCGCGGGGCCGACTTGTCGGTCATCTGCGTCATGTCGGCGCCCTGGACGCGCTCCTTGGCGTACTCCAGCGCGTTCAGGTAGCCGGTGGACAGGGTGGCGATCGCCTTGGTGCCGACCATCATCCGGGCGTACTCGATGACGAGGAACATCTGCTTGATGCCCTCGTGCACGCCGCCGACGAGGTAGCCGACGGCGGGGTGCTTCTCGCCGAGGGTGAGCTCGCAGGTCGTGGAGACCTTCAGGCCCATCTTCTTCTCGACGTTCGTGACGTAGGCGCCGTTGCGCTCGCCCAGCTCACCGGTCTCGACGTCCACCAGGTACTTGGGGACGAGGAACATCGACAGGCCCTTGGTGCCGGGGCCGGCGCCCTCGGGGCGGGCGAGCACCAGGTGGAAGATGTTCTCGGCCATGTCGTGCTCGGCCGAGGTGATGAAGCGCTTGACGCCCTCGATGTGCCAGGTGCCGTCGGGCTGCTGGACGGCCTTGGTGCGGCCGGCGCCGACGTCGGAGCCGGCGTCCGGCTCGGTCAGCACCATGGTGGCGCCCCACTGCCGCTCGAGCGCCAGCTCGGCGAACCTCTTCTGCTCGGGGGTGCCGATGTGCCAGAGGATCTGGGCGAAGCCGGGGCCGGAGGCGAACATGTAGACGGCCGGGTTGGCGCCCAGCACCTGCTCGGCGACGGCCCAGGTCAGCGAGCGGGGCGCGCCGCTGCCGCCGAAGTCGGGGGCGAGGTCGAGGCGGTACCACTCGGAGTCCATCCACGCCTTGAACGACTTCTTGAAGCTCTCCGGCATCGTGACGGTGCCGGTGGCGGGGTCGAACGCCGGCGGGTTGCGGTCGGCGTCCTCGAAGCTGTCGGCCAGCGGGCCCTCGGCGAGCCGGTTCACCTCGTCGAGGATGCTGCGCACCGTGTCCTCGTCCAGGTCGGCGTACGGCCCGCTGCCGAGGAGGTCCTGGCGCTTGAACACCTCGAAGAGGTTGAACTCCAGGTCCCGGAGGTTGCTCTTGTAGTGCCCCATTCGAGACTCCATCCGGTCCGGCGGCGCCGGCCGGCCCCGCACGTTCTACTGATCAGTAACTCGACATCATGCTACCCGCTGGTAACCAGTGCCGACACCCCGGAATCGGGCGGTTTGCGGGACGCACGCCACAGAGAAGCGTCCTGCGGCGACTAAACGTGACGCGAATCACACAAGACCTACTGGCGCGTAGGACAAAGCAGACAAATCGCCATCATTCGGACTTGCGACCCTCAACACGGTGACTAACTCCCTGTTGGGTGTTTCCAAAGCATGGCGTCCGTGCGTCCGGCTGCTTACCGACGCATCGATCGGCGAACGATCCCCGGCGATCCCTTGACAGATGATCAAGAGGCACGATAAAGGACCCCGCCAACCGGGCACGCGTGGCCGCATCTGGCAAAGGTGAACCAAATGCTGGTCTGCTCACTCTTACTTGAGGTGGCACGGGGTCGCAAGAGTCGGCGGAAGTCCCCCTGCCACGGGAGAGAGAGGACCTGTTTTGTCGTCTGTCACGGGGTGGCTGAGTGACGCCTGGAGTTCGGTCGCGGGGGCAACGGCCGGAGGCGACTGGCGGAAGTTCGTCCCGCTGGGCTTCGCCGGACTGCTCGTCTGGGGGCTCTGGCTCTACCGGGTGATCCTGTCCCGCATGGACAAGCCGGTGGTCAACAACTTCCGGACGACCGTCTCGGTCGTCGTCCCCTCCTACCGCGAGGACCCCGAGATCCTCGTCCGCTGCCTGGAGAGCTGGCTCGCCCAGAACCCCAGCGAGGTCATCATCGTGATCGACGTCGGTGACACCGAGGGGCACCGGCGCCTCGCCCAGGTCACCGACCCGCGGCTGCACGTGCTCGTCTACGAGCACGCCGGCAAGCGCTCCGCGCTCGGCGTCGGCATCCGCGCCGCCCGCGGCGAGGTCATCGTGTTCGCCGACTCCGACACCTGGTGGCAGCCCGGCCTGCTCGACGCGGTGCAGATGCCCTTCGAGGACCCGCAGGTCGGCGGCGTCGGCACCCAGCAGAACGTCTACCAGCGCACCACCAGCGTCTGGCGCCGCGTCGCCGACTGGCTGGTCAACCTGCGCTACTACGACTACGTCCCCGCGATGGGCTCCAAGGGCGGCGTCGCCTGCCTGTCCGGCCGCACCGCCGCCTACCGCCGGTCGGTGATCCTGCCGGTGGTGGAGAACCTGGAGAACGAGTTCTTCCTCGGCCGCCGCTGCATCGCCGGCGACGACGGCCGGCTCACCTGGCTCACCCTCTCGCAGGGCTACAAGACCGTGCACCAGTCGTCGGCGCGCGCGATCTCGATGTTCCCCGACTCGTTCCGGGCCTTCTTCAAGCAGCGCATCCGGTGGAGCCGCAACTCCTACCGCTGCTACCTCACCGCCCTGTGGAAGGGCTGGCTCTGGAAGACGCCGTTCGTCACCAAGGTCACCGTCCTGCAGATCCTGCTGACCCCGGTCACCATGGCCGTCACCCTCGGCTACCTGATCTTCAGCCGGATCGCCGACAACTTCAACCCGCTCGGCATCACGCTCGCGCTCGGCTGGGTGCTGCTCGGCCGCGGCATCCGCGGCTGGTCGCACCTCAAGCGCCACCCCGGGGAGATCCTGCTGCTGCCGCTGACCGTGTTCGTCGTCATCGGCATCTCGCTGCCGATCAAGCTGTACGCGTTCATCACCATGAACAAGCAGGGCTGGCTGACCCGCACCGCCGACCAGGTCGGCGGCGCCGGGCAGAGCGCCAGCTCGCTCCAGGGAGTGGGCTGAGGTGACGCACCCGAACCACCGCCCGCGCCTTCCCGGCGCCGGGGGGCGGGGCCTCGCCGCGGTCGCCGCCGCGCTCGGCCTCGGGCTCGTCCCGCTCGGGATCCTGCCCGGGACGCCGGCGCCGCGCGCGCACGCCGACCCCGTCGCCGACGCCAACCGGCAGGCCGCGCTGGTCGACCAGGAAGACCAGCGGATCATGCAGACGCGGTCCGTGCTCTCCGCGATCCTGATGATCGGCGGGGCGGCGACCACGCAGTGGAAGCGGCCGCAGATCTTCGGCTCCGCGCAGGGCAAGACGCTCGTCCTGCCGCCGACGACGAACGGCCGCCCCTACACCGTCGCCGACCTCGCCAAGTTCGGCGGCCAGTACTTCCGCCGCCAGAGCGACGGCTCGTACCTGCTCGGCATCCACGTGTTCGTCGCCGACGGCGCGAAGCTGCTGCTCGCCAGCGGCACGAGCCCGCTCGTCCTGCGGATGGGCAGCCTGCCGGGCGCGTTCAGCTCCATCGTCAGCTTCGGCGGCACCATCCAGATCAAGGGCACCCAGCGCAGCCCGGTGCAGATCACCAGCTGGAACCCGCGCGCCAACGCCCCGGACCGGCAGGTCGCCGACGGCCGCGCCTACATCCGCGCCGTCGGCGGCGAGTTCAAGATGGACTACACCAAGGTCTCCGACCTCGGCTTCTGGAGCGGCCGGACCGGCGGCATCGCGCTGACCGGCACCGACCGCCCGTCCAGCGCCACCAAGCACCTGAACAAGGAGCAGCGGCACGCGGCGAAGAAGAAGCGCCAGGAGCAGCAGCAGAACGGCGGCAACACCGGCGGCGGCCCCGGCGACATCGAGACCGAGGCGCCCGGCGGCACCGCGACGCACGTCCCGGCCGCCGACCTCGTCACCGGGTCGATCACCAACAGCACCGTCACCGGCGACGCGTTCGGGCTGTTCGTCTCCGGCTCCAACCAGACCCAGATCACCAACGACGAGATCCTGAACAGCCTGGTGAACGGGCTGGTCATGCACCGGTTCGCGAAGAACGCCAACATCGCGAACACGACGGTACGGGGCAGCAAGGGCGACGGGTTCGTGCTGTCGCGGGCCACCGAGAAGATCCGCGTCACCAACTGCACCGCGGAGAAGAACGGCCACAACGGGTTCACGCTGAACGGGCAGGCGCTCGCGGACGGCCCGTCGGCCTCCGGCGAGTCGCTGGAGAGCTTCGGCGACAGCTCGATCAACAACAGCCTGGCCAAGGACAACGGCCACTACGGGATCGAGCTGCTC
The DNA here is from genome assembly GCF_008923205.2 of Actinomadura physcomitrii. Taxonomy (GTDB): domain Bacteria; phylum Actinomycetota; class Actinomycetes; order Streptosporangiales; family Streptosporangiaceae; genus Spirillospora; species Spirillospora physcomitrii. Next base: position 400,190 of record NZ_WBMS02000001.1, on the reverse strand, counting down.
GGCGGCGACAAGCTGTCGGTGCAGAACAGCAAGGTCATCGGCGGCGACATGGGCATCGTCGTGCGCGACGCCGCCACCAACGTGCAGATCTCCGGCAACCAGCTCACCGGGCAGGTCCGGCAGGGCATCTCGCTGCGCGACGGGGTGAAGGACGCCAACCTCGCCGGCAACACCGTCGACGGCGCCCGCACCGGCATCTACATGCGCGGCTCGTCGGCGACGCTGCTCGGCAACACGATCAAGGGCGCGAAGGCGCACGGCATCTCGCTGGTCGGCTCCGCGGGCGGCTCGGAGATCCGCGACAACACGCTCAGCGGGTCCGGTACCAGCGCGGTCAGCACGTCCCGGTCGCACGGGAAGGTCGTCAAGGAGGACAACAACGACGACGGCTGGCACGACACCGCGTCGCTGTGGATGAAGATCCAGCGGTACCTGACGCCGCTGAACGTCATCTGGGCGTGCGTGTTCGCGGTCGTCATCTTCTCGATGATCCGGGCCCGCAACGACCGGCAGCGCATCGGCCGGCTCGGCCTGCACCCGTACACGCTGCAGCAGCCGCTGGAGAAGCGGCAGGTGTGGAGCCTGCCGCGGCGCTCGGCGCAGCCGCAGCCGCGGCCGATGCCCGCGCGGCCGGGGCCCGTCCCCGGCCCGATGCCGGGCGCCCCCGCGATGGCGGGCGCCGGGGCCGGCGGCCGCGGCGGGACCCCGCTCGCCGCCCCGACCGGAGAGCCGGTCGCCGGACGGCACGTGGCGCCGCCGCCCGGCGGGCCGTCCGCGTCGCCGACCGTCCCCGGCAACGTGCGCCGTCCCGCGGTGCCGCACGGGCCGCAGCCGGTCGCGCCGCACTCGTCGCAGACGACCGGCCCGCGCCCGGTGCCGCCGCCGGCGACACCGCCGCACCCGACACCGCGCGGCGGCGTCCCGCAGCCGCAGAGGGGGGTCTGACATGAGCGGGCCGACACCGGCCGCCGCGTCGGCACCTGCCGGGCCGTCCGGGCCGCGGCACGGCGCCGCGCCGGAGAAGAAGAAGGGCGGCGCCGGCAAGGTCGTCGCGACCCTGCTGGTCCTCGGGATCGCGGGCGGCGGCACGTACGCCTACCGCATGTACTCCCAGCAGGACGGGGGGCTGCCCGGCGTCGACGACGTGTCACCGAGCGCGGCGCGGCAGCAGTCGACGCTGGTCGACCAGGAGGACCTGCGGGTCATGCAGATCCGCGCCAAGCAGGAGTCCGACCTCGCGGGCGGCGGCGCGGCCGCCGCGGCGGCCCGCCAGCCGCGGCTGATGACCTCCGCGACCGGCCGGACGCTGATGCTGCCGCAGCGCCGGCAGCCCTACTACGTGTCCGAGCTGCAGAAGCTCGCCGGGCAGGACTTCCAGAAGCAGAGCGACGGGTCCTACCTGCTCGGCGTCAACATCATGGTCGCGGCCGGCGGCAAGCTGATCCTGCAGAGCTCGACCGGTCCGCTGACGATCCGGATGCGCAGCGTGCCCGGCGCGTTCACCTCGATCGTCAGCGCGGGCGGCACCGTCCGGATCAACGGGTCGGCGCAGAACCCGGTCCGCTTCACCAGCTGGAACGACGACACGAACAAGCCGGACACGCAGGTCGCCGACGGCCGCGCCTACATCCGCGCGATCGGCGGCACGTTCGAGATGCACTACACGCAGACGTCCAACCTCGGCTTCTGGAGCGGCCGGACCGGCGGCGTCGCGCTGACCGGCTCGGACCGCCCGGACTCCTCCGCCGAGCTGTCGGACGCCGGGCCCGCGCACCGGGTGCAGCTGCCGGACGGCCAGCAGGAGGCGACGCAGGGCGACCGGCAGCGCGTCCAGGTCACCCCGGCGGGCGCGGCCGGCAAGGGCGGCACGTTCGAGGTGCCGACGGCGAGCCTCGTCAGCGGGACGATCGACCACTCCAGCTTCGACGGCGACGCCTACGGGGTGTTCGTCACCGCGTCCAACCAGGTGCAGATCACCAACACCGACATCAAGAACAGCCTGGTCGACGGGGTGCTGCTGCACCGCTTCGCCAAGAACGCGACGATCGAGAACACCACGGTCACCGCCAGCCGCGGCGACGGCTTCGTGCTGTCGCGCGGGACCGAGGGCGTCCGCGTCACCAACTGCACCTCCAGCGACAACGGCGGCAACGGGTTCACGCTGAACGGCGAGCCGCTCGCGGAGGGGCCGTCGGCGTCCGGCGAGGCGATCACCAGCTTCGGCAACAACCTGGTGAGCAGCAGCGTCGCGAAGAACAACCGGCGGTACGGGGTGGAGCTGCTCGGCGGCACCGGCGTCGCCGTGCAGAACAGCCAGATCAGCGGCGGCGACATGGGCATCGTCGCGCGCGAGAAGGGCACCCGCATCCAGATCGCCGGGAACCAGGTGAAGGGGTTCGCCCGGCAGGGGATCGTGGTGCGCGACGGGATGGCGTCCGCGACGGTGTCCGGCAACGTCATCTCCGGCGGGAAGACGGCCCTGTACGTCCGCGACGCCAACGGCACGTTCAACGGCAACACGGTGCAGTCGGCGCACCGGCACGGCATCACGCTGCGCGGCAACGTGAACGGCACCGTGATCACCGGGAACACGCTGAGCGGCGCCGGCACGAGCGTGATGGACGTCGACCGGGCCACCGGCAAGTACCAGAACGCCAACAACAACATCAAGGGATGGCACAAGACCGCGGGGTTCGTGACCTGGCTGAAGCGGATCTTCAAGCCGATGAACGTCATCTGGGCGGGCGTGTTCCTGCTGGTGGCCATCTCCATGTTCCGGTCCCGTGGCACGCGGCTGCGCATCGGCAGCCTCGGCGCCCATCCGTACGCGGCGCAGGACAAGCTCGAGGAGCGGCCCGTGCGGCTGCTCCGGCGCGCCGATACCGTCCCCTCCCAGGACGGTCAGCGGGTCGGTGCGCGCGCGGGGCGGTAGCCCGGCGCCCACGGCGGCACGACGCACCAGAGCGGTCATCCAAGGAGTAGTTCGGCAATGACGATCAAGATCGATGTCAAGTTCATCATCGGCCTCGTGGTCGGCGCGCTGGTCGCGGCGGGGCTGGTGCTGATCTTCACCACCGGCGGCGGGGGTGACTCGAAGAAGACCTCCGCGGACGGCAAGATCAGCCCCGCCCCGCAGAACGGCGGCGACCAGGGCGGTGACCAGGGCTCGGACGGCGGCGACGGCGGCTCCGGCGGCGGCGCGCAGGCCGGCGCGCCGCTGACGCTGCCCGTCCCGGACGGCGGCGGGAAGGTCGCCTGCCCGAAGCCGACCAAGACCGTCAGCGACGCGAACTCGCTCCAGCAGGCGCTGAAGGGCGCGCAGGCCGGCGACGTCATCAAGATGAACCCCGGCAAGTACGTCGGCAAGTTCGTCGCGACGGCGTCCGGCACGCAGCAGCAGCCGATCTTCCTGTGCGGGGAGCAGGGGTCGATCATCGACGGCGGCGGCGTGAAGAAGGGCTACGGCTTCCACCTGGACAAGGCGAACTACTGGCGGCTGATCGGCTTCACCATCCAGAACAGCCAGAAGGGCGTCGTCGGCGACACCACGAACGGCTCGATCATCCAGGGCCTGACCGTGCACGACATCGGCGACGAGGCCATCCACGTGCGGGACTTCTCCACCGGCAACACCATCCAGTACAACAAGATCTTCAACACCGGGCTGCGGCGCGAGAAGTTCGGCGAGGGCGTGTACCTCGGCACCGCGCAGTCCAACTTCAAGTCGGTCTCCGACGGCAAGGTCGACAACAGCGACAACAACGTGGTCCGCGGCAACGTCATCCGGGCCACCGCGGAGGCGATCGACATCAAGGAGGGCACGAAGGGCGGCAAGATCCTGAACAACGTGTTCGACGGGTCGAAGACCGGCGGCGACAAGCACAACGACTCGTGGGTGGACGTCAAGGGCAACGGCTACCTGATCGAGGGCAACAAGGGCGACAAGACGCCCGCGGACGGCTTCCAGGTGCACCAGATCATGGACGGCTGGGGCACCGGCAACACCTTCCGCAACAACACGATCAACCTGGACGGCGGCAACGGCGTCGGCATCAACGACACCGTCGGCGGCAACACGATCGCCTGCAACAACAAGGTGACCGGCGGCCAGCTCACCAAGAAGGGCAAGTGCTCCTGACGCGCGGGGGCGCGTGAGCGGGGACGGGGGTGAACAGTGAAGATCGATGTGAAGTTCGCCGGGGTGCTGGTCGTGGGGGCCGTCGCCACGAGCGCGGTGGTCGTGCTGGCCACCCAGGGCGGCGGCGGCAAGTCCGAGGACACCGCGGGGACCGACCCGTTGCCGGGGACGGGTCCGGTCGCGCCCGCCGGCACGGGGGACGGAGCCGGCGCCGGGGCGGGCGCCGGGGCCGGGGCGGGCGCCGGGTCCGGCACGGGCGGCGGGATCGGGCAGCCCGCGCCGGCGATGCCGCTCCCCTCGTCGTACCGGCGGATCGCGTGCCCGAAGGCGACCGTCACCGTGCACGGCGCCGTCCAGCTGCAGGAGAAGCTGAACACGGCGGCGCCCGGTGACGTCATCCGGCTGGCGCCGGGCCGCTACGCCGGCCAGTACTCCAGCCAGAAGTCCGGCACCCAGGCCAAGCCGATCTTCGTGTGCGGCACGCCGCAGTCGGTGCTGGACGGCGGCGCCATGTCCAAGGGCTACGGCTTCCACCTGGAGAACGCCGCGTTCTGGCGGCTGATCGGCTTCACCGTCACCCGCAGCCAGAAGGGCGTCATGCTCGACGGCACCAGCGGGACGGTCGTGCAGGGGCTGAACGTCCACGACGTGGGCGACGAGGCGATCCACCTGCGCAACTTCAGCACCGGCAACGCGGTGCAGTACAACACCATCACCCGTACGGGCCGCGACAACCCGCGCTTCGGCGAGGGCGTGTACCTCGGCTCGTCGCACAACAACTGGGGCCAGCTCACCCAGGGGAAGCCGGACGCCAGCGACGCCAACCTCGTCGCCGGGAACCGGATCATCGCCACCGCCGAGGCGGTGGACATCAAGGAGGGCACGTCCGGCGGGCGGCTCGTCGGGAACGTCTTCGACGGCTCGCAGCTCTCCGGGGACGGCGTCAACGACTCGTGGGTCGACGCGAAGGGCAACGGCTACGTCATCGAGGGGAACCGCGGGGCCCACACGGTCAAGGACGGTTTCCAGACCCACGAGGAGTACAAGGGCTGGGGGACCGGCAACGTCTTCCGCCGCAACGTCATCGACCTGGGCGGCGCCAAGGGCGTCGGGATCTTCCTCGGTTCGGACGGCAACACGGTCGCCTGCGACAACAGGGTCTCCGGCGGCGAACTGACCAACAAGGGCAAGTGCTCCTAGAGCCATCGGGAGCCCGTCTCTTCCGTCAGCTGTTTGAGAAGGAGAAAGTGCAATGAACCAGGCGGAGTCCCCGCGGCTCACCGTCATCGGCACCGGCTACCTCGGCGCCACCCACGCGATCTGCATGGCCGTGCTGGGCTTCGAGGTCCTCGGTGTGGACGTCGACCAGGGAAAGATCGACCGGCTCGCGTCCGGTGAGGTGCCGTTCTTCGAGCCAGGCCTGCCGGAGCTGCTCACCAAGGCGCTGGAGTCCGGACGGCTGCGCTTCACCACCTCGTTCGAGGAGGCCGGCGAGTTCGGCGACGTCCACTTCCTGTGCGTGGGCACCCCGCAGCGGCCGGGGTCGGACGCCGCCGACCTCACCTACGTGGAGGCGGCGGTGCGGGCGCTCGCCCCGAACCTGACCCGGCGCGCGCTGGTCGTCGGCAAGTCGACGGTGCCGGTCGGCACGGCCAAGCGCATCACCGGCGTCATCCAGGACCTCGCCCCGGCGGGCGAGGAGGTCGAGCTGGCGTGGAACCCCGAGTTCCTGCGCGAGGGCTTCGCCGTGGACGACACGATGCGCCCGGACCGGCTGGTGTTCGGCGTCGCGTCCGACTGGGCGCTGGAGCGGCTGGAGGCCGCGTTCAAACCGATCCTGGACCTCGGCACGCCGGTGGTGCGCACCGACCTCGCGACCGCCGAGCTGGTGAAGGTCGCCGCGAACTCCTTCCTCGCCACGAAGATCTCCTACATCAACGCGATGGCGGAGGTCTGCGAGGCGGTCGGCGCCGACATCAAGCACCTCGCCGACTCGCTCGCCCTCGACGACCGGATCGGCGGCAAGTTCCTCAAGCCCGGCCTCGGCTTCGGCGGCGGCTGCCTGCCGAAGGACATCCGGGCGTTCGCGCACCGCGCGGAGGAGCTCGGCGTCGGGCAGGCCGTGTCGTTCCTGCGCGAGGTCGACGACATCAACCGGCGGCGGCGCGCCCGCACCGTCGACCTCGTCCGGGAGATGCTCGGCGGGATCTCCGGCAAGCGGATCGCGGCGTGGGGCGCGGCGTTCAAGCCGAACTCCGACGACATCCGGGACGCGCCCGCGCTGGACGTGGCGCGCACCATGCACGGGCTCGGCGGGCACGTCCGGGTGTTCGACCCGGCGGCGCTGGACAACGCGCGGCGCGCGTTCCCGGAGCTGCGCTACGGCGACAGCGCGTTCGACGTCGCGCGGGACGCCGACGTGGTCGTGCTGCTGACCGAGTGGTCGGACTTCAAGGAGATCGAGCCGGACGCGCTGGCGCAGGTCGTCAAGCACAAGCGGATCGTGGACGGCCGGCACGCGCTGGACGCCGAGAAGTGGCGCGCGGCGGGCTGGGAGTACCGCGCCCTGGGACGCTCCTGAGGCCGCGTTTTACACGTCCCCACGTTCCCGCCGGTGACGCAGCCCACCGGCGGGAACACCCCGCACAGCGGGACCGTTGACGCGGGATGAGGGCCCCGGCGAGCCCTCCCGGACGAGGTGCGCCGTACCCGGAAAGCGAAGACGACGCGGGGACGCTCGGTGGCCTCGGCGGCACTGCCGCCGAGGCCACCGAGCGCAAGATCAGGGTCGCAGGTCTCCGGCCCTGACCCGAGCCACCAGGCTCGCGAACATGGACCGGTCGAGCGCGAGATGACCTGCCTCGGGGTCCTTGCTGTCCCGAACGCCCACAACGGCGCCACGTCCGCGCCTTCCAGGTCGCAGGCCCGCCGGTCGCCGATCGGCAACTGGACGTCGCGCAGGCGGGCGAGCCGCCGGTGCCCCCGTCCGGCCTGGACTCCCCGTGCGGCGGGGGCCGCTCCATTACGTTGGTGGGCACGTGGCCACATCGGAGCAAGTGAAAGGACCTTCATGGCGTCGCAGCAGTTCGAGCCGCCATCGGGCACGCGGGATTTCCTCGCGTCCGACCTGCGCCAGCGCGAGCGGGTCTTCCAGGCGGCACGGTCGGTGTTCGAGCAGTACGGCTTCGAGCCGTTGCAGACTCCGGCGTTCGAGCGCCTGGAGACCCTGACCGGCAAGTACGGCGACGAGGGCGACAAGCTCATCTTCAAGATACTCAAGCGGGGCGTGCACGAGGGGTCCGGTGAAGCGGACATGGCGCTGCGCTACGACCAGACCGTCCCGCTGGCACGGGTGGTCGCCGCCTACGGCAGCCGGCTCCCCACCCCGTACAAGCGGTACGTCATCGGGCCGGTATGGCGGGCCGACCGGCCCGGCAAGGGCCGCTTCCGCGAGTTCACCCAGTGCGACATCGACATCGTGGGGTCGTCCTCTCCGCTGGTGGAGTCGGAATTGGTGTGCGCGGGCGCCGACGCCCTCGACGCCATGGGCGTCAAGGACTTCACGATCCTGATCAACAGCCGCAAGGCGCTGACCGGCCTCATGCGGGTGTACGGCGTCCCCGCGGACCGAGCGGCGGGCGCTCTGATCACGCTCGACAAGCTGGACAAGCAGGCGCCGCCATCGGTGGTCGCCGAACTGGTGGACACGCGCGGCCTGGAGCGGAGCACCGCCGAGAACCTGGTCGGCGACGTCACCGCCGACGACGCCGTGGACCGGATGCGCAAGGAGCTCAAGAACAACCCGGAGGGCGCCGAGGGCCTGGGCGAAATCGACCGGTTGCTGGAGCTGGCCGGTCCTTACGTGGGCGAGAACCGGATCCGGTTCGCGCCGAACCTGGTCCGGGGCCTGGACTACTACACGGGGGCGATCTGGGAAGTGGTCGCCCCGGGGATGCCCGGCTCGATCGCCAGCGGCGGCCGGTACGACCATCTGATCCAGGCCATGGGCGGCCCGGACGTCACCGCATGCGGCTTCTCGATCGGGGTGGAGCGGATCATCGGCGCCGCCGGCACCGCCGAAGATGAGGCGGACCGTATCGACGTCGCGGTCACGGTGATGAACGAGGCTTACCTCGCGGATGCGTTCGGGTTCGCGCAGGACCTTCGCCGGGCGGGCCAGCGGGCCGAGGTGTTCCTCGGCTCGACGCGAAAGCTGAGCAAACAGCTCAAATGGGCGGCCGACCGACGCGCCCGCTTCGCGCTGCTCCAGGGCGACAGCGAGCACTCCGACGGGGCGGCCACGATCCGGGACATGCAGACCGGCGACCAAGAGCGGGTTTCGGTCGGCGACCTCGTGACGGCCTTGCATCAAAAGCTCAGGATGTAGGTGCAGTCAGCACCCGCCAGACAGCCAGGAGGCAGACCGTGGGCGTGCAAGCAGAGCGTGTCTTCACAGCCATCGCCGAACGGGGGTATCCCGACCCCTGGGCGGCGTTCGGCGACCACCTGTCGTGGGAGGCGGCCCTGTCGGTCCAGCTCAAGGACCGCATCGACGCCGCCCGCAAGGAGCCGGGCGGCCCCGCCGCCGGCGAGGCCTTGGCACTGTTCGAGCGCAAAGCGGCGAACCTGGAGGCCGCCGACGCGCTGCTCGCCACCGCCACCGCCGAGTACGACGCCTCGGGCATGTGAGACGTCCTCGACGAGCGGGCGGCCCCGCCTGGACGTGGCCGACATGACCGAGCGCTGGGCCCGGGGCCTCGTCCATCATCCGTTCCCGATCGCCCTGGAGTCCCTGAGGTTCAACTGGGGCTACATGAAGGAGCACGGCGTCCGGGCGTTCTATGAGATGACCGCACGCTACGTCTCCGACCTGGCCGACAGCAACACCCGCTGGCGGGAGGCGTTCGAGGCCGAACGCGCGACCGGCGTCATCGACCGCATCACCACCGTGGAAGCCGACCTCGTCAGCGAGGAGGCGCCGATGCACTGCGACATATGCCAGAAGACGATCACGGCGCTGCTGTATCTGGCCGGCTGAGCCGGATCCCCCGCTGGGCGGGTGCCATCGCAGCTTGGCCGGTGGGGGCCACTGATTCGCCTTACGACCTGCCGTACTGGAACGTACGCTCCCGTAAGCGCGTCTATGGGACGACGGGAGCACCGGGGGTGCTCGGACACAGGAGGATTCACGTTGGTCTTCAAGAAGCTGCGGCAGGCGATGGGCATCGGCGGGCCCTCGATCGAGACGACGCTGCACGACCCGAACACCACCCCGGGCGGGGTCGTCACCGGTGAGGTCGTCATCATCGGCGGCCAGTACAACTCCGACATCAAGTCGGTGAACCTCGCGCTGCGCACCCGGGTCGAGGTCGAGACCAGCGACAGCGAGTACACCTCCAACATCGAGTACTCGAAGATGCCGCTCGCGGGCGGGTTCAAGCTGGAGGAGGGGATGCGGCACAGCGTCCCGTTCCAGTTCCCGATCCCGTGGGAGGCGCCGCTCACCCACATGTACGGGCACCCGCTGCACGGCACCACCGTCGGCATCGCCACCGAACTGGAAGTCGCGGGCGCGCTCGACCCGGGCGACCTCGACCCGATCGCGGTGCACCCGCTGCCCGCGCAGGAGCGCATCCTCGCGGCGTTCTCCAACCTCGGCTTCCACTTCCGCAACGCCGACTGCGAGAAGGGCCGCATCTGGGGCGTCCACCAGGAGCTGCCGTTCTACCAGGAGATCGAGTTCCACCCGCCGCACCAGTACGGGCACGGCATCAAGCAGCTCGAAGTGACGTTCGTGTCGTACCCGCAGTCGATGGAGGTCGTGCTGGAGCTGGACAAGCGCGGCGGCGTCTTCACCGAGGGCCACGACGCGTTCAGCCGCTTCACCGTCGACTACGCGACCGTCGGGCACACCGACTGGGAGCGCGAGCTCGACGGCTTCCTCCAGGAGGCGGGCCGCCGCCGCGGCTTCTTCTAACCCCTGGCCTGGGGGGATGACGCCGGGCCCCTCCGCGGTGTTGATCGCGGAGGGGGTCTGCCCGTAGAAAGGGTTCCCGTGTCCGCTCCCCCTGGCCTCAGCGAGCCGCCCGGCCTCAGCGCCGCCGAACGCCGGCTGTGGGCCGCGTTCCCGACCGGCGCGCGCGTCGTCCTCGGCGACGACCGTCCCGCCGGGCCGCTGCCCGACCGGATCGTCCGCGCGGAGGTCATCAACCGGCTGCTGCTGGGCGCGGGCGAGACGCGGTCGGGGTCGGTCGCGGCGGTGCGGCTGCGCGGCGCGTACGTCACCGGCCGGCTGGACGTGTCCGGCGGCACCGTCGAGCACGAGCTGCGGCTGGAGCGGTGCCGGCTCGTCGAGGGGCCGAGGTTCGCCAACGCCCGCACCCGGCAGCTGCGGTTCGGCGAGTGCCGGATGCCGGGCTTCGACGGCGGCGGGCTGCAGGCCGACGGGTACCTCAGCCTGTCCGGGTCGCGGATCGAGGGCGAGGTGCGGCTGCCGCGCGCGCAGCTGCTCGGCGGCTTCCGGATGAACGGGACCCGCATCACCGCGTCCGACCCGCACAAGTGGGCGCTGTTCAGCGGCGGCCTGGTCGTCGACGTCGGGATGTTCGCGCAGCACGCGGAGATCACCGGCGGGGTCCGGCTCGTCGGCGCGAAGATGAACGGCGGGCTGTTCATGCAGGGCACCGTGCTGTCCAATCCGGGGCGGATCGCGCTGGACGCGCAGAACATGGTGGTCGAGAACGCCTGCGAGTTCAGCGCGGGCTTCCACGCGATCGGGACGGTCCGGCTGCGCAGCGCCCGGTTCAACGGCATCCTGTCGTTCTCCAAGGGGATCCTGGACTCGGGCGACCCGGCGCGGATGGCGCTGCACGCCAGCCACATGGTCTGCGACGAGCTGCTGCTGTGGCCCACGGAGAAGATCAAGGGCCGGGTGTCGCTGTCGTACTCCAAGATCGACCTGATCATGGACCATCCGTCGATCTGGCCGGACGAGCTGTACCTCAACGGCACGACGTACCAGACGCTGCGCGGCGGGGAGTTCAAGGACCGGCTGAGCTGGGTGTCCCGCGACCCGGAGTTCCATCTCCAGCCGTACGAGCAGCTCGCCGCCTGGTACCACGGCATCGGTCACGACGACCTGGCGCGCCGGGTGCAGCTGGCGAAGCTGCGCGCCCGCCGCCGCAAGGCGAACCCGGTGGGCCGGGTGTGGAACCACGTCCTGGACTGGACGGTCGGCTACGGGTACCGGCCGTGGCTGGCGTTCGCGTGGTTCGCGGTGCTGCTCGCCGTCGGAACGCTGGTGTTCTCCCTCGACCCTCCGAAGGGGATCAAGCAGCCGGCGGAGCAGCCGCACTTCCACGCGCTCGTCTACGCCCTGGACCTGCTGATCCCGATCGACACGTTCGGGCAGCAGCAGGCGTTCGACCCGCAGAACTGGTCCCGGTGGGTCGCGTACGCGCTGATCGCGACGGGGTGGGTGCTCGCCACCGCCCTGATCGCCGGGGTCACCCGGGTGCTGCGCCCGAACTGACGCGGCGCTCCGGGCGTCCATCGGGGTAGGGAGTTCGAGGAGAATGGGGCCTCATGGGCACGTATCTGATCACGGGGGCGACCGGCGGCATCGGGACCGCGGTCGCGGAGCTGCTGCGCGAGCGCGGCCACGACCTGGTCCTGGCCGGCCGCTCCCCCGACCGGCTCGGCGAGCTGGCCGGGCGGCTGCGCACCGGCGCCGCGCACGCCGCCACGCAGTCCATCGCGATCGCGCCGGGCGCGCCGCCCGTCGCCGCGTCGGGCGCGTCCATCACCACGGTCCCGCTGGACCTCACCGAGCCGCGGCGGATCGAGGCGGTGCTCGCGGGCGCCGAGCTGCCGGCCCGGCTGGACGGCGTGGTCCACGCGGCGGGGGTCGTCCACCTGTCGCCGGTCGCCGAGCTGGAGGCGGACGAGTGGATGGACCACCTGTCGGTGAACCTGGTGTCGGCCGCCGAGGTGACCCGGCTGCTGCTGCCCGCGCTGCGCGCCGCCGGGGGGCACGTGGTGTTCGTCAACTCGACCGCTGGGCTGCGCGCGAACGCGGAGTGGTCGGCGTACGCGGCGAGCAAGTTCGGGTTGCGCGCGCTCGCCGACTCGCTGCGCGCGGAGGAGCCGTCGCTGCGGGTCACGACGGTCTATCCGGGGCGGACGGCCACGGAGATGCAGCGGAGGGTGCGGGCGCAGGAGGGGCACCCGTACGCCGAGGACGACTTCGCCGCGCCGGGCACGGTGGCGCGGGTGCTGGTCGCCGCGCTGGAGACGCCGCGGGACGCCGTCGTGTCGGACGTGACCGTACGGCCGAACTGATCATTTTCGGACGACCCGGACTTATAGGGATGTCCAAGCATTTCCGATAGATACGCATAACTCGCTTGCCAGCCGCGCGGCCGGGCAGTGCCCGTTGCGTGACGCAGAGTTACTCACGGCCCGAGGACGCCGGCCGCCCGGAACCCGGCGACGGCCCGGAACCCGGCGGCACGCACCGGCCGCCGCCCCGCATACCGCGAACCTGGCGCCGCCTCTGGCTCCCGGCGGTGTGGCCGTCCCGGCGGGTGCGGTTCGCCGACGTCGCGGCGCCGCGCGCGCTCGACCGGTCCCGGACGCGGATGGCGCTGCTCCTCGCCGTCGCGGTCATGCTCGGCTCCGGGCTGTGGCTGCTGCGCTGGTCGGGGAGCGCGGCCACCGCGACGCCGGACACCTTCTGGTACGCGCGCGACGCGCTCCGGTACGCGGGATGGTCGGCGCCCGCCGCCGACCGCACCGCGGCGGAGATCACCTGCAGCGCCCTGATGCGGGGCGATCCGCGCCCGGCGGGCGGCTACGGCAACTGCGTCCGGTACCGGACCGCGCTGCCCGGCACCGCGCCGGTGCGCTTCCAGCGGATCTTCACCTCGCGTCCGGGCTACCCGCTGCTCGCCGTGCCGTTCGTCCGGGCGATGGGCCCGACGGGGTTCGCCGTCGCGACGGCCGCGCTGGGGGTGGCGTGCGGCGTCGCCGCCGTCCTGCTGGCGCTCGCCATCGGGCTGCGTCCCGTCCAGGCCCTCTTGGCGGAGACCCTGTTCTACCTGCTGCCGACGGGTTTCTGGGGCAGCCGCCTGCTCGCCGAGGCGCCCATGATGCTGTGCGTGCTGGCCGCACTGGCGGGCGCCGTGCTGGTGCTGCGCGGGCGGGCCGTGATCGCGGGATCGGCGCTGCTGGCCTGCGCGCTCGCGCTGCTGTGCGTCGTCAAGCCCGCCAACGGCGTCGCGCTGGCCGCCGCGCTCGCCGCGGGCGCCGTGCTGCTGCTCCCGGTCTTCGCGTCGCGGCGGGCGTTCCTCGCCGTCGCCGGCATCGCGGCGCTCGTCCTCGCGGGCAACCTGTGGATCAGCGACGCCCTGCACCTGCCGGGCGTCCACGAGACGCTGCAGGACACCTTCACCCGGCATTTCCGGCGTCCCGACGTGCCCGATCCGTGGCACCGGCTCTCCGGCGCCGTAGGGGACCTGTGGAGCGACGACATCGGCCCGGCGATGCTCGACGACCCGCTGATCCCCGCCGCGTTCCTGCTCGCCGCCGCCGGGCTGGTCGCCCGCGTCCGCTGGGACGCCGCATGGCCGCTCGCCGCCGCCGGGCTCACCGGCGCGGCCGTCGCCTCCATGCACCCGATCGTCAACGAGACGCCGCGGCTGACCATCGCGGCGTGGATCCCGGTCGCCTTCGGGCTGGCCGCCCTCGCCGCGCCCACCGCCGAACGGCCCGACGACCACGTCCACGCCCGGCCCCGGCACGTCGACACGGAGACCGCCGACCTCACGCCCGGCCGGTGACCGCCGACCTCATATCCCGCCGGTCGCCGCGGGCGCCTCGACCCGGCTCCGGCGCAGGAACCACGCGCCCAGCACGCCGCCGATCAGCCCGAACAGGTGCCCCTGCCACGAGATCGTCGGGTCGTTCGGGACGACGCCGACCAGCATCGTCCCGTAGACCGCGACGACCAGCACGGCGATCACGACGTCCAGCACCCGCCGCTCGAAGATCCCGCGCCCGACCAGGTACCCGAAGAACCCGAAGATCAGGATGCTGGACCCGAGGGTGTTCGCCGAACTGAGGAACCACACGCCGAGCCCGCCGACCACGATGATGATCAGGCTCGCGGCCAGGAACTTCGCGATGCCGCGCGCCGCCGCGATGAACCCGAGGATCACGAACGGGATCGTGTTGGCCATCAGGTGCGGGAAGCCCGCGTGCATGAACGGCGCGGTGAAGATGTCCGGAAGGTCGTCGACGTCGTGGGGCTGGATGCCGAACTGGTCCAGCGCGCCGTTGTCGAGCGCGTCGACGCCCTCGAGGACCCACATCAGCACCGTCACCGAGCCGATGAGCACCGCCGCCGACAGCGCGCGCGTGCCGGCCTTGACGAGCCCGTCGGAGCGTTGCCTGTCGGGGGTGTAGCTCATGTCGCCACCGTATGACCGATCGATCCTGCCGTCACCGGGGTCAACGCGCGCGCCCCAGGAGAAGTGCCCGATGGTGAACGTGATTCGGTTTCCGGCATAGTGGACGGATGCGCACTGCGATCTGCGAGGAGCTCGGCTCCGTCGTCGTGAAGGACACCGCCCCGGTCGAGCCCGGCCCCGGCCAGGTCCTGGTCGCCGTCGAGGCGGCCGGGGTCAACTACGTCGACGCCCTGTTCGTCCAGGGCCGCTACCAGATCAAACCGCCGCTCCCGTTCGTGCCCGGCAGCGAGGTCGCCGGCACGCTCCCGGACGGGACGCGTGTCCTCGCCATGTGCGGGCTGGGCGGGTTCGCGTCCCGCGTCGCCGTCCCCGCCGCCGCTGCCGTCCCGATCCCGGACAAGCTGGACGCCCCGCGCGCCGCCACCTTCACCCAGAGCTACTGCACCGCGCTCTTCGCCCTCCGCGACCGCGCCGGCCTCGCCGCCGGCGAGACCGTCCTGGTCCTCGGCGCCGGCGGCGGCGTCGGGCTCGCCGCCGTCCAGGTCGCCACCGCCCTCGGCGCCCGCGTCCTGGCGGTCGCCTCGTCGGAGGAGAAGCGCCGGGCGGCCCTCGCCGCGGGCGCCGACTCCGCCGTCGACCCCACCGACGTCAAGGCCGCCGCCCGCGCCTGGTCGGACGGCGGCGTCGACCTCGTCTACGACCCGGTCGGCGGCGCCCTCGCCGACCCGGCGCTGCGCGCCCTGCGCGACCGCGGCCGCTATGCCGTGATCGGCTTCGCGTCCGGGGACATCCCGTCCCTCCCGCTCAACCAGGTCCTGCTGCGCAACCGCGCGATCGTCGGCGTCGACTGGGGAGCCTGGTCCGCGACGCACCCCGCCGAGCAGCGCGCCCTCCTCGACGAGCTGCTCGCCATGGTGGCCGCGGACCGGCTCGACCCCGTCTCGCCGCGCACGGAGCCGCTCGCGTCCGCGCCGCAGGTGTTGGACGACCTGCTCAACCGGCGCGTCGTCGGCAAGGTCGCCCTGCTGCCCTGACCCCCGGCCGGGCGCGAGACAGTGTCCGGAGGAGGTG
The DNA here is from genome assembly GCF_008923205.2 of Actinomadura physcomitrii. Taxonomy (GTDB): domain Bacteria; phylum Actinomycetota; class Actinomycetes; order Streptosporangiales; family Streptosporangiaceae; genus Spirillospora; species Spirillospora physcomitrii. The sequence goes on along the minus strand of NZ_WBMS02000001.1, from coordinate 384,512 downwards.
GCGTTGGACGCGCGCGAACCCGGTCTCGACCTGCACCTGGAGGTCACGCGCGGCAGCGGCGTGGGGCGCGCGCCGGAGGAGGCGCTGCGCGCGGCGGTGCGGTCGGGACGCCTCGCCCCCGGCACCCGGCTGCCCGGAAGCCGCACCCTCGCCTCCGACCTCGGCATCGCCCGGGGGGCGGTCGTGCAGGTCTACGCCCAGCTGACGGCCGAGGGATGGCTGTCGGGCACGCCCGGATCGGGCACCCGCGTCGCCGGCGCACGAGGCGTCCGCCGCACACCGCGCGGCGCTCGTCATCGGCTTCGCCACCCCTCCCCCGCACGCCTGGCACAACGGCCTGGACGCCCTGGCCGGACCCCTCGACGCGGTCACCGGTCAGGCGAAGACCCCGCCCCGATGAACCCCGTGCGCCATCACGCTTCCGCGCTGGAGGCCGGACGCGGCGCCCGGCGGTCGCGGCGCGCGCGCAGCTCCGCCTCGTCGACGAAGGTCAGCATCGGCTCGCCGGGGACGCCCAGCATGACGATGACGAAGCGGGTCCAGCCGTCGGCGAGGTTGTTGGCGGCCTGGTAGTGGATCGCGTCGCCGCCCGGCTCCCAGAACGCCTCGCCGGCGCGGGCCACCCGCTCGGGCCCGCCCTCCAGCTCGAAGATCATTTCGCCTTCGAGCAGGTAGCCGAAGACGGGGCCGGAGTGGCGGTGCGGCGGCGTGCCCGGGTCCCCGGGAGGCAGCTCGACCGTCGCGGTCATCGCCTCGGCGCCCGAAGGGAGGAAGGGCGGAACCTCATGCATCAATGTGGTGAGAGTGGACATGCCGCCGACGCTAGGACGTCACCGGTTCAGTGAAGTAGTCCACTTCCCGTGCTTTTCGTTGTACCGGTCGGCCCGGCTCAGGCGGCGGAGGCGTGCTCGGACTCGGACGCGTCGCCGCGGACCACGATCACCGGCAGCCGGCGCCGCGCGGGAGCGTCCGCCGTCCGGCGCAGGTAGCGCCGCTCCTCCGGAGTCGTCCCGCCCCAGATGCCGTCGGGCTCGCCCACCCGCAGCGCCCAGGCCAGGCACTCCGCCTTCACCGGGCAGTTCGCGCAGACGGCCTTCGCCGCGTCCATCTGCTCCCGCAGCACCTCCGCCGAGTACCCGATCGGGAAGAACAGGTCGGGGTCGGCGCCGCGGCAGATGGCGTGGTCGGTCCAGTGTTCCTCGTTCTCGTCGTTGTGCATGGCTTTCTCCCTGCGGGGCATGGGTGAGGAGGCCACCGGCGGGTTCGCTCTCGGGGTGGTCTCCACCCAACGTAGTACTACGTGCGGTAGTACTACAAGTCGTTGTGAACATTGCAACTTAGCGTCCGGATAACCTTGTGACGTGCAGCGTGATCAAGAAGTGACCTTCCGCGAGGCGACGGTCGACGATCTACCCCAGATCGTCCGGCTTCTGGCCGACGATCCCCTGGGCGCGACCCGCGAAACACTCGCCGAGGAGATCCCCGACGCCTACGTCGCCGCCTTCTCCGCCATCGAGAAGGACCCCAACAACCACCTCATCGTGGCGGACGTCGCCGGCACCGTCGCCGGCACGCTGCAGCTCACCTACATCCCCGGCCTCACCTACACCGGCGGCGAGCGCGCCCAGATCGAGGGCGTCCGCATCGCCGCCGACGAGCGCGGCCGCGGCCTCGGCCAGACCATGATCAACTGGGCCATCGACCAGGCCCGCGCCCGCGGCTGCCGCGTCGTCCAGCTCACCACCGACCGCCAGCGCCCCGACGCGATCCGCTTCTACCAGAAGATCGGCTTCCGCCCCTCCCACATGGGCATGAAGTACCACCTGTAGTCTGCAAGCCCGGCCCAGAGGGCTCGCCTGGCGGCTCGCCCTCTGACCGTTCTTGGGCGGGCGCGACCTCGCTCCGCGAGCTTCGCGCACGCACGCCGCACGTCATGGCAGGGCGCCACCGGATCACCGCACGACGACACGAACCATGGCACCCCGCCCACCCCGTCCTTCACCCTTATGCTGTCGCCGATATGCGGCGCCCCGGCCGACCGATATGCGGCGCCCCGGCCGACCGATATGCGGCGCCCCGGCCGACGAGACCCGCACCAGCGGCGTCCCGTCGTAGCGCCGCCCGACCGTCCAGCCCGCCGCGTCCAGCTCCACGGCCAGCCGTTCCAGGTGCTCGACCGCCGTCACCACGCCCATGTCACCGCGCCACCGTCGCCCCAGGCCTCCGCGACGACGCCGAGCTCGACATAGTCGACACGCCCCGAAAGCCCAACGGTCACCCGCCGCACCTGCCCCCGTCCCTCCGCGCCGTCGGCCGGGCCGGGGAGGTGCTCGCCGGGCAGGGGGGCGGCGCCGACCCCGACGGCCTCTACTTCTACGGTGCCGCGATGCTCACCATGCAACGCGGTCTGATCTGCGGGTACCTGGGAAGAGCACGCCACCGCCGCCGACCTCCTCGGCGCCGGCATCCAGGCGATGCCCGAAAGCATCCGCGGGTCCGAGTGGGTCGCCTGGTACCGCGTGAAGGCGGCGGCGGCCCGAGCCCTGGCGGGCGACCCGGAACACGCGGTCGCCGACCTGCGGCCGGCCGTCGACATCCTCGCGGCGACGGGCGGTACGAAGAGCCTCCGCGACATCGCTCACGTCCACCGGCTCCTGAAAACCCGCTACCCCGGACACCCTGCCGTCACCGAATGGCCGGCATCCTCCACTGAGCGGACGGCGCTGCTTAGTGTAAGGCTGTCGCTATGGCGCGGGCTATTCGTTCTACGTCGTGCTCGGCGGAGATGTCGTCCAGTCCTATGCCCGCGTCCAGGGCGCCGGGGCGGGAGTAGTCGAAGCCTTCCCAGTCGACGACGATGTCGACGTTCATGACGCGGCAGTACAAGTAGCGGCCGCCCATCGAATAGGCGAAGCCGCCGGGTCCGGGGATCGCCCTCGGGGCGTTCTCGCGCGCTATCCGGAAGCTCATGCATTCGTCCGCGAGGTGCGTGATCTCCTTGACGGGACCGGTGTCCACGACCTGCCGGCCCTCGCGGACGTGGTCGTCCGCGAGCTCGTTCTCAACGTAGGAGGCCTCGGCCTTCGCCTCGGTGATGCTCGTCTCGCGCGTCACCCGGACGGTCAGCAGGCGATTGTGCAGGGAATCGAAGTCCTCCCAGGCGAGGTACTGCTCGTCGGTGCGTGTGTTGAACGGATAGGTCCAGTGCTTTCCGTTGGCGACGTCGGCCGGGATGGAGCCGGAGACCGCGCGTCCGATCTCGGACATCCTCGTGATGAGACCCGCGTGGTCCTTCTCACCGGCTTTGGCAGCGACGCGGAGCGCTGCGGGTGACGTGACGAGCCCGCTAGGCGCCTCTTCGCCCGAATTGACATGGCCCGTTGTCCAGGTGAGGACGGGGAATGCCGCGTTAATGCGTCGGCAGGGGCCGGTGAATTCTTGCGGCGCGGGGGCGGGACGGGGCGATGTCGGCGCAGGTGGGGGGAGGGGTCGACAGGTTTCTACCAAGGCGGGGGTGCGTTCTGGGCAATCAGTGATATTTAACTGAGTTGTCCTGAATGTCACGGTATCGGGGCTGTCGTCCCCGTGCCCTGTTCGGGGAGTCCGATCCCCGCCGGTGGGCGGCCGCAGAAGGGCATCCTCGATGCGACGTCTGCTCCTGTTCCTGCTGCCGGCGGCGCTGGTGGGCGCACTGCTCGTCGCCGTGCAGGCACCGGCGTCCGCGACCCCGCCGAACATCCCGTCCGCCGACACGGCCCGCACCCGGCTCGGTGAGCTGACCGTGGCCGCCGAATCGCACGCCAGCACCTACGACCGCTCGCTGTTCCCCCACTGGATCACCATCTCCGGCGCCTGCAACACGCGGGAGACGGTGCTCAAACGGGACGGGACGAACGTGGGCACCGACTCCTCCTGCTACCCGACGTCCGGGTCCTGGTACTCGCCGTACGACGGCGCCACCTGGACCGACCCGGCCGATCTGGACATCGACCACATGGTGCCGCTCGCCGAGGCTTGGGCGTCCGGCGCCTGGGCCTGGACGACCGCGCACCGCCAGGACTACGCCAACGACCTCGGCGGCCCCGAACTGTGGGCGGTCACCGACAACGTCAACCAGGCCAAGGGCGACAAGGACCCCGCCGAGTGGCAGCCGTCCCGCACCGCCTTCCGCTGCACGTACGCGCGCGCTTGGGTCCAGGTGAAGTGGTACTACGACCTCACCGTGGACAGCGCGGAGAAGAGCGCGCTCACCTCGATGCTCAACGGCTGCTGACCGCGGCGCACAGGGTGCGGGCCTCCGCCCGCACCCCGTGCCGGGCGGTCAGACCGCCGCGGCCGCGAAACCGTAGGCGCCCACCTGGGTGGCGCGGGTCCGGGTGAGGGTGCCGGGAATCACGCGGTCCCCGATTTCGCGCTGGAACTCCTGGAAGGCAGGAGCGGACGGAAGGACGTCGCGGCCGTCCTCGCTGACCACGATGTGCAGGAACGCGTCGCCGTCCAGGCGGAACGCGGTGTAGCGGACGCCGCCGGGGTCGTCGCGCCCCAGCTCCGCCATGACGTTTTCGATCAGCCGCTGGTTCTCGTCGGCGCGCTCGGGGCGGGCCTCGTACCGCACGATGTTGATCTCCTGCATCGCTGGTCCCTTCTTCGGGTCGCTGTCACCTGTACTGACACCGCGGGACGGGTGAAGTGACCGGCTGGGGAGCGACGCGTTCCAGCGCGGTAGCGTCGGCGCCATGCCTCGTGTGCGTCCGGCGACGCGTGCCGATCTGCCCGCGGTCCTGGCCCTGCTGGCGGACGAGGAGAAGGTCGTCGATCCGGCGTCGGTCGTGGTGGGACAAGACGTGGGCGAGCCGGGCGCGGAGCAGCTACCGGCTGCTGCAGGTGACGCCGTCGATGGACGCGCACGGCCTGCACTTCTGCGAGGACACCCTCCGGTCCGTCCTGGACGTCCTGCACCGCCGGCTCGACCTGCCGGACGACGCGCGGCCCCGCCTCGCGGGCGACATGCTGGTCGCGGCGTGGCGGCACGCCCTCGGCGGATGGGCCGCCGAGGCGGCCGACCCGCCGTCGGCGGCCGGGCTCGCCGCCCGGGTCCGCGACGCCATGGCCGCCCTGCCCGGCAGCCTCACGCTGCCCGCCACGCCCCGCGCGGAGGCGGGAGGGCGCTAGCACGGAGGAAGGCCCGGGACGGATTGCAGGCCGCTGAGAATTTCCTTTCCGTTCATCTTGGCGTGGAATGGTGGACATCTGGGTGTGCAAGCCGCCGTTGCAGCCGTCCCGAAGGAGCTGGTCGTGGCCGAAAGGCATCTGGAGATCGAGCAGAAGTACGACGCCCGGGCCGATTTCGTCCTCCCGGAGCTCGGCGGGCTGCCGGGGGTGGCGTCGGCGGCCGAACCAGAGGCCTTCTCTCTGCACGCGAGCTATTTCGACACGGCCGACCTGCGGCTGGCCGCGCACGGGATCACCCTGCGGCGGCGGCGCGGCGGGACGGACGCGGGCTGGCACCTGAAGATGCCCGCCGGCCCGGACGGCAAGGAGGAGCTGCGGGCCCCGCTCGGGCGGCCGGCGGCCGTGCCGGCGCGGCTGGCGGCGCTGGTCGCGGCGTACACGCGCGGCGAGCCGCTGCGTCCGGTGGCGACGCTGGAGACGCGGCGGACCGTCGTCCGGCTGTACGCGGGCGACGGCGCGCTGGTCGCCGAGGTCGCCGACGACCTGGTGACGGGCCGGGACATCCGGCAGGACCCCGAGGCGGACGCCCCGGCGCGGCGCTGGCGGGAGATCGAGGTCGAGCTCGGCACCGGGACCGCTGAGCTGCTGAAGGCGGCGGGAAAGCGGCTGCGGAAGGCGGGGGCGCGGCGGTCGAAGTCGTCGTCGAAGCTCGGCCGGCTGCTGGGCGGGGCGATCGAGCCGCCGCAGGCGGCGCGCGCGCGGGCGGCGCGCAAGGCGCGGCTGGTGGCGGCGATCGACAACGGGAAGGGCCCGGCGACGACGGGCGACGCGGTGATGGCGTATCTCGCGGCGCAGGTCGAGGCCGTCATGCGGTTCGACCCGAAGGCGCGGCTGGGCGAGGAGGACGCCGTGCACCGGATGCGGGTGGCGGTCCGCCGGATCCGCAGCACGCTGAAGGCGTACCGGCCCGTCCTGGCGGAGGAGCGCACGGAGCCGCTCGGGCCGGAGCTGCGGTGGCTCGCGGCGGTGCTGGGCGAGGTCCGCGACCTGGAGGTGCTGCGGATGCGGTTCCAGGAGCGGCTCGGCGGCGCGACCCCCATGTGGCTGGAAGATCTGGCCCGCCAGGAGCGCGCCGCCTACAGGCGGATGAACGCGGCCCTCAAGGAGCCCCGGTACTTCGCGTTGCTGGACGAGCTGGATCGTCTCATCGCGGAGCCGCCGCTGGGGCAGGCGGCCGAGCGCAAGGCGCGCAAGGAACTGCCCGGCCTGGTGACGCGGTCATGGGACCGCATGGCGCGCGCGTACGCGTCCATAGCGATCGCCGAGGACGCGGAGGTCGCGCGCCACGAGACCCGTAAGGCGGCCAAGCGCGCGCGGTACGCCGCCGAACTCGCCATCCCCGTTCTGGGGGTGGCGGCCAAGCGGGTGGCGAAGGACGCCAAGCGCATCCAGGAGGTGCTGGGCGGCTACCAGGACGGCGTCATCGCGATGGAGCACCTCAAGGCCGCCGCCGCGCGCGCACGGAACACCTCCGAGGCGTTCGACCTGGGCGTCCTGTACGGCTGGGAGCGCTGCGAGGCGGAAACCGCCCAAGCCCACCTACCGGTCACCTGGTCCCAGACCCTAGGCCCCGCCTTCTGACGCTGACTTGTGGCGGGGGGGGGGGGGGGGGCGCCCGGGGAACACCACACCCCCCCCCCAAACACCCCGGGTGGGGGGGGGGGGGGGGGG
>NZ_WBMS02000001.1:251707-377599 GCF_008923205.2 Actinomadura physcomitrii | reverse complement strand
CCTGGTTGTTGGGTTTGTGTGGGGGTTTTGGGTGTTCCGCCCGCCCTCACACCCCCCCCCCCGCCACAAGTCAACGGGAGGTGTGGCGTTCTAGGGAGGCTAGGGCGCCCTCGCCGATGCTCGCGACCCAGAACTCGCCCTTGCGCAGGCTCGGGTCGTCCGGGGCCTTCTCGCCGAGCTCCCGGCACAGCCCCGCGACCAGCTCCGCCACGTTCTCGCCGTGCGTGCACACGACGGTCGGGACGCCGTCGGCGAGCAGTTCCAGCAGCCGGTCCCGGGCGCGGTCCGGGCCCGTTTCGCCGACCGTGAACGCGGCGTCGGTGACGACCTCGGCGCGGGTGCGGCGCGCGTACGGCAGGACGGTCTCCAGGCAGCGGGCCGTCGCCGAGCTGAGAATCCGCGCCGGACCGTAGGCGTGCAGCAGCGCGGCGAGCGCCGCCGCCTCCGCCCGGCCCCGCGCGTCCAGCGGCCGCAGCTCGTCGGGCTCGCGCCAGGCGTGCTTGTCCCCCGCCGCCCCATGCCGGACGATCATCAGCGGCCAGGTGCGGGACGGGCCGTGCAGGAACGCGCGCAGCAGGTCGGCGTCGTGCCGGTAGCTCAGCCGCGCCCTCGCCTCGCGGGCCGGCAGCCACGCCAGCTCGTCGACCTCCTCGTTCGGCATGAACGCGGCCTCCGCGACGGGCCGCGCCGCCCAGTACTCGACCTGCTTGGGCCGGTCGCCGTGCCGGTACTTCGCCGTCGGGAGGCGCCGGCCGAGCCGCGGCACGAGGCCCGTCTCCTCCTCGATCTCGCGGACGGCGGCGCGCAGCACGTGCTCGCCCCGGTCGAGCTTGCCCTTCGGGAACGACCAGTCGTCGTAGCGGGGGCGGTGCGCGACCGCGAACTCGGGGCCGTCCGGGCCGTCGCGCCACAGCAGCGCGCCCGCCGCGCGGATCGGGCGGGCGTGCCCGCCGGCGTCAGTCATCGACCGTCCTCCACCGGCGGCTGCGGACCAGGTGGGTCTGGATGTCCAGCAGCGGCTCGCCGGGGCCGGGCGCGTTGCGCGTCCAGGTGCCGTCGCCGGCGAGCGTCCAGGCGTGCGTGCCCTGGTCCATCGCCCGGTCGAGCAGCGCGATCAGCTCGTCGCGCTGGGCCCGGTCGGTGACGGTGACGAGCGCCTCGACGCGGCGGTCGAGGTTGCGGTGCATCAGGTCGGCGCTGCCGAGCCACACCTCCGGTTCGCCGCCGTTCTCGAACGCGAACACCCGGGAGTGCTCCAGGAACCGGCCGAGGACGCTGCGGACCCGGATCGTCTCCGACAGCCCCGGCACGCCCGGCCGCAGCGCGCAGATGCCGCGCACCCACACGTCCACCGGCACGCCGGCCCGCGACGCCCGGTACAGCGCGTCGGTGATCACCTCGTCGACCAGCGAGTTGCACTTGATCCGGATCCGGGCGCGGTGCCCGGCGCGGTGGTTGTCGATCTCGTGCTCGATCCGCTGGACGAGCCCGGACCGCAGGTTGTTCGGCGCGACCAGCAGCCGGTTGTAGTGGCTCTGCCGGGAGTAGCCGGTGAGGTGGTTGAACAGCGCGCTGACGTCCTCGCCGACGTCGGGCGCGCAGGTCAGCAGGCCGAAGTCCTCGTAGAGGCGGGCGGTCTTCGGATGGTAGTTGCCGGTGCCGATGTGGCAGTAGCGGCGCAGCGCGCCGTCCGGGTCCTCCCGCACGATCAGGGCGATCTTGCAGTGCGTCTTCAGCCCGACGAACCCGTAAACGACGTGGCAGCCGGCGGTCTCCAGCTTGCGCGCCCACGCGATGTTGGCGCGCTCGTCGAAGCGGGCCTTCAGCTCCACGACCACGACGACCTGCTTGCCCGCCTCGGCGGCGCTCATCAGCGCGTCCACGATCGGGGAGTCGCCGCTCGTCCGGTAGAGCGTCTGCTTGATCGCGAGGACGCCGGGGTCGGACGCGGCATCCTCGATCAGCCGCTGCACGGTCGTGGTGAACGAGTCGTAGGGGTGGTGGACGAGGACGTCGCCCTCCCGGATCGCGGAGAAGATGTCCACGTCCTCGGGCAGCGCCTCCTTGGACGGCACGAACGGCGGGTACTTCAGCTCGGGCCGGTCGAGGTCGGCGATGGCGCCGAGCCCGGCGAGGTCGAGCGGCCCGACGAGCCGGTAGATCTGGCGCTCCTCGATGGCGAGCTCGGTGGTGAGCAACTCCAGCACCCCGTCGGAGATCGACTCCTCGACCTCCAGCCGGACGACCGGGCCGAACCGGCGGCGCAGCAGCTCGCGCTCCAGTGCCTGCAGCAGGCCCTCGCTGATGTCGTCGTCGATCTCCAGGTCCTGGTTGCGGGTGACGCGGAACGCGTGATGCTCGACGACCTCCATGCCGACGAACAGCTGGCCGAGGTGCGCGGCGATCACGTCCTCGAGCGGGGTGAACCGGTCGGGGGACGCCTCGATGAAGCGCGGCAGCAGCGGCGGCACCTTGACCCGGGCGAACATCGTCGCGTCCGTCTCCGGGTCGCGGACGATCACGGCTAGGTTCAGCGACAGCCCGGAGATGTAGGGGAAGGGGTGCGCGGAGTCGACGACGAGCGGGGTGAGGACGGGGTAGATCCGGTCGCGGAACATCCGGCGCAGCCGCTCCTGCTCGGTCTCGGCCAGCTCGTCCCAGCGCAGGATGTCGACGCCCTCCTTGGCGAGGTCGGGCAGGACCTCCTCGCGGAAGACCGCGGCGTGCCGGCGCATCAGCTCGTGCGCGACCTCACCGGTGCGTTCCAGCACCTCGCGGGGCTGCCGGCCGCTGGCTGACTGGACGGCGAGGCCGGTCGCCATCCGGCGGGCGAGGCCGGCGACGCGGACCATGAAGAACTCGTCGAGGTTGCTCGCGAAGATCGACAGGAACCGGACGCGCTCCAGCAGCGGCAGCTCGGGATCCTCCGCCAGCTCCAGGACGCGCTGGTTGAAGCGCAACCAGCTCTCTTCACGGTCGAGGAAGCGGTCGTCGGGCAGCGCTTCGGTGGCACGAGGAAGATGTCCTGGATTGACGGTCATGTCACTATTTTTCCTGACCAAGGTGAACGGTAGTGGAACACGAGTGTTTCGGCGATGAGTCAGATACGTCGATCATGCCCGCGGTTCCCGTTGATCACTCGGCACTCCGGACGTCAGGTGCCGCAGGATCCGGCCACCAGGCGGTGCCCCAGGTGCGCCGCCAGGTCCGCGACGAACGCGTCCGACAGCGGCGGCCAGTTCCAGAACCGCAGCCCCAGCTCCGCGAACGCGCACGGCACCGGCCACCGCCAGCCGTTGAACCCGGTCCGCTCACCGCAGCGCGCGCAGGCCAGCGCGTCCGGGCCGCCCTCCAGCCACTCCTCCACCGCGTCCAGGACGGCCTCGAACGGCAGCCACGCGCCGCAGCGCGGGCACCGCACCCGGTCGCCCTCGCGCATCGTCCCGTAGTAGGCGCCGCGGCCGACGTCGATCTCCAGGCCGTTCGGCCACACGTCCGGGAAGCCGGCCGGGGCGCCCATCGTCGCCGACCCGGCCGCCGGGCCGGGCGCGTACCCGCCGGGGACGTCGCCGAGGACGCAGTCGGTCCGCTCGACCAGCACGATCCCGGCGTCCACGAGGCGGGTCAGGATCCGGTCCGCGAGGTCCGGCGCGTCGCCGGGAAGGGCGTCGAGGTCGGCGATCCAGCGGCTCCGTTCCCCCATGGGCTCACAGTACGACGGCGTGGACGAACCCGAAGTAGAACGGGAGACTTGCGCGAAACCGGTGACAGACGAGGTAAACAGCCAATCAACGTCCTAGTGTGGCCGTTCCCATGCGTACAGTAACCATCCGGAAGTAACGACCTGGCCACCGGGAGAGGTTCCCGGCCGAAGCCGCCGTAGGTAGAACGGGACCGTGACACCTCACGAGCCTTCCCCTCCGTCCTCCACCGCGGTCCTGTGGCCGCGGTGCTCGGCCGTCCACGGATGCACCGGGCGCGCCGCCGGCGGATTCGCGGGCTGCCCCGCCCACCTGCGGCCCGCCGAGTTCGCGCGGTTCGCGGCCGGGCTGCGCCCCGGAGGCGACCTCGACCTGCGCGGCGTCACCGTCCCGCCGTGGCTGCTGGACGCGGTGCTCGACGCGGTCACCGGCCCCGACGGGCGCCCCCACCTCGGCCGCGCCCGCTTCGACGGCGCCGTGCTGCCCTCCCACGCGGTGCTGCGCGGCGTGTGCGTCGAGGGCGACAGCTCGTTCGACGGCGCCCGCTTCCCCGGCGGCGCCTCATTCTTCGACGCCCGGTTCTTCGGCCACGCCTCCTTCCGCGGGGCGCGGTTCGGCGGCAACGCGTCCTTCCACGAGGCGCGGTTCCACCGGCACGCCTCGTTCGAGGAGGCCGTGTTCACCGGCGACGCGCTGTTCGGCGAGGCCGTCTGGCACGCCGACGCCGCGTTCCGCAAGGCGGTGTTCTTCGGCGCCGCCTGCTTCGACCGCGCCGAGTTCGGGCGGGACGCGGCGATGCAGGGCGCCTGCTTCGGCGCCGCGGTCTCGTTCCGGCGGGTCCGGGTCGCCCGGCACGCCCGGTTCGAGCGCACCCGGTTCCGGCGCGGGCTGTGGCTCGGCCCGCTCCTCGCCGGCGGCCGGATCGGGCTCGCGGACGCCGCGGCGCGCGGCGGGCTGCGAGTCCACGCGGCGGCGCGGCTGGTGGACGCCCGCGCCGTCACGGTCCACGGCGAGGCCGAGCTCCGGCTGCGCCGCGCCGACCTCGACCTGGAGGGCGGCTGCTTCGACGCGGCGGTGAGCGTCCGGTCGCTGCCGAACCCGATCCAGGGGCTCGCCGAGCCGGATTCGTGGACCGGTCCAGCGGTGGTCCGGCTGCTGTCGCTGCGCCGGGTGGACGCCGCGCACCTGCACCTCGCCGATGTCGACCTCAGCGGCTGCGGCTTCCTCGGGCTCACCCATCCCGACCGGCTGCGGATCAGCGGCGACTGCCGGTTCGCGACCGTCCCGGACCGGCACCGCCGGCTGCCCTGGGCGCACGGCGGCGCCGGGCGCGCCGTGCTCGCCGACGACCTGGCGCGCAGCACCGGCGACATCGGCGACCCCGGCGGCGTTGGCGACACGGCCTGCGGTGAGGAGCGGCTGGAGGCCCTCTACCGGGAGCTGGCCCGCGCGACGGCGGACTCCGACCGCGCCCGCCTCGCCCGCGACTTCCGCTACAGCGCGCTGGAGATGCGCCGCCGCCGCGAGCCGCACCAGTGGCGGCGCTGGGCCCTGCACGTGCTGTGGATCACCAGCGGGTACGGGCTGCGCGCCGGGCGGATGGCGGCCTGGCTCGCGGTCGCGATCGCGCTGGTGTGCTGCGGGCTGCTGCTCGTCCGCCACCAGCACCCCGAGGCGTCCGGCCGCACCCGTCCCCACCAGCCGTTCTCCTCGTCCGGACGGCGCTCGGCGCATCCCGCCCCGCGCAAGGCGGTGCGGCCCCTCGCACCCTGACGGCGGCGCGCTCCCGGCCCCCGAATGATCGTCAAAAGGGCGCGGCACTGTTTTGTCAGTGCCTTGGGTAATGATTCTTGTTATGAGCAGAGACACCCATCCGGGGGTGCAGTGCCCGCACTGCCATTCCCATCTCGCGCTCGTCCCCGTGCCCGGAAATAACGCCCCGGCGGCGGTGCCCGCCCCGCCGCCGACTCCGCCGTCCACTGCACCGCCCGCAGCGGTGTCCGCCCAGGTGTCGGTGCCGCCCGTCACCGCAAAGGAGGAATGGCAGCCGCCGCCCGTCGCGGAGGTCCTCGCCGCCTATGCCGGACGCGTCAAGGACTCCGCCACCGCAATGCGCGGCGCCGCCCGCGTCCGCGACAGCCTGAACCGCGCCCGCACCGCCGCCGCGCAGCGCCGGGCCGCGCAGAGAACCGCCCGCCGGACCCCCAAGAGCGCCTGATCACGACCCGATCACGGCGCCCCGTTTCCCGACCAGATTCCCGACCCGGATCACGGACCGGCGAAAGGGACGGCGCACTGCCCGCCGGGGCCATGGCACCGTCCCTGTCCCGACGCGCGCCCGATACGGGCGCGCGCCCTCGGCAACGCGTCACTTCGGTGCGGAATCCGTCCATTCCATGGTCATCACGGAGTTGGAGCTGAGCACCGTTCCGGCCGGCCGCGGCTCCTTCGCCGACGGGGTCACCAGCACCTCTTCGTCGGCGAGCGCCTTACCGGTCGCCGGGTCGATCACCAGCAGCCGCCGGACCACCCCGCTCACGCCCTTGCTCTTCATTCCGATCGCATTGCCGGTACGGCCCTGCGGGTCGGTGACCTTGCCGACGGAGTCGACCGTCTTCAGCCCGGCCAGCATCCGGAACGCCGCCGCCCGCACCTTCGGCGTGACGGGCAGCTCGGTGACCAGGCTCCCCGCGACCCGGAACAGCCACGCGTCGGCCGTCATCGGCACGCTCGACGACTCGGTGTCGTGCCCGTCGTACCAGCGCATGACCTCCTTCTTCAGCCGGTTCGGGTCGGCCGGCAGGCTCTGCAGCTGCTTCATGGTCACGTTGCGGCCCAGCCAGTAGACCTTGTTCCCGTCGACGAGCGGGGTGCTGCTCTTCTCCACCCGTCCCGGCCCGGTCGGCAGCTTCAGGGCCTTGTAGCCGCCCTTGCCGCTCGGCTGGATCGGCACCCGCAGCGACAGCGTCACCGGCGACCCGGCCCGCCGGTACGCCGCCGCGTCCGCCGCCGACGCGGGCTTCACGCCGAGCCGCTGCTGGCTCGCGATCATCTTCCCGCCCGGCCGGCCCGGCGCCCACTCGTCCGACTTCTCCGTGAGCAGGACGGTGTACTGCTCCCCGCCCCGCCCCTGGGCCAGCCACGAGCTGGTGCCGATCGTCGACTTGTGCCAGTACCGGCCGGTCGGCTCGGACGCGCCGTCCAGCTTCTCGGCGGCGGCGAGCAGCACCGTCCGGGCGTCGAGCGGCCGCTCCGCCCCCGCCTGCGGGTGGCCGCCCGGCGTCTTCGCGTCGCCGCCGCCGGACGTCACCGCCACCACGCCCACCGAGGCCGCGGCGACCGCCCCGGCCAGCCCGAGCCCCCACACCGGCCAGACCCGGGACCGGCGCGGCACCCGCGCCTCCCGTCGCCCGCCGACTTCGGCCGGCGCCGCCATCGCCCGCGCCAGTTCCGCCCGCCGGACCTCGTCGCCGACCGGCGCGTCCGGGTTCAGCTCCGCCGGCCTCGCCTCGCGCAGCGTCCGCAGCACGTCGTTCATGCCCTCTCCTCACTGACGATTCCCACCTGCGGACGCACCGGGCGTCCCCCCGCCTCGGCCGCCGCCCCGGGCACCGCTCCGGGCGCGTCGGCCGCGCCGCCGCCCGCGTCGGCGGCGCGCAGCAGGCGCTTGCGGGCGCGGTGCAGGCGGACGCGCAGCGCCGCCGGCGAGCAGCCGACGACCCGGGCCGCCTCCCGCGGGCTCAGCCCCTGCCAGGCGACCAGGATCAAGATCTCCCGGTCGCCCTCGGGGATCGCCGCCATCGCGCGGAGCACGGCGAGCCGCTCCGCCACGTCCTCGGCGATGTCGCCGGACGGCCGCGGCGCCCAGCGGGCCAGCTCGGCCGTGCACGCCTCGCGCCGCGCCTCCGCGCGGTACCCGTCGCGCAGCACGTTCCGGGCGACGCCCAGCAGCCACGGCAGCGCCGGGTCGGGGACGTCCGCGATCCGCCGCCACGCCACCGCGAACGTCTCGCTCACCACCTCGTCCGCGATCTGCCGGCCGGCGCGCGCGGCGGCGTACGCCCACACGCGCTGCCGGCAGGCGTCGTACATCGCGGTGAAGCGTCTCTCGTCGGGGGCCCACTCACGGGGGGCTGGGTCTGCCACCGCGTGCTCCTCCGTCCGTCCTGGTGTGTCCATCACCAGGAAGTGGCCCGGGGAGGACGATCGTTACCCGCCGATCGGACGAGCGCGGGCCGGTCAACATCAGCAGCCTGGCCGCCGGCCCGGACGCGCTGGTGTCCTCGGCGAGCCGGCTGTGCGACCGGCTGGAGGCGGCGGGGCTGCTGATCCGCGACCCCGGCCGGGACCGCCGCGAGGTGACCGTCCGGCTCAGCGCGGACGGGCAGGCGCTGCTGGACCGGCTGCGCGTGCGGCGGCGCGCCGAGCTCGCCGGCGTGCTCGAGGCGATGCCGGCGCCCGCGCGCGCGGCGCTTTTGAGGGGCCTCTCGGAGTTCCACGAGGCGGCGTCCGGCCACGACGCCGGCGGCAGCTCGTTCCCCATGCCGGCCTGAAGCCCCTTCTCCCCGGCCCCGTCGTCCCGTTAAACACCTTTTCCACCCCATAAAACCCCGCATTTGCCGAATCTCCGGCAATTATTCGGGCGCTTTCCCGGACACGCCGCGCTCTTTTTCGCCGTTTACCGAACGAGCGCCTTCACCACTACTAGCATCCGGCTCCATGGCGAATGACAATGCCTTTCCCGATCATCGCGGCCGGACCGCCGGGAGGTTCCGATGACCGCCCGCCGTACCGGCACCGGCGGGCGGGCGCGCGTCCCGGCCGTCCTCGCGGCGAGCGCCCTGCTGGCCGGCGCCGGTGCGCTGCTCGGCGGCTGCGGGCACTCGCCCGCGAACACCGCGTCCGCCGGCGGCACCGGGCGGCCCGCGCGGGCGCAGGCCCCGGCCGGCGCCCCCGAGGCCACCACGTACGCCCGGCTCAAGGGCGTCCCGCGCGACGACGCCCCGGACGGCGCCACCGGCGGCCTCGTCGTCCACCCCGCCAAGGCCGTCCCCGTCCTCGACAAGCCCGGCGGGCGCACCGTCGCCACGCTCCCCGCCCAGCAGCTCGGCGGCCCGACCTGGGTGCCGGTCGTGCAGAGCTCCGGCGACTGGCGGCGCGTCCTGCTGCCCAGCCGCCCCAACGGCGCGACCGGCTGGATCTCCGGCGCCGCCGACGGCCTGATCACCGCGCACACGCCCTACACCGTCAAGGTCGACCTGTCGCGCCGCAGGCTCACCCTGCTCAAGGCCGGCAAGCCCGCCGGCGCCTGGTCCGTCGCGGTCGGCGGCGCCAGGACCCCGACGCCCACCGGCCGCACGTTCATGCTGGCCACCCTCGCCCCCGCCACCAGGACGCCCAGCCCGTTGGTGCTGCCGCTCGGCACGCACTCGGCCACCCTGGACACCTTCGGCGGCGGCCCCGGAACCGTCGCCCTGCACGGCTGGCCCGACCGCTCCGTGTTCGGCAAGGCCGTCACGCACGGCTGCGTGCGCGTGCCCCAGGACGCGCTCGACGCGCTCGCCAAGGTCCCGCTCGGAAGCCTCGTGTTCATCGGCGCCTGAGCCCGCCCCGCCGACAAGCCCCGCTCGACGGCGCACCGCCGTCACGTCACCCAGACTCGACACGATCGGAGACGATCCATGCACGCCTTCACCCGTCTGACCGCCGCCGGCCTGCTCGCCGCCGGCCTCACCGCCGGGGCGGCCGGCCCCGCTCTCGCGGCCCCGCCCGATCCCGCCGGATCCGGCTCCGCCTTCGGGCTCGCCGCCACCGGCGGGCCGCTCGGCTCCGTCCCGCCGGTGCCCGCCGTCTCGTCCGACGCCGGACCCGCGCGCAAGAGCCTGCTCAAGGAGGACCGGCTCAAGGCCGTCCGCGCGTCCGCGCTGAACGTCTCCGCGGCACCCGCGAACGCCCGCTCCAACGTCGCGGACCTCGCCGTCCCCACCGCCAAGCTGAAGGCCGACGCGGTCACCGCCACCTGCCGCGACGCACGGGGCGGCGCGCACCTGACGCAGGCCACCGTCGCGGGCAGGCGCCTCGACGCGAGCCCGCCGCCCAACACCACCATCCCGGTGGACGTCGAAGGCGTCGGCCGCACCTCGCTCGTCCTCAACAAGCAGCAGCGCCTGCCGAACGGCCGGCTCGCCGTCACCGCCATGCAGCTGAACCTGCCCGGCGGCAAGGGCGCCCTGCGCGTCGCGTCCGCCACCTGCGGCCGCGTCCCCGCGCAGCGCCCCGTCGAGGCGCCCGCGCCGAAGCCGGTCAAGCACCACGACCTGCCGGTCACCGGCTGACGGCCTAGAACGGCGGCGGCCCGGTGGTGCGGACACCGCCGGGCCGCCGCCCGCCATATTTCGCACGCACCGGCCGCGCGAATGGCGCGGAAATACCGCCTCAGCCGGCGAACGATTTCTCGAAATGCACGATCGCCCCGTTTCGCTGGACGCGATCGAGAATGTGGACTTCCTCCGTGCACGCCCGTATCAGCTGCAGTCCCCGGCCGTGCTCGGCACCCGGCGGCGCGGGCGGCCCGTCCCACACCCGGCGCCCGGTGCCGCCGCCCTCGGCGGTGCTCACCACGGCCCCGCCGTCGATGACCTCGACGACGCACCTCGCGCCGTCCATCCGGGCCCTGACCTCGTAGTCCTTGCCCGCGGTGGCGTGCTGGATGACGTTCGCGCACGCCTCGCCGAGCGCCAGCGCGATATCGGCGCGGACCTCCGGCGGGACCCCGAGGCCGCGCAGCGAGGCGTCGAGCGTATGCCTGACCAGCGGAGCGCTCTCGGCGTTCCTCGGCAGGGTCATCTCGAGGACGACCTCCATACCATGCGCCTCCGTTCCCTCGCTAGTGGCAAGAATTCCCAGTACCGCACTCCGGAAACTCCGGCCATCGGGCAAGGCTCGCTAGTCGCCCATCGCGGCCAGCACTTCCGCGCCTTCCCCGGCGACCTCGTCCATCCCCATCCGCGTCCCCGTCGGCAGATTTCACGCCGCATCCTGGGACGCCCGCCCGCCCAAGATCATGATCGCCGCGCGGGAGGTCAGCCCTCCTCGACCTGCCCGGCCAGCTCGCGGGCCCGCGCGGCCTGCGCCTCGTCCATCCCCTTGTAGTCGCAGCCGCGGCGCTGCTCCTCCTGGTCGTCGATCCACCGGGCGTGCGCCTCCCACGCGGCCTGCTTGCTGATGCCGAGCGCCGCGCCGATCTGCGACCACGACGCGCCCGCCTCGCGCGCCGTCCGCACCGCGAGCTGCCGCCCGTACACCGCCTTGCGCGCGAGGACCTCGCCGAGCGCGAGCCGCTCCAGCGCTTCCTCGCGCAGCAGCGGCACGTCGCCCATCGTGTCACGCACCCACAGCTCGTCATGCCGCGCCGCCGCCGTCAGCAACGTGAACTCTTTCTCGATCCCATCAGGAGTGATCATGCCCCCACCCTGACGTCAACCCACCCTGACGTCAAGCCCCCCTGACCCCAACGGTTGAGGATGCGGCGGGCGGTGCTTTGGATGTGGACCTCGTCGGGGCCGTCGTAGAGGCGGGCCTCGCGGGCGTGCCGGTACATGCGCGACAGCGGGAGGTCGTCGGTGAGGCCGGCGGCGCCGTGCACCTGGACGGCGCGGTCGATGACGTTGTGCAGCATCCGCGCGCCGACGACCTTGATCGCGCCGATCTCGATGCGGGCTTGGTCGCCCGCGTCGATCTGCTCGGCGGCCTGGAGGGTGAGCAGGCGGGACGCCTGGATCTCGGTGTAGGAGTCGAACACGTGCTGCTGCATCAGCTGCTTGGCCGACAGCGGTTCGCCGAACGCGACGCGGGTGCCGAGCCGGTCGCACATCAGCTCGAACGCGCGCTGGGCCTGGCCGAGCCAGCGCATGCAGTGGAAGATGCGGCCGGGGCCGAGCCGGTCCTGGGCGATGGCGAAGCCGTGCCCGCGCGGGCCGAGGAGGTGGTCGGCCGGGACGCGGACGTCCTCGTAGGCGACCTCGTAGTGGCCGCCGTTGAGGCCGAGCACCGGGGTCTCGCGGACGATCCGGTACCCCGGCGTGTCCGTCGGCACGATGATCATGCTGAAGGCGCGGTGCGGGGCCGTCCCCTCGGGCTCGGTGCGGCACATGACGGTGGTGTACGCGGCCTGCGCGGCGCCCGTGGTGAACCACTTGCGGCCGGTGATGACCCATTCGTCGCCCTCGAGGACGGCGCGGGTCTGGAGCTGCGTCGGGTCGGAGCCGGCGTAGGCGGGTTCGGTCATGGCGAAGCTCGGCGACACCTCGCCCGCGACCATCGGGGCGAGGTAGCGGTCGCGCCAGCGGGGGCTCGCGTACTTGTGCAGCATCAGCGAGTCCTGGAGCGTGAACGTGCCGAGGGCGAGCTGCCCCCACTCGCTGCGTCCCTGCACCTCGTTGACGTACACGTAGTCCAGGAACGGCAGGCCGCCGCCGCCCAGCTCCTTGGGGTGGCCGAGGGCCCACAGGCCTTCTTTCTTGGCCTCGTCGCGGAGGCGGACGAGGGTGTCGCGGTCGCCGGCGTTGAGGGCGGGCTCGGCGGGTTCGACGCGTTCGGTCATGAACGCGTGGACGGCGTCGCGGACGCCCCGCACCCGGTCCGGGACGGGGAACAGCATCAGCTGCCCCCGGTGAGGTCTTCGGCGATGTCGCGGTTGCCGTAGCCCTCGGGGGCGTCGACCTCGACGATCGGCTCGGGACGGTCGTCGAACTCCAGCCGCAGCGCGCGGGCCATCGTCGCGTGCATCTCGTACATGCAGGTGATGTAGGTCAGCTGCAGGATCTCCTTGTCGGACAGGTGCTTCTGCAGGATCTCGAACACCCGGTCCGGGACGCGGCCGCCGTCGAGGACGAGCCCGTCGGTGTAGGCGAGGACGGCCCGCTCCAGCTCGGAGTAGCAGTCGGCGGTCTGCCAGTGCGGGATCGACTGGATCCGGTCCTCGGACATGCCGAGCGCCCGCATCTGCTTGCAGTGCTGCGAGAACACGAACTGGCTGCCGCGCGCCCAGCCGGCGCGGCACTGGCCCAGCTCGCGCAGGACGGGGTCGAGGGAGGCGTTGCGGTAGAGGGCGAAGCCGCGGACGGCGTGCCGGAACACGTCGGGGTCCTGCGCGAACACCGTCCACCAGTCGCCGGGCGAGCCGGTCGCGGTGCCGTGGTCGACGGCGGGGTCGCGGTCGGGGGCGAACAGGTGGTCGTAGAAGAACAGGATGCGTTCGTCGGTGACCTCGGCGCGGGGGATCTCACGCAGGCGCGGCATTGCTCTTCTCCTTGGCGGCGGTGCGGTCGGCGGCGGTCTTCGGCGTGTGCGAGACGTCGGACTCGTCGAAGGCGCGGGTCCAGCAGGCGAACTCCAGCAGGATCCCGTCGGGGTCCTGGAAGTAGAAGGAGCGGACGAACACGCCGTCGTCGAAGGTGGGCGCGACGCCCCACTCGCTGTCGTCGTGGTTGAGGATGGGGCTGACCTCGACGCCCTTTGCCTGCAGCTTCGTCCGGTACTCCTCGAACTTCTCGACCGGGACGTGGAAGGCGACGTGGTTCATCGAGCCGACGGCGCTGAGCAGCTCGCCCTGCTCGGGGCGGGTCTTCGGCGCGGAGACGCCGGGGACGCCGTCGGGCGCGTCCGGGAACCAGAAGAACGCGACGCAGTCGCCGCCGCCGCAGTCGAAGAAGAAGTGCTGCCCCATCCCGGCGGGCAGGTCGAGGGTCTTGATCAGCGGCATGCCGAGGACGCCGGAGTAGAAGTCGATCGTGCGCTGCATGTCGGACGAGACGAGCGCGAGGTGGTTGATCCCACCGAGCTCGAACTCTCTGTTCGCGGGCATTGGAGCGGCGCCTCCCCGGAGTTGACTTGACAGTCATATCAACTTGTCCGATGCTCGGATACTGTTCGCGCGAACATCTGCTTGTCAAGCCCGGCGGGGCGGCGGCCCCCGGCGAAAGGAACCACGGCATGGCGGACACGGGTGCCGGCGAGAGCCCGCAGGCGCCGCTGACCGAGCGCGGCGCCCGCACCAGGGAGCGCCTCATCGCCGCGGCCCGCGAGGTCTTCGAGGAGCGCGGCTTCCTGGAGACCCGGGTCGCGCACATCGCCCGGCACGCCAAGGTGGCCTACGGCTCCTTCTACACCTACTTCCCGTCCAAGGAGGCCGTCTTCCTGGAGGTCGCCGACCGGCTCTTCGAGGACATGACGCGGCGCTCCTCCACCCCCGGCGACTCCACCCCCGGCGACTCCGCCCCCGGCGACGACACCGCGTCCGCCGAGCCCGCCGCGCGCGTCCGCCGCGCCAACCGCGCCTACTTCGAGGCGTACCGGCGCAACGCGAAGATGATGGCGATCATCGAGCAGGTCGCCACGTTCAACGAGGAGTTCCAGGAGATGCGGCGCAAGCACCGCGCCGAGTCCGTCGGACGGTCCGCGCGGGCGATCGAGCGGTGGCAGCGGGCCGGGATCGTCGACGCGGGCATCGACCCCGAGATGGCGGCGCGCGCGCTCGCCGCGATGGTCGACCACTCGCTGTACCTCTGGCTCGTCCAGGGCGACGACCCGTCCGACACCGAACGGCTCCTGGACACCCTCGACGCCCTCAACCTCCGGGCCCTCGGCCTGCGCCCCGCCCCCGAGCCCTCCTGAAGGAGACCCGCGTGCACGAGGAACTCGCCGCCCGGCTCGGCGCGGACGTCACGGACCTGCACCGGCTGTCCGGCGGCGCGAGCCGCGAGACCTGGTCGTTCGACGCGGACGGGCGGGCGCTGATCCTGCGCCGCGACCCGCCGGCGTCGCCCGACGCGGACGCGATGGCGCGGGAGGCGGCGCTGCTGGCGTCCGCCGCCCGCGCCGGCGTGCCCGTCCCGTCCCTGGTCGACCACGGCGACGACCTCGCCGGCACCCCGTTCCTGATCATGGAGCGGCTGTCCGGCGAGACGATCCCGCGCCGGCTGCTGCGCGACGAGGCGTACGCCGCCGTCCGCCCCCGGCTGGCCCGCGACCTCGGCGGCGTCCTCGCCCGCCTGCACACGATGGAGCCCGTCCCCGGCCTTCCGGATGACGATCCGCTCACCGCGATCACCACCTACTACGAGGCGTTCGGCGAGCCGCGCCCCGCCGTCGAGCTCGTGCTCCGGTGGCTGCGCGAGAACCGGCCCGCCGCGTCCGGCCGCCGCGCCGTCGTGCACGGCGACTTCCGCAACGGCAACCTGATGATCGCGCCGGACGGCGTCACCGGCGTCCTGGACTGGGAGCTCACCCACCTCGGCGACCCCGCCGAGGACCTCGGCTGGCTGTGCGTGAAGGCGTGGCGGTTCGGCTCCCCGCATCCCGCCGGCGGGTTCGGCTCTCGCGAGGACCTGCTCGCCGGCTACGCCGCCGCGGGCGGCACCCCGCCCACCCCGGAGGAACTGCGCTGGTGGGAGGTCTACGGCACGCTCCGCTGGGGGATCCTGTGCCGCCACCAGGCCGAACGCTTCCTCAGCGGGTCTGACACGTCGATCGAGTACGCCGTGCTGGGACGGAGGGTCTGCGAGCAGGAGCACGACATGCTGCTCGCGCTCGGCCTGACGTCACCGGTCACCGTCGAGGACCCGCTCGCCGGGGAGGCGCTCGCCGGGCACTCGCCGCCGCACGACCGGCCCGGCGCGTCAGCGCTGATCGACGCCGTCGGCGCCTTCCTGCTGGAGGCCGAGCAGCCCGACGACCGGCTGCGCTTCCACGCCCGCGTCGCCGCGTCCGCGCTGCGCATCGCGCGCCGCGAGCTGCTGCTCGGTGAGGCGCACCGGGAGGCACACGCCGCCCGCCTCGCGAAACTCGGCTGCGCGTCCGACGCCGACCTGGCGGCGGCCATCCGCGAGGGCACCCTCGACGACCGCCGCGACGAGGTGGTCGGCGCGATCCGCGCCTCGATCGTCGACAAGCTGACGGTCGCCAACCCGCGCCACCTGGCGCTCCCCGGCTGACCCGCGCGTTTCTCCGCCGGCTCCTGCCGCATCCGCATCGGCGTTCGCCGTCCGTTCATGTCGCGGACGCCCGCGCGCACACATCGTTCGCCACCCTAACGACCGTGAACACTCCACGCATGGGCATCCCCCAGCGGCTCGCCGAGCGCATGAGCATGGCCGAGCAGCACGAATACCTCCACTCGAAGTTCTCCCGCCGCGGCCTGCTGCGCGGCGGCGCGGTCGCCGCGGGCTCCCTCGCCGCCGGCGGGCTGCTCACCGGCACCGCGAACGCCGCCGCCCCGGCCGCGCCGCGGCTCCTCGCCCCGTCCCACGAGCAGGTCGACGGCTCGCTCGTCGCGCCGATCGGCCGGCACCTGGCGTTCGGCGCCGACCCGCGGACGCAGATGACCGTGTCCTGGCAGGTCCCCGTCCCGGTGAAGAAGCCGTTCCTGCGCATCGGCACGCACCCGTGGAACCTCTCGCAGCGCATCCAGGCGGAGGTCCGCAGCCTCCACACCCCGGCCGGAGTCGGGTCGAGCCCCGACTACACGCAGTACTACCTGCACGTCCAGCTCGACCGGCTGCACCCCGGCACCACCTACTACTACGGCGTCGGGCACGACGGCTTCGACCCCGCCAGTTCCCACCTCGCCGGGACGATCGGGACGTTCACCACCGCCCCCGCGCGGTCGTCGAAGTTCACCTTCACGGCGTTCGGCGACCAGGGCGTCAGCTACCACGCGCTCGCCAACGACAGCCTGATCCTCGGCCAGAACCCCGCGTTCCACCTGCACGCGGGCGACATCTGCTACGCCGACCCGTCCGGGTCGGGCCAGACCGGCGACAGCTTCGACGTGCGGACGTGGGACCAGTTCCTCGCCCAGACCGAGACGGTCGCCAAGCAGGTGCCGTGGATGGTCGGGTACGGCAACCACGACATGGAGGCCTGGTTCTCGCCCAACGGGTACGGCGGCGAGGAGGCCCGCTTCCAGCTTCCCGGGAACGGTCCAGACCCGAAGAACCTGCCGGGCGTGTACACGTTCGTCTACGGGAACACCGCCGTCATCTCGCTGGACGCCAACGACGTCTCCTACGAGATCCCCGCCAATCAGGGCCTGTCCAAGGGCAAGCAGACGGCGTGGCTGGAGGCGCAGCTCAAGTCGCTGCGGGCCCGGCGCGGCATCGACTTCATCGTCGTGTTCTTCCACCACTGCGCGTTCTCCACCACGAACCAGCACGCCTCGGAGGGCGGCGCGCGCGACGCGTGGGTGCCGCTGTTCGAGAAGTACCAGGTCGACCTGGTCGTGAACGGCCACAACCACGTCTACGAGCGGACCGACGCCATCAAGGGCAACGCGGTCGGCAGGCAGGTGCCGATCGGCGGCACGGCCCGTCCGGAGAGCGACGGCGTCGTGTACGTGACGGCCGGCGGCGCGGGCAGGAGCCTCTACAGCTTCCCGGTGCCCGACTCCTACGAGGGCAACGAGAAGCCGCTCGACTCCGTGGCCACCTACGTGTGGGACAAGGGCGGCAACAAGGTGGCGGAGACGGTCCATTGGTCGCGGGTGCGGTTCACCGGCTACTCGTTCATCCGGGTGGACGTGACGCCGGCGCCGCGCGGCCGCACCTCGACGCTGTCCGTGCGGGCGCTGGCCGAGAACGGCACCGAGGTCGACCGCTTCACGATCGCCCGCCGCTCGCGCGCCTGAGGCCGCCGGTCTCCGCGCCCCCGCGCCCGGGCGTCCGCTCCGCCCGGGCTCGTGCGCCGCGCGACGGCCCGGGTCAGCCGGGCAGGTCGGCCACGCGGCCGGCGACCAGGCCGAACAGGTCGCCGATCGTGGTGAGGGCCGCGGCGTGCAGGGCGCCCGCCGCGATCGGCGCGCCGTCCGGGCCCGCCAGCGGACGCGTCGCGCACGCCTCCGCGACGACGGTGGGCCGGTAGCCGAGGTTGAAGGCGGCCTGGGCGGTGGACTGGACGCACATGTGGGTCATGAACCCGGCCAGGACGAGGTCGGGCCCGGCGTCGAGGCGGCGCAGCACGTCGAGCAGCTCGGTGCCGTGGAACGAGTCCGGGAACCGCTTCACCACGACCGCCTCCCCGTCCCGGGGCGCGACGGGGCCGGCGATCCGGCCGATCTCGGCCCGGATGTCGTAGGGGCTGCCCTCACCGCCGTCGTTCACGACGTGCACCACGGGCGTCCCGGCGGCGCGGGCGCGGTCGAGCAGCCGGGACGCGGCCTCCAGCGCGCGGTCGGCGCCGGGCAGCGCCATGACGCCGGTCCGGTAGGTGTTCTGGTAGTCGATCAGGATCAGGGTGGCGGCGGGCAGCGCGGGCAGCGCGCCGTCCAGGCCGATCACGTCGCGCAGGGTCGTCGAAACGGTCATCTCGTCCTCCGGCTTTCGGGATATCGGATGTCGGGCAGGGCCGAGCACCGGCCTCACCGGCCGGTACGCGGGAAAGGATGGTCAGGCGGCGGTACGGAACCGCCGCCGGTAGGCCGCCGGGGTCGTGCCGAGGCGCCGCCTGAACGCCCGGTGCAGCGTCTCCACCGAGCCCATGCCGCACGCGGCGGCGACCCGGTCGAGCGGCTCGTCGGTGCCCTCCAGCAGCCGGCGCGCCGCCTCCACCCGGGCCGCCTCGACGTAGGCCGCCGGGGTGGCGCCGGTCTCGCGGCGGAAGACGCGGGTGAAGTGCCGCTCGCTGAGGCACATCCGGTCGGCGAGCGCCGCCGCCGACAGGTCCGCGGACGGGTTCGCGGTGATCCACGCGCGCAGCTCGTCGATGTCGCGGCGCTCGGCGGGCGCCTGCCACAGCGGGACGCTGAACTGGCTCTGCCCGCCCTGCCGCTTGAGGTACATGACGAGCTGCCGGGCGACCTTCAGCGCGAGGCGTTCGCCGTGGTCCTCGGCGACCAGGGCGAGCGCGAGGTCCATGCACGCGCTGATCCCGGCGCCCGTCCACACGTTCCCGGACCGGACGTAGATCGGGTCGGGGTCCACGACGACGTCGGGGTGGTCGGCGGCGAGCCGGTCGGCGGTGGCCCAGTGCGTCGTCGCCGTCCGGCCCGCCAGCAGGCCGGCCGCCGCGAGCAGGTGCGCGCCGACGCACACGGAGGCGACGCGGCGGGCGTGCCCGGCGGTGCCGGCGATCCAGCGGACCAGGTCCGGGTCGATCACGGGGGCGCCGGCGCGGTCCAGGGCGCCGGGCACCACGAGGGTGTCGACCCGGTCGCCGACCTGCTCGAACGTCAGGTCGGTGGCGACCCGGACGCCGGCGCTGGTGCGCACCTGGCCGACGTCCGGCCCGGCGAGCAGCACCCGGTAGGGCGTGCCGCCGGACATCGCCCGGTTCGCGACCGCGAACACCTCCGCGGGCCCGGTGACGTCGAGGAGGTCGACGTCGGGGAACACGGCGATGACGACACGGTGCGAAGCGGGCATGCCTTCATTGTCGCCGGTGCAGCACGATGACCGCCATGACCAGGTTCTGGCATATCCGGCCATCGGGGTCATCGGCGGCTCGCAGCAGCGGCACGCCGCACGTCGATGTCGCGGCGGGCGTCAGGGGTAGCCGCCGGCGCGGCCGAGCAGGGCCGGGGCGGGCTTGCCGAGGAGGTCGCCCAGCCAGGTGCCCGTCTCGGCGACGGCGGCCATGTCGATGCCGGTCTCGACGCCCGACCGGTGCAGGGCGTAAAGGAGGTCCTCGGTCGCGATGTTGCCGGTGGCGGCGGGCGCGAAGGGGCAGCCGCCGAACCCGCCGGCGGCGGCGTCGAGGGTGGTGACGCCGAGGTCGACGGCCGTCAGCGCGTTGGCGTAGCCGGTGTTGCGGGTGTTGTGGAAGTGGAACCGCAGCGGGGTGCCCGGGGCCGCCTCGCGGACGCGCGCGGTCAGGTCGCGGACCTGCGCGGGGACGCCGACGCCGATCGTGTCGGCCAGCGCGATCTCGAAGGCGCCGGCGGCGTGCGCGCGGCGCGCGATCTCGGCGACGCGCTCCGGCGGCGTCTCGCCCTCGAACGGGCAGCCGAACGCCACCGCGATCGTCACCCCGGCGGGGACGCCCGCGTCGTGCGCGGCGGCGGCGATGCCGTCCCATGCGTCCAGCATCTCGGCCATGGTGCTGCCCTGGTTGCGGACGGAGAACGTGTCGGACGCGACGAGCACGACGTTCACCTCGTCCACGCCGGCGTCGAGCGCGCGGTCGAGGCCGCGCCGGTTGAGGACGAGCCCGCTGTAGGAGACGCCGTCGCGGCGCGGGACGCCCGCCATGACCTCCTCGGCGCCCGCCATCTGCGGGACCCGCTTGGGGTTGACGAACGAGACGGCCTCGATGCGGCGCGCGCCGGCGTCCACGCAGCGCGCGATGAAGGCGATCCTGTCGTCCGGGGCGAGCACGCGGTCTTCGTTCTGCAGCCCGTCGCGGGGGCCCACTTCGAGGACTGTTGTATGCAACTCAGCCTCCAGCTTGCGAGATTCGACCCTGCTGTGGACTATATTGCATGCAATACGGTGCGAGGAGGGGTCGATGGCGCGGGCGACCGACACGGCGTACGACGCGGTCCGCCGGATGATCCTGTCCGGCGAGGCCGCGGCGGGCAGCAGGCTCGGCGAGGCGGAGCTCGCCGAGACGCTCGGGCTGTCCCGCACGCCCGTCCGCGAGGCGCTGCAGCGGCTCGGCGCGGACGGCCTCGTCGAGGTCCTGCCGCACCGCGGGGCGCGCGTCGTCCAGTGGACGCGGCGCGACCTGGAGGAGATCTTCGAGCTGCGGTCGCTGCTGGAGCCCTACGCGGCGGCGCGCGCGGCCCGGATGGCGCCCGGCCAGGACGTCCTCGCCGACCTGCTCGGCCAGTGCGACGCGATGGAGGACGCGGTCGCCGCGGACGACCTCACCCGCGTCGCGCAGCTGAACGCGCTGTTCCACGCCGCCGTCATCGACGCGTCCCGCAACCGGCGGCTCCCGGCGATGCTGACGTCGGTCATGCACGCCCCCCTGATCGTCGGGACGTTCCGCCGGTACGGCGCCGCCGAGATGGCCCGCAGCATGAACCACCACCGCGAGCTGGTCGCCGCGCTGGCCGCGCGCGACCCCGCCTGGGCCGAGTCGGTGATGCGCGCCCACATCCGCGCCGCCGCGGCCAACCTGACCCTCAGCACGGACGGCACGGAGGAGGAACGATGACGGGTGCGCTGGGAGACCTCCGGGTCGTGGAGATGGGCCAGCTCCTCGCCGGCCCGTTCTGCGGGCAGCTGCTCGGCGACTTCGGCGCCGAGGTCGTCAAGATCGAGCCGCCGGGGTCCGGCGACCCGATGCGCGAGTGGGGGCGGGAGAAGCCGCACGGCATGTCGCTGTGGTGGCCGATCCTCGCCCGCAACAAGAAGTCCGTCACGCTGAACCTGCGCGCGCCGGAGGGCCAGGCCCTCGCCCGCGAGATCATCGCGCGGGCGGACGTGCTGGTCGAGAACTTCCGCCCCGGCACCCTGGAGCGCTGGGGCCTCGCCCCCGCCGAGCTGCACAAGGAGAACCCGGGACTGATCATCACCCGGGTCACCGGCTACGGGCAGGACGGCCCGTACGCGCCGCGCGCCGGGTTCGGCTCGATCGGCGAGGCGATGGGCGGCATCCGGTACGTCACCGGCGACCCCGACAAGCCGCCGTCCCGCGCGGGCATCTCGCTGGGCGACGAGCTGGCCGGCACGTTCGCCGCGCTCGGCACCCTCGTCGCGCTGCACGCCCGGCACCGCACCGGCCGCGGCCAGATCGTCGACTCCGCCCTGTACGAGGCGGTGCTGGCGCTGATGGAGTCGCTCGTCCCGGAGTGGGAGATCGCGGGCTACCAGCGGGAACGCACCGGCTCCGTGCTGCCGAACATCGCGCCGTCCAACGTCTACCCGACGCTGGACGGGCCCGTCCTGATCGCCGCGAACCGCGACACGATCTGGCGGCGGCTCGCCGCGCTGATGGGCCGTCCCGAGCTCGCCGACGACGAGCGGTACGCGACGCACGGCGCGCGCGGCGCCAACGCCGAGGAGCTGGACGACCTGATCGGCGCGTGGACGGCGGGCCAGAGCTCCGACGCGCTGCTGGAGCTGCTGCACGAGAACGGCATCCCGGCCGGGCTCACCTACCGCGCGAAGGACATGCTCGCCGACCCGCACTACAAGGCCCGCGAGGCGATCATCCGGATGGCGCACCCCGAGTTCGGCGACTTCCCGATGCACAACGTGTTCCCGAAGCTGTCCGGGACGCCGGGCGAGGTGCGCACGCTCGGCCCGTCCCTCGGCCAGCACAACACGGAGGTCTACGGCGGCCTCCTCGGCCTCTCCCCCGACGAGATCACCGCCCTGGAGGCCGCCGGCACGATCTGACACCGCCGTCGTCCCCGACCTGACCGCCCGCGTCGCCGCGGAACTCGGCGCGCTCGCCATGAAGCTCGCCTTCGAGCGCTGGAGCGACACGTCCAACGACGACGACTTCGGCGCCCTAGCCCGCCAGGCCCTCCGCGACCTCCAAGCAGCCAGCCCCGCCTCCTAACCCGCCGGATCAGAAGTCGGCGCGATGCCTCCCCTGATACCGAGGACGCGCCGTCACCGACGCCCCGAGGAAGGCCACACCCCCGGCCACGAAGCCGAGCACCGCCGCCGTGACGACCATCAGGCTCACGACTCCACCCCCGGCTCCCCGTTCAGCAGCGATTTCAGCGCCAGCACGGCGTCCGAGATCTGGTCCGCCTCAGCGATCGGACGGCACCACGACGTGTAGAACCACGCCCGCCCGCCGTCCTCCTCGCGCGCCCGCACGCTGATCACGTCGGCCGGATGCGCCGCGCAGCACGCGCAACCTCGCCGACGAGTTCGGGGTGTCCCGCCGGACGGTCGTCGCCGCCCTGGACATCCTTCACGAAAAGGGCCTCGTGCACGGCGTCGTCGGGCGCGGCACGTTCGTCGTCGAGGCGGACGGCTGAGGGTCAGGCTTCTTCGGGGTCGTGGCCTTGGGCCGAGCGGCCGCCGTCCACGGGGACGACGGCGCCGTTAACGAAGCTCGCCTCGTCCGAGAGCAGGTAGCGGACGGTCGCGGCGACCTCGTCGGGGCGGCCGACGCGACCGACCGGGTGCAGGGCGCGCATCTGGTCTTCGATCCGCGCGGCGGACGCGGGGTCCTGTTCGGCGAGGAACGCCTCGTAGCGAGCGGTGGTGATCGAGCCGAGCGCGACGACGTTCACGCGGACGCCGCGCGGGCCGTAGTCCACGGCGAGGGCGCGGCTGAAGCCCTCGACGGCCGCCTTCGCCGTCGCATAGGTGAGCGATCCCCGGACGGGGCGCGCCGCCTGGTGGGACGACACGTTCACGACCGCGCCGCCCGTGCCCGCGTCCAGGAACCGGCGGATCGCGGTGAGCGAACCTACTACGGCGGGGTCGAAGTTCAGTGCGACCTCGTCGATGACCTCGCGCGGTTCCGGGACGCCCACGGCGGCGTCGCGGAAGACGGCGGCGTTGTTGACCCAGCCCTTGAGGGTGCCCATGGCCTGCGCGGCGTCCGCCGCCCGGGCGGCGACGGCCTCGTCCCGCACGTCGCCGGCGACCGCCGAGACGCCCCGTCCGGCCGCCCACGCCACGGCGGACGGGTCCAGGTCGACCACCACGACGTGCCCGCCGTCGGCGATGAGGCGTTCGGCGATCGCGCGCCCGATGCCGCGCCCGCCGCCGGTCACGACGTAGGAAGGCTCCACGGATCGGAACGTACCACCGCGTTTGGCGGTGGACGTGGGGGCAGGGGGACCCCGAGAAGGTCCGGGACGAGGGCACGGGGGGAAGGGCCATGACCGACTCGGCGCGGTTGGCGCTGGTCACCGGGGCGTCCAGCGGGATCGGGCGGGCGCTGGCGGACGAGTTCGCCCGGCACGGCTTCCACGTGCTCAGGGCGGCGGAGGACGCGGAGGTCGCGGCGGCGGCCGAGGCCGTGGGCGACGCGACGCCCGTCCAGGTGGACCTGGCGACGCCGCGCGGCGTCGAGGAGCTGTACGCGGCGGTGGGCGCGCGCCCGCTGGACGCGGTGGCGATCAACGCGGGCGTGGGGGTCGGCGGCGACTTCGCCCACGACAACGCGCTCGCCGACGAGCTGAACCTCGTGGACCTTAACGTCCGGTCGGCCGTCCATCTGGCGAAGCTGGTGCTGAAGGACATGGTCCGGCGGGGGTCGGGACGGGTGCTGTTCACGTCGTCGATCGCCGCGATGGCGCCGGGCCCGTACCTCGCGACGTACGCGGCGTCCAAAGCGTTCCTGTACTCCTTCGCGGAGGCGCTGCGGCATGAACTGCAGGGCAGCGGGGTCACGGTGACGGCGCTGCTGCCAGGGCCGACGCGGACGAATTTCTTCGAGCGCGCCGGGGTGCTCGGCACCAGGCTCGGCAAAGCGGGCAAGGACGACCCGGCGGACGTGGCGCGGCAGGCCTACGAGGCGCTCATGGCCGGCAAGGACCGCGTCGTCACCGGTTCGGCGCGCAACAAGCTGCAGACGACGGCGTCCAGGGCGATTCCGGAGCCGGTCAAGGCGAAGATGCACGCGCTGATGTCCAAGCCGGGCACCTAGTCCAGGACGGCGAGCGCGGAGCGCAGCTCGTCGAGTTCCTCGTGCGCGAGCTCGGCGAGCGTGCGCGGCTCGGACGGGTCGGACCAGCGGGCGAAGGCGGCGTCGAAGGCGCGGACGCCGAGTTCGGCGGCGAGGCCGGCGGCCGGGTCCGGTGCGCCGCGCTCGCGGAGCGCAGCGGCCGTGGCGGCGGCGAGCTGGTGGTGCTTGAACGCGGCGCGCTCGCGCAGTTCGTCGTTGGCGTCGATGACGGCGAGGAGCCGGGCGGCGAAGGCGCGCCGGCCGTCGGTGAAAGTGGCCGCTAGGGCGTCGAGGGCCGCGGCGACGGCCTGCAGCGGCGTGGCCGTGCCGGGCGCGGCGGCGACTGCCTCGGCGAGGGTCCGGCTGTGCAGCTCCTGGCCCGCGAACAGCACCTCCCGCTTGTCGGGGAAGTACCGGAAGAAGGTGGTCTTGGTGAGCCCGGCGCGCTCGGCGATCCCGGTGACGGTGGTGGCGTCGTAGCCCTGCTCGGCGAACAGGTCGATGGCGGCGCGCACCAGCCGCTCCCGCGCGTTCGGTTCCCATCGGGCCATGGCGGACAGCATAGGTGATGTGACTCGGTCACATCACTCCTGGTACGGTGACGGTACCGAGTCACATCACTGCCAGGGGAGTCCTCATGCGCGTCTTCGTCACCGGTGTGAGCGGCCACATCGGATCCGCCGTCGTGCCCGAACTGCTCCAGGCCGGGCACGAGGTCACCGGCCTCGCCCGCTCCGACGCCTCCGCCGCCGCCGTCCAGGCCCTCGGCGCCCGGGTGCGGCGCGGCGACCTCGCCGACCCCGACGGGCTGCGCGACGCCGCGGCCGACGCCGACGCGGTCGTCCACCTCGCGTTCGACCACGCCGACTTCGCTCCGGACGCCTTCGTCCGCGCGGCCGCCGCCGAACACGCCGTCGTCCAGGCATTTGGCGACGCGCTGGCCGGCACCGGCAAGACCCTCATGGGCGTCGGCTTCGCACCGACCGGCGACGCGGCCGTCGACGCGGTGATCGACGCCAACCCGCGCTCCGCGTCCGCCCGCACCATCGCCGGGCTCGCCGAGCGCGGCGTCCGGCCCCTGCTCGTCGGGATCCCACCGGTCACGCACAGTGACCGCGACCGGCACGGCTTCATCCCCCGGATGATCGAGATCGCCCGCGCCACCGGCGTGTCCGGCTACGTCGGCGACGGCGCCAACCGCTGGCCCGCCGTCCACACCCTCGACCTCGCCCGCCTCTACCGGCTGGCCCTGGACGGGGCGCCGGCCGGCGCGCAGCTGTACGCGGCGGCCGAACCTGGCATCCCGGTCCGCGAGATCGCCGAGGTGATCGGCCGACATCTGGGCGTCCCGGCCGCGAGCATCCCCGCCGAGCGGGCCGCCGACCACTTCAAGGGCTTCCCGTTCGTCACCTACGACATCACGATGCCGGGCGCCGGGACTCGCGAACTCCTCGGCTGGGACCCCGTCCACCCGACCCTGATCGAGGACCTCGACCAGGGCCACTACTTCTGGCAGAGGGTCACATACCTGCGGCGGGCCCGGGCAGCGTGTAGGTGTGATCACGGCGCAGGCCCCACGGGGACGGGGGCGGGCGGTGGCCGCCCTCACCCGCCGGCTCGGCGGGCCCCGCCAGGCCCGCGTCATGCTGCTGCTCGCCTGCGTCCTCGCCCTCAACACCGCCGACGCCGGCGTCATCGGCGCGATCGTCGAGCAGCTGCAGGCCGCCCTGCACATCGGCAACACGCAGAT
The DNA here is from genome assembly GCF_008923205.2 of Actinomadura physcomitrii. Lineage (GTDB taxonomy): Bacteria > Actinomycetota > Actinomycetes > Streptosporangiales > Streptosporangiaceae > Spirillospora > Spirillospora physcomitrii. Next base: position 351,571 of record NZ_WBMS02000001.1, on the reverse strand, counting down.
CGGCGTGCTGACCGCCGCCCCATCCCTGGTCGGCGCCGTCGCCACCGTCCCGGTCGGGATGCTCGCCGACCGCGTCCCGCGCGTCCCGCTGCTCGCCGGCAGCATCGTGCTGTGGAGCGCCGCCATGGTCGTCGGCGGCCTCGCCACGTCCTACGGCTGGCTGCTGGCGTCCCGGGTCGCGCTCGGCGCCGTCACCGCCACCGCCGGGCCCACCGTCGCGTCGCTGACCGGCGACCTGTTCCCGCCCCGCGAGCGCGCCGGCATCTACGGGCGGATCCTCGCCGGCGAGCTGATCGGCGCCGGCTTCGGCCTGGTCGTCGGCGGGAACGTCGCCGCCGAGCTGAGCTGGCGGGCGTCGTTCTGGTTCGTCGCGGTCCTCGGGCTGCTGCTCGCCGCCGCCGTGTGGCGGCTGCTGCCCGAACCCGGCCGCGGCGCGCAGGGCCCGGCCCGCGCCGGCGCCCGCGGCGGCGGCGAGGCCGCCCAGCAGGCGGTGGACCAATCGGGCGTGCGGCCCCGCCCGGAGAGCGTGCCGACCACCGACCCGTCCCGGATGAGCCTGCTCCAGGCCGCGCGACATGTGCTGCGGATCCGCACCAACGTGATCATCATCGTCGCGTCCGCCATCGGCTACTTCTTCCTCGCCGGGCTGCGGACCTTCGCGATCGTGTTCGTCCAGCACAGGTACGGCGTCGGGCGCGCCGGGCTGAGCCTGCTCGTCCCCGTCATCGGCCTCGGCGCGCTCGCCGGCGTCCTCACCGCCGGCCGGCTCGCCGACCGCCTCGTCCGGCGCGGCCGGATCGCCGCCCGGGTACTGGTGCCGAGCGCCGCCTACACCGCGTCCGCGCTGCTGTTCCTGCCCGGCCTGCTGACCGCCTCGGCGTGGCTCGCGATGCCGCTGTTCTTCCTCGCCGCCGCCGCGCTCGCCGGCGCGAACCCGCCGCTGGACGCCGTCCGCCTCGACGTCGTCCACTTCGGGCTGTGGGGCCGCGCCGAGAGCATCCGCACGATCCTGCGCATGCTCGGCGAGGCGATCGCGCCGGTGCTGTTCGGCTGGCTGTCAGGGGTGTTCGCGCCCGGCGACCACTCCGGCACCGGGCTGGACCGGGTGTTCCTGCTCGCCCTGGTCCCGCTGCTGGTGAACGGGCTGATCCTGCTGCGGGCGCGGCGCGACTACCCGGCGGACGTCGCCGCCGCCATGGAGTCCGAACGGCGGTTCACCGCCGCGTGACCTCTAGGTCACCATCCGCCGCGACACCAGCCCGTGGCCCACCTTCTCGCCGTGCCACAGGTCGAACCGGCGCCCCGCGGGGAACGCGCCCGGCCCCGCCGTCTCCGTCAGCATCGTCATCGTCACGATGTGGTCGACGTCGCCCGGGCGCAGCGGCTCCCCGTCGTCGGTCGACACGACGACCTTGTGGAACGCGTCCGGGTTCGGGTCGCCGCCCTTCTCGCGCAGCGTGAACGGGCAATCCTGGGCGGGAAGGTCGGTTCCGAGCGCCCGCTCGTCCAGCGAGACCAGCGCCTTGAACTTCCTGAACTTCATCGCGTCGCTCCTCCCACCCGGTCGAACCAGACGGTCTCCTCCTTCCCTCCCATGCTTACACCCAACGACCACCACCCCATGAGACCATGATCGACATGCCGCCCCTCACCGCCGCCGAGCATCCGGAGCTGTGGGCGTTCCTGGAGGGGCGGCGGCCCGGGGAACGGCTGTCCGGGACGGTGGCGGCGATCGAGCGGTTCGGCGTCTTCGCCGACCTGGACGAGGGTCCGCGCCACCCCGTCCACCCGGGCGTCGGCTTCATCACGCGGCCCGAACTGTCCTGGTACCCGCTGGACGACCCGTCCGACGCCGTCCGGGTGGGGCAGCGGGTCACGTGCGAGTTCCTCCAGTTCGACACCATGAACGGCGAGGCCCGGCTGTCGCTGCGCGCGACGCGCCCCGACCCGTTCCGGGCGTTCGCCCGCGTCCACCGGGCCGGGGACGTGCTGGAGGGCACCGTCACCAAGGCCGTCCCGTTCGGAGTGTTCGTGCGCGTCGCGGGCGGTGTCGAGGGCCTGCTCCGCGACGTGCCGGACGGGAACGTCCGGACGGGCGACGCCGTCGCCGTCGTGGTCGGGGACATCGACGTCGAGCGCCGGCGGGTGGCATTCTCGGGCTGGTGCGAGGAGGGCTTTCATGACGCTGGTGCGGGCCGTGCGGGCGGAGGATCTCGAAGCGGTCGCCCGGGTCGGGGCCCACTACGTGCTGAACGGCGTCGCGACGTTCGCCGAGACGCCGCAGAACCGGACGCCCCGCGATGAGCGTCCCGACCTACCGGACGCCCGGCGGGCTGCCGCTCGGCGTCCAGTTCGTCGGCCCCCTCGGCGGCGAGGGCGTGCTGCTCGCACTGGCCGCCCAGCTGGAGGCCGAGCGCCCCTGGTCCCACCTGGAACCCCCGCTCTGACGGTGGCGCGGCGGCGCGTCAGCCGGACTCGCCGAGAAGGTGGTCGCAGAGGAACTCGGCGATCTCCTCGTAGACGCGCAGCTCGGTCTCGCGGTCGGTGAAGGCGTGGCCCTCGTCGGCAAGGACCTCGTACCGGACGTCCACGCCGCGGCTCCGCAGCCGGTCGACGAGCCGATCCGACTCCGCCGGGGGGACGCGCGGGTCGCGCGCGCCCTGCAGGACGAACAGGGGCGCGGTGATGGTGTCGGCGTAGGTGATCGGCGAACGCTGCGTGAGGTACCCGGCGTCGGTGTCGGGGTCGCCGAGGACGGCCGCGACGAAGGGCCGCCACGTCGGCGGGCAGGACCGGGCGAGCGCGACGAGGTTCGCGGGCCCGGACAGCGACACCCCGGCCGCCCACCGGTAGGGCAGCCTCGCCAGGCACGACAGCGCGGCGAACCCGCCGTAGGCGCCGCCCATCACGGCGATGCGGGCGACGTCGACGCCGGGCTCCGACCGCAGGTGGCAGACCGCGTGGTCGAGGTCGTCCAGGTCGAAACCGCCCCAGTTGCGGTGGACGAGCCGCTGGTGCCGGGCGCCGTAGCCGGTGGACCCGGCGATGTTCGGCGCGAACACGGCTATCCCTCGGGCGAGCAGGTACTGGTACAGGCCGCAGCGCACGTACTCGGGCCGTTCCTGCGCCTCCGGGCCGCCGTGGATCGACAGCAGGACCGGGTGAGGGCCCGGCGCGTGCGGCCGGTAGTACAGCGCGTGGATGTAGCGTCCGGCGGACGAGGCGTAGACGACCGGCTCCGGCTCGACCGGCTCTACCGGCCGGCCCGCGTCCGGCGGTTTCGCGGTGAACGCGCGGGGGCGAGCGTCGGTGAGGCGGCGGACGCCGTCCGCTGCGTCCAGGACGGCGATATCGGCGGGCCGGGTCGCGGTGTCGAGCAGGACGACGAGCGGGTCGGCCTGCGGCGCGAGCGCCAGCGCGGACACGACGCCCGGCGGGACGGCGGGCAGCGGCAGCGGCCGGCCGGCGTGCCGCGCGTACAGCGTGGAGCATCCGTCCTGGTTGACCGACCAGACGAGGGTGTCGCCCGCGACCTCGATGGACTCGACGTCCCAGTCGTGCTGGGCGACCGGTTCGAGGGTCCCGGTCTCGAGCCGGTAGAACGCCCCGGCGACGAACTCCCCCCACAGGTCGGTGCGCAGGTAGAAGCCCGACGAGTCGGACGCCCAGGGGCCCGGCTCGAACAGCCCGTCGCCGTGGTCGGCGGTGACGCACACCGGCGCGGCGGACGCGTCGCGCAGGTCGATCAGGTACGCGGCGACCTTCATCTGCGTCCGGAACCCGGCGGTCAGCAGCCACCGCCCGTCCGGGGAGATCCCGGCCGGCCGGAACACGACGCCCGGCGGCGGCTCGACCCGCCGCTCGGTGCCCGCCGCGAGGTCGCGGACGAGCACGTCCTGGACGGTCTCGTCGCGGTCGTTCGCCGCGTAGACCAGGCGGCGGCCCTCGGCGTCGAACGGCGCGGCGGGCAGGATGCGCTGGCAGCGCGGGCCCGCGCCGATCTCGGCGGGGACGCCGGCGGGGCCGCCGTCGCCGTCGAGGTCGACGCGGTACAGCCGGTACTGCTCGTCGCCGTCGCGGTCGGCGGTGAACACCAGGGACTTGCCGTGCGGGGCCCAGGCGATCCGCCGGACGGCGCCGTCCCGCAGCCGGGTCAGCCGCCTGGGCACGCCGCCCGCGACGGGGATCGTCCACAGGTCGAACCGGCCGGCGGCGTTGCTCGAGTAGGCCACGGTGCCCGCGTCCGGGGACAGCGCCAGGGTCGGCTGGAAGCCTTGCCGCGGGGCGAAGTCGCGGTAGCCGGGCATGTCGCGGTAGTCGGGCATGGAGCCCTCCAGGGTCGGCTGGATTACCTGATCCGCAGCGGGGAGGCGGGCGGGGCCGGGCCGCCGGGCTCCGCACGGGCCCCGGCGTCCACCCGATCACCTCCGAACACAGAGAGTAGCGATCCGGAACGCCAGCGTTACATGACCGGCCGGGTGAGGTTTTTCGGCCGCGCCCGCCTGCGTCATCGAGCCGAGTGGATCGGTCGGCGGACGGCGACGCGAACGCTTCCATAGACCAAGTGCCCGTTTCCGTCCGTTTCGACGGCGGCGATGGGGCCGGGGCGCAGCCGCTCGCCCCGGGCGGCGTCAGCCGGAGGTCCGGTGCGCCCGGGTCGTCTCCTGGACGACCGCCCAGGCGTCCGCCACCGGCCCCACATGCCCGAGCTTGTCCGGGTTGAGCACCGTGCGGATCATCTGGATCCGCCCGTCGAGGACGTCCAGCGACCACGTGTTGACGACCCGGCCGTCCCGGTCGCGGAAGACCGCGCCCGGCTGGCCGTTCACCTCGCACGGCTCCACCACGCCGCCGATCTCCAGGAACGGCCGGACGAGCGTGGCCAGCGCGCGCGCCACGTTCGCCGCGCCGGCGACGCCCTGGCCCCAGCGCGGCGCCTTCCCGCCGCTGTCGCTGACCAGCTGGGCGTCGGCGGCGAGCAGCTCCCGCAGCCCGTCGACGTCCCCCTCGGTGAACGCGTCGAAGAAGCGGCCCGCCAGCTCCTCCCGCTCGCGCCGGTCCGCCTCGAACCGCGGACGTCCCGCGTCCATGTGCCGGCGCGCGCGCACGGCGAGCTGACGGCACGCCGCTTCCGACCTCCCCACCGCGGACGCGACGTCCGGGAAACCGAAACCGAACACCTCCCGCAGCACGAACACCGCCCGCTCCAGCGGGCTGAGCCGCTCCAGCAGCAGCAGCGCCGCCATCGACAGCGAGTCGGCCAGCTCCGCCGACCGCTCCGGGTCCTCGTAGGGGTCGGCCAGCAGCGGCTCGGGGAACCACAGCCCCACGTACTGCTCCCGCCGGATGCGGGCCGAGCGCAGCACGTCGATCGAGATCCGCGTCACCACGGCCGACAGGTACGCCTTCGCCGACACGGGCCGCGCCCCGGCGCTCTCGTACCGCAGCCACGTCTCCTGGACCGCGTCCTCGGCCTCGCTCACGCTGCCGAGGATCCGGTAGGCGATCGAGAACAGCAGAGGCCGCAGCTCCTGGAACTCCTCGGCCCTGCTCATGCCAGCTCTTCCTCGAAACCCTTCCGCCACGACGGGTGGCGCAACTGCCAGCCGAGCTCCCGCTTGGCCTTGGCGTTGGAGAACCCCCGCCCCTCCGTCATCATGATGACGGCCTGGTCCCCCGCGAGGAGCCGGGCCAGCCACACCGGCACCCTGATCGGCCGCTTCGCCCCCGCGCACGCCGCCAGGTGCGGCAGCCACTCGCTCGCCGGGGCGGGCTCGTCGTCCACGATGTTGAACACCCCCCGCACCTTCTGCTCCACCGCCAGGACGGTCGCACTCGCCGCGTCGTCGAGATGGATCCACGAGCTGTACCCGGTGCCGCGCCCGACGAGCGGGTACTGCCGCTTGCGGACCAGCGTCACCTGGTCGTCGATCGCACCCGGCCCGTAGAACGCGCCGTACCGCAGCACCGCGCCGCCCGCCTTGAGGACGGCCTCCTCGACGTGCCGCATCGCCACCATCCCCACGTTCGCCGCCGTCCCTTCGAGGAGGTCGAGCGGATCGTCCTCGGTCTTCACCCAGCCGCCCTCGCGGATCCCGTTCCAGCTCGCGTAGCCCTGCGCGACGACATGCGGGACGCCGGCCGCCTCGGCGGCGGCCAGCAGGTGGTCCGTCCCCTCGGTGCGCAGCCGGTTGGTGATCGCGAACCACCGGTCCGGGTGCTTGATGTCGGGCTTGCCGGCGTGCGCCATCGAGATCGCCGTCATCTGGTGGACGACCGCGTCCGGCCGGGCGGCCGCGACCGCCTCGCCGACGGACGCCGCGTCCAGCCCGTCCATCACGACGGCCTCGGCGCCGAGCCCCTCCAGCACGCCGAGCTTGGCGGCGCTCGTCGTCGTCGCCGTCACCTGGTGGCCCCGGGCCACGAGCTGCGGCACCAGCCGCCGGCCGAGAACTCCGCTCCCACCTGCCACGAAAACCCGCATAATCCTCTCCTTCCCGCTTCAGGCCCTTCCCGACCCGAGACGAGACAGCCCCGCCCGCCTGTGACACGGCCACGGCCGAAGGCGCGCGTCCGCACGCCGGTCGACCTCCACCAGAACACCCGTTGACCTGCGCTCCCCGCCGGCTGACAGCGCCGTCCGCCGGCCGTCCCGAGGGCGGCTTCAAGCTTTCGCCATCGGGTCGCCGGTGTCCGGGCAAGTCCGTTCGTCCGCCGTCCGCCCGGGTACGGACGGAGCCGGAAAAGAAGGCGCCGGCCGGGCCGGCGCCGGGCTCTCCAAGGGAAGGACGTCCCGCGATGTCCCGAACGACTCTCCGGAACACCCCGCACTCGATCGCACGGCTGGCGGTGCCCGTCGCGGCGATCGCCGCGGCCACCGCGTGCGGCGGCTCGGCCGGTTCCATCGCCGCGCACCGTCCCGCCGTGCCGGTGGCCGCGTCGTCCTCGCCGAGCACCGCGAACGAGGGCGGCACCATCGCGACGGCCAAGGTCGGCGGCCTCGGGCAGGTCCTCGTCGACGGGCAGGGCCGCACGCTGTACCTGTTCGAGAAGGACCAGGGCGGCAAGTCGTCCTGCTCCGGCGCCTGCGCGGCGGTGTGGCCGCCCGTCACCACCACGGGCAAGCCGCACGCCGGCTCCGAGGCCAAGGCGGCCAAGCTCGGCACCACCACCAGGAGCGACGGCAAGACGCAGGTCACCTACGGCGGCCACCCGCTCTACTACTACGCGCCCGACGGCACGGCGAAGGGCAGCGCCAAGGGCCAGGCCCTCAACCAGTTCGGCGCCGAATGGTACGTGGTGTCCTCGGCCGGCCAGAAGGTCACCAAGAGTGGCTACTGACCGGGCGCGCCGGTGGGCCGCCGTCAGCGCGGCGGGCCTGCTGGCCGCCGGCTGCGCGTTCGCGACGAATTCGCAGGACCCAGGCCGCCAGCAGGTCACCTCGGCGCCCGTCCACAGGCTCGGGCCGATCCTGGTCGACGACAAGGGCCGCACGCTGTACCTGTTCGCCAGCGACCCGCCGAACCGGTCCACCTGCTTCGGCGCGTGCGCGAGCATCTGGCCCCCGGCCACGACCCAGGGACGGCCCGGGACGTCCGGCGGGGCCCGGCCCGGCATGCTGACCACGATCGCCCGCTCCGACGGGCCGCGCCAGCTCGTCTACGCAGGTCATCCGCTGTACTACTACCAGGCCGACACCGGACGCGGCGACGCCGAGGGCCAGGGCATCACGCAGTTCGGCGCCCCCTGGTTCGCCCTCACGCCGCAAGGACAGATTCAGACCACGGGGAGTGCCCATGGCGGCTTCCAGCACTGACCTCACCGCGACCGGCCGCGGTGCCCTGACCCCTTCCCTGCTGCGCAGCCTGGCCGCCCTCCTGCTCTTCGCGGTCGGCGCGGTGCACCTCTACGAGTACTTCGCGGACTACTACCGCGTCATCCCGATCATCGGACCCCTGTTCGCGGCCAACTTCGCCAGCGCGCTGGTCCTGGGCCTCGCCATGCTCGCCCCGCTCGAGTCCGTCCCGCTCGTCCGGTCCCTGCCGCTGCTCGGCCGGGCTCCGCACGCGCCCGTCGCGCTCGGCGGGATCGTGTTCCTCCTGGGCACGATCATCGGCCTGATCCTCAGCGAGCAGGGGACGCTGTTCGGCTTCCACGAGTACGGCTACCGGACGACGGTCCGCCTGGCCCTCGCCCTCGAATCCGCCGCCGTCGCAGCCCTCGCCGGCTACCTGGCCATGGACCTGAACCGAATCCGCCCCCACCCACACTGACCACAACCCCGCTGCCCGCCACAGGGCCGACCTGCTAAAGAACTCGCGTCACGGCGGCTCGGCGTTCCATGATTCAGGCATGTTGGACACCTCCCTCTATGTGGCCTTTCTTGTCGCCGCGCTCGCCCTCTGCCTCACCCCCGGACCCGACATGATGTTCATCGTGGCCATGGGCGGACGGGGCGGCCCCGCCACCGGCGTCATGGCCGCGACGGGAGTGGCCACCGGCGCCCTCACCCACGCGATCGCGGCGATGCTCGGCCTGTCCGCGCTGTTCACCACCCTGCCGACCCTCTACCACGTGCTCCGCTGGGCGGGCGCCGCCTACCTGCTCTACCTCGCGGTGAAGTCGTTCCGGGACCGCGGCGAGCCCGGCGAGGAGTCCGCCCCCGCGGGCCCCGGCAGGCTCCGCGCGTTCTGGCAGGGCGTCATCACCAACCTGCTCAACCCCAAGGTCATCCTGTTCAACATCGCGTTCCTGCCGCAGTTCGTGAACCCCTCGCTCGGGCACCCGATGGTCCAGTTCCTCGTCCTCGGCCTGACCCTCGTGCTCATCGGCCTCGCCGTGGACGGAACGGTCGGCCTGCTGTCCGGCCGGCTCGCCCGGCTGCTGCGGCGCAGCCGCCGCGTCGCGCGCGGGCTCAACATCTTCAGCGGCACCGTCTTCACCGGCCTCGCCGTCCGCCTCCTCGCCGTCGCGAAGTAGGGACGGGCGCCCCGCCCGTCCCGCCCGCGTTCGGCGTCCGCGGCCGGGCCTGACGCGGCGTCCTCCGCCTAGTCGATCCGGACGCGGTCGCTTTCGTCGTTGGTCAGCAGCGACGCCAGCGGCCGTCCCTCCTCGGCGACGGCGGCGCGTTCGGCCCGGGTGAGGCGGCGCAGCGGGGTGACGGCGACGGTGCCGGCCTCGACGCTCCAGGTCGCGGCGACCCGGCCGTCGACCAGCACCATCCGGGTGCCCGTGACGGACAGGCCTCGGTGCACGTCGTCGATGATGCGGCCGCGGTCCCGGTAGCCGAGGATCGCGTTGTCGAACGCCGGCAGGAACCGCACCGGGGCGGGCGTGCCGGGATCGGGGCGCGGCGCGTCCGGGAGGTCCAGCAGCTCGCGGCCCCGCTCGTCGCGGAAGGCGACCAGTTCCCCGCGCATCGCGGCGACCGCCGCCGGCAGTCCCGCGAGACCGCACCAGGCGCGCAGGTCGGCCGACGCGGCGGGGCCGAACGCGGCCAGGTAGCGCCGCACGAGCGCCCGCCCCACCGGGTCCGAGCCGTCCGGGGACGGCGGGTCGATCTCGCGGCCGAGCCAGATGGACAGCGGGACGTTGCGGACGCCCGCTCTCATCCGCCACAGCCCGCGCGGCGGGATCTGCACCATCGGGACGAGCGCGGCGACGAGCATCTCGCCCAGGGCCCGCGGTCCCGGCGCGGGCCAGCGCTCGGCGACCGACCGCGCCAGCTCCGCCATCGTGCGCGGCTCCCCGTCGGCCGTCACCGCACGTCCCGCCGCCGCGAGCTCGTCGAGATCCACCCCGGCGAGCTCGCGGCGGTAGACCGCGAGGACCCGCTGGCGCAGCATCGCGTCGTGGCGGGCCCGCCAGGAGAGGGCGTCCTCGGCGGTCACGAGGTGGACGGTGCGGCGCATGAGGTGCGTCCGCACCACGCGGCGCTCCACCAGCAGGTTCGACAGCGCCGCCGGGTCGAACACGCGGAGCCGGGACCAGAGCCCGACGAACGGCTCCTGCGGTTCCTGCGCCTGCAGCCCGCACAGGTGGGCGACGGCGTCGGCGACCGGTACGTCGGCGCGGTCGAGCAGCAGCTGCCGCGCGAGCGTCGCGCGGCCCAGCGTCCGCGCGTCAAGGACGGTCATCCGGGCTCCTCGTCGTTCGTTCCGTGGTGCTCGGTGTCCACCGTCGCAGGGATAGCGGCCAGAATGTGGCCGCAATCTCCGGGAAGCTAGCGCTCCGGCAGCGTCGCGTGCGGAGGCGTGGGCGCGATGTCGATCATGCTGCTGGTGATCGCCCACCGTTCGTGGTCCCGCCAGGCTCCGTCGATGTACAGCAGCTCGGGCGACAGGCCCTCGTAGCGGAAGCCGGCCCGCCGGACCAGTTTGAGGGACGCCTCGTTCTCGGGCTGTATCTGGGCCTCGAGCCGGTGCAGCCGCAGCTGCTCGAAGGCGTAGCGCACCACCAGCTCGAGCCCTTCGGACATGTAGCCCCGGCCGGCGGACGGCGCGAAGGCGGCGTAGGCGATGGACGCGGACTGGAACCGTCCCCGGATGATGCTGTTGATGTTGACCAGCCCGGCGACGTTCCCGCTGCCGCGCACGCAGACCAGCAACGACTCCTCATCGGGCTTCGCATACCGCGCGAGGTAGGCCCGGTACTGCTCCGGCGTGGACGGCAGGGACACCCACGGCCGGTGCAGGTCCGCACTGGCCCTCACCAGGTCGAGGAACTCGTCTCGGTCGGCACTGCCGAGGCGGCGCAGCGTCACCCGGTGGGCCGCGTCCGTCCGGCCGGCTTGGGAGACATCGATGGCCCCATCATTCATCCGGGGACGGTACCAGCCCAGGGCAGTCCGGGTGCTCGTGCAAGAGCGGCCGGTAAACGGTTGGACGGCATGACGCTCGGCCCTATAACTTGCGAACGGCATAGCTTGCAAAGCTTGCGATCGGCCGTGACACCGTCCATGGAGGTGAGACCCATGAACGCTGTATCGACGTGGGTGCTCTCCCTCGTGTCATGGTCGGGCGATTGACGTAGGTGTCGCCGGGAGCGCCTCGCCACCAAGGCACTCCCGAAAGGCAACACCTATGCACCTTCAACTCGTCACCGGATCCCGCACCGCTTACGACGTGGTCATCGCCGGGTGCGGGCCGACCGGCGCGCTGCTGGCCGCCGAACTGCGGCTGCACGGCGTGCGGGTCCTCGTTCTGGAAAGGGAGAGCGAGCCCGCGCCGTTCGTCCGCATCGTCGGCCTGCACATCCGCAGTCTCGAACTGCTGGCGATGCGCGGACTGCTGGAGCGCGTTCTCGAACGCGGACGGCGGCGTCCGGCCGCCGGATTCTTCGCCGCCATCAGCAAACCCGCGCCGAAAGACCTGGATTCCGCGCACGCCTATATGGTGGGCATCCCGCAGCCGGTCATCGTCCGACTCCTCGAAGACCATGCGATCCACCTGGGCGCGCAGGTCCGGCGCGGTTGCGCGGTGACCGGTCTCGAGCAGGACGACAAGGGCGTCACCGTCGAACTGGCCGGCGGGGAAAGGCTGCGGACGCGCTATCTCGTCGGCTGCGACGGCGCGCGCAGCACCGTCCGCAAACTGCTCGGCGTCGGCTTTCCCGGCGAGCCCTCGCGGAACGAAACGCTGATGGGCGAAATGCAGGTGGGCCTGCCGCAGAACGAGATCGCCGCCAGGGTCGCCGAGATCCAGGAAACCGAGAAGCGGTTCTGGATCAGGCCTGTCGGCGAAGGGACGTACAGCGTCGTCGTTCCCGCAGCGGGCGTCAGCGATCGCACGGAACCGCCCACCCTCGACGATTTCCAGCAGCGGTTGCGCGCCGTCGCCGGAACCGATTTCGGCGTGCACTCCCCGCGCTGGACGTCGCGCTTCGGCGATGCCACCCGGCTGGCCGAGCACTACCGGATCGGACGGGTGCTGCTGGTCGGCGACGCGGCGCACATCCATCCGCCCACCGGCGGCCAGGGCCTCAACGTCGGCGTCCAGGACGCGTTCAACCTCGGCTGGAAACTGGCCGCGCGGATCCGCGGCTGGGCGCCGGACACGCTGCTGGACACCTACGAGGCCGAACGCCGTCCCGTCGCCGCGGAGGTGCTGGACAACACCCGCGCCCAGATGGAGCTGCACTCCACCGGACCGGGCGCCCGGGCCCTGCGCAGGCTGCTCACCGAGCTGATGGACTTCGACGAGGTGAACCGCCACCTGATCGAGAAGATCACCGCGATCGGCGTCCGCTACGACTTCGGCGAAGGCCCCGACCTTCTCGGCCGCCGCCTGCGCGATCTCGACCTGGCACAGGGCCGCCTCTACGACCTGCTGCATCGCGGCCGGGGCCTGGTGCTGGACCGCACCGGACGCCTGGCCGCCGGCGGCTGGTCGGACCGCGTCGACCTCCTCGCCGACACCACTGCGGCACTCGACGTCCCCTGCGTCCTGCTGCGCCCCGACGGCCACGTCGCCTGGATCGGCGACGATCAGCAGGACCTGGACGACCACCTCTCCCGCTGGTTCGGCGCCCCCGCCGGCTGATCCGGCCCGGCTCGTCCGCTCGCACGCGGACGGCGAGCGGATCCGCGGGCCGCCCGAGCCCGCGGATCCGCCTCCGGATGCCGATCGCGGCCCGAGCGCCCAGCGCTCCAGGACGCGGCCGAGCGCTGGGCGGCGCTGGCTCCCGGCGACGATCTGGTCTTCGAGTGGCCCGGAGACGGAAGGCGCCGGCGCCCGTAGCCCGCTGGCCGAACACGGCGTCGAGCTGCCGTGGCCTTGTCTCCCGTTAGGGTGGCGTCCGCCAAGGCGCCGGGTGGAGCCCGGATGCCCGGTTCGTCGCACTATCTGGAGGGCCGATGTCCAGCGAGGCCATGCGTCCGGCTCCGCCGTTCGACCGTGAACTGATGCCGCTGCTGGCGTCGGGGCAGTTGACCTCGACCGTGGACGTGGCGCAGATGGTCGCGGCGCGGCCCCCGGCCGACACCTCGGCGGTCGACGAACTGCTCGCCGCGCGCGGCCTGGTCCGCGAGGATCGCCGTGCTCCCGGCCTCGGGTCGGACCCGGACGTCACCGTGAGCGTCATCAGGAAGCGCTCGCACGTACCGGGCGGCCCCGGCATCTACTTCGCCCACGGGGGCGGCATGGTGACGGGGAACCGGTTCAACGGCATCGACCGCTTCCTCGACTGGGTCGAGCTCTTCGACGCCGTCGCCGTGACGGTGGAGTACCGCCGTGCGCCCGAGCATCCCGATCCGGCCCCGCTCAACGACTGCTACGCCGGCCTGATCTGGACGGCCGCGAAGGCCGCGGAGCTGGGGTTCGACCCCGGGAAACTCGTCACCGCGGGCCTCAGCGCCGGCGGCTGCCTCATCGCGGGCGCCGGCCTTCTGGCGCGTGACCGCGGCGGGCCCGCCGCGGCCGCGCAGGTCCTGATCTGCCCGATGCTGGACGACCGCAACGAGACGGTCTCGAGCCGGCAGATCCAGGGCATCGGCGTGTGGGACCGGGCCAGCAACGCCGCGGGCTGGACCGCCCTTCTCGGCGATCGGCGGGGCACTGACCGGGTGTCGGTGTATTCGGCGCCGGCGCGGGCCACCGATCTGTCGGGGCTGCCGCCGACCTACATCGACTGCGGTTCGGCGGAGGTCTTCCGGGACGAGGCGGTCGCCTTCGCCACCGGTATCTGGGCCGCCGGCGGGTCCGCCGAGCTGCACGTCTGGGCGGGCGGCTTCCACGGCTTCGACGGGTTCGCCCCGGACGCCGCGATCTCCGTCGCCGCCCGCAACGGCCGCGTCGACTTCCTCCGCAGGACGCTGGGGGCCGCGCCGGCGGAACCCCGCAAGAATTAGTGAGCGTTCACTTGCCTTGGTGATCGTCCCGGGTTAGCCTCTGCTCAGACGAGCACGGCCGACCTGGGGAGGGCGATGATCGAGCGTCGAGGACGTGTCGAGGGCAAGGTCGCCATCGTCACGGGAGCCGGTTCCACGCCGGGGCCCGGAATGGCGACCGGCCGCGCCTGTGCCATCGTGCTCGCGCGTGAGGGCGCCCGGGTGCTGCTGGCCGACATCGATCGCGAGCGCGCCGAGAGCACGCGGGAGATCATCGAGAAGGAGGGCGGCACCGCGGCCGTCTTCGCCGGCGACATGACCGAGGCGGCGGACTGCGACGCCATGGTCCGCGCGGCGGTCGAGGCCTTCGGCACGGTGGACGTCCTGGTGAACAACATCGGCGTCGCCGTGGCCGGGAACGTCGTCGACACCAGCGAGGCCGACTGGGACCGGGTGCTCGACCTCAGCCTCAGGACGATGTTCCTCGCCGGCAAGAGCGCGGTGCCCGTCATGGCGGCGAAGGGTTCCGGGGCGATCGTCAACATCGGGTCGATCTCGGCGTCGCGCGGCGGCAATTACGTCGGATACGCGGCGGCGAAGGGCGGGGTCAACGCGCTCACCGTCGACATGGCGTACTCGCACGGCCGCCAGGGGATCCGCGTCAACGCCATCGCTCCCGGCCACATCACGACTCCGCTGCTGTACTCCGTGACCGGTGTGACCCCGGAGACCGAGTACCGCCAGCGCCTGGCCGCGGCCTCCGGACCGCTCGGCACCAACGGCGACGGCTGGGACGTCGGCTGGGCCGCCGCGTTCCTCGCGAGCGACGAGGCCCGATGGATCACGGGCGTGGTCCTTCCTGTCGACGGCGGAGCCATGAGCGTGACTCCGCTGATGATGGCTCCCGGCCTGCGGGCCGAACCGCCGCCCGCCTGACCCGCTCCGCTCCTCGTTCCGTAGCCGCCGCCGTCCCGCGAACCCTCGTACAGGCGAAAGTGGTACCGCTGATGAACAGAACTGCCGGGCAGGCACCCTCGCGCGCGGAACTGCTCGAGGCCACCGACGAGCAGATCACCGACGCCGTCGGCTACGCGGACCCGATGGCCCTTCGCGGCCTGGTCTACCAGCTGACCGGTGACGAGAGCGTGGCCGCCACGAAGGTCGGGCCCGCGGCCGGCTACGTGGGCGGCGATCTCTCCGTCGAGGTGACCGATCCGGACGATGTGGCGCTGCTGCGGGCGAAGGCGGCGGAGTTCCTGATCGCCTATCGCGATTCCGGCGCCGGGCCGATCGGCCCCGGCCCGTCCGAGCGCCTGCCGCGCAGCCTCGCACTCGCCGGAGGCGTGGAAGCGCTTCCCGACGAGGACGCCGAGCTGTGGCTGGAAGAGCTCGCCCTCGACCCGTGGGTGCGCGGGCTGGACTGGGAGCGACAGCGGGCGCCGGAACGGCTCGAAAGCTTCTCGGTCATCGTCATCGGCAGCGGCATGGGCGGCCTGAACGCGGCGGCGCAACTCAAGCACGCCGGCATCGACTTCACGGTGATCGAGAAGAACCCGGGCGTCGGCGGGACATGGTTCGAGAACCGCTACCCCGGTGCCCGGGTCGATTCGCCGAGCCGCGCCTACACGCACATCATCGGCGTCGATTTCGCCGCCCCCTCACCGTGGTGCACGCGGGACGAGAACCAGCGCTATTTCAACTGGCTGGCCGAGAAATACGGAGTCCTCGAGCACATCGTCTTCGACACCGAGGTCTCGACGGTCACCTGGCATGAGGACGCGGCGATGTGGGAGGTGGTCGCCAAAGGCCCGGACGGCGAGCGCGTATTCCGATCGGACGCGGTCATCAGCGCCGTCGGACTGCTCTCGCGGCCGAGCGAGCCGCAGATCGCGGGTATGGACGAGTTCGAAGGCCGGTCGTTCCACACCGCCCGCTGGCCCCAGGACCTCGAACTCGGGGACAAGCGCGTCGCCGTGATCGGAACCGGCTGCTCGGGCGTCCAGCTGGTGCCCGAACTGGCGAAGCTCGCCGCGCACGTCACGGTCTTCCAGCGCACGCCGCAGTGGCTGTTCGGCCACAAGGGCTACCTGTCGCCTTTCCCCGACCAGGTCACGTGGCTGGACCGCAACTTCCCGTACCACGCGAATTTCATGCGCTTCCGGACCAACTGGCTGCTCGGCCCCTACCTGTCCGGGCCGCTGCGCGAGATCGACTTCGACTTCGACGACCCGCACGCCCGCAGCGCGGTCAACAAGCGGATCCGCGACGAGCGCATCGAATTCATCAAGACCAAGCTCGCCGACCGGCCCGACCTGATCGACAAGATGATCCCGCCGCACCCCCCGTTCTCGACGCGGCCCATCCAGGTCGACAGCGACTACAACATGTACGACGCGATCATGCGCGACGACGTCACGCTCGTCACCGCCGGGATCGAGCGCATCACGCCGACCGGCATCCGCACCGGCGACGGCGTCGACCACGACGTGGACGTGATCGTCTACGCCACCGGTTTCAAGGCGAACGAGTGCCTGTGGCCGATGGACGTCATCGGACGCGACGGACGGTCCGTGCACGACCTGTGGGCGAAGGACGGTCCGCGGGCCTACCTCGGCACGATGCTGCCCGGATTCCCGAACCTCTTCCTGATCTACGGACCGAACATGAACCCCTACGGGGGCCTGGGCGTCGTCAACCACCAGGAAATGGCGACCCGCTTCCTGCTCGACTGCATCAAGGAACTCCTCCTCACCGGAAAGAGCTCCATCGATGTCACGGAAAAAGCGTACTGGCGCTACAACCGCGAACTCGACGAGCGCGAGAAGTTCAAGATCTACAAGGACCCGCGGGCGCGCAGCTACTACCGCAACGAGCACGGCCGCTCCGTGACGAACTGCCCGTTCCCCGGAAACGAGATGTGGCACCGCCTGCGCAGCCCGAACTTCGACGACATGATCCTGAGATGACCACGACCGAAAAGGCGAGTAGCCGCTCGATGCGGTCCACCGAGGACGCGCCCCCGAGAATCGCGTGATCGGGGCGATGACGCGGATTCCCGGAGGTGCTGTCACCCGGAGGGTCTACTTGGGCGGCAGGTTCGTCCACTCCGCAGCGATCGTGGCGCCGCCCGGAACCGTGACCTCCGCCCCGTCGGCCGAGACGAAGAAGTCGGTGTCGGTTATGCGCGACGTCTTCGGGTCGACGACCAGGTTCGCCGCCTTCTTCCCTCCGCCGAAGGCGATCGACAGCCCGAGCCCGCCCTTGACCGCACCGATGTTCTTGACGTTCGGGTAGGAGGCGAGCGCACGGAAGGCGGCGGCGCGGACCTTCTGCGGGGCCGACAGCTGGGCGACCAGGGAGAGCAGACCGTCGAAGACGGATTCGTCCTGGGCGGCGTCGGGCCTGCCGGCACTGGTCCTGACGTTACTGGACTTGAGCGATGCGGTGATCCACGCCTTCAGCGCATCCGGCTTGGCCGGCAGCTTCTGAAGCTGCTCGAAGCCGACACCGGGGCCGCCCAGGCGGAACGGAGCGGGCAGGGTGAGCTTGACCACCTTGCCCTTGGTCTTTCCGCCCTTCCACCAGACCCGGCCATCGCGCCCGGTCCAGCTCTCCAGCGAGGTGCGCACTGGTCGAACCGTTCGCGCACATCCTGCTGGCCGCCGGGAACGAGATGGCGCTGGTCATCGCCCTGGCCGACGATGTAGCGGCCGCTCAGACCACTGCGGAGGCCGCCGTCGAGGAGTTCCTCGATCGCATCCTGCAGCCGGCCGAACCGCGGCGAAATGAGCTTCGCTCTTAAGGACGTCTCAACACTCGATCATGCCGTGTCCGGCGAAGACCCCATCGGCTGCTCGGCCGCCGCCGCGCGGTTCCGCAGCTCCGCACGCTGGACCTTGGACGACGCGGTGAGGGGCAACTCGTCGACCAGGTGCCAGCGACGGGGCACCTTGAAGTTGCTCAGGCGGGTACGGCAGTGCGCGTCGAGGCGCCCGGTGTCGGGGCTCGCGCCCGGCGCGGGCACCACGAACGCGACGACCAGTTCACCCCACCGCTCATCGGGCACCCCGACGACGGCGGCCCGCGCGACCTCCGGGTGCCCGGCGATGACCTCCTCCACCTCGTCCGGCGCGACGTTCTCGCCACCGGTCTTGATCATGTCCTTGAGCCGGCCGGCGATCCGCACGCACCGGCGCTCGTCGACCACGGCGAGATCCCCGGTGTGCAGCCAGCCGTCGGCGTCGATGGCGCGTGCGGTGGCCTCCGGGTCGTCGTGGTAGCCGTCGGTGAGCCGCCGGCCGCGGACCAGCAGTTCACCCGGCTCACCGACGGGCAGCACCGCACCGCCGGCACCGACGACGCGGACCTCGGTGCCCGGAAGCGGGCGCCCGACCGACGTCCGGCGCACCTCGGCGGGATCGGTGAGCGGAGCGGTCAGCAGCGCGCTCCCGCACGTCTCGGTCATCCCGAAAGTGATCGCCAGCGGTGCGCCGAACCGGGCCTCGATCGCCTCCACCCGCGCCGGCGTGACCGTCGACCCCCCGGTGAACACCACGCGCAGGCTCGCCAGGTCGGCACTGCGGAACCCGGGATGGGCCATCAGCAGGTCGAGCAAGGTGGGTGCGGCCGACAGCAGGGTCGCCCGGCGATCCCGCACCGCCCGGAGCACGGCGGCGGGCTCGAAAGGCAGCACCACATGCTCGGCTCGCTGCCACAGCGCGCCCATGACGCCGAGCACGTTGCCCGCGGTATGGAACAGCGGCATCGGATTCACCCAGACCCCGCCCTCGGGCAGGCCGATACGGTGCGCGAAGGCGTGTCCGGTGAGCGCCATGCCCTCGTGCCGGATCCGGACGCCCTTGGGCCGGCCGCTGGTACCGGAGGTGAACTGGATCTGCGCGAGCGAGCCGGGAGCCACGTCCGGCAACTCGACCGCTGCCGCCGATGGCAGCGCGTCCAGGCCACCGTCGAGCTCGACCACCTCCACCTTCCCGGTCCCCTCGCGGCCCAGGCCCGCACCCGCGTACAGCCGGACCGAGCCGGACAGGCGCAGCGCGTGCTCCAGCTCCGCGGGACGCGACCTCGGATTGACCGGCACCAGCACCAGCCCCGCCAGGGCGGCGCCCAGCTGCAGCAAGATCGCCTCAGCTCCGTTCGGCAGCAGGGTCGCGATCGCGGTGCCCGGGGTGTGGTCGCGCAGCAGCCCGGCGGCCACGGCCTCCGCGTCGCGCAGGAGCTGCGCGGCCGTCCAGGTGCGCGCCGAGCCGGCCGGCTCCACCACGCTCAGAACGGCGTCCGTGGGCCCGAGCCGGGCCGCGCGCCGCAGGACGTCACCGACCACGAGTTCCTTCACCGCGGCACTCGGACCGCCGGTGAGCTGCGAGATCACCCAAACGCTCCCTTCCCTGCCCGCGCTCCGGCCGAGGGAACGGGCAGGGCGACGGCCCGCCTTCGCGCGACCACGGCATTTCCCGAAGGCACGACTCCACTCTAAGAGGGTGATGGCTCTACGTCCCGGACTGCGAACGGGCACCCCGGCTCCATCCGGGAAACCACCGGGGATTCCCAGTCGCGCCCGCTCAACCCATCCGCACGTACCGGTGCGCTGAGCACGACATCGACCTTTCCGGTCTGGTTGACGCATCGAGCCGGCCGACACGAGGATCGCCGTCCATGGGATGGAACACATCGGCCTTGTTCGTGCGCGACCGCTCCATCGACGACTTCGTGGACAGCCTGCCGGACGTCGTCGACTACCTGCCGCGCGACGAGGCGGTGAGCCGATTTCGCCTGGTCGCAGTCTCCAGGTGAGCGCCTCTACCTCGCCGACGACGGCGGGTGGTGGTGCCAGATGTGGGACCCGGACCAGCGGCTCCCTCTCAATGTCGACCGATGGCTGACAATGGACGCTCTCGGAACGATCAGAGGGACGCAGGCCCTGGCCGTCGCGTTCTCCAGCGTGATGAGCACCTACGCCCTGTCGATCGCGTGTGGCGCACCCGCAGTGACGCCGAGGACACGATGATCTCCGCGGCGCGGCACCTGCCCGCAATTGATCCTCTCGCGGATGCGGGGACGCCTGCTGGTCGGCCTGCGGGGGCCGGAGACGAGGGCGACCACCGCGACCGGTCCCGCCGGACACCGAGTTCCTCGGGGTCCGGTTCGCACTCGGCACGGTTCTTCGGCCGCATCCCGCAGCTTCGATCGTCGACGGGTACGTGCCGTTTCCCATAACGGACTCGGGCAGGATCGTCATCGGCGGAGAGGACTGGGGGCGCCGACGTACGAGAACGTCGAGCACTTCGTCCGCCGACTGCAGGACGCGGGTCTGCTGCTGCGATCGCGCCTCGGGAACGAGGAGCACGTCGCCGAGCGTCCGACCGAGCGGACCCGTCAGCGGCGCTACCGCGCGATCACCGGGCTGTCGCAAACCGCTGTGAAGCAGATCGGCCGCGCGAACGCCGCGGCCACGATGCTGCGCGACGGCCACGGCTGGCGCACGGTCGTCGAGACGCTCGGGCACTTCGACCAAGCCCACCTCGCACATGCGCTGCACCGCTACGTCGGGAGCACCGCGCGCGAGCTGCAGGCGGGCGACCATGCCACGGTGTCGTTCCTGTACAAGACGCACCCGGGCCCGGCAGCTAGCGTCCGCCTGTCGGCCGACTGTCAGCGATCCCGAGTTCCGGAGAAGAACCGTGCTTCTCAGCGTCAACACCTTCGTCAGTCTCGACGGCGTCATGCAAGGACCCGGTGCCCCCGACGAGGACCGCTCCGACGGCTTCTACCGCGGCGGGTGGCTCGTCCCGCACGCATCGCCGCATACCAACGAGGTCGTCGAGAGCTGGTTCCGCGAGGCCGGCGCGTTCCTGTTCGGTCGCACGAGCTTCGGCATGCTCGGCGGGTGCTGGCCGAAGGTCACCGAACCCGACAACGTGATCGCCGCCAAGCTCAACGCGGTGCCGAAGTACGTCGTCAGCTCGACGCTGACCGACGAGGAAGCCGACTGGAACCCGACGACCGTCCTGCGCGGTGACGTCGCCGACGAGATCCGCCGCCTCAAGGAGCGTCCCGGCAAGGAACTCCAGGTCCACGGAAGCTGGAAGCTCGTGGCAACGCTGCACCGAGAAGGACTCGTCGACGTCTACCGGCTCCTCCAGTTCCCGGTCGTCGTCGGGACGGGGAAGCGTCTGTTCCCCGACGGATCGACGCCCGCGACGTTCGCGACCGCCGAAGAGCGCTCACGCGTCCTGCCCGGCGGTGTCGTCTCGCTGACCCTCACCCCCGCGAGCCTCGGCGCGATCTCCGCGGGCGCCTACACCGCCGACGAGGGGCGCTCCGCGACGGTCCTCGACTGACACCGGGTCATCGCTGAGGGCCTGGACGCGCTTCTTCGGATCGACCGGCGGCCGGACGACGACGATGACGACGGTTCGGCGGGCGTCCTCGTCCCGGCGGGGTAATCACCCGCTAATCGCCCGTCAGTGATGAGAGTGATAAAAGATCAAGGCCCAGGTTCGGGGATCATGCCCCTGACCTGGGCCTTCGTCGTGAGCGGGTGACGGGAATCGAACCCGCGCTGTCAGCTTGGGAACGGCAATTTTTGACCATTTTTCGACTCGCCACACCGGTTCAATTTCGACTAAACTCCTGGTCAGCGCCGTGATCGAGTGTCACGACGTTCAAGATCATGTCAATGCGTCGCACGTGGTCCATTGACACGAGATTGACATGGAACAAGATCGGGGGATCACCGAAATGGGCTGCACGCGGGTACGTGTCACGAAAGCCGGAATAGTCCGCTATCAGGCCTTGTATTTCGACGCCCGCGGCAGGCTCCGCTCCGCCGGGACCTTCGCGAAAGAAAAGGACGCCGAGAAGGCATGGCGAGAGGCGGAGTCCAAGATCCGCACAGGTCATCAATGGGATCCGCAGCGCGGAAAACAAAGATTCCGCGACTATGTCGAAAAGAAGTGGCTGCCCAACCACATCATGGAGGCGAACACCCGCCAGGACTACACCTCGGCGCTCTACAAGCACATCATGCCCTACTTCGAGAACATGAAGATGCGGGAGATCTATCCAGAGAACGTCCAGGAGTGGATCACCTGGCTCAAGGCACGAGGCGTCGGGCCGCGACGCATTCAGTACTGCAAGGTCTCCGTCCTCAATGCCATCTTCACGACGGCACTGAGGGACAACATCGTGGTGATCCACCCGAGTCGGGGAATCAAGACCGATCCCGTACCTGAAAAGATCCGCAAGATCATCACCACCGAGCAGTTCGATGCGATCTACCGCAACCTCCCGGACGCGGACTCGCAACTCCTCGTCGAAACCGACATAGAAAGCGGTCTTCGCTGGGGCGAGTTGACCGAACTCCGTGTCAAGGACCTCGACTTCGAAACGGGCATCCTCACAGTAAGTCGCGCAGTCGTCGAACTGACCCGGAAGAGCCATCCCGAGGGCAAGCGGTTCCTCGTCAAGGACTACCCGAAGAACAAGAAACACCGCCGGTTCAAACTCAGCCCACAGATCGTCGCCAAACTCAAAGCACACGTCGAGGCATACGCGCTCACCCCGGATGACCTTTTCTTCGCCCGCCGCTCGCCGGAAGCGGTCCCGGCCCACCTCCAAGCGGTCGACGAGTCACCGACGTTCATCGCGCCCAACGGACGGACGTACACCCACGGCACGATCACCGCCTACAACCTCGGCAAATGCAAATGTGATCGATGCCGCCGCGCCTACGCCGACTACCGAGCGAAACGCCGTGCAGAGGGGAAGGACCGCCCGCGAAGGCCTCGGGTAGTCGACCCAGACCCCCACATCTCCGCGAACTGGTTCCGCCACCACTGCTGGTACCCGGCACGCGAAGCGGCTGCCCTCAACTTCAAGCCGCGCGTCCATGACCTCAGACACGCACACGCCTCCTGGCTCCTCGCCGGCGGCGCCGACCTCCAGGTCGTCAAGGAACGCCTCGGCCACCTCAAGCTGTCCACCACCGAGAAGTACCTCCACAGCCTCCCGACCGCGGACGAAACCGCACTCGCGGCACTCGACAAAATCCGCAGCGGACCAGCCCGGCCTCCGGCGGGCCAGACGATCCGGCGAGACGAACTTAAGGCGGCCGAGGAAGAGGTCGCCCGGCTCCGCGCCGTAATCGCCGACCTGACCATCGCCCAGCACACCAAGAGCGCCAAGCACCTACGTCCCGCCTAATGGGGCCGCCGGGGTGCCGTGACTCCTACATGGCACCCCGGGCGATCCACGGCATTCCCGTAAGCGCAGCGAGCAGCTCGCCCTCACCTCCGGGCACCTGGCCGGTCTGGGGCCATCCCCGCATGCGCGGGGAGCACAGGTTCCGCACGTGCTCGTTGGTGTAGACGTTGGGACCATCCCCGCGGTCGCAGGGAGCAGTGGGACTCACTCCAGCCGTCCGGGCTGCCCCTGGGGACCATCCCCGCGTGCGCGGGGAGCAGGGCTCGACCTCGACGTACAGGTGCTGGCCCTTGGGACCATCCCCGCGTGCGCGGGGAGCAGCCTCCAGAACTCGATGGACTCGTCGCAGGTGCGGGACCATCCCCGCGCGGGGGTGGTCCCCCGTTGGCGGAGTTGTCGTACACGTACGCCGAGTGCTCCCCACGCGCGGGGGTGGTCCCGTCGGCACGGGCCGCGCGAGCGCCCACGGTGAGTGCTCCCCGCGCACGCGGGGGTGGTCCCGCCAGCGAGGCCGCCCTGTGGGGCCGGCTCGAGTGCTCCCCGCGCACGCAAAAGTGGTCTCAGGGCTCGGTCAGGGCTGTCCGCTTCGTGTGGGGCGGAACAGTCTTCGTCACACGGATGGATTGTGATTGCGGTTACTCGGCGTCGAGTAAAGCGCGGAGTGCGGCAGCGGGAACCCGGTAGGAGGTGCCGATGCGGATGACCTTGCAGGGGAACC
This sequence comes from Actinomadura physcomitrii, assembly GCF_008923205.2. GTDB lineage: Bacteria > Actinomycetota > Actinomycetes > Streptosporangiales > Streptosporangiaceae > Spirillospora > Spirillospora physcomitrii. Next base: position 327,806 of record NZ_WBMS02000001.1, on the reverse strand, counting down.
GGTCGTGTTTGGCGAGGTGGTAGGCGTAGGTGCGGGAGAGGCCGAGGGCGCGGGCGGCGGTGGTGATGTCGACGACGGTGGGCAGGTCGGCCAGGTCGGCGTACTTCATGGTCTGCATGGAGGGCCTCCGTGTTGTCGGGGTCGTGCTGGTTGCGGATTGGTTAGGTGAAGCACCAGCCGGTGTCGCAGGTGCCGTCGTCCTGTTCGAAGGGGAGTGTGTCGGCTTCCGGGGTGACGTCGACGAGGGGTGCGTTGTAGCGGGTGAGGTAGACGGGGTCCTTGCCGAGGGCGTGCCGGCGTTTGTTGATGGTGGCTTCCAGGTGACAGGCCTTGGTGAACAGGCCGGGTTGGTCGCGTCGCATGTTCTGCCAGGTGGACAGGCGGTGGAAGGGGCAGAACCAGCAGGAGGATTTGGGTGGGACGGGCAGGCCGGCGGAGCGGATGATGCGGGGGCAGTCGGTGCGGCGGATCCGCAGGTCCAGCAGTGGGTAGGCGATGCGTTCGTAGGGTTCGTGGCGGCGGGTGTTCGCGCGGTGGATCTCGTCGAGGCTGATGCCGATGGCGATGGTGGCGGGGTTTTCGGGGCTGGCGCCGTGGGCTTTGAGCCAGCGGCCGATGACGCGGATTTTGAAGTCGGCGGTGCAGGAGCGGGTGCCGGGTGCGCCGTTGCTCATGCGGACGGGGATGGGGATGGATCGGGATCCTTCGCGCATGAGGCGGCCGTAGAGGGTTTCGGTGGTGCCGTCGCGGCGGATGCGGCGTAGCTCGCGCAGGTCGATGCCGTGTGCGGCGGCGTAGGGGGCGGCGTGGTCGCGGATGTAGGCCAGGGTGGCGGGGTGTTCGGAGTCGTCGCCGACGTTGGCGAACAGGAAGGTGCGGAAGTCGATGTGGCCTTGGGCGGCCAGGACGAGGGCGGCGGTGGATTGCCAGCCGCCGCCGTAGCTGAACGCCCGGATCGGTCCGCATGGCGGCGGTTTCTTGTTGCTTTGGGATGGTGCCGGGTGGTGGGCGGTTCGGTTCGGCTGGGGGCGGCCGTGGGGGTGGTCGTGGTCTCGGTGGTCGCGGCGGTTCTGGTGGGTGGTGGCGTGGGCGTGGTTGGGCATGGTCCTCCGGTTAGGCTGCGATGTGGGGAGGGGCTGGGCGGGTGGCGCCGATGTATTGGTGCTCGCGGTAGGGGTTGCCTTCGAATTGGGAGATGCGGACGACGTCGCCGGTTTGGGGGGCGTGGATCATTTGGCCGTGGCCGTAGTAGAGGCCGACGTGGTGGATGGTCGCCGGGTTGTGGGTGTTGGTGGCGAAGAACAGTAGGTCGCCGGGGCGTAGGTGGGTGCGGGGGATGTGGGGGCCGGTGGTGTATTGGGCGGCGGCGATGCGGGGGAGTTGGATGCCGGCTTTGGCCCAGGCGTATTGGGTGAGGCCGGAGCAGTCGAAGCCTTTGGTGCCGGCGCCTTGGGCGGTGCCGTAGGTGGGGCCTGCTGGTCCGCCGCCGCCCCAGGAGTAGGGGGTGCCGAGCCAGCGCAAGGCGGCGCGGATGGCGATGGCGCCGCGTCCGCTCGCGGTGAGCGTGGGGGTGGGGGTGGCGTAGGCGGCGGCTTGGGTGAGGACTTTGTGGACGTACCAGTCGGCGTGGTTGTACTGCCAGATCGCTTGGTGGAGGTGGCGTCCGCCTTGGCCGGCGTGGTTGGCGCACAGGTAGTGGGCGGCGCTGTAGATGGCGTCGGCGGGGTTGTAGCGGTCGGTGTGTCCGTCGTGGTCGCCGTCGACGCCGTAGGTGGCCCAGGTGCCGGCGAGGAACTGCATGGGGCCGGCGGCACCGGCGCTGTTCTCGCCGGTGTGGACGCCGGGTGCGGTGGAGCGGCCGTGGTCGGATTCGATCTTGCCGATCGCGGCGAGGATGTTCCAGCCGAGGCCGGGGCAGGTGTGGGCGGCGTCTTGGTACCAGCGCAGGTAGGCGGATGGGATGTCGGTGCGGGCGAGCGGTGTGGGCGCTCCCGCCGCCGGCCCGGCGCCGATGGCCGGGTCCTGGTGGCCGGCCAGGAGCAGGACGAGGCCGAGAGGGAGCGCCAGGACGGCAGCGCTGAGGGTGGCGGCGGCCTTCACCGGGTGGGCCGCCGCCGTGCCGAGTTGTCAGTCGGCGTCGGTGTCGGTGGTGGGGTATTGGGCGCCGGTACGGGCGCGGCGTTGGGCGCGGTACCCGGCTCCCTTCTTGGGCAGCTCGGTCTGGTCGGGCGTGTCTGGGTCATCGGCGGAGCCCCCGGGTTGGTGGTGGGGCTGCCGCAGCACCTCGCGGACGGCTTGCCAGGAGTAGCGGAAGTCCTTGCCGGTCTTCAGCGCGGGGATCTGCCCGGCGTTGGCCATCCGGCGGACGGTCTGGGGCGACAGGCCGAGTTTGGTCGCGAGTTCGGCGGTGGTGAGCACGTCGGGGTCGCGGCCGGGTGTGTCGGTCATCGCTGGGGCTCCTGGGGTTGCGGTCATGGTGCGGGTGTGCCTCTCAAGTGTGGCGGTTCGGGTGCTGCGGTAGCGCGCTGTTGGCGGCGTTGGCTTGTGAAGAAGTTGTTTGGTGATGCTTGCGCTCCACAAGTCTGCCACTTACTGTAGTCACTCATCAACCCAGAGCAACGATTCGGGGGTATGGGTGAGTCTTCGCCAAACCAGAACAATCCGCCCGAAACCGGCAACAGAACCCGGCACGACGCTGCGCGTCGAGCCGACGGCGCTGGATGTGGTGGTGGCCGGTGCACACGGCGGCGCCGGCACGTCCACGCTCGCGGCACTGCTGCCGGCGGCATGGGACATGGGCTCGATCGAGTCACTGCTGGAGCTGGACCAGGCGCCGCTGCGCGCCAAGGGACGGCCGATCGTACTGACGGTCCGTAACACCGCAGCGGCGGCCACGCGAGCGACCACGGCGATCAGCGTGCTGCGCGACTGGGACGAGCGGGTGGCAGGGCTGGCGATCGTCAGCGACGGCGGCCCGGAGTCGCGGGAGGCCACCGCCCGGTTCGCGCTGCTGGAGGCGCGCGTCGGCGGCATCGTCCGGATCCCGCACGTCCGCCAGTTGCGCCTGGTCGAGGACCCGGCCGAGGTCGTCCTGCCCGGTAAGGCGCGACACGCCCTCGACCAGCTCCGCCGCCTGATCGACGCCGCCGGTGACGGCGCCGCGACGCGCCGCGGGCAGCGCCGCAGGGAGGTGGGATGTCGCTGACGTTGCTGATCGTCTGTGCGACTCACGCCGGTCGGCTGCTGGAGGAGCCGTGGCGGCTGCGGCCACAGAACGGGCTGGGAGTGCCGGTGCCCGATCCGCCGCCGGCGCCGCCGCCGGGGCTGGACGCCAAGATGAACACGCTGCTGTCGTGGGGCAAGTGGGGCGTGCTGATCTGCGGCGTCGCCGGGCTGTTCATCTGCGCGGGGCAGATGGCCATCGGCCGCAAGAACCGGTCCACCTTCGCCGCCGACGGCGCCACCGGCATCCCCTGGGTCCTGGGCGGTCTCAGCCTGGCCGCCACCGCCGCCCCCATCGTCGGGGTGTTCTTCAGATGACCCGACTCCCTCACCTCACGCGGACCCGCAACGCCGACACAGGCGGCTCATCGGCGCGACGCACCGGCGGCCTGGTCCTCGCCGCGATCGTCGGCGGCGGTGTTGTTGGCGCCGCCACGCATGTCACGCTCCCTGCTCCCGATCCGACCCCGCACCTCCCACGGGCTTCCGCCCCTCCGCCTCCCCTGGACGAGCGGGTGGTGGCCGCTCCGCCGGTGTCGTTCGCCGGGATGGTCTGGCGCGACTACCACGGCGTCGCCCTCCCCTATTCCGCTGCGGACGGTCCGCGCAGCACCGCCGGTGATCTGGCGTCCGGGTTCGCGCGGACTCCGTGCGGGGCGTTGCTGGCGGCGGTGCATGTCGCGGTGCGCGCCAACGCCCAGTGGGGGCCGAAGGTGTTCGAGCCGACCATCACCAAGCAGGTCATCGGCCCGGATACTTCCGCGCTGCTGGCCGCAACGCGGCAGCTGTACGACAAGCGCCGCGGGAAGCTGCGCGACGGTGCGGCGCTGGGCCGTGCGTATGTGGTGCTGGAAGGGTTCCGCTGGCAGGGCTACTCCCCCGACACCGCCAGCCTCGACCTGGTCTCCGCCGGCCCCGGCGACAGCGACATGACGGTGCGGGCCGTCACCCGCATCCAACTGCAGTGGCGAGACGACGACTGGCGCGTCATCGCCCCGCCCGGCGGAACCTGGGGCGGGGCAGCAGCATCCATCCCATCCGCCGACGGCTACGTCCGGTTCCTCAGCGGAGGTGCCGGCTCATGATGACGCTCACTCCGTGGATTCCGGTGGATCCGTGCTCGTCGGTGCTGGACCCGGGCTGCGTGCAGACGGTCGACAACGACGACCACCCCTGGGGCCCGCCGATGCCCGACATCCCCGGCGAGATCGGCAGCAACGCCGTCGAGGAGGCCGCCAAGGCGTTCCAGTCCGCAGTGGGGTGGCTGGTCTCCCACACCGCCTCTTGGTGGGTGGAGCTGCCGTCACCGAACCTGGAGGGCGAGTCGGCGGTCGGGTATCTGCAGTTGCTGGTGCAGCCGTTGACCATCGCGGTGGCGGTGCTGGCGCTGCTGGTGGTCGCCGCCAAGATGGCGCTCACGCGCAAGGCGAACCCGGCGGTCGACGCCGGCCGGGGCCTGGTGGTGCTGGCGACGGTCACGGTCATCGGGACGGTGTTGCCGAACCTGCTGCTGCAGTGGGGCGACCAGTGGAGCGGCTGGGTGCTGGACGCCTCCGCGCACGGTGACTTCGGCAAACGGATGGCCGAGATCGTCGCCATTCCGGCCGGGGCACCGGCAGCCCTAATTCTGGTTCTGTCCCTAGTGGCGCTGTTCATCGGCATCGTGCAGGCGTTGCTGTTGCTGTTTCGCAGTGCCGCACTGGTCATCCTCGCCGGGCTCCTGCCGCTGGCCGCCGCCGGCGGGCTCACCACCGCGACGAAGTCGTGGCTCACCCGCGTCGGGGGTTGGATGCTCGCGCTGATCTTCTACAAGCCGGCCGCGGCCGCCGCGTACGCGACCGCGTTCACGCTGGTCGGCCACGGAAAGAACCTCCGGACGGTGCTGATGGGCTTCGCGATGATGCTGATCAGCCTGATCGCCTTCCCGGTGCTGCTGAAGTTCTTCACCTGGACCACCGGCGGCACCGAGTCCGGCAGCGGCGGCGGCATCCTCGGCGCGCTGATGGGCGGCGCGACCGCTGTCGGCGCCCTGCGCGGATTCGGTGCGCCCGGCGGCTCCAGCGGCGCAGGACGCGGCGCGGCCAGCGAGCACGCCGCCTACCTCGACCAGCAACTCGGCGACCAGAGCAACGACAGGCCTTCGGGCGCCGAACCACCCGCACAGCAACCACCGAACGCCGAGCCGACCTCTCCTGGTGCGCACGCCAACGCCGCGGATGACCCGAGTTCGGAACCGGACGCTCCTTCGGGCGGCGCACCATCGGACGCCGACCAGCCGGCAACCACCGGACAGGCTGCAAACGCCGACAGCCACGGATGGGCGCCACCGGACGGCGGGCACGGCGAGCCGGTCGGTCCCGCGACCGTGCGGACCGCTGAACGCGAGTGGCACCGAGGCGAGGACACGTTGCGGTGGATGAGCAATCCCACCGGCTCCACCGACTCCGGCGGCGCGTCCGGCCCGTCGGGTTCGTCGGGCGCGTCGGGCGGGGGAGGTGGCGCTGGTGGGGCATGACATCCGCACCTACGGTGGCTGGCGCCGTCGGCACGGGATCGGACTGCTCGGGCTGGACACTACCTCGACCTTCGTCGCGCTCGGCGTGGCGATGCTGCTGGTCCTGGCCGCCGCCACCATCCCTGCTGCGCTCGTCTACCTTCTCCCGCCGATTGCGGTGGGAGGCGGGTTGGGGCTGGTCCGGGTCGGTGGTGTGCCGGTCGGGCGGCTGGTGGTGGCGCGGTGCCGATGGCGATGGGGCGTGCTGCGTGGCCATAACCGTTACCGGGCCGGTGTCGTCATCGACCACCCGCGCGCGTTCCAGCTTCCCGGCGTGCTCGCGCCGCTGACGCTGCTGAGTGCCGAGGACGGCTACGGCGGCCGGTACGGGATCGTGTGGGACCGGCGCACCGGGCTGCTCACCGCGACGCTGCGGGTGGTGCCGGCCTCGACCTGGCTGGCCGACCGCACCGACGCCGACACCTGGGTCGCGGCCTGGGGCGGCTGGCTCGCCGCGCTCGGTCACATGCCCGCCGTCCGCTGGGTCACCGTCACCGTCGACACCGCGCCCGAGCCCGGCTCCACCCTGGCCGACGCCGTGCAGCAGGCCGTCGTGCCCACAGCGCCGCAGCAGGCGCGGGCCATCATGCACGAGCTGGTGCGGACGGCCCCGGCCGCGGCCGCCGACGTCGACACCCGCGTCTCGATCACCGTCGACCCCAAAGCCTCGGCCGCCGCCCCCAAGGACCTGTTCGAGGCGGTCGCCGACCTCGGACGCATCCTGGACGGGCTGGCGTCCCGGCTCGGGGGCTGCGGTGTGTCCGTCCGTGGACGCGCCACGGCAGCCGAGATCGCCGGGACGGTGCGGACCGCGTTCGACCCGCACGCCCGCGGCGAGGTCAACCGCCTCCTCACCGGGCCACAGGCCGATGAGGTGCTGGGCTGGTGCGATGCCAGCCCGATCGCGGCGACCGAGCATACCGACCGCTACGAGCACGACGGCGGGGTCTCGGTCAGCTGGGCCTGGCACGAACCGCCACGCCAGAACGTCCGCTCCGACATCCTCGCCCGCCTCGTCGCGCCCGGCCCGTTCCCCAAACGCATCACCCTGCAGTACCGGGCCCTGCCCGCCGCGACCGCGAGCCGGGTCCTGCAGCAGGAGGTGAACGCTGCGGCGTTCCGCGCCCAGTTCCGGCGCCGCACCGGCCGCGACGAGACCGCCCGCGACAGCTGGGACGCGGCACGGGCCCGCCAAGCCGCCACCGAGGAAGCGATGGGGGCGGGTGTGTGCCTGGTGTCGATGTACGCGACCGTCACCGTCACCGACCCCGCACAGCTTCGGCGCGCCGTCGCGCACGTCGAGGCGTCCGCCGACGCAGCCAAGATCCGGCTGCGGCGGCTGTGGGGCAGCCAGGCCGCCGGGTTCGCCACCACCCTGCCGTGCGGCATCTGCCCACCCGAGCTGTCCCGCCGCCTCTTTCACTGACCATCCGCCGAACCGGAGAACACAGCACATGACCTCTGCCGAGACACAAGCCATGGCCGAGCCGCTCGGCCCACCCTGGGGCTGGCGCGGCCACGGCGCTGGACGCGCCGCACACGTCGAGCCCGCACCCGAATACCAGGCCACCACCAGCCAGGTCTGCGGCCTGTACCCCTTCACCGCCGGGTCCGGCACCCCCACCGCCGGCACCCCGGTCGGACGGCACCAGCTGTGGGGAGAGGTCGTCTGCCTGGACCCGCTTGCCTGGCTGCGTGAGGGGCTGGTCACCAACCCTGGGATGTTCGTCCTCGGCCAGCCCGGCACCGGCAAGTCCACACTGGTCAAACGCCTGGTCACCGGCGCCGTCGCCACCGGCACCACCCCGATCATCCTGGGCGACACCAAACCCGACTACACCCGCCTGGTCGATTACCTCGGCGGGCAGGTCATCCGCGTCGGACGAGGCGTCGACCGCATCAACCCCCTCGACGCCGGCCCCTTGGACGAAGCCCGCCGCCGCCTGTCCGGCGCCGATGCCGAGGCCTTGTGGTGGGAGGTCCGCTCCCGTCGCCTGTCCCTGCTGCTGGCGCTGGCCACCCTGGTCCGCGAAGCCCGCATTACCAACGCCGAAGAGGTCGTCCTCAGCCGAGCCATCGATTTGCTCGACGACCGCCTCGACCGCGACCCGACGATCGTGGACGTCCTGCACATCCTCGAACACGGACCCGAGGAGCTACGGTCGGCGACCCGCACCGACACCGCCGACTCCTACCGCGCCCAGACCCGCGACCTGGTCTTCACGCTCGACCTGCTCATCTCCGGTTCCCTGGCCGGGGTGTTCGACGCCGCCACCACGCGTCCACTCGACCTGGACGCGCCGGCGATCAGCGTCGACATCTCCCGCGTCCGCGCCGCCGGTGACAAGCTGCTGACCGCGGCGATGCTGTGCACCTGGGCGTATGCCTTCGGCATGGTCGACGCCGCCACCGCCCTGGCCGACCTGCACGCCGCACCGCGCCGCTCCTACCTGGGCGTCATGGACGAACTGTGGCGCGCGCTGCGCGGCGCTCCTGGACTGGTCGAGCACGCCGACGCTCTCACCCGCCTCAACCGCGCCAAGGGCATGGCCTCGATCATGATCACCCACTCCCTCGCCGACCTGGACGCCCTGGCTACTGAAGAAGACCGCGCAAAGGCCAAAGGCTTCGCCGACCGCTCCGCCATCACCGTCCTGGCCGGCCTCCCACCCCGCGAGCTCGCCCGCGTGCATGAGATCACGCCGCTCACCGGCCCCGAGCAGCAGCTGGTCACCTCCTGGTCGGCACCCGACTCCTGGCAGCCCGGCGCTCGCCACCCCGGCCGCGGCAAGTACCTCATCAAGACAGGTGAACGCCTCGGCATCCCCGTCGGACTCTCCCTCGTCGGCCCCGAAACCGACCTCTACGACACCGACCAGGCCATCCGGGCGACCGCATGACCCGAGCCCTCGGACCCCGCGCCTCCATCCTCGACACCAACGCCGGTGCAGGCTGGCTCGTCCTCTTCGCCTGCTGGACACCCATCGCCGCCCTGTGGCTCGTGTGGGCCTCAGCCAAGCTCGCTGCCAGCCTCGCCGGAGGGGCCGTCATGTCCTTCGGGACGGACTTCGCTGTCGCGGTAGTCCGACGCCACTTCGACAACGCCTGGCCAGGAACTCCCACTCCGTTCGTCCTTCTCGCCCTGGTGCTGCTGCTCGCCGCAATCGGCAGCACGACATGGACGGTCTGGCGGCGGATCGTCCAACGTTTTCCACAGCCCGGGGATGCCGTCGCCGCCCTCGCCGACAACCCGGGGCTGGCCGAACTCGAACCATCCGCGACCGCGAACAAGGCCGCCGCGCTGCGCCGCTCCCTGACCGCACCGCCCGAGCACCTTGACCGCGACGACATCGGCCTGGTCCTCGGCGATGTTCTGCTGCCCGGCGACCGGAGCGGGCCGACGCTGTTCGCCTCGTTCGAGGACACCGTCGTGGCGTTCATGGCGCCCCGCTCCGGTAAAACCACCACCCAGTCGATCCCGCATGTGCTGTCGGCGCCCGGCCCGGTCATCGCCACCAGCAACAAAGCCGACCTGTGGGCCGCCATCTCCACCGTCCGCGCCGCCCGCACCCACGGAAAGACCTGGCTGTTCGACCCGCAGCACATCACCTACCAACCCCAGACCTGGTGGTGGAACCCCCTCGCCGGACTGACCACCGTCGAAGACGCCCACCGCCTGGCCGGCCACTTCGTCCTCACCGTCGACGACGGGCAGAAGAAGGACCTGTGGGGACCCGCCGCCCAAGACCTGCTGTGCGCGCTGTTCCTGGCCGCCGCGACCTCCGGCCGCTCCCTGCACCACGTCGCCCAATGGCTCGACGAACCCGCCGTCCCCACCCCCATCGAACTCCTCCAAGAGGCCGGATTCGCACTGATGGCCTCCTCGCTCAAAGGCACCCAGAACGGTGCGGTCGAAACCCGCGACGGGATCTACCAAACCGCCCGCACCACCGCCAAAGCCCTCCGCGACCACGACATCCTCGCCTGGGTCACCCCCGCCCGCGACCTACCCGTCTTCGACCCGCACACCTTCGCCGGCACCCGCGACACCCTCCACCTGCTGTCCAAATCCCTCTCGGCGGCGGCGCCGCTGATCGCCGCGCTCACCGACACCACCATGCGCGCCGCCGAACGCCGCGCCGAGCAATCCGGTGGACGCCTCGACCCGCCCCTGATCGTCGCCCTCGACGAGGCCGCCAACATCTGCCGCATCGCCGACCTGCCCCAGCTGTACTCCCACCTCGGCTCCCGCGGCATCATCCCCGTCACCATCCTGCAGAGCTACGAACAGGGCGTCACCGTGTGGGGCGAGCCCGGCATGGCCGCGCTGTGGGGAGCCGCGACCCGCAAACTCATCGGCGCCGGCATCGACTCCCCCCGCCTCGTCCGCGACCTGGCCACCCTCATCGGCCAACACGACGTCCCCGTCCGCTCCATCACCTACAACGACGGACGCGCCAGCGAACAGATCTCCCTGCGCCGCCAGGACATCCTCGACGCCGCCGACATCCGCGCCCTCCCCAAAGGCACCGCACTCCTACTGGCCACCGGCACCAAACCCGCCCTGATCCGCCTGCGCCCCTGGTACCAGGGCCCGCACGCCACCGCCATCACCAAGGCCATCGAAACCGCCGACACCGCCATCGCCGAAGCAGCCCGCCGCCACCACGACCAGCCTGGACGCACCCAGCTACCGGAGCTGGACGCCTAGCTCCGCGCCCCGCTGCCCAGCGAAGCCCTGACGGCAGGGGCGACGCCGTCATGCCCAACCCAACAGTTCAGGAGGCTCAATGCCCGTCGAAACCACCGCACCCCATCCCGGGAGCGAGAAGCTCAAGCCGCTGTATCCCAGCCTGACCAGCTGGGTGACCGGCCACTTCGTCCCCATGTACCGGCGCACCCTCGGCGGCGAGTTCCGCTGGTGCGCGGAGTGGTGGCACCACGGCGAGGCGATCTCCCGCCTCACCGCCCTCTGGTACGCGTGGGAGGCCATGCGGCTGCAAGGCGCCACCGGCATGGCGCTGTGGTACCGCGACCACCTCGACCACCAACTCCCCGTCCTCCTCGGCCCCCGCGGGCCCTTCTACCAGTGCACCGAGAACGAACACCTCACCCCACACGAAGCCCGTGTCGCCCCGGTCCCCGACGGTTGGCTCGGCCCTGACTACCAGGCCCCCGCTCCGAACGGGGCCTGACCCCGGCCTCTTCTCCACCTTTCACGCCACTGACTGGAGATCCGCATGCCCGACCGCATGGAAGCCGCCGCGCTCGCACTCGACGCCTACCAGCGGCACCTGTTCGGCGACCTGGCCAATGGTCACCGCACCGACCACGCCGAAGCCCAAGGGCTCCTGCACTCCCTTGTCGCCGACCTCATCCGCTACGGCGAAGGCAACCGCCTGAACGTCGCTGAACTGCTCGACGCCCTCATCCAAGCCCGCATCGACCGCGGCGGCGCCCTCACCAACCCCCGCTACAGCTTCCGCATCCACACCGAAGTCCAGTTCCGCGACCACGACAGCGACCCCCAGCGCGGCTTCATCACCGAACTGAAATCCACCGGCCCCGGATCAGGCACCGACTGCACGCTCCGCATCCCCGGAATCAGCGAACCCCGCCACACCACCGCTGCCGAACTCCAGCCCGCCACCCGGATGACCCCGATCCCGACCCGCACCGTCGGCACCGTCTTCTCCGCCCAGGCAGCCGAGCAGACCCTCATCAGCATGCTCATCCACCAGCGCACCAGCCACGACACCGCAGGACCCGACGAGCGGCTGCACGCCGACCTGGCGGAGCTGTCCACGGCGCTGGCCGCCTGGTCCGGCACCACCTCCGAACAGGTCTTGCACCATCTACGCGCTCATGGCGAACAGTACGCGGCCGACGACTGGCCCTCCGCCGCTCGCTGCGCCGCGGCTGCGTTCCCCAACGACATCGCCGCCGACCTCGCCCGCGAACCGCCCGCCCCACCCACAACCGCTCACCCTGCTCCACGCCGATCCGGCTCCCGTCCACACCTGACGTGACACCCTGCAATCCGCTTCCCACGGAGGTATCCCCATGCCCGATCCCGACGACGCCGTCGCCGCGGCACTCGACGCCTACCAGCGCGAACTTCTCCCCGGCGACCTTCCCAGCCACCACGCCGACCCGTCCCTGGCTGAGGCACTGGTCCAGTCGTTGCTCGAGCAGCTCGCCCGCTACTCGGCTCGGCACGGCCAGGACATCGGCGACACCCTCGAGGAACTGCACCAGCGCAGCCTCGACCGCAGCACAGACGACACCGATCAAGTCCACAACTTCCGGCTCGGCGCCCAAGTACAGATTCGCCAGCAGGAAACCGCCACCGGAGCCGCACCGCGGTACCCACGCTGGCGCGGCTTCATCACCTCCCTCACCCAGACACCCGGTGGCGATGCCAGGTGCACGGTCCGCGTCCCGGCCGTCGCTGACACCGTGCACGTGACCGCGTCCGAACTCCAACCGGCGGACGCCTTCCTGCCCATCGCCACGCGAACAACCGGAGTCATCACCCACGCACGCGATGCCGAGGAGACGATCGTCGCTCTCACCGCCTGGCTCGAGTGCAACGCCGACCGCGCCCCGGCCGGCTACCAGGACCGGCTCGACGACCTCGCACGGCTATCCGAAGCCCTCGCGGCATGGTCGGGCGGCCACCCGGAAAAGATCGCCCGCCACCTGCCCCCACCCGTCCCGCAACCCACCCGGCCGACCGACATCGCCGCTGCCGTCCCGCCCGGCCCCTCGCCGGTCGCGCGGCTGGCCGCGACCGGCTTCCCGCAAGGCCCCACACCGATCCGGCCCGACGCCCCGCGTGCCGTCCCGAAACCGCCGGACCGTTCCGAGCGACGCCCACGCCGCCTCTAGACCCACCGCAGCACCCGCCCGCGTCACCAGCCCACCGACTCCATGGAGGCCATATGACCGAAGCCGGCGCCGATGAGTTCGCCGAGTTCGGAGCCGCCGCTCTCGATGCCTTCCAAGCTCTCTTCGAGCAGACCGAGCACCTCGACCACCACGCCAACGACGACGACGCCCGCGAGTTGATCAGCGACCTGCTGGTCGACCTGATGCACTACGCCGACCGCCGCGGCATCGACTTCCACGACCTGGCCGCCCAAGCACAGGCCTACTACGACATCGAACGCGGCAACCCCAACGCCTTCGCCATCGGCTCGACCGTCCAGCTCGAAGGCCCCGCCGCGCACGAGGCCGTCCTGCTGGGCCAGCCGACCCGGGGCACCGTCACCGGCGTCCTGGTCTCCCAGCAAGGCCAGGCCGAGTACTACGTGCACTTCCTCGGACAGACCCAGAACCAGCCCGTGCTGGCCGCGAACCTGGAGCCGGCACCGCCCTTCCCCGCCACGCCCACCCATCAAGGTGTCGTCCACGACCCGCTCAAAGCCGAACAGCTCCTGGTCGACACCGCCACCCGCATCGCCCTCGCAGACGTCCACGGCCACCAACCGACCCGCGACGACTTGCACGACCACCGGACCCTGCTGGACGCGCTCACGACCTGGAACGACATGCCCGAACGCAACATCACCGACCTGCTGTTGAGCAGGGTCGCCGAACACCTGAACACAGCAGAACCGGGCGACGTCACCCAGCCGCCGCCTCCGGCGCCCGCCACCGACCCAACCGATCGGCCCACGCCCGCCCAACTCGCCGCTCAAGCGTTCCCGGTCCCTCTGGCCGACAGCATCGCCGGCGAACACAAGCCGGTCACGAGCCCCGCGTCACGCCGACGGCAACCACCGCTCGGCCCCAGCCGCTGACCCACCCCGCAACCAACAGCCGCAACACCACGGAGGATCTCCTGAAGCACCAGTTCCGCTACCTCACGCGACAGATCAAAGCCGCCGACTCCATCCCCGCCCTGCTCGCCTCGGCCTTCATCGGCTTGGAGCTGATCGAACGCGCCACGACCGTGCTCCCCGACCTCGACGACGAGCCGAACCACCTCGACCACGAAACTGCGACCACCGCGGCCATCGACGCATGGTGGGCGCTGTCACAAGCCCCCACCCTCGCCTGGCCCAGCGCCGCACCCATGACCACGGACCAGACCCGGGAACTCGCCGAGGCGATCGCCGACTTCGTGCTGGTCGTCACCCAGGCGATCCTCAACGCCGCTTCCAAGTCCACCGACCCCGGCGACCGCGTCGCCTGCCTGCAAGCCGCACACCACGCCGGCCGCCTGCACGCGGCCCTGAAGTAGGAGCCCATGACCGACCACGACCCCAACGCCACCCAGCTGGCACGCGCCACCCACCTCGTCCGCACCTACGAACAGTCGGCCTTCCCCGGCGGCGGCTCCCTGCTCGACCGCGACCCGCTCTACACCCGAGCCCTGCTCAGCGCCCTGATCAACGACCTGGAGCACTACGCCATCGATCACGACCTCGACTTCGCCGAGGTCATCGCCGGCGGACGCGCAACCACCACACACAACCCCGGCCAGGACGCCGCACCGTACAAGGTCGGCGACGAGGTCTGCCTCCCCCTGCACGGCGACCGCTGCGGCACGATCGTCGGCTGGACCACCAGCAGATCCGACGCCGGGACGATCTACCTCGTCGAAGTCCCCGGCATCCCCACCATCCTCGCCGCGCCGACCGGCCACCTGGCCCCAGCGCCTCCCTTCCCACCGCCCCCAACGCCCCTGGGCGCCATCTCCCGTGCCGACCAGGCCGAACGCGCCTACATCAGCCTCGCGGCCCGCCTCACCAGCGCCACGACACCCGACCGCGCCGCCATCAAACGCTCCCGCGACACCCTGATCGAGGCGCTCAGCACCTGGTCAGGCGTCCCCGCGCACCAACTGCGCAACGAACTCGACCCCAAACCGCCACCACCTGCACCCGCCGGCCGCCCGCGTGATACCGCAGCCGCCGCCAACGACTTCCCCCACCACATCACCCAAGTCATACCGAGCCCCCCAGCAGCGCCCACCACCCGCCCGGACAACCAGCCAAGACGCCACCCCGGCCCATCCCAAGCCGCATGAGACGCACCAGGAGAACCCATATGCGCAACACCACCCGCCACCAACGCGGCCACGCCCGAATCCGCCCCGGCCCCACCCGCTATGCACACCAGCCCCACCCACCCGAAGAGCCGAGGACCCGCACATGACCCACGAACGCGAGCACGCTCAGGTCCGCCAGACCTGGTTCACCGAACTCCTCGCCACCGCCCTCAACGACCTCGCCCACGCCGAACGCGTCATCACCGCCTTCGCCGCCCAACAACCCGACGGATACATCGCCTGGGGCATGGCCGAAGGCGAAGCCACCCAAGCCCACCGCGCCCTCCGCCAAGCCCCGTCTCTGCAGACCGCAGCACCGGCCGACCAGGACACCGCCGACGCCACGGCCGACGCGCTGTTCGAACTGGCCGGCAAGGTCTCCCAGAGCCTGGTACGCGCCGCCGAACTGGCCAGTCACCCCGACGACAAGATGGCCTGCCTCCAAGCAGCGCTGCACGCCGGCCGGCTCCGCGAAGCCCTCCGGTAGCCGCCCATGGTCACCTTCGGGGACATGACCGCGCTCGCCGCCGAACACCTGATCGACCTCAAAACCGCCGTCCACGCACCCGACATCGCCCACCACGCCGCCCAGCCCGCCGTCCGAGCCGAACTCTCCCAACTCGCCCACGTCCTCGTCCGCTACCACGACCAGATCGCCACCGGATTCGGCGTCCCGCACACCCACGACCACGGCGTGCGGGACGCCGCCCACCGCGCCTCAACCCTCATCGACCACGCCGCGCAAATCCTCGGTCCCCGCCCCACCACCGAAACACCCGAAACCACCCTCGCCGAAAAGATCCGCTGCGTCTCCCTCGCCCTCGGCTGCGGCCTCGACCTGCTCGCCTCCCACACCCCGACCACCCTCACCGAAACCATCTCACCGGACGCG
Source organism: Actinomadura physcomitrii (assembly GCF_008923205.2). Taxonomy (GTDB): domain Bacteria; phylum Actinomycetota; class Actinomycetes; order Streptosporangiales; family Streptosporangiaceae; genus Spirillospora; species Spirillospora physcomitrii. The sequence goes on along the minus strand of NZ_WBMS02000001.1, from coordinate 312,080 downwards.
CCCACCATCGCCGCCACCGACACCGCCCGCGCCCTGCTCCACCACCTCAGCGACCACACCGCCACCGCCGCCCACCTGACCAAGCACACCGGGGCCCCAGCGAACACCGCCAGCCGACCGCTCCTGACCGCAGCCGTCCTGTCCCGCGTGTTCGGCGCCGACCAACGGCCACCGATCGAGCCTGTCCCGCTCCACCGCACCCCCGAACGGATCCCACCCACCGCCGGCGAGGACATCAACCAATCCATCACCGGGATCAACGCCAGCATCCAACGGCTGAACAAACCCGATGCACCCGGCTCGATCACCACCTGGCGCTACCTCGCCCGCGCAGCCGCCATCATCTGCGACATCAACAGCAAAACCATCCTCCACCTCACCCGCCGCATCGAAGAACTCAACGAACCGCACCACATCCCACACCTCAAACAAGTCGCCCAATCCGCCAGGAAGACCAGTGGACGATGGAAAGCAATCATCCGACGCTGGGACGCCTACGACCATTTCGGCCACCCCGCCACCGGAATCGCCACCGACGCCAGCGACCTCATCATCCGTCTCGGACGCCTCATCCACACCGACCCAGCCTGGACACCCAGCCCCCGCGCCTCCTGCCGCATGAAACCACCCGCCCAGCTCGCCGTTACGACAACCGACGCCGCCCGCGTCGCCACCGTCACCCTCAAAGCCTTCGAGGCCTGCAACGTCATCGCCGCCCACCACCGCACCGCCATCAACGACCTCGCCGTCATCGACGTCCTCCAACAGCAGCAACAGCACCCGACCTTCCGCCCCCGCGTCCCCGCATCAACCCGCCACCTCCTACGCCTCTACGAAGCCACAGAAACCCAAGGCACCGAAACCGTCACCACGCTCGGCCACACAGTCGAAGCACTCGCAGCCGGCAACCCCGCCCAAGCCGACGAAGCCCGCCTCATCATCCGCCGCTCAGCCGCAACCAGCCAAAGCACCCTCGCCGCCGCCGGCTTCCCCGCCTCCATCGACGAATGCCTCACCACCCCACACCCAGTAGCCCGCCACACGGCGCCCACGAGCAAATCAACCAACGCCCAAAAACCATTTCGTTCATAAGGCGAGGCATGGTGAGAGCCAGGGGTGCGTAAGGCCGCTCAGGTCAGCTTCGCCGATCGTGGGCTCTGGTTAGGCCGTAGACCGTCCATCCCGCCTCGGCGGCCGTGTCTTGCTCTACTCGGCCGAGCCGTTGACAAGCCGCAGCGCGGCGCGCGGCCCGCCGCGTCGAGCACCGGCAGCAGCACTCGGTTGAGGACGCGTTTCGACTCCTGCGCGACCGCCGGGTCCCGCGGCACCGGGTCTCGTAGCCGCAGCCGCCGGGCGTCGGCGGAAGCCTCTTCGAATCCCGTCGTCATCCCCTCGGCCGCTGCGGGACGCGCCTGTCCATCGCACATGACGGCCGAGCCACCATTTTCGAGAGCTGTGCCGTTCGCTGCGCGTTGCGGACACTTTGTGCGTAGGAGCCTTACCTTGCCCGGGTTGACACCGAGGCGGGGCGCACCCCCGCCTCGGGCACCGGAACACAGCGAGGCTGGTACGTCCGTCGGAGCCCGAGAGTCGGCCAGACCAGTCAGCCTCGCATGGGCACGGCACGAGCCCGGGTGGGAGTGGAGAGGCGGAGCGATGGCGGGCTGCTGCTCGTCCGGTACCGGATCGTACATGTCGGTAGCGCACGACAAAACCCAGGTTTTTGACTTACCCTAATCTACTTAACTTGCCATAGTAAAACTCGAATGTTAGCTTCTATACTGTGAATTTAAAGGATCTTCAGAACGCGGCCGAGCGACTGGGAGAACATCCCCAGGATCACGGATGGCGCCAGTTCTTTCGCCTGGTGGCGCGCGATCTGAGTGATCCTTCGAGCGATCTGTCGAGCATCCTCGAACGCTGCGCGCTGCGCCAGCCGGCGCACAGTCCGGGCCACTTGATCAATCTTTTCGGTATCGCACTTAAATCTGTAGCTCCGGAAGATTTCGCTCTGCTCGGCGCACCGGCCTCGGAGGTGGCTCGGGCAGCGTTACTGGGGCGGATGGCACGCGAGCATGCGGACGGCATCGCCACCATCGTCGAGCAGCGACGCAACTCCTTCACTGGAGCGCGGCGCTTCCTGGTGCCTCAGGTGATCCTCAGCGCCTGCCTCCCACGGCACAGCCGCAGCGGGCTATGCTTCGCCGATCTCGGAACCGGCCTCGGCATCATGCCGAAACAGATCAACAACGAGAAGCTGTTCACCGCCTTCAGCGCGGACCTGCCTTGGCCCGGCGGCGTCCCGGCCTACCGGGAGGCTCCCATTCGCCGCGCGCTGGCCGTCGACCGGGGCCCCTTTCCCGACCTGCATTGGGTACGGGAATGCTATGGCTCATCTGAATATTACGATTCCCTGTTCGGTGAACTGGTGTTCGCCCTCGACGCGGTGGACGTCAATGGCGCGACGACCGAAACCTGCGAGGTCGATCTCCTGGACACGGCGGTGCTCCGGCAGTTCCTGCACCGCTGGCCGATACACGCCGCGAACTTGAGTTACGTGTTGTACGAAATCGCTCCTGACCGCCGAACGCAGATCATCAACACGCTGCGCGATAACCTGCGCCCGCCCGGACTGATCATTGTCACCGAGCCGCGCGCCGAACTGACCCGCCAAGGGTGCGAGACCCTGGTGTACTGCGACTATCGCACCGACCCGTACCGGCTCTGCACCGTGTCCGACGGACACTTCATCGGCGAGGTGACCGCGTTGGAAGACTACGACGAATTCACCGCCAGGTATCCCATCGCATTCCAGCCGTCGTGATCAGACCGCTGGCTCGCAACGGCGGCGGTGAGGTCGCCGTCCACGAGGAGGGCCCGCGCGTACCGCGCTGGTTGGCGGTACTGGCCGGCACTGGTGGCTCGCTGCTGGGCCTCGCGACGAACCTCTACTCCGCCGAGTTCCGCCGCGCCATCGCCGCCACGAGCGAATGGCTGAGCGCCACCGTCCTTTCGGCGCTGCTCATCGCCACCGTGTCGAGCGGCTCCGCACTCGCCTTCTACCGCCTCCTGGCACGGCGGCACGGGCCGACCGAGTTGCAGACCGGCGAGATTCCGATCACCTCCGACGCGATCCAGCACATCCACAGCGAAGGCGACTCGGTCGTCGGCAGGTCGCTCCGCTACCTGGAGACGAAACGCGACTCCAACGACCTCGTCATTTTCCTGCACGGACTGGGGCTGGACTACGACGACTTCCAGTCGTACATGCTGGAAAGCCGGTTCCACTGCATCGCGCTCACCCTCTTCGGTTTCAACACCAGCGAACGCAACGACGACCACTACAAGCCGATCTCCCTCGAGTCCCACCTGCAGCTGCTTGCGTACGCGCTGAGGAGGTTCCGCAAGGACAACCCACACAAGACCATCACCGTCGTCGGTTTCTCATTCGGCGCCGACGCGCTGCTCCTCCTCAACCGCTACGCACAGGACCAGATTCGCGACGTAAGGATCGAACGGACCGTGCTGCTGGACCCCAACGTCAACCGCACGACGACGACGATTTCGAGCAAGGTCGCCGCTGTGAACTCCCAAGATCCGCTGCCCGAGCTCGTCGACCTGTTGCACTCCGCCCGGGACATCGGTGAACTCGGTTACCTGTGTGCCTACTTGAGAAAGATCACGTCCAAGGACTTCGGTCAAGTCCGGCGGCATGCGCAGGAAGTCGTAGGTGTGTGGCAGGGCGACGGCTACGACCAGTTTCTCGACCGGGTTGGGCAACTAGCGCGCATCGCCCGAGACGTGCACATCATCCTGTCCTTCGCTTTCGAGAACCAGTTCAACGGCATGGCACGAGCTGCCCGTAACCGGGGCCTGGACATCAGCAACCTGGACTGCTCGCGGCTGGGTCATTTCGATCTCATCGGCCCCCAGTTCCTCAAGGAAAGGCTTGAGGGTCTGCTGTACCCGCCTCAAAGACCAACTGATCCATGATCACGCGCCGGACCCCACTTGGAACGGTGCATGCTACCAGCACCCTGCGAGAAGTAGGTCTTGGACGTTTGTGGCCATGCTGCCGACAATCTTGTGAACATCGGAGATCTTTTTGGCATAGTTCAGTTGTGATCTTACTCGGGTAACTATGGTGTAAGCCACATCACCCAGGCTCCCGCGTCCGGGGCCGGCGGGCAGCACGCTCGACCGGTGCGGGCTGAAACGCCTCAAACTCCCCCTCTATATGAACGAGCGAAGCCATGAAACAGGCAGAGCAGGTGTACATCACCCTCGGCGAACGTCCGACACGGATCGCCGTCAACATGCGTCACAGCGGAAACGACCTCGTGCTGTTCCTCCACGGCCTGGGCTGTGCAAAGGAGAGCTTCGCCGGGGCCTTCGACTGCCAGGCTCTGCGCGGATTCACCCTCTGCGCCTTCGACTTTCCCGGGCACGGCCACTCCGAAAGCGATCATGACCAGGACCATTCACTCCCGGCCTACGCCGCGATCACCCGATCGCTCATCGAATACCTGCGGAGCCTCTGGGGGGCCAGTGGGCGCCTCTTCCTCGTCGGCCACAGCATGGGCGGCTCGGTCGGCCTCCTCGCCGCTCAGGACATCCCCTCGCTGACCCACTATGTCAGCGTGGAAGGAAACCTAATCGCCGAAGACTGCGGCTTGGTGAGCCGCTGGACCGCCAACCAGCTTAGCGACCAATTCATCGAAGCTGGCTATCGGTCGTTCCAGCGCGAACTCGTCCGCTCCGAGCGACCCGACCTCCGCGCCTGGGCACGCTGGTACAGCGAGGCCGAGCCGAACGCCATCCACCAAAGTGCACGCTCCCTTGTAGAATGGTCGGACAGCGGGAAGCTTCTCAACCTCTTTCGTGAATTGCCGCAGGCGAAAACTTATGTTCACGGAGCCGAGGAGGACAAGAGGCACCTACTCCCATACCTGGCCGACTATCAGGTCAAGTGCATACCGGAAGCCGGCCACTTTCTCATGGTGGATAACCCGTACGATTTTTACGGGACCCTGGCGGAAACTTTTTCCCATCCTACTTCCCGGCCATACGCCGAACGATGACGCGCACACAACATCCGCCCCCTCGTTCACCTCAGCCCGCAACCAGCCACATGCCAGGGCAGTTCGTCCGATTCAGCCTTCAGCAACCTTCACTCATGTCGCGGCGCAGGCGTATGTCGAGGTGAGGGATCACGCAACTCAAGCGCGGGCGCCCTACGGCCTAACGAGCTCTTGAGGTTCGGACTCGCACCGTCTAAAGTGCTATCTCCCCTGGCACAACGTGGTGAGAGCGATGCCTGCGAATGAGTACTGGGCCGATGGGCGGCGCAAGCGCGCCGTCACGGTCACCGCCGAGACTCGCGAGTCACGTTCCGAGACCGCCGAGCAGTTGGTCGGCAGGTTGAACAGCCGTGCGCGGAGGAAGCTCAGACGCCGTCTCGCTCGGGAACAACGCAGGATCAACGGTTTGGAATAGTTGGAACCGGGCCGATCGCGGTCGTCCGTGGCCGGCGCGGCTGGCCGTCCACCGCTGCGTCCTCCAGCGCACTACCGGCCTTCACAACGGCTCTACCACTTACTCATCCGCTGAATAGTCTGCGACGACATTTATAAAGGCTTCCGTGGCCCTCGCCGTAGCCGGGCGCCGCCGCCGGGCCGCCATCTGCTGGCGACGCCTCGTGCGGTAAGTTGGGCTCGACCTTTTACACGGTGAGGATCGCTGTCTGGGCGGCGGTGGCGAGGATGCTTTGGGTTCGGAGGGGGAGACCGAGGCGGTTCCAGTGGAAGATGACGTGGTAGGCGAGCACGCGGCGTAGCCCCCGCTCGATGGTGCCTGCGCGGGCGGAGGCACCGAGAGCCTGGCCTGCGCGGTGGAAGGCGCCTGCCCACTCGGCAGCGAACGGCAGGGGGCCGCTTTCGCTCAGCAGCGGGCCGTCCGCAGCGAGGTCGGCCGACATCAACAGCCGGAGGGACTCGGCCATCGCTTCCAGCCGACCTGTCGGCACGTCGGTGGGCAAGGGGCGTTGCTGGGCGACGAGATGCCAGGCGTCGCCTTGCTCGTACCATTCGAGTCCGGCGGCGCGGAACAGCGCCGTGCACAGGAGAACTGACAGCTCGCGGCGACCGAGCTTTGGCTGGTCATCGAGCGGGGCGTTCAGGATGGCGTGGCTGTCGGCGCAGAACAGTTCATGCGCGACGTTCATGCCCTCGGGGCCGCCGAACGCTGTCGTCTCCGGCTCGTAGATGCCGTGCCACCAGCTCTGGATGTGCCCGCGGACGGTGAGTCTGTCGAGTGCTGAGTCCAGGACGGTTCGCCGGTAGGAGGAGTCTTCCCGAAGGCGCACGCGCCAGCATGGATGCTTGCGGATGAACCACCATCGGGTGGTGGAGGTGTCCAGGAGCGGGGCGAGGTGCTCGGCTGCGGCCTCTTCGGCGCGCGGCCAGTCGGTGAATTCGATGTAGAGCTGCCACCAGTCGGAGTCGCCGTGTTGGTAGCGGAGTGCTTCGCGGCCCGCGCGCTGGTAGGTCTCGACGGCCGTGGCCAGGGTGGCGGGCGGCATCCGGAAACAGTCGGCCACGTGGTTGAGGGGTGTGCCGGCCAGGACGTGCAGCACGGCGTCCTCGGTCCTTGTGAGCTGCTGACTTGTTGCTGATCGAGGCGCGGGTGGGATGTCCGGCTGACGGTCGTCTTCTGGGCGGTTCAGTCGATCAGGAGGCATGCGTCCCATCCCGAAATCGGTGCTTCGTCGCGGGCGACGGTGTGCAGGGCGAGGATCGCGCCGACGTTGCCGTCCAGGAGGCTGGGCTCTGGCTCAGGAGCGGTGGCGGTGTGTTGGATGAGCTGATCGGCCAGGTGAGGGAGGACGGCCGCCAGCTCGGGTGTGGCCGCGTCGCGGGCGGCGCGCCAGGCCGTCTGGTAGGTGCCGGCCCAGCCGTGGCATAGGCCGGGGTCGGTGAGCTTGACGGTTTGAGCCCGGTCGGTGAGGCAGTCGTGGAGGGCGTTCTCGTAGAAGCGTTGCCGGGTGGGGGCGTTGAGGGCGATGGCGGCGAGCTGTCCGGCGCGGGCGATTCCGGGCGTGCCGTAGCACCAGCTCGGTCGGGCAGGACCAGACTGCCTGATGCCGGTGTGCAGGTCTGATCGGGTGACGTATTCGGGCCACCATGGGCCGGCGTCGCCCTGCTGCTGCAAGCTCTCGAGCCAGGTGCAGATCGTGTCGATGGCTTCGTGGTGCCCCTTCACCATGGTGCCGTGTCGGGCCGCCTGGCTGAGCAAGAGGAGAGGGCCGGTGATGCCGTGGGCGGCGCCGAGGTTGGCGTGGCCGCCGAAGTGATGCGCTGTGGGGGTGCGGCCGCGAGGATCGTGGGCGACCCACCATCCCGGAAGTTCCTGATCGTTCGTCCGTAGTGGCCTGGTGAGCGCGACGAGGTAGGCCAGGATCCGCTCGAGGGCGCTGCCATTCGGGTCGCGGCGTAGCAGGTGGGCGCCGATTCCCGTCAGTCCGTAGAAGATGTCGTACTCGTCGAAGGCGGGCAGCTCTCGATGGTGAATTCGGGCCATCGCGGCGTCGACCCGGCGATGGGCGAGCCGGTGGACGTGGGTGTCCAGTGTCTTGAGCGCTCGGGCATAGCGGTCGCCTTGTTGGGCTGCAGCGTGGAGGACGAAGGCAAGGGCGGGGGCGCCGAGGAACAGTCCGGTGCTGTCGGCGGCGCTGATGGTTGCGGCGGATGCTCGTTTGATGTGGGCGTGCGCGTCCTTCCACGTTCCGACGCCGATGTGAGCGCGTTCGATGTGCATGAGGGCGATGCCGGCGGCGCCCTTGGCGAGCGATTGAGCCGTCCACTCCTCGTCCGCGGGAGATGTGGCTGGAGTGACCAGGTGCTGGACGAGCTGGTCGGCGAGTTCGGCCGCGGCGTCGCGGGGGCGTGCTGGCGGTGTCACCGTGCGCTCCCGGCCATGGAGATGCGGCGAAGTGCGGCGCTGCGGACGAGGTGTCCGGTAAGGCGTTCGAGGTCGGGATCAACACCGACGGCACGGACGTGATGGAGATGGAGGAGGGACCGCAGGACCGTCAACGGGTCACGTTGCGACTTCAGCGCGGCTCGGTAGTTGGTTAGCGCTATGCGGCGGGCTGTCCAGGCGCTGATGAGGTCAGGTCCGCCTGGGAGCGGCCGGATCGCAGCAGCGTCAGCGTCGGGCTCGGTGAGAGCGGCGGCAAGGTCATGGCACTGTTGGGCAAGGGAGCGGTCGATCGGACCGGCGTCTCGTGGCAGGTGCTGGATGAGCCAGTCGAAGCACTGCCCGGGTGAGGCGGTGAAGCTCAGCGCCAGGTCGATCATGCTGACAGCAGCGAGGACTTGCGGTTCTATCCCGGATCGATTGGCCGCGTTGAGCTGAGCGAGCGCGGCAGATGAGTCGGTGGCGAAGACGGCGTGGGCGGCATGCATCGCGGAGCCGTGGCCGTAGCGTCCCGTCTGGGGTCGGTAGGTGGTGAAGCTGATGTCGGCGAGCAGTCGTCGGCGGTGGAGGTCGGCTGCCCAATCGTGGACCGCTGCGGCGACTCGGCCGTACATCGCGGCGTCGGTGAGTTGCAGGTAGAGCGCGAGGTACTGGTCGTCTTCCGGGTGAGCCATGCGGCGGTGCCGACGGAACCACCACTGCGGTTGCGGTGCGAGGATCTGCAGCAGGTTCGGCAGATGCGTGGTCAAAATGTCGTTGTAGCGCATTGGATGGGCGTTGATATCGGCGCACAGGACGTTGGAGCGTCCGGGTAGATGCGCCTCGATGCCGATCGGACTGGCAGATCGTCGTACAAGTACGGCTGGCTGAGCGGTAGTGCCCTCGGCGAGGGCAAGCGGGAAGAGAAGTTCGTGGGCGCGCTTCCCGATCCAGCCCAGGTCGTCCGGTGAAGGCGCTTCGCGCAGTTCCAACTGGCGGGTGCTGTCGAGCCGGGTTCGCAGCAGGGCGCGGTGTACGCGATGGCCGAGGTCGAGCGGTAGGCGCTGGCCGTCGTCGACCATGGTGACCCTGTCGCCTACGCGGAGCCGGGCCTGCCAGGTTCGGAGTTCGGCTTCCCATTCGGCCATGGTGGCGTGACGGCCGGGGAGATCGGAGGCCGTCAGCAGCCAGCGGGCCGGGGCGAGGATGGTGCGCCGGTACCGCACTCTCGGCAGGTACGGGAGGTGGGCTGCGGCGCCGAAGTCGAAGGCCTTGTAGACAGCGCACCGAGCGGTGGTGATCTCGGCGATGAACCGTGCGAGCGGCGGGGTGTGCACGCCGGCTTCGAGGGCGTGGACGACTCGCGGCTCGACGCGCCTGCCGGTAGAGAGCTGAATGAGGAAGAACTGGCGGGCGTCGGCGGTGACCGCAAGGTCGTCAAGCCCGATCACGCAAGCGCGGTCAGCGCGATGCTCGGACAGGACAATGACGTACGGCAGCAGTTGCGGTGTGCGGCTGATGTTCTCGTTGCGCCGGCGGCGGGGCGCGAAGGACAGTTGGGCGCTGATCGCCTCCGGCACGCCGGCTCGATAGGTGGCTTCGAGGTCGCTCCGGTCTGCTTGGGGCAGCAGGTGAGCGAAGCGTCCGGCCATGCTGCTGCCCGGACGAGGGGTTCCGGTGACCACGAGGCGGAACGAACCGCGGGTCAACGCTTCAACGGACCTAGCGTGGATCTCCACGGCCAGCTCGGCGCGCGGGACGGGGATGATGTCGTCGCCATCTCCGACTGCCAGGTCTTCGATCAGCTGCTCGGTGAGGACGATCTCGTCGTCCCCGTCGAGGAGGGCCTGCTGGACGAGAGCGAGGAGCTTCTCGTCGCGATCGGTCAGCGGACGCCGGGGACGTCCGTGGGCGGAGCCGAGGTAGCCGGCGGGCAGACCGAGTTCGCTGTCGGCGACCAGCTCGGTGAGGGGAACCACAGCCCCGGCGCCGTACCGCTCGCGAAATCGGCCGTGGTAGTCGCGCCAGTGCTGGTACCCGAAGGGCTGGGGCGTCAGCCGATACAGCACACCCGCTGCGTCGTGTGCCTCACGCGCGACCTGTTCGGGGATCTGTACCTGGCAGTCGAGCGCGGTGTCGACGATGAGCGGCACTGGTGCGGCAGCGCTGAGGGTCCGCATTCGCTCGGCCAGTTGGGCGTGTGCGCGCCACGGCGTCGGCGGAGCGTCGATGCCGAGTTCCTCGTTGAGCTCGTAGAGGCGCTGCACCAAGTCGATGGTGTCGGCATTGGCGCCGCGCAGTTCGCGGCACAGGTGGCCCAGAGCGTCCGGCTGGGTCATCGGGGCTCGAAGGCTGCTGATCAAAACGTTCTGGGAGACGAGCCCGGTGAGCATGGCCTCGATCCGTCCTACGGCGGCCGAGGAGAACTCCGCAGCGAGACGGTCGCGCAGCACGCCGAATCTCACCGGTCGGCGAGCGGTTTCGAGGGCTGCTTCGAGCGGACGGGTGAGGCGCACCGATGTCTCGAGCGGCGCAAGCTGCTCGCTCGAGTCGCCGAGGATCACCAGCCGGTCGCCGCGCACCTGCGCGGTGTCGTTCGCGACGACCGGCAGGCGCCGTAGCAGCTCGGGGCAGTGATGCAGGCGGTCGATGATGTCGGCCAGCCAGTCGGCGTCGGGCCGCACGGCCGTCAGGTGCTTGGTCCCCCAGGACACGCGCGCTGTATCGCCGACGTGTGCCGGAGCGACCCCGGCGAACAAGCCGAACGGGGTCGGACGCCGCTGCCAGCGGAGCAGGTACGACGCCACCGACAGCACGACTCGCCGCACGCGCCGCTGCTGGCGGCATCTCCCCTCCAGCACGTCTTGCACGCGGGCGACCAGCACGGGACTGGCGACCTCCAGGGCATCTCGCGCTCGTCCGTCGCGCCAGACCTCCGCAAGCCAATCCCGGCCCTGCTCGGGGTCGTCGAAGTCGTCGAGGGTTGCGAGGAGATCGCCGATACCGTCCGGCGCGGTGGTGGCGCGCAGGAGCACGCCGGGCTGCCACTGGTAGCTGAAGGGGGGCTTGCGCGCCATGGGTGGCCTCCGAGGCTGGCGGTCCACATACCGAAGCCGGGGAACCGGGATGCGCCGGGCGGGGGCTCCAGCGCACCCCGGCTGTCACCGGCCTGCTAGAACGGGTCGTCGATGTAGGAGTTGCAGGCGCTGCCCTGGCAGGTGGAGCCGCACCCGTCGCCGGTGTCGCACATCAGCTTGCCGTTGGGGTGCGCGGCGACCACGACGCGCACGTCGAGGTCGAACTCGTCCTCGGGGAGGTCGTCCGCGGTCACGGGGGTCGGCTGGGTGGCGGTCTGCGCCATCTGGATCACTCTCCTTGTGCGGTAGGGGCGGGAGGGACAACCTGGTCATCGGCGGAACGCGCCGCGGACCAGGAGATCGTGACCCGGCTGTGCCGCTTGTCGACGACGCGGCCTGCAGGCAGCCGGTCATCGGGTGTTCCGGCCGGGTGGACCTCGATGCGGGGGCCGGGCCCGCCGCGCTGCTCCTGGTCCCAGGCGCGCACCTGCGCGGCGACGGTCTCGGTGAGCGCGGGTCCGTTGGGGCCGAAGGCGTGTACGCCGAACTCGACCGTCTGCGGGTCAGCTGTGGGACGGGTCGTGAGGTAGGCGAAGCCGCGATCGTCGACGGTGGCCATGGAGAACCACTTGTTGCTCGGCGCGACGAGGCCGGTGTCCAGGTCCGGGTCCACGGCCATGATGCAGAAGCCGGGCAGCACGGTGGCGAGGAAGAGCTGCAGGGTGTCGAACGGCTCCTGCCGTCCGACCCGCACGCCGGTCCAGCTCTCGGCCCGAGGGGTGCGTACCGCGTTGTCGAGCCGGCTCGGTTCCAGGGGAAGGCCGTCGTCGAACCGCAGGGCGATCTCGCCGGTCCCGGTGACCAGCAACTGCTGCTCCTGGTGGACGCCGGCGCCTTGCATGGGCACGAAGCCGCACACCTGCCCGGACGAGCCGATCAGGTGGTCGGCGACGCGGTCGAACGCGATCGAGCGGGTCAGCCCCTTGATCCGCAGCGGCACCACCAGCCGTCCCGCCGGGGCCAGCTGCGCGGTCCAGGCGGGCGGGACGTCCCAGGCCCCCGCCGTGACCATGATCCGGTCGTAGGGCGCGCCTGCGGGCTCACCGGCTTCCGCGTCGCCCGTGACGACCCGAACGCGTCCGTAGCCGGTGTCGGCCAGCAGGCGTGCGGCCCGCGCCGTGACATCCGAGTCGATGTCCATGGTTGTGACCTCGCCGGCCTCGCCGACCAGCTCGGCGAGCAGCTCGGCGTTGTATCCGCCCGAGCCGATCTCCAGGACCCGCATGCCTGGGCCGATGTCGGCCTGCTCCAGCATCATCGCCTGGATCTGCGGCGCGGACACCGAGCTGGTGATGACGCCGTGCTCGTCCTTCTTGGTGAACACGGCCTTGTAGGCGTCGTACGCCTGCTCCAGGGACGCGTCCAGAGCGAAACGGTGCCGAGGTACGGCGCGCATAACGGCTTCGACCTGCGTGGAGATGATCGTGCCGTCCGCGACGAGCGCATCGACCATCTGTCCGCGCAACTCCGCGGCGCGGTCCGGTGCGACGTTCGTCTCAGTCACTGCAGTTCCTCCAGCCGGTTCCGCCACGAAGGTCGCCGTGCTCTCGGCTTCGCGGCGCGGTGTCGTGTGCATCGAGTACAGCCGGAGCCTGCACGGCCTGGGCGGTACGGCTGACAGCACACACCTCGATTTGGTTTGCTCGCAACGACGAGCAAACCCGCCCCCAGCGACACGAGGCGGCTCGATGACGACGTCCCCACCACCACGTCCTGGCCGCGGCCCCGGCCGTCCGGCCAAACCCCTCAACCCGTCGGCTTCGCTGCTCGCCCACCTCGGCGCCGAGCTCCGCCGGGCGCGCCTGCAACGCGGCCTCACGCTCATCCGGCTCGGCGAGCTGACCGGCTACTCCTGGCAGCACCTCGGCAATGTCGAGCGGGGCCGGGTCGTCCCCACCGAGAACGTCGTCCTGGCGTGCGAACGCGCGCTGTCGGCCGGCGGCCGGCTGGCCTCGCTCCTGCCCGGCGTGATCCGCGAACAAGCCGCACAGCGACACGCCCGTGAAGCCGCCCGCCACCATGCCGACCCGGCGCCCGAAGAAGACATCGACTGGAGCCGCCTGGCCGCGGCCGCCGCACGTCCCTCAGCCGTGACCGTCGACATGGTCGCCGAACTCGAAGCGATCACCGACCGGCAGCGCCGCCTCTACCACGAACTGACATCCGCGCAGATGAGCGTCCCGGTCGAAGCGCATTTGGGGCTACTGATCGCGCTCCTCGGCAACGCCTCGTCCACTGCGCTGCGCCATCGCATCGCATCGGCGGCCGGCGAAGCGGCCGGCTTCGCCGGCTGGATCTGGCATGACCTCGGCGACCCGCACAAGTCCGCCCTCTACTACCGGACGGCCCGGGACCTCTTCCCCGAAGCGGGCAACCCGGCCCTCGCCTCCTACATCAGCGGCTACCAAGCCCTCGCGAGCGAAGCCGAAGGGCATGCCGACGACGCCGTCCACCACGCTCGTCAGGCCCTCGACACGGCCCCCAAGGCCACCACGCGCCTCACCCTTTCCTGGCTGTCCGCCCTGACCGCCGGCACCCTCGCCGCCACCGGCCGACGTGACGGCAGCCTCGCCCTTCTCCACCAAGAAGAGGAGCACTTCGACGCCGCCCAAGACCGCGAAGAGTGGATGTACGAGTTCGACCGGACGGCCCTGGCCGACTACCGCGGCCAATGCCACCTCCGCCTTGGGCATGCCAAGGAAGCGATCACCGCGTTCAGCGAGGACTGGCCGTGCTCCCGGCCACCTGCGAACGGCGCGGCGCCCAGATCACCATCGGCCTCGCCGAAGCCCACCTCTGCGACGGCCGGCTCGACCAGGCCACCGACGCCGCACACCGCTCGCTGGAGATCTTCGCCGCCCGCGGGTCGGTGTCGGGGTTGCGGCGGGTACGACGGTTCCGCGATCTTCTGCGCGACGGCGGACACCACCGGGAGGCAGACCAGATGGACCAGCACGTCAAGGCCCGGCTCCAGGAGCCGCAGTGATCCCGATCCCCGCCGACCAGGTCGCCGAGGCCACCACCGCCTTGGACGCCGTCCAGGTCCTGCGGGGCGGTGCTGTCGTCTACTGGCTGGAGGGCCGACCTGACGGACATGACGTCCTCGTCCGCTGGACACCCGAGGACGGCGCCCGCGACGTCCTTCCCCCCGGAACGGACGTGGCCAGCTACGTCCACGAATACGGCGGCGGCGCGTACTACGCCACCGACACCGAAGTCTGGTTCTGCTACGCCTCCGACCAGCGGATCTACCGCACCACCGATCACAAACCCGTCCCCGTCACATCAGCCACCGGCGCGCGCTACACCGACATGAGGCCCGGCGCCACCGGCCTGTGGACCGTCCGCGAACGCCACGAGGGCGACCGCGTAGTCAACGACTTGGCCTGGATCCCCGCCTCTGGCTCTCCGCGCACCGCGGCGAGCGGATGGGACTTCTACTCGTTCCCGCGTCCCAGCCCTGACGGCCGCTGGCTGGCCTGGACCTGCTGGAACGCACCCACCATGCCCTGGGACGGCACCACGCTCTACATAGCCGAGATCCTCGACGACTCCGGCACCCTCAGCACGCCCCAGCGCATCGCCGGCGGCCCGGACGAATCGGTGTTCCAGCCGGAGTGGAGCCCCGACGGCGTCCTGCACTTCATCTCCGACCGCACCGGCTGGTGGAACCTCTACCGCTGGACCGGCGACCGCGTCGAACCGGTCCTGCAACGCCACGCCGAACTCGGCGTCGCCCAGTGGGAGTTCGGTTACTCCACCTACACCTTCCTCGATGACGCCATCGCCGTCCTCGTCCAGCAGGGCGGGACCCAGACCATCGAGCTCCTCCGCGACGGCAAGACCAGCGTCCTCGACCTCCCCTACACCTCGATCAAGCCCTACCTGTCGGGCTCCGCAACGACGATCGCCGCCATCGCCTCCAACCCACAGCAGCCACCCCAGATCGTCCTGATCGACGCCGCCACCGGCCACCACCAACCCCTCACCACGCCCGCCACCCACACCCATCCCGCTACAACCCCCGAACCGTTCAGCTTCCCCACCCGCGACGGCAATACAGCCCACGGCCTCTACCACTCCCCACCCGCCGCCGGGGGCCCACCGCCGCTGATCGTCAAAGCCCACCCCGGCCCCACCGCGAACACGCCACTGCGCCTGGACTGGCACACCCAGTACTTCACCAGCCGCGGCTACGCCGTCGCCGAGATCGACTACCGCGGCAGCACCGGCTACGGCCGCGCCTACCGCCAAGCACTCCACAGCCAATGGGGTCTCCTCGACGCCCATGACTGCGCCGACGCCGCCACCCACCTCGCCGCCACCGGACGCGCAGACCCCGACCGCACCGTCATCTGGGGCGCCAGCGCCGGCGGCTACACCGCCCTCCGCGCCCTCGCCACCACCGACACCTTCACCGCCGCCATCGCCCACTGCCCCGTAATCGACCCCGCCACCTGGCGCGACGCCGCCCCCAAGTTCCAAGCACACCACGCCGACACCCTCATCGGCCCCTGGCCCGACACCGCCCCCACCTACGAGGAGCGCTCCCTCCTCCACCATCCCGAGGACATCACCCGCCCCGTCCTCATCCTCCACGGCGACAACGACCCCATCACCCCACCCGCCCAGTCCAGAGCCCTCGCCGCCGCCCTCGGCGCCCAAGCCCGCCTCCTCACCTTCCCAGGCGAAGGCCACGTTCTCCGCTCACCCGAATCGATCAAACAAGCACTGACCGCCGAAGAGAACTTCCTCGCCGACCTGCCTGACACGGCACCCTGAGTAGGCCGACGAGAAGAACCACACCCGGACGGCCAACTTTCAGCCCTTCTCCTCGGTTTTCTCGCCGTCCCCGCGCCACCGGAGCGCTTCCTCGTCGGAGCTCGTAACTGCAGAAGAGATATCCCCTCAGGTGTTGACTTCGACCTCGGGTGCGCCGTGGTCGACGAACCAGCGTTGAAGTTCGTCGCCGTCGATCAGTTGAGGTGAGGCCGTGCCAACGTCGACCGGTCCGGTGACATGGCCGGTGGCGCCGTCGAGACGTGTATCCGCCATGCGCACTTCCATGAGGCCGGTCGACGTCGTGGGACCCCCGAAGGTGCAGGCTCGCAGGTCGGCACCGCGCAGGTCCGTTCTGGCAAGCCATGCGTTCCCGAGTTTGGCCCCGCGGAGATCGGCATATCGCAGGTCGGCTTCCTCGAACTCGCTCGTCCGGAGATCCGCGTCGACGAGCAGCGCCCTCTGCGCATCGCAGGCTCGCCCCTGCGCCTTCCTTAGAAGCGCGCCGCTCAGGTCGGCGCCGCGCATGCTCGCTGCGATCAAAGACGCCCTTCCGAGTTCCGCGTTGCGGAGGTTGACCCCGTCGAGAATCGCCTCGTCCAAGCAGGCGCCGAGTAGCTCGAGGCCGGACAGATCCGCACCGGAAAAATCGAGGCCGTCGCCTTCAAAGCACGGAATGAAGCCCTGGGGGTCCTTGGGAAGAGCGTCCAGGTAGGCTTCCAGGGCTTCCCTCGCGGCCGTATCGTGCGGAAAAGCGCGAACGTCCCCGCGCGTACGTCCGAAGCTCTCGCTCATGGTTTCCATATTACCTTCCCCTGCCACTCCGGATGGGCGGCGACCACTTGCTTCATCGCGCTGACCCGCTCCGCCGTCATCCCGATGGGATCAATAATGACATTGATCCCCTTGTCTAGCTCTTTGTTAACCATTGCAGTGAAGAGCTCGGCTGACTGCGGTCTCGGAATCGGCTGACCCGGATTTTTGTTGTAGCTTGGCTTGACATCCGGAGAACTCTTGACATCCCAATGCCGGCCGGCCGCGTCGATGAATTCACCTCGGTCGTTTCCCGCCTCATCGAAGGGGGCGCGCTTGATAGGGCCGGGCAAGAGGCCGTCCCGTTCCAATTGCAAACCGACTTCTGCCTCGCGTCTCGTCGCTGCGTTGGGTTTGCCTCCGTGGGCGGGGTCCTTCGCCAGCTCCGTCAGCCGGGCCTCGTACTCGGGAGTGCCCGGTACGAGGCCGAGGCGGCGTTCGGTGGCTTCGATGTCCTTGCCGAGCGCCTTGCCGACCGTCTTGTCGAAGGCGCCCTGGACGGCTTTGACGACTCTGGTGTCGGCGGTGGCTTTGAGGAGGTCGGCGAGGATCCTGCGGAGGGCCCAGCGTTCGGCGATGGCGGCGACGCGGCCGAGCATGTAGGCGCCGACGCGGGACAGGATCCGGCCGAACAGTTTGCGGAGCAGTCCGGTGACGGCGCCGGCGCCGAGGAGAAGGATGATCTCGGCGATGTGCTCGCCGGTGACGATGCGGGTGGCGTCCCGGGTGGCCTGAGCGTACTCGTGGCATGCGTTGGCCAGCGCGGTGCACATCGCTTGCAGGCCGGGCACGATGGTGGAGGTGTCGCCGGGCCGGTACAGGGTGGCCCAGTAGGTGGCGACGGTGGTGTGTTCGGCGTTGTCGGCCGGGTCGAGGATGGTGGTGATCGTCCAGTTCAGCCACGAGCCGACCTGGCCGATCTCGCGGGCAGCGTCCGCCCAGGCGTCGCCGGTCTGGTCGAACATGTCCGGGTTGCCCTGCGGCCAGTCGTTGGAGGTGCCGAGCAGACCGTCCACCCAGCCGGGCAGGTGCGGTACCGCGCGGCGCAGGAGCGGGACGGTGGTGTTGGGCGCCCAGCTCATCGCCCCGATCACCGACGGGGGCGCGGCGGCCACCGCGAAGTTCTGCGTCACCGGGTGCGGCGGGAAGCGCGGCGGCGCGCCGCCGGGGCGGTCGGCGCGGGAGTGGTGATCGGCGGCCAGGTGGTTGTTGACCGTCTGGGAGAGGCCGAGGGAAGTGCCGCCCAACGCTTCGATCGCCTTGTGGAACGCCTGGTAGGCGGCCTTGGCCGCCGGGTCGTACAGGGCGGCGAACTGGTGGGCGGCCTTGTCGAACCCGGCCATGCCCGACGAATGCGCGGACAGTTTCTGCGACAGGGTCGTGTAGGCCTTGATCAGGTCCTGCTGGCCGATCGCGAAGTTGGCCGCCGCCCGGTCGACCGTCTCGGGCGTGATGTCGACCCGTGCCGGGACGGACGTGGCCGGTACCGGTGGAGGGCTCACGCCGGGTTCCACATGCCGTGGTTCGCCTGGAGGGAGGCGCGGAAGTTGCGTCGTGCCAGGGCGACGTAGCGATGCAGCTCGTCCACCTGGCGGGCCATCTCGCGTGCGGCGAGCATCCATTCGTGATGCGCCTGCTCATAGGCGGTCCGCGCATCTCCTGACCAGTCTGATAACGATGTTTTCAGACGGTTGTCCAAACGGTCCAACTCGTCTTCCAGCCGCTGGTAGGCGCGTTGGAGATCGGCTTCCCCGGCTTCCATCGCCGACAGTTCCGCAAGAATTCGATCAGCCACGGCCGGAGGCTAACCGCGCGAGCGACTATTTTCCAGACAATTTCAGCCTATGGGTGCGATGCGGCAGGACCGGTAGTGGCCAGGCGGTGCACGGAGACCGGTCACGCCTGGAACGATCTACATTTCACCGCGACCCACGGTGGAAAAGGCGGCCTGATCAGGCGGTTGTGACGTCGAAGGTCATGGGTTCGCCTTGACGGTAGCGGCGGTATTGGCGGGCAAGGACGTCAAGGGAGAGCAGGGGCCAGCGGGTGACTGCTCCGGTGGCCTTGTCGACGGCGAAGGTCGCGGGCGTTTCCAGGGTGGGGATGGAGGGCGGTTCGGGCATGTCGGCCTGGACCGGGAGTGCTCGGAAACCGTCCTCGAACTCTTCGATGTGCAGGAGCAGCGGGGTGCTGCCGTGGCGCGGCAGGTGCCGGTGGACGCGGCGCCAAGCCTCGGCGCGGTCGATGCTGCAGTGGCCGGCTGAGGTGGCATCGTCTGCTGTTGGACGGGTGATGAGACTCGGGCTCGTTCCGTCCTCGTGTGCGGCTTGGAGTAGTGCGGTGAGGGCTCGTCTGATCGTGAGGATCGAGTCGCGGACGTTGCGCAGGGCATTGGTGGCGGAGGTATCGAGGCGGGTGGCCGTCGGCTGGGTGAGCAGGTGCTCGATGGTCTCGATGTCGCCTTGTTCTGCGAGTTTCCCGACAGTCTCCACGGCTTGGAGCAGGCGGGTGTAGCGGTCGGCGGCTGGGGACATGGTGAAGGGGGCCTCGTGGTGGGCGTGGGCCGGGGGCGCGGCGACGGGAGGGTGCGCCGCGCCCCCGGGGCTCGGTGGTCCTGTTGCTCGGGTACGGCCTGTCAGGGCTGATGGTGGAACTGTCGGGTCTCGTTGCGGCTGACGATGCGCTCGGCGGTTTCCTGAAGGTCGATCAGCGGTTGGCGTACGTACCCTCGGCTGCAGCGCCACGAGAAGCCGGTCGGAGCGACCCAGATATTGAGGGCTGCGACGGTGAGCACTGAAATGCCGCGGTCATCGCTGCAGCCGGTGGCGGGTATGCCGCGGCTGCGCAGGGCGTCCAGGAGGTTGTCGGACGCCGGCTTCGGGGCGATCGCGTGGGCGGTGGTCGGCCAGCACGCGGGCAGGGGGAGG
Source organism: Actinomadura physcomitrii (assembly GCF_008923205.2). Taxonomy (GTDB): domain Bacteria; phylum Actinomycetota; class Actinomycetes; order Streptosporangiales; family Streptosporangiaceae; genus Spirillospora; species Spirillospora physcomitrii. Next base: position 292,468 of record NZ_WBMS02000001.1, on the reverse strand, counting down.
GTGAACCAGACGCACTTGCCGGACGTGGTGTTCAGGCGGGAGCGGGTAAAGTGCGAACCGGTACGGGTGGCCAGGGCCGCGACGATGGACAGGCCTTTGCCGTGCTCGTCGAGCAGGTCGGCGTTGCCGGAGACCGGCCAGGTGTCGCGGTGGGCGTCGAAGACCGAGACCACCAGCTCCCGGGCCGGATGGGTGCGCGCCCAGACCCACAGCTCGGGACGCGTCGCCGAGGAGGCGTGCGTGTGGGCGTTGGTGGCCAGTTCCGACACTGCGAGCTTGGCGTCGTCGATCGTGTCGGTGGCGAAGCCGAGGTCGCGCATCGTCGCGGCGATGAGGGAGCGTGCTCGGGAGGCGGCGCTGGGGTCGCGGGGGAGCTGGAAGGCGCAGGCTCCGCCGGTCGTGATGTCGGCCGGCCTGCCGGTCAGCATCGTCCGCCCCGGTGGCGCGTCCCGGCCAGGCAGTGACGGCCGCGAGTCCGGCGACGCCGTCGGAAAGGCCGGCGAGCGGACGTGGCCGGCGCGGCCGGTCGCGGGAGCGGCGCGGGTGCGGAGGACTGGAGCGGGTTGCCGAGTGAAGACGGCTGGTGCCGTCGCGTCGGACGGCCGAGGGCCAGCAGTTGGTGCCTCAGGGCGTCGGGCGTGGCCCCTTCAAGGAGAAGGAAGGTGCCGTTTTCGCAGGTCAGGGCCCAGTAGCTTCCGGTGTACTCGCCGACCCAGCACGTTGCGCGGGGAAACTGAGCGCTGAGTTCGGCGAGGGCGCTCTCGGGATCGGATTGGGCCGTCGCCCAAGGCGCTGGCGACGCCGTGAACGCGACGCCCTGCGGCTGGACTTGAACTGAGGCGCCGCCGGGGGCGCATCGGATGGTAGTTGGGCTCGCATCGAGGACGGTCGCGTCCCTACGATCGTGCATGGGTTGGACCTCCGGTGTCCGATCAAGGTCCCGAGCGGTGCTGCAACACCGCTCGGGACCGGCTCGACCTGCCGGTCGAAGCCCTCTGCTGCGGCTGCCTCCCGGCTACCGCTTGGTGCAGGCATCCCCTTCGCCACGTTCAGTGATGTGTTCGCTACTCATACTGACCTCGATGCCGGTCGCTGTCCATGTACTTGTTCAAATTCCTGCTGAACGGATTCGTCGTTCTCGGCCGTGCAGTCGAGAGCGACGTGCCACACTGAGCGACATGTCGAACGCACAGAGTCCAACGGTCAGGCACCGCCGCCTCGCCCGGCAGCTCCGCCGCGTACGTGAGACTTCTGGACTCTCGATGGAGAGTGCCGCCGCCGCGCTGGGGTGGAGCAGGCCGAAACTCGTGCGGTTCGAGACTGCCAAGACCCGCCCGAGGCCCTCCGACGTCGAGGCGATGTTCGACCTCTACGGGGGCGACGAAGCCGTCAAGCTCGCGCTCATGCAGCTCGCACGGGACATCCGCAAGCGCGGCTGGTGGTCGGCGTTCAACGACGTCCTCACCGGATCATTCGCCGAGCTCGAGGACGATGCCGCCGAAATCTGCAGTTGGCAGGTGCAGTGCATCCCAGGTCTGCTCCAGACCAGCGACTACGCCCTCGCCCTCATCCGTATCGGCACTCCTGACGACCCCGAGGACGTTCACCTGCGGCGACTCCAGGCGCGCATGGCCCGCAAGACCATCCTCGAACGCAAGGACGCACCCTTCTACAGAGTCGTCCTGGACGAGGCGGCTCTACGGCGCCCAGTCGGTGACGCGAAGATCATGTTCCATCAGCTCGACGCTCTGCTCACCCTGGCCGGCAAACCGAACGTGAGCATCCAGATCATGCCGATGGCTGAGGGGGCGCATGCCTGCATGGACGGCGCTTTCGTCATCCTGCGCTTTGTGGATGATTTCCACCCCGACATCGTCTACCTGGAGGACATGGGCAACGAGATCTACCTCGAGGATGTCGAACAGGTCAGCCGTTGTAATGTGAGGTTTGACCGTCTTCGCCGGCAAGCGCTGGCCGAGCAGGACTCGATGGCGCTGATCGCCGACATCGCCGAGGAGTATCAGAAATCCGATGAGCCCTCACAATGACCTATCGACGGCTCACTGGCGCAAGGCCAGCCGAAGCAACAGCACCGGCAGTGACTGCGTCGAAGTTGCCCGCCTCCGTGGGCTGGTCGCCGTCCGCGACTCCAAGAATCCTGACGGCCCCAAGCTGTTCATCGACAGCGACGCGTGGCGTGCCTTGGCCGACCGGGTCGGCAGCGGTGAGTTCGACATCGCCTGAGCGCGCGTCGTCGAGGAGTGCCAGCAGTCCGATGAGCCTTCACGCTGACCTACCGAAGGCACGCTGGCGCAAGGCCAGTCGGAGCAGTAGCACTGGAAGCGACTGCGTCGAGGTCGCCAACAGCACCGGAGGAGTCGCCGTCCGCGATTCCAAGATCCCCGAAGGGCCCAAGCTCTTCTTCGGCCGCGAAGCGTGGCGGGACCTGGCCGAGCGTGTCAGCCGAGGTGAACTCGACCTGTCGTGAGACCTGGGCGCACATGCGTGCGCTCAGCACGGTGGAGCTGCTGTGCGCAGCAGGCAACGTTTGCCTCGTCGAAATCTCGCGTGGGCATTCTCGGCCGCGCCAGTTGCCGTGCTTCGCTGCTGTACGGCAGGCGCCCGAGTGGGACGCTTCTCTCGTGCCCCACCTCTTCCACCTCTGGCTCGCGGCGCTCGACGAGACCGTCCCAGCAGCCGAGACGCGCACGTACTGGAATGGCAAGGGTGATCCCACCCCGGTACTCGATGCCGCGCTCCTGAGGGCTGACTACCTGTACGTGGGCGCGTGGACTGAGGAGCACGAGCCGGACGAGCCGCAAAGCGGTAGGTGCCCCGCCCGCCGGATCTTCGATTGGCTGTTCTGGCGCGGGACGATCGATCGCTACTGCGTGCCCGTCCTGGATGACCACCTGGCTGAGGACCTCCTGCGTTGTTTCGAGGCCCGGCCTGACGACCTCCCAGCGCCGCCGACCGCAGCCATGGATCAGCTCAGAGCCTTCCTCGATGGCCACCGCGAATGGGGTCTCCTCCCGGAGGAGCGGCCACCTGAGCACCCTGACAAGACACCCGCCCAGGAGGGCACTCAGTAGCTGTCACAACAAGGCAGACTCCGCCTGATGCAGCACTAGTCGTCGAACTCGAAGCCCGAGGTCTCCGCCCGGACGATGATGCCGCGTACCGCGTCGGGGCTAGCGATGACCGACTCAAGGGCCGTCTTGAGTTGCGCGAGGTCCCTTGGAGTCCCGACAGCGCAGAACATGCCGGCCTCGCTGTTGAAGTCGAGCTTCTCGGCGATGTCCGGCCAGGCGAACAGCACGAGACCTTCCCAGAAGTACCCGTTCGGCTCGTGGCCTGCGTCGGCCACTGCAACGTCAGCCCCCAGGCCACCGACGTCCAACGTCAGCGAGTGCTCGCCGTCGAAGTCATGAAGCTTGATGGTCACAGCCGCGCTCCTCTCACCTCCGGCGCGGGCCGCCGGATCCGCTCCAGTGCCCCATCCCCTCTCGCCGCGCTCATCCCGGTGACTTTTCCGGCCACGGCACAAGCGAGTTGGACGTCAGGGACATAATAGAACACATGTTCGACATTCCGGGTTGCTGAGGTGCGGGTGCCGCCTGCCGTCACCTACCGTGCCATCGACGGCCCGGCGTTCCTGCTCGGCTGGGAGCGCCACCCGGACCGGTCATGGTGGGCCAGAATCCTCTGGATCGAGATGAACCCCGATGGCTACACCGGGCGGCATGCGCGCGTGCCCGGCGCCGAGGTCGCTCCCATCCCCGGCCAGGACTACAGCAAGGTCCCGCGCCATCGCCTTGCCGCAGGCACGCGCCCACCCAGCGATCCCACCGACCCGCGCGACCCGTGCCACCGTCCGAGCCCGCAAGAGCGGTACCGGAACGCGGCCGAGCAAGCCCTCCGTCGCAGGCCCGAGCCCGATTTCTGACCACCTCAAGGACACGGCCGGCTCGTGCCGCGCGGAGGCTGCTGCGAGCGTTGCCTTCTGGCGAGAGTCGGTAGGGCCATCAGCTGGTCGAGGGCGTCGGGTCCGGAGAGCAGCGGCGCTCGTTTGTGAGGCTCCGAGGTGGTGGGGCTGGAGGGCGGGCGTGGCCTGATGTCGCCGTTGGCTGAGATCTGCGTAGACGGGTGGGACGAGGTCGCGACAGTCAGTACGGCCGTACGTTCGTCGTGCCGCGGCTGGATGTGCGGGTGGTCGTCTCCGTCGTCGTAGGTGACGAGGAGGCGGCGCGAGAGGCCGAGACGGCGCAGGTGAGCGTACGCCTCCTGGTCGTCATCGGTGAGGGTCAAGCCTGGGACGCGCTCGTCTTGCAGATCGCCTGCCGCGATGCCGAGCAGCCGGCGGGCGTCCGGACGGGTGAGCACCAGCTCGACGACGTGCTCGCGCTGGTGGGTGAGGGTGCTCATGACCAGGTGTCGGACGGCGTCTTCCGCTCTTGGTCCCGCCAGGAAGGCGCCACCCCAGTCGAGGGGATCGTGAGGAGCGGCGCCGCCCGGCTGGCGGCTGGGCGGCATGGGCTCTATAGCGGAGGGTGGTCTTCGGTGATGGGGCCGTCTCTTGACGGGCTGTGCTCGCAAGGCCTTGCCTCTCCAGATCGCTACGCTGCCGAGCACGGCGAGAAGGAGAAGGACTGCTGCGCGTCCGTACGTATTGAGTGGCCCTCTCTTCTCCGTCCGTGAACGGTGAGGGATGGCGGTGCGGTTGGACGGTGCCGTGGACGGTGAGCCGGTAACGCTCTTGCGAAGTTGCGGCTGCTCGGACATGGGACGGGTCGGCGTGCGGGACCGCCCGGGAGCGGGGCTCGGGCTTGCGGACGGCTTCGGTCTACTTCTTGGCTGTGGTCGGGAGCCGCGTCCGGAGGTCTCGTGGTGGCCGTGGCTCGCGGGCCGGTGCCGTTTGGTGTGCTTGGCCGGAACTGAATCGCGGAAGACGTAATCCCAGTCGGGATCCTTGCCGGTTTCGATGCTGTGCATTACTTCTTGGCGGGCGCGGCGGCAGACCTTCTTGCGGTCGACGTACTGCTTCGCGATGGGGTTGAGCGGCGGGCAGCCAGGGCTCGGCTCTGCCCGGGCGGGTACGGCGAACCCGGCCCAGCTCGGCACTCCGACCAGCACGGTGAGCGTCGCGCCGGCCAGGAGCGTGGGAACCTGCCGTTGTTGTAGACGTCCATGGGCAGTGAAGCGCCCTCGCCGCCGCCCAGCTATCTCTTCCCTGGTCATGGCTCTTCCACGTGAACCTGGATCACCTTGCGGGTGTCGTGGCGTTCGGGGGACGGCGGTGGCCGGTGAGGGGCTGGGGCCTTGGTCGGGCGCGGGTGCTTGCGAGGCCACTTGAGGGCCATGATCAACGCGATCGGCCAGCCGATGACGGTGGCGCAGCACAGGGCGTTGACCAGCATGATGAGCAGGATTTCGTCCGCGCCGCGGACGAGGGCGATGAAGGTCGGCAAGACGGCGAGGACCACGAAGACGGTGACGATGGTCAGCGTCCAGATCGCGTCCACGAGGAATTCGTCGGACATACGGTTCCCCCTTGTTGTCGTCAGAGGTTGCGGCGCCGGTTCCGGTCGGGTGTCTGCGTTGCGGCCTTGCGCGCGGCCGGTGGTTCGAAGGGCCGCTTGGCGCTGATCTCCAGGGCCTGGTCGATGGTGAAGGGGAAGCCTTCGGCGGCCAGCCGCGCCTGCGTGCCGTAGGCGACCGGGGCGACCTTGGCGATCACCTCGCCCGGCAGGTTGGTGGTGGCCTCCAGGACGGTTCGCATCTCGTCGGGGCCGAGTTGGCGTTCGCGGTGATGGTCGGCGATCTGGTGGGCGCGTTGCTGCAGGCGAGCGTTCTCCCAGTCGCTGCGGTGGGGGCCGTAGATCGTGGCGGCCCACTCGGCGCCGGTGCCTTCGGCGAGCGCCGGCCGCGGGGTCGCGGGCTCGCCGGTGCGGACGTTGGGGTCGCGGGTGAAGAACGGGGCGGCCCTGCGCATCGCGTCGAGGGGTTCCATGCCGTCGGTGCGGGCTCGGTCGTAGTGGCTCATCGCGTGCGGGTGCAGGTCGCGGAGCCGGGATTCGCACTTGCGGACGGCCGCGGCCGCCGACGAGCTGGTGGCGGTGTAGGGGACGGCGGCTCCCCATGCCTCGGCGACGTGCAGGAGCCCGGCCTGCTGGAGCCATTGACGGTCGTGGACCCGTACCCACCGTGAGCGGGCCTCGGCGAACGCTGCCTGCTGGGCCGCGGATTCCGTGCGTTCGGCCGCCGCGTCCCGCGCCAGCTCGGCGGCTCGTAACCGGGCGGCGCGGTGTGCGTAGCTCTGTTTGAGGGCGGCCGCCATCGCGATGATCTGAATCATGCGCTCGCCGCCGTGCGAGAAGCCTTCGGTGATCGGGTCCGGGTGCTGGTTGGTCATGATGTGTCTCCTGGCTCGGCTATTTGGTGCGGCGTGCTCGTGGTGCTCGCGTCGCCGCTGGTGCTTCACGTGAAGGCGGAGGGGACGGGAGATCGGGGAGCGAGGGGGAGTCGTGCGGTGCCGGCTCCGGGGGCGGGTCGCGGGTGATCGCGGACATCACGGCGGCCGTGACCTCGGCCGGTGCGCACTGGGCGCGGGAGGCGACGCGGGCGACCTGTCTGGCGGCCTGGTCTGGGGGCAGGCCGGCGATGACGGTCGCGGCGGCGCGGACGGCGGCCAGCCGGTTCTCGGCGAACTCCAGCGTTCGTCCAGCTCGCTCCAGTTTCTCATCAACGACCAGGTCAGCCAGCGGAACCGTCGACCGCAACGCCGTCTCGACGTCCGTGCCGCCCGGATCGCCGAGCAGGTCGGCGGGGTCCCGGTCTACGGGGAGCCGGACGGTTTCGACCGGCCCGGCGACCTCGCTCAGGTAGCGCCAAGCCCGGACGGCTCCGCCCCGTCCGGCCGCGTCCCCGTCGAGTGCGATGACCAGGCCGCAGGTGCCGAGGTCGGTGTGACGGATCAGCGCGTCCAGATGGGCTGGGCTGATAGCGGTTCCGCAGGTGGCGACGGCGGCATAGGTGTCCGGCATGACGGTGTTGACCGCGATCGCGTCCAACGGGCCCTCGACCAGCAGCGGACGGACGCCCTGGGCGGCGAGCCGGTTGCCGACCTCGTGCAGGCCGAAGAGCACCTCCCGCTTGTGGAACAGGACCGTGTCTGGCGTGTTGAGGTATTTGGGGCCTGCGGAGCCGTCCTGTCTCCGGCCGACGAATCCGATGACCGCGCCGTCGCCGTTGCGCAACGGCAGCACGACCCGGTCACGGAAGACGTCGATCAGCTCGCCGTCACGTCCGCGCTTGCCCAGACCGGCGGCCACGATCGCCTCATCCTCGTGCCCGCGCCGGCGAAGGTGCTCGACGAGCGTCCGGCGTGACCGGAGCGCATGCCCGACCTGCCACCGCGCCTGGAGCTCCGCAGTGAAGCCTCGGCGGGCCAGATAGGAGGCGCCCCAGCTTCCGGCGAGGTTGGCGACGAAGAAGCGATGCGCGTCCTCGATCGCAGCAAGCAACTCATCGCGCGAGCCTTCCGCCGCTGGCGGCTTCTTCGACGGCCTCGATGAGACGGCCTCCATCCCCAGAGTTCGGCCCGCCGGAAAGGAAGCGGCAGGATCGACGGGCTGCAGCTTGCTGAGCCGGAACCGCAACCGCGAGGCAGTCCGAACCACCTGCTCCCCGACCAGCCGGACGGCTCCCGCCGCATTGACTCGCTCGTCGGCGCCCGCCCAGCTGCGCGGAGCCGAGAACGACAGATGCCCGGTCGGCAGCCCGACCTCTGCCAGCAGCAGGAAAGCGACCGACTCGGCGAAGGCGCGCCTGGCCCCGTGGCATGGCTCGCGGTCCAGGTTCGACGCATCCAGTCGTCCCTGGACGTCGAGAAGGTGCGCGAGCTGGTGGGCCAGAAGCGTGGCCGCCTCCAGGTCGTCAAGCTCGGGCGCGATCGACAGCCGCCGCTCGGGGTCTCCCAGGTACGTCCAGCCCTGCCCCCGATCCAGGTAGACGCCGAGGTCGGCAGTCAGCCGGCCCAGCCTCGTCAGACCCGTGGCCGTCGGAACAGGAACGGCATCCTCGATCGCCGCGCCATCGGTCTGCTCGACGTCGAAGACCGGACGCGGCTTACCCGAGCGGGACAGGATGCAGATGCTGGTCTCGCCACGCCGGACCTGCCGTCCCAGCTTCAGCCAGTCGTCGTAAGAACGGACGTCGGTGGCCGTGGGCCGCTGCGCCGGGATCAGCAGCGTGTTGGTGAACCCGTAGCGGCCGTGCCGGCTCGCCTGCTCGAGCCACGCCGCCCAGCCGAGGCGCCCGTCGAGCAGAGCCGCCACCCCGTACTCGGCGATCCCACCCAGGAAGTCCAGCTGGCGCTGCCGCTTCTCCTCCGAACCGGTCTCCTCCTGCTCAGGTGACAAGGGCCTGGTCATTCGCCACCACCCTGAGCCGAGTCGTTGCGCAGGACGGTCAAGAGCTGCTGCAGCCGGGCGGTACCGATCGGGTACCCCAGCTCTCGCAGCCGGTCACCGAGGTAGTTGCGGGTGACCCGGACGCCTCGCCGCCGCGCCTCCCGCTGAACACGCCGCGCGGCCACCAACAGCTCGTCCTCACCGAGAGCCTGCTCGACGGCGCTGAACGTGCCGTCCTCGAGAGCGCCGTCCGCGCCGCTACCGGTCGGCATCCGGCGCAGCGCGAGCCGGTCGGCCAGCGGCGCATCCCAGCGCCAGGCCCACCGCCCGTACTCCTCCTGCAGCCGCGATACCGCCAGCAGATGCCGGTACTCCAGCTTCAGCCCGTCCTGGTAAGCGGTGACGTGCCACAGAACCATCCGCCGCCACAGCAGCAGGCTGGAAACCGGCGCGAGCAGCCAACGAGCCGCCGGCACCCGCTCCACCCGGCGCCCGGACGCCAGCCCTACCCACCGGCGGATCAGGTGCCGGACGCCCTCCACCACCGTGATGAACAGCACCGGCATCGCCGCGTACATCACGCTGCCGGCCAGCTGACCCTGCGCGGCGGACACGTTCACCAGCACCGTGCCGCCGATGTAGGCCCACGCGACCCACCGCAGCACCGGCCACGGCAGGTCCAGGTACTCCAGCAGCAGATCCCAGGCCAGCAGGATCGAGATGCCCAGGTCCATGCCGACTGGAACGATCCACGCCAAGCCCTTGAAGTGCGGTTCGGCCAGCTGCCGCACCGTGGTGAACGAGCCGACCCCGCCGAGCACGGCAAGAGCCGCGATCAGCGGAGCGACCAGGACCACCACGACCTGAACGACGCGGCCATGCATCCCTCCGGTCGATGCTTCTACCGAGGCCACCGGTGGTTCTTCCAGCGCGAACCCTCGACGGCTCCGTCGTCTGAAGATGGTCACCGCTTCCGCCGCCCCACCATCCAGATCAGCAGCCGCGCGACGTGCCGGACCTCGCTCGCCGTCCCGAGCACCCGCCCGTGCGCCGTGACATAGACGTACGCGCCGTCCGCTCCCGCGCACATGACGGTCTCCGACCAGCCATCGCAGCGGACCCTCAACCGCCATCGCCCATGGCGCGGCCGGCGCACCCTCGTCGAGGCGCCCAGCCGCTTGAGCTCGAAGTGCAGCCGCAGCAGGCGCTCCCGCCGCACCGCCAGCTCTCTCTGCTCGACCGCTACCAGCGTTCCCATCGCTCCCCCGTCGGCCGGTGGTTGACGAGCCACAGCTCCGTCAACCAAAGTCAGTGAGTAGAAACGATGCAACACACAACGTCGTCGATCAACTACAGTAAGTACCCGGCGTGTCGACGGTGGCCTACGATCAACCACCTGCGTCGAGGCCCGACACCTGGGAGGACGCGCCCGGCCTGATGGCCGGCGCCGAGGTCCACCAGTGGACGCCGCGGCAGTGAGGCTGCTGCTTAACATCGAGCTGAGCGCCGCCGAGGCGATCAAGCTTCCGGTCGGCACGTCCGTCGACGGCGCCGACCACTACCTCGCCCGTCAGGCCTTTGAAGCGCCAGGGTGTCGACGCAGTCAGCAGCTCCGGAGGATGGACGTCGGTGTGGCGCCGGACGGATCAAGGCCGCAGGTATACGCCGAACGGCCAAGTCAGTGCGGATTCCCGTTCTGCTCGGCGCCTATGGCTTGAAGCGGGTGGTGCAGAAGATCGGTCGGACTGATCGTCCAGAGTCGTAGGACGCCGTCGTTGGATGCGCTGATCAAATGATCGTCGGGTGTGAAGGCCACGGAGTCAATGGCTTCGGGGATGCCGCTGAGCGCTAATTCAAAGCGCCTGTGGCGCATGTCCCAGATGCGAATCGTTCGGTCGTCGCCGCTGCCAGCGAGGTGGAGACCATCTTTGCTGAAGGCCAGGCCGTTAACGGCGCTGTTGTGACCGGAGGGCAGAGCACGGGTGAGTTTGTTACTGCGGCGATCCCAGAGCCGGATGCTGCCGTCAGTGGAAGCGATGGCCAGCAGGGTGCCGGCCGGGTTGAAAGCCAGCCGGTGAATGACGCTGCGGCCGTCTTGGAATCGGTATTCTTCCTGCCAGTCGCTGGTTCGGTAGACGTGGACGGTGCCCCCATACTCCGCGGCGGCCAGCCACCGGCCGTCGTCGCTGACATTGAGGGCTTCGATGTTTCCCTTGGACTGTCCCGGTGTCGTCTTAAGCCTTTTTAGTACCTTGTGCATCGCGTAGTCGTGAATAATGATCTGTTGGTCGTCTCCGGCCGTCGCCACGAAGTGCCGGCGCGGGTCGAACACGACGCACCACACCGTGTCGGTGTGGACGCGGGCGTCGGAGAGCAGGGTTCTGGATGCGACGTCCCAGATCCATACCTGCTTATGGCCATAGACCACTGCGGCGAGACGTTTCCCGTCCGGGCTGAAGGCCACGTTCCAGATACCGTCGGGAAGGTGCGGCGACAGGGGTGTTGCCGGGTTGTCGGGGTGGCGCGGGTCGGTAAGGTAAACGATTCTAGCGTCCCCACCGGTGGCTATGAGAGATCCCGTGTGATCGACCGCCAGAGCGTGCAGGCTTGCGGAGGGTTGGGGAAGAAACGCAGGGGCGAGCGTTCTCCACACCGTGACCGCGCCGTCGTCGCTGGCTGTGGCAGCCAGGCGCCCGCCCGGCTGGAACGCAACAGCCCGGACACCTTGGAGGTGGCCACCAAGGGTGAATACCTGTCGGTGCCCCTGGACGTCGATCAGTTGGGCGGTGCGCCCGCTTACGACTGCCAGCAGACGCCCATCATCTCTATAGGCGAGGGCCCCGGCTCCCTCTGGTATCGCGGTTCGACCCTCGATCCGGCCGGTGCCCGTATTGAAAAACTGCACCTGGCCAGCCTGTAAGCTGAACGCCAGGGTGGCGCCGTCCGGGCTGAAAGCCACGCCCATGACGCCGCTGTCGGCAAGAGGTGGCTGCGTGGCCGCGCGTTTGCCGGTGGTGGCGTCCCACAAGGTCAGGTGACCGGTGTCATCACCGGCGGCCACAAGATCGGAGTGCGGATCGAAGGCCACTGCGTATACCTTGGCGCCCCCTCCGTGCAGGATCTGTGGCTTGGTGGTTCCGCCCGCCCAGGTGGCGACCAGGCCGCCGGTCCCGCTGACCGCCAGACGTCGGCGGTCGCCGTCCCAGGAGAGAGCCAGAACGGTTGTTACGTTGAAGGTGTGTTTCGCTTCGCTGGTGATCGTTCCGTCCGGACCGATCTGGAAGATCGAGACGGCGGGACCGTAGGCGACGGCGAGAGCGGTTCCGGAGGAGGTGCGTCCGCCGAATGCGACCGCGGTGATCCCATACGGCATGTGTTCCGAACGTACCCGGGCCCTGCCTTTGAGCCGCCACAGCCGAAGCGTGCCATCCAGATCGCCGGTCGCCGCGAGCGAGCCGTCCGGGCTGAAACTGACGCCGGCGGCCTGGGCGTAACCGGCCTGCCACCTGGCCACCAGCGGTTGGGCTTGGGTGCTCAGCAGCGCGCTTCGTGTGGCCGCCGTGTCGCGCTTGCGGTACGCGCTCACGGCCTCCTTCCAAGCCTTGTCGGGCCGGTCGAAAGAGTCGGCGTTGGCGCGGACCGCCAGGTCGGTCGCCTCACTGAGTTGTCTCATCGCGGCGCGGTCCCGGAGTAGCAAGATGAGATAGCCCGATACCACCAGGATGACCGGCACCGTGATCGCCAGCATCCAGATCAAGCGCCGTTTTCGGTGCTCATGTGCGCGTTGAAGCCCTTCCTCCTCATCTCTCTTCCGGGCTGACTCGGCTAGAAACCGGCGTTGCAGGCTGTCGCGCCCGCTGCTGGGTGCGTCGATGCCCTCAGCGGGTGCGGTCGCGGCGGCCGCTAGCGCCTTGTTCAGCCGTTCCCCGCGCAGCAGCAGCCCTGGATCGTGTCCCTCTCGCTCCCATGTGCTCGCGGCTTCTCCGACGAGCTGATCAAACTTCAAACGTTCTCGGTCGGTGTCGATCCAGTTGCGCAGTTGAGTCCACTCGTGCAAGAGGGCCTCATGGGTGATCTCGACTGTGGCGCCATCCACTGTGAGCAGGCGCGCGGCGGTGAACCTCTCGATCACCTCCAGCGCGGTCTCTCGAGAGGGGACGTACTCTACGAGCCGGTCCAGGGGCACCCTGCGCCGCGTCTCCTGCGGCCCCGGGCCGATCGCGACCAACTGCGGGAACAGACGACGGACGGTGCTTTGAAGCTGCTCGTCGAGGCTGGCGTAGACCTTATCGGCGCTGGTCTTGATCGCTGCGCTGATGCCACCGGAGGCCTGGTAGCCGGTCAGGGTGAGCTTCTGATCGTTGCGCTGCTGCCAGGTCACGCGCAACGCGTGGGCGAGCATCGGCAGCGAAGCCGGCACCGGCTCATCCGGCCGGGACTCATGCCAGGCCGTGACGCCCAAATCTCGGAAGAGCACCTTTACCAGGCCAGGCTCCAGAGACAGCTCCATGGCATCCGCCGGGCCTGTGATCGCCTTCTCCAGTTCGGTCACCGACATGTCGCGCAGTACGTAGTGTCCGTGTTTCAGCGCGTCGGTGAGCCCGGCGTAGGACAGACAACGCGGATAGAAGTCGGCTCGCATTCCCAGAACGACCAGCGCTCGCGGCAGCCCGTCCACTGGAGCCGGACCGGCCATCGCGCACAGCGCTGCGATGAAGATCGCGCGGTCCTCTTCGTTCGAGCAAAGCGCGAACACCTCCTCGAACTGGTCGACGATCACCACCAGTTCTGGGCCCGGCACCGCTGCGTCGCCCGGCTGGAGTGCGTTCCCCCGTGGTGGTGGGACCGAGGCCGGTGGGCGGCGCAAGGCCTCGACGATCGCCTCTTGTGCTGCTCCGGTATGGCGGTTGAGCAGGGCGGTTAGCACGCCCAGCGGGTCCGCGCCCGGCGTGCAGATCTCCACCGGCCAGTCCCTGGAACGAGGCGCCGGGAGCGCGCCCCGTGCAAGAGCGGGTACCAGTCCCGCCCGCAGCACCGACGACTTGCCCGCGCCTGACCGCCCGGTTACCAGCAGCGGGCCACCTCGCCCGGTACGGTCGGCCAACTCCGTCACCAGATCGGCAACCGCCCTGTCGCGGCCGAAGAACAGATCCGCGTCCCGCCGACCGAATGGAGCCAGGCCTGGATAGGGACAGCCCAGCTCTTGCGGATCAGCGGGAACCAGAGCGGCAAGCTGCCCATCGGCCTTCAAGATGCGATCACACGCTTCGGCGATCTTCGGCGTCGGAGAGGCTTTGCCTCGTTCGACCCTGCTGAGGTGACCGATGCTGTAATGCACCTCTTTGCTTAGCTGCGTAAGCGTCATACCGCGCCGTTGGCGCATTTCGCGCAGAATCGACCCAAAGTCGGTCGATTCACCCGTCGTTTCGTCCATTTGGTCGCTTTTCCTTTTGCGTGGGAGCCGCGCAACAGGCAAACACTGGTGAATCTATCGCCAAGGCCGCAGAGTTTCAGTCGGGCCGAGAAAGTCGAAGGGCCAGTGGGCGACGCAAGGACGGAGTTCTTGCCGCCCGTGGTCCGACGGATCGAGACGCAATGCGATCCACAGTCGACCGACGGAGCCCGTCATCACAACCGCGAGAGAACTGGAATGGAGCACACGATCATGAAACGCAGCATCGCGCTGTTCGCGTGCGGCGTCGCCGCCGCTTCAGTGTCCGGCCTGGCCGCCCCGCACGCCGTCGCCGAAGAGGGATTCGTGCAAATCATCCACGTACAGGACAACACCTGCCTGCACGTGAACGGCGCCTCCGTGACCCTCGAAGGCAGCTGCGGTCCGAAGTCCGCGCAGCGGTGGGACATGCCCGACAAGGACGGAACCATCCGCCTGCACGACGACCACAACGTCTGCCTCGACAGCAACGCCGCCGGCCAGGTCTACGCCCGAGCCTGCAACGGCGGCGCCTACCAGTCCTGGTGGCGAAGCCGCACTCCCCTCAGCAGCACCTGGATGCTGAAGGACGCCGCCACCGGCCGGTGCCTCGACGGCAACAAGGGCGCCGTCTACACCTCCGTCTGCAGCAAGAGCAACGGCTACGAGAGGTGGCGCTTCCAGAACTGATCACCCACGGGCGCCGGGAATCCTTCAATTCCCGGTGCTGACCAGATCGGGAAGCAATCCCTGATCCGGGCGCCCCTACCTCACCACTCCCCTCTCCTGAGGTAGGGGCGCCCCACATCGGCGGGTGCCGAGCCGGTTCACGGTGCGCCAGCGGACGCACCGATACCGCGACCGCGCGACCGGCCAGATCGCTGACCTCGCCGCACCGGCCCTCTGGCTCGCAATCCCTTCGTCAGGCCTCACTCTCGTTCAGAGCCCCTTTCTGTTCCGGACGGGGCGAACGGGCCCCGTTTGTGCTGGTCTGGCGGCGGGGGTCATTGGAGCCCACGGCATTGGGAAGCCGGCCATGGCCAGGCTCACCTGCGAGGGCGTGGCCGTCGGTTCGCTCTGTCGGGGCATGGGGGTGCCCGCGGCGGATCTCGCTTCGCGGACGTGAACGGCTGCTCTCCGGGCGGCGTCGGCCTGGGCTTGGCGCTGCTGGAGCCAGCGGAGCTCGGCGATGGTGTCGAGCAAGGCGATGAGGTTCGCGACGAGCATCATGCTGGTCACTGCCGTCCGGTTTCTGAGCGAGCCTGTGATCGCGAGAAGCCGCGCCGTGGTGCGCAGGGCGTCACCGGCAGGCGTCGGCCGCGGGATGCGCCCGTAGGGCGCGCGGGCTGCGCGGTCGTAGGCGTCGGCTGCGCGGCGCAGGTGATGGTTGCCGGTGGCCTGGGCGGCGGCGTGAAGGGCATCGGACGCCGCCCAGCAGGCGTCTTGCGCCGCGTACGGGTTGGTGGCCAGATGCCGGCGGATCTCCGCGGTGGCATGGGCGGCGGCGCGGGCTGCATCGTCGTATATGGCTTGCCGCTCTTCCTGCGTCAGGTCGTCGTGCTCGAGGGGCGGCTCGGGGTGAGCGGTGCCTGTTGACCAGCGCTGCTGGAGGCGGGACAGCGAGAGGCCGGCGGCGAGGCGGCTGCCGGGGATCCAGGCTGGCTCGTCGCTGTGGTGCTCGGTGGGGAACGCGACGGCGTAGCCGGTGATCTGGCCGGGATCGAGCCGGCTGTATCGGGGCTTCACCCAGAGGCCGTCGTCTTGGAGCCGCCGCATGAACTCGGCGGTCGTCCTGGACTTGTCCGCGGCGCGGCGGACGGTTGTCCGTAGCAGGACGCGTTTTGTCCGCGCGGACAGGTGCCGTCCGTCCAGCGGACCGGCAGCGGACGGCGCGCGGACAGAGCCGTCCGCGTTTGTCCAGCGGCGGCGGAGCCGGGGCAAGGTGAGGTCGGCGGCGAGTTTGCCGCCGCCGTACCAGACCGGCTGGCCTTCGGCGTTGACGTCGCCGGCCAGGGCTACCGCGTACCCGGTGACCTGGCCGGTCGTCCGCTGGCTGTACCGCCGCCGGACCAGGACGCCCTCGGTTGTGAGGCGGTCGAAGAACTCTTCTTCGCTGCGGGCTCCGGCTGCGGCCGTCTGGACGGTGCGGTGCAGGAGCGTACGGGACGGCACCGCCTGGCCGCGGCGGACGGCCTTCTCGGTCTCGCCGCGCTTGGGACGGCGGGCGGCCGTCCGGTCCGCCGGGGCCGTCGACCGCAGGCCGTAGCGCTGCTCCACCGCCCGGCAGGCGTCCCGGACCCGGTACCCGTCGTTCCACACCTCCGGACGGATGCCGTCCGAGCGGGCAAGCGTCGCGACGATGTGGACATGGTCGTCGGCGTGGCGAACGGCGATCCAGCGGACGGCCTCGAGATCCCCATCGGGGGCGAGGCCCGTCCGGTGCATGATCTCGGTCGCGACCTGCGCCCACTGGGCATCGGTCAGGATCGGGTCCTCGGGGGCGGCTCGGACGGCGCAGTGCCAGACGGGCTTGCGGTAGTTGCGCTCACCGAGCAGCGCGAGCGGTTGGGTCAGTAGGCCGTCCAGGCGGCGAAAGTCGCGGCCGTCAGGTCCCGTCGGTGGTTCTAGATCGGTCGGGTCATCGAAGCCGGCGACGATGTGCGGGTCGCGATGCTCGCCGTTGGCGCCCGGGCCATAGAGGTAGCGGAGCAGCCCCTGGACCCGGACGCCGCGCAGTACCTTCCCGATCACCTGGTAGGACTCGCCGCTGGTAGCGACGCCGGTGTCGTCATGGCAGCCGGCTCCTCAGCTCGTCGGCCAGATCATCGAGCTTGCGGACCGTCTGCGCCGCGGCCCGGGCATACCAGCACAGCGTCGGAGACAGTTCCCCTGAGTTCCAGGCGGCGACCGCCTGGTTGAGGTTGACCCCGATCCGCTGTGCCTGTGCGCGTGCGTGCAGCACCTCCTGCAGCACTTCCCGCAGTTCATGTGAATCCGCGCGCCTCTTCCCCTCCGCCGCGGCCAGAAGCGTCATCGCCGCCCATGCGCCCGCCGCCAGCTTCTCGTTCGCGGCGGCTTTCGCCAGCGAGGCGTACTCCTCATCCGATAGCGCGATGAACAACGCCCGGTTTCGTCGAGGGCTGTGCAGCGTCCTTCGGTTGCGTCGTGTCGCCGTTTTCGGTGTCCGGTTCGTTCGGTCTTGTGTCATCAGCTCCTTCACTCCGGATCGCGCCCGATCCGTCTACCTCGCTGCTGACCGCGCTTGGTCAGCAGAGACATCCTTAGGAAGTCCATTTCTTGCCCTGCGCGAGCAGAGGCCGGTGCGGACCTGTCTCCCCTCGCCGACCCGGCGAGGGGAGCGTCCGAGGGCGTCGCCTTCGACACCCTCGAACGACTCGCCTTCCGTTCGCTGGGGGAGGTCCGCGCGTCAGGGCAGCCGCCAGGAGCAGGGGCCAGCTTGATGCGCCGACATGGCCTTGCAGTTACGCGGGTTACAGCTCCCGACGTGGATGCGGTGGCTTGGGGTGCGGACGAGGATCCGGCGAGGATGGGGCCGCGGGCGGGCCGGACAACACGTCGCCGATGCCGTGCGGGAAGTCTCTGGCCGCCGGCCGGATGTCGGACGCGACACCCTCGGCCTGCTCGTCAGGCAACGTCTGGCTCTCGTCGTGGGTGTGCTGCAGTGCTCCCGGCTCGGTCTCGGGCCCGTGGATGCCGGAGAGCGCAGCCTGGGCCTGGCGGAAGGACTCGCCGAGGTTCATGGACTGCTCGCCGGCCTTGGCGAGCGCATCGTGCGCTATCAGGACGGTCGGGACCGGGTCGTCGCCGCGATAGTGCAGGAGCCGTCCGGCGTCGAGTTCTCGGTTGAGGAAGGCGTCCAGCTGCTCGGCCGTCCCGACGAGTCGGAACGCGGTCTTGGCCAGGTCGCCGAGGATCCTGTAGGCGGTCTCAGGTCTCGTCAGACCGGGCGGCCCTTGGGTCAGGTTGTTGAGCGCGCGAGCGCGTTCATGCAGCTCGCCCGCGAGAAGTTCCGTGCGCTCGTTCGTGGGGGTCTCGTGATCGACCATGAGGTCCTCCGGTTCGTTGTCACAGGGGCCATGCAGACTTCCTCTCTGTGGATGACAAGGGACGACCTAGAAACGTGTGAGGTCGTTTGCGCTCCATACTGCAGGAGGTGACGGGCTGGCGCCACTCTCACGCTCGGCGTGGCGCTCCGCCGTCGCTTGCGCCGGCGTCAATCACCGTGGGGCGGTGAATCGACGTACGCCGGAGCTGACAGGGGCAGAGCCGCACGTGTAGAGGACGAGACGGCCTGGAGGTGCAGGATCAGGAGGGAGCAGCCGGTTGCGAGGACGGTGATCACGCTCGCGCAGAGGACGGTGGGCTGGGGGCCGAGGCGCTCGACCAAGGGGCCGGCGGTCAGGAGGGTGACGGGCATCAAGGCGTAGCTGGCGATGATGTTCCAGCTGTTCACGCGGACGAGGACGTCGGGGGCGAAGGTGTCCTGGAGCGCAGTCGTCCAGAGCACGTAGTAGATCGCTTCGCACGCTCCGGGGAGCACGGCGGCGCCCGCCAGAAGAATCCACGGGGTCTCGACGCCCATGAGGAGCATGGGGATCGCCCCGGCGGCGGGAAGTGCCGCGGCGGTGAGGATAAGCCGCGACGGTTTCCAGCGGGCGCCGATGAAGGCACCGACCAGGGCACCGGTGTACTCGCAGGCGGAGACGATGCCCCACGCTCGCGCGCCGCCATGGCCATGGGCCATGTAGACCGGACCGGCGATCGAGTCGTAGCAGACCATCGCGATGATCACGACGGTGTACTGCAGCGTCATGATCCAGACCCAGCGGTGCGCAGTGAATTCGTGCCAGCCGATGCGCAGGTCACGCAGGACGCCGCGGCGGGCTTGCTGCCAGCGCGGTGTGCGGAGGCGGCCCAGGAGCAGCGCGCTGACCGCGCACAGGATTCCTCGCGTGGACGCCGCCCACCCAGGGCCGAGGGCGGTAACGACCATCCCGGATGAAGCGAGACCGATGAGCAGGCCGATCGATTCGGTCTGGTTGATGATCGCGTTGCCGCCGAGCCGCCCGTCGCCGGCCACCAGGTCGGCGACAATTCCCCGGATCGTCGGCAGGAACATCGCTGTGGCGATGCCCGACAGGAATCCCAGCGTGCAGAGCAGCGGAAGCGGTGCTTGCTTGGTCAGGATGCAGATACCGAGAGCCAACCATGCAACACAGGTGATGGCCTCGGCGGCGACGAGGATGTGGTGGCGCCGGAAGCGGTCCCCGGCGACGCCGGTGAAGATGATGAGCAGTGCAGGAAGCGAGTTGCAGGCAAGGACGAGGGAGAGCCCGCCGGGGCCGTATCCGAGGCCCAAGACTCCCCAGGCCAGAGCCAGTTCGCCGAACCCGACACCGGCGCTGGAGACGAGGCGCGCGATGAACAGCGGCGCTATATCCGGATCCTTGAACAAAGCCAAGGGCGACAGGAGTTTGAGCACTGCAGAACGGTAGCCGGCGGAGCTATATATACACCGCTTCCTTTCCTTGCTCTTGACGAGAAACAGTGGGGAAATTGGCGTGGTGACAGGTGGTTATCTACAAGAGGTGGCTGCAGAGAAACTGCGCGATCTCTTCGTAGGCTCGTAGTTCGTTCTCACGGTTAGTGAAGCCGTGGCCTTCGTCTTCGAAGACGTCGTAGCGGACATCGACGCCGTGCTCGCGCAGGCGGGCAACGAATCGGTCGGCTTCTGAACGAGGGACCCGGGGATCGCGTGCGCCTTGCAGGACGAACACCGGTGCTGTGATGGAGTCGGCGTAGGTGATCGGTGAGCGCCGTGTCAGGTACTCGGCGTGGGTTTCGGGGTCACCGAGGACGGTGGCAACGAAGTTCTTCCAGGTCGGGGGGCACGCGCGAGCAAGAGTGACAAGATTGGTCGGTCCGCACAGCGAGACCCCGGCGGCCCAGTTGTGCGGCAGCCTCGCCAGGCACGAGAGTGCTGCGAAGCCGCCATAGGAGCCACCCATCACGGCGATGCGGTCACCGTCGATTCCAGGGTCGGCTTGCAAGTAGCGGGCGGCGTGGGCGAGGTCGTCGAGGTCGGGGCCGCCCCAGTCGCGGTAGATGAGCTTCTGGTGCGCTTTCCCGTATCCGGTGGACCCAGCGATGTTGGGTGCAAAGACAGCGATGCCTCGGCTCACCAGGTGCTGGTACAGGCCCGAGCGCAGATACATGGGTCGCTCTTGTGCTTCGGGGCCGCCGTGAATCGACAGCAGAACCGGGTGAGGGCCCGGAGACGTCGGCCGGTACACAAGAGCGTGCACGCTTCGTCCCGCCGATGCCGGATAGACGACAGGCTCCGGCTCAACCGGTTCGAAAACCCTAAGCGCGGGCGGGCGGGCGTCGGTGAGGTACCGAAATTCCTCTGCCGGATCCAGGGCTGCAATTTCGGCAGGCCGGGTGGCGGTATCGAAGAGGACGACGATCGGCTCGGCTGCGGGGGCGATCGCTAGAGCTGCGATCACGCCCGGTGGCATAGAAGGAAGTTGCAGCACGTCCCGGCCCTGACGAGCATGAAGGACGGACCGGCCGTCCTCGTTGACCGACCACACGAGCGTGTCGCCGGCGACGTCGATGTGCTCG
This sequence comes from Actinomadura physcomitrii, assembly GCF_008923205.2. Lineage (GTDB taxonomy): Bacteria > Actinomycetota > Actinomycetes > Streptosporangiales > Streptosporangiaceae > Spirillospora > Spirillospora physcomitrii. The sequence continues at coordinate 271,981 of NZ_WBMS02000001.1, read as the reverse complement.
ACGTCCCAATCGTGACGGGTGACCGTTTCTAGCTCTCGGGTGGTGAGACGGTAGAAGGCAGCCGAGGTGTACTCGCCCCACAAGTCCGTGCGCAGGTAGAAGCCGGACGAGTCTGCTGCCCACACGGCGGGCTCGAAGAACCCGTCCCCATGCTCGGTAGTGACGCACACCGGTTCGGCCGCCGCGTCCTGGAGGTCGATCAGGTAGGCGTCCACCTGACTGTTGGAACGAAAACCCCCGGCCAGCAGCCACCGCCCGTCCGGCGAGATCCCGACCGGCTCGAACACCACTCCCGCCGGCGGCTGGATACGCCGCTCAGACTCCTCGGCCAGGTCCCGGATCAGGACGTCCTGGACGGTGGCGTCACGGTCATTGGCGGCGTAGACCAGAAAACGGCCAGCGGCGTCGAACGGCGAGGTCGCCAGAACGCGCTGGCAATCGCGTCCCGAACTGATCTCGATGGGGCCTTCGTCGTCCAACCCGATGCGGTACAGCCGGTACTGCTCATCGCCCTCACGGTCGGCGGCGAACACCAGGCTCTTGCCGTCCGGCGCCCACGCGATCCGCCGGACGGCCTGATCGACCAACCGAGTCAGCTGCCGAGGCTCGCCGCCGCCGACCGCGACGGTCCACAGATCGAAGTGCCCACCGGCATTGCCGGCATAGGCCACCGTGCGCGCGTCCGGAGACAGCGCCAGGGTCGGTTGGAAGCCTTGTCGGGGCACGAAGTCCCGGTAGCCGGGCATGGCGACCTTTCCAGGGTTTATGGGGGTCACTTGATCCAGCCGCGGCGGACGGCGGCGACTCCAGCGGCGAAGTGGTGGTTGTTGTGGCCGAGTTTCGCGCGGATGGTCGCCGAGTGCCGCCGCACCGTGGACAGTCCCATTCCCGTCCGCCTGGCGATGATGGCGTCCGGGACGCCTTCGACGAGCAGGCTGAGGACCTTTTGCTCCTTGTCGCTCAGCGGGCTCTCGGCGCTGGCGGCCCCGAGCGGGACCGCGCGTTCCCACAGCATCTCGAAGTACTCGCGCAGCGCTCCGGCGATGACCGAGGAGCGGATCAGCAGCGCGCCGGACATCCCGGTCGGGGTCAGCGGCAGCATCGCGATCGACTCGTCGGCGAGCTTCATCTTCATGCCGATTCGCGGTAGCAGTCGAGCCTCCTCCCCTGCCTCGACAGCGATCTCAATCGTCTTGAGGCCGACGGGATGCTCCGCGCAACCGCTCTCGTAGATCGCCCGGCACCGAACGTGGCCGTCAAAGGACGGCGGAGGCGGCACCGCGGTCAGCTCGTCCATCGGCCGCTCGACGGACTGGTTGTCCAAAGTCATCCAGTCGTGCCGGGCCGCGCTGATCAGGGCTCGGGAGACTGTGCTGATCTCTTCCCGGTCCGTGATGATCCGGACGAGACGGTCTGCGGACTCGGTGACCGCCGAACTCGTCCACGGGTGCGTCTCGGCCATGCGACGCTGCCCGTCCAGCAGACGCTCCTGATCGGCCACCAGCCGGCGCGTCAGTTCCGCGAGCGTGCCTTGCAGCGCAAGGTCGGGCGGGACGGGCACAAGCCGCTGCGGCAAGGCCGGCCCGGACGAACTGACGTGCGCCATCCCCGATCTCGTCAGCGCCTCGACCTGCCCGATTCCGCCGAGCAGATCCGGCGCCTCGTCGCGCGGGCAGGACCCCTCCGCGAGCAAGCGTGTGTACGAGGCGAGTAGTTCGTCCGGTACGACGCCTTTCAACAACCGTGTCGCTTGCTGCTCCACCTCAGAGCTCACTCGATCACCTCCGATCGCAGAGAGTAGCGACTCGAAGCGTAAGAGTGACATGACCTGGCGGGTGAGTGTTTCGCGTCAACGAGCAGAAGTCGCCACGCCGCTCCATGCAGGCGCCAGGGCCCATCCTCGCTTGGACTCCAAGCGTCCAGCCCCCTGAAGAGCCTCCGTCCGCGCTGGTCAATTGCGACCACGACGAGTTTTGCTCATGCCCGTGACCTGCGGTTATCCGGTTTCATCTGCCCTGTCAGCGCCAACAACCGACCGGGAGCGAGCATGACGAACGATTCCACGCCGACCGGCAGTCAGGGTGACCGCCTGGCCGACCGGGACCTCGCGAAGCACCGCCGACCGCGGCTGATCCCCGCCAGAAGACCATCCATTCCAAACGGACTGTCATCACGAACGTCTCAGAGCCGCTTCCGCGCCCTCCTTCAGCATCGTGCCGTCCACAGGCCACAGACGACAAAGACGAATGATCTTCTGATCAAGCTCTTCGGTGCTCCGCAAGGAGCAGGCCTGGTCGGCCCGGGGGCCGAAGGCTTCGAGCGAGCCGCGTTCGTCGAGGCGATCGCGTGCCCTGCCGGCGTTGCGCAAGTCGTCATCGAATACGCGGACCTCTACCGCCTCTTCGGCGGTGCGGCCGCACGTGACCTCGAGGAGGCTCTCGAATCCCGTATCTACTCGGCCGAAGCACTCGAGGACGCCATCGAACACATCGAGTCCAGGACCGATCCGGTGCCGATCGGTAGCGCAGGCGCAAAGCCCGACCAGGCTCCGACTCTGGCCTGGTTCGCGACACCCCGCCAAGACGCCGATGTCGTCCACCACACCCTTCAGGCCCAGCGGAAACCGAACCTGACCGCACTCATCTCCGGTCCTTGGGCCTACGGCCCGACGCACCTGATCGAAGCCGACGGCCCCTGGAAGCCTCCACGCCGGTCGATCGAGCTGCTCTCACGTCAGCAGGCGGTCGCCAAGCTGACCCAAGGGCCCGCCCCGGGAGCCTAAGCGGCACGCATCACAGCAGCGGACCTCGCATCTCGTTCAGGGGAAGTGCGGGTCTCTTGCAGGGAGCGCTGAGCTGGGAATGAGGCTCCTATCAGGCGAGCGGGGCCCGCTAGAGTCGCTCCAGAGCCGCACCTGATCGTGTCAGGATGAGTCGATACGGCACATACTCGATGACCCGGGTCGGCTGACTCCCCGTGCGCGGCGCTTCCTCAACTCTTATGCCACCCATCAGCCGTTCGACGTCTCGGCTGATCCTGGGAACGAGATTCTCCGTTCCCAACTGCGGGAGCATCACGAGGCCGGTGACGACCGGGCGCTGCGCCTGCTGCGCGAGGCCCAGCAGCGTTACGGCGGGCTGGCCTTCTACAACCCGGCCGTGCATTTCCGCGAACGCATGGTCTTCGAGCCTCGGCCCGACTTCGGTGGGGCCAGGGACGAGCCGTGGATCGACCTGGTCGAACACAGCACGGCGATCCCCTGGTCAATCCTGCTCAGGGCGGATGGGGCCGTCGCGTACACGGTAACCGGCCCAGGCTGGACGCCCGAGGACGTGGTCAAGGTGTTCGCCCATCCCGATGCGCTGATCGAGGACGCCGCATTGCACGAGGAATCGGCAAGCTGGGCCTGGAAACGGTCCGAGGCGATCAGCCTGTCCGATGCCGAGCGACTCCGGGAGCGCGCCCGCGGGCTCCCGCTCTTGGAAGAAGGAACGGGGCTGACGCAATGGTGGTGGGAGGACGAAGGCTTTCGCGTCTTCCTGTCGACCACGATGGGCCGACTATTCCCTGCACAGCAGAGACCCACCTGCACCCTCGACGTGTGGGCCAAGACAGCACGCGAAGCCCAAGCGGCCGAGGCCCGACTGCTGAGCCGTCTGGGATAGCCGGACGCCCCAACAAGACCCACCCGGGTGCAACTCTCCTGTAGAGCCCCATTGAGCTGGGCAAATCAGTCCCTGCGGTAGAGCCCCACCCCATCCAGCAAGGCGTTGCTGTCGGCGCAGGAAGCGATCACGAGGCTGGGAGCTCACATCCGATCGATCTAGATGCACCGAGGGCGGCGGGGTTGGGGGAGGCTGCCTTTCCGGCCTGACCGCCCCGCAGAACTCGTCGAGCCGGCCCCGCGGCCTACCCCGCGACAAAGGGGTGTGGCTAGCGCCTGAGTACGGCTGTCGTCGACCCACCGGGGGGAGCTGCGTGCCCGGCGGAGCGGGATGTCCACTTCGAGGGCTTCGAGAGGTTCGTTCCGGGCGCCTGCGTGGCACGGGATGTCACATGATCAAACCGAGTCTCATTGACATCTGATTGACATGCGATCTTGAGACAAGATCACCAAGGCTCTAACGAGGCTGTGACCTGGGGAAACACTGGAGCGGGTGACGGGAATCGAACCCGCGCTGTCAGCTTGGGAAGCTGAAGTTCTACCATTGAACTACACCCGCGTGGCGGGTGGTCGGGGCCGCCCGCGCTTGGACATCGTACCGGAAAGTCGGGTGCGGCGTGGTGGGGGATGCGGGTGGGATAGCTTTTCGGGGTGCTGCTCTCCGATCGCGACATCAGGTCCGAGCTCGAGTCCGGGCGGGTGAAGATCGACCCGTACGAGCCGGGCATGGTCCAGCCGTCCAGCGTCGACGTGCGGCTGGACCGGTACTTCCGGGTGTTCGAGAACCACCGGTACCCGCACATCGACCCGGCTGTGGAGCAGCCGGATCTGACGCGGCTGGTGGAGGTGGACGCCGAGGAGGCGTTCGTGCTGCATCCCGGGGAGTTCGTGCTGGCCTCGACGTACGAGGTGTTCGGGCTGCCCGACGACCTGGCGGCGCGGCTGGAGGGGAAGTCGAGTCTGGGGCGGCTGGGGCTGCTGACGCACTCGACGGCGGGGTGGATCGACCCGGGGTTCAGCGGGCACGTGACGCTGGAGCTGTCGAACGTGGCGACGCTGCCGATCAAGCTGTGGCCGGGGATGAAGATCGGGCAGATGTGCCTGTTCAGGACGAGTTCGCCGGCGGAGTACCCGTACGGGTCGGAGCGGTACGGGTCGCGGTATCAGGACCAGCGGGGGCCCACGCCGTCGCGGTCGTATCTGAACTTTCACCGCACCGAGGTGTGACGGCGGGCACGTGACACAGATCACCCGAAGATGAAACATCTTCTCGGGACGGGTAGTTTCGAGCGACGCACAGCCTTGGCACTTGGTTGACAGCCTTTTTGCATCGAGGTCGTCGACGGGTGCCGGACGGATGAGGGCTACCCGTTTCCGCGCCGCCTCCGGGTGTGGGAACACGGAAGGAGATCGTGTCCATACTCCGCGCGGAAAGCGTCACGAAGCTGTTCGGCCGGAAGGCGGCCGAGGCGCAACGAAAACTGAAGGCGGGAGCGGATCTGCAGGACGTCCGCTCGCTGGGCGTCACTCCCGCCGTCGTGGACGCCACGTTCGAGGTCGAGCAGGGCGAGATCTTCGTGGTGATGGGCCTGTCGGGGTCCGGTAAGTCCACGTTGATCCGGATGCTGAACGGGCTTCTGGAGGCCACCTCCGGGACCGTCGAGATCGATGGCCAGGATATCGCGAAGCTGTCGCCGAAGGCGCTGCGAACGCTCCGGCAGGACAAGATCAGCATGGTCTTCCAGCACTTCGCGCTCTTCCCCCATCGGTCCGTCCTGGCGAACGCGGCGTACGGGCTTGAGGTCCGCGGTGTCGCCAAGGAGGAACGAGAGGGAAAGGCGCGGGAGTTCCTGGGGCTGGTCGGGCTGGCGGGCTGGGAGGACAAGCTCCCCGGCCAGCTGTCCGGCGGCATGCAGCAGCGGGTCGGGCTGGCGCGCGCGCTGGCGGCGGGCACCGACATCATCCTGATGGACGAGGCGTTCAGCGCGCTGGACCCGCTGATCCGCCGCGAGGTGCAGGACCTGCTGCTGGATCTGCAGGGCCGGTTCGGCAAGACGATCGTGTTCATCACGCACGACCTGAACGAGGCCATGCGCATCGGCGACCGGATCGCGGTGATGCGGGAGGGCCGGATCGTGCAGATCGGCACGGCCGAGGAGATCCTGACGGACCCGGCGAACGACTATGTCGCCCAGTTCGTCGCGGACGTCGACCGGACGCGGGTTCTGACGGCGTCGTCGGTGATGGAGCAGCCGCTGGTGACGGTGCCGGCGTCGACGGGGCCGCGGACGGCGCTGCGGACGATGCGCGAGCACCAGACCGACGCGGCGTTCGTCGTCGGCCGGGACCGCAAGCTGGTCGGCAAGGTGAAGGCCGCGGTGATCGCGGACGCGGTCCAGGAGAACGTGCAGAAGCTCGACGGCCTGATCGACCCGGAGGACCTGGAGCCGGTGCCGCCGGACACGCCGGTCGCCGACCTGTTCCAGCGGTGCGCGGAGAGCGACCTGCCGGTGCCGGTGGCGGACGAGGCGGGGACGCTGCTCGGGGTGATCCCGCGGGTGACGCTGCTGGCGGCGCTCGGCGCGATCAGCACGCACGTGGACGATGTCGTCGATACGGGCGGCGAGGACGCGGCGGAGCCGGCGCTCGCGCTGACGAAGGAGGGTTCCGTTGACGACTGACGTGCTCGCGAGCGAGCTCCCCCGGGTGCACGTCGGCGACTGGTTCGACAGCCTGGTCACCTGGTGCACCGACAACCTGGGCTGGCTGTTCGACGGCATCGGGTCGGCCATCGACTGGGCGGTCGGCGAGCTGACCGACCTGCTGAACCTGCTGCCGCCGCTCGGGCTGACGGTGGTGCTGGCGCTGATCGCCCTGGCGGTGAGCGGCTGGCGGCTCGGCGTCTTCACGCTGGTGGGCTTCGGGCTGATCGACAGCATGGAGCTGTGGGATCCGGCCATGGAGACGCTGGCGCAGGTGATCGTGGCGGCGGTGATCGCGGTGGTGATCTCGATCCCGATCGGCATCGCCGCGGGCCGCAACGACGTGGTGAGCCGGATCGTCCGGCCGGTGCTGGACTTCATGCAGACGATGCCGGCGTTCGTGTACCTGATCCCGGCGATCTTCTTCTTCAGCATCGGCGCCGTCCCGGGCGTCGTGGCGACCGTGATCTTCTCGCTGCCGCCCGGGGTGCGGCTGACGGAGCTCGGCATCCGCGGCGTGGACCCGGAGATGGTCGAGGCGGGCGAGGCGTTCGGCACGCCGCCGATGCGGGTGCTGACCCGGATCCAGATCCCGCTGGCGATGCCGTCGATCATGGCGGGGGTGAACCAGCTGATCATGCTGGCGCTGTCGATGGTGGTCATCGCGGGCATGGTCGGCGCGGGCGGGCTCGGCAGCGAGGTGCTGGAGGGCATCCAGCGGGTGGACATCTCCAAGGGCTTCGAGGGCGGCCTCGGCGTCGTCGTCCTGGCGATCTACCTGGACCGCCTTACCGGGGCGCTGGGCGAGGGCCCGAGCCTGCTGCGCTCGCTGTTCGCGCGGGGCCGGGCCGGCGGGGCCGCCGAGGCCCCGGAGCGGGCCGCCGCCACCGCGGACGCCCTGCGCTGACCCGCGCACGATCTTTCCCACCCCCTGCAAGGCGACGAAAGGAAGGGCATTGCGTCCTAAGTTCAAGGTCCTGGCCGCGGCGGCGATGGCGCTGGCGCTCGGCGCGACCGCGAGTGCCTGTAACGGCTCGGACGACAAGAAGAACAGCAAGGACATCACCATCGGGTCGGTCTCCGGCTGGGCGGAGGGCGAGGCCGCCACCGCGCTGTGGAAGAAGATGCTGACCGACAAGGGCTACAAGGTCACGGTGAAGGAGCTCGACACCGGCCCGCTGTACGCGGGCATGTCGAAGGGCGACGTCGACCTGTACATCGACTCGTGGCTGCCGAACACGCACGAGGACTACTGGAAGCAGTACGGCGACAAGCTGGAGAAGGTCGGCATCTGGTACCCGTCGGCGCCGCTGACGATCGCCGTGCCGGACTACTCGCCGCTGCACTCGCTGACCGACCTGAAGGGCAAGGGCTCCCAGTACGGCGGCAAGATCATCGGCATCGAGAAGAGTTCGGGGCTGTACCGGGTGTCGCAGGAGAAGATGCTCCCGGCGTACGGCCTGGACAAGGAGTACACGGTCACCACGTCGTCGACGGCGGCGATGCTGACCGAGCTGCAGAAGGCGATCAGCGCCCACAAGGACATCGTCGTCACGCTGTGGCGCCCGCACTGGGCGTACTCGAAGTTCCCGATCCGGGACCTGCAGGACCCGAAGGGCGCGATGGGCAAGCCGGACGGCATCAACACCATCGCGCGCAAGGGCTTCTCCAAGGACGAGCCGCAGGTGTCGGCCTGGCTCAAGAAGTTCAAGATGGACGACAAGCAGCTCGGGACCCTCGAGGACCTGATGCAGAACCAGTACAAGGGCAAGCCGGACCAGGCGGTGGACGCGTGGTTGAAGGCGAACCCGGGCTACGAGCAGTCCATGACGGGCTGACGATGCGTCGTCCCGTCCCCTAGGGAACGTTCCAGCGTTCCTGAAGGCGTCAGGGGGCCGTCCGGAACCACCGGACGGCCCCCTGCCTTTTCCGGAGCGTTCTGGACCGTTTCACGGCTTTCTGGACTGTCCCGACCGCGCGGAGTTCCGTTCAGCCCGCGAGGCCGACGCTGAAGACGACCACGGCGAGGCCGAGGCCGGTGGCGCACAGCGTCATCACGCGCGGGTGGCCGCTGTGCGCCTCCGGCAGGATCTCGGCGGCGGACAGGTACAGCAGGACGCCGGCGAACAGCCCGAGGTAGGGGCCGAGGACGCCCTCCGGGACCGTTCCAAGCCGGGTTAGCGCGGCCCCGGCGACGGGCGCGGCGGCGTCGGCGACCAGCAGGGCCAGCGCGGGACGGCGGTCCCGGCCGCCGAGGGAGGCCGCGGTGAAGGTGTTGAAGCCGTCCGCGAAGTCGTGGGTGATGACGGCGAGCGCGACGAACGCGCCGGTCCGCGTGCCGGACTGGAAGCCGAGTCCGATGCTGAGGCCGTCCACCAGGCTGTGCCCGATGAGCGCGAACGCGGCGAGCAGCCCGGCGCCGCCCGCGCCGCCGTCCGGGTGGCCGTGGCCGTGCGCGTGGACGTGCGGGGCGTACTCGCCCTCATGGGCGCGGTGGATAGCGACGGCCTGCTCGACGACGTGCAGCAGCAGGAACCCGGCGGCGAAGCCGATCATCGGGGCGGGGACGCCGAGCGGCCGGTCCCGGGACAGCTCCAGCGACTCGGGGATCAGGTCGAACGCGACGACGCCGAGCATGAGACCGCCGGCGAGGCCGAGGACGAGATGCCGCTTGTCGCGCACCCGCATCGCCGCGAGCCCGCCGGCGAGCGTCATCAGGAATGCCAGGGCGGACACGAGCACGGCCATCCCCTGGTCTTACCAGCCGTTCCGCGGATCAGTCCTCCCGCCGCGTCCATGATCGGCTACGGAACGCTTGACCATGGGAGAGGCCCCGGCCCCCGCCGGAGCGGGGTCCGGGGCCTCGGCCACGACACGTTACTCGGCGGCCACGGGCTCCTTCTCCTGGGCGGTGCCTTCGCCCTTGATGGAGCGGATGAGGAGCTGGGAGACGTCGACGACCTCCAGGGACTCCTTGGCGTCGCCGGAGTTCTTCTTCTCGTTGATGGCGTCGCCGAGCATGACCAGGCAGAACGGGCACGCGGTGGAGACGGTGTCGGGGTCGGTGGTCAGCGCCTCGTCCACGCGCTCGGTGTTGATGCGCTTGCCGATCCGCTCTTCCATCCACATCCGGGCGCCGCCGGCGCCGCAGCAGAACCCGCGGTCCTTGTGCCGGTGCATCTCCTGCGTCTGGACGCCCGGGACGGTGGCCATGATGTCGCGGGGCTGCTTGTAGACCTTGTTGTGGCGGCCCAGGAAGCACGGGTCGTGGTAGGTGATCTTCTCCTCGATCGGGGCGACCGGGGTGAGCTTGCCCTCCTCGACCAGGTGCGCGAGCAGCTGGGTGTGGTGGACGACCTCGTAGTTCCCGCCGATCTGCGGGTACTCGTTGGCGAGGGTGTTGAAGCAGTGCGGGCAGGTCGCCACGATCTTCTTCACGCCCGCGTCGTTGAGCGTCTCGACGTTCTGCTGGCCGAGCATCTGGAAGACGAACTCCATGCCCAGGCGGCGGGCCGGGTCACCGGTGCAGGCCTCCATCGGGCCGAGCACCGCGAACTTGACGCCCGCGATGTGCAGCAGCTCGGCGACGGCCTTGGTGGTCTTCTTGGCCCGGTCCTCCAGGGCGCCGGCGCAGCCGACCCAGAACAGGTACTCGGTGTCCTCGGCGACCTTGTCGTCGACGACGTCGACCTCGAAGTCCAGCTCCTCGATCCACTCGAGGCGCTTCATCTCGGACATGCCCCACGGGTTGCCCTTGTTCTCCAGATTCTTCAGCATGACGCCGGCCTCGGACGGGAACGAGGACTCGATCATGACCTGGAAGCGGCGCATGTCCAGGATGTGGTCGATGTGCTCGATGTCGACCGGGCACTGCTCGACGCACGCGCCGCAGTTGGTGCACGACCACAGCACGTCGGGGTGGATGACGCCGTCCTCGCCGACGAGCTCCTTGTCGACCTGCATGGCGAGCTTCTGCTCGTCGGTGAACTTCTCGCGGGCCTCCTCGGAGGCCTGGATGTAGGGGGCCTTGGCGAGGGCGTGGTCGCGCAGCTCCAGGATCACCATCTTGGGCGACAGGGGCTTGCCGGTGTTCCAGGCGGGGCACTGGGACTGGCAGCGACCGCACTCGGTGCAGGTCGCCATGTCCAGGAAGCCCTTCCAGGTGAAGTCCTCGATCTTGCCGCGGCCGAAGACGTCCTCGTCGGGGTCGGCCTCCTCGAAGTCGAGCGGCTTGCCGCCGGACATCATCGGCTGCGCGGGGCCGAGCCCGTCGGGGCGGCGCTTGAACATCACGTTCAGCGGGGCGAGGAAGATGTGCAGGTGCTTGGAGTGCACCACGAACACCAGGAACACCAGCGCGACGCCGATGTGCAGGAGCAGGCCGATGGACTCCAGGACGTCCAGCGTGTCGTGGCTCAGCCCGTCGAACAGATGCCCGACGGTCCAGGAGAAGTAGGCGCCCTTGCCGTAGTCGAGGTTGCCGTTGGCCCACTCCGCGCCGCGGTAGAAGAACATCGTCCAGATCACGTTGAAGATCATGAACAGCGTGATCCAGGCGCCGGACAGGTGCGAGCCCTTGAACCGGGACTTGCGCTCCAGCCGCTTGGGCGAGTTCTTGATCCGGATCGAGGTGAACACGATCAGGCCCGCGGTGCAGGCCAGGGCGATGGTGTCCTGGACGAACCCGATCGGCGGCCAGGTCTGCAGCCAAGGGATCTTCTCGTCCAGGCCCGCCAGCAGCGCGACCGCCGCCTCCAGGTAGACGGTGGCCAGCAGGAAGAACGCCCACATCACCGCGGCGTGCGCGGACCCGGCCAGGGTCCACTTCAGCAGTTTGCGCTGCCCCAGGACCTCGGTGACCTGGCCCTCGATGTCGGCCTTCTTGTCCCGCTTGACCTGCAGCACGCGCTCGGGGTCGGGCTGCCCGGCCATGGCCGTGTTGTACAGGAACAGCACCCGCCGGCCGGCGAGTGCCAAGGCGACCGCCGTTCCGGCGAGCCCAATGACCAACGTGATCCAGAACACTGTTCCGTCCTCCTGGGGTACGGGCGATGGCAGTCAGCGTAGGGCTCGCGACAGACCGCATCTCATCCGGGGCCCGAATACTACTCGGCAGTAGCTTATGTGGTCACACGCGCAGGTCAGTACGCCTCTCGACCGGTTCGCGGCCGGTGGGCCGCTAACTGCCGTTCTGTCGTCCCCATACCTTACGGATCCCGCGCACCGATGAGTATCGGCCGGTTCCCGAGTCAGAACCAGATGACGAGGGCCCGTCCGGCCGCGTTCCCGCCCGGCGGGACGCCGGCGCGGCGGGCCGGACCGACGAAGGAGAGACCGCCGATGACCCAGAACCCCGACCTCGCGCCCGCCGCCCGCCGGCTGGCGGAGCTGCTCGGCGCCGTCCGCGACGACCGGCTCGGCGCGCCGACGCCCTGTGCGGACAGCTCGCTCGCGACGCTCATCGACCACGTCGACGGGCTGTCGCTGGCGTTCGCGCAGGCCGCGGCCAAGGACATCGCCGAGGGCGGCTCGCAGCCGCCGGTCCCGGACGGGGCGAACCTGGCGCCCGACTGGCGGGCCCGCGTCCCCGAGCGGCTCGGCGCGCTCGCCGCCGCCTGGGGCGACCCGTCCGCGTGGGAGGGGATGACGGAGGCCGGCGGCGTGCAGATGCCCGCGCAGGTCATGGGACGCGTCGCGCTGAACGAGCTGGTCGTGCACGGCTGGGACATCGCGGCCGCCAGCGGGCAGCCCTACGCCTGCGGCGCCGAGGAGGTGCAGGAGTGCCTGGTGTTCGTCGGGCAGGCCGTCGAGCAGAACGGCGGCAAGGGCACGCCGGGGCTGTTCGGGCCGCCCGTCGCCGTCCCTGACGGCGCGTCCCCTCTCGACCGGCTGATCGCCCTCACCGGCCGCGACCCGTCCTGGACCCCCTGACCTCGAGGTTCGCGCCGGGGTCGGCGGGATGACCGGCGGTTCGGCGGGCATGACGACCAGGCGAGCGACCGGAGCCGCCGGCGGGGGCCGGCCGAGGGGGGCGCACGATGGCGGAGGACGTCGTCATTGTCGGAGCGGGGCTGGCCGGGCTGGCCTGCGCGGTGCGGCTGCACGAGAGAGGAGTGCCCGTCCGGGTGCTGGAGGCGTCGGACGGGGTCGGCGGCAGGGTCCGCACCGACCTCGTCGACGGGTTCCGCCTCGACCGCGGGTTCCAGGTGTTCAACACCGGCTATCCGGAGGCGGCGCGCCTCCTCGATCTCGAGGCCCTCGACCTGCGGCCGTTCTCGTCGGGGCTGCTGGTCGTCCACGGGCGGCAGCGGGAACGGGTGATGCTGCCCTGGCGGCACCCGGAGCACGCGCTGAGCGGCGTGTTCGCCCGCGTCGGGACGCCCGCCGACAAGGCGGCGCTGGCGGCGATGACCGTCCGCGACATGGCCGCGTCCGGCTCCTGGCTGCGCGACGGCCCGGACCGCCGCACCCGCGACGAGCTCCGCGTCCGGGGCATGTCGGACGAGATGATCGAGGGGCTGATGCGCCCGTTCATGGCGGGCGTCCTGCTGGAGCGCGAGCTGGAGACCTCCAGCCGGTTCTTCCACCTGGTCTGGCGGTCGTTCGCGCGCGGCACCCTCTGCGTCCCGGCGCTCGGCATGGGCCGCATCCCCGAGCAGCTCGCCGGGCGGCTGCCGGCGGGGACGATCTCCCTGAACACCGCCGTTCAGGAGATCGTCGACGGCGGCGTGCGCATCTCCGGCGGCGGCACCGTGCGGGCGAGCGCCGTGGTCGTCGCCACCGACCCGCGCCGGGCCGCCGCGCTGCTGCCCGAGATCGAGGCGCCGGCGATGCGCGACGTCACGACCTTCTACCATTCGGCCCCCGCCTCGCCGCTGGGCGAGCCGATCCAGATCATCGACGCGGACGCCGTCATCACCGACACGCTGGTCCTCACCGACGCGGCTCCGGGCTACTCCTCCGACGGCCGCGCGCTCATCTCGACGTCCGTGCTCGGCACCGGGATCGACGAGGCGCGCGTGCTGGACCGGCTCGGCGAGATCTACGGCGGCACGTCCGGCTGGCGGCTCGTGGCCGAGTACCCGATCGTGGGCGCGCTGCCCGCGATGCCGCCGCCGCTGCGGATGCGCCGTCCGGTGCGGCTGGGCGCCGGGCGGTACGTCTGCGGGGACCACCGCGACACCGGCTCCATCCAGGGCGCCCTGGTGTCCGGGCGGCGCGCCGCGCAGGCCGTGCTCGCCGACGCAGCGCGGCTGAGCGGCGCCGCCCTGCACCCGGCATGATCCGGTTTTCTGGCTGATAGTGCCAGGTCACGGGGGGTACGACCGCCGCATGGGCAACGAACGCGAAGCGAACTTCGGCGTGGGCGACGAGGTCACGTGGCAGAGCCACGGATCGACCGCCGAGGGCACCGTCGAGAAGAAGATCACCGACCGGCGGGAGGAGGCCGGGCGCACCGTCGCGGCCTCCAAGGAGGAACCGCAGTACCTCGTGCGCAGCGCCAAGAGCGGCGAGACGGCCGTCCACAAGGCCGCGGCGCTGCGCCGGAAGGGGGCGACATGACCGACGACCGGGACGCCGTGGCGGCGCGGTTCGGAGAGGTCGTCAACATGACGCCCAAGGAGCTGGAGGACTGGCTGGAGACCGAGGAGTCCGGGTCCGTGGGCCAGAAGGACGGCGGGGGCGAGTCGGCCGGCCACGCGTCCGGCCGCCGGATCGTCGAGCTGATGCACGCCAGGAGGTCCGACCTGTCCGACGAGGACTACGCGCACATGAACAAGGTGGTCGGCTACGTCCACCGGCACCTCGCGCAGCGGCCGTCCGGCGACGTCAAGGACAGCAGGTGGCGCTACTCCCTGATGAACTGGGGCCACGACCCGCTGAAATGACGCGCTCCCGCCCGTGTGGCGGCCGTCTCGTTTTTAAACGCGTTCAAAAATCTGCGTTACGCTCGTGGGGGCACGCGGAGGTGGAACGCGATGAAGCTGGTGATCCCCGGCGGCACCGGGCAGGTGGGCACGGTCCTGGACCGCGCGCTCACCGCCGCGGGCCACGAGGTCGTGATCCTGACGAGGCGGCCGGCCGGCGAGCGGCACCTGCCCTGGGACGGCCGGACGCCCGGCCCGTGGGCGGCGGCGGTCGACGGCGCCGATGTCGTGATCAACCTCGCCGGGCGCAGCGTCAGTTGCCGCTACACCCCCGCCAACCTGCGGGAGATGATGGACTCGCGGGTCGAGTCGGCGCGGGTCGTGGGCGAGGCGATCGCCGCCGCGGCGCGTCCGCCCCGGGTCTGGCTCCAGATGAGCACCGCCACCGTCTACGCGCACCGCTTCGACGCGCCCAACGACGAGGCGACCGGCGTCATCGGCGGCGGCGAGCCCGGCGTCCCGCGCTACTGGTCGTACAGCGTCCGGATCGCCGAGGAGTGGGAGCGGGCGCAGCAGCGCGCCGCCACCCCGTCGACCCGGAAGGTCGCGCTGCGCGCGGCCATGGTGATGAGCCCCGACCGGGGCGGCGTCTTCGACGTCCTGCTGCGGATGGCGCGGCTCGGCCTCGGCGGGCCGGTCGCGGGCGGCGCGCAGTACATCTCGTGGATCCACGAGGACGACTTCGTCCGCGCGGTCGAGTTTCTGATCGGCCGGGACGACCTCGACGGGCCGGTGAACCTCGCCGCGCCCGCTCCCCTGCCCCAGCGCGCGTTCATGCGCGCGCTGCGCACCGCGTGGGGCATGCCGGTGGGCCTGCCCGCCACGAAGTGGATGGCGGAGATCGGCGCGCTCGCCCTCCGTTCGGACACCGAGCTGCTGCTCAAGAGCCGCCGCGTCGTCCCCGGACGGCTGCTCGACGCCGGTTTCGCCTTCGAGCACCCGCACTGGCCCGAGGCCGCGGCCGACCTCGTCCGGCAGGTACGCGCCCGCTGACCAGGCGTGCGCCGGGACGTTGGCCCGATCGCCGCGCCGCTCGATGGGAGGATTCCGGCATGGCCGTCATTCACGAGACCACGCTCGAGCCGAGCAAGCTGGAACTGCTGACCGCATGGCTCCCGTCCCGTCCCTGGTACTCCGGCGGGCCGGGCGGACCGGAGCTCGCCAAGGCGGGCGGCTTCCGGCTCGACGACCCCGACGGCGAGGTCGGGATCGAGTTCATCGTGGTCACCGACACCTCGGGCGCGCGGCCGGCCACCTACCTGACGCCCCTCACCTACCGGGGCGCCCCGCTCGACGGCGCGGACCACGCCCTCGTCGGCACCATGGAGCACGGCGTGCTCGGACACCGCTGGGCCTACGACGGCTGCCACGACCCGGTGCTGGCCGCCCAGCTGACGGCCCTGCTCGAAGGCCGCGCCCAGGCCCAGGACCAGAACATCACCGGCGCCCTCGACCGCGAGGTGACCCGCTCCTATCGTGGCGAAGCCCTCACCGGCACGGACTTCGTCCCCACGGCCACCGACGACCGGGACGGCACCGTGCTGACCATGCCGCACGGCGCGTCCCTCCGCGTCCACCGCGCCCTGCACCCCGGCCCGGACGCCGCGCCGCCGGACGCCGTCGGCCACATCGCCGGCACCTGGACGACCCCCGACGGCACCCGCACCCGGTCCGTCCTCGCCGTCCTGCACGCCGCACCCCGTTGACTTGTGGCGTATCGTGGTTATCCGACGCGTCATAACCACGACACGCCACAACTCAACGCTCAGGCTCGGACGGCTTGGCGATCACGAACGTTCCGCGTCCGTGAACGCCCCGGACGAGGCCCTGTTCGCGGAGAAGCCTGATCGCCGCCTCCGCTGTGTTGACGGACACCTTGAACTCGTCCGCCACGGCTCGAACTGCGGGAATGCGGCGGCCCACGGGGTAGACGCCGTCCACGATGCGCGCCGTGAGAACGTCTGCCACCTGCAGGTACAGAGGCTCCATGCCCTCGAGGTCGATGCTCACCCACGGACGCTAGCGCGATCCGGAATTCTGGACGTGTGACGTCGGGCGGCTAGTCCGACTCGGGTGGTATGTCGGGCGCGACGAAGGTGCCGACGCCGTGCACGGCGACCGTCAGGCCGCGCTCCCGCAGCGCCGCCTCACCCGTCCGCGTCGGCACTCCCGCCTCCGCGGCAAGCAAGCGCGCGGACGGCACCCAGTCAGTCGTCCGCCTTGCCGACATTGGACGGCTTGGCGATCACGAACGTCCCGCGTCCATGCGTGGCACGCGTGAGCCCGCGCTCGCGCAGGAGGCGCACCGCGGCTTCAGCGGTGGACTTGCCGACCTTGAACTCTTCGGCGATGGACACGACCGACGGAATACGGGTCCGCAACGGATACGTGCCGTCGCTTATCCGTGCCGTGAGCACGTCCGCGATCTGCTCGTACAGCGGCTCAATCCCGTCCAATTCAGTCATGTTGACACTATAAGCCGCATGGGGTACTGGCAAGTATCTTGGGGATTCACAGGACTCACCAAGACACTTGCCATACGATCGAGGGTCAGAGCGGCCCCGGCGCGGTGCGTCACCACCGCGCCGGGGCCTGGGAACCGACCTCACTGGAGGTCCATTCCATGACCCCTGAGAGTAGAGCGCGGCTTGAGGCGCTGGGCGTGGTTCTGCGGGTGTACCGGCTGCACGCGTCCATGACCGAGGACGGGCTGCGCGTCGTCAATCCGGCGGTGGCGGGGTGCTGCGGGGCGCATCCGTCCGATGTGATCAGCGTCCGGGCGCGGGAGGACGACGGCGGGCGGGCGTGGTTTTACACGTCCTGGCGGCACCCGGTCGCGGAGGTGGAGCGGGTGGTGGACGCGGTGATGGTCATCCGCGGCCTGCTCGACGGGACGCCCCGATGATCGCGGTGTGGGCGTCCGCCATGGGCGTCGTGGCGGTGCTGACGGCGCTGGGCACCGCGTTCGCGATGGAGCAGCGGCGGCCGCGGTACCGGGGGCGGCACCGGGCGATGTTCTGAGCGGGTCAGACGCGCTCGAAGACGGCGGTGAGGCCCTGGCCGCCGCCGATGCACATCGTCTCCAGGCCGTAGCGGGCGTCGCGGCGGTGCATCTCGCGGGCGAGGGTGGCGAGGATGCGGGTGCCGGTGGCGCCGACGGGGTGGCCGAGGGAGATGCCGGAGCCGTTAACGTTGATGCGGTCCCAGTCGGCGTCCTTGACCTTCCACTCGCGGGTGACGGCGAGGACCTGCGCGGCGAACGCCTCGTTCAGCTCGATGAGGTCGATGTCGGCGAGGGTGAGGCCGGCGGCGGCGAGGGCCTTGGCGGTGGACGGGACGGGCCCGATCCCCATCGTGCGCGGCGGGACGCCCGCGCGCGCCCAGGAGACCAGCCGGACGAGGGGGCGCAGGCCGAGTTCGGCGGCGCGCTCCGGCGTGGTGACGATGCACGCCGCGGCGGCGTCGTTCTGGCCGCTGGAGTTGCCCGCGGTGACGGTCGCCTGGTCGTCGCTCCTGGCGAGGACGGGGCGCAGCCTGCCGAGCGTCTCCATGGACGTGTCGGGGCGCGGGTGCTCGTCGGTGTCCACGACGGTGTCGCCCTTGCGGGACGTGACGGTGACGGGGACGATCTCCTCGGCGAACCGTCCGGAGCGCTGCGCCTCGACGGCGCGCTGGTGCGAGCGGACGGACAGCTCGTCCTGCTCCTCGCGGCCGATGCCGTACTCGCGGCGCAGGTTCTCCGCCGTCTCCAGCATGCCGCCGGGCACCGGGTAATTGACGCCGCCGGCGGTGGTGCGGCCCCGGGCGAGGGTGTCGTGCAGTTCGAGGGCGGGGCCGCGCAGGCCCCAGCGCGCGGACGTCGTATAGAACGGCGCGTTGCTCATCGATTCGGTGCCGCCCGCGATGATCAGGTCGCTGACGCCGGTCTGGATCTGCATCGCGGCGTTCAGCACGGACTGCAGGCCCGAGCCGCAGCGCCGGTCGACCTGCACGCCGCCGACCTCGATCGGCAGGCCCGCGTCGAGGGCGGCGACGCGTCCGATGGCGGGGGCGTCGGCGCTGGGGTAGCACTGGCCGAGGAACACCTCGTCGACCGCGTCGCCGGGCACGCCGGTGCGCTCGACCAGCGCGCGGATCACGGTGGAGGCGAGGTCGACGGGCTGGACGGTCTTGAACACCCCGCCGAAACGGCCGATCGGGGTCCGCAGCGGCTCGCAGATGACCGCGGTGCGCATGGCAGGTTCTCCTCAATCCGGGAACGGCGGGCACTCCGCAGGTTATGACCTCGAAGTACGCGCCCCGCGTCCGGGCCGGGGCGCGGCGGAGGGTTGAATGCAGGGCAGGCGAGCGAGGAGGCGCGATGGAGCAGGCCGGGCAGGACTGGGCAGGGCGGGCCACCACGGTCCGGGTGATCGGGGCGGGCGCGATGGGGCGCGGGATCGCGCAGCTCGCGGCGGCCGGCGGGCTGACGGTCGAGCTGGCGGACATCCGGTTCGAGGCCGTGCAGGACGCCGTCGGGCACGTGCACGCGATGTTCGACAAGCTGGTCGCCAAGGGCCGCATGGCGGCGGAGGACGCGGCGGCGGCGAAGGCGCGGCTGAAGCCCGTCGGCGAGCCGCTCACCCCGCTGCAGGACTGCGACCTGGTCATCGAGGCCGTCCGGGAGGATCTGGACACGAAGCGGGAGCTGTTCGCGGCGCTGGAGAAGGCCGCCGATGAGCGGATCCTGTTCGCGACGAACACCAGCTCGCTGCCGGTGACGGCGATCGGCGCGGCACTGCGCGACCCGTCGCGGCTCGCGGGGCTGCACTTCTTCAACCCGGTCCCGCTGATGCGGCTCGTCGAGGTGGTCCCGGGCGCGCGGACGGCCGGGTGGATCCCGGACGCGCTGGCCGAGCTGGTGCGGCGGCTCGGCCACGAACCGGTCATCGCCCCGGACGCGCCGGGCTTCCTCGTCAACCACGCCGGGCGCGGCCTGGTGACGGAGGCGCTGCAGATCCTGTCCGAGGGCATCGCGGAACCGGCCGACATCGACCGCATCGCCCGCGACGTCCTCGGCCTGAAGATGGGCCCGTGCGAGCTGCTCGACCTCACCGGCATGGACGTCTCGCACCCCGTGATGGAGTCGATCTGGACGGGCTTCTACACCGAGCCGCGGTACCGGCCGTCCCGCATCGGCCGCGCGCGCATGGAGGCGGGGCTGCTCGGCCGCAAGTCGGGCGAGGGCTTCTACACGTACGTGAACGGCGTGAAGCAGGAGCCGCCGGAGGCCGCCGCCCCGGCCGTCGACCCGCGCCCGGTCTGGGCGGCCCCGGAGCTGCGGGAGTCGCTCGGCGTCCTGCTGTCGGAGGCCGGGGTGGAGGTCGAGACCGGGGACGAGCCGTCCGGGGCGGCGGTCGTCCTCGCCGACTGGCGCGGCCTGCGCGGCGCCCGCCACCCGGAGCGGACGCTCGGCATCGACACGTTCTTCGGGCTGTTCAGCCGGATCACCCTCATCGTCACGCCCGTCCTCGACCCGGACGCGGGCCGCGCCGGGGTTGCCGCGCTGATCGCGGCGGGACGGTCGGTGAGCGTCGTCCGGGACGCACCCGTGCCCGTCGCGCCGCGGCTCCTCGCGTCGATCGTGAACGTGGCCTGCGGCATCGCGGAGCAGCGGCTGGCCCGCCCGGAGGACATCGACACCGCCGTCCGGCTGGGCCTCGGCTACCCGCGCGGGCCGCTGGAGTGGGGCGACCACGTCGGCGCCGACCGCGTCCTCGACGTCCTGGAGCTGCTGCACACCGACACCGGCGACCCGCGCTACCGGCCGAGCCGGTGGCTGGTCGAGCGCGCGGGCACCGGCCTCGGCCTCACCGAGTCCGGCACCAGCCCGTCCGACCTCCTCCGTTGGGGTGTGGGGGGGGGGGGGGGGGGGGGGGGGGGGGGGGGGGGGGGGCGCCCCCCCCCCCGCCGCGGGGGGGGGGGGGGGGGGCCCCCCACA
>NZ_WBMS02000001.1:75892-251697 GCF_008923205.2 Actinomadura physcomitrii | reverse complement strand
GGCGTGTCGTGGTTATGAGCACGGCGATAACCACGACACGCCACAACTCAACGGAGGTCACGCGGGGGCGGGGGCGGGGCGGGGGACGCTGGGCAGGACGGCCGCGGCGAACAGGGCGGCGGCGAGGGTGGCGCCGCATCCGGCGAGCGACCCGATGGACACCGCGTGGACGAACGCGTCGCGGGCCTGGTGCGCGAGCGCGGAGTCGCCGAGCGCGAGGGCCTCGCCGAGCGAGTGCTTCGCGGCGGCGGGCGCGCCGTCCGGCAGGGCGCGGGCGTAGACGGCGGAGATGACGCTGCCGAGGACGGCGACGCCGAGCGCGTTGCCGAGCTCCTGGCCGGCGTCGTTCACCGCGGACCCGACGCCGGCCTCCTCGGCGGGGACGGCCGCCATCAGCAGGTTGTAGGCGGGCGGGGAGCCGAGGCCCATGCCGAACCCGATGACGACGAGCCCGGTGATGATCGGGGCGAAGCCGTCGCCGGGGCCTTCGAGGGCGAGGGCGCCGAACCCGGCGGCGATGACGAGCAGGCCGGCGACGAGGGCGGGGCGCCCGCCGAGGCGCGCTTCGAGGGCGGCGCCGAGGCCGTTGCCCGCCGCCGCGGCGACCGCGCAGGGCAGCAGCGCGAGCCCGGCCTTGAGGGGCCCGTAGCCGAGGACGAGTTGGAGCGTCTGGGTGAGGGCGAACAGCGTCCCGGCGAGGACGAACCCGAGGATCGCGATGACGGCGGCGGAACCGGAGAAGGCGCGCTGCCGCAGCAGGGCGAGGTCGAGCATCGGCTCGGGGTTGCGGCGCTGCCAGGCGGCGAACGCGGTCAGGGCGGCGGCGCCGAGCGCGAGCCCGGTGAGGGTGCGGGCGCCGGTCCAGCCGTGGTCGGGCGCGGAGATGATCGCCCACACGAGCGAGGCCATGCCGATGGTGGACAGCACCGAGCCGAGGACGTCGGGGCGGCGGCGCGGCCCGCGCGACTCGGGGACCAGGACGAGCAGGCCGACGACGGCGGCGACCGTGACGGGGACGTTCACCAGGAACACCGAGCCCCACCAGAAGTGCTCCAGCAGCACGCCGCCGAGCGCGGGCCCGCCCGCGACGCCGATCATGGACGCGGCGCCCCAGATGGCGAACGCCTTGGCGCGCTCGTCCGGGCCGAACACCTGCGCCATGATCGACAGGGTGCCGGGCATCAGGAAGGCGCCGCCGACGCCCATCACGGCGCGCATGGCGATCAGCTCGCCGGGGTTCGCGGCGAACGCGCCGAGCAGCGACCCGCCGCCGAACAGCGCGAACCCGATGAGCATGGCGCGGCGGCGGCCGAACCGGTCGCCGAGGCCGCCCGCGGCGAGCAGCAGGCCGGCGAAGACCAGCGAGTAGGCGTCGATCGTCCACTGGACGTCGGACATGGTCGCGTGCAGGTCCTTGAGCAGCGACGGGATCGCGACGTTGAGGATCGTGTTGTCGACGGTGACGGCCAGCAGGCTCAGGCACAGGACGCCGAGGATCTGCCAGCGCCGGGGGTGCGGCGGCGGGGCGGCTGCGTTCACGGGAGGACTCCTCGTACAGTGTTCGAGCTGACTCGCACACTGTACGACGCAACTCGCACACTGTTCAAGTAGTCTGGGGGAAACCGAGTCGAGCCCCGAGGAGGACCTGGATGGCGAAGCCGGCCAACAAGGCGGACGGCAAGAAGCCGCCGGAGTCGGTGTGGGTGCGCCCGCCGCGCGCCAGGCGCGAGCAGCCGACGCTCACCCGCGACCAGATCGTCGACGCGGCGCTGGAGCTGCTCGACGCCGAGGGCCTGGACGGGCTCAGCATGCGGCGGCTCGGCACCCGGCTGAACTCCGGCGCGACGTCCGTCTACTGGCACGTCGCGAACAAGGACGAGCTGCTGGAGCTCGCCCTCGACCGGGTGATGGGCGAGGTCCGGGTGCCCGGCCCGGACGCCGGCGGATGGCGCGCCGCCGTCGCCGGCTACGCCCGTGACCTGCGCGCGATGATCCACCGGCACCCCTGGACGGTGCCGCTGTTCGGCGCCCAGCCGATGATCGGCCCGAACGCCACCCGCGTCCTCGACGAGGTGATCGGCGCCTTCGACGGCGCCGCCCTCACCGGCACGGCCCTGGACAACGCGATGTCGCTGATCGCCGACTACGTCATCGGCGCGGCCGGCAGCGAGGCGAGCTGGCAGAGCGCCCACGACGCCGGGGCCGGCGAGGACTGGCTGCAGACCCTCGGCCCCTACCTCGCCGAGATCGCCGAACGCCATCCCCGGCTCACCGCGCACATCAAGGAGGTCTGGGCCCAGGACACCGCCGACGTGGTGGAGCAGCGGTTCGACTACGGCCTGTCCTGCGTGCTGGACGGCATCGAAGCCCGCATCGCCCGCTGAGCCGCGGTGTGCCGCCTGGGTCACCGTATGGCTGGGTCAGCGTGTGGTCTGGGTGAACCGGAGGAGGTTTCCCGAGGGGTCGAGGAAGGCGCAGTCGCGGACGCCCGGACGGTCGATCGGTTCCTGCATCACTTCGGCGCCCGCGGCTTCCAGGCGCTCGAAGACGGCGTCGCAGTCGTCGGTCGCGAAGACGAGGCGGCGCACGATGTCGTCCGCGACCGTCCGGCGCTCGGCCGAGGGGCACGCGGGGAGCGGCACGAGGAGGATCCGCATGTCCGGCTGCTGCGGCGGTACGACGGCCCGGCCCGGCTCCTCCGCGATGGTGGCGTCGGCCTCGAAGCCGAGCACATCCCGGTAGAAGCGGAGGGCCTGGTCGAGATCGTCGACGGCCAGGGCGCAGGAGGACAGCCGCAGGCCCATGCCCGTGGCACGCGCCGCCGGAGCGCCGTTGCCCATCACGGCTCCTGCGAGTGGGAGGGCAGGAGGATGACGTCGAGGGCGAGGAGCCGCGCGGGGTCGGTGTCGACGGCGATACGCGTGATCCGGCCGTCGTGGACGGTGAAGGCGATGACGGCCCTGATCGCGCCGAGGCGGGTCCAGACGGCCGCCGGCTCGCCGTCCACGAGGGCGAGGCGGGCGGCCTGGGCCCGGCCGGTGAAGAAGGCCGCCACGGCTTCGGCGCCGTGCAGATCGCCGACGGCCACCGCGTCGGGATCGAGGAGGTCGAGCAGGGCGTTGAAGTCGCCGTCGCGCGCCGCCGCGAGGAACGCCGAGACGATCTCGCGTTTCGCCGACCGCGCGGCGCCGGACGCCTCGGCGGCGCCCCGCACACGGCGCCGTGCCCGGCTGGCGAGCTGCCGGGCCGCCGCCGGCGACCGGTCGATGATGCGGCCGATCTCCTCGAACGGCACGGCGAAGACGTCGTGCAGGACGAACGCGAGCCGCTCGGCGGGCGCCAGCGTGTCCAGCACCACCATCAGCGCGACGCCTACCGAGTCGGTGAGCAGCGCCTCGTCTTCGGGATCACCCCGGCCGGGGGCCGGGGCGACGCCCGTATGAGCCGTCCCCGGCTCGGGCGGCAGCGCCCCGACGGCCTCCTCACGCCTGCTCCGCCGCGCCTCCAGCATGTTCAGGCACACCCGGGCGACGACGGTGGTCAGCCATCCGCCGGGGTTCTCCACGTGACCGGTCTCGGCGCGGCCGACCCGAGCCCACGCCTCCTGCACCGCGTCCTCGGCCTCGCTCCGCGAGCCCAGCATGCGGTACGCCACCGCCTGCAAGTGCTTCTGGTACTCGGCGAACCGCGCGGTGAGCCAGTCCTGCTCGGTCATCGGTCACACTCCCCCGGGAACTCCTGTCATACGAAGTGACCGGCGCGCTCGCGTCGATGTGACACCAGGGCCCCGATCGCGCCCTGCCCGCCGCATCCAGCGGGTCACCCGAACATGAAGGAGAAACTATGAAGGCCCACGTCAGCTCCATCCTCCTCGGCGTCCGCGACATGGACCGCGCCAAGCGGTTCTACACCGGCGGACTGGGCTGGACGATCAAGAACGACTGGGGCGTCTCGGTGTTCTTCGACTCCGACGGCGCCTCGCCCGTCGGCTTCTACAACCGGGAGGGCCTGGCCGACCAGGTCGGCACCAGCCCCGACGGCAGCGGCTTCGGCGGCGTGGTCCTCACCTACGTCGTCCGCAGCCAGGAGAGGGTCGACGAGGTTTTGGCGGAGGCCGAGAAGGCCGGCGCCACGGTCCTCAAGCCCGCTGGTCCCCTGCCGTGGGGCGGCTACGGCGCCACCTTCGCCGACCCCGACGGCTACATCTGGAGCCTCGGCTACAGCGATCAGGGCGAGGACCAGCCGTACGCCGAGTAACGCACGCGGTCGTCCAGGTGTTCCGGACACCGGCCCGGGCACCCCATGACACCGCTGGGCACCTGTGAGGAGAACGCCATGTCACCGCAGATGAGCGCTGTCATGCTCGGCGTCGATGATCTGGACCGCGCCAAGCGGTTCTACGCCGAAGGGCTGGGGTGCGAGATCGACAAGGACACCCGCCATTTCGTCTCGTTCCACCTCGGGGAGGGGGCCCCGCAGCTCGCCCTCTACGAGTGGGACGCCGCAGCCAAGGACGCCGGCGTTCCGCCGGAGGGATCCGGGTTCCGCGGGGCCTCGTTCCACCTGAACCCCGACTCGCGGGACGCCGTGGACGAGACGATCAGCAAGGCCGTCGCGGCCGGCGGCACCGTGGTCAGGGAAGCGGCCCCCGCCAAGTGGGGCGGCTACTACGGCTACTTCGCCGACCCCGACGGGTACCTGTGGAAGGTCACGACCTACGGCTCGTGACCGCCCGCCCGGCCGCGTGGGGCCCGGCCATCAGACCGGGGCCCACGCGGCCGTGGCGATCCGGAGCAGCAGAAAGGGGACGATCGTGAAGTTCCGCACCGTGGTCGAGCCTCCGGAGCCCATGCGGGGGCTGGAGGTCCCCGCCGAGGTCGTCGAGGAACTCGGCGGAGGCGCCCGGCCGAGGGTGGCGATCACCCTCAACGGGCACTCGTGGCACAGCAGGGTCGCCATCATGCGCGGCCGCCACCTGCTCGGTCTCAGCAACGCCAACCGGACGGCCGCGGGTGTCACCGTCGGCGACGAGGTCGAGGTGGAGGTGGTACTCGACACCGAGCCGCCCGCCCTCGCCGAACCCGCGGACCTCGCCCGCGCTCTGGACGCCGACCCGGCGGCCCGGGCCGGCTTCGACCGCCTGTCGCACAGCCGGCGGCGCCGCCACATCCTCGCGGTGGAGGGCGCGAAGAAGCCGGAAACGCGGGCACGCCGCATCGACCAGGTCCTCTCGGCACTGCGAGCTCTTTAGGGGCGGCACGCCGTGCCTCGACGGTGGTCAGAAGGGGAGCTTGGCGGGCGGCTTCGGCTTGGCGTCGGTCCAGCCGGACGACCGCACCAGCCAGTAGTTGATCACGAAGCCGGGCGGCTGCGACCGGTAGGCGCCGCCCGGCCTGTCCAGCACGTCCCGGCTGCCGAGCAACTCACCCGTCGCGGGGTCGAACATGATCTCCTCGTGGGAGGTGTAGGAGCCCTGCTCGGCGGCGGGAGCGCCGAACTCGCCGGTGACCTCGGTGGTGGTGTCGGCGGCGGCCAGCGCGGTGCCCTTGCGGCCGAGCGGGTCCGTCACCGGCCCGATCGCCCGGACTCCGGGCTGCGCGGCGAGGGCGCGCATCAGCCCGGCCCGCACCGCCGGCGGGAGCGGCAGTTCCATCATCACCTCCTCGGCGTCCATCACCTTGGCGCGCGAGCCGTGCGGGTCCTCCCGCTGAGCCTGCTCGGCCTTCTCGAGGTCGTTCTGGAGCGACTGGATGGCCGCGGCGCGCGCGGCCCGCGCGTTCGGATCCGCCGGCACCGGCTCCCGCTGCTTCTGCGCCAGGGTCCGCTCGATCCGCCGCGGATCGGGCCCGGACGCGCCCTTCAGGAACCGCGCGGTGAGGCTCGCGGGGTCGGTCGGCAGGTTCTGCAGGTCGTCGACGGTCAGGCCGGCGTCCCCGTCGCCGAGCCACCGGCCGCCGCCCTGCGCGTCCGGCCGGTCCGCGTCCCATTTCGAGACGTGCCGGTCGTAGGTGTAGTAGTGGTCGTTCGACCACACGCGGAACGCCGACGGGGACCCGGCCCTTCGCCAGAGCGCCTCGTCCTTCGGGGTCAGCGGGCGCGCGGGGATGTCCCGCCCGAAGAACGCCTCGCCCATGCCCTTCCGCGCGCCCGACCACTGGAAGAACTCGCTGTGCGCGCCGACGACCGCGTACGCGCCGGTCTTCGGCCGCACGATGTACGACTGGCCGCTGACCTGGTCGGTGTACCAGTACTTCCCCGTCGGCATCAGCGCGGCCTTCGCCGCCGCCGCGAGGACGGCCTGCTTGTTCAGGTCGACCTTCTCCGGCGGCGTCGCCGTGCCCCGGGCGCCCGGCGAACCGGACGTCCCCGGCCCGGTGACCGCGATCGCGACGGCCGCCGCCGCGCCCGCCGCCACCAGGCCCGCGCCGAGCCCGAGCGGCCGGGCGAACCACGGCCGGCCCGCACGGGACGTCCGGGACCGGCCGCCCGACATCTCGTCCGCAAGCTTCGCGAACGCCTTCGCGGACGCCTCGGGCGACGGCTCCGGCGGTTCGGCCAGCAGCCGCCGCACGCCGTCCATCTCGTCGATTCCCGTCATGCCGTCGCCTCCTCCGTGATCGAAGCCTTGAACTCCGCGCCGAGCGCCTCGCGCAGCCGGCGCCGGGCCCGGTGCAGCCGGGACGCGACCGTGCCCGTCTTCAGGCCGAGCGCCTGCCCGACCTCCTCGTAGGACAGGTCGGCCAGTGCCACCAGGAGCAGGACGTCCCGCTCCCCGCGCGGCAGCCGGGCCAGCGCGTCCGCGATGTCCGCGCCGGCGTCGCCGGCGGTGACGCGCGCCGCGACCAGGTCCTCGTGCCCGTCGTGGACGTTCTCGGCGGGCGTGCGGGCGAGCGCCCGGTACCGCCGGCCCTCGCTGCGCCGGTGCAGGCCGATCAGCCGGGTGACGATCCCGTACAGCCAGGGGCGGACCGTGCCGCGCTCGGGGTCGAAGCGGCCGCGCTTGCGGAACGCGACGAGGAAGGTCTCGGCGGCGATGTCGTCGGCCGCGTCGGGGCCGAGCCGGCGGGCCGCGTACCGGTGGATCTCGGCGAAGTGGCGGTGGAAGATCTCCGCGAACGCGTCCGGTTCTCGCCGCGAACGGACGATCACCTCGGCGTCGGAGCGTGGCCCGGCCGGGGCCTCGCGCTCCGGCGGGCGGTCGTGTGCCATGGACGAATCCTCGCTGTGGGGGGAGGGACGGAACACCCCGTTCTCAACCGATCCCCTCGAACGCCTTCGCCCTCCGCCCGGGACGGTCGGGCGGAGGGCGAGACGGGGGCGATCGCCATGGGACAACGGCAGCGCTCACCCCGGGCGGGGGGCTAGAAGGGAAGCTTCGCGGGCGGTTCCGGCTTCGCGTCGGTCCACTGCGCCGTGCGGGTCGCCGTGTAGCTGATGATGAACCCGGGCTTCATCTGCGCGTACTCGCCGCCCGGCCGGGTCAGGGTGTCCTGCACGGACAGCAGCGCGCCGGTCGCCTCGTCGAAGACGATCACCTCGCGGGAGCCGTACGTGCCGCGTTCGGCCGCCGGCCCGTCCGTGATCGTCGTGGTGCGCTCGGCGGAGGCCAGCGCGACGCCCCGGCGGCCCAGCGGGTCGGTGACGCGCCCGATCGCCTGGACGCCCGGCTGCGCGGCCAGCGCCCGCATCAGGCCCGCCCGCGCCTTCGGCGGCACCGGCGCGCCGCCGAGCAGCGACGCGACCCGCCAGAGCCCGGCGTCGGCGGCGTGCCCGGTGTCCGGGGCGCGCCCGCTCTTCGGGTCGGCGCCCGTGGCGGCACCCGCCTCGGCGCGGCTCAGGAACATCCGGGCGAGCTTCGCGGGGTCCGCCGGCAGCTTCCACAGCTCCTCGGCCGACATGCCGAGGAACTCCCCGCCGCCGCGCGGGTCGGCGCCCGCCTCCGGGCCGCTCGACCGCCACTTCGTGGCCCTGGTGGAGTACGTGGTGGTGCCGCCGTCGGTCCGGACGCGGAAGGTCGACGGCGCGCCCGCCTTGCGCCACAGCGCCTCGTCCCGCTCGGTCAGCGGGCGGGCGGGCAGGTCGCGCAGGTAGTACGCCTCGCCCATGCCGGACTTCGCGCCGTGCCAGCTGAACGACTCGCTCTGCGCGCCGGCGATCGCGTACGCGCCGGTTCTCGCCCGCATGATGTAGGACTGGCCGTCGAGCTGGTCGGTGTACCAGTACCTCCCCGTCGGCGCCTGCTCCGCCTTGGTGGCCGCGGCGAGCACCGCCTGCTTGTTCAGGTCGATGCTCCCGGACGCCCCGGGCCCGCCCGGCGCGCGCGACGATCCGGACGAGCCGACCGTCGCGACCGCCACGGCGGCCGCGGCCCCGGCCGCGACGACGCCGAGCAGCGTCCAGCGGACGGGACGTCCCACCCGCGCCCGTCCCCCGGCGGGCGCGGCGTCGGGGTCGGCCAGGAACGCGCGGCCGAGGTCGCGCTCACGGCGCGCGCGGGCCGCGGCCGGGTCCGCCGGCGGGTCGAGCTGCTCCGGCCGCGCGTCGGCCAGCGCTTTCATGACGTCGTGCTTCATCGGACGGCCTTCCTCTCGGCACTGACCAGGGACGGGGCGCGGGCGGGCGCGCCCGGGTCGGGCGCCCGCGACTCCGCGGTCAGCGCGCGCTCCAGCCGCCGCCGCGCCCGGTGCAGCCGCACGTAGAACGAGGCCTTCGAGCAGCGCAGGACCTTCGCCGCCTCGCCCGGCGCCAGCCCGTGCCAGGCCACGAGGGCGAGCAGCTCCCGGTCGTCGTCGGGCAGCGCGGCGAGCGCGCGCAGCATCCCGGCGCGCTCGGTCACCGCCTCCCCGACGTCGCCCGCGGGCGGCGCGCCGGCCGCCCAGGTGCGCAGCTCGCGGGCCAGCGCGTCCTGCCGGTCCCGCGCCCGGTACGACTCGCGCAGCAGGTTGCGGGCGATGCCGAGCAGCCACGGCAGCGGCTCGTCCGGCAGGTCGCGGACGCGCCGCCACGCGACGCAGAACGTCTCGCTGGTGATCTCTTCGGCGGCCTGCACGCCGACCCGGCTCACGGCGTAGGCGTGGACGCGCCGATGGTGCGCGTCGTACAGCGCCGTGAACCGGGCTGTGTCTTCGGGGTCCGACAAGGTCCGAGCCCTTCGTCCGGGGTTCCGTCACCCGGGTAGTGGTCCGGGGCCGCCGCTTCTTACCGGAGCGTCCCGGATCAGCGGACCGGGAACGGCAGCGAGGCGGGCGGTTTTGGCTTCGCGTCGGTCCACTGCGCCGAGCGGACGGCCGAGTAGTCGATGATGAAGCCCGGCTTCATCTGCGCGTACGGCCCGCCGGGCACGGTCAGCTGGTTCTGGCGGGCCAGCAGCGCACCGGTGCGCTCGTCGAAGACGATCACTTCGCGGGAGCGGTACGTGCCGCGCTGGTCGGCGGGCCCGCCGAACTCGCCGGTGACCTTCACCGCGCGCTCGTCGGCGGCGAGCGCGACCCCCCGGCGGCCCAGCGGGTCGGTGACCCGGCCGATCGCGTGGATGCCCGGCTGGGCGGTCAGCGCGCGGATCAGCCCGGCCCGGACCTTCGGCGGGACCGGCGCGTGCAGCAGCGACGCCACCCGGGCGATCTGCGGGACGGCCCACCCGCCGGGCGGCTCGACCGGCCGTCCCGCTTGCCGTCCCGCCTGCAGGCGCAGCGCCTTTCCCAGCCGCTCCGGAGTCAGGAACATCTCGGCGAGTTCGGCCGGGTCCGACGGCAGCTTCTGCAGGTCCTCGACCGACTCGCCGAGGAAGTCACCGCCGCCCCGGGCGTCCTCGCCGGCCTCGGGGCCGTCCGATCGCCATCGCGCCGCCTTCGTCGCCTTCGTGGGGAAGGTGAGCCACTTGTCGGACGACCAGACCCGCAGCGTCGCCGGGGAACCGGCGCGCCGCCACGCCGCCTCGTCCTGCGGGGTGGCCGGCCTTGCCGGCAGGTCCCGGTCCGCGTACCCCTCGCCGGTCCCCTTCCGCGCCCCGGCCCAGCTGAACGACTCGGTGAGCGCACCGGTGATCGCGTACGTCCCGGTCTTCGCCCGGACGACGTAGGACTGGCCGAGGATGTGGTCGGACGACCAGTACTTGCCGGTCGGCACCAGTTCCGCCTTCGCCGCCGCCTGCAGCACCGCCTGCTCGTTCAGGTCGAGCACCCCCCGCCCGCCCGCGCCGGTGCGCGGTCCGCCGTCCGGCGTGCCGTGGCCGATCAGCGCGACGGCGACGGCCGCCGCGGCACCGGCGGCGACCACGCCCAGGCCGGCGCGGAACGGCCAGCCGAACCGGGCGCGGCGCACGGCGGGCTTCCCGTCCCACAGCGCGCGCGCCTCGGCGATCTCGCGGGCGGTCGGCGGGGCGGGCTCGCCGTAGGCCTCCCGGACGGTCCGCAGCTCATCCATGGTCGTCCTCCACATCGCGCATCGGGTTGGTCCCGCCGAGTGCTTCGCGCACCTTCTTCCTGGCCCGGCTGAGCCGGGAGCCGACCGTCCCGTACGGGACGCCGAGCGCCGCCGCGACCTCCTCGTGGCTGAGGTCGGCGAGCGCGACGAGCAGCAGCACGTCGCGCTCCCCCGCGGGCAGCGCCGCGATCGCGCCGGCCAGCCGGCCGCGCAGGCCCTGCGCGCTGACGCGGGCGTCCACCACATCGGCGTGGCCCTCCCCCGGGGCGTCGCCGGGGCCGAGCCGGGCGCGGGCCCGCAGGGCGCGCACCTCGCTGCGCCGGTGCTTGGCGATCAGGTTCGTCGCGATGCCGTACAGCCAGGTGCGGACGGCCGCCCGCGCGGGGTCGTAGCGGTCGCGGCGGCGGAACGCCTCCAGGAACGTCTGGGAGGCGACGTCGGACGCGGCGTCCGGGCCGAGCCGCTTGGCCGCGTAGCCGTGGATCTCGGCGAAGTGCGCGTCGAAGACCTCGCCGAACCGGTCCGGGTCGCGCAGGGACGGCCGCGGCGCGGCCGGGCCGAGCGGGGCCCGGGCCGGAGCCGCGGCGAGGGGTTCCCCTGTCATTTGGTGCCTTTCCGTCGCACGGATGGCGGTCACAGACGTATCACCCGGAACCCCCCGCCGCTTTCGCAGCCCGGCTACCGGACCCGGTAGGCGCGGATGATCCGCTGGTCGACGCCGCTGCCGCCCGCGTCGCCGGCGCTGACGCGCAGCGACACGGCCTGCCCCTGCACCGCCGCCGGGAGCGGGGCGCTGAACCGGCCGTGGCCGAGCGCCTTCACCGGGACGGCCTGCCAGGTCGCGCCGTCGTCCACCGACGTCCAGAACCGCAGCCCGGTGACCTTCGCCCGGCCCGCGCCCGCGACCCGCGCGACGCTGAACACGGCGGGCTCGCCCGACGGCTGGTTGCGCAGGTCGAGGCCGAGGTCGTAGTCGACGAGCAGCAGCGGCAGCATTGCGCTCGCGCTGCCGCGCGGCGTGGCCGAGCGGAACGTCCAGGCCGTCGAGGTGCGGACCGACACCGGCAGCGCCTTCGAGGCGTCGTTGTCGTAGGTCAGCCGGTAGTCCGCCGCCCCGGACGGGACGTCGAAGTCGCCGGACGGCCCGTCCGCGCCGCCGATCTTCGCACCGTTCGCGAAGAGCGCGAGCGTGCCGGTGACGCCGTCGATGCCGCAGTCGAACCCGTCGATCCTGGTCTGGACGTCGACCAGCTGGACGCGGACGTGGTCGCGCGTGCGGGCCGGCGGAGCCGGGGTGCAGTCGCTCAGCGCGACGCCCGACCCGGCCACCGGGCCGGGACGCACCGGCTGGCGGCCCCACGTGCGCGCGAGCCGCTGACCAGGCCGCAGCTCGGTGAACGGCAGCTCGTCGACCCACTGGCCGTCCCCGATCGCGGCGGGCGACGCCTCGTCCGCCCACAGCATGCCCTTGCCCGTCGACACGTAGTCGGTGCGGGCCGTCCCCGACTCGACCGGATCGCTGGCGTCGAGGCCGGCGAGCAGCAGCCCCTCGGGGGACGTGCCGTAGCGGTGCTCGACGATCCCCTTGCCGGTGTCGCCGTCGAAAGCCGCGAACCGCTGGTCGACGCGGGCCATCCGCGCCTTCTCGGCCGCGCCGACGACGTGCGACGGGTCCGCCGGGATCGCGTCACCGAGCGGGTGGATCAGGTCGTAGACCTCGCCGGGCGCGGTCAGCCGGTGGGCGGTGTAGGCGCGGAACGTCCCGGTCGTCGCGCCGCCCATCGGCTGCGCGTACACGGGCGCGACGGCCGGGTCGTCGGTGTAGACGCCCTCCGTCCACAGGCCCTGCCGGTCGCCGCGCACGACGGACGCGCTGGCCATCGACATCGTCGTCGACACGCCCTGGACGCTCGCGGTGACCGGTTTCGCCGCCGCCCCGTCCAGGGTCACGGTCATGTCGCGGTCGACGAGGACCTCCGGGGTCCCGGCGAGCGCCGAGCGCCAGGCGCCCTCCTTGAAGTCGTCCACGGTGCCGAGCACGCTGTAGCGGCCCTCCGGCACGCGGACCTTCGTCCCGTCGGGCGTCGCGTCGACCGCCTGCGCGAACAGCGCCCAGTCGGCCAGGTTCACCACTCCGGCATATCCGGAGAAGTCGGCCGGGTCGGTGCCGGGCAGCGGGTTCGCCTTCACGGTCAGCGTGTGCGCCGGCGGCTCGACGTAGAACGTCACCGAGGTGTGCACGGACGTCGTGCCGGTTCTCGCCGTCACCTCCGCGTCGTACAGTCCGGGATGCGCGGCCAGCTTCGCCGCGTCGACCGTCAGCGACGCCGACGCGCTCCCGCCCGCCGGGACGTCGACCCGGGTCGCGGACAGGCTCGCCGCGCCGGACACCTCGTCGCCCTTCCGGTCGACGACCCGCACGCTCAGCGCGGCCTGGGCGGCGCCGGCCAGGGACGTCCAGCCGAGCTTGGCCGACAGCGCCTTGTGCTGCGGGAACGCCGACGTGCCGAGGTCGACGACGCCCTGCGCGGGCAGCACCGAGCCCGTCGCAGCGGCGCCGGCGTCCAGCCGTCCCGCGCCGCGCTCGTAGAGGTCGCCGCCGGTCGCCGGGGCGGCCGTCCCGACCAGCGCCGCCTTGAGCTGCGCGGGCGTCCAGCGCGGATGCCGCGCGGCGAGCAGCGCCGCGGCGCCCGCGACGTGCGGGGTCGCCATCGACGTGCCCGACGCCCGCGTGTACAGCGGCCCGAGCGGCGTGCCCATCGCGGTGCCCTTCGCACGGGCCGCGACGATGTCGACGCCCGGCGCGACGATCTCCGGCTTGGCGGCGTGCCCGCCGGCGCGCGGGCCGCGGCTGGAGAAGTCCGCGAGCCGGTCCCGGCCGTCGACCGCGCCGACGGTGAGCGCCGCGTCCGCCGTGCCGGGCGACTCGACCGAGCCGATCGTGCCCTCGTTGCCGGCGGCGACGACGAACAGCGTGCCGTACTCGCCGCTCAGCCCGTTCAGCGCCTGCGACACCGGGTCCGTGCCGTCGCTCACGCCGCCGCCGAGGCTCATGCTGACGATCTTCGCGCGCGGCGCCGCCCACTGCATGCCCGCGATCACGGCGGAGTCGCTGCCGTACCCGTCGTCGCCGAGCACCTTGCCGACCAGCAGCTTCGCACCCGGCGCGACGCCCGTGCGGGCGCCGCCCGCCGCCGCGCCCGTCCCGGCGACCGTCGCGGCGACGTGCGTGCCGTGCCCGAACCGGTCGCCGGTGTCGGGCGAGCCGGAGAAGTCCTTCGTCTCCGCGATCCGGCCCTTCAGATCGGGGTGCGTCGCGTCCACGCCCGTGTCGAGGACGGCGACCGTCGCGCCCGCGCCCGTGTACCCGGCCTTCCACGCCTTCGGCGCGCCGATCTGCTCCAGGTTCCCGTCGAGTTTCGCAGCGGGCGCGGCGGGTGCGGCGGGCAGGGCCGACGCCTTGACCTTGCCGTCCAGCCAGACGTGCCGGATACCGCCCGTCGCCTTCAGCGACGGCCCCGCCATCGCGGCGAGCGACGACCCGAGCCGCCGCGCGTCCTTCTTCGGCTGCCGCGCCGCGACGGCCCCGATGCTCGGCAGCGCCACGCCCTGTCGCATCGTCCCGCCGGCGAGCGCCGACAGCGTCCGCGCCCCGGCGCCGCGCTGGACGATCAGCGGGAGGTCGGCGCTGCGGGCGTCGTCGTAGCCCGCGGCGATCAGGTCCGTGACGTCGAAAAGGCGGGGGTCGAGCACCGGGCCGACCAGCCGCGCGACGTCCAGCGGGGTGACCAGCACGTGCCCGTCCGGCCGGGTGACCGTGCGGAACAGGTGGTTGCCGCGGCCCGGCGCCGGGGTCACCGCGACCATGGGCGCGCGGCCCTTCGCCGTCCGGACCCGGACGACGTCGCCGGTCAGCAGCGTCACCTTCCAGGACCGTCCGGGCGCGAGCCCGCCCGCGGGCGCGGCCTGGGCGGGAGGCGGGGGGAGCACGGCGAGCGCTCCCGCCGCGAGCAGCGTGCCGAGCAGGGCGCCGGGCAGGGCCCGGCTCCAGCGTCTGTGCGTCATCGAGTCTCCTCTGCGAGGCCGTCCGGGAGGGGGACGGTCCTTAGTGATCACCCGGAGCGGGTGATCGCCTTCGCGAGGGAAGTCCCGGTGCGTCCCGACTTCTTACACCTCGGCGGGAACTGGAATAGGTGGCTCACACGTCCTGTTGAGGAGAGCGTCAGCAAAGTTGAGTCTGGCCGACTCAAGTCATTTGACAACGAGACGGCGGCCGGGCACTCTTGCGGACAGACAGACATCGACCGGCCGCACCCCGGGGGGCGACCGGGGCGCGATAACACCGGAAACGACGGAGGACGAGAGACATGGCACGTGCGGTCGGCATCGACCTCGGGACGACCAACTCGGTCGTCGCGATCCTGGAGGGCGGCGAGCCCACCGTCATCGCCAACGCGGAGGGGTCGCGGACCACGCCGTCCGTCGTCGCCTTCGCCAAGAACGGGGAGGTCCTGGTCGGCGAGGTCGCCAAGCGCCAGGCGGTGACCAACGTCGACCGGACGATCCGGTCGGTCAAGCGCGAGATGGGCACCGACTGGAAGACCAAGATCGACGACAAGGACTTCACCCCCCAGCAGATCAGCGCGTTCGTGCTGCAGAAGCTGAAGAGGGACGCCGAGTCCTACCTGGGCGAGACGGTCACCGACGCGGTCATCACCGTCCCGGCCTACTTCTCCGACCACCAGCGCCAGGCCACCAAGGAGGCCGGCCAGATCGCGGGGCTGAACGTCCTGCGCATCATCAACGAGCCGACCTCGGCCGCGCTGGCCTACCACCTGGAGAAGGAGAACGAGGCCACCATCCTGGTGTTCGACCTCGGCGGCGGCACGTTCGACGTGTCCCTGCTGGAGGTCGGCGACGGGGTCGTCGAGGTCAAGGCCACCTCCGGTGACAACCACCTCGGCGGCGACGACTGGGACAACAAGGTCGTCGACTGGCTGGTGGAGAAGTTCAAGAACGCCAACGGCGTCGACCTGTCCAAGGACAAGATGGCGCTGCAGCGGCTCCGCGAGGCCGCGGAGAAGGCGAAGATCGAGCTGTCCGGCTCGTCCGAGACGCAGATCAACCTGCCTTACATCACCGCCTCCGCCGAGGGCCCGCTGCACCTGGACGAGAAGCTCACCCGGGCCGAGTTCCAGCGGATGACCTCCGACCTGCTCGACCGGACCAAGGCGCCGTTCAACTCGGTGCTCAAGGACGCCGGCATCACCGTCGGCGACATCGACCAGGTCGTCCTGGTCGGCGGCTCCACCCGGATGCCCGCGGTGTCCGAGCTGGTCAAGGAGCTGACCGGGGGCAAGGAGCCGAACAAGGGCGTCAACCCCGACGAGGTCGTCGCGATCGGCGCCAGCCTCCAGGCCGGCGTGCTCAAGGGCGAGGTCAAGGACGTCCTGCTGCTGGACGTGACCCCGCTGAGCCTCGGCATCGAGACCAAGGGCGGCATCTTCACCAAGATCATCGAGCGGAACACCACGATCCCGACCAAGCGGTCGGAGACGTTCACCACCGCCGACGACAACCAGCCGTCCGTGGAGATCCAGGTCTACCAGGGCGAGCGCGAGATCGCCGCGTACAACAAGAAGCTCGGCACCTTCCAGCTGACCGGCCTGCCGCCGGCGCCGCGCGGCGTCCCGCAGATCGAGGTCACCTTCGACATCGACGCCAACGGCATCGTCAACGTCAGCGCGAAGGACCAGGGCACGGGTCGCGAGCAGTCGATGGTCATCACGGGCGGCAGCGCGCTGCCCAAGGAGGACATCGAGAAGATGATGCGCGACGCCGAGAACTACGCCGAGGAGGACCGCAAGCGCAAGGAGGAGGCCGAGGTCCGCAACCAGGCCGACACCCTCGCGTACTCGACCGAGAAGTTCCTGCGGGAGAACGACGAGAAGGTCCCCGCGGAGCTGAAGACCGAGGTCAACGACGCGATCGCCGAGGTGAAGAAGGCCCTGGAGGGCACCGACGTCGACGCGATCAAGGGCAGCGCCGAGAAGCTCGCGCAGGTCTCCCAGAAGATGGGCGCGGCGATGTACGCGCAGAACCCCGAGGGCGCCCAGCCGGGCGCCGAGGACGCCGGCCCGACGGCCGACGCCCAGGGCGCGCAGGACGACGAGGTCGTCGACGCCGAGATCGTGGACGACGACAAGCCGAAGGAGGAGGGCCGATGACCGCAGCGAAGCGAGGATCTTCGGCGCTCCCCCTCGGGGGTCTGGGGGTCGCCCCCCAGAAGGAACGGCCGATGACCGCAGCGAAGCGAGGATCTTCGGCCCTCCCCCTCGGGGGTCTGGCGGTCGCCCCCCAGAAGGGCGGTGCCTCGTGACGTCCTCTCCCCGTGAGGGCGAGGAGAAGGAGGGCCCGGTGATCCGCGACAAGCGGCGCATCGACCCGAAGACGGGCAAGCTCCGGGAGCCGGCGGAGGCGCCGGCCCCGGAGGCCCCGGCCGCGGGCGACACCGGCGGATCCGATGCGGAGGTCTCCTCGCTGAAGACGCAGCTGGACGAGCGGCTGGCCGACCTCCAGCGGCTCAAGGCCGAGTACGACAACTACCGCAAGCGGGTCGAGCGGGACCGGGTCGCGGTCCGCGAGCAGGCCCTCGGGCAGGTGCTGTCCGAGCTGCTCCCGGTGCTGGACGACATCGGCCGCGCCCGGGACCACGAGGAGCTCACCGGCGGGTTCAAGTCCGTCGCGGAGAGCCTCGAGGCGGTCACCGGCAAGCTCGGCCTGGAGAAGTTCGGCGAGAAGTCCGAGCCGTTCGACCCGGTCGTGCACGAGGCGCTCATGCACTCGTACTCGGCGGACGTGACCGAGACGAGCGTGGTGGACGTCCTGCAGCCCGGCTACCGGATCGGGGAGCGGGTCCTGCGGCCCGCCCGGGTCGCGGTGGCCGAGCCCGACCCGAACGCCGGCGCCGACGACGAGAGCGGCGACGAGGGCGAGTGATCGACCGGTGGGCCCGTCCCGTCTCGCAGACGGGACGGGACGGGCCCGGCGGCGCAGGTGAAGACAAGACGCAAGTGGCGATAGCAGAGAGCGGGGCGCCGTGAGCACCAAGGACTACCTGGAGAAGGACTACTACAAAGTCCTCGGTGTCTCGAAGTCGGCCTCGCAGGAGGAGATCAAGAAGTCCTACCGGAAGCTGGCGCGCAAGTACCACCCGGACGCCAACAAGGGGGACGCCGACGCCGAGGACCGCTTCAAGGAGGTCTCCGAGGCGTACGACGTCCTGTCGGACGACAAGCGCCGCAAGGAGTACGACGCGGTGCGGTCCATGCCGGGCGGGTTCCGCGGCCAGCAGGGCGGCGGGGGCTTCCCCTTCGACCTGGGGGACATCTTCGGGCAGACCGGGGGCACCCAGACGGGCGGCGCGGGCGAGCGCATCGGCGACCTGTTCGGCGGCCTGTTCAACCGCGGCGGCGGCACCCGCACGACGGGGACGCGGCGGGCGCGGCGCGGCGCGGACGTGGAGACGGACGTGACGCTGTCGTTCGGCCGCGCGATGAACGGCGTGACCGTCCCGATCAAGCTGACCAGCGAGGCGGCGTGCCCGTCGTGCCGGGGCACCGGCGCGAAGGCCGGCACGGTGCCGCGGGTGTGCCCGAGCTGCGAGGGCACCGGGCACGAGACCCGCAACCTCGGCAACTTCGGCTTCCAGGAGCCGTGCCGGGAGTGCCACGGCCGCGGGCTGGTCGTGGACGACCCGTGCCCGACCTGCCACGGCAGCGGGCGCAAGCAGTCGGACCGCACCATCCAGGCCCGCATCCCGGCGGGCGTCGCGGACGGGCAGCGGATCCGGCTGAAGGGCAAGGGCGCGCCGGGCGAGAACGGCGGCCCGCAGGGCGACCTTTACGTGAACATCAAGGTGTTGCCGCACAAGGTGTTCGGCCGCACCGGCGACAACCTGACGATGACCGTGCCGGTGACGTTCCCGGAGGCGGCGCTCGGCGCGGAGATCCGGGTACCGACGTTCCAGGGGCAGCCGGTGACGCTGCGGCTGCCGGAAGGCACCCCGAACGGCCGGACGTTCCGGGTGCGGGGCCGCGGCGCGACGCGGCGCGACGGCACGAAGGGCGACCTGCTCGTCACCGTGGACGTGCAGGTGCCGCAGAAGCTCGACGACCAGGCCCGTGAGGCGCTGGAGCGGCTGCGCGACGCGGGCGCGGGCGACGACCTGCGCGGCGAGCTGCTCCAGCAGGCGAGAACGGAGTGAGGTCATGGATCCGTTCGGCGACGACACACCGGTCTATGTGATCTCGGTGGCGGCGCAGCTGTCCGGGCTGCACCCGCAGACGCTGCGCACCTATGACCGGATGGGGCTGGTGTGCCCGGGCCGGACGGCCGGCCGGGGCCGCCGGTACTCGATGCGCGACATCGTGATGCTGCGCGAGATCCAGCGGCTCTCCCAGGAGGAGGGCGTCAACCTCTCCGGCATCAAGCACATCCTGGAGCTGCAGCGCGACAACGTGCGGCTCCGCGAGGAGCTCGCCAAGGCGCACGCCGCCCTGGAGGAGCTCGCGAACGAACTCGAATCGACCCGGTCGGTCGCGGCGCGCCTGGCGCAGCAGCGGCGGCGCGGGGACCCGGGCGGCACTCCCGGCTCCGACCTGGTGCCGATCAGGCAGACCAGCGTCGTGGTGTGGCACGAGCGCAACCGGGAGTAACTCTCTCGAGGAGTACGGGGACATGGACGTCAAGCTGACGCAGAAGAGCCAGGAGGCGGTGTCGATCGGGGTCCGCCGGGCGGCGGCCGAGGGGCACCCGGAGGTGGAGCCGCAGCACCTGCTGGTCGCGCTGATCGCGCTGCCGGAGGGCACCGCGGTGCCGCTGCTGGAGGCGGTCGGCGCGGACTGGCAGGTGATCCGGCGGCGGGCCGAGGAGCAGCTCGCGGCGATGCCGAAGGCGCAGGGGTCGACGGTCGCGACGCCGAAGATCTCGGGGCAGCTGAGCAGGGCGATCAACACGGCGGGCGCGCGGGCGCGGCAGCTGGAGGACGAGTACGTCTCGACCGAGCACCTGCTGGTCGGCCTCGCGGCGGACGGCGGCCCGGCGGCGGGCCTGCTGAAGGAGTTCGGGGCGACGCCGCAGGCGCTGCTCGACGCGTTCGAGAAGGTCCGCGGGCACGCCCGGGTGACCAGCGAGAACCCGGAGGGCACCTACCAGTCGCTGGAGAAGTACGGCGTCGACCTGACGGCGGCGGCGCGCGACGGCCGGCTCGACCCGGTGATCGGGCGGGACGCGGAGATCCGCCGGGTCGTGCAGGTGCTGTCGCGGCGGACGAAGAACAACCCGGTGCTGATCGGCGAGCCGGGCGTCGGCAAGACCGCCGTCGTCGAGGGCCTCGCGCAGCGGATCGTGGCGGGGGACGTGCCGGAGTCGCTGCGCGGCAAGCGGCTGGTGTCGCTGGACCTCGGCGCGATGGTCGCGGGCGCGAAGTTCCGCGGCGAGTTCGAGGAGCGGCTGAAGGCCGTGCTGAACGAGATCAAGGAGTCGGAGGGGCAGGTCGTCACGTTCATCGACGAGCTGCACACCGTCGTCGGTGCGGGCGCGGCCGAGGGCGCGATGGACGCCGGCAACATGCTGAAGCCGATGCTGGCGCGCGGCGAGCTGCGGATGATCGGCGCGACGACGCTGGACGAGTACCGGGAGCGGATCGAGAAGGACCCGGCGCTGGAGCGGCGGTTCCAGCAGGTGTTCGTGGGCGAGCCGTCGGTGGAGGACTCGATCGCGATCCTGCGCGGGCTGAAGGGCCGCTACGAGGCGCACCACAAGGTGCAGATCAACGACTCGGCGCTGGTCGCGGCGGCGACGATGTCGGACCGCTACATCACGTCCCGGTTCCTGCCGGACAAGGCGATCGACCTGGTGGACGAGGCCGCGTCGCGGCTGCGCATGGAGATCGACTCGCGGCCCGTCGAGATCGACGAGCTGCAGCGCGCGGTGGACCGGCTGAAGATGGAGCAGATGAACCTGGAGAAGGAGACCGACGAGGCGTCCCGGCAGCGCCTGGAGCGGCTCCGCGCCGACCTGGCGGACAAGCAGGAGCACCTGAGCGGCCTGAACGCCCGCTGGGAGCGGGAGAAGGGCGAGCTGAACCGGGTCGGCGAGATCAAGGAGCGGATCGACCAGCTGCGCGGCGAAGCGGAGCGGGCCGAGCGCGACGGCGACCTGGAGACCTCGTCGCGGCTGGTGTACGGGGAGATCCCGGAGCTGGAGAAGCAGCTCGAAGCCGCGTCGGAGGCGGCGGACAGCCGCGACACGATGGTCAAGGAGGAGGTCGGCCCGGACGACGTCGCGGACGTGGTCGCGTCGTGGACGGGCATCCCGGCGGGCCGGCTGCTGGAGGGCGAGACGGGCAAGCTGCTGCGGATGGAGGAGGAGCTGGGGCACCGGCTCATCGGCCAGACCGCCGCGGTGAAGACGGTGTCGGACGCGGTGCGCCGTGCGCGCGCGGGCATCTCCGACCCGGACCGTCCGACCGGTTCGTTCCTGTTCCTCGGCCCGACGGGCGTCGGCAAGACGGAGCTGGCGAAGGCGCTCGCGGAGTTCCTGTTCGACGACGAGCGGGCGATGACCCGCATCGACATGAGCGAGTACTCCGAGAAGCACTCCGTCGCGCGGCTCGTCGGCGCGCCGCCC
The DNA here is from genome assembly GCF_008923205.2 of Actinomadura physcomitrii. Taxonomy (GTDB): domain Bacteria; phylum Actinomycetota; class Actinomycetes; order Streptosporangiales; family Streptosporangiaceae; genus Spirillospora; species Spirillospora physcomitrii. The sequence goes on along the minus strand of NZ_WBMS02000001.1, from coordinate 230,583 downwards.
GGGTACGTCGGCTACGAGGAGGGCGGCCAGCTCACCGAGGCCGTCCGGCGGCGCCCGTACTCGGTGGTGCTGCTGGACGAGGTGGAGAAGGCGCACCCGGAGGTGTTCGACATCCTGCTGCAGGTGCTGGACGACGGGCGCCTCACCGACGGGCAGGGCCGCACGGTCGACTTCCGCAACGCCATCCTGATCCTGACCTCCAACATCGGGTCGCAGTTCCTGGTGGACCCGGCGATGGAGAACGGGGCGAAGCGGGAGGCGGTGTGGGCCGCGGTCCGCGACTCGTTCAAGCCGGAGTTCCTGAACCGGCTGGACGACGTGATCCTGTTCGACGCGCTGTCCACGGCGGAGCTGACCCGGATCGTGGACCTGCAGGTCGACCGGCTCGCCGACCGTCTCGCGGACCGGCAGCTGACGCTGAAGGTGACCGAGGCGGCGCGCGAGTGGCTGGCGCTGACCGGCTACGACCCGCTGTACGGGGCGCGTCCGCTGCGCCGCCTGGTGCAGACGGCGATCGGCGACCAGCTGGCCCGCGAGCTGCTCACGGGCGAGGTCCGCGACGGCGATGACGTGGTCGTCGACCTCGACGAGGACGCCGACAAGCTGACGGTCCAGCCGTCCCGCGGCCTGACGCTCACCAAGTAGGGATCTTGCGGCGGCTCCGCTCGGGGCACAATGGCGGCGGAAGTCGCCATCCCCCGAGCGGAGCCGTCGCGCGTGGAGCACAGGTTTCGGAGCAGGGCCGGGAGGCGTTGAAGGCGGCGGTGGACCGGGCGGCCGGCGCGGGCCACCGGCGGCCGGTAGCCGCCGGTGGCGCGCCTGCGGGGCCTGCGGGGCCTAGATCTCGAGGTTCTCCTCGATCTCGCGGAGGCGGTGGCGGGCGAGGGCGAGGTTGGCGCGGCCGCGGTCCAGCACCATGTAGAGGAACAGGCCCTTGCCCTTGCGGCCGGTCACGGGCCGGATGATGTGGTACTGGGCGGAGAGGCTGATGAGGATGTCCTCGATCTCCTCCTTGATGCCGAGCTGCTCGATGGTGCGGAGCTTGGCCCGCACGACCTCGGTGTTCCCGGCGGCGGCGACGGTGAGGTCGAGCGCCTTGGAGCTGCCGAGGTGGCCGAGGGCCATGCCGCTGTTGTAGTCGACGACGGCCGCGCCGATGGCGCCGTCGATGGTCATCATGTCCTTGAGCGACAGGTCCAGGTTGGACATATGGGTTCTCCCTTTCGGTTCGTCGTTGCGGGACGAGGGTCGGGGCGCGGTCAGGTGCGGGAGCGGGCGAGGTGCGCGGCGATGGCGCGGGCGGCGGGGCGGGCCTCCAGATGGAGGCGGCCCACGTTGGCGTCCGCCTCGGCGAGGACGGTCAGGGACGCGGTGGGCCCGGCGGCGTAGGTGACGACGTAGCCGTCGACGCCGCGGATGACGACCTCGTGGAAGGCGCCGCCGTGCGCGGTCTGCGCGATGCGGTGTGCGAGGGACAGCCCGGACGCGGTCACCGCCGCCATACCGGACGGTTCGACGGACGGCGGGAGGTCCGCCGCGACGAGCAGCCCGTCCGCGGACGCGACGAGGCTCCCGGTGAGCCGCGGGACGCGGGCCCGCAGCGTCCGGAGCTCCGCCGTCACGTCCGGTTCGGTCGTCGGTGCGGTCGCGGTCGTCGCCGGTACGGCCACCTTCGTCAGCCTTTCGATCAGTTTCCCGAAGCGGTCGCGCACGTCACCCGAGCTCCGCCAGGGCGGCCCGGAGCCGTGCGAGCAGGTCGTGGTCGGCCGGCGCCCACTCGGTGGGCGGTCCGGCCTCCCGCGGCGGGAGCTGCGCCGGCGGCGGGGCCGCGGGCGTGACCGGCGAGGCGGGCGCCGGGTCGTGCGGGCGGGTGCGCAGCAGCGCGGCGGCGGCGAGGCCGCGCACCGCGAGCAGGCAGGCGAACGCCGTCCGGCCGAGGTCGCGGGCCAGTTCGGCGGGGGTGCGCCGGCCGTCGGCGTTGAGCAGGATCTCCGCCTGGAGGCCGGTGAGGATGACGCGCTGGCGCCGGACGCGCCGCACCGGCACGACGGCCGCCGTGTCGGCGTCGTCGTACGGCCAGGCGGAGTCGAGGAGGGTGCGGCGCCGGCGCCGCTCGTGGTCGAGCGTCGCCGCGGTGATCCGCCGGACGGGCCCGTGCGCCGGGGGCCCTCCGGTGAACACCGGCTCGGCCCGCGAGCCGAGCAGGAAGTAGGCGGCGTCGAACAGCGCGAGCAGCGCCGGCAGTTCGGGGTCGGGGCCGCCGAGGGCCCCGATGAGGTCGCCGGGGCCGGGCGCGTGCCGGCTCTCGGCGCGGGTGACGGCTCCGCGGTCGAGGTGGAAGGCGCCGTCGTCGCCGACGCGCAGCAGGCCGGTGGCACGTTCGCGTTCCAGCGTGCCGAGCGTCCGCGCGACGCGGTCGCCGGTGGCGCGGTCATCGGTGGGTGTACGGGTCCGGTCCGCCATGTCAGCGTCCGGTCATCGCGTCGACGAGGCCCTGCAGCCGCAGCCGCGCGAGGGCGAGGTTGCCGTTCTCGCGGTCGATGAGCAGGTGGACGAACAGGTGCCCGTCGAGGTCGGCGCCGGTGAGGGCGAGCAGGTGGTACCCGCCGGTGCCGCAGACGATGATCTCCTCGACGTCGTCGCCGGCGGCGGTGGCGCTGAGCGCGGGCGAGGCGAGCACGGCGCGGACGACGTCGGTGGCGCCGGCGGCGTCCTCGTGCCGGTCGACGAGGTCCTCGCGGCCCGCGCTCGCGACGGCGAGGCCGCTCGCGCAGTCGATCAGGGTCACCCGCCGCGCCCCCGGAATCGTCATCATCCGTGCCAGGTGGTCGTCGATATCGGCCACTCATTCCCCCACCGAATGAGAGTTGCAAGAAAACCACCGTAACCCGATCTTTGCCTCTCGCGCCGCGAAAGCAGTAATGCGCCACACGAAGCATGAAACGGGGTATAAATACTTTTCAGTATCGCAACCGGTCAGCGGCCTCCGGGGGACGGAATACTCCCGGTGGTCTGGAATCGGCCGGAACTTTCCCGCCCGTTGCGGAATGGCCGCAATCACCGCGACGGGCGTCTCGGCACGGACCGCGGCAGGCCGGAGCGCGGTGCGGGGCGCCTTGGACGCGCGGCAGGGCGATGCGGTTCGTGGCTTATGGGGGTTTGTCCCGAGTTGGCCAGTGCGCCATCCGGACGGCCGGCCGGTCCGAATGGTCTTCGCAAGCGGCGCCCAGAGCGCGCCGCCGTCGCGAAGAAGGAAGTACGCAATGCCAGGGATCGCTTCGGCCCGCTCCAGGGTCGCCGTCCTGCTGGCCGCCGGGGCCGCGCTCGTCGCGGGAGGCCTGGCCGGCCTCGCGCCCGGCGCCGCCACCGCCAGCAGCCACCGGGAGGCCCCGCTCATCTCGGGGCAGCCGCAGTACGACAACACCGACGTGTACGCGTTCGTCAGCCCCGACCGGCCCGGCACCACCACGCTCATCGCGAACTGGCTGCCGTTCGAGGAGCCGGCCGGCGGCCCGAACTTCTACAAGTTCGCCACCGACGCCCACTACGACATCAACGTCGACACCGACGGGAACGCGTCGGCCGACCTCACGTTCCGGTGGACGTTCCAGGACCACGTCCGCGACGGGAGCACCTTCCTCTACAACACCGGGCCCGTCCGCAGCCTCACCGACCCGAACCTCAACGTCCTGCAGACCTACGACCTGACGCTGCTCAAGAAGTCGAACGGCGATGTGGTGTCGCGGACGGCCCTCGCGCGCGGCGTGCCCGTCGCGCCGTCCGACGCCGGCCGGGCGTCGATGCCGGACTACGCGGCGCTGCGCCGGCAGGCGCTGCACCCGCTGACCGGCGGGGCCGGCGGCTGGGCCGACGGCGGGCAGGTGTTCGCCGGGCAGGCCGCCGACCCGTTCTTCCTCGACCTGCGCGTCTTCGACCTGCTGTACGGCGGGAACCTGTCCGAGGTCGGCAACAACACGCTGCGCGGCTACAACGTCAACAGCGTGGCCCTCCAGGTGCCCACCAAGATGCTCACGGGCGGCGGGCAGCCGATCGTCGGCGTGTGGTCCAGCACCGAGCGCGGCAACGCGAGCGGCTCGTACACCCAGGTCTCGCGGCTCGGGAACCCGCTGGTCAACGAGGTCGTGATCGGCACGAAGGACAAGGACCGGTTCAACGCGTCGCTCCCGTGGGAGGACGCGCAGTTCCTGCCCTACGTGAACGACCCGGGCCTGCCGAAGGTCATCCAGAAGGTCTACAAGATCCCCGCCCCGGCGGCGCCGCGCAAGGACCTCGTGCAGGTGTTCCTGACGGGCGTGCCGGGGCTGAACCAGCCGCCGAACGTCCGCCCGTCCGAGCAGTTGCGGCTCAACACCTCGATCCCGCCCGCGCGCACCCCGAACCGGATGGGCGTGCTGGCCGGCGACAAGGCCGGGTTCCCCAACGGGCGCCGGCTCGGCGACGACGTGGTGGACGCGGCGTTGCAGGTCACCGAGGGCAAGCTGCTCGGCGCCAAGACCGACCTCGGGGACGGCGTCGACGCGCCGGACCGCGCGATCGGCTCCTCGTTCCCCTACCTGGCGCTGCCGTACTCCGGCTCCGCGGTCCGCGGCGGGCCGGTCAAGGACGCCGCGGCGAAGGGCAGCGGCAACCGCACCACCCAGCTCAACGCCGGGAACGCCGCGAACACCGAGCCGGCGGACGGCGGCTCGTCGCGGGTCCTGCCGATCGCCGCGATCGGGGCCGGTGCGCTGTTCCTGGGCGGCAGCGGCGCCGTCTGGTGGCTGCGCCGCCGCGCCTAGCGGTTCCGGCGCCACGACCCGAGAAGCCCGCCCGGTCGCGCCGCGCCGCCCCTCGCGGCGCGGCCGGGCTTCCCCATCTGCCCTGTCCTTCCTGACCTTATGGAGATGTCATGCGTGCTGTGCCGGCCCGGCGGCGGGTTCCACGGCCTGCGTCCCTCACCCGGCTGACCACCGCGGCGATCGTGGCGGGCCTCGCGGTCGCGCTGACCGTCGCGGCCGCGGTCGCCGGCGGCGTCCTCGGCCGTCCCGCCGATCCCGGGCCCGGCGCCGGCGGCATCGCGCCGCAGGCGTACGGGCAGGCGGCGGGCGGTGACGTCGCCGCCGGGATCGGCCGCCTGCAGCGGCACCTGCGCGCGCAGCCGCGCGACGCGGACGGCTGGACGGCGCTCGGCCTGTCCTACGTGGAGCAGGCCCGGTTGACGGCCGACCCGTCCTTCTACCCGAAGTCGGCGGCGGCCCTGAAGCGGGCGCTCGCCGTCCGGCCCGCCGGCAACGACGGCGCGCACGCCGGGCTCGCCGCGCTGGCCGCCGCCCGGCACGACTTCGGCACGGCGCTCACCGAGGCGGACGCGGCGCTGGCGATCAACCCCTACGGCCAGAGCGCCCTCGCGGTGCGGATCGACGCGCTGGTCGAGCTCGGCCGCTACCCCGAGGCGATGGCCGCGGCGAAGCACGCCGACGCGGTCCGTCCGGGGACGCCGGTCTTCACGCGGCTCGCCTACGTCAACGAGCTGTACGGCCGGACGGGCGAGGCGCGCCGCATCCTCGGCCTGGCCGCGTCGTCGGCCACCGCCCCCGCCGACCAGGCCTACGTCCACGACCAGCTCGGCGAGCTGGCCTGGAGCGGCGGCGACCTCGCCACGGCGGGCCGGGAGTTCGGTCTCGCGCTGCGCCACGACCCCGGCTACCTGCCGGCCGTCGACGGCCGCGCGCGCGTGGAGGCGGCGCGGGGCCGCACCGCGCGGGCGCTCGCCGACCACGCGCGGGTCGTCGCCGCGCTGCCGCTGCCGCAGTACCTCACCGGCTACGGCGAGCTGCTGGAGGCGCGCGGGCGCACCGCCGACGCGCGGCGGCAGTACGCGGTCGCCGGGAGCTGGTCGACGCTCGCGCGGGCGAGCGGCGTCGCCACCGACCTGGAGACCGCGCTGTTCGAGGCCGACCACGGCAACGCCGCGACGGCCGTCGCCGCCGCGCGCGCCGAATGGGGCCGCCGGCACAGCGTGCACGTCGCCGACGCGCTCGGCTGGGCGCTGCACGCGAGCGGGCACGACGCGGAGGCGCTGCCGTACGCCCGCAAGGCCCTCGCCACCGGCTACCGCAACGCGTCGTTCCGCTACCACCTCGGGATGATCGAGAAGTCGCTCGGCAAGCGGTCCGCAGCGCGCCGCGACCTGGCGGCCGCACTGAAACTCGACCCGTACTTCTCGCCGCTGCACGCCCCGAAGGCCAGGGCGGCGCTGTCCGCGCTCGGAGGTGCGGCATGATCATCGCTACCGCTCTGGCCGCCGTCGCGCTCGCGACCGGGCCGCTGCAACCGGTGCATCCGCTGGGGAACTTCACCGTCAACCGCTACGACGGGCTCGTGGTGGCGGCGCGCGAGCTGCGCGTCGACCACGTGCAGGATCTCGCCGAGATCCCGGCCGCGCAGGTGCTGCAGGGCGGCACCGACCCGGACCGGTGGGCCGGGCGGGCGTGCGCCGACGCGGCGGCGGCGCTGCACGTCACCGTCGACGGGACGCCGGTGCGGACCGCCGTCCGCTCGGCCGCCGCCCGCACCCGGCCCGGCCAGGCCGGGCTGCCGACACTGCGGCTGGAATGCGCGCTGAGCGCACCGCTCCGGCTGCGGCCGGACGGCTCGGTGATCGCCGTCCGGGACGCGGGCGCCGCCGGCCGGACCGGCTGGCACGAGATCACCGCCGCCGGGGACCGGACGACGCTGCGGGCCTCGGACGTCCCCGCCGCGTCGAGGAGCGCCCGGCTGACCTCGTACCCGCAGGACATGCTGAGCTCGCCGCCCGACCAGCGCGCGGCGACGCTGCGGGCCGTCCCCGGCGGGCCCGCGCTCGCCCCGGCGGCGCCCGCCCGGCCGCCCGGTGCGGCGCGGGTGCTGCCGCGCGGCGTCGACCGGCTGACCTCGGCGTTCACCGGGCTGATCGCCCGGCGCCCGCTCACCCCGGGGTTCGCGCTGGTCGCGCTGCTGCTCGCGGTCATGCTGGGCGCCGCGCACGCGCTGGCCCCCGGCCACGGCAAGACGATCATGGCGGCGCAGGCCGTCGGCCGGGGGCGGCGGAGCCGGCGGGACGTGCTGGTCCTCGGCCTGACCGTCACGGCCACGCACACCGCGGGCGTGCTCGGGCTGGCCCTCCTGGTCGCGGGCGGCTCCACGCTCGCCGGGCCGTCCGCCTTCGGCTGGCTGGGCGTGGCGAGCGGGCTCTTCGTCGTCCTCGCCGGCGTCGCCCTCCTCCGCCGCGCCCGCCACCACGGCCATCACACGCACACGCACGGCCATGGGCACGGGCACGGGCACGGGCACGCGTCGGCGGCGATGCCGCGGCGCGGGACCGTGCTGCTGATGGGGTTCGCGGGCGGGCTGCTGCCCAGCCCGTCGGCGGTCGTCGTCCTGCTGGGCGCCGCGGCCGTGGGCCACGCGTGGTTCGGGTTCCTGCTGGTGCTCGCGTACGGCGCCGGGCTGGCGCTGACGCTCACCGCGATCGGCGCGCTCGTCACCGGGATCGGCCGGCGGCTCGCCGCCGTCCTGCCGCGGCTGCGCGCCCGGATCCCCCGGCTGCCGCGCATTCCCGCGCATTTGGTGCCGACCGGATCGGCGGTCCTGGTGGTGATTCTCGGTTCGGGCTTGACGTTGCGGAGCCTGCCCGCCGTACTCGGATAGCAACGGCCGGACTTCCGGAAAGGGGCTGGGCCATGACGACGGGACCGCACGACCCGTCCAGGACGGCGCGCCGTCCGCGCGGGCCGATGGCGGGGCGGCGCGAGGACCTGCGCGGCGCCCGGCTGGACGCGCTGCTCCGCCGCGTCGCCGGAGGCGACGCCGGCGCGTTCGAGGAGCTGTACGACGCGACCGCCGCCGCGGTCCACGGGCTGGCCTTGCGCGTGCTGCGCGACCCGGCACAGGCCGAGGAGGTCGCGCAGGAGGTCCTGACCGAGGTGTGGCGGACGGCCCGCCGCTACGACCCGTCCCGCGGCGGCGCCATGGGCTGGATCATGACGATGGCGCACCGGCGGGCCGTCGACCGGGTCCGCTCCGAGCACGCCGCGGCGGCCCGCGACGACCGCGCCGCCCGGCTGGAGCCGCCCGCCGCGCACGACGGGGTCGCCGACCTCGTCATGGACCGCCTGGACCGGCAGCGGCTGCGCGACTGCATGGACCACCTGACCGGTCCGCAGCGCGAGTCCATCACGCTCGCCTACTACGACGGCCACACCTACCGCGAGGTCGCCGACCGGATCGGCGTCCCGCTCGGCACGGTCAAGACCCGGATGCGGGACGGGATGATCCGGCTCCGCGACTGCCTGGGGGTCGCGTCGTGAACGAGGACGTCCACACCCTCGCCGGCGCGTACGCGCTGGACAGCCTCGGCGACGGCGAGCGGGCCGCGTTCGAGGAGCACCTCGCCCGCTGCGAGCCGTGCGCGGAGGAGGTCGGCGGCCTGCTGGCGACCTCGGCGGTGCTCGGCCGCGCGGTCGCGGCGCCGCCGCCCCCGCGGCTGCGCGAGCGGATCCTGACCGAGATCGCGCGAACCCCGCAAGACGGCGCGGACGAGCCCCCGGCCGCGCCGCGCGCCCGCGTCCCGCGCCGCCGTCCGCACCTGCGGATCGCGCCGCTGCTGGCCGCCGCGTGCCTGCTCATCGCCGTGGCTGCGGGCGGCTACGCCGCCCAGACGCGGCGCAGCCTCGACCGCGCCGACGGCCGCGCCGCCGCGATCGCCGGCGTGCTGTCGGCCGGCGACGCCCGGACCGTCACCGGGGCCGCCGGGTCCGGCGGCACCTTCACCGTCGTGTCGTCCGCCGCGCGGGGCGAGGCGGTGGTGGCCGGGTCCGGCGTGACGGCCCTGCCCGGGTCCAGGACGTACGAGCTGTGGACGATGGGCGCGCGCGGGGTGCGTCCCGCCGGGCTGGTCCGGCCCGGCCCGTCCGGACGCATCGCGCCGCGCGTCGTCGACGTCCCGCCGGGCGCCGACCGGGTCGGCGTCACCGTGGAGCCGGCGGGCGGGTCGCCGCAGCCGACGACCACGCCGATCACCGTCCTGCGGCTGTGACCGGCGCCCCGCCCCGCACCCGCACCGCCCGCCGAGCCCTGGGAAAGCCGATGGACACGACCGCGAACCCTCCGATCCCCGCGGCCATCGGCCCGTACACGGTGGTGCGGCGGCTCGGCGAGGGCGGCATGGGCACCGTCTACCTGTGCCGCACCGCCGAGGGCGGCGACGCCGCCGTGAAGCTGATCCGTCCCGACCTGTCCGCCGACCCGGGCTTCCGCCGCCGCTTCGCCGCCGAGGTCGACGCCGCCCGGCGGGTGGCCTCGTTCTGCACGGCCGCCGTCCTCGGCCACGGCGTCCACGACGACCAGCCGTACCTGGCCACCGAGTACATCGACGGCCCCACGCTCGACGCCCACGTGGCCGAGACCGGCCCGCTGCCGTCCGGCACCCTGCACAGCCTCGCCGTCGGGGTGGCCGCCGCGCTGACCGCCGTGCACGCGGCCGGGCTGGTCCACCGCGACGTCAAGCCGCAGAACGTCATCCTGTCGATCACCGGGCCCCGCGTCATCGACTTCGGCATCTCCCGGGCCCTGGACGCCCCCGCCCTGACGGCTCGCGGCGTGGTCCTCGGCACGCCCGGCTGGCTGGCGCCCGAGCAGCTGCACGGCGCCGACCCGGCCCCGGCGTGCGACGTGTTCGCCTGGGGCTGCCTGGTGGCCTGGGCCGGGCTCGGCCGCCACCCGTACGGCACCGGCGGCCTGATCGCCGTCGCCGAGCGGATGCTGCACGCCGAACCCGACCTGGACGGGCTGCCCGCCGGACTGTCGGATGTCGTCCGGTCGGCGCTGTCGGTCGATCCCGCCCGCCGGCCGACCGCACGGAAGCTGCTGCTCACCCTTACCGGCGGCGACGCCGCGCCCGCGCCCCTGGCCGCCTCGACCCGTCTCGACCTGCGCCCCGACCCGCCGTCCTATCCCGACGCACGGTCATGGCCCGTGCGTCGGCTCCTCATCGGCGCGGCGACGTTCGCCGTAGGTGTCGCCCTCCTCGTGCTCGGCGTCCTGCTGCTCCCCCGGTGAGGTCAGAAGCGGCCGGCGGCGATGAACGCGGCCATGGCCAGGTAGACCACGTTCGCCAGGACGGCCGTGTGCTCGCCCCGGCGCAGGTGGGTGGCCATCGCGCCGACCATCAGCAGCACCCAGCAGACGGCCGTCACCGGCACCATGACCGGCGCGACGCCGACGGCGGCGGGCACCACGATGCCGATCGCCGCGAGGACCTCCAGGCCGCCGAGCGTCTTGACGAACGCGGCGCTCCGGTCGCCCGTCCAGCCGCCGGCGGGGGCCGCCGCCAGCCTCTCCTTCGGCACGATCAGCTTCGTCGCGCCGCCGAACAGCATGACGGCGCACAGCAGGCCCGCGACGATCCACAGCGCGAGGTCCATCGGGTTCTCCCTCCCGGGGACGGTGTGTCGTGCACGAGACACCGCCCGCCGGCCGGGCGTCACGGGAACCGGCCATGAGCCTCGTCACACGCCCGTCGTCGAACCGGGACGGACGATCATCACGATGGTGACCGCAGCCCACAGCACGTTGAACAGGCCGGTCTGCATGGCGAGGCGTCCGGGCGCGACGTCGCGGGCGGCGGCAAGGGCGCCGTGCTGGGCGGGCAGGACCAGCAGGACCAGCACGGCGGCGGCGATGGCGGTCAGCACGATCGACACGATCACCCAGGCATCGCCGAGGACACCGAGCGCGCTCGCGGTGGTGAACCCGAACGCGGGGACGGCGAGCCCGACCGCGGCGTACACGCGGCAGATGCGGTGCAGCGTCCGCAGCATCGCGAGCGGTTCCGCGTCGCCGGGGGCGGCCTGCGCGCGGCGCAGCGTCGCGGGGAACATGCTCGCGGCGACCGCGACGGGCCCGATGGCGATCACGGCGGCCAGGACGTGCAGGATCAGGAACAGCTTCGCCACGGTCAGCGCTCCCCGGCGGGCACGGGCCCGGCGGCGCGCCAGACGGTGCCGCGCCGCTCGTAGGCGAACAACTCCTCGACGGCGTGCGCGATCCGCGGGCCCACCTCGCGTTCCAGCAGGTAGAGCCCGAGATCCAAGCCTGAGGTGACGCCCCCGGCGGTGACGAGGTCCCCGTCGTCGACGACCCGGGCGTGCACGGCGCGGGCCCCGGTCGCGTCGAGCATGTCCATGCCCAGGTGGTGGGTGACGGCGTGGCGTCCGTCCAGCAGACCGGCCATGGCCAGGACGAGCGAGCCGCCGCAGACGGTCGCGACCGTCACGTCCGGGTCGTCCATCGCCGTCTTGAGAAGCGCTGGCAACGCGGTGCTCAGGGTGCGTCCGAGCACGGCGGGAATGCTGTCATCGGCTTGCGGTTCGGCCGCGCCGGACGCCCCGGGCACCACGACAAGGCCCGCGCGCCCCGGGTCGAGGGCGGCCGTGGCGCGAAGCGTCAATCCGCCGGTGCCACCGACCACCTCGCGCGGCCCCTCGGCGGTCACCAGCTCCACGGTCACCGCACCGGACGCGTGCAGCACCTCGAAGGGCGCGACGGCATCGAGCGGATCGAAACCGTCGAACAGGACGATCTGGGCATGCATCAGGGGCTCCTTCGGGTAGCGGCGCCGGGATCACACCCGACGCTAGAGCGCCGTCACCCTTCACCCCCAGTGGCATTAACGCCATCCTTCAACGGAATAATGCCAACCCACACCCAGGTCGTTGAACTGCACTAATAAGGCGCAAGTGCTCTCACCCACCCTGGCACAAAGCTAGATTCTCGCCATGCACACCGTCGCCGTCCTCGCGCTGGACCGGGTGATCCCGTTCGACCTGTCCACGCCGATCGAGGTGTTCACCCGCACCCGCCTCCCCGACGGACGCCCCGGCTACCGGATCCGCGTATGCGCCGAACGTCCGGAGATCGACGCGGGCGCCTTCACGCTGCGCGCACATTGGGGACTCGACGGACTCCAAGGCGCGGACACCGTCATCATCCCCGGCACCGCGACCCCACTGGACCCGCCGTCCCCGGCCGTGCAAGACGCGCTCCGGACGGCCGCCGCCCGAGGCACGCGCCTCGCGTCCATCTGCACGGGGACGTTCCCCCTCGCCGCGACCGGGCTCCTCGACGGTCTGCGCGCGACCACGCACTGGCTCGCCGCGGACGACCTCGCAGCCGCGCACCCGGACATCGACGTCGACCCCGACGTCCTCTACGTCGACAACGGGCGGATCCTCACCTCGGCGGGCGCCGCCGCCGGCCTCGACCTGTGTCTGCACATGATCCGCCGCGACTACGGCTCGGCCGTCGCCGCCGACGCGGCCCGCCTGTCGGTCATGCCCCTCGAACGCGAGGGCGGGCAGGCGCAGTTCATCGTCCACGACCACGTGCCGGCACCCCGCGGGTCCGCGCTGGAACCGCTGCTCGGCTGGCTCGAGGAGAACCTCGCCCTCGAACTGTCCCTCGCCGACATCGCCGCGCACGCCGGGACGAGCACCCGCACGCTGATCCGCCGGTTCCGCGAGCAGACCGGCACGACGCCGCTGCAATGGCTGCACCGAGCCCGCGTCCGCCGCGCGCAGCACCTGCTGGAGACCACGGACCATCCGGTCGAGCGCATCGCCGAGCAGGTCGGCTTCGGCTCCCCGGCCGCCTTCCGCGACCGCTTCAAAAGGACGACCGGCGTCAGCCCCCACACCTACCGCCGCGCCTTCACCTAACGAACACTCGCCGGGCCCAGCGGAGAAACAGTTAAACCGGCCTTCGGGAATCGTGGGATTGCGCAGGTCCCATACCCTGGCGCCATTGACGCGGTCAGCCCCGATGAGCGAGCAGCTCTTGTGGCGCTTCTTCAGGACGCCCTGGAGGAGTGCACTGGGGTGGTTCGGGAGAGAAAAATGTTCGAAGGGGCAATATCCGAAAGGGCAAGAGGGGTGTTCGGGTGGTGGGGTGGCGCTTGCGTACGGGGCCGCCCCTCCAAAGTCAAGGGCGCCTTCGGCGTCGCTTCGCGATGGACTTCGTCCACCCTGGACTTTGGAGCCTCTGCGGCCCCTGGGCAGGTGATAGGGGCAGGCTCCGCCTGCCCCGCCCCGGGGCGCGCCCCCCCCCCCCCCCCCCCCCCCCCCCCCCAAACCCCCCCCCCCCGGTTTTGGGGGGGTGTGTGGTGTTTTGGGGGGGCCCCCCCCCCCCCCCCCGCCACAAGTGAACGCGTGTTATGACTGACGCGTGCGGTGGAAGGTGTGGGCGGCGGCCTTGCTGGTCGTGACGGGCCTGGGCGGCGGGGCGTGGGCGCTGGGGCTGCTGCCCGGGCCGTCGTCGTGCGCGGGCGGGACCGTGCGCGTCGCCGTCGCCGCGCAGCCGGAGATCGCGCCCGCGCTGCGCGACGTCGCGTCCCGGTTCAACGTGGAGGAGCACCGCGTCGGCGGACGGTGCGTCCGCGCGCGCGTGACGGCCGTCGCGCCCGCCGAGTTCGCCCGCCGGCCGGAGCTGCGGCGGCGCGCGGACGCGTGGGTGCCGGAGTCGTCGGTGTGGCTCGGCATCGTCCGCGACGCGGGCGACAAGAGCGTCCCGGCGGGCGGGACGCCGCTCGCCGCGACGCCCGTCGTGCTCGCCATGACCCGGCCGGTGGCCGGGGAGTTCGCCGCCGACCACGTCGCCATGAGCTGGAAACTGCTGATCAAGGACAGGGCGGACGGCGTCGGCCTCGCCCGCAGGGCGGCGGACCCGGCGGTCGGCCTCAGCGGGATGGTCGCGATGCTCGCCGTCGAGCAGACCGGCGGGAAGGCCCGCGACATCGCCGGCGACCTGCGCGCCGCCGCACCGTCACCGGCCGACGACGCGGCCGGCGGATCGGCCGCCGTCCTGACCGGGCTCACCACCGCCGGACGCCTCGACCGGTCGCTCGTCGTCACCACCGAGCAGGCGGCCGTCGCCTACAACGGCGCGCACCGCCCGAACCCGGTCACCCCGATCGTCCCGGACGAGGGCACGCTCATGCTCGACCACCCGTACGCCGTCACCGCCCGCGACCGGCGGCACCGCGACGCGGCGGCCGCGTTCGGCGACGCGCTCGGCGCGCGGTCCGCCCGCGAGGCGCTCCAGCAGGCCGGGTTCCGGGCGCCCGACGGCACGTTCGGCGACGCCTACGCCCGCGACCACGGCCTCGCCGCGACCCCGCCGCGCGCCCTCCGCCTCCCCACGTCCAAGGAGCTGGCCGCGGCCCTCTCCTCCTGGAAACGCTGAGGCGCGGCGGGTTAGCGGACCTCGATGAAGGCGTCGGGTGTCCGTTGCGGGCGGTCGCGGGGCGGCGCGGCCGGGTGGCCGACGCCGACGGCGCCCATCGGGTCCCACTCGTCGGGCAGGTCCAGGGCCTCGCGGACGACGTCGCGGCAGAACATCGTGCTGGACACCCAGCACGACCCGAGCCCCTCCACCGCCAGCGCGACCAGCAGGTTCTCCACGCCCGCGCCGGCCGCGACGACGAACATCTCGCGCTCCGCGGTCGCGCGGCGCGCGTCGGGGTAGTCGTGCGAGCCGTCCATCACCAGGCACGGGACGACCAGGTACGGCGCGCGGCGCAGCACGTCGCCGCGGCGCAGCCGCTTCGCGACCGACTCCTCGGAGAACCCGTCGCGGCGCAGGTCGCCCTCCCACGCGTCGCGCATCGCGTCCAGCAGCCGCGTCCGCGACTCCGCCGACTCCAGCAGGACGAACCGCCACGGCGTCGTGTGGTGCGGCGCCGGCGCGGTGATCGCGGCGGCGACCGCGCGGCGCACCGCCTCCGGGTCGACCGGGTCCCCGGTGAACTCGCGGATGGTGCGGCGCGCGTGCAGGACGTCCGCCGACCCGTACCGGAACATGTCCTCGGCGGGCGGCCGGACGAGCTGCCGCGCCCCCGGCCCGTCATCGGCCGTGACCAGGTGTGACAGCCCGCGCACCACCGCGATCGGCACCCCGTCGAGCTTGCCCTTCACCAGCTCGGCCGCCGCCGCGATCTCGTCCGCGACGGCCGTGACGGTCGCCTCGAGCCGGTTGCCGTACCTGTCGTCGGTGCCGCGCAGGTCGCTGAGCGGCGCGAGTCCCGCGACGCCGATCGCGGCGTCCGTCAGCCCGGTGCGCCACGGCCGGCCGAGCGTGTCGGACACGATGACCGCGACGTCCCGGCCCGTGCGCTCCCGCACGCCCGCGCGGATGCGGCGCGCGGAGGCGTCGGGGTCCTCCGGCAGCAGCAGCACGGTGCCCGGCGCGGTGTTGGACGCGTCCACCCCCGCCGCCGCCAGCACCAGGCCCTGCCGCGTCTCCACGATCCGGGTCTCGCCGCGCGCGTGCCTGCGCCGCGCGACCACCCGCACCGTCTCGGCGTCGATCGCCTTCTCCCGGTCGCCGGCGACCAGGACCCGGCCCTCCGCCTTGCTCACGATCTTGGACGTGACGACGAGGACGTCCCCGTCCTCGACCAGGCCGGCCGGGACGAGCGCGGCGATGTCGTCGCCCTCGCCGACCTCCGGAAGCCCGGGGATGCCGGACACCTGCAGGTTCACGGGGCTTCCTTCTTCAGTTCGAGGGCCAGGTCGAGCGCCGCGCGCGCGATCGCCGCCGTGGCCTCCGGGTCGCTCATCAGCAGCGGGCGGGACCGCACCTCGATGCCCTCCACCCGCACGTCGCCGTCCGCCCCGTCGACCAGCCAGCCGTCCAGCAGCCCGAGCCCGTAGTACTCGGCCACCGCCTTCGCCGATGTCTCCACCCCGATCGCGGTCAGGCACGCGTCCGCCATCCCGCGCACCGGGGCGCCGCCGATGATCGGCGACACGCCGACCACGGTGTTCGCCGCGACCGCCTCCCGGATGCCGGGGACCGCCAGGATCGTCCCGATGCTGACGACCGGGTTGGACGGCGGGAACAGCACCACGTCGGCCTCCTCGATCGCCTTGAGCACCCCCGGCGCCGGCTTCGCCTCGTCGGCGCCGACCGGTGCGATCGACAGCGCCGGCAGCGACGCGCGCAGCCGCACCCACCACTCCTGGAAGTGGATCGCGCGCCGGCCGTGCTCCGGGTCGTCCACGACCACGTGCGTCTCGACCTGCTCGTCGGTCATCGGGATGAGCCGCACGCCCGGCTTCCACCGGTCGCACAGCGCCTCGGTCACCGACGACAGCCGGTACCCGGCCGCCAGCATCTGCGTCCGGACGATGTGGGTGGCGAAGTCGCGGTCGCCGAGGCCGAACCAGCCGGGCCCGACGCCGTAGGCGGCCAGCTCCTCCTTGACGGTGAACGTCTCGTCCGTCCGTCCCCAGCCCTGCTCCTCGTTGATCCCGCCGCCGAGGGTGTACATCACGGTGTCCAGGTCGGGGCAGACCCGCAGCCCGAACAGGGAGATGTCGTCCCCGGTGTTGCCGATGACGGTGATCTCCGCCTCGGGGGCGGCGGCCTGGAGCCCGCGCAGGAAGCGGGCGCCCCCGATGCCGCCCGCCAGCGCCACGATCCTCATGCGGATCAGCCTAGGGCGCCGAATGGGCGGTTCTCGACGCGCGGTGCGGGTTCCGCGTCCGCGAACCGGGCCTTTCCAGCGGTTTGGCGTGCCGCGGGGGACAGAGACGGGGCCGGGTGGGATGTGCAAAGCTTTGCGTGTCATCCGATTGCCTCGGTCTGGAGAAGCCACCGTGAACAAGGAAGCCGTCCAGCGCCTGCGCGAACCGGCCGCCTGGGTACTGCTCGCCTCCGCGGGCGTCCAGTTGCTCGCGGGCATCATCCTGCTGCTCGGCGGTGACGGTTCCTTCACGTACCGCGCGCTGTCGGCCGCCCAGGACACCCTGTTCACGCAGATCGTCTGTGTCGGGCTGGTCGTCCTGGCGGTGCTGCTGAGCACCTGGGGCGCCCCGACCCCGCAGGCGCGCACCATCACCATGGGCGCGCTCGGCGTGCTCGGCGTCACCGCGCTGTTCGCCGTCATCTCCTGGCTGAGCGCGATGGCCGCCGACGGCGTGAGCGCGCTCGGCAAGCTCGCGGTGTTCCTCGCCGGCGGCGGGAAGCTCGCGGTGATCGGTGTCGGCGCCTGGTTCGTCTTCACCGTCTTCCAGGCCATGCAGCCGGCCCGCCCGCAGCCGCAGATGCAGCAGGGCTACCCCGACTTCGGCTACCAGCAGGGGCAGCAGCAGTACGGGCAGCCGGGCTACGGCCAGCAGGGCTACCAGCAGTACCAGCAGTACGGCCAGCCGGGCGCGGAGGGCCAGCAGGCCGCCCAGCAGCAGTACGCCCAGCAGTACGGGCAGCAGCAGTACGGCCAGCCGCAGTACCAGCAGTACGGCCAGCCGGTGCAGCCGCAGCCCGGCCAGCCCGGCCAGCCGCAGCCCGGCCAGCCGCAGCCGGGGCAGCCGTCCCAGCCGCAGGGGGGCGAGCAGCCGCAGCAGCCCGCCGACCAGCAGGAGGAGATGGGCGAGTGGACCCGCGCCTACGGCGGGTCCGGCCAGGAGGGCGCGGGCCCGCAGGGCACCCACCCGGGGCAGCCGCAGGGCGAGCAGCGGCCCGACGAGGGCGGCGACTGGTACCGCGACGACCGGCCCCCGCCGCCGCAGTGACCGGCGCCGGTCCGCGGTGATCCGCCGCGCTGACCCGCCGATTGACTGATCTTCATCTGAGGGTCGGCGAGGGGTTCACCACATAGCCCGTTATGTCGCCCTGGAAACTCGTTCCGCTTGACG
Source organism: Actinomadura physcomitrii (assembly GCF_008923205.2). GTDB lineage: Bacteria > Actinomycetota > Actinomycetes > Streptosporangiales > Streptosporangiaceae > Spirillospora > Spirillospora physcomitrii. The sequence continues at coordinate 212,851 of NZ_WBMS02000001.1, read as the reverse complement.
GGGCGGGCGCTACACGCGTGTAATTTCGTCGGTGTAGTTTCAATGCCTTCCCGGGGGAGAGATCTTGAGGACGGCATTGACCAGGGGGTTCCACGGGCAGGAGGTGCGCTGTGAGCGAGGTCGTCATCCCGCTGGCGCACGGCACAGACGGCGAAGAGATGGGCTGGCAGGAGCGCGCACTGTGCGCGCAGACGGACCCGGAGGCGTTTTTTCCGGAGAAGGGCGGCTCCACTCGCGAGGCCAAGAAGGTGTGCCGGGCATGCGAGGTGCGGACGGAGTGCTTGGAGTACGCGCTGCAGCACGATGAACGTTTCGGTATTTGGGGGGGACTGTCCGAACGCGAACGCCGCAAGCTGAAGCGCCAAGCCGTCTGACGTCCACGACCCGCGGGTCACCGGCAGGCCGGTTCGCGGGCGCCGAAGGGGAGCGGCGCCGCGCTGAGCCCCTCCGGAACGCCCGCGGCGGCCGCGCCGGGGCCCGGATCCCGGGGATCCGGAGCGTGCTCGCGAGGCCACGCGTACAGTAAGCAGCCGTGCCGACCCGATGGTCGGCACGGCTGCTGTCTTCTCAGCAGGGAACAACCGTCGTCCCACAGATCGAGCGATCCTTGGCCCCCACACTCGATCGCCATGTCGTCACGGCCGTCCTCGTCGCCCATGACGGCGCGCGCTGGCTGCCCGAGGCGCTCAAGGCGCTGCTGACGCAGGCGCGGCCCGTGCAGCGCCTCGTGACCGTGGACACCGGGAGCCGCGACCGCGGCCCCGCCGTCCTCGCCGAGGTGATCGGCGGGCACGACGTCCTCACGCTGCCCCGCACCACCGGCTACGGCGAGGCCGTCGCGGAGGCGCTGCGCCAGGACGCCGCGTCCGCCCCGGTCCCCGACGACGAGCCGGGCCGCCTTTACCCCAACCAACCGACCCCGACCGACCTCCCGGCGCGGACGGAGTGGATCTGGCTGCTGCACGACGACTCCGTGCCCGACCGCGACGCCCTCGGCCACCTGCTGCGGACCGCCGAGTCCGACCCGGGCATCGCCGTCCTCGGCCCCAAGATCCGCGACTTCGCCGACCGGCGGGTGCTGCGCGAGACCGGCACGTCCGTGGACGGTGCCGGGCGCCGCTGGACCGGCGTCGACCGCCGCGAGTTCGACCAGGGCCAGCACGACGGCGTCCGCGACGTGCTGGCCGTCTCCAGCGCCGGGATGCTGGTGCGGCGCGACGTGTGGGACCGGCTCGGCGGGTTCGACGTCGAGTACGGCATCTTCCGCGACGACCTGGACTTCTGCTGGCGGGCGCACGCGGCCGGGCACCGCGTCGTCGTCGCGACCGACGCGGTCGTGTACCACGCCGAGGCCGCGCGGCGGGGCCTGCGCGAGATCGGCATGACGTCCGAGCACCCGCTGCGCCGCGACCGCCGCAACGCGCTGTGGACGCTGCTGGCGAACCAGCCGTTCCGCGCCATGCTCCGGTCGCTGGTCCGCAACGTGTGGGCGTCGCTGCTGCACGCGCTCGCCCTGACGATCACCAAGCGGCCCGCCGAAGCGCGCGCGGAGCTCGCGGCGCTGGCCGACGTGCTGCGCGATCCGGGCCGGCTGCGGCGGGCCCGTGCCGTCCGCGCCGAGGGGCGGGCGCGCGTGCACCGCAGCGTCCGGCGGTTCCAGCCCCGGATGGTCGTGCTGCGCCGCGGCGCCGAGGCGGTCTCGGAGTTCTTCGCGGCGCACGAGCACGAGCGGGAGTCCGAGGACGAGATCACCGACGAGCCCGGTCCGATCCGCCGGCTGCTCGCCCGCCCCGGCGTGCTGCTGGTGCTGGCGCTGGCCGCCGTCACCGTCGCGGCGGAACGGTCGCTGATCACCGGAGCGGCGCGGCTCGGCGGCGGGGCGCTCGTGCCCGCGTGGGGCGGCGCGAGCGACCTGTGGGACCAGTACCTGTCCGGCTTCCACCCGGTCGGGCTCGGCACCGGCGCGGGCAGCCCCCCGTATGTCGGCTTCCTCGCGCTGCTGTCGACGGTCCTGTTCGGCAAGCCGTGGCTCGCGGTCGCGGTCCTGCTGCTCGGCAGCGTCCCGCTCGCCGGGCTCACCGCCTACCGCGCGTCCCGGATCCTGGTGCTGGAGCCGCCGCGGACCGGCCGCCGCGCCCGCGCCGCCGCCGGCCGCCGCGTCCCCGTCTCCGCCGTCCGCGTGTGGTTCGCCGCCGTGTACGCGCTGCTGCCCGCCGCGACCGGCGCCATCGCGGGCGGCCGGATCGGCACCGCGGTCGTCCTCGTCCTGCTGCCGCTGATCGCGGTGCAGGTCGCCCGCATGTACGGGCTGCCGCGCTTCGCCGCCGACCCCGCCACGCTGCGCAAGCGCGCCGGACGCGCGGCCTGGGCGGTCGCGCTGCTGCTGACCGTCGCGACGGCGTTCGTCCCGCTCGCATGGCCGCTCGCGCTGGCGGGCGGCGGCCTGGTCTGGGCGCTGTTCGACCGCCGCAGGGGGCAGGACCGCCGCAACCTCGTCATCGCGCTGGCCGTCCCGCCGCTGCTGCTGTTCCCCTGGACGGCCGGGCTGCTGCTGCATCCGTCGCGGTTCCTGCTGGAGGCGGGGCTGCACCGCTCGTTCGGCCCCGCGTCGGCCACCGAGCTGCTCGCCCTGAACCCGGGCGGCCCCGGCACGCCCGTGTGGTGGACGTTCGCCGGGCTGTTCGCCGCCGCCGTCTGCGCGCTGCCGCTGCGCGGCCGCCGCACCGCCGTCCTCGCGGGCTGGCTGCTGGCGGTCGCCGGGCTGCTCGTCGCGATCCTCGCCGGCGCCGCGACGGTCACCAAGGGCGCGGACGCGGCGCCCGCCTGGCCCGGCGTCGCGCTGGTCTTCGCGGGCGCGGGGGTGCTGCTGGCCGCGACCGCCGCCGTCCAGCGCGGCACCGAGGTCCTCGCCGGCAAGCACCTGATCTACAAGGCGGGCGGCGCGGTCGTCGTCCTCGCCGCGCTGACGGCGCCGCTGCTCGCGGCGGGCGCGTGGATCGCGCACGGCGCGGGCGGGCCGCTCGGCACGGTCGACGCGGACACCGTCCCCGAGTTCGTCAAGGCGCCGGGCGGGCCGCGCACCCTCGTGCTGCACGGCGCCCCGTCCGGACGCGTCTCCTACACGCTGCTGCGCGGCGACCGGCCGAGGCTCGGCGAGGCCGAGACCTTCGCGGACGGGCCCGGCGCGCGGCGCCTGGACGAGCTGGTCGCAGGCCTCGCCGCGAACCGGGAGGGCGACGACGGCCCCGCGCTGTCGCGTATGGGCGTCCAGTACGTGCTGGTGCCGCATCCCGGCTCCGACCCCGTCACCAAGGTCCTGGACGCGGCGCCGGAACTGTCGCGCCTCAGCCGCACGGGATCGTTCGCCGTGTGGCGTCTGCAGGCGAACTCCGCCCGCATGATGCTCCTGCAGGGCTCCGCCATCACGCCGCTGCGCGCGGGCAAGATCGATGCGCGAGTGCGCATCCCCGCCGGTACGGGCGCGCGCACACTGCTGCTCGCCGAACCGGCCGACGGCGGCTGGGAGGCGCGGCTGAACGGCCACGGCCTCAAGTCGCGGACCGTCGACGGATGGGCGCAGGGCTACGACGTCCCGCCGTCCGGCGGCGAGTTCACGCTGACGCGCGGCATGTTCATGCGGCACGCCTGGCTCGCCGTCCAGGGCGTGGCCGTGCTGCTGGTCGCCGTCCTCGCGCTGCCGGGCGCGCGCGCCGACACCCTCGTGCCGGACGGCGACCGCAACCGCGAGCGGCGCGAACGGCGAGGCCGCCGGGCCAGGCGCGGCACGCGCGGCGGGCACCGCGCCGGCGTCCGCCACGAACCGGCACCGGTCGCGGAGGCACCGGAGCCGCCGGCCGAGACTCCGCCCGAGCCGAAGACCGAGCCGGAGCCTGTGGTCTCGGAGGAGCAGAGCTGACATGGACAGAGTGCTGAAGCTCCTCGGCATGCGGTACGCCATCGCCGCCCTCGTCCTGGTCGGGCTGGCGGCCCTCTACGGTGCCGCCTCGTTCTCCCGGCCCGGGAACGCGGTTGAGAAGGCACGCAGCGCGCCCGTGAACGCCGCCGTCATGGTCTGCCCGGGGCACGAGGGCGGCCGCGTCAGCGTCCAGTCCCTTCGGCAGAAGCGCACCGGCGGCCGCCTCGACGTGACCGAGACCCGCGGCGGCTCCCCGCTCGCCTCCATGACCACCACCGGCCAGGGCTGGGAGAAGGACATGGGCACCACCGAGGACTCCTTCACCGTCCGGGCCACCGGCGCCCTCGCCGCCGGGCTCGAGGCCGAGCAGACCACCTACTGGCCGCACGGCGACGACCGCGGCCTCGCCACCGGCCGCTGCGCCCGGCCCGGCGCCGACCTGTGGTTCCTCGGCCCCGGCCCGCTCGCCGCCGACCGGCTCGAGCTGTACCTCACCAACATCGACGGGCGGCCCGCGTCCGTCGATGTCACCGGCCTGTCCGGGGAGGGGCCGCTCGACACCACCGAGGGCCGCGCCACGCCCGTCGCCCCGTACAGCACCAGCGTCATCAAGATCGGGAAGCAGCCGGAGGGGCTCGGCGACATCGTCGAGACCGCCCGCGACCTCGCGCTCAACGTGCACACCACCGCCGGCCGCGTCGCCGCGTCGCTGCGGGTCCGGATCGGCGAGCGGAAGGGCGTCGAGTGGCTCCCGCTCTCGCCGGGACCAGCGCGGTCGGTGGTCGTGCCCGGCGTGCCCGGCGGCGACGGGCAGCGCAAGCTGCTGGTCGCGGTGCCCGGCGAGGCCGATGCCCGGATCAGGGTGCGGGCCGTCACCGCCGCCGGCGCCTTCGCCCCCCAGGGCCAGGACACCGTGGAGGCCCCCGCGCAGAGCGTCACCTCCGTCGACCTGGCGGGCGCGCTCTCGGGCCGCGCCGCCGCCATCCGGCTGGACTCCGACCGGCCGATCATCGCGGGCTTCTCGGCCTCGCGCGGCGCCGATGTCGCCTACGGCACCGCCACCGAGCCGCTCGGCGGCGCGTCCGGGGCGTCCGCGGTCATCGCCGACGACCGCTACGACGCGTCCGTCGTCCTCACCGCCCCGGCCGGACGCGCCGCCGTCCAGATCACCACGATGGACGCGCAGGGGAGCGGCGCGCCGCAGAACGTCGAGATCGGCGCCGGACGCACCGTCGAGACCAAGCTCGCCGCGCCGCACGGCAGCGGCGACAAGGGCTACGGGGCCGTCATCACGGTCAAGCCGGGCTCAGGGCCGGTCTACGCGGCCCGGACCATGGCGAAGGGCAAGGGCGACGGGTACCTGTTCACCGTCCTGCCGCTGATGCCCGCGCCGACGACCGTCCGGCTCCCGCCGACCGGCGACAGCCAGACCGCCCTCATCCGCTAGGGGCCGTCCCGGTCGTCGCGCTAGTCGTCCGGGGAGTCATAGCTCGGGTCGACGGACTCGGGGGAGAGGCCGAGGAGGTCGGCGACCTCCTCCACCAGCAGGTCGCGCACCAACCGGCCGAGCTCCTGCTCGCCCGCCGCGCGCGCCTCCACGGGCCGCCGGAACACCACGATCCGGACGGGCCGGCCGGCCTCGCTCGGCAGGGTCCGGCCGAGCGGCACGGGACCGTCGAACCACGGCTCGACGTCCGGCACCTCCTCGACACCGAACTCCACACCGGACAGCTCCCGGCCCCAGCGCGCGCCGAGCCGCCGCACCTCGTCGTGGACGAGGTCGTCGAACTTCTCCGCGCGGGTCCGCGAGACCGGCGCCTGCGGGGGCGTCAGAGGGCCACGGACGCCGCGACCGTGCCGATCGCGGCGCCGTACGCCTGCCACACGGGATCGCACTCCCTCAGGTTACCTCCCGCCGCACGCGAATCCCGGTCCCCGCACCAGGAACACCTTCTCCACCCCGGGAACACCATCGTGACGTCCCGGACAGCGACCCCACGGTAAGGGTTCAGGGCCACACGGTATGTAACTGTTACCCCGGAAATCGGCCGGTAACGGCGACACGTGCGCCCGGGTGGTGGCGGCGGCGCCGGGAGCGAGGTACGGTCGGCCATCGTGAGCCCCGTCCGCACCTGCTCCCGCACCGCCTGCAAGGCGCCCGCAGTCTTCACGCTCACGTACGTCTACCGCGACTCGACAGCCGTCCTCGGGCCCCTGGCCACGTACGCGGAGCCGCACTGCTACGACCTGTGCGCGGAGCATTCGGAGCGGCTGACCGCCCCCATGGGCTGGGAGCTGGTCCGGCTCCCCGTCGAGGAGGAGACCGAGCCGAGCGCCGACGACCTCGAGGCGCTCGCCGACGCCGTCCGCGAGGCCGCGCGGCCCGCGCCGGGCACCGGCCAGGAGCCGGTCGGCCAGGGCACCGAGGTCGGCCGCCGCGGGCACCTGCGGGTGCTGCGCTCCGAACCGGCGGGCACCCAGCCGCAGGAGTGACCCCGGTCACGCCGGTGACCGGCACCGGCTCGGGCCGCCGCCGCGCTTCCCGGTAGGCTCGGTGGTCCCGCCGACCCGTCGGCCATCACATGCGTACACGGCCATCACTTGCGTACAGGGGAGCAGGAGTGGGCGACCTCGCCAAGATCTTCAAGGCGTACGACATCCGCGGCGTCGTGCCCGACGAGCTGGACGAAGCGGTCGCGGAGGCGGCCGGCGCGGCGTTCGTGCGGGTGACCGGGGCGGACGCCGTCGTCACCGCGCACGACATGCGCGAGTCGTCCGGGCCGCTGGCCGCCGCGTTCGCGCGCGGCGCGACCTCGCAGGGCGCGGACGTGGTCGAGGCCGGTCTCGGCTCCACCGACATGCTCTACTACGCCAGCGGCGACCTCGGCATCCCCGGCGCGATGTTCACCGCCAGCCACAACCCGGCCAAGTACAACGGCATCAAGCTCTGCCGGGCGGGCGCGAAGCCGGTCGGCCGCGACACCGGCCTCACCGAGATCCGCGAGATGGTCGACGGCGGCGTCCCGGCGTACGGCGGCGAGCCCGGGAAGGTGTCGGGGCGCGACGTCCTGCACGGCTACGCCGAGCACCTCAAGACGCTGGTCGACCTGTCGGCGATCCGCCCGCTGAAGGTCGTCGTGGACGCGGGCAACGGCATGGGCGGGCACACCGTCCCGGTCGTCTTCGCGGGGCTGCCGATCGACCTCGTCCCCCTGTACTTCGAGCTGGACGGCACCTTCCCCAACCACGAGGCCAACCCGATCGAGCCGGAGAACCTGCGCGACCTGCAGGCCAAGGTCCGCGAGACCGGCGCCGACATCGGCCTCGCCTTCGACGGCGACGCCGACCGCTGCTTCGTGGTGGACGAGCGCGGCGAGATCGTCGCGCCGTCCGCGATCACCGCGCTGGTCGCGGTGCGCGAGCTGGCCAAGCACCCGGGCGCCCCGATCGTGCACAACCTGATCACCTCGAAGGCCGTCCCGGAGATCGTCACCGAGAACGGCGGGTCCCCCGTGCGGACGCGGGTCGGCCACTCGTTCATCAAGCAGACGATGGCCGAGACGGGCGCGGTGTTCGGCGGCGAGCACTCGGCGCACTTCTACTTCCGCGACTTCTGGTTCGCCGACTCCGGCATGCTCGCCGCGCTGCACGTGCTGGCCGCGCTGGGCGAGCAGAAGGGCCCCCTGTCGGCGCTGCTCGGCGAGTACACGCGGTACGTCGCGTCGGGCGAGATCAACAGCGAGGTCGCCGACCAGGACGCCGCCGCCGGCAAGGTCCGCGAGGCGTTCGCCGGCCGCCCCGGCGTTACGATCGACGAGCTGGACGGCCTGACCGTGGGCGACGAGGCCGCCGGATGGTGGTTCAACCTGCGGCCGTCCAACACCGAGCCGCTGCTGCGCCTCAACGCGGAGGCCGGCGACGAGGCCACCATGGCGGCGATCCGCGACGAGGTCCTGGCCATCGTGAGGGAGAAGTGACGCTGCTATGAGCATGAAGCTGGACGACTGGCTGCTGGAGATCCTGGCCTGCCCGAACTGCGGCGGCGAGCTGCGCCCCGACGAGGCGGCCGCCGAGCTGGTGTGCACCGGCTCCTGCGGCTACGCCTACCCGGTCCGCGACGACATCCCCGTCCTCCTCGTCGACGAGGCCCGGGCCCCCGCTTCGTGAGCACGCTGGACCCCGCCCGGCTGGAGGACGCGCAGGACGTCGAGGCGTCCGATCCGGGCGGGATGCTCCGCCAGGTCGCCTCGTCCGCGGCGCAGATCCGGGAGGCGCGGCGCGCGGCGGAGGAGGCGGGCGTCGCGGCGCTCGCCGAGGACGGCCGCCCCCGCGCGATCGTCGTCACCGGCATGGGCGGCTCCGGGATCTCCGGGGACGTGCTCGCGGCGGTGTGCGGGCTCGGCTGCCCCGTCCCGGTCACGACCGTCCGCGGGTACCGGCTGCCGGGCTGGGTCGGCGCCGCCGACCTGGTGATCGCGGTGTCCTGCTCCGGCTCCACCGAGGAGACCCTCGAGGTGGCGGCGCAGGCGGCCCGGCGCGGCTGCCGGCTGCTGTGCGTCGGCGGCGCCGGCTCGCCGCTGGCCGACCTCGCCGCCCGAAGCCGTGGCCTGTTCGTGCCGGTGCGGTCGGTGGGGCAGCCCCGGTCGACGCTGTGGGGGCTCACCGTCCCGCTGCTCGTCGCGGCCCGCACGCTCGGCCTGGCGGACGTCCCCGACGCGGTGCTGGAGTCCACGGCGGCCCGCCTGGAAGACGTCGCGCACCGGTGCCGCCCGGACAGCGAGCCGTTCGTGAACCCGGCGAAGCGGATCGCGCTGGACCTCGCCGGCGACGTCCCGCTGGTGTGGGGGACGTCGCCGCTCGCCGAGACGGCCGCGTACCGGATGTGCTGCCAGCTGAACGAGAACGCCAAGTACCCGGGCGTCTTCGGCGGCCTGCCGGAGGCGGACCACAACCAGGTGATGGCGTTCGACGGCTTCTTCGCGGGCGGCGGCTCGCCGGCCGATCCGGACGACTTCTTCCGCGACCGCGCCGAGGACGCCGAGCACGGCCTGCACCTGGTCGTCCTCCGCGACACCGAGGAGCACCCGCAGACCGCCAAGCGGCGCGCGGCGTCCGTCGAGATGGCCCGGGACCGGGGCGTCGCGGTGACCGAGATCCTCGCCGAGGGCGACCATCCGCTCGAGAGGATCGCGACAATGATCGCGCTGGCCGACTACGTCACGGTTTACTTGGCCATCACGCTGGGCGTCGACCCGACGCCCGTGCCGGCCATTCAAGAGCTCAAAGCGAGGATTGCCTAGATGAGTGCTGAGGGTGGGACGAAGGCCATCATCGCGGCCCTGGCCGCCAACCTCGGAATCGCCGCGTCCAAGATGGTCGCGTTCGCGTTCACGGGTTCGTCGTCGATGCTGGCCGAGTCGATCCACTCGGTCGCCGACTCGGGCAACCAGGGCCTGCTGCTGCTCGGCCGCAAGCGCTCCGAACGCGACCGGACGCCCGAGCACCCGTTCGGCTTCGGCCGGGAACGCTACTTCTACGCGTTCGTCGTCGCGGTCGTGCTGTTCACCGTCGGATCGGCGTTCTCGCTGTACGAGGGCTACCACAAGATCCGGCACCCGGAGGACGTCGAGTCGCCGATCTGGGCGTTCGCGGTTCTGGTCATCGCGATCGGGATGGAGGGCTTCTCCTTCCGCACCGCGATCAAGGAGTCGAACCAGCTGCGCGGCGGGCACTCGTGGTGGGCGTTCATCCGCCGCGCGAAGGCCCCGGAGCTGCCGGTCGTCCTGCTGGAGGACGCGGCGGCGCTGATCGGCCTGATCCTCGCGCTGTTCGGCGTGTCGATGGCGGTCGCGACCGGCGACGGGGTCTGGGACGGCATCGGCACCGTCGGCATCGGCCTGCTGCTCGGCCTGGTCGCGACGGTGCTGGCGATCGAGACCAAGAGCCTGCTGATCGGCGAGGGCGTCGACGCCGAGCAGGAGAAGCGGATCATCGACGCGCTGGAGTCGGTGGAGCAGGTCGACCACGTCATCCACATGCGGACCGAGTACCTCGGCCCGGAGGAGCTGCTGATCGCCGCCAAGATCGCCGTCTACCACGACGACACGGCCGCCGAGGTGGCGCGCGGCATCGACGCCGCCGAGGCGAAGGTCCGCGCGGTGATCCCCGAGGCGGAACTGATCTACCTGGAGCCGGCGCTCGACGAGGCGGACCGCAGGAACCCCGCCAAGCCGGCCGGGAAGGCCACGGGCGAGGTGTGACGCGCGGGCGGCCGCATGGGATCCCTCGCCGGGCGGCCGGCACAGGATGCCGGCCGAACCCCAGCCCAGGCGAGACCGGCGAGTGCCTCCGCGGAGGCGGGCGGCGCGGCCGTCCGGCGAGGTGCTTCCCATGCTTCCCCGCCCGGACCCCTGAAACCGGGCGGTTGGCGTGACCGCGGCAGCCCCGCCGAACCCCCTACGTCGGCGGCGCCGCCGTCGCGGTCACGGTTAAGACATTACGTCTGCGCCGGTCGTCCGCACGTCCACCGCAAGGAGGGACCAGGGGTCGTCCTCCAGGGGGATTCCGGCCGCGCGCATACCACCGCACGGTGAGGTGATATGCCCGACCAGCGGTCAGTATTGAGGAGTGACCACCGATGACAAGGCCCGGACCGGACCCGACCCCGCGGGGTTCGGCCCAGCCCTCGCGCACCAGGCGTGGCGGCTGTCCGGCCGGATCGTCGCGGGGGTGGGGCAGTTGCTGCTCTGGATCCTCACCGGCATCGGGCACCTGCTGCGGCCGCTCGCCGTCAGGCTCGGCGCCCGGCTGAACGGCGCGGGCCGCGCGCCCGTCCCCGGCATGCCCGGCGCTCCCGGCATGCCGCCGCGTCCCGGTGGTGAGACGGCGCCGCTGCCCCGCTGGATCAGCACCTGGACCGAGTTCACCGGCGCCTGGTACTTCGCGCCCCTCACCGGTCTCGCGCTGACCATCGCCGCCCTCGCCGAGCTGGCGCCGAGCACCGGGTCCCCGGTGAGCCTCGCCGGCGGCTTCGCGGTCGCCTCGACGGTCCCGCTCGTCTGGCGCCGCGAGAACCTGCGGCCCGTCGCGGCCGTCGTCCTCGGCGCGTTCGCGGCCGGGCTGCTCACCGGCCAGCAGCTGCTGATCACCACCGCGTTCGCCGCGCTCTACACGCTGTACGCGCTCGGCCGGCAGCTGCCCCGGCAGTCCGCGGGCGTTCTCGCGGCCGGGAGCGTCGCCACCGTCGCCGTCGTCTACCTCGCCACGGGCACGCTCGACGACGTCCCCTGGCCCGCCGCGGTCGTCGCCGTGCTGGCCGCCATCGGCCTCGGCGACGCGCGCCGCGCCGTCGAGTCCGCGGGCCGCACCGAGGCGGAGGCGGAGGAGCGCACCAACGAGACCCTGACCCGGCTCACCGCCGTCCAGCGCGAGCAGGCCGTCATGCGCGAGCGCGCCCGCATCGCCCGCGAGCTGCACGACGTCGTCGCGCACTCCGTCTCCATGATCGCCGTGCAGGCGGAGACCGCCCCGTACACGATGGACGACCTGTCGCCCGAGGCCCGCGCCGGCTACACCGAGATCGCCAAGACGGCCCGGGACGCGCTGGTCGAGATGCGCCGGCTGCTCAGCGTGCTGCGCGCCGACGCCAAGCCGGAACCGGACGCCGCGAACTCCCCGCAGCCCCGCCTCGACCGGCTCCCCGACCTCATCGAGCAGCACCGCGGCGCGGGCGGCGCCGTCGACCTCGCCGTGCACGGCGACCCGCGCGCGCTGTCCACGACCGTGGAGCTGTCGGCGTACCGGATCGTCCAGGAGGCCTTGACGAACGCGCGGCGGCACGCGCCCGGCGCCGGTGTGCACGTCGACCTCACCTTCCTGCCGGACCGGCTCGCGGTGCGGGTCCGCGACGAGGGTTCCGCCGGGTCGACGCGGGTGCTGAACCGTGACGATCCCGCCGCGCGTACCGCGGTACTGGACCCGGCCGGCGGCGGCCCGGCCGGTCCGACCCGGCTGGAGGGCGCCCCGCCGCGGCCCGGCGGACCGGGCGGCGGACCGGGCGGCGGACCGGGCGGCGGACATGGTCTCGTCGGCATGCGGGAACGTGCGACCATGCTGGGCGGACGGTTCTCCGCCGGCCCGGCCACCGACGGCGGGTTCCTGGTGGAGGCCGAACTGCCGCTCACGAGGGAGGGGAATTCCACCAGTGGACACGGTTCCGAGGCGCCCCCCGGCCGCCGCTGACCGCGCTCTCGCCCGCCCCGGGACGGAGCCCCGCCGGTGATCCGGGTGCTGGTGGCGGACGACCAGACCATCGTCCGCGCCGGGTTCGCCGCGCTGCTCGACGCGCAGGACGACATCACCGTCGTCGGCGAGGCCGGCGACGGGCGGCAGGCCGTCGCGCTCGCCGAGCGGAACCGCCCCGACGTCGTCGTCATGGACATCCGGATGCCCGGCATGGACGGCATCGAGGCGACCCGCCGGATCCTCGCGCGGCCCGGCTCCGAGGGCGTCCGCGTCCTCGTGCTGACCACCTTCGACGTGGACGAGTACGTCTACGAGGCGCTGGCCGTCGGCGCGTCCGGGTTCCTGCTCAAGGACGCGACCGCCGACGAGCTGGTCTCCGCGGTCCGGGTCGTCGCGCGCGGCGACTCGCTGCTGGCGCCGCAGGTCACCGGGCGGCTGATCCGGGAGTTCACCAAGCAGCGGCGCAACCGGCCGCAGGCGCCGTCGGAGCTGGCCACGCTGACGGCGCGGGAGAACGAGGTGCTCGTGCTGATCGCGGGCGGGCTGTCGAACGCCGAGATCGCCGCCCGCCTCGTGGTCAGCGAGCACACGGTGAAGACGCACGTGGCGCGCGTCTTCACCAAGCTCGGCCTGCGCGACCGCGCCCAGGCCGTCATGCTCGCCTACGAGTCCGGCGTCGTCGTCCCCGGAGAGAACGCGACCTGATCAGGGGCCGGCCGGGCCGCCGCGTCAGGCGGGCGGGTACGGGCCCGGCGGGCCGTACGGCTGGGCGGGCGGTGCGGGCGGGTAGCCGGGCGGGGGCGGTGCGGGCGGGTACGCAGGTGGCGGGTATGCGGGTGGCGGGTATGCGGGTGGCGGGCCGCCGTGGCCGGGGCCGGCGGGGCCCGGGTATCCGTGGCCGGGGGCGGGGCCGGCCGCGTACGCCGCGCCCTTGCGGCGGCGCGTGAGGGCCGGGCCGAGGAACAGCACGCCGCAGCCGATCGCCAGCAACGGGCCGACGATCATCATGATGACCGCCTCGCGGCCGTCCTTGGACTTCTGCTCGTCGTAGGACCGGTTGGTGGCGCGCCCGTTCCGGAGCGTCGTGCACGTGTCGCCAGGCGACATCACCCGCTCGCCGCACTTCACCGTGCCGCCGGGCATCGACGCCAGGCCGCCCGCGAACAGTCCGATGCCGAGCACGAGGCCGAGCACCCCGTAGAGCCAGTTCTTCACGCGCCGTCTCCCGTCCGTCCAGCGGGATGGTAGTGGGTGCCGCCGACGGAACGTGAGCCGGCCGCTACCGGCGGCGCAGCAGCCGCAGCGCCTTCTCCTTCTCGAAGTCGAGCGCCCGCGCGGGCGGCGCGGACAGCCGTCCGATGCGTTCGCCCAGCTCGCGGACGTGCGCCTGGACCTGCGGTTCGGCGAGGACGCGCAGCCCGAACGCCAGCTCGGCGGGACCGATGTCGTAGCGCTTCTCCAGCGCCAGCGCGAGCGCGACGGCGCGCAGCTCCGCGTCGCCGAACCGGCGGTGCCCGCCGCCGCGTCCGGTCCCGCCGCTCCGTCCGGTGCCGGGGGAGGCCGGCGCGGTGTCGCGGGTCGCGGGCAGCAGCCCGAGCGTCTCGCGGTAGCGGAGCATGCGGGGCGAGGTGCCGAGCCGCCGGGCGGCCTCCGTGATGCGCATACCGTCGATTCTGACAAATCTGTGTCAGAAATGCGCCCCCGACCGTGCCTCGGGACCGTCCCCGCCCGTAGACTCGGCCGGGTCGGCCGGCCCGCGGGGCCGGTCCTCGCGGACGAACGACGCGGCCCGCGGGCGCCAACGGACCTGCCGCGCACGGGCGGACCTGCTGCAAGGCGGACCCTGCTGCGAGCAAGCAGACAAGGAGCAACGAAAGCATGGACTACAAGGTCGCCGACCTGTCGCTGGCGGACTTCGGCCGGCGGGAGATCCGGCTCGCCGAGCACGAGATGCCGGGCCTGATGGCGGTGCGCGAGGAGTACTCCGCCGCCAAGCCGCTGCGCGGCGCCAAGATCATGGGCTCGCTGCACATGACGATCCAGACCGCCGTGCTGATCGAGACGCTGGTCGAGCTCGGCGCCGACGTCCGCTGGGTGTCCTGCAACATCTTCTCCACCCAGGACCACGCCGCCGCCGCGATCGTCGTCGGCAAGGACGGCACCGCCGAGGACCCGAAGGGCGTCCCGGTGTTCGCCTGGAAGGGCGAGACGCTCGAAGAGTACTGGTGGTGCACCGACCAGGCCTTGCAGTGGCCGGACGGCTCCGGCCCGAACATGATCCTGGACGACGGCGGCGACGCGACCCTGCTCGTCCACAAGGGCGCCGAGTACGAGAAGGCGGGCGCGGTCCCGCAGGCGACCGAGGACGACCCGGAGGAGTGGGGGATCATCCTCGACACCCTCCGCCGCACCATCGCCGAGAAGCCGGGCCGCTGGACCGAGACGGCCGCCGCGATCAAGGGCGTCACCGAGGAGACCACGACCGGCGTGCACCGCCTCTACGAGATGGCGAAGGCCGGCACCCTCGCCTTCCCGGCGATCAACGTCAACGACTCGGTGACCAAGTCGAAGTTCGACAACAAGTACGGCTGCCGGCACTCGGTGATCGACGGCCTGAACCGCGCCACCGACGTGCTGATCGGCGGCAAGGTCGCGGTGGTGTGCGGCTACGGCGACGTCGGCAAGGGCTGCGCCGAGGCGCTGAAGGGCCAGGGCGCCCGCGTCGTGGTCACCGAGATCGACCCGATCTGCGCGCTGCAGGCCGCGATGGACGGCTTCCAGGTCACCACCCTGGACGACATCGTCGACAAGGCCGACATCTTCGTCACGACGACCGGCAACTTCAACATCATCCGCGCCGACCACATGGCCCGGATGAAGCACCAGGCGATCGTCTCCAACATCGGCCACTTCGACAACGAGATCGACATGGCCGGCCTCGCCAGGATCGACGGCATCGAGAAGATCGAGATCAAGCCGCAGGTGCACGAGTGGCGGTTCCCCGACGGCCACTCGATCATCGTGCTGGCCGAGGGCCGGCTGATGAACCTCGGCTGCGCCACCGGCCACCCGTCGTTCGTCATGTCCAACTCGTTCACCAACCAGGTCATCGCGCAGATCGAGCTGTTCACCAAGACCGAGGAGTACCCGGTCGGCGTGTACGTGCTGCCGAAGCACCTGGACGAGAAGGTCGCCCGCCTGCACCTGGACGCGCTCGGCGTCAAGCTGACCACGCTCACCAAGGAGCAGGCCGCCTACATCGGCGTCCACGTCGAGGGCCCGTACAAGCCGGACCACTACCGCTACTGATCGCCTGTAGCGTTCGGACCGCCGCACGGCCCCGGGCCGTGCGGCGGTTTGTGCCTTGAGGGGGACGGATGAGCGATATCGCGGATGTGTCGCTGGCGTACGAGGGCGTCAAGCGGATCGAGTGGGCCGACCGGAGCATGCCGGTGCTGCGGCAGATCCGGGAGCGGTTCGCCAGGGAGCGTCCGCTGGACGGGTTGCGCATCGCGGCGTGCATGCACATCACGACGGAGACGGCCTGCCTGATCCGGACCTTGCAGGCGGGCGGGGCGAGCGTGGCGCTCGCGTCGTCGAACCCGCTGTCCACGCAGGACGACACGGCCGCCGCGCTGGTGCAGGAGGACGGCACGGAGGTCTTCGCGCGCGCGGGCATCGACCGTGAGGGCTACTACGCGCACATCCACCAGGCTCTGGAGACCGGTCCCGATCTCGTGCTGGATGACGGCTGCGACCTCGTCAACACGCTCCACATAGAACGCACTGATCTGCTGCCCACGGTGAAGGCGGGCTGCGAGCAGACGACGACGGGCGTCATCCGCCTGCACCAGATGGCCCGTGAGGGCGCCCTCCGGTTTCCCATGGTCGCGGTGAACGACACCGATACGAAGCACATGTTCGACAACCGCTACGGCACCGGGCAGTCGACGCTGGACGGCATCGTGCGCGCGACCAACACGCTCCTGGCGGGCAAGACGGTGGTCATCGCGGGCTTCGGCTACTGCGGTCGGGGCCTCGCCGAGCGCGCGCGGGGACTGGGCGCCCGCGTGGTCATCACGGAGATCGACCCCGTGAAGGCGCTGGACGCGGCGCTGCAGGGCTTCGCCGTGCAGCCGATGGCGGAGGCGGCGGCGGACGGCGACGTGTTCATCACGGTCACCGGCAACCGCGACGTGGTGAACGCCGAGCACCTCGCGCTGATGAAGGACGGCGCGATCCTCGCGAACTCCGGCCATTTCGACGTCGAGATCGACGTGCGCGCCCTGGAGGAGATGGCGGTCGCCGTCCACCACGGCGTGCGCCCGCAGGCGGACGAGTACGTCCTGGCCGACGGCCGGCGCCTGGTCCTGCTGGCGGAGGGGCGCCTGGTCAACCTGGCGGCCGCCGAGGGGCATCCCGCCGCGGTGATGGACATGTCCTTCGCCGACCAGGCCCTCACGTGCGCGTGGCTCGCGACTGCGCACGCGTCGCTGCCCGCGGCCGTCCACGACGTCCCCAAGGACATCGACACGGAGGTGGCCCGGCTCAAGCTGGCGTCCATGGCCATCTCCATCGACCTGCTCACCCCGGACCAGGAGGACTACCTGCACTCCTGGCGCATCGGGTCCTGACCCGTGCCGTCCGGGGCGTACCTGCATCTCGACGACGGGATCGAGGAGCGCTTCCAGTGCGCTCCCGGGCCCGGCGGCTGGCGCTACACGTCCCGGCGCGACGACGGCGTCCGGCTGGACCTCGTCGTGGACGCGCGCTGGCGGCAGATCCGCGTCGAGGTCGTCACCCCGGGCTGGTGGCTGCGCGGCGGGCTGACCGGGTCCGAACTGGCGTGGGTGCGCGCGGCCGGAGAGGACCGCACCGAGCACGGGGATCGGGCGTCGGGCTTCGTGTCGGGCTCGCCGGGATTCCTCGTCGCGGTGGCGCGTTCCCTGGAACTGGACGAGGGCGCCGAGGCCGATGTGCGTCTCGTCCGATTGAGCGGGACGTCGCTGTCGGCGCTATCGGTGTCGTGGCGGTGGCGCCGGTGCGGGACGACCCCTTACGAGACCGAGACGGAGCCGCTGCCCGTCTCGGAATACCAGATCACCGACCTGTCGACTGGCGAGGTGGAGTCGCTCTATCTGGCCGGTGACATCGCTGTGGCGGCTCCCGGTGTGGAACTCACCGACCTGGACTCACCACCGAACCTGCGGGCCTGACCAGATGTTCGACCCCGTGGCACTGGGAAGGGTGATTCGGGTGGAAGGAGAGGATTGATGGGGATTCGGGGGCACGGTTCGGGGCGGCACCTGCGTAGGGTCATCGGCCCGGCGTGCATGGCGTACGCCTTCTGGGCCGTCATGCTCGGCACCACGCTCGCGACGCCGCTGTACCCCATCTACCAGCGGCATCTCGGCTTCGGCAGCCTCGTCACGACCGTCGTCTTCGCCGTCTACGCCGCGGGGGTTATGTTCGCGTTGCTGTTCGGGCGGTCGTCGGACGCGCTCGGCCGCCGCCGCGTGATGCTCGCCGGCGTCGCGGTGTCGATGCTCGCGGCTGTGGTCTACCTGGTGGCCGAGGACGTCCCGGTCCTGCTCGCGGCGCGGGTGCTGTCCGGCCTGTCCGCGGGCGTCGTCACCGCCACCGGGACCGTCACGCTGGTCGAACTCGTCCGCCCCGAGCGCCGTGGCGCGGCGGCGCTGCTCGCGGCGGCCGTCAACATGTTCGGGCTCGGCAGCGGCCCGCTGCTCGCCGGGCTCCTCGCCGAGTACGCGCCCCATCCGCTGGCCCTGCCGTTCGTGGTGGACCTCGTGGTGCTGGCGCTCGCGCTGGTGGCGGTGCTGGCCGCACCGGAGACGGTGCGGGGCCGCCGGCTCGTGTGGCCGCGCGCGCAGCGCCCGGCCGTGCCGGCGGAGGTGCGGCCGGTGTTCGTGCCCGCCGCCATCGCGGCGTTCTCCGCGTTCGCCGTCTTCGGCCTCGTCACGGCGGTCGCGCCGGGGATCCTCGTCAACGTGCTGCACCGCCCCGACCGCGCCTTGGCGGGCGCCGTGGTGTTCGCCATGTTCGGCGCGTCCACCGTGGGGCAGGTGGTGTTCGCCAAAGTGCCGGAGAGGATCGCCCTGCCCGCGGGCTGCGCGGTGCTCATCGCCGGGCTCGCCGCCATCGCGGGCGCGCTCCTGGCCGAGTCCCTTCCCCTCCTCGTCACCGGGACCGTCGTGGCGGGCCTGGGGCAGAGCCTAGGCTTCCGCGCCGGGCTGGCCGCCATCACGGCGGGCACCCAGGCCGCGCAGCGCGCCCAGACGGTGTCGAGCTTCTTCCTCACCGCCTACGCGGGGATCTCCCTGCCGGTGATCCTCGTCGGGGTCGCCGCCCAGGTGCTCGGGCTGCGCGGCGCCGCCGTGGCGTTCACCGCGGCCGTCGCGGTGCTCGCGCTCGCCGCGCTGGTCGCGCTCGTCCGGCTCGAACGGCGCGGGACGTCCGCGGGCTCGACTGAGCCGGGCCGCAGCCGCACCCCGCACCACGTCGGCCGCTGACCGGCGCACTCCGATGGGGCGCGGCCCAGTGGAAGGTTCGGCTACCGGCCCGGCTGTACGCCGTTGTTGGGGTAGGCACTTGGCGGCACGCCCTGCGCCGGATACGGGTACGAGCCGGTCGGGTAAGGGGCGGCCGGATAAGCGCCTGTGGGATAAGGACCCGTCGGGTAAGGGCCGGGCCTCCACGGCGGACCGGCAGGAGGTCCCTGCCACCCGGGCGGGGGAGGCTGGCCTGCTCCGGCCGTGGCCATCGCCGGGACGGGTATAGGGACGGCGCCGGGAGCAGGAGGCTGCGCCCAGTCCGTCCGCCCGCTGCGGCGCAGGCGGCGCGCCCGGCGCTGTGCCAGCCGCCACTCCTCTCGGTGGCGGCGTTCCGCCAGGACGGCGGACAGCAGGATCTCCGGGCGGACGCCCGGAGGCGGCGGCGGGCTGATCGCGGCGACGACCTGGGCCGCTATGCGCTGGCCCAGAGAGTCCCGGACCTCCGGCAGCAACTCCCAGAACCGCGACAGGTACTGGCGGGCCGTCATCGCCAGCTCGTCCGAGAGCATGGAGATCTCCAGCGACCGCGCCCACCAGGCGAGCTGCGGGGGCATGACGGCGACGGGGCCGAAGAGGCCGGACGACGGGATCCGCTCCTGGATGACGATCGTCCCGGCGAACAGGTCGCCGAGGCGCTTCCCGCGCCGGTTGCAGAACGAGGTGATCAGGGCGGGCGCGCCGTAGAGCGTCCAGAACTCGATGAACCCGGCGAGCGCGCGCACGAGCGCCTGCCGGAACCTGATCGGGCCTCCGTCGTCGGCCACCACCCGGATCCGCAGGGCCATCTTCCCGAGCGTCCGCCCCCTGGAGAGGGTCTCGAACGCGCACGGGTAGCCGACCATCACGGCGACGACGGCGACCAGGGACAGCCCGATGGTCCACGCCTCGTCGGCGACCAGGGCCGTCAGGCCCGTCACGTAGACGGCGACGTTCAGCAGGATGAGCTGGAACATCAGGTCCAGCAGCAGGGCACAGCCCCGGCTGGCCAGCCGCGCGACCCGGATGTCGAGCGCGACGGCCTCGCCGGTGACGAGTTCGGCCATGTCCTGATCCTCCAATGCCGGGGCGGTCCATTTTGCCGCCTTAGCCGGCCGAGGCGTTAGTCTCCCCGGGTGGACGTCGACGCCTATGTGGCCGCGCACAACGCCGACTGGCTGCGCCTCGAGCATCTTGTGAACCGCGGCCGCAGGCTGACCGGCGCGGAGGCCGACGAACTGGTCGAGCTGTACCAGCGGACCGCCACGAACCTGTCGGTCGTCCGGTCGAGCTCCCCGGACCCCGAGCTCGTGGGGCGGCTGTCATCGCTGGTGGCGCGCGGACGGGCCGCCGTGGCGGGCGCCCATGCGCCGATGTGGCGGGACGTCACGAGGTTCGCGACCGTGTCGTTCCCCGCCGCCGCCTACCGGATGCGGTGGTGGTGGCTGGGGAACGCGGTCATCGGCAACCTGCTGGCGCTGGCCCTGGCGATCTGGATCGTGCACAGCCCGCACGTGCAGTCGAGCATCGGCACCCCCAACGAGCTCCGGGACCTCGTCGAGCACGACTTCGCGAACTACTACACCGAGCACTCCGCGGCGTCGTTCGCGTTCAAGGTGTGGACGAACAACGCGTGGGTGTCGGCGATCGCGCTCATCTTCGGCATCCTGCTCGGCATCCCGACCGTGTACGTGCTGCTGATGAACCAGGTCAACCTCGGCATCAACGGCGGGCTGATGTTCGCCTACGGCAAGGGCGGCGTGTTCTTCGGCCTGATCCTGCCGCACGGACTGCTGGAGCTGACCGCGGTCTACCTCGCGTGCGCGGGGGGCCTGAAGCTCGGCTGGACGGTCGTGGACCCCGGGCGCCGCCGCCGCGGGCAGGCGCTCGCCGAGGAGGGGCGCGCCGCGATCAGCATCGCGATCGGGCTCGTCGGCGTGCTGCTGGTGTCCGGGCTGATCGAGGGCTTCGTCACCGGCTGGGTGCACGTCACGTGGCTGCGCATCGCGATCGGCGTCGCCGCCGAGGCGGCGTTCCTCGGGTACGTGATCGTGCTGGGCCGGCGCGCCACCCGGCGGGGCGAGACGGGCGACGCGGAGCTGCGCCCCGACCTCGCCCCGGTCGCCGGCTGATCCCTCGACTGAACGCGTCATACCAGGTGAAACCGCCATTAACCGGCGCGAGTGTCCGTCCGGCCGGGGGGCTCACGGCCTCCGATGGCCGTCCAGATGTCGCTGAGAAGGCCGCTGAGCCGTTCAGAGCCGCCCGGCGGCCTTGAGGGCGAGGTAGGCGTCCGCGAGGGCCGGAGCGATGTCCTGAGGCGGCGCGTCCACGACCTCGACCCCGTGCGTGCGGAGCTCGGCGGTCAGCCGGCCCCGCTCGGCCCGCGCCCGCTCCGCCGCCGCCGCGTCGTACACCGCCGCGAGGTCGCCGCGCCCGCCGGCCATCTCGCCGACCCGCGGGTCCGACACGGCGGCGATCATGACGAGGTGCCGCGCGGTGAGCCGCGGCAGCAGCGGCAGCAGCCCCTCCTCGATCGCCGCGGTGTTCAGCTCGGTCAGCAGCACCACCAGGCACCGCTGGCGGACCCGCGCCATCAGCGTCGACACCATCCCCGCCGCGTCGAACTCCAGCAGCTCCGGCTCCAGCGGGGCCATCGCGTGCACCATCGACGGCAGCAGGTCGGTCCGGGACGCGCCCTCGACGCGCGCACGGACGCGCCGGTCGTAGGCGAGCATGTCGACGCGGTCCCCGGCCCGGGACGCCAGGGCGCCCAGCAGGAGCGCCGCGTCCATGGAGCAGTCCAGGCGCGGGATGTCCCCGACCCGGCCCGCGGACGTGCGGCCGGTGTCCAGCACCAGGTAGATCCGGCGGTCGCGCTCGGGACGCCACGTCCGGACCACCACGTCCGCGCGCCGCGCGGTGGCCCGCCAGTCGATGGAGCGGACGTCGTCGCCGTCGACGTACTCGCGCAGCGAGTCGAACTCGGTCCCCTGGCCGCGGATGAGCGCGACGTGCGCCCCGGTCAGCTCCCGCAGCCGCGCCAGCTTCGCGGGCAGATGGCGGCGCGACGGGAACGCCGGCAGCGCGCGCACCGTCCAGGGCGCGGACCGCGACAGCTGCCGGGCGGCCAGCCCCAGCGGCCCCACCGACCGGACCACGACCGTGACGGCGCGGCGGTCACCGCGCCTCGTCGGCGTCAGCGCCATGTCGACGCGGCGGCGCTCCCCGGCCGGGACGTCCACGCGCACCGTCCGCGGCGCTGCGGCGGCGCTGGGCGGCCACACGTCCCGCAGCCGCGCCTTGAGCCGCCGCCGGCCGAGGTTCTCCACGATGAGCGCCACATGGGCCGTCTCACCGAGGCGGACGTTGGTGTCGCCCGACCGGTGGAACCGCAGCGCCCGCACGTTGCCGGCCAGCGCGAGGTCCACCACGACGCCGAGCAGCAGGACGCCCCACAGCGCGAGCAGCGTCCACCAGCTCGGCAGCAGGATCGGCACGAGCGCGCCGAGCAGCGCCAGCAGCCCCAGGCGTCCGGTGAGCGCCATCAGCGCGGCGCGGGGACGTGGGCGAGGATGCCCTCCAGCACCCCGTCGGCGGTCGCGCCCTCCAGCTCGGCCTCGGGACGCAGCTGCACGCGGTGCCGGAGCGTCGGCCGGGCCAGGGCCTTCACGTCGTCCGGCGTCACGTAGTCGCGGCCCGACAGCCACGCCCACGCGCGCGAGGTGGCCAGCAGCGCGGTGGCGCCGCGCGGGGAGACGCCCAGCTGGAGCGACGGGGACTGGCGCGTGGCGCGGCACAGGTCCACGACGTACGCGGCGACCTTCGGGTCCAGGTGCACCGCCCGGACGGCGGCGCGCCCGGCCGCGAGCTCCGCGGCGCCCGCCACGGCCTTGACCTCCGACAGGTCGCGGGGGTCGAACCCCGTGGCGTGCCGCTGCAGCATCTTGATCTCCTCGTCCCGCGTGGGGACGGGCACGGTGAGCTTCACCAGGAACCGGTCGAGCTGCGCCTCCGGCAGCGGGTACGTGCCCTCGTACTCGATCGGGTTCTGCGTCGCGCAGACCACGAACGGGTCCGGCAGGGCGCGGGCCGCCCCCTCCACCGAGACCTGCCGCTCCTCCATGGCCTCCAGCAGCGACGCCTGCGTCTTCGGCGGCGTCCGGTTGATCTCGTCGGCGAGCAGCAGGTTGGTGAAGACGGGGCCCTCGCGGAACTCGAACTCCGCGGTCCGGTTGTCGTACACCAGGGACCCCGTCACGTCGCCGGGCATCAGGTCCGGAGTGAACTGGACGCGCTTGAAGTCCAGGTCCAGGGCCCGCGACAGCGTCTTGATGAGCAGCGTCTTGGCGGTTCCGGGGACGCCCTCCAGCAGCACGTGGCCGCGGCACAGCAGCGCGATGACCAGCCCGGTCACCACCGAGTCCTGGCCCACGACCGTCTTGGCCACCTCGCCGCGCAGGGCCGCGAGCGCCGCGCGGGCGGTCTCGGCCTGCCGCCGGACCTCCTCGGACATGCCCACGGCGCCCGGCGGGGTGCCGGCCGGCGCGTCGCCGGGCACCGGCCCTGGCGCGTCGTCCTTCCCGAGGTCAACAGGGTGGTTCACGACTGGCGTACCTGCCTTTCCAGGTCGTCGAGGACGGAGGTGAGGGCGATCAGCCCGGCGTCGTCCACGGGTTCGGGACCGTACAGGGCCGCGCCGACGTACGCCTCGTCGCGGGCGGTCCGGCGGGCCACGGCCGCGACGATCTCCCGCGCGGCCGCGGGGTCCTGCGCGCTGGTGCGCGGCAGCCCGAGAAGCGGGACGAGGCGCTCGCGCGCGCCCGAGCGCAGCGCGTCCGCGGCCCGGTCCCGGGCGCGGCTCGCCCGGTACAGGCGCGCGCGCCCCTCGACCGTCTCCGCGGAGCGGACGACCACGGGCAGCGCCTCGGCCACCACGGGGCCGAGCCGCCGCCCCCGCCACAGCGCCACCAGGACGACCGCGACGACCAGCTCCAGGAAGAACAGCTTGACGCCGAACGGGAGCAGGTCGGTCAGCGACTCCTGCCCCGCGCCGGCGCCCTCGGTGGGCAGGTCCGGGGCCAGCCACACCACGGACTGGCGCGCCCCCGCGAGGTTCATCAGCAGCGCCGCGTCGCCCTCCTCCGCGAGGTGCTGGTTGGTGAGCGGCGCACTGGAGCCCAGCACGGTGACGGTCCTGGGACCGTCCTGCACCTGCACGAGGCGGGCCTCCTGGTCCACCGCGTAGCAGGCGACGGCGTTGCCTGACACGTCGTAGGTCTGCGACTGGCCGAACGTCACCGCGCCGGCGAGCGTGGCGGCCTGCAGGGAGCACTCGGGGTCGGACGCGTCGGCGAAGCTGGTGCCCTCGATCTCCAGGCCGGGCGCGAGGGCCTCCAGCACGAACGCCGTCGGCTCGACGAGAAGCAGGGCCCCCTGGGCGCCCCGCAGCCGGTCGATGTCGTCCTGGGTGAGCCGCTCGCTGCGCGTCACCACCATGACGGTGCCGGGACCGGACGCCTCTACGGCCTGATCGGCGTGCCTCGCCACCGTCACGGGCGTCCCGTGCTGCTTGAGGATCTCCGCGAGCGCGCGCGAGCCGTCCCTCTTCGGGGACGTCGGATCGAGCCGCTCGGGAGAGCCGGACGGGCGCAGCGCCGCCAGGATGACCGCGATCACCGCCATCGCCAGCAGCGCCGCCACCACGCCGCGCGCGGACCGCCAGCGGCGTCCGGCGACCTGCCGGGCGGACGCTTCGCCGCCCGCGCCGCCGCCGGTTCCGCCGCCGTTGGTGCCGCTGCCCGCCTCCTGCGCGCGCGCCGGCGACCGGGTCACCATCGCGGGCCTCCGTCCGGATCGTCGGCGCCGACGCCCGCCGGCGTGAGGCCGTCGGGCTCCAGCGGCTTCGGACGCGCCGCGCGCAGCCGCTCGTCCAGGTCCTTGACCTGCGCGTACCTCTCGGCCGTACCGGGCCGGTCGCCGTACCAGACGTCGTCGAAGACCCGCACGCCGGCGCGCAGCGCGTCCGCCAGCTCGGGCACCGCCTCGCCCGCCTCCGCCGCCAGCTCGTCCGCCGTGCGCCCGGGGCGCGGCGCGAGCACGGCGCGCTCCTCCAGGTCGCGGGCGATGGCGCGGAGCCGCTCCCGGATGGCCTCGGCCCACTGCCCCTGGGCGGCGAGCCGTTCCGCGGCCTCCCGGTGGTCGAGGGCGGTCGACGGCTTGTCCTCCAGCAGCGGGTCCTTCCTGGAACGCGGATTGCGGCGGTCCCACATGAGCCACACGACCAGGCCGACCACCACCAGTGCGATGACCACGATGACGGCTATGGACACCCATCCGCCGCCGCTGCCGTGCGCGTTCGGATGGGAGGCGTGGCTGAACAGCTTCTGGAGCCATTCGGAGAAGCGGTCCCACATGCGCTCCAGCCAGGACGGCTTGTCCCGCTGGTAGATCTGCTTGTCCAGCTCGCGGCGCGCCATGTCGCGGGCCTCGTCGCGGCCGATCGGGTCGAGCATCACCGGCGCGCCCCCGCTTCCGATCCGGTTCCATGCCAGGCGGCTGCGGGGCGGGGCCGCCACAGGTCGATGAAGCCCTCGCCGTCCCGGTCGCCGTCGTCCGCGCCGCCGCTCACGTCACCTCGGCCGCTTTCGCCACTGCCGCCTTCACTGGCGGCTGCGGCCGCCACAGCGGCGGCGGACCGCCCGCGCAAACGCAGGTCGAGGTCGAGCCCCTCACGGCGCATACGGCGGTCCATGTAGAGCAACGCGATGACACCGGCGTCGAACGGCAGCACCACGGCCCAGCTGACGATCCGGCCCGCCGTGTCGACAGCGAGCGCGCCCAGGGTCGAGCCGCCGTCCGAGCCGATCCCGAAGAAGATCAGCTGGATGACCAGGAACGGGATGCGCAAGGCGAAGAAGCCCATGAACACCGTGATGAGGATCGCCAGCAGCAGCGTCCCGCAGGTGCGGAACCACCTGCCCTTGGACAGCACCCGGGCCCGTCTCAGCGCGCCCACGACGCTCGTACGCTCCAGCACCACGGCCGGTACGGCCAGGACCAGCAGGATGTACGACCACACCATCAGCCCTATGCCGACGGGAAATCCGACGATCGCCGCCACCGCCCCCAGAGCCGGGTGCGCACCGGACGCCACCAGGAGGATGAACGGGACGATCGGCACCGTCACCGCGGCGAGCGGCACCACCAGCACCACCGCCGCCGTGGCGGCGAGTCGTCCCAGCCGGGGCCGGGTGTCGCGCCACGCCTGCCGGGGCGCGATCGGAAGGCCCACCAGCTCTCGTCCCAGGATCGGCGAGAGCAGCCCGGACAGGACCAGGATCCCGTAGGCCGACAGCACCAGCCCCATGACGGCGAGGGTCATCTGCGCCCCGAACGACCGCAGCAGCAACCCCGGCGTGACCTCGTCGCGGGCCTCGTCGCCGATGAAGAAGTACGCGGCGACGGAACTCGCCACCTGGATCACCGCGCTGAACGCCAGCGCGGTGCCGAGGGCGGTGCGCGGGCGGCGCCGGATGCCGGCGATCGCCCCGTCCAGCATCTCCGAGATGGACATGGGGCGGAACGGGACGTCGGCGTCCGCGTCGTCGTCCCAGCCGTCCGGTCCCGGCATGTCGGCTCCCTGCGGTCTTCGGCGGGGGGTGTTCGGGGTGTCCCAGCGTGGAGGGCCATGGGGGCCCCGGGCCGCCGGTCAGGTCATCCTGTCACGGGCGAGCCGCCGCATATGCCGACACGGGCCCGATCGATGACGATCTGCGCCTTGACGGGCGCGCACAGGGACGAAAGCTTCCGATCCCGGACAACCTGGCATGTGCATCGGGAGTCCCGTTTACAATCCCGCCCTTGTATGGGGTGACGCATAAGGCGCGCATAAGGCGGGCCTCCCGCCATGCCGCGCCCTGGCGCGCGTCAAGGGGGCGGCCACCGGACGCCTGGAGGAGTCATGTACGAGGCAAACGCAGGTAACCTTGCACGCCAAGGCATATCTCTCCCTGGCGAGGTGGGGCCGGAGCGTCTCACCCCACTCCACCGAACCCCGACTTTGTGACGATGAGGGCCATGAGAGGACGTGTACTGGTCGTCGACGACGACCTCGCGCTCGCCGAGATGCTCGGCATCGTGCTGAGGGGCGAGGGCTTCGAGCCGTCGTTCGTGCACGACGGCGACAAGGCGCTCGAGGCGTTCCGGGAGACCCGGCCCGACCTGGTGCTGCTGGATCTGATGCTGCCGGGCGCCGACGGCATCGACGTCTGCCGGCAGATCCGCGCCGAGTCCGGCGTGCCGATCGTCATGCTGACCGCCAAGAGCGACACCGTCGACGTCGTCCTCGGCCTCGAATCGGGCGCCGACGACTACATCGTCAAGCCGTTCAAGCCCAAGGAACTGGTCGCCCGTGTGCGCGCGCGCCTGCGCCGCACCGACGAGCCCGCCCCCGAGACCCTGCAGATCGGCGACATCACCATCGACGTCGCCGGGCACTCGGTGAAGCGCGCCGACCGGCACATCCCGCTGACCCCGCTGGAGTTCGACCTGCTCGTGGCCCTGGCCCGCAAGCCCCGCCAGGTGTTCACCCGCGAGGTCCTGCTGGAGCAGGTCTGGGGGTACCGGCACGCCGCCGACACCCGCCTGGTGAACGTCCACGTCCAGCGGCTCCGCGCCAAGATCGAGAAGGACCCCGAGCGGCCCGAGATCGTCGTCACCGTGCGCGGCGTCGGCTACAAGGCCGGGCCGGCCTGACCCCCGGTACAGCACCCCTCGTGACAGCCGGAACGGCACGCCCATGACCGCGACACCGCCCCGCCGGGACCCCTCGTGAAGGCCGACATGTCCAGGGTGAAGCGGCTCGTCCGGTACGGGCTGGCGACGCTCCGGCGCGTCCTGCGCGGCACGGCCAGCCGCGCCTACATGCGCTGGCGCCGCTCCATCCAGGTACGGGTGGTCACCTCCACGCTCTTCATCTCGGCGATCGTGGTGGCCATCCTGGGCGTGTTCCTGATGCAGCAGGTGTCGACCGCGCTCATGGACGGGAAGGTCAAGGCGGCCCGTCTCCAGTTGGACGAGGGCTTGGCGCAGGTACAGCGGGACCTGGGGACCAGCCCGTCTCCGGCGTCGGAGGACGGCAGCCGCCTCAACGCCGTGGTGAACCGCCTGAAGGCGCGCAGCGGCCCGTCCGGCCTGTACGAGGTGTACATCCGGGACACCACCGCCGAGTACTTCGACGGATACGCCACCAATGAGCTCCGTAAGGAGAGCGTCCCCAAGCGCCTCAGGGACGAGATGAAGCACGCCCCCGGAGGGGCGCGCGCCTACACCTACGGCAAGCTCACCTATGTCGGAGGCCACCCGTCCGAACGCGGCCTCATCGTGGGCGGCAAGTCCGGCCAGTTCGAGCTGTACTACCTGTTCCCTCTGGACCAGGAGCAGAGGACCCTCACCAACGTGAGCCGCTCCATGGTCGGCGTGGGCGTCGTCCTGGTCCTGCTCCTGGCCGCCATCGCCTCCCTGGTGACACGCCAGGTCGTCATACCGGTGCGGCTGGCCGCGCAAGGAGCGCAGAGGCTCGCCGCGGGACGGCTCGAAGAGCGCATGCGCGTGCGCGGGGAGGACGACCTGGCGCGCCTGGCCCGCTCCTTCAACGACATGGCCGCCAACCTCCAGGAGAAGATCGGCGAGCTGGAGGACCTGTCGCAGCTGCAGCGCCAGTTCGTCTCCGACGTCTCCCACGAGCTCCGCACGCCCCTGACGACCATCAGGATCGCGGCCGACATGCTCTACGAGAACCGCGACACCTTCGACGACCCCGCCGTCGGGCGGTCCGCGGAGCTCCTGCAGAGCCAGCTCGAACGGTTCGAGTCGCTGCTGGCCGACCTGCTGGAGATCAGCCGCCACGACGCCGGCGCCGCCACGCTCGACGCCGAATCGCTCGACATGCGCGATCTGGTGCTGCGCGTAGTCGGCGACATCCAGGGCCTCGCGGAGCGCAAGGGCAGCAAGGTCGTCCTGCAGCTCCCGGGGGAGCCCTGCATGGCCGAGGTGGACCGGCGCAGGGTCGAGCGGATCCTGCGCAACCTCGTCGTCAACGCCGTCGAGCACGGCGAGGGCGAGGACATCGTCGTGTCGGTGGCCGCCGACCGCGACGCCGTCGCCGTCGCCGTGCGGGACCACGGCGTCGGCCTCAAACCGGGGGAGGGACAGATGGTCTTCGACCGCTTCTGGCGCGCGGACCCCGCCCGCGCGCGCACTACCGGCGGCACCGGGCTGGGGCTGTCCATCTCCAGGGAGGACGCGCAACTGCACGGCGGATGGCTCCAGGCCTGGGGAGAACCCGGCGTCGGCTCCCAGTTCCGCCTGTCGCTGCCCCGCGTCGCCGGTGCCGAACTGCGCGGATCGCCCCTCCCGCTCGTCCCGCCAGGTGCCGGTGACGCGCGCCCCCTCTTCGCCGAACTGGAGGCGGGGGATTGACCACCGACCGCCATACGGCGCGGCGTGTTGCGGCCCGGCGGGTGCGGCCCGCCGTCGCCGCCGCGGTCGTCCTGGTCCTCTGCGTGGCCGGATGCGCCAACGTGCCCACGGGCGGGCAGGTCGTCACCGGCAAGCCCGCGGAGAAGGCCGAACGCGTGGACGACCCGTACGTCCGCCTCATCCCCGTCAGCCCCCAGCCCGACTGGGGGCCCACCCAGATCGTCTCCGGCTTCCTCACCGCCTCCGCGAGCTTCGACGACGGCCACAAGGTCGCCAAGGAGTACCTCAGCACCCCCAACGCCTGGGACCCGGGCCTCAGGCCCTACGTGGACGTCCTGTCGAGCCGTACGGTCGACTCCCACGTGGAGCAGACGTCCGCGAACCAGGCCACCGTGCACGTCACCGGCGACCAGCTAGGCACCATCGACTCCGACGGCCAGTACACCGCCGCCCCCAAGAGCCTTGAAGAGGACTTCCAGCTGGCGAAGACCCAACAGGGCGTATGGCGCATCACCGGGCTGCCCGGCAACGACAAGGCCGGCCTCTTCCTCACCAAGGACGACGTCGAGCGCGCCATGCGCACCGTCAACCTGTACTTCTTCGCGCCCGACGAGCACACTCTCGTCCCCAACGGCATCTTCCTGCCCGTGGTGGACCGCGAGACGCTGCCCACCCAGCTGGTGCAGGCGCTCCTGTCCGGCCCCACGTCCTGGCTCAACGGGGCCGTGCAGAGCGCCTTCCCCAAGGGCACCAGGCTGCGCGGCGGCAGCGTCCGCATCGACAAGGACCTCGCGGTCGTCGACCTCACGCAGGAGGCGCGCGACGGCAACGTGGAGCGCATGTCGGCCCAGCTCAGCTGGACGCTGCGGCAGCTCTCGGAGATCAAACGCTGGCGCCTGGAGATCGAGGGCGAGACCATCACGCCCGACGGCTCCGACGCCACCCAGTCCGTCCACGCCTGGGACGGGAACTCCCCGGACGGCCAGGACCCCGACGAGCAGGTCCGCCAGACCGCCTACGTCGCCGGCACCGCCGGCTTCATCGGCACCCTCCAGGGCGACCGTGCCCAGCCCGTCGTCACCGGCGCCGCCGGACGCCTGTCACACCCGGCCGTATCGCCGAACTACCAGGAACTGGCCGGGCTCAGCACGGACGGCGGCCAGCTCGTCACGGCCGGGCCCGTAGCGGGCAGCCCGGCCGTCCACGTCTTGCTGAACGCCCACCAGGGCGCGAGCTTCACCGCGCCCTCCTGGAGCCGCGACGGCACCCTGTGGACGGTCGAGAGCACCCCGAAGGCGTCGTGGCTGTGGGTCCGGCGGCCGGGCAAGGCGCCTGTGAAGGCCGGGCACTGGGGCCTCGGCGGGCGCCAGGTGCTGGCGTTCCACGTGGCCCGCGACGGTGTCCGCGCCGCCGTCATCGTCCGGGTCGACGGGCGGCCCGAGGTCCAGATCGGCCGGATAGCCACCGCTCCCGACGGGTCGCTGGACGTGGGGTCGTTCCTGCCCGTCTCGTCCGAGCTCCAGACCGCCGTCGACCTGGCGTGGCGCGACTACGACACCCTCGCCGTCCTCGGCCGCGCCAAGCGCGACTCCCAGACCCTCCCGTACCTGATGCCCGTCAACGGCAGCGCCATCACGTCCATGGGCGTCGGCGCCCTCGGCGAACCCCGCACCATCGCGGCGGCCCCAGGCTCCGCGGTCCTGATCGGGACCTGGTCGTCCGGCAAGGACCAGGTGTGCCGCCAGCGCCCGCCCGTCACGTCGTACAGCCAGTGGATCTGCCCGACCGCGGCCCGGGACCCCAGCTACGCGCACTGAGCCGGGAACCGCGCGCAGCCGAACGCGGAAATGTGGATGATCTCGCGGACCGGTTATCCACATTTCGGCGAGGGACTTCCGAGTGCCGGCGCCGGCCGGGATCGTCGAGGCCATGAGCTTCTTCGGCGACCTGATCGACTTCCTGCTCCCCGAGACCTGCGCCGGCTGCGGCGGCGAGCCCGGCCTGCTGTGCGGGGTCTGCGCCGCGCCGCTGTACGGGCCCGCCCGTCCCGCGCGTCCGGCGCCCCCGGGCCTCCCGCCTCCCTGGACGGTCGCCGCCTACGAGGGCGCCGTCCAGAAGATCTTCTCCGCCTACAAGGAGCACGGGAGAACGGCCCTGGCCGTCCCACTGGGAGAAGCATTGGCCATAGCGCTGGACGCGGCCCTACCCGACCAGCCCCCACACGTTCCACCGCACGACCCCGCCTCGGAACCGGTGCCGATCGTGTGGGTTCCGTCGGGCCGGCGAGCGGCGCGGCGGCGCGGGCACGATCCCATGAGGCAGGCCGTGGCGGTGGCCGTGCGGCGGTTGCGGGCGGGCGGCGTCCCGGCGGTGGCGGTGGCCGGGCTGCGCCAGTGCCGGCCGGTCGCCGACCAGGCGGGCCTCGGGGCGAAGGCACGCCGGGACAACCTGAACGGTGCGCTGGTGGCGGTCGCGCGAGCGCCGCTCGCCGGGCGGAGCGTCATCCTGGTCGACGACGTGATCACGACGGGGGCCTCGCTGGCGGAGGCGGCGCGGGCGCTGCGGGCGGCGGGCGCGGACGTCGCGGCGGCGGCGACCGTGGCGGCGACCCCGCTGCGCCGGGGATGGTGACTTTCTTCACGGCGGCTCCCTGCCAGGGCAGGTAGCTACCTTACGTAGCCGCGCCGGGCGGCGGCGATCGGTGCTCCGGTCAACGACATAGGGGGTAATCCGGGTCACATTGCGACAAGCCAGAAGTACAGATTTCCCAAACTCTCCCAGCGAGCACGCAGGCCTGACCTGCACGGCACGGCGGCGCGGACCGCCCGGCACCAGGGGCCTCCGCGGCCTCGGGCGCACGGCCGCGACGGGGCGGGGGACGGCGCAGCGGCGGCTCTCGATGACGTTCAGTGAGTTTTTCCTCGCCTCACCCCCCTGACATTCGTGGCGTAAGGGGTTAGCGTTCCTGACATGGCACCCGCCCGGGTCCGTGGTTGCGTCGGATCGCAGTGCTCGTCAGGAGCACGGCAGACGATCCGGCTAGCCGATGCCAGGCGCAGGCGAAACGGCCCACGTAAGGCGACTTCTCGTCGACCGATCACGGTGCGCCTTAGAGGTAAGTCCTGCCCCGTCGGGGGATCCGACATCCCCCGAACCGGGAGAAGGGCAGTAGTGGCGAGAGCGCCGCGAGCCCCTCAGCAGGCGGATGTGGGGACGAAGACCAGGTCGGCCGGGCGGGTGCGACCCACCGTGCTGTGGTGCCCGTACGGGGCCATCAGGGGTCCCGGACCGGGCGTGAATCGCAACCGGGAGAAGGGGGGTCCCGCGTGGACATCATCGTGAGGGGCCGGCACACCGAGGTCAACGACAGGTTCCGGCGGCACGTCGACAGCAAACTGGCCAAGATCGAGCGGCTCGACCAGAAGGTCATCCGCGTGGATGTGGAGGTGTCTGAGGAACGCAATCCGCGGCTCGCCGACCAGCGCGAACGTGTGGAGCTCACGATCCGCTCCCGCGGCCCGGTGATCCGGGCCGAGGCCGCCGCCGACGACCGCTACGGCGCCCTCGACCTGGCGCTCGACAAGCTGGAGTCGCGGCTGCGCCGCGACTGCGGGCGCCGCAAGGCGCACGGCGGCAAGGGCCGCGCCAAGCTCGCCACGATGGAACCGCTCCCCGAGCCGGCGCCGATGACCGCTCCCGCACCCGAGCCCCGCGGCGGGCGCACCGCCGCGGCGGTCGCCGAGAAGGAGGCCGCGCGGGGGGCCGCGGACAAGACCGCCACCGCGCGGGCCGGGGCGCGCGCGGACGAGAGCATCGTCCCGATCCCGATGGAGGGCGACGGGCCCGTCGTCGTCCGCGAGAAGTTCCACAAGGCCGAGCCGATGGGCATCGAGCAGGCCCTCTTCGAAATGGAGCTCGTGGGGCACGACTTCTTCCTCTACCGCGACAAGGCCACCGGGCATCCCTCGGTCGTCTACCGCAGAAGGGGCTGGGACTACGGAGTGATCAGGCTCGTCGAGGAGTGAGGAGCGGCGTCCGACGACGCGGACGCGGCACCGCGATCGGCACGGCACCGGACGGCCCGCGCGCCCCGCCGGGCGGCGCGGCGCGTCCGGGCCGGCCGGCCCTCCCGGATTTTGTCAGGAGACGTCGGCCCCGCGAGACGCTGGGAACGGCGGAAAACCCCGTAACGTAGGGGCTGAGGGGCAGTTGCCGCCCTCGGCGGTGCGCCGAGGCGGCTCCCGCCCGTCCGCCCCGGGGGCGACCCCGGATCCGCGAAGTACTCCGGGGGCGACCCTGGAGCCCCGACCCTCCGGTAGTTTCAGATCACTGACAGTGAAGGGGGGAAGCGGCGTCTCCTCCACGCCGCGACTCAGGTGAGCGAGAATCCCGAGGCTCGCGAAGCCGTGACGGTGCCCCGGCAGGGCGGCGCCGCCGCCACCCCTGCCGAACGGCGGGCCGCGCGGCCGGGCGATGCGGCCGACCCGATCAGCGTGCTCATCGTCGACGACCACGCGCTGTTCCGCCGCGGCCTGGAGATGGTGCTGCAGGCCGAGGACGACATCGAGGTCATCGGCGAGGGCGGCGACGGCCACGAGGCGGTCGAGATGGCCGGCGATCTGCTGCCCGACGTGGTCCTGATGGACATCCGGATGCCCCGCCGCAGCGGCATCGAGGCGTGCACCGCGATCAA
Source organism: Actinomadura physcomitrii (assembly GCF_008923205.2). Classification (GTDB taxonomy): domain Bacteria; phylum Actinomycetota; class Actinomycetes; order Streptosporangiales; family Streptosporangiaceae; genus Spirillospora; species Spirillospora physcomitrii. The sequence goes on along the minus strand of NZ_WBMS02000001.1, from coordinate 178,968 downwards.
GGCCGCCGCGCCCAGCGCCAAGATCGTGATGCTGACGATCAGCGACGAGGAGGAGGACCTCTTCGAAGCGATCAAGGCCGGGGCCAGCGGCTACCTGCTCAAGGAGATCTCGATCGACGAGGTCCCGCAGGCGGTCCGCGCCGTGCACGGCGGGCAGTCGCTGATCAGCCCGTCGATGGCGTCCAAGCTGATCACCGAGTTCGCCGCGCTCGCCAAGCGGAGCGAGGAGCGCACCCAGCAGGTCCCCGCGCCCCGCCTCACCGAGCGCGAGATGGAGGTGCTGCGGCTCGTCGCCCGCGGTCTCGGCAACCGGGAGATCGCGCGGGAGCTGTTCATCTCCGAGAACACGGTGAAGAACCACGTCCGCAACATCCTCGAGAAGCTCCAGCTCCACTCGCGCATGGAAGCGGTCGTCTACGCCGTCCGCGAGAAACTCCTCGAGATCACCTGACCCCGCCGACGCATGCCCGCCCGCCACCGGCTGAGCGGGCATAGCGCTCCGCTGCTGGTCGAGGCCGGGCGGACGGCGGGTAGGTCGGCTGTTTCTCGCCGATCGGCAGCGGGGAACGTGTCGCGCCGCCGCGGTGAGCCGGTACGTCCCGCGGCGGTGGGTTACCGGCAATGTGGTTTTGTCGGTGTTGTGGCCTAGCATCGCGGGCGTGGTCGAGGCAGAGCTCAGCGCGGACGAGGCACGGCGGCTCCAGCTGCGCGCCCAGGGGTTCCTGGGAGCGCGGCCCAGGGGCGGCGTGACGGGCATGCTGGAACGGCTCGGCGCCGTCCAGCTCGACACGATCTCGGTACTGGCCCGATCGCACGAGCTGGTGCCGTACGCGCGCCTGGGCCCGGTCGGACGCGGCGCGATCGAGACCGCCTACTGGGGCAACGGCTCGTTCGGGGCGTTCGAGTACTGGGCGCACGCCGCGTCGATCCTGCCCATGCGGGACTGGCCGCTGTTCGCGTTCCGCCGCCGCGCCTACCTGCGGCGCGGCTGGCGCTGGCACAAGGTCCCCGAAGGGGTCTGCGACGAGATCCGGGCCCGGCTGCGCGCCGACGGCCCGCTGACCACCAAGGAGCTCGGCGGCGCGAAGGCCAGCACCGAATGGTGGGACTGGAGCGAGCACAAGATCGGCATCGAGTGGCTGCTCGACATCGGCGAGGCCGTGTGCGTCGAGCGGGTGGGCTGGCGGCGGGTCTACGACCTCGCGGAACGCGCCGTCCCCGCGGAACTGCTCGCACAGGACCCGGACGACGAGGCGTGCCTGACGGCCCTCGTCGCGCGTTCTGGGAGGGCGCTCGGCGTGGCGACGCGGAGCGACCTGGCGGACTACTACCGGCTCAAACAGGACCAGGTCGCCGCGGTCGTCGAGGCGGCGGGGCTCGTCCCGGTGAAGGTGGCCGGCTGGCGGCGGCAGGCCTGGGCCGACCCGGAGGCCCTCGCCTCCCCGGCGCGCGGACGGCACGCCACCGCGCTGCTGTCGCCGTTCGACTCGCTGGTGTGGGACCGCGCGCGGACGTCCCGCGTGTTCGGGTTCGACCACCGGCTGGAGGCGTACGTCCCGAAGGCGAAGCGCGTCCACGGGTACTTCGCGATGCCGCTGCTCGCCGGCGGGCGGCTGCTCGGGCGGGTCGACCCGGCGCGCGAGGGCGGCACCCTCGTCGCCCGCCAGGTGTCGTTCGAGCCGTGGGCGACCCGGACCGCCGGCCGCGCCGAGGCGTCCGCGGCGGCCCTCGCCACGGCGCTGTGGCGCGCGGCGGCGTGGGTCGGCTGCGACGACGTCCGCGTCGAGCGGATCGTCCCGGACGGCGTCGACCGCGCCCTCGTCGACGCCGCCCTCAAAACCGGCCCCGCCTGACCGCGCCCGTGGGCGGGCCTTAGGTGCGGGTTGCCTTGTGGGTTCGGGGGTTGGGCGTCGCGGGGTTTCGTGCGGGCGGTGGAGCCGGGGCGTTGCTCGGGCGAGGGGGCGGGGGCGGTCAGCCGTGGGGGGTCTGCTGGGGGTCGGTGGCGGTGGGGCGGTCGAGGGTCTCGCCGGCGTCGCCGCCGCGCCGCTTCGTGCTGCGCGAGCCGAAGAGCGTGTAGTCGACGATCTCGGGAATCACCCGCGGGGCGTCCAGCACCACGTCGGAGAACAGGTGGACCGCCCAGCTGGCCAGCAGGCCGAGGACGATGATCCCGACGCCGACCCAGAACATGACCCACGCGGGGCCGATGCAGAGCGCGACACCGCCCACCACGAAGCCGATGAAGATGATCGTGACGGCGACCCAGGAACCCGGCCGGCCGGCGTGGGACCCGTGCGACTCTTCCGACATTGAGCCTCCCTCCGATGGTGCCTCAGATCTTCTCCCCGGCCCCGCCCGTCAAACGGCGCGGCCGTGGATTGCGCTGCGGAGTGACCTAGACCATTCTGGGTCTCGCCTACGATGGGCATCGTACGAGTGGTGTGCGTGCCGCCGGGTGCGGTGAACCACGATCTGCAAGGAGCCTTCGAGAGTGCCGCCAGTCATCGATAAGATCCTTCGTGCGGGCGAGGGAAAAATTCTGCGCAAGCTCAAGAAGCTCGCGGATCAGGTCAACTCGATCGAAGAAGACTTCGTCGACATGTCCGACGCCGAGTTGCGTGAGCTGACCGACAAGTACCGCGAGCGCATCGCCGAGGGGGAGACCCTCGACGACCTGCTCCCCGAGGCGTTCGCGACCGCCCGGGAGGCCGCCAAGCGGGTCCTCGGCCAGCGCCACTACGACGTCCAGATCATGGGCGGGGCGGCGCTGCACATGGGCAACATCGCGGAGATGAAGACGGGTGAGGGCAAGACCCTGACCTGCGTGCTCCCGGCGTACCTGAACGCGCTGTCCGGCGAGGGCGTGCACGTGGTCACGGTGAACGACTACCTGGCCAAGCGCGACGCCGAGTGGATGGGCCGCGTCCACCAGTTCCTCGGCCTCGAGGTCGGCGTCATCCTCCCGCAGATGACCCCGGACGAGCGCCGCGTGGCCTACAACGCCGACATCACCTACGGGACGAACAACGAGTTCGGGTTCGACTACCTGCGCGACAACATGGCGTGGAGCCTGGAGGAGTGCGTCCAGCGGGGGCACAACTACGCGATCGTGGACGAGGTCGACTCGATCCTCATCGACGAGGCCCGGACGCCGCTGATCATCTCCGGTCCGGCCGAGCAGAACTCCAAGTGGTACTCGGAGTTCGCCAAGATCGTCCCGCGGCTGAAGCGGGCCGAGCTGATCAGCACCGCCGGGCAGGTCGACGAGTACGGCCCCGGCGACTACGAGGTGAACGAGAAGAAGCGCACGGTCGGCATCACCGAGTCCGGCGTGGAGAAGGTCGAGGACTACCTCGGCATCGACAACCTCTACGACTCGGTGAACACGCCGCTGGTGAGCTTCCTCAACAACGCGCTGAAGGCCAAGGAGCTGTACAAGCGCGACAAGGACTACGTCGTCATGAACGGCGAGGTCCTGATCGTGGACGAGTTCACCGGCCGCATCCTGCACGGCCGCCGCTACAACGAGGGCATGCACCAGGCCATCGAGGCCAAAGAGGGCGTGGCGATCAAGGACGAGAACCAGACGCTCGCCACGATCACCCTGCAGAACTACTTCCGGCTCTACGGCAAGCTGTCCGGGATGACCGGTACCGCCGAGACCGAGGCGGCGGAGTTCAACAAGACCTACAAGATCGGCGTGGTGCCGATCCCGACGAACAAGCCGATGATCCGCCAGGACGTCGCGGACGTCGTCTACAAGACCGAGCAGGCCAAGTTCGAGGCCGTGGTCGACGACATCGCCGAGCGGCACGAGAAGGGCCAGCCGGTCCTGGTCGGCACGACGTCGGTGGAGAAGTCCGAGAAGCTGAGCAAGATGCTCAAGCGGCGCGGGATCCCGCACCAGGTGCTGAACGCCAAGCACCACGAGCAGGAGTCGGCGATCGTCGCGGAGGCGGGCCGCAAGGGCGGCGTCACCGTCGCGACGAACATGGCGGGCCGCGGCACCGACATCATGCTCGGCGGCAACCCCGACTTCCGCGCGGACCTGGAGCTGCACCAGCGCGGGCTGTCGCCGCTGGAGACTCCGGAGGAGTACGAGGCGGCCTGGCCGGAGGCGCTGGAGAAGGCCAAGGAGGCCGTGAAGGGCGAGCACGAGGAGGTCGTCGAGATCGGCGGCCTGTACGTGCTCGCGACCGAGCGGCACGAGTCGCGGCGCATCGACAACCAGCTGCGCGGCCGGTCCGGCCGGCAGGGCGACCCGGGCGAGTCCCGGTTCTACCTGTCGCTGGAGGACGACCTGATGCGGCTGTTCAACTCGGCCCGGGTCGAGGCGATCATGACGCGCCTGAACATCCCGGACGACGTGCCGATCGAATCCAAGATCGTCTCGAACGCGATCCGCTCGGCGCAGAGCCAGGTCGAGCAGCAGAACTTCGAGATGCGCAAGAACGTCCTGAAGTACGACGAGGTGCTGAACCGGCAGCGCAAGGTCATCTACGCCGAGCGCCGCAAGGTGCTCGAGGGCGAGGACCTGCACGACCAGGTCCGCCGGATGATCGACGAGGTCGTCGCGGGCTACGTCGCGGGCGCCACCAACGAGGGCTTCGCCGAGGACTGGGACCTCGAGAAGCTGTGGAAGGCGTTCAAGCAGCTGTACCCGATCAGCCTCACCGTCGACCAGCTGGTCGAGGACGAGGCGGGCGGCGACATCTCGGGCCTGGACGCGGAGACGCTCGCCGCGAAGATCCGCGACGACGCGCAGGAGGCGTACGACAAGCGCGAGGAGGAGCTCGGCCCCGAGGTCATGCGGGAGCTGGAGCGCCGGGTCGTGCTGTCGGTGCTGGACCGCAAGTGGCGCGAGCACCTGTACGAGATGGACTACCTGCAGGAGGGCATCGGCCTGCGGGCGATGGCGCAGCGCGATCCGCTGGTGGAGTACCAGCGCGAGGGCTACGACATGTTCAACGCGATGCTCGACGGCATCAAGGAGGAGTCGGTCGGCTACCTGTTCAACCTCGAGGTCGAGGTGGAGGAGCAGCCGGAGGCCCCGCAGGTCGGCGCGAAGCCGGTGTCGGTCGCCAAGACCGCCCCGTCCGGCGAGGAGACCGAGGAGGCCGAGCCGGTCGACGAGGTCCCGGCGGAGGCGGAGGCCGAGGAGGAGCCGGTCATCCACGCCAAGGGCCTCGACGAGCCGAAGCGGCCGAAGAAGCTGGACTACTCGGCGCCCACCGTCGACGGTGAGGGCGGCGTGGAGCACCACACCGAGGAGTCGGAGGACGAGTACGCGGGCGTGAACCGCAACGACCCGTGCCCCTGCGGCTCCGGCAAGAAGTTCAAGCGCTGCCACGGCGACCCGCGCAGCAAGAAGTAGGGTCCCGCGCGCCGGCGAGGCGGCCTTCCGGACGTCCGGGAGGCCGCCTCGCCGCATGTCAGGGCGCGGTGGTCTCGACGGCGGTGCAGCGCCACCGTCCGCGCAGGTGCTGGAGGCGCAGCGCGACGGCGTGCACGCGTCCTCCCACGACGACGACGGCGGACGTCTCGGCGACCGAGGGGGACGGCCGCTGGACGCGGCTGGACAGCACCCGCGGCGGGACGATCCGCCGCCCGTCCGGCACGGCCCGGCGATGCGGCGCCAGGCCCCGGCACACCGCGGGCGTGGCGACCAGGGACAGCTGGTGCGGCGGACGGGTCCCGGCCAGCACCTCGACGACGATCCGCAGCGTCGCGTCCGCGACGGCCCGGACCTCGGCGTCCACCCCGTCACCGGGCCGCACCACCCGCAGGGGCCCCGGCGCCGCTCGACGGAGCGGCCGCACAACGCTGCCCGGCGGCGCCTCCGGCTTCTGCTCGGACGCGGCGGGCCGACGCCTCGCGCCCGTCTGGACGGGGTCGAGCGCCAGTGCACCGTCCGTCCGCTGTGACGGGACGGCGCGTGGCGGTACGGCGCGGTAGGGGACGACTCGGACCGCAGGACGCTTGGCTGGACGGTGACGCATCGAGAGCCTCCCGACTCGTTTTTGAACTGGAGTCGCGAGGCTGCGAATAAATACGTCCATGGCCGACTGCGGCCACTTGCGCTGGGCCGAGCGTCCGCTCGACGCCTCGTCGTGGCCGCCGTGGGGGCTGCCGGCTGTTCACGGGCCCTGTGCGGCGCGCGCCGCAGCGGTACCTACCGTTGCGGCGCATGATCGGCAAGTCGGCTCTTAAGAGAGTCGAGCGCGTCCATAATGAAAATCGCGAGAAGTTCTAGGACGCGAAGGGTGAGTGTCGTGTGGGTTGTGAGTTCGCTTCCCTACCTGTCCCCCCGACAGGAGGGCCAAGGTGACGCCTGGTCAGAGGAGGCTGCGCAGGCCGGCCGGGTAGGCACGCAGCGGTTGCGGGATGTATCGGCAGAGGTCCCGCCTTCGGACGTGGCTTCGGCGCTGGGCCTGGAGTCGGGTGCTGTTGCGGTGGTGCGCCGCAGGGCGATGCTGCTGGACGGAGAGCCCGTCGAACTGACGGACTCGTGGTACCCGATGGAGGTCGCGGGCGGGACCGCTCTGGCCGATACCGGGAAGATCAAGGGTGGCGCCGTGACCTTGCTTGCGAACCTGGGCTACCGGGTGCATGAGGCGCGAGAGGACATCGCGTTCCGGGGCGCGACCGGCGATGAGGCGGCCGAGTTGGCATCGCCGGTTGGGACGCCTGTGATCGTTTTGTCTCGGACGTGCTTGAACGCGGAAGGAGCGCCGTTCGAAGCGTCGGTCATGGTGATGCTCGCGGAAGGCCGTCACCTGCGGTATCGGCTGGTCGCGGGTTGACGACGTTGACGCGACGCGCAGATGGCCGGCCGCCGTATGAGCAGATGGCAGCGGAAGTGCGGGCTCGGATCATGGCTGGGGACCTGGCGCCGGGAACGCAACTGCCCTCCACGGCGCATCTGGTCGCGGAGTTCGGCGTCTCCAACACGACAGTGCAGAAGGCGCTTGCGGTACTCAAGGCTGAGGGCTACCTGTCGAGCCGTCAGGGCAAGGGCGTGTACGTCCGCGACCGCCAGCCGTTCCGCGTAGAGGTCGGGGCCTACTTCGCACCGGCCCCTGGCGGGTACTCCTACGAACTGTTGGAGGTTGGGGAGGTTCCGGCCCCGAGCGCGGTCGCTGCTGGGTTCGGCATCGCGGACGGCGATCGGGTGTTGCTACGGCGCCGCCTGCTACGCCACGGTGGTCGGCCCGTTGAAGTCGAGTGGTCGTACTACCCGCTGGAGTTGGCAAGCGGGACCGAGCTTGCCGGGTCGCAGAGAATCCCCGGCGGCGCACACCGTGTGCTCGCTGACCTGGGCTATGACGTGCTGCACTTCGCGGATGCGGTCTCGTCGCGGATGCCGACCAGCGAAGAGGTCGACCTCCTCGTCCTGCCTGAGGTCCCGGTGATCCGGCAGTTCCGCGTGGCCTACTCCCACGACGACCGGCCCGTGGAGGTCTCGGTGCTGGTCAAGGGCTCTCACCTGTACGAACTCGTCTATCGAATGCCTGCCTGACCACCTGGGCTCGTTCTCGCCGCGCTCTGGTGCCGCTCCTTCGTGCGAACCACTTGTGTGCTTATCGCGATATCCATTAAAGTCGCGCTGGTAGGGCGACCGGAGGTGATCGCAGTGGTCTCGTTCAAGACGGCACCGGAGGGTCCGGCGATGCTCGGGGGTGGGTCCGGTGAGCGCCGACGTGGTGGCGGCGTCGAATCTGCTGGATCACTCGTTCTTGGCGGCTCCGACCGCTGTGGGCGAGGTCCGGACGCTGCTGGGGCCGCGGCTGGCGTCGTGGCGCATGGTGGCTCGTGAGTCGGACGTGTTCCTGATCGCGGCTGAGCTGGTGACGAACGCGATGGCGGTCGCGCCGGACGGGCGGGTCCGGGTGCAGTGCTGGCGGGAGGGGCCGGGGCTGGTGCTGCGGGTGTGGGACGGGTCGGATGAGCGACCGATCGCCCGGCCGGTGGCGGCTTTGACGCTGGCGGACATCGAGCCGGACGCGAAAGCCCTGGACCCCGGCCACGACGACGGTACCGGCGGGTGGGGCCTGCCGATCGTGGCGGCGTTGTCGCTGCGGTGCGGGGTGGATCCGACGCCGCCGCACGGCAAGTGGGTGTGGTCGGTGGTCGCGTGCTGAGGACGCGCGCACGTCGGGGGACCGAGATGGGAGGCGGTGGTCGATCGATGGTGATCGAGAGTTCGCGTCCGGCACGGGTCGGGGCGTGGTGGCGGACCCTGCGGGGGCGCGACACGGCGGCGCGGCACCTGGACCGGTTGGCGCTCGCCGCGGAGCGGCGGGGGTATCGGGGGGCGAAGCTGTACCGGGACCGCTGCTCGGCGCTGCCCGTTCCGGCGCTGCTGTTCTTCGCCCGGGGACCGCAAGAGGACGTGTGGGTCCTGGTGACGGCGAGGGCCGTACTGGGCGGGGGGTCGGCGGCGGGCGCCCCGCTGGGGGCGGCCCGCCGCCGTCGAGGGGGCGTGGCGCAGGTCAGGTCGTGGTCGGGGAGTCGGCCGGTTCGGCCTCCCGGGCGGTGGCCTGCTTGCGGCGGCGGGGCGCCTTCTTCTCGCCGCCCGCCAGTTCCGGGTTCGAGCCCGGGTCGGCGGCGACGGACTCCACGTCCTCCGGTTCGCGTCCCGGAGTCGCGAAGTCGAACTTCACGATCAGGAATTTGAACAGGAAGTAGTAGATGACGAAATAGAGGATTCCCATGCCGGTGATCAGCGGCAGGCCCTTGGTGTTGTCCTTCGACGCGTTCAGCAGCATGTCGATTCCGCCCGCCGAGAAGCCGAAGCCGAGCTGGGCGCCGGCCGCGTTGAGGATCGCCATCGACACGCCGGTGAGGACGACGTGCACCGCGTACAGCACGGGCGCGACGAACATGAACGCGAACTCGATCGGCTCGGTGACGCCGGTGACGAACGCGGTGAGCGCGGCGGAGATCATGATGCCGCCGACCGCGGAGCGGCGGTGCGGGGGCGCGGCGCGCCACATCGCGAGCGCGGCGCCGGGCAGGCCGAACATCAGCACGGGGAAGAACCCGGCGAGGAAGCCGCCCGAGTGCGGGTCGCCGGCGAGGTACCGGTTGATCTCGCCGTGGACGACGCCGTCCGGGCCGTTGTAGGAGCCGAACACGAACCAGATGAGCGAGTTCGGGATGTGGTGCAGGCCGAACGGCAGCAGCAGGCGGTTGACGACGCCGTAGATGCCGGCGCCCGCGGCGCCCGCGCCGGTGATCCAGTTGCCGAAGTCGGTGAGCCAGCCGCCGAACACCGGCCAGATGAAGCCGATCAGCACGCCGAGGACCAGCGCGGCGAGCGCGGTGACGATCGGGACGAACCGGCGGCCGCCGAAGAACGCCAGGTAGGTGGGCAGCTTGACGCGGTAGAAGCGCTGGTAGAGCAGTGCGGCGACGACGCCGATGAGGATGCCGCCGAGCACGTCGGTCGGGTTCTTGGCGCCGAAGTCGATGGCCGGCGCCGCGGTCCCGTCGGTCACCTTGGTGATCAGCACCTGGCCCTTGAGGTCGGCCGAGTGCGAGAACATGATCTTGGTGACCTGGTCGAAGACCAGGTAGCCGACGACGGCGGCGAGCGCGGTGGAGCCGTCGGACTTCTTGGCGAAGCCGATCGCGACGCCGACCGCGAACAGCAGCGGCAGGTGGTCGAACAGGGCCTGGCCGGCGCCGCCGACGACCTCGGCGACCCGGATCCAGCCGAGGCCGTCCTTGCCGAGCATGTCCGGCTGGCCGAAGCGGAGCAGCAGCGCGGCGGCGGGCAGCACGGCGATCGGCAGCATGAGGCTGCGGCCGATCCGCTGCAGCACCGCGAGGGCGCGCGACCCCCGCCGCGGCGCGGCGTCCACGGTGGTCGAAGTCATCGGGATGTTCCTCCTCGAAGTCGTGTCAGGAGTGCGGCGGGGGATTTCCGAGTGCCGTGTGGATCTGGTAGCGGTCCGCCCGGTAGGTGGACACGCCCAGTTCGGCGCAGACGCCTCCGGTGTAGGAGCGGCGCTGCAGGAGCAGCACGGCGCTGCCCTTGGGGATCTGGAGGTGCTTGGCGTCGGCGGCGTCCGCCAGGCTGGCGTCGATGGTCTGGTCGCCGGCGTCGAAGACCAGCCCGTACACCGCTTCGAGGACGCCGTACAGGGACCGGTCGGCGAGCCGGCGGTCCAGCAGGTCGGGGGCGAGCGAGGCGAGGATGTGCGCGCGTTCGAGCGCCATCGGGTCGCCGTCGGCGGTGCGCAGCCGCTCGATGATGTGGATCTCGGTGCCGGGCTCGACCTCGAAGATCCGGGCCAGCCGGGCGTCGGCGGGGACGGTGCGGCGGTCCAGGTCGACGGCGCCGGGCCGCAGCCCGCGCGCGAGCATGTCCTCGGTGAACGAGACGAGCCGCAACGGCATCTCGATCTTGGGCCGGGCGACGAAGGTGCCCTTGCCGGGGACGCGGTACAGCCGCCCCTCCGACACGAGCTGGTCGACGCCCTGCCGGACGGTCATGCGGGACAGCCCGTACCGCACGCACAGCTCGCGCTCCGAGGGGATCGGGGCGTCGACGGGCAGCTCGGCGCTCTCGATGAGGTCGAGCAGGATGGCGCGCAGCTGGAAGTACTTCGGGACGGGGCTGTGCGGATCGATGGTCGTCACTGGGGGTGTCCTCGATGGCCTCTGCGGCCGTATCGACGGGATTGACGGGAAGAATGGGGGTGACGCGGGACTCGACTTGGTTAGTACTGGTCTAGGCCGGACTAGACCACATGATGGAAAGCCATGTCAATGCTGGGAACCGTAACGACCGGGTCACGGGCCCGGGGGGTCAAGATCAGCTGAACGTGCAGGTCAGGGCTCATGTGGCGGGCTCCGGCCGGGCGTCCGGGCGGGCCTGCGGCGGAGCCTCCCCGGCCGGCGTCGGGGCGCGGCCGATCCGGCGCGGCGCCGCGAACGTTCGCGACCAAGGGTCCCGGGCCGATCCCGGATGAGTTCGGGCCGACATCTTCAGCTCCATCCGATTCGTGGAGTATGGTGCGTACTGGTCTAGTCCGGACTAGACCAGTTCGCCGCGCAGGCGGCGGCCGGTCGCATCACGGAGAGTGCACCCCCATGGCATCACTGCTGATCACCGCGGAGCGCGTGATCATGACCCCCGCGGACGGTCCTACCCGCGTCGTCTCCCCGGGATACGTCCGCGTCGAGGACGGTGTCATCACCGATGCGGGCGAGGGCGCCCCGCCCGGCGCCGACGTGCGCCTGGCCGACGGGCTGCTCGCCCCCGGCCTGGTCGACCTCCAGGTCAACGGGTACTTCGGGCACGACATGGTGGACGCCGACGAGGCCGGCTGGCGCGAGGTCGTCACCCGGCTCCCCGAGACGGGCGTGACCGCGTTCCTGCCCACGTTCATCACCGCGCCCGTCGCGGCGCAGGCCGAGGCGCTGCGCCGCACCCGCGCCCTGCTGCCGAAGCTGCCGTCCGGCGCCCGCGTGCTCGGCGTCCACCTGGAGGGGCCGTTCCTCTCCGAGAAGCGCAAGGGCGCGCACAACGCCGCGCACCTCACCGACCCGACGCCCGAAGCGGTCGAGACGCTGCTGGAGACCGGGCTGGTCAAGCTCGTCACCCTCGCGCCCGAGCGGAACGGCGCGCTCGCCGCGATCCGCCGCCTCACCGAGGCCGGCGTGCTGGTCAGCGTCGGGCACAGCGACGCGACCGCCGCGCGGACCGCCGAAGCGGCCGACGCCGGCGCCCGCAAGGTCACCCACATCTTCAACGCGCAGAGCGGCGTCCACCACCGCGACCCCGGCGTCGCCGTCCAGGCGCTCATCGACGACCGGCTGCACCCCGGCCTCATCCTCGACCTGCACCACGTCGGCCCGGAGGCGGCGCGGCTGGTGTTCCGCGCCGCCGCCGGGCGCGTCGTGCTCGTCACCGACGCCGCGTCCGCCGCCGGGATGCCGCCCGGCACCTACGAGCTGGGCGGCGAGCCCATCACCATGCCCGAGCAGGGGCCGCCGCTGCGCGCCGACGGCACCATCGCCGGGTCCGGCCTGCGCCTCGACGAGGCGGTCGGCAACGCGATCGGCCTCGGCCTCGACCCGGCCGCCGCGGTCGACGCCGCCACCCGCGTCCCGGCCGACCTCATCGGCCGCCCCGACCTCGGCCGCATCGCGCCCGGCGCGGCCGCCGACCTGGTCCACCTCGGGCCGGACCACCGGGCGCGTACGACCTGGATCAACGGGCAGGAACTCTTCGGAGGCAGATCATGACCAGTCAGATGCGCGCCGAGATCGGTGAGCAGCCGGACGCGCTGCGCCGGACGATCGACGCGCTGCTGCCGCGCACGCCCGACATCGCGGCGCTGGCCCGCGAGACGCGGCAGGTGCTGTTCATCGCGCGCGGCTCGTCCGACAACGCCGCCGTGTACGGCCGCTACCTGGTGGAGTCGCACGCCGGGCGGCTCGGCACCCTCGCCGCCCCGTCCGTCGCGACGACCTACAAGCGGCGCCTCGACCTGTCCGGCGTGCTCGCCGTCGCGATCAGCCAGTCCGGCAAGACCGAGGAGATCGTCGAGACGCTCGACTGGGCGCGCGGCTGCGGCGCCCGCACCGTCGCCGTCACCAACGGCGCCGGGTCGCCGCTGGCGGAGGCCGCCGAGGTCGCGCTGGTCACCGAGGCCGGCGACGAGATCGCCGTGCCCGCCACCAAGACCTACACCACCCAGCTCGCCGCGCTGTCGGTGCTCGGCCTCGGGCTCGGCGCCGACGTCGTGGTCGACGACCTGCGCCGCGTCCCCGACGAGGTCGCGCGGATGATCGCCGAGACCGAGGCGTCCCCCGCGCTGCCCGAGATCGTCGAGGAGCTGGCGCGGGTCCCCGGCGCGGTCGTGTCCGGGCGCGGCATCGCGTTCGGCACCGCGCTGGAGCTCGCCCTGAAGATCAAGGAGGCGTGCTACCTGCACGCCATGGGCCTGTCCTACGCCGACCTGCTGCACGGCCCGATCGCCGTGGTCGACGCGCAGACCCCCGCGCTGCTGGTCGCGGCCGGCTCCGGGCCGACGCTTTCCGGCACGATCGCGCTGGCGCGCCGCGTCGAGAGCGCCGGCGCCAAGGCGTTCGGCGTCGGCGGCGGCGACGGCCTCGCCGCCGCCTGCACGGCCGCGCTGCCCGGCCCCGGCCTGCCCGAATGGGTCGCGCCGCCGGCCCTCATCGTCCCCGGCCAGATCATGGTCGAGAACCTGGCCCGCCGGCTCGGCGTCGACCCCGACGTCCCGCGCGGCCTCAACAAGGTCACCCAGACGGACTGACCGGACGCACCGAGAGAAGAGAACGACATGGACAAGGCCGAGGCCATCGTCGCCGCGCTGGGCGGCGCCGACAACATCGTGGACATCGAGCCCTGCGCGACCCGGCTGCGCACGGAGGTCTCCGACGGCGGCAAGGTCGACGAGGCGGCGCTGAAGAAGGCGGGCGCGTTCGGCGTCATGCGCAGCGGCACCGTCGTGCAGGTCGTCGTCGGCCCGGAGGCCGACACCATCGCCAGCGACATCGAGGACATCCTCGACTGACCCGAAGGAACCCCCGCTCATGACCCGAGTACTGTCACCGGTCGCCGGCCGGGTGGTCGGCCTCGCCGGCGTCCCGGACCCGGTGTTCGCCCAGGCCATGGTCGGCCCGGGCACCGCCGTCGATCCCGAGCGCGGCCCCGGACACGCCATCGCCCCCGTCACCGGCACGATCGTCAAGCTGCACCCGCACGCCTACGTGGTGGTGGACGAGGAGGGGCACGGCGTCCTCGTGCACCTCGGCATCGACACCGTCAAGCTGAAGGGCCAGGGGTTCGAGCTGCTGGTCGCCGAGGGCGACCAGGTCACCGCCGGCCAGCGGGTCGTCGCCTGGGACCCCGCCGTCATCGAGGCGGGCGGCCGCTCGCCGATCTGCGCCGTGGTGGCGCTGGACGCCGGCGCCGACGCGCTGTCGGACGTCGTCGAGACGGGCGAGGTCGTCAAGGGGGCCGAGCTGTTCACATGGAGCTGACCGGATGGCGCTGATCGGCCTGCGCGCGGCGGTGTTCGACCTCGACGGCACCCTCATGGACACCGAGCCGCGCAACCGGGTGATGTGGTCGCGGCTGTTCGAGGCGCACGGTGTGCCGTACGACGACGCGCTGATCTCCTCGTTCGCGGGGCGCCGCGGCATCGAGGTGCTGGAGGACCTGGCGCACCTGTTCCCGGGCCGCACCGCCGAGGAGCTGTTCGAGCAGGCGGTGTCGTACGAGACCGCGGACGGCGGCGTCCCCGAGGACGTGCCCGTCGCGGGGGCCGTCGAACTGGTGCGGTCGCTGGCGGACGCGGGCGTCCCGCTGGCGGTCGTCACGTCGGGGCAGCGCCCCTACGCCGAGCGGCTGCTGGCCGCGCTGGGCGTCCGCGACCTGATGGACATCGTGGTGACCGCCGGGGACGTCATCACCGGCAAGCCGCACCCGGAGGGGTACCTGGCCGCCGCGCGCGACCTCGGCGTCCCGCCGGGCGGGGCGGTCGGGTTCGAGGACGCGCCGGCGGGCGTCGCGGCCGTGAAGGCGGCCGGGATGACCTGCGTCGGCGTCGCCACCACCCAGCCGGCGGCGGCGCTCGCCGAGGCGGACCACGTGGTCGCGGACCTGAAGGAAGTCAATGTCGAGCCGGGCCCCGCGCTGCGGGTGCGCGGCGCCGCAAGGGAGATTCTGTGAGCGAGCGCAACGTCAAGATCGAGTCCAGGGTGGGGCTGCACGCGCGGCCGGCCGCGCTGTTCGTCCAGACCGCGGCCAAGGCCCCGATGGACGTGACCGTGGCCAAGCGCGGCGGCTCGCCCGTCAACGCCAAGAGCATCCTCGCGGTGCTCGGCATGGACGCCCGGCACGGCGAGGAGGTCGTGCTGTCCGCCGACGGCGAGGGCGCCGACGAGCTGCTGGACAGCCTGGAGGCGCTGCTGTCCACGCCGGAGCCGGAAGGTGCCTGAGGTCCTGCGCGGCGCGGGCGTCAGCCCGGGGGTGGGCGCCGGGCCGGTGCGGCGCATCGCCGGCGCGGTGCCGGAGCCGGACGCCGCCTCCCGGCACGGCGGCGACGCGGCGGCCGAACGGGACGGCGCGCTCGCCGCGCTGGAAGCCGTCGCCGCCGACCTTGAGGAGCGCGGCGCGCGCGCGGCGGCGGCCGGCAACACTGACGGCCGGGACGTGCTGAACGCGCAGGCGCTCATGGCCCGCGACCCCGGCCTCGCCGAGGGCGTCACCGCCAAGATCGGGGAGGGCACGGCCGCGGCCCGCGCCGTGTTCGAGGCGTTCGGGGTGTACCGGGAGATGCTCGCCGGGGCGGGGGAGTACATGGCCGCCCGGGTCAGCGACCTCGACGACATCCGGGACCGCGCGATCGCCCGCCTCCTCGACCTGCCGATGCCCGGCGTGCCGGAGTCCGACGAGCCGTTCGTGCTGGTCGCGCGGGACCTCGCGCCCGCCGACACCGCGGTCCTCGATCCGGCGCAGGTCGTCGCGTTCGTCACCGAGGAGGGCGGCCCGACCAGCCACACCGCGATCCTCGCCCGCACGATGGGCGTGCCCGCCGTGGTGGCGCTGCCGGGCGCGACGGACCTCGCCGACGGCACCCGCGTCCTCGTGGACGGCTCCGCCGGGACCGTCCGGCTCGACCCGTCCGAGGCGGAGGTCGCCGCGGCGCTCGCCGCGGGCGCGGCCCGCGACTCCGCGCTCGCGGAGACGTCCGGGCCGGGCGCGACGAAGGACGGGCACGCGGTTCCGCTGCTGGCGAACGTCGGCGGCCCGAAGGACCTGGACGCCGCGCTGGCGAACGGCGCGGAGGGCGTCGGCCTGTACCGCACCGAGTTCCTGTTCCTCGACCGTTCGGCGCCCCCGTCCGACGACGAGCAGGTGGACGCCTACCGCAGGGTGCTGGAGGCGTTCCCGGAGGGCCGCGTCGTCGTCCGGACGCTCGACGCCGGCGCCGACAAGCCCCTGGCGTTCCTCCCGCCCCCCGGCGAGGAGCCGAACCCGGCGCTCGGCGAGCGCGGGCTGCGGATGGCGCGCCGGCACCCGGACGTGCTGGCCGCCCAGCTCGCCGCGCTCGCCCGCGCCGCCGCCGGGCTCAGCGTGAAGCTGCAGGTCATGGCCCCGATGGTGACGGACGCGGCGGAGGCCGCGTTCTTCGCCGGAGCCTGCCGGGACGCCGGCATCGAGCACCCCGGCGTCATGATCGAGGTGCCCGCCGCCGCGCTGCGCGCCCGCGACCTCGCCCCGGAGGTCGAGTTCTTCAGCATCGGCACCAACGACCTGACCCAGTACGCGTGCGCGGCCGACCGGCAGGTCGGCGGCCTCGCGCATCTGCAGGACCCGTGGCAGCCCGCCGTGCTCGACCTGGTCGCCCCCGCGGCCGCGGCGGGCGTCCCGTGCGGGGTGTGCGGCGAGGCCGCCGCCGACCCGGCGCTCGCCTGCGTCCTGGTCGGGCTCGGCGTGACGTCGCTGTCGATGAGCGCCCCGTCCCTCCCGCTCGTCCGGGCCGCGCTGGCCCGGCACACGCTGGAGGAGTGCCGCCGCGCCGCCGAGGCGGCCCGCGGCGCCCGCTCCGCGGAGCAGGCGCGCGAGGCGGCCCGCTCCCACCTGCCGGGCCTGGCGGAGCTCGGTATTTGAACGCGCTCGCGGCGGGTCGTCGGGGTGGGCGGCCCGTCGCGAGCGTTACCTCCGCATGCCTGCTGAGGGCGCGTCCGTCAGCCGGCGATGAGCCAGCGGGCGCCGGTCTTGCGGAGGGTGAACTTCGCGGCCAGGACGCCGCCGGGACGCGCCGGGTCGCCCTTCCACTTCAGATCGCCGAACGCGACCGTGTACTCGCCCTCGTCCGGCCCGTCGTCGCAGGTCGGGACGGTCACGCCGCGCAGCGCGGCCAGGTCGGCGGGACGCAGCTTCGCGCGGGCCGCGGCGAGCCCGCCGGACTTGCAGCCGCCCGCGCGGCCGAACGCCGCCCGGTCGTAGGCGGGGGCCAGCAGGCCGCAGACCTTGACATTTCCGGCGGCGACGCCGCGCAGGAACTTGTAGAGCACCAGCCGCGCCGGGAGGCTGTCCTTGGCCGGGGCGGTCAGGTCGACGAGCCGGGAGTCGCCCGGTTCCGGCGTCAGCGGCGGCATCCCCGCCTCCTGCTTTCCGCCGCAGGCGCCGAGGCCGAGGGCCAGCGCGGGCAGCAGGGACAGAGCGGGCAGGAACGGACGAACGCGCACGGGGACCTCCCGGGGGTGCGAAGGCGGGCCGATCTTCCCAGCCCGCGGGGCCCCGCGTCCATCAATACGACAAGCCGTGACCAACGGGTTGCCCGCCCGCCGGCACCGGCAGCCTCCCGACCGGTTTCACCGCGCCGGACAGCACCCCGGCGAGCGCGCCGATCGACGTCGCGCCGGAGGAGTACGTCGCGAGCGCCGCTGCGGCGCCGTCGGCGTGATCGAGGTCGTAGGGGCGGCCGAGCGCCGCGACCACGACCGGCTTGGACGCCAGCGCGCGGACCCGCGCGGCGGTCGCCGTCCCGGCGTTCACGGTGGTCAGCACGTGGACGTCGGCGGCGCCGGGCGCGGCCGTCGCGACGCCCCGCTCGCGCAGCGCGGCGCCGAGCGCGGCGCTGTCCGGCCCGGTGACGCTGACCTTCCTGCCCTTCAGCGGCAGCAGGCCGCGGTCGTTGCGGACGAGCGTGACGGCGTGCTCGGCGACGCGCCGCGCGGTCGCCTTCTGCTGCGCCGTGCCGATCCGTTCGGCAGCCTTCGCCGGGTCGGCGGGCGGCGCCTTGAACAGCCCCCGCTTCTGCTTGAGGTCGAGGATCCGGGTGACGGACTCGTCCAGCCGCTGCTGCGTGATCTTCCCGCTCTGGACGGCCGCCAGCACCGCGTTGTAGGCCTTCGACAGGCTCGGCGGCATCAGCAGCTGGTCGGCGCCCGCGTTGATCGCCCGGACGGGCACGACCGCGTCCCCGTACTTCTCCCGGACGCCCGCCATCTGCAGCGAGTCCGTGGTGATCACGCCCTTGTAGCCGAGGTCGCCGCGCAGCAGCCCGGTCAGCACGGTCTTCGACAGCGTGGACGGGTCGCCCGACTTGTCGAGCCCCGGCACCACGATGTGCGCCGTCATGATCAGGTCGACGCCGGCGGCGATCGCGGCCTGGAACGGCGGCGCGTCCAGCTTGCGCCACCGCTCCGCCGAGTGGGTGATCACCGGCAGGCCGGTGTGGCTGTCGGTGGCGGTGTCGCCGTGCCCGGGGAAGTGCTTGGCGGTCGCGGCGACCCCGGCGCCCTGGTACCCGGCGATCGCCGCGCTGAGCAGCGGCGACACCCGCGCCGGGTCGGAGCCGAACGAGCGCAGCCCGATCACCGGGTTGCGCGGGTTCACGTTGACGTCGGCGTCCGGCGCGTAGTCCAGGTTGATCCCGACGGCGCGCAGCTCGGTGCCGGTGACCTGCGCGGCGGCGCGCGCGTCGGCGGCGCTGCGCGTCGCGCCGAGCGCCATGTTGCCGGGGAAGCGGGTGATGAACGGCGTCCGCGACACGATGCCCTGCTCCTCGTCCACGCCGAGCAGCAGCGGGACCCTGGACGCCTTCTGCAGCGCGTTCGACTGCTCGGCGGTCGCGGCGGGCGAGCCGAAGTTCTCCGGGAAGTAGATGAACCCGCCGACGTGGTACTTGCGGATGATCGCCAGGGCGCTCGCGCGGCTGGAGAACGTCGGCACGAACAGCTGCCCGACCTTCTCGCGCAGGCTCATCTTCGCGACGTAGCCGGGGACCCACGCGTCCGGGGACTTGGTCACGGGCGCCTTCTTCCCGGACGGGCCGGACGCGCCGGGGGCGCCGTGCCGCGCGGACGGGCCCTTCGCGCCGTCGCCGCCGCCCCCTCCGCAGCCGGCCAGCGGCAGCACCAGCGCGAGCGCCAGCGCAGCGCGCCTTCGCCGGGGCCGCCGGGCGGCTCCGGCCGATCGCGAACGGTCATCCGCGGACATCAATGGCACGCACCTGACCAGGCCCCCCGACATGGTCGTCTGCTCGCATCGGACGGGGCGACGTTAACCGCTCGCCGCCGCCCTGTCGACTCGCGGCGCCGCCGCCTGTCGACTCGCGGCGCCGGACGCCCGCCGCCCGGTCACGTCCCGGTGCACACCTTCGCGTCCTCGTTGCCGGGCTTCGCGCACCACTTCTTGCGGGTCCGCGCGTCGGCGGGCGCGCCGGACGAGCCGTCCGGATCGGGTGCGCGCGTCGGCGCCGTCGGGGCGCCGGCCGAGGGCGATCCGCGTCCGGCCGCCGGGCCGTCCGGCCCCTTCTTCCCGGCCATGTTCTTGAGCGTGTCGTCCCAGTCGGGGGCGGTGCCGGTGAACGCCGGCTCGGCGAACGGCTCCGCCGGCATGCCGCGCGTGGCCTTCGCCATGAACGCGTGCCACACCGAGGACGGCACGTCCTCCCCGGCGACCCGTCCGGGATGTCCGGCCAGCCCCTCGAGCGGACCGGGCTGCGCGCGCGTCATCACCACGGCCGCCGACACCTGCGGGACGTACCCGACGAACCAGGCAGCATGGTTGTCGTCGGACGTGCCGGTCTTGCCCGCGGCGTCGCGGTCCGCCAGTGCGGCCTTGCGCCCCGTCCCGCCGGTGACGACCGCGCGCATCGCGTACGTCGCCTGCGCCGCCTGCTCGTCGGTCAGGACGCGGTCGCCCGGCCGGTCCCACGGCAGCGGCACGCGCCGCCCGCGCGCGTCGACGACCCTGGTGACCAGGTGCGGGGTGACAGCGGTGCCGCCGTTGGCGAACGCCGCGTACCCCGCCGCCTGCACGGCCGCCGACACGTTCGCGATGCCGAGCGCGAGCCCCGCCTGGCCCTTGTACGGGCGCAGCGCCGACTCCGGCACCCCGAACCGCCGCGCCGTCTCCGCCACGTTCGCGACGCCGGTCTTCAGCGCCGCCTTCACGAACCCGGTGTTCACCGATAATTCCGTCGCTTTGACCAGGTCGATCGTCCCCAGAGAGCCGATCTTCTCGTCGTTGGAGACCTTGTAGCCCGGCGCGGTCATCGGCGTGACGCTGCCGTCCGGCGCGAACCGCAGCGGCGACTTGCCCGGCACCTTCGTCCGGACGTTGTAGCCGCGGCGCAGCGCGGCGGCCAGCACGTACGGCTTGAACGTCGACGCCGCCTGCGCGACCGGCTCGAACACCGAGTCGTACACGCCGCGCTTCGGGTCGCCGGAGTAGAACGCCCTGACCGCGCCGTTGGCGGGGTCCACCGCGACGAGCCCCGCGCGCACGTCCTTCGGCCACTGCGGCTCGTGCGCGCGCCGCATGGCCTCCTCCGCGTACGCCATCCAGCGCGGGTCGAGCTCGGTGTAGATCTTCAGGCGGCCGTTCACGACGGCGCTCGCGGGGATGCCGGTGCTCTCCAGCTCGTCGAGCACCCGCTGGCGCGCCAGCAACCCCTGGCCGGACACGCTGACACCGCTCCACTCTTCCTTCGTGCGAGGGAACCGGAGGCGGTCCGCGTCGGCGCGGCCGAGCTTGCCCATCGACACCATGCCGTTGAGCACGTAGTGCCAGCGGGCCTGCAGCGCGCGCGCCGCGTCGCCGTCGCCCTGCGTCCGGAAGTAGCCGGGGCGCTGGATCATCGCGGCGAGCAGCGCGCACTCGGCGACGTCCAGTTGCCACACGTCCTTGTCGAAGTAGGCGCGCGCCGCCGCCTCCACGCCCGACGTCTGCCGACCGAAGTAGACGGTGTTCAGGTACAGGTCGAGGATCTCGTCCTTGGCGCGGTGCCGGTCCAGCTTCAGCGCCACGAAGATCTCCTTGATCTTCCGGGCCGGGGTCCGGTCGCGGCTGAGGCCCTTGAAGTAGTTGCGGGCGAGCTGCTGGGTGATCGTGGACCCGCCCTCGACGTCGCCGCCGGACGCGTCGCGCAGCAGCGCGCGGAACGTGCCGGAGACCGAGACGCCCCGGTTGCGGTAGAAGCCGCGGTCCTCGGCGGCGAGCACCGCCCACCGCAGCCGGTCCGGGATCTGCCCGTGCCGGACGCTCTGCCGGTTCGCGCCCAGCCGGAACAGCGGCGTCCGGCCGTCGGCGTAGTAGACGGTGGAGCCCTCGTCGGTGACGCCGGCCTGCGGCTCGGTCGGGACGGGCGTCCGGGCGTAGCCGATCACGACGGCGGACGCCGCCAGGACGGCCAGCGCGCAGACGCAGGCCAGGGCCCAGCGGACGGCGCGCGGGAAACGGGCGCGGCGGGACGCCCGGGAGCGGCGGTGCCCGCCGGCGCCGCGGCGGAGCGACCGCCGGCCGGCGCGGACGAACCGCCGGACGCTGCGGGACAGGCGGACACGGGCGGCCCGGAGACGGCGCCCTTCGGAAGCGGGGAGCATGCGACCTCGTTCGACGTGGTGTACGGAGTCGGCCGTCGTCCGGGCATCGGCCGGCGCCGTGGCGCGGGCGCGTGCGGAGGCGCACGCGGAAAGCGGCACGGCGCGGCAAGGCGCACGAGCAGTGCGCGGCAGGACGGACCTGCGCGGACGACGCTGCGGAGTGACCGCAGCCCAAATCGGTACAAGCCACGTCTGTGGCCGGTGGTACCACCGGTCACGGTGCCCACGGCACCGTCCCGGCGGATCTTGAGCCACCGTGGTAACAGCTTAATCACGATGGACCCCGGGCCCGCAAGCGGAACGGAAATACGGTGGGGTCCATCGTGATGAGCCGGACGGCTGCGTCGCCGTCGTCTCCGGCCTCTCGGCGGGGTGTCCGGTGGAGTCGGCCACCGGCGGCGCCCGCACGGCCGGGCGGGGCTCGGCCGGGCTCAGCCCGGCAGGGGATGGCCGAGCCGGCGCAGGGCCAGCCCGGCGGCGCCGACGGCGCCGTCGCCCGCGCTGCGCGGCGCCTCGGCGAACCGGTCGCGCAGCCCGGTGCGGACGGCCTCGGCGACGGGGCCCTCGCGCAGCACCGAGCCGTGCATGACGACCGGTGCGCAGGGATCGGACAGGGCCGGGCGCACCGCGTCCACGTCGCGGAGCAGCCACTCCGCGGCCTCGTCGGTGATGCGCCTGGCCACCGGGTCGCCCGCGGCCGCGGCGGCGGCGACCACCGGGCCGAGCCTGCCCAGGGCCGCGGGCGGGCGGCCGTACACCTCCTTGATGATGGCCTGCGCGAGCTGCGGGTTCGGCGCCGTCCCGGGCAGCTCCGGATGGCCCGGGAGGCCCGGCGGCTCCGCGAGCGCCGGACGGCCGGGCGGCTCCGGACGGCCATGGCCGGTGCCCAGCGGCCCGGGCGGACCCGGCGGTCCGGTCGGACCGCCGCCCGGCTGCGGATACGGGGCTTCGGGGATCAGCACGGCGGTGCCCGTGCCGCCCGTCCCGGCGGGCAGCGCCGCGGCCTGCGAGAGCACCGACCCGGGCGCTCCCGCCGCAGCGGGCGCGCCCGCCCCGGACGCGGGCGGGAGCGCGCCCGCCATCGCCAGCGTCCGGTGCCGGGGTCTTCGCCGGGCCGAGTCGATCTCCGCGACCACGGTCGGGCCGAGCAGGGCCCGCGGGACCGAATCGGTCAGCAGCGTCGGCGAGCCGCGGCCGTCGTAGGCGGCGAGCGCCGCCCGGACCGCCTCCTTGCCGAGCCACACCGCCGAACCCTCGTCCCCCACCAGCCAGCCGTAGCCGTCGGCGCGCTGCACGATCGCGCCGTCGCTGATGACCGCGGCGCCGGCGCCCGTGCCGGAGAACACCACGATGCCCTTGGGCTCGCTGGTCCCGGCGGCGAACGCCACGGCGATGTCGGTCACCACGGCGGGCGAGCCGCGCAGCCCGACGGCCTGCCAGGCCCGGCGCGCCGCGGTCACGGCGGCGGGCCGGCCGGCCGAGCCGGCTCCGGCGATCCCGAACACGCCGGTGAGGATGTGGGTACGGTCGAGGTCTCCGAGCGCCTCCTGCAGGGCGGTGGTGAGCGCCCCTGCGGTGTCGCCTCCGGAGTTGGGGTTGGCCCCGGGGCCGGTGCCGGAACCGGCCAGGGCTCCCCCGAGCGTCAGCACAACACAGCGGGTCTTCGTGCCACCCGCGTCTATGCCGACCACGTAAGGACCGGCCAAATGGGTCAACACAGGCCGACCGTAGCCTTTTCTACCGTTGACGTGACATCCTGGCAGTAAGAAACTTTCTTCCATGAGGAAACCCATCGGCCCCGAGCCGGGGAGCACAGGGGAGCCCGGAGCGGCACGGGACGAGCCGGCGCGCAAGGACGGGACGCCGCTCAGCACCGTGGTGCGGGTCCGCTCGCTGCTGCCCTCGCTGCCCCCCGCCGAGCGACGAGTCGCTCAACGCGTCATCGACGACCCCGAAGGGGTCGCCAACTCCACCATCACCGAACTCGCCCAGACCTGTGGCACCTCGGAGACCACCGTCATCAGGTTCTGCCGCGCGATCGGGTTCCATGGTTATCCAGAGCTCCGACTGACCCTCGCCACCGAGGCGGGACGGGCCCAGAGCGCCAGCGGCGGACGGGTCATCGGCAGCGACATCAGCCCCGACGACTCGCTCGAACAGATCGTGGAGAAGGTGACCTTCGCCGATGCCCGCGCCGTCGAGGAGACCGCCGCCCAGCTCGACATCAAGATGCTGGAGCAGGTCGTCGACGCCGTCGTCGCCGCCGACCGCGTCGACGTCTACGGGGTCGGCGCCAGCGCCTTCGTCGCGATGGACTTCCAGCAGAAGCTGCACCGCATCGGGCGCTTCTGCTCCGCCTGGGCCGACGCGCACATCATGCTCACCAGCGCCGCCGTGCTCGGCCCCACCAGCGTGGCGATCGGCATCTCGCACACCGGCGCGACCGTCGAGACCATCGACGCCCTGGAGGTCGCCAAGAGCAACGGCGCCACGACCGTGGCACTGACCAACTTCCCCAAATCCCCCATAGCGGAGGTGGCCGACCTGATCCTCACGACCGCGGCGCGGGAGACGACCTTCCGCTCCGGCGCCACCGCCAGCCGGCTGGCGCAGCTCACGGTGGTCGACTGCGTCTTCGTCGGAGTGGCGCAGCGCACCTACGGGTCTACCCGCAAGGCCCTGGAAGCCACGTTCGAGGCGGTCCGCGGCCGGACCGTGCGACCCGACCGGAGGCGTCGGTGATCGATTGCGAGCTCCCCACCGAGGGCCGGAACCCCCGCACCCTCGACGTCGACACGCTGCCGACCCTGGAGGTGCTGCACCTGATCAACACGGAGGACGCCACCGTCCCGATGGTGGTGGCGGGCGTCCTGCCCGAGGTCGCCCGGCTGGTCGACCTCGCCGTCGACTCGCTGCGCGCGGGCGGCCGCGTGCACTACTTCGGCGCCGGCACGTCCGGCCGGCTCGCGGTCATCGACGCCGCCGAGCTGCCCCCCACGTTCGGCATCTGGGGACGGGTCGTCGCGCACCACGCCGGCGGCCCCGGCGCGCTGTCCCAGGCGATCTCCGACGTCGAGGACGACATGGAGCTCGGCATGCGGGACGCCCGCGAGGTCCAGCCCGGCGACATCGCCATCGGCATCGCCGCCAGCGGCCGCACCCCCTACGTGATCGGCGCGCTGCGCGCCGCCACCGCGGGCGGCGCGCGCACGGCGCTGATCAGTTGCAACCCGCGCACCCCCTACGGGGAGGAAGTGGAGGTGCACATCGGCCTCGCCACCGGACCCGAGGTCATCAGCGGATCGACGCGGATGAAGGCGGGCACCGCGACCAAGCTCGTGCTCAACTCCTTCTCCACCACCCTGATGATCAGGATGGGCCGCACCTACTCCAACCTGATGGTCAGCGTGAACGCGCTGAACTCCAAGCTGCGCGCCCGGCTGGTCCGCATCCTCACCGAGGCCACCGGCATGGACGCGCGAACCTGCGAGAACGCGCTCACCGAGGCGGGCGGCAACACCCGCGTCGCGCTCGTCTCGCTGCTCGGCGAGGTCCCCGCCGCGCGCGCCACGGTGGTCCTGGAGGAGACCGACGGCGGCGTCCGGGAGGCCCTGCAACGCCTCAGATCCGCATAGCAGTGTCTCTACGACCCCGGCCCGAAGGGCTCGGTTAGGCCCCACCGGTCGGACAGTGCGCTCGCGTGGTCTCTCCGTTTCCGAGCCCGGCGGCGGCCCCCGCCGGCTCGCGGCGGTCCGTGGTCATGCGTTCGTCCCCGCACCGACCGCATGGCCACGGCCCCCGCGTCAGTGCTGCTCGTAGCGGCGGAGTTCCTGACGGGCGACGGTGCGGACGTGGACCTCGTCCGGGCCGTCGAAGATCCGCATCGCGCGGACCCAGGCGTACATCGCGGCGAGCGGGGTGTCGTCGGACACCCCGGCGCCGCCGTGGATCTGGATCGCGCGGTCGAGCACCTCGTGGGTGATCCGCGGCACGACCACCTTGATCGCCGCGATCTCCGACCGGGCGCCCTTGGAGCCGTGCTCGTCGATCAGCCACGCCGTCTTCAGCGTGAGCAGGCGCGCCTGCTCGATCGCCATCCGCGACTCGGCGATCTGCTGGCGCACCACGCCCTGCTTGGCGAGCGGGCCGCCGAACGCGACGCGGTCCACGGCGCGGCGGCACATCAGCTCCAGCGCCCGCTCCGCCATGCCGAGCGCGCGCATGCAGTGGTGGATGCGCCCGGGCCCGAGCCGCGCCTGCGCGATCATGAATCCGTCGCCCTCCGCGGCGATCAGGTTCGCCACCGGCACCCGGACGTCCTCGAACAGGATCTCCGAGTGGCCGTGCTGGTCCTGGTAGCCGAACACCGGCAGGTGCCGGACGACGGTCACGCCCGGGGTGTCGCGCGGCACCAGCACCTGCGACTGCTGCCGGTGCGCCGGGCCGTCCGGATCGGTCTTGCCCATGACGATGAAGATTTTGCAGCGCTCGTCCGCCGCGCCGGTGATGAACCACTTGCGGCCGTTGATCACGTACTCGTCGCCGTCCCGGACGATCGAGGTGGTGATGTTGGTGGCGTCGGAGGACGCGACCTCCGGCTCCGTCATCGCGAACGCGCTGCGGATCTCCCCGTCCAGCAGCGGCTTCAGCCACCGCTCCTTCTGCTCGGGGGTCCCGAACATGTGCAGGACCTCCATGTTCCCGGTGTCCGGCGCGGCGCAGTTGACCGCCTCCGGCGCCAGGTCGGGGGAGCGGCCCGTCAGCTCCGCCAGCGTCGCGTACTCCAGGTTCGTCAGCCCGGACACGTCCGGCAGGAACAGGTTCCACAAACCCCGCTCGCGGGCCTCCGCCTTGAGGTCCTGGACGATCGGCGGCAGCGCGTGCGGGTCGTTCTCCGCCCGCCATGCCGCGTACACCGGCTCCGCCGGGTACACGTGCTCGTCCATGAACTCCTGGAGTCGTTCCCGGTAGTCCAGCGCCTTCGGGCTGAGTGCGAAGTCCATGCGGGCAGTCTCGCAGAACGAGATTCGGTCAATGCAGGCGGGATCGCCTACCATCGGCCTGTGCCCGACAAGACGGTCAAAGCCGTAATCACGGACTGGGGCGGCGTCCTCACGTCTCCGCTGAACGACGCCGTCGGCGCCTGGCTGGCCGCCGACCGCATCGACGCCGACCGCTACCGCACGGTCATGCGCGCCTGGGTGAAGCAGGCCTACGACGGCGCCGGCACCAACCCCATCCACGGCCTCGAGGACGGCTCGCTCGCCACCGAGGAGTTCGAGCGCCTCCTCGCCGCGGAACTGCTCACCGTCGACGGCGGCCCCGTCGCCGCCGCGGGCCTCATCTCCCGCATGTTCGGCGCGTTCTCCCCGGTCGAGCCGATGTACGAGGCGCTCCGCGCGGCCCGCGCGCACGGCACCCGCACCGCCCTGCTCTCCAACTCCTGGGGCAACGACTACCCCCGCGACGTGTTCGCGGACCTCTTCGACGCCGTCGTCATCTCCTGCGAGGTCGGCCTGCGCAAGCCGGACGAGCGGATCTTCCACCACGCGCTCGGCCTGCTCGGCCTGGACGCCGCCGAATGCGTCTTCATCGACGACATCGAGCACAACGTCCGGGCCGCCGAATCGCTCGGCATCCGCGGCATCCACCACACATCCGCCGACGCCACGATCGCCGAACTCCGCGAGCTGGACCTCCTGCCGTGAGAGACTGACGGATCGTCATGCGCGTCTACCTTCCGTCCACGCTCCCGCTCCTCGCCGCCGCCCACGCCGCGCGCGAGGCCGGCCCCGCGCCCCTGTCCGGGCACGCGGTGACGCCCGCGCTGCGCGAGTGGTACGCGGGCGGCGACCAGGAGGAGCTGGAGTACGCGGCGCTGACCGCGGCGGCCCGCGCCTCGCTGCGCCTGCTGGCCGCCGACCCGTCCGCGCCGCGCCGCCGCGTCGTCCTCGCCGCCGAGATCCCCGACCAGTCGGTGTCCTGGGCCCGCGGCGACGCGTCCATCGACGGCGACGACCGCTCCCTCGTCGAGATCACCGCGCCCGTCGCGTGGAAGCGCCTGGCCTCCGGCCACGTCGACGACCCCGCCGCCGTCCCCGACGTGACCGCCGCCGTCGAGGCCCTCCCCACCGCCGACGCCGGCGACGAGGACGCCCTCTTCACCGTCGACGGCGCCGAAGGCCACGAACTCCTCTGGTACGCCACCCAAGAACTCCAACACCTCCTCTGACCTGCCGTTCACGCCTCATCCAGCAGTCCGGCGGCACGTTCCACGGCGACGGGATCGGCGACATGGAGCAGATCGAGCAACCCCTCAAGGTGGCTCGAAGAGATCAGGACCCGCCCGCCGGCCCTCCACACGCCGCCGTCCGACGTGATCGACCAGTGCGGGAACAGGTGCCGCAGGAGCAGCACCGTCACGGACTCGTCCATCGCACGTCTCCCTTCTTCTGCGGCGGGGCTCGGAGCTTGAGCGTTCCTGCGTCTCGTCAGCCGTGGACGCGAGGCCCCGCCTCACGCCATTTGGTCACCTCGCGAGTTCAGGAACCGGGCAGCTTCGCCCACACGGCCTTGCCGCCCTCGTTGAGGGGACGGACGCCCCAGCAGTCCCGGACGAACTCGGCGACGAGCTGAAGGCCCCGCCCGGACAGGGCGCCATGGTTCTCCGGCTTCACCGCCGGACGGCCCGCGCCCGAGTCCCACACCTCGATCACGGGTTGCCCGTCCTGGTCACGCGGTAGCCGGACGACGATGGGCCCCTCGCCGTGCCGATAGGCATTGGTGACCAGCTCACAGACGATGAGCCGACCGAGGTAGTCATCGAGGATGCCCCACTCGGCGAAGCACTTGGCGAGGAACTCACGAGCAAGCCGGGGCGCCTCGGCAGTGGGTTCAAGCACGATCGTTGGGGTCTCGGGGGTTGCTGAGGTCATGGCTGCGCCTTCTGGAACGTTGACGTGCTGGCGCATGACATTGAGTCATCAGTTGAGCTCGGAGCGTCACGAAGCGCAGGTGGTTGCGCGACAACTTCCCTTGACTGGCTTTCTCAAGTTGGTGGCCTGTTGAGTCAGAGTTGAGGGACCATGGCGTCATGGCGCCACGACGGACGAGAGCGAAGGTCAGCTCGAGCTTGATCGCGTTCGGACGCAGGTTCCGCAGGTTCCGGGAAGCGAAGGGCTGGAGCCAAGAGAACCTCGCCGTGCGGGCGCGCGACGGCGAGGGCGTCACCCCTCAGTACATCGGCGCGGTCGAGACCGGCCGGACACGCTGCACGCTCGAGTTCGCCAAGGAGATGGACAAGATCCTCGAGGTGAACGGCGAGCTGATCGCGCTCTGGGAAGACTTGGCCAAGGACGCCGCTTTCCCTACCTGGTACGAGTGGCTGCCCATCGAAGAGACGGCCGAAGAGCTGACGTCGTGGAGCCTCTCGCTTGTCCACGGTCTCCTCCAGACCCCCGCTACGCCGAAGTACTGCTGTACGGCGACAAGGAGAGGGTCGAGGAGCGTATGGCCAGGCAGAGCGTCTTCAGCCGGAAGAGTCCGCCGCCGCCCGGCTGTACGTTCCTTGTCGATGAGGGAGTGCTGCTGCGGGAGGTCGGGGACCCTGAGGTCATGCGGGAGCAGTTCGACCACCTTCTCGAGGCACCGAAAGCGCTCGGGGTGTCACTGCACATCGTGAAGATGCGCGGCGATCACCTCGGCAACACGTCGTCCTTTACGATCGCTTGCATGGAGGATCGTCGGGAGGTCGCGTACTTCGAAAGCCCCGCGCGCGGGTTCACACTGGAGGAGCACGACGAGCTTGGTGCCCTTCACCGGGCTCTTCGTGAGATTCGCGCTCTGGCCCTCCCGGTAGACGAG
The DNA here is from genome assembly GCF_008923205.2 of Actinomadura physcomitrii. Classification (GTDB taxonomy): domain Bacteria; phylum Actinomycetota; class Actinomycetes; order Streptosporangiales; family Streptosporangiaceae; genus Spirillospora; species Spirillospora physcomitrii. The sequence goes on along the minus strand of NZ_WBMS02000001.1, from coordinate 149,718 downwards.
TCGCTTGAGTTCATTCGAAAGGTGCGATCCGAACGATGGACCTGACTACGGCCACTTGGCGCAAGAGCAGCCACAGCAGCGGCACCGGAGGCGAGTGCGTCGAGCTGGCGTCGGCCCCCGGTGTCGTCGCCGTCCGTGATTCAAAAGATCCGGACGGCCCGAAGCTCATCGTGAGGCGTGGAGAGTTCGCGGCCTTGATGGCGGCCCTCAAATAGAGGCAGCCAGCGGAGCTGACCGTCGCATCGCGGGAGATGATTATGGATGCAGGTAGGGCGGCCTGGCGGAAGTCATCGCGCAGCTCGGGCAATGGTGGCAACTGCGTCGAGTTGGCCGATCTCGGTGTGGTCGTCGGTGTCCGCGACAGCAAGGACCCGGACGGCGGCCACCTTGACGTCAGCCGTGACGCTCTGCGGTCCCTGCTCGCCGACCTGAAGCAGCGCTGACTCTCCCGCCATCCGAGAGATCCGGACCCTGGCTCGCCCGAAAAGGTCAGTTTCGCTTGCTGCCATATCGAAGGTGAGGCAGGACGATGAACCTAACTAGGGCCACCTGGCAGAAGAGCAGCTACAGCGGTGGCAATGGTGGCGAGTGCGTTGAGCTGGCGTCCGCTGCCGGTGTGGTTGCCGTTCGTGACTCGAAGGACCCGGACGGCCCGAAGCTGGTCGTGGGGCGTGGCGAGTTCGCGGCCCTGGTGGCAGTCCTCAAGCGTTGAAGCAGTCGGCGGAACTCCTGGGAGACGATCATGGATGTGAGTAAGGCCGCCTGGCGGAAGTCGTCGCGCAGCTCGGGCAACGGGGGCGCCTGCGTCGAGTTGGCCGATCTCGGTGTGGTCGTCGGTGTCCGCGACAGCAAGGACCCGGACGGGGGCCATCTCGACGTCAGCCGTGACGCTCTGCGGTCCCTGCTCGCCGATCTGAAGCAGCGATAAGACCCCACTGAGCCCTGGCCCGCTGGGACCGGGGCTCCTTCGTGGCTCGAAGCCCTTTGCGGCACCTCGCGTTTATTGTCTGCGGCGCTTCACTTCCACTGGGACGCGGGGCGTACGGGTAGGGGCGCGGCATATCAACAGAGCCGCCGGTCGGTGAGGCCCGTGTCAGCAGATCGGGAGTGCCCATGTGCTCGCCGTGTGCCGTCGTGGAGGTCGCACTGACTGGCCGTCGGACGAGGAGGTGAACGGGCATCATGACCGAGCACACTGGGCCCTGGACCGTCGCCGACATTTTGACTCTGCCCGAAGACCGGACGGCTCGCTTCGAGTTGCTGGGCGAGTCGCTCGTGATGTCTCCGCCACCCGGCGTTCGGCATCAGCGGGCCTCGTTCCGCCTTCATGTCGCCCTTGAGGCGGCCGCCCGGGCCGCTGGTGCACCGGTGGAGGTTCTGGAGGGCGTCAACGTGCTTTTGCCGTCCGGGCTGGTCGTGCCGGACCTGGTCGTGGCAGACGCCGGCGCGACCGCCGACGATCCCGTCACCGTCGACATCGACGCGGTCCAGCTTGTCGTGGAACTCGTCTCCCCTGGCAACCGCACCATGGACCGCAAGGTCAAGCCCATGCTGTACGCGGAGGCCGCCGTCCCGTACTTCTGGCGACTGGAGTTCGACCCGGCCCCCATGCTCGTCGTCTACGAACTGGACGGCGGCCGGTATGTGGAGCGGGCGACCGCGCTCGCGGGCGCGACCACCCACCTGGACGCTCCGTTCCCCATGACGATCGATCCGGCTGGACTCTCCCGGCAGTAGATGCCGTCTGAGGCGGCCGACCCGGCTTCTGGCGCGTGTTCGTCCGTCCGCTGGAGTGCGGGCGGTGGGGCCGGGTAGGGGCGGCTTGTCGGCAGCGGACTCGCAGGGAGTGGCCAGATGGACGCCGTCACCAACGTTCCGGTACCGGTGAACGAGCCGGTCAAGGGGTACGCGCCGGGGAGCGCCGAGCGGGCGGCGCTGGAGGCGAAGATCAAAGAGCTCGGCGGCGCGGAGACCGAGCTGACGATGACGATCGGCGGGGAGCGGCGGATGGGCGGCGGCGCGCCCATCGACGTGGTCGAGCCGCACAACCGCGGCCATGTGCTGGGGCGGATGGGCAACGCCACCGACGCGGACGTGGCGGAGGCCGTCGCGGCGGCGCGGGAGGCGGCGCCGGGGTGGCGGGCCATGGCGCCGGACGACCGGGCCGCGATCTTCCTGCGGGCCGCCGAGCTGCTGTCGGGGCCGTGGCGCTCCACGCTGAACGCCGCGACGATCCTCGGGCAGTCCAAGTCGGTGCAGCAGGCGGAGATCGACTCGGCGTGCGAGCTGATCGACTTCCTGCGGTTCAACGTCGCGTACGCGCGGCGGATCCGCGAGATGCAGCCGAACTCCTCGCCCGGTGTCTGGAACCGGATGGAGTACCGGCCGCTGGAGGGGTTCGTCCTCGCCATCACCCCGTTCAACTTCAGCGCGATCGCCGGGAACCTGCCGACCTCGCCCGCGATCATGGGCAACGTCGTGGTGTGGAAGCCGTCGCCGACGCAGCAGCTCGCCGCGCACCACACGATGCGGCTGCTGGAGGCGGCCGGGCTGCCGCCCGGCGTCATCAACCTGGTCACCGGGGACGGGCAGGCCGTGTCGAACGTCGCGTTGGCCAGCCCGGAGCTGGCGGGACTGCACTTCACCGGCTCGCCGCCGACGTTCCAGGCGCTGTGGCGGACGATCGGGGAGAACATCGCCCGGTACCGCGGCTACCCGCGGATCGTGGGGGAGACCGGCGGCAAGGACTTCGTGGTGGCGCACCCGTCCGCCGACCCGGCGGTGCTGAAGACCGTGCTGGTGCGGGGCGCGTTCGAGTACCAGGGGCAGAAATGCTCGGCGGCGTCGCGCGCCTACATCCCGCGGTCCGTCTGGGACGGGATGCGCGACGACTTCTGCGCCGAGGTCGAGAGCCTCACCATGGGGAACGTGGCCGAGGACCTGTCGCTGTTCATGGGCGCCGTGATCGACGACCGCGCCTTCGCCAAGCAGCGGCGCGCCATCGAGCGGGCGCGCGGCGTCGACGGCATGCGGATGCTCGTGGGCGGCGATCTCGACGACTCGGTGGGCTACTTCGTCCGGCCCACGGTGCTGGAGTCGTCGGACCCGACCGACGAGCTCTTCACCACCGAGTACTTCGGGCCGATCCTCGGCGTCCACGTCTACGACGACCACGACTACGACTCCGTTCTGACGCAGCTGGAGAGCGTCTCCGAGTACGGGCTGACCGGCGCGGTCGTCGCCCGTGACCGCGCGGCCGTCGCGGCCGCGACCGAGAGGCTCCGGTTCGCGGCCGGGAACTTCTACATCAACGACAAGCCGACCGGCGCGGTCGTCGGGCAGCAGCCTTTCGGCGGAGCCCGCGCGTCCGGCACCAACGACAAGGCCGGGTCGGTGTTCAACCTGATCCGCTGGACGAACGTCCGCGCGATCAAGGAGACGTTCGTCCCGCCGACCGACCACCGCTACCCGCACATGGGACCCTGACCGGCAAGCGGCGCGGGAGCGCCGGCCGCGCGCGGTTGCGGACATCGGCCGGGAAGCCCGACGATGAGTCCGCCCCGCCGTAGGGTGGGGCGGGCCGGTGCCGGGACGGCGCCCGCCGACGCCTTTCGAGCCGTGCATGGGAACGGGATGTCGACGCTGAACCGTCTGGTGCTGTGGAACATCGATCACACCCTGGTCGACGTCGGGCGGGTCACCCGGGACGCCTACGCGGAGGCGTTCCAGCGGACCGTCGGGCGGCCCCTCGTACGGCTCGCCCCCACTCCGGGCCGCACCGAATCGGAGATCATCTTCGAGACGCTGGCGTTCAACGACGTCGTCACCACCGACGACCATCTGCCCTCCTTCGTGTCCGCGCTCACCACGGCGTTCGCGAGCCGCCGTGCCGATCTGCGGGCGCACGGCCGGGTGCTGGCCGGGGCCCGGGAGGCCGTCGAGGCCCTGGCGCACGTGCCCGGGGTCGTGCAGTCGGTGCTGACCGGGTCCGTCCGGCCGAACGCCGTGCTGAAGGTGACCGAGCTCGGCCTCGCCGACCGCCTCGACCTCGCCGCCGGCGGCTACGAGGACGGCGTCTACAGCAAGGCCGCGCTGCTGGAGCTCGCCCGCGCCCGCGCGGGCGAGCGGCACGGCACCCGGTATCCCGAGTCGGCCACCGTGTACATCGCCGACTCGCCGCGCGACGTGCAGGCCGCCCACATCGCGGGGTCGCCGATCATCGCCGTGGCCACCGGAAGCGCCACCGAGGCCGAGCTGCGCTCCGCCGGTGCCGATCGGGTGCTCGCGACCTTGGCCGACACCGACGCCGTGGTCGGCGCCGTCGCGGAACTGACCCGCATCTGACTCCGGCCGCCTCCCCGAGGCGGTGTGCTGCTCGGTTCGTTCCAGGTGTGGAACGTGATTCCCGGGTCGCGTGCGGCGGGCTCTCGGTCATTCGGTGCTCCTTTCGCGGACCGGTTGCCAGTCTCGGCGGCGCGTCCCAGGGGGCGGAAGTGGAACGGCGTTCTGTGGAAAAACCCGGTGTGTGGGGCGGGAGGATCGGCGGACGCTCCGATGTGTGGTGCGCGCGGATTGCCCGCCGCACCGCTGTGACCTGCGATGGGACGCGGAGGTCCGAGCGGATCGGCGGAAGTTGCGCGGGCCGGGCGGCGAGGCCGATATTGGGAGGGTCGCGCGCGTGGGCGCGGCGGGGAGGGGAGAGCGATGACGCGTGATCACGAGGTCTCCGAGGGAGCGGCGCTGTGGCGGCCGTCGGAGGAGGTCGTCGCGAACGCGCGGGTGACCCGCTTCATCCACTGGCTGTGGGACCGGGGCGTGCGCGCGGAGTCCTACGACGACCTGTGGCGCTGGTCGGTGACCGAGGTCGACGACTTCTGGGACGCGATCTGGGCGTACTTCGAGGTGGTCGGCGACCGCGGGAGCGGCCCGGTTCGCGAGGGCGGTCCCATGCCGGTGGACGGGCTGCGCTGGTTCCCCGGCGCGACCCTGAACTACGCCGCGAACGCGCTGCGCCGCGCCGAGGAGACGCCGGACGAGACGGCCGTGGTGTTCCGGTCGGAGGCCGGCGGGCACCGGGTGCTGACCTACCGCGAGCTGTTCCTGCACGTCGCGGAGGTGCGGGCGGGCCTCGCCGAGCTGGGCGTCGGGAAGGGCGACCGGGTCGTCGCGTACGTCCCGAACATCCCGGAGGCGCTGGTCTGCTTCCTGGCGACGGCGTCGCTGGGCGCGGTGTGGTCCTCGTGCTCGCCGGACTTCGGGTCGTCCTCGGTGATCGACCGGTTCGCACAGATCGAGCCGAAGGTCCTGATCGCGGTGGACGGCTACGCCTACAACGGCAGGACGTTCGACCGGCGGGAGATCGTCGGCGAGATCGAGGCGGCGCTGCCGACGCTGGCCGCGACGGTGCTGATCCCGTACCTCGATCCGGCCGCCACCCCCGACGGCCTGCGCGTCGGCATGCACTACGGCGACCTCCCGCGCACCGGCCACGACACCATCGAGTTCGAGGACGTCCCGTTCGACCACCCGCTGTGGGTGGTGTACTCGTCCGGCACGACGGGCCTGCCCAAGCCGATCGTGCACGGGCACGGCGGGGTCGTCCTGGAGCACCTCAAGGCGCTGTCGTTCCACCAGGACGTCGGCCCGGGCGATGTGTTCTTCTGGTTCACCACGACCGGCTGGATGATGTGGAACTACCTCATCGGCGGCCTCCTGGTGGGCTCCACCATCGTCATGTACGACGGCGCACCGCTCGACTTGTGGAAGCTCGCCGCCGACAACGGGGTCACCTACATGGGCGTGGGCGCGCCCTACATCACCGCGTCCGCCAAGGACGGGCGCCACCCCGGACGCGAGTTCGACCTGTCGGCGCTGCGCGGCATCGGGTCCACCGGCTCGCCGCTGCCGCCCGAAGGGTTCGCGTGGGTGTACGAGGAGGTCGGCGCGGACCTCCTGCTCGGCTCCTTCTCCGGCGGCACCGACCTGTGCACCGGGTTCGTCGGCCCGTCGCCGCTGCTGCCGCTGCGCGCGGGCGTCATCCAGTGCCGGGGCCTCGGCGCGAAGGTCGAGGCGTACGGGGACGACGGCAAGCCGGTGGTGGACGAGGTCGGCGAGCTGGTCATCACCGAGCCGATGCCGTCCATGCCGGTGTTCTTCTGGAACGACGAGAGCGGCGACCGCTACCGCGAGTCCTACTTCGAGATGTATCCGGGCGTGTGGCGGCACGGCGACTGGATCAAGGTCCTCCCGGACGGCGGCTGCGTGATCTACGGCCGGTCCGACTCGACCCTCAACCGCGGCGGCGTCCGGATGGGGACCTCGGACTTCTACCGGGTCGTCGAGGCGTTCGACGAGATCACCGACAGCCTCGTCATCGACACCGGGCGGCTCGGGCAGGAGGGCCGGCTGCTGCTGTACGTGCAGCTCGCCGAGGGCGCGTCCCTCACCGACGACCTCGCCGCGCGCCTCAAGCGGGAGATCCGCTCGGCGCTGTCGCCGCGGCACGTCCCGGACGAGATCACCGCCGTCCCAGGCATCCCGCGGACGCTGTCGGGCAAGAAGCTGGAGGTCCCCGTCCGCAAGATCCTCCAGGGCACGCCGGTGGACCAGGCCGCCAACCGGGGCGCGATGGCGAACCCGGAAGTCCTCTCCCACTTCACGCCGTAGCGGAGGCCGCCCCCGCGCCCCCGAAACGCCCTGTACGACACGTGTTCACACGGTGTTCCGCGGGGCGTGAGGGGCATTAGGGTGGCCGCTCGGCCCAAATGCGCCTGTTCGGGAGCGGTGGGCCGGATCGCGCCGTAAGGTCGCATGACCGGGTGAACTTCCCGACGGCCTCGCGCGTCCCACTGTCGGAGCGCTGGTCTGCGAGAATTCGGCCCGTGGTCCGTTCGGCCCGTCGACCAGAGAGGGCGGTTCCATTTATGGAGGTTGGGGCGCTGCGGTCCGGGGACCCGGAGCGGCTGGGCCGCTACGCCCTGGTCGGCCGGGTGGGCGAGGGCGGTCAGGGCGCGGTGTTCCTCGGCGCCGACGAGGACGGCCGCCAGGTCGCGATCAAGCTGCTGCACGCCGAACTGACCTCCGACGACAAGGCCCGCGCGCGCTTCCTGCGCGAACTCGAGGTGGCCAAGAAGGTCGCGCCGTTCTGCACCGCGCAGGTGCTGGACGCCGACGTCGACGGCGACCGCCCCTACATCGTCAGCGAGTACGTCCCGGGCCCGTCGCTGAACCAGCAGGTCACGCAGGACGGCCCGGTGCGCGGCGCGGCGCTGGACCGGCTCGCGGTGGGCACCGCGACCGCGCTGTCCGCGATCCACCAGGCGAAGATCATCCACCGCGACTTCAAGCCGCACAACGTGCTGATCGGCCCGGACGGCCCGCGCGTGATCGACTTCGGCGTGGCCCGCGCGATCAGCGGCGGCACCACGCTGACCAGCCGCGTCATCGGCACGCCCTCCTACATGGCGCCGGAGCAGATCAGCGGCGACGAGGTCGGCACCCCGGCGGACGTGTTCTGCTGGGCGGCGACGCTGGTGTTCGCCGCGACCGGTGAGCCGCCGTTCGGGCAGGACACGATCCCCGCCGTCATCAACCGGATCCTGCACGAGGAGCCGGATCTCGGCGACCTGAGCGGGCCGCTGCGCGACCTGGTGGCCGACTGCCTGCAGAAGGACCCGGCGCGCCGCCCCGCCGCCCGGCAGGTGCTGATGCGGCTGCTCGGGCACGAGGAGGCGCCCGTCGAGACGGCCCCGGCGGGCAACACCGACGAGACCGCGATGCTCGCGGCCGGCTCGGTGCTGGCCGCGGAGTTCGGCGACGACGGTGACGACGGGCTCGAGCCCGCGGGCGACGACGCGTTCGAGCCCGCCGGTGACGCCGGGTACGAGCCCGCGGCCTTCGCCGAGCAGGACCCGGACGCGCACGGCGACCCCGGCCCGGACCCGTCCGGCACCGCCCCCGGCCGGCTGCCGACGCCCGCGGAATGGGCCGCCGAGAACGCCGCCGACACCCTGCCCCGCGACCGCGCGGGCGCGATGGGCGCGGCCGGAGCGGGCGGAGGCGCCGTCGCGGCGCTGCGCCGCTCGCTCGCCGGCTCGAGCCGGTCGGCCGTGCTCGCGGGCGCCGCCGCGCTGTTCGTCGCGATCGTCGTGGTGTCCGCGGTGCTCGCGCTCGGCTCCGGCGACAAGGGCAAGGCGGGGGAGAAGGTCGGCGACCCGAGCCGGCAGCCGCAGCCGTCCGGCGACGCGCCCAGCATGACGGTGCCGTCGAGGCACGCGCAGACCCGGCAGGCCCCCGACACGTCCTACAGCCCGTCCCCGGCGACGACGGAGACCGGGCCCGAGAGCCCCTACCCGCCCGACTCGCCCACGGCGCCGTCGACGACGCCGGACGACCCGTCGCCCACCCACACCACGCAGAGCCCCGACCCCACCACGAGCGCTCCCACGGAGCCGACCGACCCCGGCACCCCCACCGACGACCCGCCGGGCAGCCCGGAGGCCGGAACCGGCACCGGAACCGGCAGCGGCAGCGGCGGCTGACCCGCGCCTCCGCCGCCAAGGCCCCGTCGGTCGCCGGATCGGCGCCCGGCAGCCCGTCGCACCGCCGTGACCGGCGTCCGGAGGGCGGCTCGGCCACCGTCGCGTGCCCGCGGACCGGTGCCCGGCGCCGACTTCGGCGATCTTCGGGCGGCGCCCCCGCACGGCCTGGCAGGGTGGGCAAAGCCACGGTGACCTCGCGGACTGGCAGGTCGGCTTTGGGGGATTTCCCTGATTTACTGGCGCACGTGAGCGGCGCCACAACGAGGTGGCGAAGTTTCTCTAGGGAGTGTTGTTGGTGATGGGCGGCAGGCTCGATCAGGCGAAGGACGATCTGCTCCGGAGGGCGGCGGAGACGTGCGCCCAGCGGCCGGGGGCGCGTTCGGCGGGGGACGTCGAGGAGTCCGTCGCCTACCTCCGGCTCTACTACCGTCACGTGGCCTCGGAAGACCTTCTCGCCCGCGACCCCGCCGACATCTGCGGGCCCGCGATGGCGCACCGGGCGCTCGGCGAGGAACGGCCGCAGGGCCGCGCGAAGGTGCGCGTGTTCACGCCGACCGTCGAGGAGCACGGCTGGGACCCGGGCCACACGGTCGTCCAGGTCGTCACCGACGACATGCCGTTCCTGGTCGACTCCGTCACGATGGAGCTGACCCGCCACCAGCTCGCCACCCATCTGATCGTGCACCCGCTGCTCGGGGTGGACCGCGACGTCGCGGGGCACCTGCGGGCGTTCCGCGGCAAGCACGACAGCCCGTCCGACATCGACGAGTCCTGGATCCACATCGAGGTGGACCGTACCAGCGACCGCGCGCTGCTGGACCAGCTGGAGAAGGACCTGGTCCGCGTCCTGCAGGACGTGCGGGTCGCGGTCGAGGACGAGCCGAAGATGCGGGCCCGGGCGGTGGAGATCGCCGCGTCGATCCGGGACGCCGCGCCGCCGCTGCCGGACAAGGAGCTCGCCGAGGGCGTCGAGCTGCTGGACTGGCTCGCCGACGGGCACTTCACCTTCCTCGGCTACCGCGACTACACCCTCGTCGACGACGGCCGGACCTCGGCCGCCGACGTGCGGGACCACGGCCGGCTCGGCCTGCGCCCCGAGCCCGGCACCGGCCTCGGCATCCTGCGCAACGACAAGCGGGAGTCCGACAGCTTCGCGGCGCTGCCGCCGGAGGTCCGCGAGAAGGCCACCGAGAAGCGGCTGCTGATCCTGACGAAGGCGAACTCGCGCTCCACCGTCCACCGCGGCCTCTACCTGGACTACATCGGCGTCAAGAAGTTCGACGAGGCCGGCGAGGTCATCGGCGAGCGCCGGTTCCTCGGGCTGTTCACGCACGTCGCCTACAGCGAGTCGATCGCGCACGTGCCCGTCCTGAAGCGCAAGCTCGACGAGGTGCTGGAGCGCGCCGGGTTCACCCCCGACAGCTACGACGGCCAGGACCTCATCGAGATCCTGGAGAGCTACCCCCGCGACGAGCTGTTCCAGATCTCCGTCGACGACCTGCTCGGCATCTCGCTCGGCGTGCTGCGGCTGCGCGAGCGCCGCCAACTGAAGCTGTTCCTGCGCAAGGACCTGTACGGCCGGTTCATGTCGTGCATGGTGTACCTGCCGCGCGACCGCTACACCACGAAGATCCGGCTGCGCATCCAGGAGATCCTGCGCCTGGCGTTCGAGGGCGTCAGCGTCGACTACAGCGCGAACGTGACCGAGTCGCTGCTGGCCCGGCTGCACGTGGTGGTGCGCGGCGAGCGCGGCCGCCCGCTGCCGGACGTGGACGTCGACGGCCTGGAGGACCGGCTCGCCGCCGCGACCCGCTCGTGGGAGGACGACCTCGCCGACGCCATCGTGGAGCAGTGCGGAGAGGAACGTTCCGGGACGCTCGCCCGCCGGTACGGCGACGCGTTCCCCGACGGCTACAAGGCCGACTTCCCGGCCCGCACCGCGGTCGCCGACCTGCGCTTCCTCGACGACCTCGACGACGAGAACGACACCTCCATCAACCTGTACGAGCCGTTCAGCGCCGAGCCCGGCGAGCGGCGGCTGAAGATCTACCGGCTGGGCGAGCCGATCTCGCTGTCCCGGGTGCTGCCGCTGCTGCAGAACATGGGCGTGGAGGTCGTCGACGAGCGCCCCTACGAGGTCAACACCTCCGACGGGCAGCGGTACTGGATCTACGACCTGGGGCTGCGGTACGCGCCGCCGGCGGACGTCCCGGAGGAGGCCATCAAGGGCCTGTTCCAGGACGCGTTCACCGCGCTGTGGCAGGGCCGCATCGAGAACGACGGGTTCAACGCGCTCGTCCTGCACGTCGGGCTGAACTGGTGGCAGGCGATGATCCTGCGCGCCTACGCCCTGTACCTGCGGCAGACCGGGACGACGTTCTCCAAGCGGTACATCGAGCAGGTGCTGCTGCGCAACGCCGCGATCACCCGGCTGCTGGTGCGGCTGTGGGAGAGCCGCCTCGACCCGGCGCTGGCCGGCGGCGAGGAGGAGCGCAGCCTCGCCATCATCGAGGAGCTGAACGGGATGCTCGACGAGGTCGCGAGCCTCGACGAGGACCGCATCCTGCGCGCCTACCTCGCGCTCGTCCAGGCGACCCTGCGCACGAACCACTACCAGCACAAACCCTACCTGTCGATGAAGTTCGACCCGGAGGGCATCCCGGACCTGCCGCAGCCGCGCCCCACCTACGAGATCTTCGTGTACTCGCCGAAGGTGGAGGGCGTGCACCTGCGGTTCGGGTCCGTCGCGCGCGGCGGGCTGCGCTGGTCGGACCGCCGCGAGGACTTCCGCACCGAGATCCTCGGCCTGGTCAAGGCGCAGGCGGTGAAGAACACCGTCATCGTCCCGGCGGGCGCGAAGGGCGGGTTCGTCGGCAAGCAGCTGCCCGACCCGTCCGTCGACCGGGAGGCGTGGCAGCAGGCCGGCATCGCCTGCTACAAGGACTTCATCTCCGGGCTCCTCGACGTCACCGACAACCTGGTGGACGGCAAGGTCGTCCCGCCGCCGAACGTCGTCCGCCACGACGGCGACGACACCTACCTGGTGGTCGCCGCCGACAAGGGCACCGCGACGTTCTCCGACATCGCCAACGGCGTCGCCGCCGAGTACGGGTTCTGGCTCGGCGACGCGTTCGCGTCCGGCGGGTCGGTCGGCTACGACCACAAGGCGATGGGCATCACCGCGCGCGGCGCGTGGGAGTCGGTGAAGTACCACTTCCGGTCGCTCGGCAAGGACGTCCAGCGGGAGGACTTCACCGTCGTCGGCATCGGCGACATGTCCGGTGACGTGTTCGGCAACGGGATGCTGCTGTCGGAGCACATCAAGCTGGTCTGCGCGTTCGACCACCGGCACATCTTCCTCGACCCCGACCCGGACCCGGCGGTCTCGTTCGCCGAGCGGCGCCGCATGTTCGAGCTGCCGCGCAGCACCTGGGCCGACTACGACACCTCGCTGATCTCCAAGGGCGGCGGCGTGCACCCGCGCACCGCCAAGTCGATCCGGATCACCCCGCAGGTGCGGGCGGCGCTCGGCATCGACGGCTCGGTGAAGGCGATGGCGCCGTACGAGCTGATCAGCGCCGCGCTGAAGGCGCCGGTCGACCTGTTGTGGAACGGCGGCATCGGCACCTACGTCAAGGCGGCGTCGGAGAACAACGCCGACGTCGGCGACAAGGCCAACGACCTGCTGCGGGTGAACGGCGAGGACCTGCGCTGCAAGGTCATCGGCGAGGGCGGCAACCTCGGCATGACCCAGCTCGGCCGGATCGAGTACGCCCGCACCGGCGGGCTGGTGAACACCGACTTCATCGACAACTCCGCCGGCGTCGACACGTCCGACCACGAGGTCAACATCAAGATCCTGCTCGACCAGGTGGTGCGGGACGGCGAGCTGACCCGCAAGCAGCGCGACACCCTGCTCTACGAGATGACCGACGAGGTCTCGCGGCTGGTGCTGCCCGACAACTACGCGCAGAACGTGGTGCTCGCCGCGTCCCGCGCGCAGGCGCCCTCGATGCTGCACGTCCACGCCCGGTACATGCGCAAGCTGGAGCGCGACGGGCAGTTGAAGCGGCGGCTGGAGTTCCTGCCGGAGGACAAGACGATCGCGGAGCGGCGGCAGTCCGGGCTCGGGCTGACCAGCCCCGAGTTCTCGGTCCTGCTCGCCTACTCCAAGCTGACCCTGGACCACGAGATCGTCGCCTCCGACCTGCCCGACGACCCGTACCTGGAGTCGTGGCTGGTCGACTACTTCCCGACGCCGCTGCGCGAGCGGTTCCAGCCGTACATGGACCGGCACCCGCTGCGCCGCGAGATCATCACCACCGCGGTGGTGAACGACCTGGTCAACAACAGCGGCACCACGTTCGTGTTCCGGATGAACGAGGAGACCGGGGCGTCGTCGTCGGACATCGCCCGCGCCTACCTGGTGGCCCGCGAGGTGTTCCAGATGCCGCGGTTCTGGCGGTCGGTGGAGCGGCTGTCGCACCAGGTCGCCGAGTCGACGCAGATCGCGATGTTGCTGGAGGCGCGCAAGCTGACCGAGCGCGGCGCCCGCTGGCTGCTGCACAACCGGCGCCCCCCGTTCGACATCCGGGAGACGATCGACTTCTTCGCCGCCGGCGCGGCCACGCTCACCGAGCAGCTGCCGAAGCTGCTCGTCGGCCTGGACCTGCAGGCGTTCGAGCAGCGCCGGGACGGCTTCGCCGAGCGGGGCGTGCCGGACGAGCTGGCCGAGCAGTGCGCGATGCTGGTCACCGCGTACTCGACGTTCGACCTGGTCGGCATCGCGCACGAGTCGGGGCGTCCGGTGGAGGAGGTCGCCGAGGTCTACTTCGACCTGGCGGACCGGCTGCAGCTGGCGCGGCTGCGCGACCGGGTCGTGGCGCTGCCGCGCGACGACCGGTGGCGGTCCATGGCCCGTTCCGCGCTCCGCGACGACCTGTACGCCGCGCACGCCGCGCTCACCCGCGACGTGCTCGTGACGAGCGAGCCGGGCGGGGAGCCCGAGGTGCGGATGGCGCACTGGGCGGAGAAGAACAAGACCGCGGTGCAGCGCGCCCAGCAGACGCTCAGCGAGATCTGGGAGAGCGACAGCTTCGACCTGGCGACGCTGTCGGTGGCGCTCGGCTCGATCCGCACCCTGGTGACGGCCAGCTCCCTCCCCTCCACCGAAGCCTGACCACGTTCACTTGTGGCGGGGGGGGGGGTTGGGGGGGGGGGGGCCCCCCGCCCCCCCACCCCCACACGGGCGGGGGGGGGGGGGGGGGGGGCGGCCCCCCCCCCCCCCCCCCCCCCCCCCCACAACTCAACGGTCAGTGGGCGGTGGTGAGGGAGACGGACTCGCCTAGGACGCGGGCCTGGCCGGATGGTGGGGCGTAGCCGATCGCGAGCCACTGCCACGAGGCGTGGACGGTCTCGCCGGGCTTCCGGCCGTCCTTGGCGAGGTAGTCGCGGACGTCGGCGGGCAGGCCGCGCTCCGTGCCGCCGGTGAGCGTCGCGTCCTGCGTCAGCCCGTACCAGACGAGGGAGCCGCCGTCGCCGGTGCGCAGCGCGTACGACGGGCCCGGGCCGGGCGCGAACCGGCCCGGCGCCACGGTCCAGTCGCCTTGCTCGGCTTTGCGGGAGCTTGCGGCGAACGGGTCCGGCATCATCCCGGTGGCGTCGCCCTTGGCGAGGTAGCCGGCGTGCGCGGCGGGCAGGCCCCGGTCGGGCGCGGGGATCGCGTAGCCCCCGGCGTCGTAGGCGAGGTCGGGGGCGCCGCCCTGGAAGGTGAGCCAGTGAGCGGCCCGCCAGCCGTCCTTCGCGGACGTCTTCACGAACACGCCGAGGACCTGCTGATCCTTGCCGTCCGACCGTTCCAGCGCGGCGATCCCGAACCATTTCGGGTACGCGGAGCGGCGCGGCACGTACAGTACCGGGTTCGCCAGGGAGATCGTCGCGGTCTCCGGCAGCTTGCCGTAGGTGCGGACGCGGGCGGTCACCGGCGCGGCGAGGGGACCGGTCACGGTGTCGCGCCACAGCTTCTCGTCGCCGGACGTGAGGGCCTTGTTGTGCCGGTCCGTCCAGTCGCGCAGCACCTTCAGCGACTCGTCCGCGCCGATCGCCGGGGGCCCGCCGGGCGCGGCGGCGGCCGTCCCGCCGGCCGCGCCGCCGCCGGAGCACGCCGCGGTGAGGACGGCGGAACCCGCCATGACCAGGGCCACGGCCCTCCGGGGCGCTCGGCGCACTTCCCACCTCGGCGGACGGAATGTCGAGTATGTCGCGCCAGTGTAGAAGAACGCGGTGCCCCGCCGAGCGCCATGCCTCGGACGGGGACGTCCGGTGGCGGGCCGTCGGATGCCGGGACCGTCCCACTGCAGCGGTCGAGAAGAGCGGGACGGCCCGGCACCCGACGGAGATCAGGAACCGTGGGCGGCGATCGCCTTGCGGTACATGCCGGTGACCGTGGCGCGGCCCTTGGGCGGAACGGTGGCCAGGTACTGCACCAGGACGGTCGTGTCCATCCGCGTCCTGGCGGACGCCGCCGGCGCCAGCCCGGTGAGATCACCGCTCACCGCCAGCCTGCCCCGTTTCGCGGCGGAATACGCCTCGTTCTGCTTCACGACGTACCAGACCAGCGCGCCGCGGTCCTTCGTGCGCAGGGCGTACACCGCGAACGGCGCCGCCGAGAACCTCGACGACAGCGTGACGCCGCGCTTCGCCAGCGCCCGCTCGCCCTGCTTCAGGGCGTCGTAGGTCTCGGTGGTCTTCGGCCCCTTCGCCAGCACTGACGTCCCCGGCGCGGACGGCCCTCCGGTCAGCAGCGCCGCGTGCGCCGCGGGCAGCCTGGCCGGCGCGATCGGCAGCCCCCTGTCACCCGGCTCGACCGGGGTGGCGTACCCGTCCGGGTCGACCGCCACCTTGCTCAGCGACGCGTCCACCGGGTACGGGTCGGCGGCGAGCAGCCACGGCGCCCCCGCCTTGGCCTGCGTGAACAGCAGCGCGTGCCGGAGCGCCTGCTTGCCCTTGCCGGTGACCGCGTCGGCGGCGAACCAGTGCGGGTACCCGTGCAGCCGCGGGATGTAGAACACCGGATGAGCGAACTCCATCTCGGGCGGCCGCTGCCTGATCACGCGCCGCAGCTTCAGCGCGGCGTCGTCCATGGACAGCTGCGGGTCGGCCTCGATGCCGGGCAGCTCCTTGCCGTCCAGCCGTTTGCCCGCCCGGTTCACCGCGGTGGTGTAGGCGGCCAGCACCTGCCCGGCCTGCTGCTTGGTCAGCGCGGGCGGGCCCACGCCGGCCGAGGACGTGTTGTCGTCGCACCCGGCGGCGGCCAGCGCGGCGCCGGCCAGCAGGACGGCCGGCAGAACCGTGGACGTGACGTTGCGTGCGGGCATGCGCCCCCCCGTGGCGGAATCGGTGATCCGGTCCACGGGAGATACTCGCAGAGTGACAACGTGATCACTCACCGAATCCGGAAACTCGCACGGGGCGAGGCTCAGGCGGAGGTCTCCTGCTGGCGCATCCAGCGGATCTCGGCCTCGATGAACTCGTCGATGTCGCCGTCCAGCACCGCGGTGGGGTTGCCGACCTCGACGCCGGTGCGCAGGTCCTTGACGATCTGGTACGGGTGCAGTACGTAGTTGCGGATCTGCGTGCCCCAGCTACTGGTGCCCTCGCCGCGCAGCGCGGACATCTTCTCCGCCTCCTCCTGCCGCTTGCGCTCCAGCAGCTTGGCCTGCAGCACGTTCATCGCCGTGGCCTTGTTCTGCAGCTGGCTGCGCTCGTTCTGGCAGGACACCACGATCCCGGTCGGGATGTGGGTGATCCGCACCGCCGAGTCGGTGGTGTTGACGCCCTGGCCGCCCGGCCCGGACGACCGGTACACGTCCACCCGCAGGTCGCTCTCGTCGATGTCGACGTGGTCGCTCTGCTCCACCACCGGGACGACGTCCAGGCCCGCGAACGAGGTCTGCCGCCGGGCCGCGTTGTCGAACGGGGAGATCCGCACCAGCCGGTGCGTGCCGTGCTCCCCGCGCAGCGTCCCGTAGGCGTAGGGGGCCTTCACGGTGAACGTCGTCGACTTGATCCCGGCCTCTTCGGCGAAGGACGTCTCGTAGATCTCCGTGGGGTAGCCGTGCCGCTCGGCCCAGCGCAGGTACATGCGCTGCAGCTGCTGCGCCCAGTCGGCCGCGTCCACGCCGCCGGCCTGCGCGTTGATGGTGACGAGCGCCTCCCGGGCGTCGTACTCGCCCGACATCAGCGTGCGGACCTCGAGCTGCTGGATCGCCTTGTGCAGCGCCGCCAGCTCCTCGTCGGCCTCCGCGCGCGTGTCGGCGTCGTCCATCTCCTGCGCCATCTCGTACAGGGTGGCGGCATCGTCGAGCCGCTGCCGCAGCCCCTCGACCCGGCCCAGCTCGCTCTCCAGGTACGACAGCCGGCGCGTCACCGACTGGGCGCGCTCCTGGTCGTTCCACAGCCCGGGGTCGGCCGACTGCTCGCGCAGCTCGGCGATGTCACGCCGCATGCCGTCGAGGTCCAGCACCTGCTCGATGCCCGCGAGGGTCGAGCCGAGCTCCTTGAGCTGCTCTTCCGGTTCGATGCCTGCCACGGTTCGAGCTTATCGCCGTGCGGGCAGTGCCCGGACGCCCGCCGATACGCTGCGGATGGCAGAATCACGGGCCGGAAGGCCGGGCCGGGGACGGCCCGGCGACGCGTCGGTGCCGGGGGGCGGTAGTTGCGTAGGATCGCGCGGGCGGTGGCGGCCGCCCTGCTGCTGGTGCCGCCGCTCATGGCCGCGGGCTGCGGTGGCGGCGGCGACAAGCCGCAGGCGCGCCCGACCCCGGCCATGCCGTCGACCGCCCCGCCGCAGCCGGTCCCGCTGACCCTGGACGTCGCGAGCAAGGCGTTCCAGACCTACATCACCGACGAGGACGTGGCCCGCGCCGCCGCCGACGAGCGGCTGGCGCTGACCTGGACGTCCGACGGGCGGTCCCTGCTCACCGCCGCCGAGTTCCGCAAGGCGGCCTTCGACGGCGACCCGGTGCGCCGCTTCTCCTACGGCAAGCCGGCGCTGTACGTGCCGAAGCTGAAGCCCGACGCCTACCCGCAGTGGTTCGTCGCGTCCGTGGACCGGTCCGTCCCGGGCAAGAAGAAGAGCAAGCAGACCGCGCTGATGGCGTTCATCCTGCGCGCTCCCTCCGACGACTGGCACCTGACGCTGGCGACGCTGCTCGCGCCCAAGGCCGAGCCGCCCAAGATCCAGCTGGACCCCGACGGCTACGCCGAGGCGCTGAGCTCGGACGACTCCAAGGTGCTGATCCGCCCCCGCGACGTCGGCGGGATCCAGGCGACCATGGCGGCCGAGGGCGCGGGCAGCGTCGCCGCCAAGGTCATGGAGACCGGTCCGCTGACGTCCGGCTACTACCAGCAGACGAAGCGCGCCAAGAAGAAGGCCAAGGAGCGGGACCTCACCCTCACCGTCGTCTACACGGCCACGCCTTATCCCTACTTCGGCCTGCGGACGAAGAACGGCGGAGGGCTGATCCTGTACTCGCTGTTCCGCAACAACGCGCTCGTCGGGCCGGGAACGGCCGGGGCGAAGCCGGAGATCCCCAAGGAGGCCGAGCACCTCCTGGACGGCACCGTCGAGGGCGACGAGATCGACACCACGGCGACGTTCCAGTTCGCCGCCTACGACCCGCCGCGCGCCAAGAAGGGCAGGCCGCAGCCCAAGGCCGAGCTGGTGGCCGACGACGGAGCGATCTCCAAGGCCGCCACCCCGCCCGTCAAGAAGCCCTGAGGCGCTCCCTGACGGGACGCGGCGTCAGCCGTAGACGCGCTGGAGGACGAGGGCGGCGAACAGCAGGCCGACCAGGACGGCCAGTACCACGGCCGGCGGGACGGAAGGCCCGTGGTGGTGCAGCTCCGCGCGCGCGGCGCGGCAGGTGGCGCAGCGTCCCTCGACCACCGGATTCGAGCACCGAGCGCAGATCAGATGTTCGCAGCTCATCTCATGGGCCCCAATCTCCGTGAACGGTACGTGGCTCCATACGGGGATAACGTCGATCGTCGACCGATTAGGTATCTTTCGCCATCATCCAGCGTAGCCGGACTGTATGGTCGTTCCGGCAAGTCCGGGAGCTTGACGGCATGAAACGGCCGGACATCGGGAGACGGTACATGACACAGCACGGACAGGTCGGGGCCCCGCGGGGCGCCGCCCGCGCCGTCGTCCCGTCCGCGCGCGACACGCCGTTGAACGCGGCGGGCCCCGGGCGTTCCCACCCCACGGAGCGGGACGAGGTAGTTGACTGTCCCCTCTACACTGCTCGAAGGTTCCACGGCCCCCCTGGTCGCGGAGCCGGGCGGCGCAGGTCCCAGCCCGCGGACGGCCAGTCCGCGGCCGGCGGCCGGCCGCTCCCCAACCCCTAGACTGAACCGCCGTGATGCAGCCGTGATCAATTTCGACAACGTCACCAAGGTCTACCCGAGCCAGAACCGCCCCGCTCTCCAGCATGTGAACGTCGGCATCGAGAAGGGCGAGTTCCTGTTCCTGGTGGGCCCGTCGGGGTCCGGGAAGTCCACCTTCCTGCGCCTCATCCTCAAGGAGGAGCGCCCGTCACAGGGTCACGTGCACGTGGCGGGCAAGGACCTGAGCCGTCTGAGCAACTGGAAGGTGCCGCACCTGCGCCGCAGGATCGGCTGCGTCTTCCAGGACTTCCGGCTGCTCCCCAACAAGAACGTCTTCGAGAACGTCGCGTTCGCCCTCGAGGTGATCGGCAAGCCGCGGCGGTTCATCGGCAAGGTCGTCCCCGAGGTCATCGACCTCGTCGGCCTGGAGGGCAAGGCCCACCGGATGCCGGACGAGCTGTCCGGCGGCGAGCAGCAGCGCGTCGCGATCGCGCGGGCGTTCGTCAACCGGCCGATGATCCTGCTGGCGGACGAGCCGACGGGGAACATCGACCCCGCCACCTCGATCGGCATCATGAAGGTGCTGGACCGCATCAACCGGACCGGCACCACCGTCGTCATGGCCACCCACGACGCCGCGATCGTCGACGCGTTCCGCAAGCGCGTCGTCGAGCTGGAGGACGGACGGGTCGTGCGCGACCAGTCCCGCGGCGTGTACGGCCAGGCGTACTGACCCGGGCGGGCCCCGCACCGGCCGGCGCGAGCCCCATACCACGGCCCACGAACACGGCCCCCCAGACCACGGCCCGCCGGGCCACCGCCGCGGACCCCTCCAGCGGCGGCTCCATCTGAACCGACGGTTCCCACTGGGCGTACCACTCAGGCAGAGGGGACGCCCGTTCCGGGCCCGCGCCGCGGTGCCCGTGCCGGCGGCGGACACAGGCGATCAAGGACAGCGAGGCATGCGCGTACAGTTCGTTATGCAGGAGATCTGGATCGGTCTCCGCCGGAACCTGACGATGACGATCTCCCTGGTCATCACCGTCGCCATCGCCATGGCGCTCTTCGGCACCGGACTGCTGCTGCGCCAGCAGGTGGCCGCGTCCAAGGACTACTGGTACGACAAGATCGAGGTCTCGATCTTCCTGTGCGCGAAGACCAGTTCCAACGCCAACTGCCAGAAGCAGGACGTCACCGACCAGCAGCGGTCCGAGATCAAGGCGCAGCTGGAGAAGATGCCGCAGGTCTCCAACGTCCAGTACGAGAACAAGCAGCAGGCGTTCGCGCGGTTCAAGGACCGCTTCGCCGGCTCGCCGGGGTTCGTGCAGAGCACCCGTGAGGGCGACATCCCCGACTCGTTCCGGGTGAAGCTGAAGAACCCGGAGGAGTACAAACCGGTGGCGCAGGCGATGCTGGGGCATCCCGGCGTCGACACGGTGATCAACGAGCAGGAGATCCTGAAGAAGTTCTTCAAGATCCTGAACGGGCTGCAGGCGGCGGCGCTGGGCATCGCGCTGATCCAGGTGATCGCGTCGGTGCTGCTGGTCGGGAACACGGTCCGGCTGTCGGCGTTCAACCGGCGCCGGGAGACCGGCATCATGCGGCTGGTCGGCGCGTCCAACACCTATATCCAGCTGCCCTTCATCCTGGAGGGCGCGATCGCGGGCCTGATCGGCGGGGTGTTCGCCTCGGTGCTGCTGGTGCTCAGCAAGAAGCTGCTGATCGACCGGCTGGCCGGAACGGTGCAGTTGGTCAGCCAGCTCGGCTGGTTCCAGGTGATCATGGTGATCATCGTGTCGATCTGCTTCGGCGTGCTGCTGTGCGCCGCGTCCTCGTTCCTCACCCTGCGCAGATACCTGAAGATCTAGTACCTGACAATCCGGCCGCACTCGTCCGGCGGAGCGGCGGAGGGCCGCACGGCCGCGGTTTTACACTTGCGGTCATGTCCGCCCCCGGCCGCCTGCTGCGCGGCGCCGCCGTCGCCACCGCGATCCTGTGCGCCTACGGGCTCGGCGTGCTGAGCGGCGAGGGCCGCCCGGACCGCCGGGCCGCCGCGGGCGGGTCGGTGCTGGACGAGGCCGCCGCGAAGATCGGCAGCCGGGCCGCGCACCCGGTCGGCCGCGGCGAGCTCGACCGCGCCGCCATCGAGGGCATGCTCCGCGGCCTCGGCGACAAGTGGGCCCGCTACTACCCGGCCGCCCGGTACGACGACATGGAGGGCCGCCTGAACGGCCGCTACAGCGGCGTCGGCATCTGGCTCGGCAGCGCCGACGGCGACCCGCGGGTGCGGGTCGCGAGCGTCCAGCCGGGCACCGCCGCCGCCCGCGCCGGGGTCCTCGCCGGCGACATCGTGACCGCGGTCGGCGGCGCCCCGGCCGACGGCTGGGACGTGACGCGCGTCGGCGCGGCGCTGCGCGGACGTCCCGGCGACGCCGTCGAACTCACGGTGCTGCGCGGGCGTCGGACAGAGCGGTTCCATCTCGTCCGCACGCCCGTCTCCGGAGGCGACGTCACCGTGACCGACCTGCCAGGGCACGTCCGGCTGATCCGCGTCGGCGCCTTCACCCGCGGCACCGGACGGCAGGTCCGCGCCGCGGTGACCGGCCGGTCGCCGTCCGGCGACCCATCCGGCGGGGTCATGCTCGACCTGCGCGGCGACCCCGGCGGACTGCTGGACGAGGCGGTCGAGACGGCGTCGGCGTTCCTGCCCGGCGGCCTCGTCGTGACCTACGAGCCGCGCGGCGGGCCCGCCCAGCGGCGCACGGTCACCGCGCCGGGCGACGCGCGGGTCCCGCTCGTCGTGCTGGTCGACGCCGGGACCGCCAGCGCCGCCGAGGTGGTCGCCGGCTCCCTGCGCGACCGGGACCGTGCGGTGATCATAGGATCGCGTACGTACGGGAAGGGCTCGGTGCAGGAGTCGGTCGGGCTGACCGACGGATCGGCGATCGAGCTGACCGTGGGTCGCTACCGCACCCCGGGCGGCCGTAACCTCGACGGGGTCGGGATCGAACCCGACGTGGCGGTCTCCGCCGACCGCCCTCCCTCAGTGGCCGAGCAGCGCGGCCGGGACGTGCTGCGCGGCCTGCTCGCGACGACGCCGGACAAGGACTGATCACAGTGCCACGCGACACAGGGCGCAAGCTCATCGCCCAGAACAAGCGTGCCCGCTACGACTACCACATCGACGACACGTGGGAGGCGGGCATGGTGCTGATGGGCACCGAGGTCAAGGCGCTGCGCGCCGGCCGCGCCTCGCTCGCCGACGGCTACGCCCACGTGATGGACGGCGAGGTGTGGCTGGAGAACGTGCACATCCCCGAGTACACGCAGGGCACCTGGACCAACCACGCGCCGCGCCGCCGCCGCAAGCTGCTGCTGCACCGGCGCGAGATCGGCAAGATCATCGCCAAGTCGTCCGAGCCGGGCTGGACACTGATCCCGCTGGCGCTGTACTTCAAGGACGGTAAGGCCAAGGTCGAGATCGGCCTGGCCCGTGGTAAGAAGGCCTACGACAAACGCCAGGCCATCGCCAAGCGGGAAGCCGACCGGGAGATGCAGAAGGCGGCGGCCGCCCGGTTCAGGAGACGGTAG
Organism: Actinomadura physcomitrii; assembly: GCF_008923205.2. Lineage (GTDB taxonomy): Bacteria > Actinomycetota > Actinomycetes > Streptosporangiales > Streptosporangiaceae > Spirillospora > Spirillospora physcomitrii. The sequence continues at coordinate 127,195 of NZ_WBMS02000001.1, read as the reverse complement.
GGGTGTCGATGACCAACCGCGGCCGCGGGCGCCTCCCGCGCCTCCCGCTCAGGCGGCTCCCGCGCGGGAGCCGCACCGTGCGCCGCCGGGCCGTCTCGCTGGCGGCCTGCGGGGCCCTCGTCGGCACGTTGACGACGGGCTGCTGGGCGGAGGAGTCCGCGATGCCCGCCGTCCGCGACTTCCTGATCGCCTGGCAGGTCGGCAACTACCCGGCCGCCGCGAAGAAGACCGTCGGCACCGACCGCAAGGCGGTGGCGTCCGCGCTCGGCGCCGTCCGCGCCCAGCTGGACGCGGCGTCGCTGCGGCTGTCGCTCGGCGTCTCGGGCGACCAGGGCCGCGTCGACGACGCCAAGGTCAAGGCGATCGCCAAGAACGGCGACGACGCCGACGCGCGGTTCTCGGTGAAGATCGACCTCGGCGAGAACGGGCAGCCCTGGGAGTACCTCGGCCACATGCACCTGCGCCGGATCGGCGGCAAGTGGAAGGTCGTCTGGAACCCCTCGATCATCAATCCGCAGCTAGGTCCCGGCCAGCGCCTCGCCGTGGTCTCCGACGTGCCGAAACGCGCCGCGATCGAGGACGGCTCCGGCCACAGCATGCTGCACGAGGTGTACTCCTACGACATCGGCGTGGTCCCGGGGCGCCTCGCCGACGCGCAGGCCACCATCGACCAGCTCGCCAAGGTGGCCAAGTTCGGCGGCGGCCGGCGGCTGGACTCCGAGCGGCTGCTCGGCCGGGTCCGCTCGGCCCCGCCGCAGAAGTTCCTGTCGCTGCTGACCCTGCGCTACCCCGAGCAGAGCGCGCTGGCCCAGCGGCTGAAGCAGGTCCCCGGACTGAAGATCAACGCCATCAAGGCGCCGAGCGCCCCGAACTCCGCGCCGGAGCTGGTCGGCGAGCTCGGCCCCGCCACCGCCGACCTCCTCCAGCAGGTCGGCGCCCCGTACCAGCCGGGCGACACCATCGGCGTCAGCGGCATCCAGCTCCTCCAGCAGCGCCGCCTCGCCGGGACCCCCAGCATCAGCGTCGTCGCGCAGGACCCCTCCGGGAAGACCACCCAGGTGCTGAAGAGCTGGCCCGGGGCGGCGCCGCAGCCGGTCTCCACCACCCTCGACCCGACCGTCCAGCACAAGGCCGACAACGCGCTGAAGGGGGTGCCCTACCCCGCGTCCCTGGTGGCGCTGCGTCCGAACACCGGCCAGGTCGTGGCCGTCTCCAACCGCGGCACCGGCGGCGAGAACCGCGCGTTCGAGGCGCACTACCAGCCCGGCCTGGCGTTCGGGATCGTGTCCGCCGAGGCGCTGTTCGCGCAGGGCGGCGTGAAGCAGAACACCAAGACCTCGTGCCCGGCCGGCGTGACCGTCGGCGGCAGGACCTTCACCAACAAGGCGCACGCCGACACGTCCTTCGCCAACACCTTCGCCCTCGGCTGCAGGACCACCCTCGCCCAGCTGAGCAGCAAGATCGACGCGCGTGCCCTGCAGGCCGAGGCGGCCCAGTTCGGCATCGGCCGCGGGTGGGGCGTCTCCGTCCCGGCGTTCACCGGGTCCCTGCCGCCGCTGACCAGCGAGGGTGCCAAGGCCGCCGCGATGGTCGGCGAGGGCGTCCAGGTCAGCCCGCTCGGCATGGCCCTGGTGGCGGGCGCCGCCCGCGCCGGCACCTGGCGGTCGCCCTACCTGCTCACGGATCCGCCCAAGGCCGCGGACATCCCGGCGCAGACCCTGCCGTCGGACCCCGTCGCCAACCTGACGACCGTGCTGAGCCGCACCGCCTCCAAGGGCGTCGCGCAGGCCGCCCACGTCACCGGCGATGTCGCCGGTACCGCGGCCACCGCCCAGTACACCGAGGGCGGCAAGCAGAAGACGGTCTCCTGGTTCGTCGGCTCCTCCGGCGAGCTCGCGTTCGCCATCGCGATCGAGGGGCCCGTCTCCGCGTCCCAGGTGGCGGCCGCGTTCCTGCGCGGCATCCCCGCCAAGGCCAGGTCGGGGACCGGTAGCGCAGGCTGAGCGTCCCCGCCGGGACTTTGTGATCTCTTTGCCCGGCGGGACGCAACCGTCCCGGGGTCCGGCTGCGTCTTCCCGGGTGACTGAGAAACCGCTCGGGGGGTTGCGGACTCAGTCGCAGTGATGAGACCAGAGCCTCGTCTCGGGGGAGGCTCTGCCGTCCGGACCGGCCTGACCCTGCCGGTCGACCCCGGTGGCGCGACTCGATCACGCCACCGGGGTTCCTGCATGTCCGGGCCCCGCCCGGGAATCACGTTGCTCCGCCGGGCGTTATCCTTGTAACGTCATCGTGCGGACGTCCTGCGGCGGCCGTTTTGACAACTCAACATGGGGGTGACCGGCTTCGACTTCGGTCGTTCGAGCCAGGGGAAGCGGGTCGAGGGTTGCTGTCGTGACCTCGTAAATCCTGTGACAGCAAACCAATAACTGCCAACAAGAAGCAGTCCGAGTTCGCCCTCGCCGCCTGAGCGAGGAGCGAACTCTGTCAGCCCGGGAGCGTCTCCGACCCGGGGCCTGGCATCGTAAGGAGACTCCACCTGCAAGCCCGGTCGCGGGGCCTGTAGGGAAAACCAACAGCGACTGAGTCCGTCGGCGACACGCCTGCGTGAGCGCCGGGACTGAGAAAGCGTCAAGCAGGCTGCACCCGGAGAAGCCCTAGCTCTTCACCGAAGGACGCGGGTTCGATTCCCGCCACCTCCACCCGTGATGACGGATACGGCCCGACCGCTTCAGCGGTCGGGCCGTATCCGTGTCTGCGCCTCCGGAGCTCAGGGGCGGGGCTTCAGGTCGCCATGCGGCCGTCGGAGAGGTGGAGGAGGTCGGTCAGGAGCTCCGAGGCGTTCATCGCGTCGAGGTCGGCGAAGGTCGCGGAGTGATGCGCGCCGGGCCGCCGGGCCGGGTCGTGGCCGGGGATGATGCGGACCTCCTTGATCCGCTGCTCCGGCCAGTCTCCCGGAGCGATGACCGGAATGCCGGGGTCGAGGTCCAGGACGACCGTCCGGGCGCCGGGAAGGCGCCGTGAGATCCAGAAGGACGACCACGTGAGGGTCCTCGACGGCGGGGGCGGGGCCACGGCGTCCGGCGTGCCCGGGGTGGCGTAGATTTCGCGGGTGGGCGTGGAGCTGACGGTGGGCACCCGGGTCCTGCTGCGGCGGGTGCGGGCGGACGACGAGGCCCGGTTCCTCGAACTGGCGGAGGCGAGCGAGGGGCTGCACCGGCCCTGGGTGAGGCTGCCCCGGTCCGCGGGCGAGTTCGCGGCGTACCTCGCGCGGTTCGACCAGGTGACCGCGGTCGGGATGGTGGTCTGCCCGCGCGACGGCGGGGATCTCGCGGGCATGGTGAACATCAACGAGATCGTCCGCGGGTCGTACCAGCGCGGGGTGCTGGGCTACGCGGCGTTCCTGCCGCACGCCGGCCGGGGCTACATGACCGAGGGGGTCGCGCTGGCCGTCCGGTACGCGTTCGATCAGTTGGGGCTGCACCGGGTGGAGGCGGACATCCAGCCGGGGAACGTGGAGTCGCTGCGGCTGGCCGAGCGGCTCGGCTTCCGCCGGGAGGGGTTCTCGCCCGCGTACATCAAGATCGACGGTACGTGGAGAGACCATGAGCGGTGGGCCTTGACGAACGAGAGTTGATCGCGTTTATTGATCAAGTAAGCCCGATATATCAGTACAAAATGCAAGCGCAGCGCCGCGTCTTGGTCTCACCTAGGAGGTCGGCAAGCGTGGGCGTCCGCAGCGACGAACCCGGCCAGGAGATCGAGTGGCCGGGTGCGCTGGACGTGCGCGCCCTCCTGGAAGGCGGCTGGCGCCCCACCCCGATCCGCGACTTCATCCTCAAGGTGCACAGCAGGTGCAACCTGGCCTGCGACTACTGCTACATGTACGAGATGGCCGACCAAGGCTGGCGGCGGCAGCCCCGGCGGATGTCGCGCCAGGTCGTCGGGTGGGCGGCGGAGCGCATCGCCGAGCACGCGCGGATGAACCTGCTGCCCGAGGTCGAGGTCGTCCTGCACGGTGGCGAACCGCTCCTCGCGGGCGTCGAGCACCTGCGGCACGCCGTCGAGACGATCCGCACCGCAACCGAACCCGATGTGCACGCGGGCTTCAGCGTGCAGACCAACGGCGTCCTGCTGGACGAGATGTTCCTCGACCTGTTCGCCGAGTACGGCGTCAGCGTGGGCGTCAGCGTCGACGGCGACGAGGAGGGCCACGACCGGCACCGGCGGCGCGCGAACGGGCGGGGCAGCTACCAGGACGTGCGCGCGGGCCTGCGGCGGCTGACCGGGCCCCGGTACCGGCACCTGTTCGGCGGGCTCCTCAGCACCATCGAACTGGGCAACGACCCGATCGCCACCTACGAGGCGCTGCGGGAGTTCGAGCCGCCGGAGATGGACTTCCTGCTGCCGCACGGGAACTGGGACGCGCCGCCTCCGGGCCGTTTCCCGGACGAGTCGGCGCCGTACGGGGACTGGCTCATCGCCATCTTCGACCGCTGGTACGAACGTGACGCCGACCGGGTGCGGATCCGGCTGTTCAGCGAGATCATCCGGCTGCTGTTCGGGCGGATGTCCGCCAGCGAGGCCGTGGGGCTGTCCCCGGTGGCCGTCGCCGTGGTGGAGACCAACGGCGAGATCGAACAGGTCGACTCGCTGAAATCGGTCTATGACGGGGCGGCGGGCACCCGGCTGCACGTGTCCCGCGACCCGTTCGACACCGTGCTGTCGCTGCCGTCCGTCGCCGCCAGGCAGATCGGCCGGCGGGCGCTCTCGGCGCAGTGCCTCGCCTGCGACGCGCACGAGGTGTGCGGCGCGGGCCTCTACCCGCACCGCTACAAGTCGGGCACGGGGTTCCGGAATCCGTCGGTGTACTGCCGCGACCTGCTGAAACTGATCACCCACATCCGCGACGTCCTCAGCCGCGACCTCGCGGCGCTGAGAACGGAGCCGGCGGTCACCGTCGGGTGACCGCCGGTCCCGGCAGGGGCCTTCTAGATCGGCGGCGGGTCGAAGTCGGCGTCGAGACGGCGTCCCTCCAGGAAGACCTGGGCGTCGGGGTGCTCGAGCGTGAGGGTGTGGCGGTAGGCCTGCTCGGTCTCGGCGAACAGCGCGTCGGCATCCTCGTCCCGGCCGAGCGCGCGCAGGTTCGCCACGGTGTTCGCGGCGGCGGACAGCGTCAGCGGATGCTCCTCGCCCACAAGGGCGCGGAGCCGGCGCATCGTGCCGGAGCAGAGCCTGTGCGCCGCTTCCACCTCGCCCAGTTCCGCGAGGTCGCTGGCCAGGTTGAGCGCCACGGTGAGGGAGTAGTGGTGGTCGCGGGAGAGCTTGAACTCCAGGCCCGCCAGCGCCTTCTCGTTCGTCTTGCGGGCCAGGCCCACGTCGCCCGTGACCCGCTGCAGGATCGCCAGGTTCCCCGAGCAGGCGTGGTAGTACGGGTGCTCGGCGGGATAGACGCGCGGATAGCGGCGGACGGTGTCCTCCGCGAGCGTCAGTGCGTCCTGGAACTCGCCCATCGTGCGGCGGATGTTCGCCAGGCACGTCGCGGCGGCCAGGGTGTCCGGGTGGCCGACGCCGAAGGCCCGCACGTAGCGCTGATGGACGTCCTCCCCGACCTCCAGGGCCCGCTCGTAGTCGCCCGCGCGGCGCCAGGCGATGGACAGGTCCTTGCCGGTGCGCAGCGTCCACGGATGGTCGGGGCCGAGGCTCTCGACGCTGAAGGCGTAGGCGTCCTCGCCGAGGTCGCAGGCCTCGGAGAAGTCCCCGCTCAGCCGGACCGCCCGCGCCAGCCCGGTGTAGATGTTGGTGTAGGCGCTCGGGTCCTGGGCTTGGCCCCCGGCCACGAGCACGTCCCGGTAGACCTGTTCGAGAAGGGTTCGGGCCTGGTTGTAGTTGCTCCGCAGCCCGTAGTCGAGCGCCACGCTGTTGATGGCTCGCCAGAGGGTGAAGCCCTTCTCGCCCGCCTTGGCCTCGATCCGGCGCAGCGCCTCCTGGTCGCTCTCGAAGGCCTGCTGGAAGTCGCCGCTCGATCGCAGATCGGTGGCTCGCCCGCGCAGGGCGCGCAGCGTGGTCTCGTGGTCGGGGCCGAGCGTCTTCTCGGCCGCGTCCAGCGTCTGCAGGCCGCGCTCGGTGGCGTCCGGGTACTGCCCGAGTTCGCGCAGGAGGTTGCCCATTTCCACGTGGAGCCTGAGGACGTTCTCGTGGTCGGCGCCGGACGAGGCGGTCCATTCCTCGAGGAAGGACTCCACGAAAATGCGCGCGGAGCCGTAGTCGCCCGACGCGTAGAGGTAGGTGATGAGATTGAGGGAGAGGTCACGCACCACCGGGTCCTGGCATTGCGCGACCCCGGCCGGCTCGAAGTGGCCGAGTGCGTTCAGGTACTTCTGCCAGTTCACCGAGTCGTTCGGGTCGGACTTGGTGTACTCCGCCAGCAGCAGGTGGACCTCGTGCCGGAGGCGCCCCTGCTCCGCCTCCGACAATTCGTCGCGGACGAGCGCCTGGATCAGCCGGTGGACCTGAATGGTCCGGGCGGGGAGGTCGAGCCGTGCGAGAGCGAAGCGTCCCAGTTCACCAATGGCCCGGCTCAGCCGGATCGGGTCGCGGATCAGGTCCGCGAGTCCCGCGCTGAGACCGGGCACCGCCTTGCTGAAGGCGTCGCGCGGGATCGGCTCGGGGCCGAAGAACGCGCAATAGCGCAGAAGTTCCAGGGCCTCCGGCATCTTCTCTTCGAGACTGGCGACGGAAAGGGCCCACGCGGCCGTCATCGACACCGGATATTCGGTCGGCTTGCCCTGGGAGAGCAGCTGGCTCGTGCGCTCTCCGAGAAGCTGCAGATAGTCCGATACCGCGATGCCGGTCTCCGCGTGGAGCGCGCCCGCCTGCTCCAGGGCGAGCGGAAGGTCGCCCAGTTCCTCCGCGAGCCGGTCGGCGTTCTCCGTGCTGATGCCGCGGGGCACCCGGCGCGTGAGGAACTCGATGCTCTCCTCGCGGGTGAAGACGTCGATCGGGACCGCGTCGACGACCCCCGCCCAGCGGTGGTTCCGCGAGGTGATCAGGACGTGGCCGGGGCCCTGCGGGAGCGTCTCGGTCAGCTCCTCGGGCTCGTCGGCGTTGTCGAAGATCAGCAGCCAGTTGGTGTAGGGCTCGCCGCGGCGCAGCGCGTCCAGGACGGCGTTCGCGGCGTCCTCGACGCCGCTCACGGACGCCGAGGGGAGGCCGAGGGGCTGCGCGAGGCTGGCGAGCGAGGAGCGCACCAGGACGGGCTGGTCGGCCGGGATCCACCAGACGAGGTCGTACGCGGATCTGTACCGGTAGGCGTACTCGACCGCCATCTGCGTCTTGCCGACACCGCCGAGACCGTGCAGCGCGTGCGGAACGACCGCCGTGACCCGGTTGGCCAGGCCTCCGCGTAGCCGCTCGAGCAGATCCGTCCGGCCGGTGAAGTTCTTGTTCCGCGGGGGAACCTTGCCCCAGATCTGGGGCACGCGATCCGTGGCGAACGATGAATCCGGCTGTGCGTTGGTCACTCGATCCCCCTGCGCCACGCCCGCGCCCCCACCGGACACGCCGCATCACGTCGTGGTCAAGTAATTCCGTCAATGAAGATAGTGTATTGAGGCTGCTCGTACCAGTCTGTGTCAGGTGACACACGGATCATGAGGCCATTTTCGGACGTCTTCATCGCGATTGTGTTCGGTCCGCATGGCGGCGGCATCCGTCCTATGGCTTTGCGGGCGGCTTTCTGAGACCATGGTCACGAACTCCATACCGTCATGCGGCGGCGTGGATGTGGCTCCGCGGTGTCGACGTTGGAGGAGACGCTGATGCAGGAAGGTTCCTTCCGCCTTACCGACCGGCTTCCGAGCACCGACCTGGCCCTTTCCAGCGCACCCGGTCTCCGGCGGGCCGCGATGGAGGTGTCCCGGCAGAACCCGGCCGTCCGCGGATTCGACAACAGGCTCGCCCCCAAGCGGAGTGCTCTTCGCGGCGTATGAGCCGGTGAACGCGGCCGAAGGCCGTCCCGGGCGATCGGAACGGTGATGGGGCGAGGGCGTTCACCGCATTCGGCGCCGGGCGGAACGGCGGTGCGTTATTCTCGGCAGACCTGGGCATCCTGAATCCGATGTCGCCGAAGCTCTCCAGCGGATATCCGCTCCTGGGGACGGAACGATGATCGCGCCAGCTCATCCTTACGGTCCGCGTGCCGACGCCGGTCGCCGCGCGTTCGATGAGCCCGATCGAGAGGCCTTCCGCGGCCGGACCCGGGAGACCGGCGAGGTCCGGGGGACGTGGGCGCAGAGCCGGCTCACCGTGCTCCACGGAGGCGCCGGCGTCGGCAAGACCTCGCTGCTGCGCGCGGGCGTCGTGCCGGAACTGCGGGACAAGGGGGCGAACGTGCTGCCCGTCGCGCATGTCGCGTACCGGCCCGCGTTCCCGGTGGCGGCGCTGCCGGAGCACAACCACTTCCGCCTCGCCGTGCTCGGGTCGTGGTACCCGCGGGCGTCACCGATACAAATCTCCGAACTGCCGATCGGGCCGTTCCTGCGCAAGCACCGCCGGCTCGACCGCCTCGGCGGACGGCTGCCGACCCTCGCCGCCATCGACGGCGCGGAGGCGCTGCTGCGGACCTCGCCCCGGCACGAACGGCATCGGCGGGCGTTCCTCGACGACCTGACGGCCCTCATGAAGGAGGAGCCGGACCTGCATCTGCTGCTGGCCGTGCGCGACGACGCCGTCGACGAGGCGCTCGAACTGGCCGCGCGGCTGGGCCAGCCGTCGCCGGCGATGTGCTCCCTCGGCCCGCTGACGCCCGGCGCGGCGCACGAGGCGGCGGGCGCGCTGCTGCGCGGTGCCGGCCGGAACGCCGAGGACCTCGCCGCGGCTCTGGTGCGGGAACTGCGGACGGTCCGGACGGCGGGCGGCGTCCAGACGACGTCGCGGGTCGAGCCCGCCCTGCTGCAACTCGTCTGCGTCCTGCTGTCGGAGGGCCTGCCGGGCGACGCCGAGATCTCCGCGGAACGGCTGCACGGCGAGGTGGACCGGGTGCTCGCCGAGTTCTGCTCGCACAGCCTCGCCACGATCGCCGCCGACCACAGCCTTCCGCCGGAGCACGTCCTGTCCTGGTTCCGCGGCGTGTTCGGCGGGCCCCGGGGGCGTGCCGGCGTCCTCGAAGCGCGGCTGTGGGACGACGTGCCGAAGGCGGTCGTCGACGCCGTCCAGGACCGCCACCTCATCCGGGCGCGCCTGCGCGGCCAGGAGCGCTACCACGAACTGCAGCATCCCCGGCTCATCGAGCCGCTCGGCAGGCTCGGCGGCAGGGCCGTCCCCATCCGGCGCCCGGGCCCGTCGATCCGCCTGCGCCAGGCCCACCGGGCGCTCCTGGACGGCGATCCGGAGCTCGCCCGGCGCCATACCGACGCGGCCGTCCGGGCCTGCGGCGAGGGTGACCTGAAGGTCCGCGCCGCCGCGACCACCTTCCTCGGCGACATCGCCTACGAGCAGGGGGACGCCTCGACGGCGATCTCGCGCTACCGCGAGGCCGCGACGATCTGCGAGGCCGTCCCGGACAACGCCGGTGTCGGGTGGCTGCTGGCCGGAACGGGCCGGATCCTGCTGGCGAGCGACGCGGGGGCGGCCGTGCGGCAGCTCCAGGCCGCGGCGAGCCGGCTGCCGCACGAGCTGTCGATCCAGACCGCGCTCGGGCAGGCGCTCTGGCGGTCCGGGCGGACGCGTGCCGCCCGCGCGGTGCTCGAGGACGTCCTCGGCCAGGACAGCCGCAATCGCGAGGCCCTCATCGCCAAGCGGGCCCTCACCGGCACGGCGTGACCGGCATGCGGGTGATCGCGTTCTGAAGCAAAGTGATCACTTGCCGCAATGAAAGTGCGGCATTGTCGTTCCTTCAATGCCCCTGCATACCCGTTTGTCGTGGTAGCGGATGTGGACAGGACTTTAAGTGGCCTTGGAGTGCCGATGTAAATTTTTTGATAACCTTCAGGTAGTTAATGCTCACGTCTGTCTGGTTTGCGGCTTTTATCCGGGTTGATACTCGTTGTCTATTAGTACACCGTCGGATGCCGATTGCCGTGGAGGTCAGGGAGGGCAATCGGTGACCACCGTGCCATCCGGTGCCGAGAGCGAGTCCGGCGCGCCGGAATCCGGAACCCCTTCCGGTGGCGGAGGCTGGCGCGGCGACTTCGCCATTCTGTCGACGGCGTCCGCGGTGTCGCAGCTCGGTTCGATGGGCGTGGCCGCCGCGGGGCCGCTGCTCGCGCTCTTCCTGACCCGGTCGCCGATCGCCGCTGGTTACGTCACCGCGGCCAGTGTCGTCCCGGGGCTGCTGCTCCATGTGGTGGCCGGGGTGGTGGTCGACCGGATCGACCGTCGAAAAGTGATGCTGGCGAGTCAGCTGGTCCGGATCATCTCGGCCCTGGCCACCTGTCTGTGCCTGCTCTTCCTGGAAGATCCTGTTTACTTTCTCATCGCGGCCGCGTTCATCGACGGTTCATGCGCCGTCTTCTATGAGATCGCGGAAATCGCCGCGGTGCCCGATCTGGTCGGCGAGGAGTCGTTGAACGCGGCCATCGGCACCAACGAGGCCAAACTCAACGCCTCGATGTTCCTCGGCCGCCCCTTGGGCGGCATGCTGCTCGCCATAAATCCGGTCATGCCCTGGCTTGTGGACGCATGCACCTCCTTCTTTCCTTTTATGACCTTGGTGGTCAAAAAGCGGCTCCTGAGCCGGGAGGGCGTCGCTGAAAGAATGGAAGGCGCTCCGGTCGGCGAGTTGGCGAGGCCGCCCGGCCCCGTGGCCACGGTGGCGGTGGGGGGCGCGATCCGTGCGCTCCGCCCGGCGTTCGCCCTGCTCGTGCGAGACTCGTTCTCGCGTGCGGTGCTCGCCGTCTGCGTGCTGGCGAACTTCTCCTTCCAGGTGATCGTGCTGCTGCAGATACTGCTGGCCCAGCGGGAAGGCCTGCCGGCCTATGTGGTCGGTGTGCTGCTCTCCTGTTCGGGATTGGGAGGTCTGCTCGGCGCGATCGGTTCATCCTGGCTTCTCCGGCTGACCAGCCCCGGCGCCTCGGTAGTGCTCTGCGCGGTTCTCTGGTTCCCTCTGGTATGGGTGGCGACGAGGCATCACGATCCCGTCATCGGGCTGGGCGCCTGGGGCGTGTGCAGCGTGATCGGTGCGTACATCAATGTCGCGCTCAGGGCACACCAGGCGAAGGCCTTTCCCAGAGAACTCGGCCGTATCACCGGCATCACGCGTTTCCTGAGCGTGGGCGCCGTGGCGCTGGGAGCCCTCAGCGGCGGCTGGATCATCGACTCGGTCGGAATCCCCGGGACCGCATTCATGATCCGCACGGTGTTCGCCGCCTTCGCGATCGTCCTGATCGTGCTCTATTTCAAGGAGGTCTGCGACCTGCTGGTGGTGCTCCTGGGTGTATTGCTGCGCATCTTCGAGTTCACCGCCGCCTGGGCCGGCCTCGCCGTCGTCGCGTTCCTGGCCTCCGCCAGGCGGGTCGGAAAGGGGGTGGGCAGGATCTGGCGAGCGTCCGTCGCGTGGATGGCGCCGGCGAGATCCGATGGCGGGGACTCGGGTTCGCTCCCCGAGCTGGAAAGCTGGCCTGGGAGTACCGTGCCGATTCACCAGAGAGAGGACGTCGGCGCGGTGGGCGCCGGCGGACGCTGATCGGCCATTTCCCCGGGACGGCATCGCGGCCGGTTCTTGGCCGAAGTGTGTCAGGTGACGCGGTTTCGGGTGGCCTGGTTCCGTCATAGTGTGTCGGTTGATTCTCGGGCGCACACGGATGGCCGGCCAGGCGGGATGATCCGCCGCGTGCGGGGCCTGGGGCGGAGGCACGGGGCTTTGATCACGTCGCTGCACGTCGATGACCAGCATCGGCTCGTCGAGGCGGTCCTGCGGATCGACGGGATGAAGGCCCGGCGGGGGCGCGAGGTGCTCCTGGCGGCCCTGGAGCGCGATCTCGGGCACCGGCTCCCCCTCGAGCACCACGACCAGGACCGGCTCGACGTGTGGGCGCTGGTCGACGTCCTGCTCAACTATCCGGGAGCCGCGCAGGCGCTGGTGCGGAACCTGGAGCGGTTCTACAAGAACAGCCTCTCGGTGGCGGCGCTCCGCGATCTCGTCCGCGAGCTGGTCCCGGAACCCTGGCTCGGGCAGGAGGCCCGCCGGGAGCTGCACCAGCTGATGACCACGCTGGAGCGGTTCGACACCGGGCTGACCCACCTCGGCCGGTTCCCCGTGCTGTACCGGCGGGCCGTCGGCCCAGCGTGGCCGCTGCTGGACCGGGAGATGCGCGACCTCCACGACGTCGTCGCGCTGCTCGAGGAGATCCCCGCCGGACCCGACGGGGTGCCGCCGCTGCTGATCTTCGCCGACGACCTGGCGCGGTCCGCCGCCCCGCCGGCGGCGCCCGCCATCCGGGACTGGGTGCGCCGGCAGGCGGTGTTGCAGGGCGTGGACGGCGCGCTCTACCAGCGGCAGAACGCCGAGGTCGAGGCGCGGGCGCGGCCCGAGCCGTCCGAGACCTACCTCATCATCGCGTGCACGCCGGACGCGCTGGAGGCGGACCGGTACCTGGTCACGGCGTGGTTGCAGGTGGACCGCGAACCCGGCAGCACGCTGCAGTGCAGTGACGAGGCGCTGCCGCTCAGCCGGATCCCCGAACTGCTGGAGCGGCTGCTCACCGCGGAGACCTCGGTGCTCGACCGGCCCACCCCCGACCTCACCGTCGAGTTCGTGCTGCCGCGCCCGCTGCTCGGCCACCCGGTCGAGGACTCCAAGATCAAGATCGCGGGGTTCGAGCACCGCATCGGGATCAAGTACCCGGTGGTGGTGCGCAGCCTCGACCGGATGCGGCTGGCCGCGGTCCACCACGACTGGCGGCACAAGTGGTCGGTGCTGCGCGGCAACTCGGCCGACGCGCCCGTCTGCCTGGTCACCCGGCGCGGCGAGTACGACCAGGAGGAGCTGTTCTCCAAGCTGTCGGAGTCGCCGGCCGTCCTCGCGCTCGCGTTCCCGCCCTGGGCGGCGAGCGACGAGCCCGACGAGCACTGGGTCGGGCTGCTGTCCGGCACCCCGGTGATCGCCTGGTGCCGGGACGGCCGCGACCCCGCCCGGTTCGCCCGCGAGGTCAAGGACCTGCTGGCCGCCGACCTGATGAAGCTGCCCCGGCGGACGATGGACCTGCGCCGCCAGGCGCTGTCCGCCGGCGCCGAGGAGGCCGGGGCGGACCACCTCGGGCTCCACCTGACGCTGGTGTTCGACGACGCCGACCGCATTCCCGAGCCGTACGTCCGGCTCCGACCCCCCGCATAGCACCGGAAGGCCGCCATGACGACAGAACCGGAATCCAGCGACCCGATCGGCGACTGGCGCATCTACCGCGGCGACGGTCTGCCGCACGATCGCGCGCGCCGGTTGCCGCCGCCCCCGCCATGGCGCCGGTTCAGCCCCGAGGACGCCGTCCGGGGGCGCGGGCGGCAGGAGCAGCAGGCGATCTCCTACCGGCCGGACGAGTCGATAGTCGACAGGGTGAACGCGGCGGTGCTGCTGCGGCGCCCCCTGCTGGTGACGGGCAAGCCCGGGTCGGGGAAGTCCACCCTGGCCTACAACGTCGCCTACGAGCTCGGTCTCGGCTCGGTGCTGTACTGGTCGATCACCAGCAACACCACGCTGGAGACCGGCCTCTACCACTACGACGCGATCGGCCGCCTCCACGAGACGAGCCTGCGCGGCGCCGGCGGGCGGGCCGACACCGCCGAGCCGCCCGACATCGGCCGCTACATCCGGCTCGGTCCGCTCGGCACCGCGCTGCTGCCCGGCGACCTGCCCCGCGTCCTGCTCATCGACGAGCTCGACAAGAGCAACATCGACCTGCCGAACGACCTCCTCAACGTGTTCGAGGAGGGCCGGTTCACCATTCCGGAGCTGCAGCGGCTGCCCGAGGAGCAGGCGCGCATCCATGTGATGACCGAGGACGGCGGCCCGCGGGTGCCGGTCGAGCACGGCGATGTGCGCTGCACCAGCTTCCCGATCGTCATCATCACGAGCAACGGCGAGCGCGAGTTCCCGCCCGCGTTCCTGCGCCGGTGCGTCCGGCTGATGATCGAGCCGCCCGGCCGGGACCGGCTCGCGGAGATCATCGAGGCGCATCTCGGTGCGGACGCCCGCGCGGGCAGCGAGGAGCTCATCGAGCTGTTCCTCGCCCGCCGCGCCGACGGCGCGCTCGCCACCGACCAGCTCCTGAACGCCGTGTACCTCGCGACCTCGGGCAGCAGGCCGCCGGACGGCAAGCTGAACGAGATCCTCGAGGCGGTGCTCCGCCCGATCGAGATGCCCGGCGCGGGATGATCCGCCGGCTCGTCGAGGCGCTGCAGGCGCTCGACCCGCAGCCGACGGCGGTGGAGATCGCGGACGCGCTCTGGCTCGCCGGCTGGTTCCGGACGCACGAGGGCCCGGCCCACCACGTCCCGTCCGGTGCCGCCGGACCGGACGGGACGCCCGCCGACCCGCCGGCGTCGCCGCGCCCGGCCGAGCCGTCCACGCCGCCCGGGCCGGAGCCACCGCCGCCGCGCCCCGCGGAAGCGGCCCTGTACATGGCGGGCCAGGAGGTGCCGGCCGCGTCGTTCCCCGTCCGGATGCCCGCGATGCCGGCCATCTCCCGGACGCTGCCGCTGGCGCGGGCGCTGCGCCCGCTGCGCGCGACCGTCCCGTCGCTGACCCGCGAGATCCTCGACGAGACCGCGACCGCGCAGCGGATCGCCGAGACCGGCGTGTGCGAGCCCGTCATGGTCCCCGCGCGGGACCGCCGGCACGACCTCGCCCTGGTCGCGGACGTCGGGCCGTCCATGGTCGTGTGGCGGCAGACCATCGAGGAGCTGCGGACCCTGCTCCAGCAGCTCGGCGCGTTCCGCGACCTGCGCACCTGGTACATGGACACGGGCGGCGAGCGGCTGGCGCTGCGCACCGGGTCGGCGTTCGGGGTCAGCGCGGACCGCGACCCGGACGAGCTCGTCGACCCGAGCCACCGGCGCGTCATCCTGGTCGTCAGCGACTGCATCGGCGCGGCCTGGCGGGACGGCCGCGCCGCCGCGCTGCTCGGCCGATGGGGCCGGACGGGGACCGTCGCGATCGCCCAGCCGCTGCCGCAGCGGCTGTGGTGGCGGACTCCCGCGGCCATCGAACCGGTGCGGTTCGGCGCGTCCGGGCCGGCGCTGCCGAACGAGCGGCTCACCGTGGCCCGGGCGCCCCTCCAGCCGCCAGACGGCCGCCCGCTCGGCGTCCCGATCCCGGTCGTCGAGCTCAGCGAGCGGTGGCTGCGCTCGTGGGCGAACCTGGTCGCGCACGGCGGCCGGGACATCATGGGCGCGGCGCTGTTCACCGGCCGTCCGGTGGCCGAGGCGCCGCCCGCCGAGGACGAGGCGATGTCGGCGGAGATGCGCGTCAAGCAGTTCCGCGCGTCGTCGTCGCCCGCGGCGTTCAAGCTCGCCACCTACCTGGCGGCGGCGCCGCTGCGGCTGCCCGTCATGCGCCTCGTCCAGCGGGCGATGCTGCCGTCCTCCTCGTCCTCCGTCCTCGCCGAGGTGTTCCTCAGCGGGCTGCTGCGGATGGTCGGCCGCCCGGCGGACGGCGGCGAGGAGGAGATCGCCTACGAGTTCCACGACGGCGTCCGGGAGATCCTGCTGCAGGGCATGCGCAGGCGCGAGGTCCAGCAGGTGCTGCGGGCCGTGTGGGACGTCGTCCGCGAGCGGATCGGCTCGTCGCTGGACTTCCCGGCGCTGCTCGCGGCGGTCGGCCGCGGCGACGTGCGGCTCCCGCCCGACCTGCCGTTCGCGCAGGTCGCGGCGCCGGCGCTGGCCGGCCTCGGCGGGCAGTACCGGGAGGTGGCGAGGCAGCTGGCGGCCGGTTCGGCGGCCGGCGCGCCCGACCCGTCCGGCGGGCCCGGCGCCGACCGGGTGGAGGTGTTCCAGGCCACCGGCGGGCCGGAGGGTCCGGGCCCCGCGCTTCCGCCGGTGCTCCGCACTGGTCTGCCCGCCCGCAATCCCGACTTCACCGGACGCGACCGCCTCCTCACCGCCGTACGGGCGGCGCTGCGGGACGGGATGGCGGCGCTCCTGCCCGAGTCGGAGTTCGGCCTGGGCGGGGAGGGCAAGTCCAACCTCGCGGTCGAGTACGCCTACCGGCACGCCGGCGACTACGACCTGGTGTGGTGGGTCCCGGCCGAGCAGACGACCTCGGCCCGCGCCGCCCTCGCTCTGCTCGCACGCCAGCTCGGCATGCCGATGAGCGACGACATCAAGGACACCGTGGACGGCGTCCTGCGGGCGCTGCGCGACGGCCGCCCCTACGGCCGCTGGCTGCTCATCTACGACAACGCGCAGGACCCGGACCAGGTCGTCCCGCTGACGCCGCTCTCGGTCGACGCCGGCGGAACCGGCCTCGGGCCGGGACGCCACGTCCTGGTGACGTCCCGCGACCGCGGCTGGGAGCGGCACGCCTCGGTCGTCGACGTCGGCGTCTTCGAGCGGAGCGAGAGCATCGCCCTGCTCCGCCGCCGGGTGCCGCGGCTGTCGGAGGCCGAGGCCGACCTGCTGTCCGAACGCGTCGGGGACCTCCCCCTCGCGGTCTGGCAGGCGGCCGCGTGGCACGTCGTCACCGGCGGCACCGTCGAGGAGTACCTGCGGCTCTTCGACAGCCGGCTCACCGAGTTCGGTGCGGGGGACCGGGCGGAGGAACTGCCCGGGCCGCTCGCCGCGGGCGTGAGCCTCAACCTGGACCTGCTCCGCGCGGAGAACCCCGTCGCGGACAGGCTGCTGGAGCTGTGGGCCGTCTTCGACCCGGAACCGGTGCCCTGCGCGCTGCTGACCGCCGGACGGTCCGCTGACCTGCCCGCCGATTTGGCCGCGCTGCTCGCCGACGAGGCCGGGCTGCGCGGCGCGATGCGCGACATCTCCCGGTTCTCCCTCGCCCGTTTCGACGAGGAACCGGGCAGCCTCCAGGTGCACCGGCTCGTCCGGGCGATCCTCGACGACCGCCTCGGCGACGACGGCCGGCGCCGCGTCCGGGCCTGCGTCCACGGCCTCCTCAAGGAGGCGACCCCGGCCGAGCAGCCCGAGGAGGAGTCGACCTGGGAGCGCCGCTCCGAGATCACCCCGCACGTCATCCCGTCGGGGGTGTTCGAGGCGGACGATCCGCGGATCCGGTACGTGGGCATCGACCAGGCCAAGTTCCTCTACCAGTCCGGGGAGTACGAGGGCAGCCGGCGGCTGGCGGAGATCGCGCTGGACCGCTGGCGCGACCGGTACGGACCCGACGACGACGACGTCCTGGACATCTCCCGGGTCCTGGCGAACGCGCTGCGCGGCCTCGGCGACAACCGCGCCGCCGCCGATCTCAGCGAGGACAATCTCGCCCGGACGCATCGCAAGTACGGCGCCGACAACATCCAGACCCTGTTCGCCGCCAACGGCTTCGGCGCGGACCTGCGCTTCCGCGGCGAGTTCCGCAGGGCCTACGAGATCGACCTCGACGCCTGGCGCCGGCGGCGCAGGATCCACGGGGACGCCCACAGCGACACCAAGCTCGCCGCCGGCAACCTCGCCCTCGACCTGCGGATCCTGGGCGATTTCCAGCGGGCGCACGAGATCGACCAGGAGGTCTGGGGCGGCGAGCGCCAGCCTTACCGGCAGCGCTTCCGCACCACCCACAACCTCGCGCGGGACCTGCACGCGCTCGGACGGTACGGCGAGGCGCACCGCATCCAGGCGGAGAGCCTGGACAACCTGCGGCCCGTCCTTGCGCCCGGCCACGCGCTGGTCCTGCAGGCGAAGATGAGCCATGCGGGGACGCTGCGGAAGCTCGGCCGGACCGAGGCGGCGCACCGGCTGGCCACCGAGACGTTCGCCGCCCACGTCCGCCGGTTCGGCGAGGAGCATCCGAACACGCTCGCGAGCCGGGTCTGCCTGGCGCTCGCCACCAGTGCGATCGGACGCCCGGAGGAGGCGCTGCCGATCATCGACCGGGCGCTGGACGGCTACCGCAGGGTGATGGGGAACGGGCACCCCTTCGTCCAGGTGTGCGCCATCGACCGCGGTGTGGTGCTCCGGCGGCTGGCGGAGGTGTACGCGGCGCAGGAGAGCGACCAGTCGGCCCTCGCGGACCTCGAAGCCGGGGTCCTCGGCCCGGACCACTACTACGCGCTCTGCGCCACGGTCGGCCTGGCGAACGACTACTACCTGCTTGGTGAGCCGGAGGCCGCGGCCCGGCTGCTGTCGGGCGCCCGGGAGAAGATGATCGCCTGCCTCGGCGAGCGGCATCCCCACGCGCTCGCCGTCGAGCTGAACCTGGCGCGCGCTCGCGCCGCCATGGGCGAGGACGGGGAGGTCTCCGATCCGGCGCTGGCCGCGCTCAGGCAGGCGCTGGGCGCGGACCATCCGGAGGTGCGCGCGGCCGAACGGAACGAGCCCCTCGAATGCGACATCGAACCCACCGCCCTGTGAGCCCGCCCGGCGCGCCCGGCCTGTCCGCCCGCACGACCGAGAGCGGCAGGGGAATCGGTCAGCCGCCCGGCGCGGCGGCCGTCGCGAGGGCCAGATCGTGCTGGACGGTGCGTCCGATGTGGCTGATCAGCGCCATCAGGTCGGGGCAGTAGACCGACGGGTTGAGGTAGCCGTCGCCCTCCCGGTACCGGTGCGCGTAGGCGCCGCCGCCGCAGATGTCGCGCACCGCGCACGTCCTGCACGTTTGTGACAGCGCCGCTATGCCGATCTGCCGGGCGACCACGCCCGGATGCGACAGCGCCTCGTCGAACCCGCTGCCGAAGACCGTGAGGCCGGTCTCCGGCGCCCCCGGGTACGACGTCTTCAACGTGTCGACCTGCTGGAGCGTCCCGTCGGTGTCGACGACGAGCATCGCGACGGGGGACAGGCCGATGTTCTCGCTGCGGCTCTGCGCGCCGAGCAGCAGGTTGAGGATCTCCTCGAACAGCCGGACCCCGGTCTCCTTGCGCGGCGCGTGGTACCAGCGGTCGAAGATCGCGATGAGCCAGTCCGCGTAGGGGGTGGCCTCGCCGCCGGCGGGACGGCGCGGCGGCGGAGCGCTCCAGGTCCCGTGCGGGAGGAGGAAGTCGATGCGCGGCGGGCGCGTCTCGATGAGGGCCTCGTACGTGCGGACCGGATCGTTGTCGAGGTCGACCGTGCAGAGCAGGCCCCGGTAGAGCCGCCGGTACGAGCCGGCGAGCCGGTTCAGCCCGCGCGTCACGTCGGCGTGGCTGCCGCGGCCGTCGGCGCGGCGCCGGTGCCGGTCGTGCCCCTCGCGGTCGCCGTCGAGGCTGACGGCCACGCCGACGTCGTTGGCGTCGAGCATCGCGAGCGTCTCCTCGGTGAGGAGCACTCCGTTGGTCTGCATGGTCACTTCGAGGTCGCACGACGCGGGCAGCGCGGCACGGAACCGTTCGACGGCCGCGGCGATCGCGGACCGGCCCGCGAGCAGCGGCTCGCCTCCGTGGAGGACGACCGTCACGTTCGGCAGCGCGTGGGCGCGGACGTGCTCGCCCAGCCGTTCGGCGGCGGCCGCGACCACCTCCGGCGGCATCGCGCGCGGGCGCGTCCGCCACGTCTGGTCCGTGCTCTCGTAGACGTAGCAGTAGTCGCAGGCCAGGTTGCAGCGGCCGTGGATCTTGAGCACGACCTCGGAGAAGGGGACGGGGCGCCATCCGCCCTCGACCAGCCCCGCGACATCGAGGCCGGCGGACGGCCATTCGTGCGCGCTTTCGGGGGTGCCCGGCATGGCGGCCTTCCTCCCTCGGCCGGGGAACGCGGCGACACCCGCCCGCTCGGCGGGACGGCGTCGCCCGGCGGCGATCACGCGCCGGCGGCGTCTGAGCCGCAGCCCGTTCCCTCCGGGCTCCGGGCCGTTCCCCGGCCGCGGTCACCCGTTTCCTCGGTCGCGATTACCCGTTGATCCCGGGGACGTCGTCCTCGGTCAGCTTGTTGTCGAAGTGGGCCACGACGCGGCCGGAGGCGCGGCGCTGGGCGCTGGAGTAGGCGGCGCTGGCGCGCAGGATCTCGTTCTTGCTGGACGAGAGCCGGTCCAACTCGGTGATGCTGGGCTTGGACCAGAGAAAGGGGAACGTGCGCCCGACGGACGCTGATGCGCTGCCATGAGTGTTCGGCACAGCCGTCTCCCCCTCTTTTCCCGGAAATCAGAAGCGTCGCGGTTTGCCCAGTCTCAGGGGCAACAGCCTAACCGCGACGAGACGATCATAGAGATCCGCCCGGCGCCTGATGGCCGTATGGACGAAGACACGCCGTGGACGACGGGCACGCGGACGGACCGACCGCGAACCTCGGCCGCGCCCTTGCCGACCTCCGCGGCCGTCGAGGACCCTGGTAGGGCGGTCGTCCGGAGCGGCGTGAAAGGGGTGGACCCATGGTCCAGAGGGCGGGGACGGCGGCGGGCGGCTGGCGGCCGGGCGGGCTGTGTTCGTTCTTCCTGTGCGATGTCGCGGGGTTCAGCTCGGCGTCCCGGACGGACCCGGTGCGGCGCCGGGTGCGCAGGTCGATGTACGAGGGGCTCGGGCGGTGCCTGCGGGAGGGCGCCGGGGTAGGGCTGGACGACTGCTATGCCGAAGACCGCGGCGACGGGGTGATGGTCGTCGTTCCGCCGCATGTCAGGACGGAGCTGCTGCTCACCACGGTGATCGAAAGGCTGCAGGCCGAAGTGCGGCATCACAACGAGGCGGCGAGCGAGGCCGCGCAGATGCGGTTGCGGGTGGCGGTCAACGTGGGGGAGGCGGAGGCGGACGAGCACGG
The DNA here is from genome assembly GCF_008923205.2 of Actinomadura physcomitrii. GTDB lineage: Bacteria > Actinomycetota > Actinomycetes > Streptosporangiales > Streptosporangiaceae > Spirillospora > Spirillospora physcomitrii. The sequence continues at coordinate 106,369 of NZ_WBMS02000001.1, read as the reverse complement.
CATCGTCAGCACGGCTTTGACCCATGCGTTCCGGTTGCTGGACGCTCCGCCGTTGAAGGAGGCGGTGGCGGAGGCCGAGACGGGGATCGCGCTGATCGTGTCGTCGCGGGTGCATGAGGACGTGGTCGGTCACGGGCGGGGGCTCATCGATCCGGACGCGTACTACCAGGTCGATGTCAAGGTCAAGGAGACTGCGGGCGTCGCGTGGATCATGGTGCCGGGGTCGCGGCCGGGAAAGCGCCCGGCGCGGGTGTCGCCCCCGCCGGGGGGCGGTGAGGAGGCGGCGGGCCGGATTCCGGCCGACGGGTTCGTGCCGTGGGTGGAGGTTCCGGCGCCGCTGCTGTTCGGGATGGCGGACGATCTGCTCGACATCCCCCAGTTGCGCAGCGAGCGGGGCCGGGAGGGGCTGATCGGAGTGCTGCCGCCTCATATCGCCGGGGTCGTGCCAAGGGCGCCGGAGGCGAAGGCGGACCTGCTGGCGATCATCCGGACGTGCCTGGACTACCCCGGCGGGTTGCAGCAGTTGCTGACCGCCGTCCGGGGGCTGGTGGGGGAGTCCATGGCGGTGCGGCGGCTGGAACAGACGATCGCTCAGGTGCTGCTGCCTCCGGCGGACGGGTCCTGACGGATGGTGGCCATGGCGCGGTCGGGTTCCCAGTGGGCGCGCAGCGAGGTGATGAGGCCCGCGTCGTCGACGGTGTAGACGAGGACGCAGTCGATGGACATGGTGGAGCCGTCGCCCATCGTGGTGGTGATGGTGGCGACGTTGGCGCAGCAGGGGCCGTTGGCGAACGAGTCCTTGATCTCGAAGCGGAAGCCGCTGATGGTGGCGATGAAGGAGTCCCAGAAGGCGGCGATGCCGGCGGGGCCGCGGTGGCCCTCGCCGGACGGGTCGAGGAAGGACGGGCCGACGGGGTCCTCGACGAGGGCGCCGGGGGCGAACAGGGCCAGCCACTCCTCCCGGCGGCCGGCGCCGACCGCGGTCATGGAGGCGCGGGCGGCCCGGCGGGCGGGGTGGTCGGCGTCGGGGGCGTGCCAGATGAGGGCGTCCATGACCGAACTGTAACGTGTTCTCGTTTTGCGGTCAGCCGTTCACCTCGGCGATGACGGTCTCGGCGAACCGCTCCAGGTTCGCGATCTTCTTGTCCAGCGGCTCGGTGTCCGGGCCCTTGATGTAGGGCATGCGGAAACCGACGATCACGTCCGTGACGCCCTTGTCCTCCAGCCGCTTCACGCCGTCGGGGGTGTAGGCGTCGGGCGAGATGACGTGGATCTCGAAGGGGTCGCCGGCCGTGCCCTCGGCCTCCCGGATCCGGTTCAGCCGGGCGATGAGGTCGTCGAGGTCGTCGGGGCCGCCGCCGTGCATCCAGCCGTCGCCGCGGACGGCGGCGCGCCGCAGCGCGGGCTCGCTGTGCCCGCCGATCAGGATCGGGATCGGCGCGGCGGGGGCCGGCGTCATCTTGATCGCCGGGATGTCGAAGAACTCGCCGTGGAACTCGAAGTAGCCGCCGCCGGCGAGGCCGCGGACGATGTCGATGGCCTCGTCCATCCGCCTGCCGCGCCGCTCCCACGGCACGCCCATGATCTGGAAGTCCTCCCGCCACGGGCTGACGCCGACGCCGAGGCCGAGGCGCCCGCCGGTGAGGCAGGCGATCGAGGTGGCCTGCTTGGCGACCAGCACCGGCGGCCGGACGGGCAGCTTGAGGACGAACGGGGTGAACCGCAGGGTGCTCGTCACCGCGCCCATCGCCGCGATCAGCGTGAACGTCTCGATGAAGGCCTTGTCCTCGAGGAACTCGCGGTTGCCGTCGGCGGTGTAGGGGTAGGTCGAGTCGGACTCGCGCGGGTAGGCGAGCGAGTCGGCGACCGACATGCTCGTGTAGCCGGCGGCCTCGGCGGCCCGGGCCAGCGGCAGGTAGAACGAAGGGTCGGTCATCGCCTCGGCGTAGGTGAACCTCATGGCGACCGATAGTAGAACCGGTTCCACTTTGGGGCCAGGGGCCGTCCCGGTGAGCGGGGCGGCCGGGCCCGCCGCCGCATCACGGCTTGTGCAAGAAATCACATGCCCCTCTTGCTCGCGCGTCCGGCGCGGTGGTTCGGTGGGGGGATGAGGGACGAGATCGCGATCGTGACCGGAGGGACGTCCGGGATCGGTAAGGAGATCGCGCGCGGGCTGGCGCGCGCCGGGTTCCTCGTCGGGATCGTGGCCCGCAGCGAGATGCGGGCGGAGGCGGCGGTGGACGAGCTGACCCGGGACGTGCCGGGCGCGCGGATCGAGACGTTCTTCGCCGACCTGTCCGCGCTGCAGGACGTGCGGCGGGTCGCGGCGTCCCTGGAGGAGCGGTTCGACCGGCTCGACGTCCTGGTCAACAACGCGGGCGCGCACCTGATGCGGGCGAAGGAGAGCGCGGACGGGTTCGACCGGATGGTCGCGACGAACCACCTGGGCCCGTTCCTGCTGACGAACCTGCTGCTCGGGCCGCTGAAGAAGGGCGCGCCGTCGCGGATCGTCGTGGTGGCGTCCGAGGCGCACCGGCTCGCCGGCCGGCTGGACGTCGAGCGGATGGCGGAGCCGGGCAGCTACCGGGCGGCCGGGTCGCTGCGGGTGTACGGGCGGTCGAAGCTGATGAACATCCTGTTCGCACAGGAGCTGGCGCGGCGCCTCGACGGCACCGGCGTGACGGTGAACGCGGTGTGCCCGGGGTTCGTCGCGACCGGTCTCGCCCGGGACCTGCCGGGCAGCGAGCGGGTCGGCGGGCTGCTGGCGCACACGCCCGTGATGCGGACGCCGGCGCAGGGCGCGCGGATGGCGCTCGAGCTGGCGCTGGACGAGGAGTACGAGGGGCGCACGGGCGGCTTCTACAGCTCGACCCCGGGCGCGGGGCTGATCCCGGCGGCGGGCCCGCTGAAGGACGAGGTGCTCCGCCGCGCGGTGTGGGACAAGTCGGCCCGTCTCGTCGGGCTGCCGGTCCGCTGAGGCGGCGCGCTCGGCCCGAACGCTTGGGCGCTCCGGGGCGAGGCTCTAGGCTCTGAGCGCGTGAGCCACCCCCCGAACGAGCCCGCGCGGTGGAACCCGCAGCCGCCCGCCGCGCCGGGGCGGGCCGCCCCAGGGCAGGTCGCGGCCAAGCCGCCGGCGTTCAAGGACCTGTTCAACGGGGTCGGGTACCTGCTGCGCGGCATCGGGTGGACGGCGCGCAACCCCGCGCGGTGGCTGTTCGGCCTGATCCCCGCGCTGATCGTGCTGGCCGTCTACGCGGCGGGGCTGGTGACGCTGGCGTTCTACCTGGACGACCTCGCGGGCCGGGTGACGCCGTTCGCGGACGGCTGGTCCGACGCGGCGCGGACGTCGGCGCGGGTCGTCGCCGGGATCGCGATCTACGGCGCGGCGGTGTTCCTCGCGGTGCTGACGTTCACGGCGGTGACGCTGCTGGTCGGCGACCCCTTCTACGAGGCGATCGCGGTGCGGGTCGAGGAGTCGCAGGGCGGCGCGCCGCCGGAGCCGGACGTCCCGCTGCCGGTGCAGATCGGCCGGGCGGTCAAGGACGCGCTGATCCTCGGGCTGGTGGCGCTGCTGTTCGCGGTGGTGTTCTTCGCCGCCGGGTTCCTGCCGGTGGTCGGGCAGACGGTGGTGCCGGTGATCGCGGCCCTGGTGTCCGGGTACTACCTGGCGGGAGAGCTGACGTCGATCGCGCTGGAGCGCCGCGGGCTGCCGCGCAAGGAGCGGTTCGCGCGGCTGAAGGCGAACCGGGCGCTGGCGGTCGGGTTCGGCGCAGCGACCTTCGCGGTCTTCCTCGTCCCGCTCGGCGCGGTGTTCGCGATGCCGGGCGCCGTGGCGGGCGCGACCCTGCTGGCCAGGGAGCGGCTCGTGGACGATCCGGCGGTCACCGGTGGTGATCTCGGGGTCGCGAACCGGAACTGAGGCGATAGGAAGATGTGTCCTCAGCGTGATGACCCGTGGAACGAAATGAATGATCTTCGCGTACCGTGTTCCGCATGTCCGATCAGGGGGAGCGCGGTGTGCGCTGGACCGACATGAGCGAGAGCGACGCGGCCGGCCGGCCGCCGGCGCCCGGGGGCGCGACCGGCCCGCAGGTGGTCTCCTCCGAGCCGAAGGTGCCGGAGGTCTTCATGCCCGCACCGCACGGCCGCACGGATTTCTCCGACGGCGGCGAGGAGCGGCCGCACGACATCTGGGGCAAGGTCGAGGGCGGCCCCGCCGCGGGCGCGCCGGAGCAGGAGGCCGCGCCGGAGCGGGAGCCCGCTTCCGCGCAGGAGGCCGCGGCCGAGCGGGACGACGAGGTCCGCCGGGGCCCGGCGGCCTGGGAGGAGCCGGCCCGCGAGCAGCGGCCCGGCCCCTGGGGGCGGCCGGGGGCCGAGGAGGAGCCCGCCGCCTGGCAGGAGCCGGCCGGCGAGCGCGAGCCCGCCGCCCGCCCCGAGCCCGGGAACGGCCACGAGCGCGAGGCCGAGCCCGTGTACGGGAGCGGCGCCCTGCCGGACGCCGACGACGTGCGCGTCGCGCCCGTGCCCGCGCAGGAGGAGGGGCAGGAGCCGCCCGGCTGGGAGGGCTCGCTGTTCGAGGACGGGCCCCGCGCGGACCCGGCGGACGAGACGCCCGCGGTCCAGGTCGGGCTGGCGGGCCCGGCGAAGGCCGGCAAGCCGAGCAGCGGCAACTGGCAGATGCCGGAGTGGATGGCCGACGAGGCCGCCGCGGACGCCAAGCTCGGCGGCTCGCCCGGGTCGTCCGGCGACGCGTTCGACGAGGGCGGCGGCCGGTCCCGGCTGGTGCTGATCGGCGGAGTGGGCCTGCTGGTGGTCGCGCTCCTCGCGGCCGGCGGCGTGTACTACATGACGCACCGGACCGATGACGCGCCGGCGGACAAGCCGGTCAAGACGAACCCGGCGGGCGGCGCCGCGCAGCCCGACGTGCCGCAGGTGACGATCCCCGCGGACAAGCCGCTGAAGCGGTTCCCGGGCAAGGCGAGCAAGATCCTCGGCCGGCTGACCGACGCGGCGTCCGGGCTGTCGTACCCGCGCCTCGCCCCGCCGTGGCAGCTGCCGACGAAGAAGAACAAGCTGAGCACGCCGGGCTGGTCGGGGCAGCAGATCATGGTCACCGAGCGGCACGGGCAGCAGCTCTGGTACGGCCAGCTGCTCACGGGCGTGCTGCCGCCGACGCTGCTCGGCGCCTACAAGGGGCCGGGGAGCGTCAAGAAGGCGACCGCGCTGGCGGAGCAGGGCTACCTGTCGCAGTACTACGCGTTCCCGCACAAGTCGGCGCCGCTGGCGTCGCAGGCGCTGAACGTGGACGGGCACAAGGGCTGGCTGATCGCCTCGTACCTGACCTACAAGCGGGCCGGGGTGCGGGCGACCGGGGAGATCGTCGCGACCGCGGTGATCGACACCGGCCGCAGGACGCCGGCGGTGGTGTTCGCGTCGCTGCCGAACACGCACCGCAAGGCGTGGCCGGACCTCAACGAGTTCCTCGGGCAGCTGAAGGTCGCGGCCTGACCTCTTAATAGGCTGGCCCCGATCCCCGACGGAGAGGTGCGGTCATGGCGATCGGGCTGACGGAGGAGCACGAGGCGCTCGCGGCGTCCGTGCGCGGGTTCGCCGAGCGGAACGTCCCGCCGGAGACGGCGCGCAAGGCCGACACCGGGTTCTGGCCCGCGCTCGCGGCGCAGGGGCTGCTCGGCCTGCACCTGCCCGAGGAGGCGGGCGGGCAGGGCTTCGGGCTGCTGGAGCAGGCCGTCGCGCTGGAGGAGCTCGGCCGGGCCCTCGCCCCCGGCGCGTACACCCCGACCGTCCTGGCCTCGGCGATCCTGCACGCCGCCGGGGCGGGCGGCGACCTGCTCGCGGGGCTCGCGGACGGTTCGCGCAAGGCGGCCGTCGGCCTGTCCGGCGGCCTGGAGGCCGATGGGAACACGGTGTCGGGGACGGTGCAACCGATCCTGGGCGCGCCGCTCGCCGACGTGTTCCTGCTGCCCGCCGGCGACCGCTGGGTGGTCGCCGAACGCGGCGAGGTCACGGTCGGCGAGCTGGAATCGCTGGACATCACCCGCCCGGTCGGCTCGGTCGCGGTCGACGGCCTCGACGTCCCGGACGGCCGTTTCCTGGACGCGCCCGACGCCCGCGCCCTCGCCGTCGTCCTGCTGGGCGCCGAGGCGTGCGGCGTCGCGGGACGCGCGCTCGACGACGCCGTCTCCTACGCCAAGCTGCGCGAGCAGTTCGGCCGCCCCATCGGCCAGTTCCAGGGCGTCAAGCACAAGTGCTCCCGGATGCTCATCGCGGTGGAGCGCGCGCGGGCGGCCGTCTGGGACGCGGCGCGGTCGTTCGGCGACGAGCCCGAGCAGCGCGCCTACGCGGTCGCGGTGGCGGGAGCGCTCGCCGCCGACGCCGCCGTCCTGTGCGCCGAGGGCGACATCCAGGTCCACGGCGGGATCGGCTACACCTACGAGCACGACGCGCACCTGTACTACCGGCGCGCCCTCACCCTGCGCGCGCTGCTCGGCAAGGCGAGCGGGCACCGCGCGGACGCGGCGGCGCTGGCGGTCCGCGGCGTCCGCCGTCCGATGAGCATCGAGCTCGGCGAGGACGCCGCGCCGCTGCGCGAGGAGATCCGCGGGCGCGTCGCCGAGATGGCCGCGATGGACCCGCTCGCGCAGCGCGCCGCGATGGCGGAGGGCGGCTGGGTGACGCCGCACCTGCCGAAGCCGTGGGGACGTGACGCCGGGCCGCTGGAGCAGATCGTCGTCCAGCAGGAGCTGAAGGCCGCGAACGTGCGGCCGGTCCCGCTGATGATCGCGGCGTGGGTCGTCCCGTCGCTGGTCCAGTACGGCACGCCGGAGCAGCAGGAGCGGTTCCTGCCGCCGACGCTGCGCGGCGAGATGGTCTGGTGCCAGCTGTTCTCCGAGCCGGGCGCGGGCTCCGACCTCGCCGGGCTGCGCACCCGCGCGGAGCGGGTGGAGGGCGGCTGGCGGATCAGCGGGCAGAAGATCTGGACGTCCCTGGCCCGCGACGCGCAGTGGGGCGTCTGCGTCGCCCGCACCGACCCCGACCGGCCCAAGCACGACGGCATCACCTACTTCATCGTCGATATGGCGGCCGAGGGCATCGACATCCGGCCGCTGCGCGAGTGCACCGGCGACGCGGTGTTCAACGAGGTGTTCCTGGACGGGGTGTTCGTCCCGGACGACCGGGTCGTCGGCCCCGTCAACGAGGGCTGGCGCGTCGCCCGCAACACCCTCGCCAACGAGCGCGTCGGGCTGACCAGCACGTTCCAGCTCGGCGGGGACGTGCCGAAGCTGCTGAGCCTGGCCGCCGAGCTGGGCGTGGACGGCGACCCGGTCGTCCGCGACGGCATCGGCCGGCTCGTCTGCGACGAGCACGCGTTCAACCTGCTCGGCCTGCGCGCCACGCTGAAGCAGCTCTCGGGCACGGACCCGGGCGCGACGGCGAACGTCCGCAAGCTGGTCGCGATGGAGCACGGGCAGCAGGTGACCGAGTTCGGGTTCACGCTCCTCGGCGAGGAGGGCGCGCTGACCGGCGGCTGGAAGGACGGCCTGCGCCCGCGCTGGACCCGCTACCTGCTGGCGTCCCGCGCGATGTCGATCGGCGGCGGCACCACCGAGGTCAACCTCAACGTGATCGGCGAGCGCATCCTAGGCCTCCCCCGCGACCCCGACCCCACCCCCACTCGTTGAGTTGCGGCGAGTCGTCGTTATGGCGGCGTCCATGACGACGACTCGCCGCAAGTGAACGGGGTTCGGGTAGCGTGCGGCGGGATGGGGGGGCGTGCGGATTGGGCGGCCGGGCTGGGGCTCGGGCTCGCGGCACTCGGGCCGGGGCTCGCGCCCGGGTTCGTGCTGTCCTACGACATGGTGTTCACGCCCGATCCGGTGTTCACGCCGATGACGTTCGGGCTGACCGGGACGGTCCCGCGGCAGGTGCCGAGCGACGCGTTCGTGACCGCGCTGGCCGCGGTGATCCCGGCCGGCGCGGTGCAGAAGCTGCTCCTGCTCGCGATCTTCGTGATGGCGTGCGCGTCGGCGGCGTCGCTGGTGCCGTCGCGGCGGCTGCTGCCGCGCCTGGCGGCCGGGGTCTGCTACGCCTGGAACCCGTTCGTCGCCGAGCGGCTGCTGCTCGGGCAGTGGGCGCTGCTGCTCGGCTACGCGGCGCTGCCGTGGGTCGTCGCGTCGGCGGCCCGGACGACCGAGAAGGGCGGGACGCGCCGGCTCGTCCGCGCGCTGGTCCCCGCCGCGATCGGCGGGTTCGCGGCGCTGACCGTGTCCGGGCTGGCGGCGCTGGTGGTCGCGCTCGTGTCGGCGCGGCTGCGGGGGGCGGTGCGGGTCGCCGGGGTCGTGGCCGTGTTGAGCCTGCCGTGGCTGGTGCCGGGAATGCTGCGCCCGGCCGGCGTGCCGGGGAACGGCCATGCGGTCGACGTGTTCGCGGCGCGGGCCGACACCCCGTTCGGCGTGCTCGGCAGCCTCCTGACGCTCGGCGGCGTCTGGAACGGCGAGACGGTCCCGCGCGGCTACGGGACGCCGGTCCTCGCCGGGTTCTGGCTGGCCGTCGTGCTCGGCTCCCTCTTCGCGTACGGGAAGTGGTGCCGTGAGCCCGACTGGCGGAAGGGCGCCGTGGTCGCCGCCGTCGCCGGGTTCGTCCTGGCGGCGCTCGGGGCGGTGGCCGCACCGGTGCTGCGCGGCGCGGTCGGGCTGTGGTCCGGGTTCGCCGTGCTGCGGGACGGCCAGCAGTACGTCGCGCCGCTGGCCGTCGTGGTCGCGGTGGGTCTCGGCGTCGCCGCCGACCGGGCGATCACCGCGCGGTACGCGATGGTCGCGGTCGGCGCGGTCGCGGCGCCCGTCCTGCTGCTGCCGACCCTGGCCTGGGGTGCGGCGGGCGACCTGCGCGCCGTCCACTACCCGGACGACTGGGCGCGCGCGCGGAAGATCATCGCTGCCGACTCCGCGCCCGGGGACGTGCTCGTGCTGCCGTGGGCGCTGTATCGCAGCTACCCCTGGAACCACGGCCGGCGCGTCCTCGACCCGCTGCCCCGCTACCTGAACCGGCGGGTCGTCGTGAACGACGCGCTGATCGTCGGCCGGACGACTATCGCCGCCGAGGACCCGCGGGCGATCGCTCTCGCCCCGGCCGCCGCGCACCCCGACGCCGCCACGCTTCGTGACCAGGGCGTCCGGTACGTCGTCGTCGACGCGGAGACCGGCAGGTACCGCCCGACCGGGGCCGTCCCCGTGCTGACGGGCCCTGACCTGGCCGTTTACCGGATCGACGGGGCCGCGGCGGTGCACGAGGACCACGTTCCGGCGGCGCCGGTGATCGTTGCCTGGATCGCGGCGAGTGCGGTGGTTTTCTGGTCATTCCTGGCCTCAGCCACTACTCTGGGCCTTCCGTTACTCGGGAGTATCCGCAGCCGCAGCCCCGACCGCCTCCCCCACCACAGTCGAAGGGCCCCCTGATGCGCATCGCCATCGCCGCACTCGTCGGCGTCCTGCTCGCCGCCGGAGCATCGTTCGGCGTCGTGCAGCTCGCGAACTCCTCCCAGAAGGACCCGGTCATCAAGCCGATGTACAACTACGGCGCCCCCTGACCCGCGTGACCTGATGGGGAACCGGCGTCCCGGTCCCGCCCTGCTCGAGGTCGTCGTGCCCGCCCGCAACGAGGCCGGCCGGCTGCCCGCCGGGCTGGACCTGCTGAGCGACAGGCTCGCCGCGCTGCCGGCGCGCGCCGAGGTGATCGTGGTCGACAACGCCAGCACGGACGGGACGGCGGAGATCGTCCGCTGCTGGCGCGGGCCCGTCCCGGTGCGGCTGCTGAGCTGCGACCGGCCCGGCAAGGGCGCCGCCGTGCGCACCGGGCTGCTCGCCACCCGCGCCCCCTACATCGGCTTCATGGACGCCGACATGGCCACCGACCTCGCCGCCCTGGACGACGCGCTCGCCCTGCTGCGCGAGGGCCGGACCGTGGTGGTCGGGTCGCGTCGGCACGCGGCGTCCGTCGTCGAGGGGTACGCGCTGCCGGTCCGGCGGCTCGGCGCGATCACCTTCAACCGGATCGTCCGCGACCTGGTCGGCGGCATCCAGGACACCCAGTGCGGGTTCAAGTTCTTCGCCGGGCCGCTCGGCCGCGCCGCGGCCCGCGACCTGCGCACCACCGGGTTCTCCTTCGACGTCGAGCTGCTCGCGCACTGCGTGCGGCGCGGCGCGCCGGTCACCGCGATCCCGGTCGTGTGGCGCGACCGGCCAGGCTCGACGTTCTCGGTGCGCCGGCACTCGCTGCAGTGCCTGATCGACCTCGCCCGGATCCGCGCCCGCGTCTCCGGCCCGCTGGTCCCCGCCCCGGCGCCGCCGGCCGAGGCCGTCTTCGGCCCGCTGCCCGCCCTGCCCGACCGGGGCCTTCCGTCCGCGTCGAGCGCCGGGCAAGGATGAGCGGACCCTTGAGGCTGGCGGTCGTGAACTGGCGCGATCCCTGGCATCCGGCCGCCGGGGGCGCCGAGCGGTACGCGTGGGAGATCGCCCGCCGGACGGCGGAACGCGGCGCCCGCGTGCACTACGTGACGTCCCGGGCGCCCGGGCAGGCCCGCCGGACCCACGTCGACGGCGTCGACGTCGTCCGGCTCGGCGGGCGGTTCACGGTGTACCCGCTGGTCCTGCTGTGGCTGCTGCGGCGGCGGTTCAGGCGCGGCGGCGGGTTCGACGCGGTGATCGACTGCCAGAACGGCATCCCGTTCTTCACCCCGTGGGCGCTGCCGCGCCGCGTCCCGGTGCTCTGCGTGATCCACCACGTGCACGACGCCCAGTTCGGCGTCCACTTCCCGCCGTGGATGGCCTGGATCGGGCGGATGCTGGAAGGGCCCGTGAGCCGCTGGACGTACCGGAGGCACGCCTACGTGGTCGTGTCGCCGTCCACGCTGCGCGCGGTACGGGAACGCCTGGCGTGGACGGGCCCGGTGTACGTCGTGCCGAACGGCTCCGACCCGCCGCCGGAGGTGCACGGCGCCGTCGCCACCGGGCACCCGCAGCTGGTCTGCGTGACGCGGCTCGTCCCGCACAAGCGGCTCGGCCTGCTCCTCGACCTCGCCCGCGGCCTCGCCGACAGGCATCCCGGGCTCCGCCTCCACATCATCGGGACGGGCCCGGAGGCCGGCGCGCTCGCCGCCGGGATCGACGAGCGCGGCCTGCGCGGCGTCGCGGTCGCGCACGGCTACGTGACCGAGCACGTCAAGGCCGCCCTGGTCGCCACCGCCGACCTGCACATCAGCACCTCGCAGGGCGAGGGCTGGGGGCTGAGCGTGATCGAGGCCGCCGCGCTCGGCGTCCCGTCCGTCGCGTTCGACGTGGACGGGCTGCGCGACGCCGTCCGCGACCGCGTCACCGGCTGGCTCGTCGGGCCGGACGACGAGCCCGCCGAGGTGGTGGAGCGCGCGCTCAAGGAGCTGGCCGAGCCGGGCCGCCGCGAGGAGGTCGCCGCGCGCTGCCGGGCCTGGGCGGCCGAGTTCGACTGGGCGCGGACCGCCGCGCGGATGGCGGAGCTGGTCGAGGCGGCCGTGCGGGCCGGGTCGTCGTCCACCGCCGATGACCGGGCACAGGTCGTGCACCGGTACGGTGACGTCCACCTGCGCGTGGTGGAGGGCCCGGTGCGCGACGAACTGCTCGCCGGACCCGGCGAGGTCCGCGAGGTCCGCGAGGCGACCACCGTCGAGCGGCTGCTCGGCCGGCCGCGCTCCACCGGCGAGGCCGCCCGCGGCGACCTCGAGTAGGCCGCGCCGGGGAACGTCAGCGAAGGGGCGGCAGCAGAAGGGGCGAGCATGGCAGTCGGAGAGGCGAGCCCGCCGCGCGCCGGCACGCCGCGTCCGCCCGCCGCCGGCCCGCGCCCGCCGGACGGCCCGGACGCCGCCGGCCTGCTGCGCGAGCGGCTGCGCGTCGCGGCGTGCTGCCTGGCGCTGACGGCGCTGGCGTTCGGCACGCGGCCCGGTCTGATCCTCGCCGACACCAAGATCGACATGGCGGTGAACCCGCTGGGGTTCCTCGGCCGCGCGCTGCACCTGTGGGACGCCGAGCAGTTCGGCCAGCTGCAGAACCAGGCGGTCGGCTACCTGTTCCCGATGGGCCCGTTCTACGCGCTCGGGCACCTGGTCGGGATGCCGCCGTGGATCACCCAGCGGTTCTGGACGTCGCTGCTGCTGTGCCTGGCGTTCGCCGGGACGTGGCGGCTGGCGGGCCGGCTGGGGATCGGCGGGCCGACGAGCCGGCTGATCGCGGCGATGGCGTACGCGCTGGCACCGAACGCGCTGGCGACGCTCGGGCAGATCTCTTCGGAGTACATGCCGGTGGCGATGCTGCCGTGGATCGTGCTGCCGCTGGTGACCGCGGTGTCCGGGGAAGGCGGTCGGGTGCGGGCGGCGGCGCGGTCGGGGCTGGCGGTCGCGTGCTGCGGCGGTATCAATGCGACCGCGACGGTCGCGGTGCTGATCGTTCCGCTGGTGTATCTGGTCACGCGGCCGCGCGGGTCGTTCCGGGTCCGGCTTTTGGCGTGGTGGTCGGCGGCGTCCGGCGCGGCGATGGCGTGGTGGCTGGGTCCGCTGCTGCTGACCGGTACGTACGGGTTCTCGTGGCTGACCTACACCGAGAAGGCCGACACGACGACCGCGCCGACCGGTCTGATCAACATCTTCCGGGGCGCCGAGCGCTGGGTGAACTACCTGATCGTCGACGGGCAGATCTGGTGGCCGGTCGGGCACAGCCTGTCGACAGGGGCGCTGCCGGTCGTGTGCACGGGCGTGATCGCCGCGCTGGGGCTGGCCGGGCTGCTCGGCCGGCTGCTGCCGGAGCGGACGTTCCTGCTGCTCACGCTGCTGGCCGGGGTCGCGGTCATCACGATGGGCCATCTCAGCGAGTTGCCCGGGCCGTTCGCCGCGCAGGCCCGGGACCTGCTGGACGGTCCGCTCGCGCCGCTGCGCAACCTGCACAAGTTCGACGCGGTGGTCCGGCTGCCGCTTGCGCTCGGGCTCGCGCATCTGCTCGTCGTGGCCGTCCGCAAGCCGGCGCGCGCGCGGGTGCGGGGCCTGGCCGCCGAACGCCGGCCCGTCCTCGGCGGCGTGCTGCGCGCCGTGCTGAGCGTGCCCGCCATCGCACTGGTCGCACTCGCCGGGATCGGCGCGACCGCCGTGTCGAATGGGCTGACCGGGCCGGGTTCCTTTCCGAAGGTGCCGCAGTACTGGCGGGACGCGGCGTCGTGGATCAACGCGCGGGCCGGGCAGCAGGGCGTGCTCGCGCTGCCCGGGGCGCCGTTCGGCGAGTACCTCTGGGGCCGGCCGATGGACGACATCGTCCAGCCGCTGCTGACGGCCCGCTGGGGCGTGCGGCAGCTCGTCCCGGCCGGGTCGCCGGGGTACACGCGGGCGCTGGACGCGATCGACCTGCAGGTCCGCTCCGGGCAGGGCTCGCCGGGCCTGGCGGCGTTCCTGAGCCGGATGGGCGTGCGATACCTGCTGGTCCGCAACGATCTGAGCCGCGAGACGCTGCGCGGCGCCTGGCCCGCCCGGCTGCACCAGGCGCTCGCCGACTCGCCCGGCATCCGCCGCGCCGCCGCCTTCGGCGCGCCCGTCGGCGGCGACCTGGTCGACGACGCGGTGTCGGCCACCGACCAGCGGTATCCGGCGCTGGAGGTCTACGAGGTCTCCGGCGCCGACGACGTGGCGAATTTGTCGGAGGCGTCCGGTGCCCTGCGCGTGTACGGGGGGCCGGAGTCGCTGCTGGCGATGGCCGACGACCGGGCGCTGCCGCCTGGGCCCGTGCTGCTCGACGACGACGCCCGCGACCTGGGCGGCGAGCCCGTCGTGACCGACTCGCCCCGGCTGCTCAAGCGCAACTACGGCGAGCTGCACCAGACCTCGCCGACGCTGACGCAGGCGCACCGGGGGCAGGCCACCGACGTCCTGGACAAGGGCTGGAACCGGTACACCACCCGCGTGGTCTACGGCGGCGGGGTCCGGGACGTGACCGCGTCGTCGTCGGCGGCGGCCGACGACGCGATCCCGCACTCCCGCAAGCCCGGCGCCGAGCCGTACGCGGCGCTGGACGGCGACCCGTTCACCTCCTGGCAGACCGGCGGCTGGAACGGGCCGGTCGGGCAGTGGCTGCGGATCGACTTCGACCGGCCCCGCGACGTCGGCGACCTGTCCGCCGTGTTCGACCAGGACTCCACGCTCGGCCCGGCCGTCGCGCGGGTCGCGGTGCAGACCGAGAACGGCACCGTCGAGCAGGACGTCCAGCAGACCTCCGCCGCCCAGCCGCTGCGCGCCCCGGAAGGCACGAGCCGCTGGCTGAAGCTGCGCATCACCGGCCTGGCGACCAAGCCGGCGGTGCCCGCGTTCGCCCGCGCCGGGGTGTCGGAGTTGAGCATCGGCGGCGTTCACCCGACCCGCACGTACACGCTGCCGGCGCCGTCCGGGGTGAAGGGCCAGGCCACTTACGTGATGAGCCGGGCGCCCGGCGGCACGTCCGAATGCATGCAGGGCAGCGCCCGCTGGGTGTGCTCGCCGAGCCTGGCCAGCGGGGACGAGGAGGGCGACGGCTTCGACCGCGCCTTCACCTCGGCCGTGGCCGGGAAGGCGCCGCTCACCGGGACCGCCGCCCTCACCGACGAGCGGCTGATCGCCCAGTACACCGCCGTGACCGGCCAGCCCCTCGTCGCCGCCACCTCCGTCCAGTCCGACCACCCCGCCGACCAGGCCCGGTCGGCGTTCGACGGCGACCCGTCCACCACCTGGGTCGCCGCCGACCGGGACAAGACGCCCGCCATCTCCGTCCAGTGGAAGGGCCGTAAGCGGCTGTCGAAGCTCACCCTGAGCCGGCCGCCCGGCGCGTCCGGGCCGGTCCGGGTGCGGATCGAGGGGCAGAACGGCGAGTACCGCGAGGCCTTGTCCGATGGGCTGGGCCGGCTGTCGTTCGCGCCGATGACCACCGACCGGGTCACGATCACGTTCCTCCAGGGCGACCGGGTCGGGCCCGTCCAGCTCACCGACCTCGTCATCCCCGGCGTGAAGCCGCTGCCGGACGTGTCGGACTACCCGCTCAGGCTCGCCTGCGGGTACGGCCCGAAGATCCGGGTGGACGGGACGACCGTGCAGACCAAGGCCACCGGCACCTTCGGCGACCTGCTCGCCGGACGGCCGCTGCGGTTCGCCGCCTGCCGGCAGGCGCCGCTGAAGGCCGGGCAAAATCGGCTCACCTCAGTGCCGCTGGATGCTTACCGCATCGACACCGTCACCGTCGGCCCGCAGGCGCTCGCGAACGGCAGCGGCACGGCCGCCGGGACGGACGCGGACGCGCCGCAGCCGGTCAAAGTGCTGGACTGGGGATCGAGCTCCCGCAAGCTGGAGGTCGACGCCGCGAAGACCTCGTTCCTCACCGTGAACGAGAACTTCAACACCGGCTGGCGCGCCACCGCCGGCGGCCGGGCGCTGCGGCCCGTCCGGCTCGACGGCTGGAAGCAGGGCTGGGTCGTCCCCGCCGGGACGAAGGGCGTCGTCCGGCTCGCCTACACCCCCGACCGGTCGCAGCGGATCGCCGTGGTCGCCGGGCTCAACCTGCTGCTCGTCCTGCTGCTGGTAGCGGTCTGGCCCGCGCGGGAGCGGCGCGGACCGGGGCCGTCCGGCCGCGCCCTCGTCGCCGGGACCGGCTGGCCCGCCTGGGCCGCGATCGGCCTCGCCGCCGCGCTCGGCGGCTGGATCGCCGGGATCCCCGGCCTCGCCGTCACCGCCGCCGTCGCGGTCGTCTGCGGCTGGGCCAGGACCGGGCGCGCCTGGCCGCTGCGCGCCCTCGCGTCCTCCTGGACGGTCGTGCTCGCCATGGTCGCCGGGGCGGGCTGCCTCGCCGCCGGGAACCGGTTCGGGCTGCTCGACAACCCGTCCAAGCCGGACGGCCTGCTCGGCGACGTCGTGCCGCAGCTGCTCGGGCTGGTGATCGTCGGACGGGTCGCGGTGGAGCTGTGGCGGCCCCGGCCGCGCGGCGGACCCGGCGGCGGGTCCGGCGGCCGGATCGAGCTCAGCTGGGCCGCCCCCGGGCAGGGGCCCGCCGGGAACGGGTCCGCGCCCGCGGCGCCACCGGGTCCGGGACCGTCCGGCCGGGATCGTCGCGGACGCCGCGGCCGGCGCGGGGAGGGCGCCGGCGCAGCAGCGCCGTCACCGGCTTCTCCACCAGGTAGTAGCTCACCGTCGCCGCTGCGATGGACGCCGCCGCGAGCAGGGGGAGATCCGTCAGGACATGGCCCCGGTACATCCGGTCCGCCGCGTCGTACCAGCCCAGAAGAATGATCATCTGCCAGAGGAAGACGCCGTAGGAGATCCGGCCGAGGAAGCGCATCACCCGGTTGCCGAGCACCCCCTCGATCACCGGGTGCCCGGCGGGCGCGAACGCGATCGGCGCGACCAGCGCGGCGGCGACGAGCCCGAACACGACCAGGTGCAGGACGGACGTCCACAGCGCGTCCGGCGTCTGCAGCGTGTACGGGCCGGTCGCGGGGGTCGCGGCCACCACGTACAGCATCGCCGCCGCCGCCCAGCACGCGCCCCACGAGTCGGCGACGGCCCGGCACATCGCCGCGACCGGGCGCCGCTGGTCCAGCCGGGCCCAGACCGTCACCACGGCCATCGCCATGCCGATGGCGAACCAAACGAAGAAGTGCGGCAGCCACAGGCCCATCTGCGTATGCCGGTCCGGCACGAACATGAAGACCACGTAGACGAACGACAGCGCCCCGTACACGCCGATCGCGCGCAGCAGCCGCTTCGCCCGCACGCCCGGGTCGCGCGTCGGGACCCGCTTGGCGTACCAGGCCAGCAGCGGCGCCGTCAGCGGCAGCAGCGCGTACCAGCTGACCTCGACCACCAGGCTCCACGTCTGCCCGATCCGGGGCGGGCCGAGGCCGCCGCCCCACCACGGGTCCGGAAGGTACGTCTGGGTCAGCGTCAGCAGCGAGCCCCACGTCGGCGGGTCGTCGAGGTGCGCGCGCGCGGACGTGACCATGAAGACCACGATCAGCGCCCAGTACGCGGGCATGATCCGCAGCGCGCGCTTGAGCAGGTACCCGCCGACGCGCGGCGCCGCCCGCCCGTCCAGCACCGCCGCCGCCCACGGGCG
This sequence comes from Actinomadura physcomitrii, assembly GCF_008923205.2. Taxonomy (GTDB): domain Bacteria; phylum Actinomycetota; class Actinomycetes; order Streptosporangiales; family Streptosporangiaceae; genus Spirillospora; species Spirillospora physcomitrii. Next base: position 89,213 of record NZ_WBMS02000001.1, on the reverse strand, counting down.
GTACAGCAGCAGGCCGGACAGCGTGAAGAAGATCGGCACGCCGACCTGGCCGCCGTTGAACAGCCAGCCGGAGCCGCCCTGCCGGGTCATCGCCCCCGAGGCGCTCGCCACGTGGAACGCCAGGACGGCCAGCGCCGCGAGCGCCCGCACGCCGTCCAGCGCGTCCTGGTGCCCGGAGATCGGCGGCGGGGCGGGCCCGGCGGCCTGCGGCGGCGCCGGTCTCACGGGCCGGTCTTCCGCAGCACGAGCAGCAGGTTCCAGGTCGCGATCTCCCGCAGGCCCGGCACGCGGACGATCCCGGACGCCCAGCGCGGCAGGTAGCGGGGCACCGCGGCCACGACCTCGACGCCGGCGGTGCCGCGCGCCCAGGCGAGCGCCGCCGCCACCGACACCGGGTGCAGGCTCTCGCCGTACCGGTTCCTCGGCGGGCGTCCCGTGCGGCGCTCGTACCGGCGGGCCGCCCGGTCGCCGCCGAGGTAGTGCCAGGGCGACGTCTCGTGGCCGCCCCACGGGGACAGCCAGTTGGTGAACGACAGGAACACCAGCCCGCCGGGGCGCGTCACCCGGACCATCTCGCCGGCCATCCGCCACGGGTCCGGGACGTGCTCCAGGACATTGGAGGAGAAGCACACGTCAACCGAGCCCGTCCGGTACGGCAGGGCGAGGGCGCTGGCGACGAGCGTGTTCGGTGCCGGGGGACCGAGTGCGGTCAGTTCCTTGATGTCGTGGTCGATGCCGGTGCAGCGCGCCCCTGCGTCCTCAAGCCCGCGCGCGAACCGGCCGAGCCCGGTCCCCACGTCGATGACGGTGGCGCCGTCCAGGCGGGTGTACGTGCTGAGCTGCGCGACGGTGTCCTGCGCCATGAGGCCGTAGAAGTACTCCGGGTCGGTGCCCTCGCGCCGGAACGCGCTGAACAGCCGGATGCACCGGCCGAACGTGGCGCGGTGCCCCGGCACGGCGCGCCGGCCGGGCACGGCGCCCTGGCCGGGGACGGCGGGGCCGTCCTGATCGGGCGCCGAGGCAGCTGCCGGCCAGTCCATGGGCATCCTCACGGATCACGGGGAGTACAGGCGGAGCTTACCGGCCGGTACGCGGTCGCCGGGAGGCTTGCCGGCGGGCCCGGCCGGGATGCGCCGACCACGCCCCCGCGCCCTGGCCGATATGGGAGGATTCTTCGGATTCGCAATGACGGTCGGTGCTATTGGACGGCGGGTTCGGTACGTCCGGTAGCCTGGCCGGGCACGCCGGATTCCGGCCTCACGGCCCGGGGAGACGGACCGCAGTCCCGGAGGTGTTCATGCGGCGACCGGTGGTCGGCCTGATCCTGATCGGCCTGGGCGCCTTCTTTCTCGCGCTCGCGCCCATGGTCCGGTTCTACGTGGCCGACCAGGTGGTGCAGGCCCCGCTGAACCGCTACCAGGTCACCCGGCTGGAGTCGCCGAACAGCACCTACTTCGACCAGTCCGACCTGAAGCTGAAGAACGGCGTCACGCTGCGCGCCAACAACACCATCCGCGGCGACGTGCGGGCCAACGGCGGCAACAACAAGATCGCCGTCTGGGACTCCACCACCGACATCTACGACCAGGCCAAGCCCGACACCCCGGTGCAGATCCAGAAGTTCCGGATCGCGTTCGACCGCCGGACGGGCGTCCTCGTCAACTGCTGCGGCGCCAACGTCGAGGGCGACAGCACCGTCCGCATGTCCGGGTACGGGCTGCTGTTCCCGATCGGGGACGTGCAGAAGCGCGACTACCCGTTCTTCGACATGACCACCAAGCAGCAGGCGCCGATGCGGTTCGGCGCCGTCGAGCGGGTGCACGGCCTCGCGACCTACCGGTTCACCCAGCAGATCCCGCTGACCAAGACCGCCTCGCTCGACACCAAGATGCCGGCGAGCATGCTCGGGCTGCCCGCGGACAAAGGCGACCAGAAGGTCGACCGCTACACCGAGGCCTACAACACGATGTGGGTCGACCCGCGCACCGGCATCCCGGTCAAGCAGCGCGAGAACATCCGCAGCTGGGTACAGACGCCGGACGGCAAGGGCAAGATGCTCGTCGCGCAGGCCGACCTGATCACCCTGGACAAGGACCAGCGGGGCCTGGTCTCGATGTCGGACAAGACGGCCCTGCAGATCGACCTGGTGCGCAGCTACGTCCCGGCCGCCGCGGTGTTCCTCGGCCTGGTGATGCTGCTGGCCGGCGGCCTGCTCGGGCTGATGCGCGACCGGACGCCGCCGCCGGTCGAGGCGCCGCGCCGGCCCGACGGCAAGTTCGGCGACGCGGTCCCGGCCGCGCCCCCGGCCGGACCCGGCGCCCCGGGGGCCTCCGCGACGTCCGGCGCACCGGCTCCGGGCGCCCCGGCCCCGGGCGCGCCCGGAGCGCCCGCGCCGGGTTCCGCCGCCGCCCCGCCCGGCTCCTTCGCGGCCCGCGCCGCCGCCCGTCCCGCGGGCGCCGCGGACTCTCCCGTCGTGCCGCCGTCCGAGGGCGCCAAGCCGCAGCCGCGGCGCGCGCCGTCCGACGGCCGCCAGCGCCGGCTGCCGTCGCGCCGCCGCTGAACGACCTGCTGCAGGGCCCCGCCGCCGCTTCCGGCCGCGGGGCCTTCGCATGCCTCCACCCTCGCTGATACGTGTTCTAGAGCACCTTGCCCATGCTGACCGGCCTGTCTGCGGGGATTGGAAATTCTAGTCAACTAGAACCTGTTGCAGTTTTGTGCGGACGCGCCTAGGGTCGAAGCTGTGCGGACACGAGTCACCGAACTATTCGGCATCGAGTACCCGATCTTTGCGTTCAGTCACTGCCGCGACGTCGTCGCGGCGGTGAGCCGCGCCGGCGGCATGGGCGTCCTCGGCGCCCTGTACTTCACCCCCGAGGAGCTCGAGCTCGAGCTCAAGTGGATCGACGAGCACGTCGGCGGCAAGCCGTACGGCGTGGACGTGGTGATGCCCGCCAAGTACGAGGGCGCCGACCTCGGCGACGCCGAGGAACTGGTCGGCAAGCTCCAGGGCATGATCCCGGCCGAGCACCGCAGGTTCCTGGAGGAGCTGCTCGCCGAGCACGGCGTCGAGCCGTCCACCGAGAGCGCGAGCCGGGTGCTGCTCGGCTGGACCGACCAGACGGCCCGGCCGCAGGTCGAGATCGCGCTCAAGCACCCGATCGCGCTGCTGGCGAGCGCCCTCGGCCCGCCCCCGGCGGACGTCGCGGAGCTGGCCCACCAGCACGGCGTCAAGGTCGGCGGGCTGGCCTCCAACGCGCGGCACGCCCGCAAGCAGGTCGAGGCGGGCGTGGACATCATCATCGCGCAGGGCACCGAGGCCGGCGGCCACACCGGCGACGTGTCCACGATGGTGCTGATCCCCGAGGTCGTGGACGCGGTCGGCGAGGACACCATCGTCCTCGCGGCGGGCGGCATCGGCCGCGGCCGGCAGATGGCCGCCGGCCTCGCGCTCGGCGCCGACGGCGTCTGGACCGGATCCATCTGGCTGACCGTGGACGAGGCCGACACCCCCGAGCGCGCGCTGCCGAAGCTGCTCGCGGCCACCTCCCGCGACACCGTCCGGTCCCGCGCCTGGACCGGCAAGCCCGCCCGGTTCCTCAAGACCGCGTGGACCGAGGCGTGGGAGAGCGAGAAGTCGCCCGGCTACCTGCCGATGCCGATGCAGTTCATGCTGATCGCCGACGCGCTGCCGCGCATCGCCCGGTCCGGCGACGGCGAGCTGGTCACCTTCCCGGTCGGCCAGATCGTCGGCTCCATGAACCAGGTGAAGCCGGCCGCCCAGGTCGTCTACGACCTGATCGAAGAGTACGTCGAGGCGATCGAGCGGCTCAACACGATCACCGAGGGCTGACCCCCGCCGGGGCGGGGACGGCGGCCGGGGCGCACGGCGCTCCGGCCGCCGCCGCGCGCGCATCCTTCGGCCGGCGTCGAAATGATCGCGGCCTACGCTGCGGCTCATGGAAGCCGCAGCCGCCGAGCAGACCGCCCACATCACGATCGAGCCCAGCATCCTCTACTTCGGCACGCCCGTCGTCCTGCTGTCGACGGAGAACGAGGACGGGACGGCCAACCTCGCGCCGATGTCGTCGGCCTGGGCGCTCGGCCGGACGGTCGTGCTCGGGCTCGGCGCCGAGGGGCAGACCGCGCGCAACCTCGAGCAGCGCCCCGAACTGGTGATCAACGTGCCGGGCCCGGAGCAGTGGCGGGCCGTGGAGCGGCTGGCGCCGCTGACCGGACGCGACCCGGTGCCCGCGGCCAAGGCGGGCTTCTTCCGGTTCGAGCGCGACAAGTTCGCCGCCGCCGGACTGCGGCCCGCGCCGTCCGAGACCGTGGGGCCGCCGCGCGTCGCCGAATGCCCGCTGCAACTGGAGGCCCGCGCCGCACGGGTGCGTCCCGGGACGTCCGGCGGCTTCGTCATCGTCGAAGCCGACGTCCTGCGGGTGCACGCCGACCCGTGCATCGTCGTCCCCGGCACCCAGCACGTGGACCCGGCCGAGTGGAGCCCGCTCATCTACAACTTCCGCCACTACTTCGGCCTCGGCCCCGAACTGGGCCACACCTTCCGCACCGAAACCCCCCGCCCCAACTGACCCGCCCGCCCCCGCGCCGTGTAGCCGAGTGCCCGGACCGGTCATTGATGTATGCGCGAGCGGCTATTCGCTCTGCTCAGCGATCCGGTCGATGTGGTCGATCGTGACCAATTGGTCCTGAATCAGGTACATGATGCGATAGGGCCCGACCCGGAGGCGGTGGTACTCGCCCCGGATGAAGGCTTCCGGAGGGCGGGGCTCGTCCGCCAGCAGGTTGATGGCGGCCACCAGTCGGCGCATGCCGTCCTGATCGCGCATGAACCGTGCTGCGGTCTTCTTGGCCGTAGGCGACCATTCGATCTTCACTCGGCTTCCCCGAGGAGGAAGCGCGTGACCTCTTCATGGGACATCGCGCCCGGTCGACCCGCCGCCTCCCATTCGCGGAACTGCGCGTACATCGCTTCGGCGTCGGCCTCCTCGAGGGCATCGGCCGACGCGAGACGTTCGAGTGCCTTCATCCGCCTGAGGTCGTGCAGGGGGACCACCGCTGCGGCTTCACCGCCCAGGTGGATGACTTCGTACGGCTCGGCCGCCGCTTCTGCTGGAAGGTGCTCGATCGGTTCTGCGCTCATGTGTCCGGAGCCTACAGCGCCGGAGCGACGGGGCACCGGCGCTGTGCGGACGGCGTCCCTTTCGCGAGGGAAGTTCTATTTGCCGTGGTAGACGGGGTCGCGCTTCTCCTTGAAGGCCTTTGAACCCTCCTTGGCGTCCTCGGTGGCGAAGACGGGCCAGCCGATCTCGTCGGAGACCTTGAGGGCCTCCTCCTCGGGGAGGTGCTCGGTCTCGCGGACGGCGCGCAGGATCGCCTGGACGGACAGCGGCGCGCAGGCGGCGATCTGGTCGGCCATCTCGCGGGCGGCGGCGAGCGCGGTGCCGTCCGGGACGATCTTGTTGATCAGACCCATGGCGAGGGCCTCCCGCGGGGTGACCTCGCGGGCGGTGAGCAGGATGTCGAGGGCGGCGGCGTAGCCGATCTGGCGGGGGAGGCGGACGGCGGAGCCGCCCATCGGGAACAGGCCGCGCCTGGCCTCGAAGAGGCCGAGGGTGGCGCCCTCGGCGACGACCCGCAGGTCGGTGCCGGTGAGGAGTTCGGTGCCGCCGGCGACGGCGTGGCCCTCGATGGCGCAGATGAGCGGCTTGGTGGGGCGGCCGTCGCGGAGCAGGCCCTTCCAGTGGTAGTCGGTGATCCGCGCGGCGCGCTCGGCGACCCGGGGGTCGGACGGCGGCTGCGACATGGCCTTGAGGTCGGCGCCGGCGCAGAAGGTGCCGCCGGCTCCGGTGAGGATGCCGACGCGGACCTCGGGGGTGTCGGACATGTAGGCCCAGGCGTCGGCGAGGCCGACCAGCATCGCGGTGCTGAGCGCATTGCGCGCCTCGGGGCGGTTCATCGTGACGATGACGACGCCGCCGTCCCGCTCGACGGTGCAGTGCTCGGTGCTGATCGGCAGCAGCTCGGCCATGGAGGTCCTCCTGCGATGGGCAAAACAAGAACAGATTCTAGTTAAGGCGATGCGCTACCGGTAGGGGTTGCTCCGCAAAACGAGAACGTGATCTACTTTGGTCGCCGGGCGCCGCCGGCAGGCGGTGCTCACCGTGATCACGCAAGGGAGATCCGATGGGGTCGTTGGGGTTTTGGCGGTTGGCGCAGGCCGATCCCGAGTGGGTCGCCGCCGTCGATCCGGACGGCACGCAGTACCGCGCGGGTGATCTGCTGGCCCGTTCGAACCGGCTGGTGCACGGGCTCCGCGAGCTCGGGCTCAAGGACGGTGACGGGATCTGCGGGCTGGTCCCGAACGGTGTCGAGGGGCTGGTGCTGTATCTGGCGGCGCTGCAGGCGGGCTGGTACTACACGCCGATCAACTGGCATCTGACCGGCCCGGAGATCGGCTACATCGTCGCCGACAGCGAGGCCAAGGCGTTCTTCGTGCACGAGCGGTACGCCACCGAGGGCGTCCGCGCCGCCGACGAAGCCGCCCTGGAGGCGGACCGCCGGTTCGGGTTCGGGAACGTCGCGGGTTTCCGGCCCTACGCCGAGCTGGTGGACGGGCGGCCGGACACGCTGCCGGAGGGCCGCAGCGCCGGCGCGACGATGCACTACACGTCCGGCACGACGGGACGGCCGAAGGGCGTCAAGCGTGCTTTGACCGGGATCGATCCCGATGACAGCGCTGAGCTGATGACGTTTCTGCTGACGTTGTTCGGGATGGCGCCGGGACGGCCGGCCGGCGGGGAGCATCAGGCGCACCTGATCACGTCGCCGAACTACCACACCGCGGTCACCCAGTTCGGCGGGACGGCGCTGCAGATGGGCCACACCCTGGTCTACATGGACAAGTGGGAGGCCGAACAGACGCTGAAGCTGGTCCAGGAGCATCGGGTCAGCAACACCCACATGGTCCCGACGCACTTCAAGCGGCTGCTGGCGTTGCCAGAGGAGGTGCGCGCCAAGTACGACGTGTCGTCGATGAGGTGGGCGATCCACGCGGCGGCGCCGTGCCCGGTGCCGATCAAGCAGCAGATGCTGGACTGGTGGGGGGATTGCATCTGGGAGTACTACGCCGCCACCGAGGGCGGCGGGACGATCGCCAGCCCGGCCGATTGGCGCGCCCATCCCGGGACGGTCGGGAACGCGTGGCCGATCAGTGAGCTGCTGATCGTCGACGACGACGGCAACGAGGTCCCGGCCGGGACCCACGGCACGATCTACATGAAGATGGCCGGGGTCGAGTTCGAGTACAAGGGCGACAAGGACAAGACGCGCAAGAACCGGCTGCGCGGGTTCTTCACGGTCGGCGACATCGGGTATCTGACCGAGGACGGGTTCTTGTTCCTGTCGGACCGGAAGGCCGACATGATCATCTCGGGTGGGGCGAACATCTACCCGGCCGAGATCGAGAACGAGATAACCCTGCACCCCAAGGTCGCCGACGTCGCGGTGTTCGGCATCCCCGACGAGGAGTGGGGCGAGCAGATCAAGGCCGTCGTCGAGCCCGCCGAGGGCGCCGAACCCGGCCCTGACCTCGCCGCCGAGATCCTCAAATCCCTGGAGGGCCGGCTGGCGAAGATGAAGTGGCCCAAGAGCATCGACTTCATCGACACCATGCCGCGCGAACCCAACGGCAAGCTGCTCAAACGCAAGCTGCGGGACCCGTACTGGAAGGACCGCGACAGTGCCATCTGAAACCACGGTCAACCACGTCGTCGAGTTCCCCGGCGGCTACACCCGCTCGGTCGGCCCGGTGATCGGGCGCTTCCTGAGCGAACTGCGCGACGGCCGGCTGGTCGGCGTCCGCACGGCGGCCGGCCGGGTGCTCGTCCCGCCGGCGGAGTACGACCCGGAGACCGGCGAGGACGTCACCGGCGAGTTCGTCGAGGTCGGCCCGGCCGGCACGGTCACGACCTGGTCGTGGGTGCCGAACCCGGCCGCGGAGCATCCGTTCGACCGGCCGTTCGCGTGGGCGCTGATCCGCCCGGACGGCGCCGATACCGCGCTGCTGCACGCGCTGGACCTCGGCGTGTTCGAGGCGGGCGCGAAGCCGCCGAAGGTGCTGAAGACCGGGATGCGGGTGCGGCCGAAGTACCGCGCGGAGCGGACCGGGACGATCGGCGACATCGAGTGCTTCCTGCCCGAGGTCACCATGATCAATTCGCCGGGGAGCCTGGGGTACCGGCTGAAGGGCGGCAGGGCGCTCGACCGGTTCCTGGAGGGCATCGCGGAGGGCCGCATCATCGGGCAGCGCTGCCCGGTGTGCGAGAAGGTCATCGTCCCGATGAAGGGGTTCTGCACGCGCGACGGCGTGCCGACGACCGAGGAGGTGGAACTGCCCGACACCGGCACCGTCACCACCTTCGCGGTCAACAACATTCCCGACCCGCGCGCCCCCGAGGTGCCGTTCGTGTCCGGCTACGTCCTGCTGGACGGTGCGGGCCTGACGATGCTGACGCTCATCGCGGGCGTCCCGGCCGACCAGGTCCGGATGGGCATGCGGGTGAAGGCGGCGTGGCGGCCCCGCGAGGAGTGGGACCGGTCGATGGCCAACATCAGGTGGTTCGAGCCGATCGACGAGCCCGACGTCCCCTTCGAAGAGATCAAGGACTTCATGTGATGCGTGATGTCGCAGTCGTCGCGTTCGCACAGAGCCACCACAGCGGCGAGGACCAGGGGATCGCGGAGACCGAGATGGTCCTGCCGGTGATCACCGAGATCAAGGAGCGGACGGGCCTGTCGCGCTTCGGGTTCACCTGCTCCGGCTCGTGCGACTACCTGCAGGGCGCGCCGTTCGCGTTCGTGTCCGCGCTCGACACGCTGGGCGCGTGGCCGCCGATCTCCGAGAGCCACGTCGAGATGGACGGGGCGTGGGCGCTGTACGAGGCGTGGGTGAAGCTCCAGACCGGCCAGACCGACACCGCGCTGGTGTACGGGTTCGGCAAGTCGTCCCAGGGCGACCTCCGGGCGATCATGGGCAAGCAGCTCGACCCGTACACGCTGGCCCCGCTGGGCGTCGACCAGGTGTCGATGGCCGCCATGCAGGCCCGCGCGTACCTGGAGAAGGCGGGCGCGAAGGAGGACGACCTGCGCGCCGTCGCGGCGCGGTCCCGGGCGTCCGGCCGCGAGAACCCGTTCGCGCTGCACCTGCCGGACCCCGAAGGGGACGACTACGACGTGGCGCCGCTGCACCCCTACGACGTCGCGCCCGTCACCGACGGCGCGGCGGCGATCGTCCTCGCGGCGGGCGACAAGGCGCGGGAGCTGTGCGAGCGGCCCGCGTGGATCACCGGGATCGACCACCGCACCGAGCCGCACGCGCTCGGCGTCCGGGACCTGACCCGGTCCGAGGCCGCCCGCATCGCGGGGGAGAAGGCCGGCGCGGCCGGGGTCGAGGTCGCGGAGCTGCACGCGCAGTTCAGCCACGAGGAGCTGATCCTGCGGGAGGCGCTCGGCCTGGGCGACGGCGTGACGGTCAACCCGTCCGGCGGGGCGCTGTCGGCGAACCCGGTGATGGCGGCGGGCCTCATCCGCATCGGCGAGGCCGCCGCCCGCGTCCACGACGGGACGGCGTCCCGGACGCTCGGGCACGCCGCGTCCGGCCCGTGCCTGCAGCAGAACCTCGTCTGCGTGATGTCGGGAGAGAAGAAGAATGGCTAACCCCTGTGCGGTCATCGGCATCGGGCAGACCCAGTACAAGACCAAGCGGCTGGACGTGTCGATGGCGGGCCTGCTGCGCGAGGCGGCCCGCCGGGCCCTCGACGACGCCGGGCTGACCTGGAAGGACATCGACGCCGTCGTGGTCGGCAAGGCGCCCGACCTGTTCGAGGGCGTCGTGATGCCGGAGCTGTTCCTGGCGGACGCGCTCGGCGCGACCGGCAAGCCGCTGATGCGGGTGCACACGGCCGGCTCGGTGGGCGGGTCCACGGCGATCGTCGCGGCGAACCTGATCCAGTCCGGCGTGCACGAGCGGGTCCTCACGATCGCGTGGGAGAAGCAGTCGGAGTCGAACGCGACGTGGGCGCTGACGGTGAACGGACCGTTCACGACGTCCCTCGTCGTCGGGGCGGGCGGGTACTTCGCGCCGCACATCCGCGCCTACATGGCGCGGTCCGGCGCGCCCGACCACATCGGCACGCTCGTCGCGGTGAAGGACCGGCAGAACGCGCTGCGCAACCCGTACGCGCACCTGAAGATCCCCGGCATCTCCCGCGAGATGGTCGAGTCGACGCCGATGCTGTGGGAGCCGATCCGCTACCTGGAGACCTGCCCGTCGTCCGACGGCGCCTGCGCGATGGTGCTGGCCTCGGAGGACGCGGCGAAGAAGGCGCCCGGCAAGCCCGCCTGGGTGCACGGCACGTCGATGCGGTCGGAGCCGATGCAGTTCGCGGGCCGCGACAGCGTCAGCCCGCAGGGCGGCAAGGACGCGGCGGCGGACGTGTACCGGCAGGCCGGCATCACCGACCCGCGCCGCGAGCTGGACTGCGCCGAGGTGTACGTCCCGTTCTCCTGGTACGAGCCGATGTGGCTGGAGAACCTCGGGTTCTGCGGCGACAACGAGGGCTGGAAGCTCACCGAGGCCGGCGCGACCGCGTTCGACGGGGACATCCCGTGGAACGCCTCCGGCGGCGTGCTGTCGTCCAACCCGATCGGCGCGTCCGGGATGATCCGGTTCGCCGAGGCGGCGCTGCAGGTCAGAGGGCAGGCCGGCGAGCACCAGGTGGACGGGGCGCGGCGCGCCCTCGGGCACGCCTACGGCGGCGGCGCCCAGTTCTTCGCGATGTGGATCGTCGGCGACGAGAAGCCGTAGGCTCCGCGTCCCCTTCCTGTCCGTGTTCCGTTAGGCGCGACCAGACCTCCGGAGGACGTCCGATGGAGTACAACCACGCTGACCTGTTCGAAGGAGTCGCGGACGCGATCGGGGACCGCGTAGCGGTGGTCTGCGGCGACCGGCGGCTCACCTACGCCGAGCTGGACGAGCACGCCAACCGGCTCGCGCACCATCTGGAGTCGGCGGGCGTGCGGCCCGGGCAGCACGTCGCGATGCAGCTGTACAACGGCGTCGAGTACGCGGCGGCGCTGCTCGCGGCGCTGAAGATCCGGGCCGTGCCGATCAACGTCAACTACCGGTACGTGGAGAACGAGCTCCTCTACATCTACAAGGACTCCGACAGCGTCGCGCTGCTGTACGACGTGGAGTTCGAGGACCGGGTCGCCGCGACGGTGCCGGAGGCGCCGAAGCTGGCGCACCTGGTCGCCGTGGGGGGCGCGCCGTCGATCGACGGCGCCGTCCGCTACGAGGAGGCGCTGGCGGCGCAGCCGGGGACGCGCGGCTTCCCGGCCCGCTCCGCCGACGACACCTACATCATCTACACGGGCGGGACGACCGGGATGCCGAAGGGCGTCATGTGGTCGACCGAGCAGATGCTGCTGGCGTTCTGGAACCCGACGTTCCCGCGCCCGAACAAGCCGGAGGACGTCGTCGACCTGGCCCGCAACGGCGGGCCGATGATCATGATGCCGATCGCGCCGCTGATGCACGGCGCGGCGCAGATGGCCACGTGGATCGCCTGGTTCATGGGCGCCACGCTGGTCTACGCGCGCAAGTTCGACGCGGCGGACATCTGGCGGACGATCGAGCGGGAGAAGGTCAACTCGCTGACGATCACCGGCGACGCGATGGCGATCCCGATGGCCGAGGAGCTGGCGCGCGGCGGGTACGACACCTCGTCGCTGCTGGCGTTCGTGTCGACGGGCGCGATCCTGACCGGGACCGTCCGCGACCGGATCCAGCGGCTGCTGCCGAACGCCATGATCCTGGACCGGTTCGGGTCGACGGAGTCGGGCTCGACGGCGGAGGCGACGGCGGGCTCGACGCCGGAGAAGGGCCTGAAGTTCGCGCCGGACGTGGAGAACGTGACGGTCCTGGACGACGCGCTCCAGCCGGTGAAGCCGGGGTCCGGGGTGATCGGGCAGGTGGCGCGGACGGGCTACATCGCGCACGGCTACTACAACGACCCGCAGAAGACGGCGGGCACGTTCCCGGTCGTCGACGGGAAGCGGTGGCTGCTCACCGGCGACATCGCCACGGTGGAGGAGGACGGGACGATCGCCGTCTACGGGCGGGGGTCGCAGGCGATCAACACCGGCGGCGAGAAGGTGTTCCCGGAGGAGGTCGAGGCCGTCCTCAAGGGCCATCCGGGCGTGTACGACGCGGTGGTGACGAGCGTTCCGGACGAGCGGTGGGGCAACCGGGTCGCGGCGGTGATCCAGCCGGCGGGCGAGCGGCCGGCCCCCGAGGAGTTGGACGCGCACTGCCGCAAGGAGCTGTCGGGGTACAAGGTGCCGCGCGTGTACGCGTTCGTCGCGGAGATGAAGCGGTCGCCGGCCGGGAAGGCGGACTACCGGTGGGCGAAGGAGGTCGCCGGGGAGGCGCATGCCGGGTGAGGTGCCTGAGGGCCGGATAGGGGGCGGCCCCGAACCTTCGTGGGATCCGGGGCCAGGAGCGGACCGCCTGTTTAGTGGTCCTAATAAAAACCAGCTTAGTGGCGCTCCGTTCCCCTCCGGTTCCTCAGCGGTGTCTCCTGCGACACAGCCGGAGGCCGCGACCCCCGGCTGGTCCGCGCCGCGCGCGGACCATTAGACTGAGCCTCTCTATATCAGAGAAAAGAAGACGAGAGGTGGGGCGTGGCGAACCCGGACCGCGAGCGGATGACGGCGGAGCTGCAGGCGGCGATGCAGCGCTCCACGATGTTCACCGTGCTGCTGCACCACGCGACCGCGAGCAAGGCGGGGATGAACGTCACCGACGCGCAGTGCGTCAACGCCCTCACCCTGGACGGCCCGCAGACCCCCGGCCGGCTCGCCGAGCTGATGGGCATCACCACCGGCGGCGCCATCACCGCCGTGATCGACCGGCTGGAGAAGGCCGGCTACGTCAAGCGCACCCGCGACCCCGACGACCGCCGCCGCGTGATCGTCGAGCTCGTCCCGGAGAACGTCGCCCGGTTCGGCGAGTACTTCGAGCCCATCGCCCGCGTGTTCCGCGAGCGCCTCGCGGGCTACACCGACGAGCAGATCGCCGTCCTGCTCGACTGGATCAGCGCGAACAACGCCGCCATGCCCGGCGTGATCGAGCAGGTCCGCGACCTCCCCTGACGTTGACTTGTGGCGGGGGGGGGGGGGGTGGGGGGGGGGTAACAACACCCACCCACCACAAAAACGGGGGGGGGGGGGGGGGGGGGGG
>NZ_WBMS02000001.1:0-75882 GCF_008923205.2 Actinomadura physcomitrii | reverse complement strand
GCCCCCCCCGCTGTTTTTTTGTGTGGGGGGGGGGGTTTGCTGCCCCCCCCCCCCCCCCCCCCCCCGCCACAAGTCAACGGGCGGTGGGGGGAGGGTCCAGAGACGGCCGCGGCGGTCCCCCCGGCCGCGCGACCGCCCCTGGAGTCTCGGATGCCATCGGTACCATCCGCGGATTAGCTCCGCCTGGAAACCGAACACACCCGACGAATCGGTGACATCAGACACGTGACCGCTGCACCGCTCGCCACACAGGTCAGCGCGGGTGACCTCGGTCACACCGGGTGCTCCGGCCGGGACGCTATTGGACGAGACATCTGATCTGCCAGAATTCGGGCATGACCGACTCGTCGCGAGCGACGCGCCGCCTCGCCGGCCTCATGGCCGGGATGGGCGCCGCCCACCTGATCGCCCCGAAGCCGTTCGACGCGATCGTCCCGGAGCGGCTCCCCGGCAGCGCCCGGACCTGGACCTACCTCAGCGGCGTCGCCGAACTCGCGTGCGCCGCCGCCGTCGCCCTCCCCCGCACCCGCCGCGCCGGAGCCCTCGCCACCGCCGGGCTCATGGCGGCCGTCTTCCCCGCCAACGTCAAGATGGCCTACGACTGGCGCGACAAGCCACTCCCGCTTCGCGCCGCCGCCTACGGCCGCCTTCCCTTCCAGGCGCCCCTCATCGGCTGGGCCCTCTACGTCGCGAGCAAGGCCCGATAGCGCGCGCAGCCCGTCCGGGCGCGCATGGCTCCGTGGCGGCGTGCCGCCCTCATCTGTCCTGGCATGAGGGCGGCACGCGGAGCAGCGTCAGCGGACGGCGATCATGGCGGAGCCGTGGCCGAACAGGCCCTGGTTCACCGCGATGCCCGCGCGGGCGCCCTCGACCTGGCGGCCCTCGGCCCGGCCGCGCAGCTGCCAGGTCAGCTCGCAGACCTGCGCGATCGCCTGCGCCGGGATCGCCTCGCCGAAGCTCGCGAGCCCGCCGCTCGGGTTCACCGGGATCCGGCCGCCGAGCGCCGTCGCGCCGGAGCGCAGCAGCTCCTCGGCGCCGCCGACCTCGCACAGCCCGATGTCCTCGTACCAGTCCAGCTCCAGGGCCGTGGACAGGTCGTACACCTCGGCGAGCGAGAGATCGGCGGGGCCGATGCCGGCCTCCTCGTAGGCGGCGTGCGCGATCGCGGCGCGGAACGGGCGCTCCGGCTCGGGCACCGCGAGCGCCGAGTCGGTGGCGAAGTCCGGCAGGTCGACGACGGTCTTCGGGAACGTCGGCGTCACCGTCGACAGCCCGGACAGCCGGACCGGACCGGTGATGCCGCGCCGGCGCGCGAACTCCATCGACGTCAGCACCAGCGCGGCGCCGCCGTCGCTGGTGGCGCAGATGTCCAGCAGCCGCAGCGGGTCGGCGACGACGGCGGACTCGCGGACGTCCTCCAGCGTCACCTCCTTGCGGTACCGGGCGTTGGGGTTGGCGAGCCCGTGCCGGGCGTTCTTCACCTTCACGGCGGCGAAGTCGTCCAGCGTCGCGCCGTGGAGCGCCATCCGGCGGCGCGCGTACAGCGCGAAGTAGATCGGGTTGGTGGCGCCGAGGAGGCGGAACCGCAGCCAGTCGGGGTCGTCCGGGCGGTCGCCGCCGACGGGCTTGAAGAAGCCCTTCGGCGCCGCGTCCGCGCCGACGACCAGCGCCACGTCGCACAGCCCCGCGAGGATCTGCGCGCGCGCGGACGCGATGGCCTGCGCGCCGGACGCGCACGCCGCGTAGCAGCTGGACACCCGCGCGCCGTTCCAGCCGAGCGCCTGCGCGAACGTCGCGCCGGAGACGAAGCCGGGGTAGCCGTTGCGGATGGTGTCGGCGCCCGCCACGTACTGGACGTCCGGCCAGGTCAGCCCGGCGTCGGCCAGCGCGGCGCGGGCCGCGGCGAGCCCGTACTCGACGAAGTTGCGCCCCCACTTGCCCCACGGGTGCATGCCCGCGCCGAGGACGGCGATGTCGCGGTTCCCTTGACCGGTGTTCGGGGTCACTGGACCGGCCTCCACATCCAGACGGTGTACTCGGCCTCGTCGTCCTCGTACAGGACGCCCTCGGTCAGCTCGACCTCCATGCCGACCTCCAGGTCGTCCACGGTGTGGCCGGGCGCGACCTGGCCGAGCACGACCATCTTCTCGGCGTCCAGCTCGACGGCAGCGACGGTGTACGGGACGAACGGGTCGGGCGAGACGTAGGGGGCGGGCGGCTTGTAGCGCGAGTCGGCGTAGGACCAGACGCGCCCGCGCGCGGACAGCGCGTGCTCGGTCAGCTCCGAGCCGTCCTTGGGGCCGGTGCAGCGCGGGTTGCGGCAGGCCAGCTCGTTGCGCGGGAAGTAGGGCGTCCCGCAGGACGAGCAGCGCGTGCCGAGCAGCCGCACCTCGCCGCCCGCGGTGGTGAACCAGCCCTCGACGGCGGGAAGGCGTTTCTTGGCGGTGGTCGTCACGCGCGTACGGTAACAACCAAGCGTACGTTCAGGACCGGTGGTGTCCCACCCAGCGGACGCTTTTCATCCCGGCGGCGGCGAGCAGCGCGACGCCGAGCAGGAGCAGGACGTACAGGGCGGTCCCGGTCCAGTGGCCGCGCTCGTAGGCGACGCCGCCCGCGGTGCCGCCGATGCTGCTGCCCAGGTAGTACGCGAACAGGTACAGGGCGGACGCCTGCGCGCGGGCCGTCGGCGCCAGCCGCCCGACCCAGCCGCTGGCGACGGAGTGCGTCCCGAAGAACCCGACGGTGAACACCAGCAGCCCGATGCCGACCAGCGGCAGCACCGCCGGCAGCGTCAGGCACAGCCCGCACGCGGCCAGCACGAGCGACCCGGCCAGCACCTTCCGCCGCCCGGACCGGTCCGCCAGGATCCCCGCCCGCGCGGACGCCGCCGATCCCGCGACGTTCATCACCGCGATCAGGCTGACCACGGCGTACGGCAGGTGGAACGGCGCGTCCAGCAGCCGGTACGTCAGGAAGTTGTAGACGGTGACGAACCCGGCCATCGCGGCCATCGCGATCAGGTAGAGGCGGCGCAGGCCGGGGTCGCGCAGGTGGGCGAGCAGCGGCCGGTAGTCGAGGCGGGACGGCCGGAAGAACCGCGACGGCGGCAGCAGCAGCCGGAACGCGACCGTGAACGCGAGCGCGAGGAACCCGGTGGCGGCGAGCGCCCACCGCCAGCCCGCGACGTCGGTGACCAGGCCGGGGACGAGCCTGCCGAGCACGCCGCCGATCGCGGTGCCGGCGACGTAGCGGCCCATCGCGCCGCCGAGGTGCTCGCCGTGCACCTCGTCGGCGAGGTAGGCCATCGCGACGGCCGGGACCCCGGCGAGCGCGATCCCCTGGACGGCCCGCACGGCGGCGAGCGCGGTGAACGAGCCGCACAGCGGGAGCAGCAGCCCGACCAGCGCGGCCGCGACCGACGACACGATCATCACGCGGGTCCGGCCGTACCGCTCGGACAGCGAGCTGACCGGGATCACCGCGACCGCGAGCGCGCCGGTGGCGAGCGAGACGAGCAGGCTCGACCGGGCGGGGGAGACGCCGAAGTCCGCCGACAGCTCCGGCAGCAGCGCCTGCGTGCAGTACAGCGACATGAACGTGGTGAGCCCGGCCGCGAACAGGGCCAGGCTGACCCGGCGCAGGCCGGGCGAGCCGGGCCGGTGCCGTTCGGGGACCTCCAGGGGCGGGGCGGCG
This sequence comes from Actinomadura physcomitrii, assembly GCF_008923205.2. GTDB lineage: Bacteria > Actinomycetota > Actinomycetes > Streptosporangiales > Streptosporangiaceae > Spirillospora > Spirillospora physcomitrii. Next base: position 72,189 of record NZ_WBMS02000001.1, on the reverse strand, counting down.
GTCATGGACTCCAGCGTCCGCTTCCTGCTCTCATGCGTCCAATGACGATTTGTGCGGATATCGATGCGGATCCATCATGAATGCATGGATCTGCAGAGCGTGCGGTGGTTTCTGGCGGTCGCCGAGCAGGGGCACGTGACGAACGCCGCGTCCGAGCTGCGCGTCTCCCAGCCCGGGCTGTCGCGCGCCATCGCCCGCCTGGAGCGCGAGCTCGGCGCGCCGCTGTTCGACCGGGTCGGCCGCGGCGTCGCGCTCAGCCGGTACGGGCGGGTGTTCGCCGAGCACGCGCGGCGGCTCGTCGCCGAGGAGGAGGCGGCGCGGCGGGCGCTCGCGCAGGCCGCCGACCCCGAGCGCGGCGAGGTGTCGCTGGCGTTCCTGCACACGCAGGGCCCGTCGTTCGTGCCGGGCCTGATCCGCCGCTACCGGCGCGACCACCCCGGCGTGACGTTCCGGCTGAGCCAGAACAACTCCGAGCGGCTCACCGCGATGGTGCTGGACGGCCGCGCCGACCTCGCGATCACCAGCCCGCCGCCCGCCGGCCCGGCGCTGACCTGGCGGCCGCTCGTCACCGAGCGGCTCGAGCTCGCGGTGCCCGCCGACCACCGGCTGGCGTCGCGCCGCCGCGCCCGGGTACGGGACGTGCTGGACGAGCCGTTCGTCGCGTTCCGGCAGGGCACCGGGCTGCGCGCGCTGACCGAGGAGCTGTTCGGGGCGTGCGGGGCGCGGCCGCGGGTGGCGTTCGAGGGGGAGGAGCACTCGACCGTCCGGGGCCTGGTCGCGGCGGGGCTCGGCGTCGCGATCGTGGCGCCGCCGCTGGCCGGAGAGAACGTCCCGGGCGTCCGGCACCTGCTGCTCGACGACCCGGGCGGCGTCCGGACGATCGGGCTGGTCTGGGCGGCGGAGCGGACGCTGTCGCCCGTGGCGGAGGGGTTCCGGGCGTTCGTGCTGGAGCGGGGCGGTGAGCTGCGCGGGTCAGCTAACTGACTCGTCAGTCACTTCGGTACAGTGGCGACCGAGCCTGATTCTGTTGCCGGGTCCGGGCACCGCCCGGGCCCGCCGAGAAGGGAAGTTGCGGATGCGGACTGGACTTCAGGGCAAGACCGCCCTGATCACCGGGGCCTCCCGGGGCATCGGGAAGGCGATCGCCGTCGCCCTCGCCGCCGAGGGCGCCAACGTCGTCATCTCCTCCCGCAAGCAGGAGTCGCTGGACGAGGTCGCCGCGGAGATCCGCGCGGCCAGCCCCGGCGTCGGCGTGCTGCCGAAGGCCGCGCACGTCGCCCACGCCGACGAGGCCGCCGCCTGCGTGGACGCCGCCGTCGCCGAGTTCGGCGGCGTGGACGTCCTGGTCAACAACGCCGGCACCAACCCCTACTTCGGCCCGATGGCCGACATCGAGGCCGCCGCCGCCGCCAAGACCGTCGAGATCAACCAGTTCGCGATCGTGCAGTGGACGCAGCTGGCGTGGCGCGCGTCCCTCGCCGAGCGCGGCGGCTCGATCATCAACATCGCGTCCGTCGGCGGCCTGTCCACCGAGATCGGCATCGGCTACTACAACGCCACCAAGGCCGCCGTGATCCACCTCAGCCGGCAGTTCGCGATGGAGCTGGCGCCGAAGGTCCGCGTCAACTGCATCGCCCCCGGCCTGGTCAAGACCCACCTCGCCCGCGCCCTGTGGGAGAACCGCGAGGAGCAGATCAGCAAGCACATGCCGCTCGGCCGCATCGGCGAGCCCGAGGACATCGCCGCCGCCGCGGTGTTCCTGGCCGGCGACACCGCGTCGTGGATGACCGGGCAGACCCTCGTCATCGACGGCGGCTCCACCATCCGCGCCTCGATCGCCTGAGGAGAGACATGTCGCGCTGGGGACTGACCATTCCGCTGACCGGAGTCCCGCTCGCCGAGCACCGCGAGATCGTCGCGGGCCTGTCCGAGCTGGGCTACACCGACGCCTGGTCCGCCGAGACCAACGGCACCGACGCGTTCACCCCGCTCGCCCTGGCCTCCCAGTGGGACCCGGCGCTGCGCCTCGGCCCGGCGATCGTGCCGGTCTACACCCGCGGCCCCGCCCTGCTGGCCTCGCACGCCGCCACCCTGGCCGACCTCGCGCCCGGACGGTTCGTCCTCGGCATCGGCACCTCGTCCGACACGATCGTCGAGCGGTGGAACGGCATCCCGTTCACCGAGCCGTACAAGCGCACCCGCGACACCCTCCGCTTCCTGCGCAAGGCGCTCGCCGGCGAGAAGGTCAAGGAGGACTACGAGACCTTCTCCGTCAAGGGCTTCAAGCTGGAGAACACGCCCGCGACGCCGCCGCCGATCGTGCTGGCCGCGCTGCGCCCCGGCATGCTGCGGCTCGCCGCCCGCGAGGCCGACGGCGCGATCACCAACTGGCTCGCGCCCAAGGACGTCCGGACGGTCCGCGGCGTGCTCGGCGACGGCCCCGAGCTGGTCGCGCGGCTGTTCGTCTGCCCGACCGACGACGCCGAGGAGGCCCGCCGCATCGGCCGCTGGATGATCGCCGCCTACATGAACGTGCCCGTCTACCGGGCGTTCCACGAGTGGCTCGGCCGCGGCGAGGCGCTGCGCCCGATGAACGAGGCGTGGGCCGCCGGGGACCGCAAGAAGGCCCTGGAGGTCATCCCGGACGAGGTCGTCGACGACCTGATCGTGCACGGGTCGCCGGAGGCGTGCCGGGCGCGGATCCGCGAGTACGTCGACAACGGGCTCACCACCCCCGTTGTGGCCATCGTCCCGGGCGGCGGCCTGTCGACCGCGGAGGCGGTGCGGGCCCTCGCGCCCAGCGCCGGCTGAGAGGCCGCTCACTCTTCGCGCCGGAAAGTTCGCCCGCCGTGATGGTTTACCCGACCTCGCAGTGGGGAGGGTGGGGCAGACCCCCATCCGAAACGAACCCCATGAGACGTGAGGAGCTGATCGTGCTCACGCTGACCAGCGGTGCCGTCCAGGTCATCAATACCGTGACCGCCAGCCCGGAGCTTCCGCCGGAGACCGGCATCCGCATCGAGTCCGGAGTCGATGGCTCGGACGCGCTGCGGCTGTCGGTGGCACCCGCCCCGGAGGCCGGAGACCAGGTCGTCGAGGAAGAGGGCGCGAAGGTCTACCTGGAGCCGAGCGTCGCCCAGCTGCTGGACGACAAGACCCTCGACGCCCAGGTCGACCCGCAGGGCGACGTGGCCTTCACCATCGCCGAGGGAACGGCGATGTGACCCGACCGCCCGCCCCCGGGCGGGCCCGAGACGAGGGGCCGGGGCGCCGATCCACCCGATCGGCGCCCCGGTTTCGTCCTGTCAGCGGACGGCCGCTACCACGGCGACGACGGCGAACACGAACGCCGCGGTCGTCAGCACGAGGAAGGCCGCGATCACCGCGCAGGCCAGCCCGCGCGGCTGGTCGCGCCAGGTTCCGTAGCGGTCGCGCACCTGCCGGTCCAGCTCCTTCCGCCGCGCCCGGCGCCTCTCGTCCTCCGGGTCCTGCGATGGCGGCGTCGTCACGCTCGCAAGTCTGGCAGAACCCGCGCGCCGGTCAGGCGCTCTCGGGGAACGACGGGTGCGGGCCGAGCGCCCAGTACTCGAACAGCCCGTGACCGGTCGCGGCGTCCCCGGGCTCGGCGCCGTCCAGGTACTCGTAGCGCCCGACGGCGTCGATCATGCCCCACATGCGGGCGGCGTCGTCCGGCTTGCGGGTGTCGTAGGCGACGCCCTGCACCTTCAGGTCCGGCCCCTGGTACATGCCGTGCTTCCAGTCCGGCTCCAGCCCGTATCCCGTGCCGACCATCAGGTGGACGGGCAGGATCGGCGTCGCGCGGACCTCGAACGGCTCGCCGCCCGGGGGAGCGAACCGCAGCGTCGCCGTCACCACGTCCCGCGTGCCCTCCGCGTACTCCGGGCGGTACTCGGGACGGCCCAGGTACTCGGGCTCGCGGCCGTCCGGCCGGACGCGTACTGCCTCCTCCAGCAGCCGGCGGCCCTTCTCGTCCTCCTGGAGGATGCACAGGATCGAGTGGTCCTCGAACTGCATCGGCGCGTAGAGCCAGTAGAACGTCCCGGCGTTCTTCACCTGGATGCCGGGCGGTTCCGGTTCGCCGACAGGCCGGATGCCCCAGGACCGGTCGCGCGACCCCCACCAGTGGTCCGGCGTGACGTCGATGGTCTCGCCCTCGACGGTGATCGCGCCCGTCCAGCGGCCGGTCTGCGCGAGGCGCCGCGAGTCGAACACGACCCGCTCCTGCCAGCGCAGGTAGTGCGGCGGCTCCAGCGTCGCGGGGATCGCCCCGTCCCAGGTCAGGTCGAACGACAGTCCGTGCTCGTTCTCCTCCAGCACGACCCGCAGCCGCTTCAGGCCCTCGATCACCTCGACGCGGAACGGCCCGACCGTCGTGTCCATCCGGTCGTTCCCGAGCTCCCGCGACGCCCGCACCACCTTGTGCAGCGGGCCCCGGCGCACGACCGCGAACGCGTCCATCACGCCGAGGTTCGGGTACTGCCCGATCCCGATGAGCATCATCAGCTCGTCCGAACAGGGGTGGACGTTGAAGTAGTAGCGGTCGTAGAAGTTGCGGTCCGACGTCGTGACGTGCCGCATCACCTCGGGCGCCTGGTGGATCGGGTAGTCGTCGAGCGGGGAGAGCGTCACGCGTCGCCTCCGAGGATGCGTGCGAGCAGTTGCGTGCAGTTGTTGTTGTACGGGAAGTCGGAGTCCTCGTCGATCCAGCCGAAGTCGATCATCGCCTGGCCGATCCGCGCCATGATCACGGAGAACTTGAAGCCGGAGAGGATCTCGTAGTACGGCATGTCCCGCACCGGCCGGCCGAGCAGCTCCTCGTAGCGGTCGATCGTGGCGGCGTAGGAGGGGAAGCCGTCCAGCCGGGCCGCGCCGACGCCCTCGCAGTGGTGCCGGTCCAGGAACATGAACCAGGCGAGGTCCTCCTCCGGTGCCCCGAGCACCGCGGTCTCCCAGTCCAGCACCGCGGCGGGCACGCCCGACTGGAAGATCACGTTGCCGATGCGGGCGTCGCCCCACAGCGCGACCGGCGCGTCCGGCTCCTCGGGGCGGTTCGCCTTCAGCCACTCCAGGGCCCGCAGCGCCGTCTCCTGGGGGCCCTTGTACGCCCAGTGCAGGTAGTGCTCGTAGTAATTGAGACGCTGCTCCAGACCCGGGGCGCCCCATACGGGCATGTCCAGGAACTCCAGGCGGAGCTCGCCGACGTCCAGCCGGTGCAGGCGCGCGAGGATCTCCAGCGTGGACCACCACATCGCGGCGCGCTCGTCCGGCGCGACCTCGGTCACCCAGCCGTCCAGGTGGTACGGCGGCATGTCGGTCGGGACCCGGCCGTCGATGCGCCCCATGACGAAGAACGGCGCGCCCAGCACCGCGCCGGACGGCTCGTACCAGCGGATCGGCGGCACGGGGATGTCGGTGCGCTCGTCCAGGATCCGCATCAGCCGGTACTGCTCCTCGAACCGCGGCTCGGGGAAGACCTGGTAGTGCGCGGGCGCGACCCGCGCCACGTAGGGCTCGCGCCGGCGCGCGCCGTCCTCGGTCCACTCGGCGTCGAAGATCAGCGTCTCGCTGGAGAAGCCGCTGGTCTGCGGCGTCTCCAGATGCGGGATGGCGGCGCCGGGCAGCCGCTCGCCGAGCCATTCCGTAAGGGCGGTGCGGGTGACCTCGGGATCGCGTTGGTCGGGAACGGGCATTCGCCGCCTCCTCGCTCCGGTGCACGCCCGAACTAGAACGCGTTCTAGTGGCGTTCACCGTGTTGTACCAGCGGGGACAGGGGCGGTCAATGTTTCCGACGTAGTCGGCCGGGGGGGGTGTGTGGGGGGTCGTCCCCCCTCGGGAGGTGCCGGTCCGTTCACCGGACCTGCGTGGGAAACTGGATCAATGCGTTCCACCGATTTCGGCCGCGTCCGGACCACCCGGGAGCCCGCCCGCCCATGACCCGTCCCGCGAACCCCCCGTCCCCCAGGGCCGTCCAGGCGGTCTTCTTCGACATCGGCGAGACGCTGATCAACGAGGGCGAGATCTACGGGCGCTGGGCCGACTGGCTCGGCGTCCCGCGGCACACGTTCCTCACCAAGCTCGGCGCGATCCTCGCCGCCGGCGGCAGCCACATCGACCTGTTCCGCTACTTCCGGCCGGGCTTCGACCTGGAGGCGGAGCAGAAGCGGCGCGAGGAGGCCGGCGTCCCCAACGGCTTCGGCGCGGACGACCTGTACCCGGACGCGCGGGCCTGCCTGGCGGCGCTGCGCGACCAGGGGCTCTACGTCGGCATCGCCGGGAACCAGCCGGTGCGGGCCGCCGAGCAGATGGCCGCGCTCGGGCTGGACGCCGACGTCATCGGCATCTCCGACGTGTGGGGCGTGCAGAAGCCGGCAGCGGAGTTCTTCGAGCGCTGCGCGCGGATCGCCGACGTCCCGCCGGACCGAGTCCTGTACGTGGGGGACCGCATCGACAACGACGTGCGGCCCGCCATCGCGTTCGGGATGAACGCCGCGTTCCTGCGGCGCGGACCGTGGGGCCACATCCAGCAGGATGGCGAGGCGCTCGCCGGGTGCCTGTTCGTCCTGGACGACCTGGAGAGCCTCCCCGCGCTCGTCGCCCGGCACAACGCCGCCCCTTAGGGAACATCCCGTAGCCCGCGAGGGGGACGGCCGAAAAGGTCCGGAAGGGGGATGTGAGGCCGGATGCCCGGTTCGTAGCGTGGATGGTGTGGCCGCGAGAACCGCGGCCCCCGGGCCGCGAGGCCCGGCGTTCACCGAGGGATCGGGGAGAGAAGGAATCATGAACGGCCTTTATCGTCCGCGTGACGGCCGGATCATCGGCGGCGTCTGCGCCGGGCTGGCGCGGCGGTTCGGCATGGAGCCCTGGACCGTCCGGCTGCTCGCCCTGCTGTCCTGCCTGCTGCCGGGCCCGCAGTTCGTGGTGTACCTGGTGCTGTGGGTGATGATGCCGAGCGAGGACCGCTACGTCGCGCGCGCCCACTAGGGTCAGCGCGCACTGATCAAGATCATCGGAATCGCTCGACCGGGCCCGCCCTTGGGTGTTAGATCGGGGCACAGCGACACAGGGGCGGCGGCACCGCGAGCGGGCGGCTCCGCGGCCCCGGGGAAGGAGCCGCGGTGCCGGAGCAGGGCCCGGGTCCGGGACGGGCGGCGGGCGACGCCGGCCGGGAGGCGGCGGGCGCCCGGCGGGACGCGGCGGCGGCGCGGGGCGCCGGAGCCGCCGGGACCGCCGCGGCGGACGCCGGTCCCGCGCTCGACGCCGCGCAGACCGCCGAACGCGCCGCGCGCCTGCTCGGCCACCTGCGCGACCTCGCGCGGTCCCGGCGGCGGCCGTCCCGCGACCTCGCCGGGCACGAGCAGGTGCACTGGCTCGCCGACCTGCCCGGCGACGTCTACGTCGAGACCGACGCCGGGCCCGGCGACGTGCTGTTCAGCGTCCCCGTCATCCCGCTGAGCCCGCCCGCCGTGCTGGAGGAGTTCGACGGCTGGCTCGGCCTGCGGCACTGGTACCGGATCCTGCGCGACCTCGCCGACCACGACGTCGTCCTCGCCACCGGCCTGTTCGCCTGGCGCCCGCCGGACGCGGCGCCCGTCCACGACCACCTGCTCTGTACCCCCGTCCGGATCGCGCTGGACGAGCGCACCGAGCGCATCGACGTCGTCCTCGCCGGACGCACCGCCCTGCGCGACCGCGAACTCCTCGGGGACACGCCCGGGTTCCGGCCCGCCGACTGGGTGTCCGACGCCGTCCAGGCCGGGCAGGGGTTCGGCCTCACCGCCTCCGTCGGCGACGTGCTGCGCAAATGGTCCGCGACCGCGATCAGCGGCACCGTCGACTACCGGGAGGACTGGGCCGCCGAGGGCAGCCCCACGCCCGTCCCGCGGCTCCGGCTCGCCCCCGCCCTCGTCGTCCGGCCGCCCGGCCGCGAGGCCGCCGCCGACTACTGCGCCCGGCTGATCGGGCTGCTGCCCGGCGGCGTCCCCGACGGGCTCGCCCGGTTCGTCGACCCCGCCCGCCGCCCCCAGGTCATGCACGTGCCCGAACGCACCCCGCAGACCGTCCCCGACCTGCTCACCGGGCTGCTGGTGCGCGGGCACCGGGTCCTCGTCGCCACGTCCGGCGCGTCGGCGTCCGCCGCGCTGCGCGCCGCCCTCCCCGCCGACCTCGCCGCCCTCACCGTCGCCGACCCCGCCACCGCCGCGCAGGCCGCCGACGCCGTCCGCGCGCGCGCCGCCGCACCCGTCCCCGACATCAGCGACCTCGCCGAGAAGCAAGCGCAGGCCGAGCAGGACGTCGCCGAACTGACCGAGCACCTGCGCAGCGGATCCGTCGCCGATCTCGGATCCGGCTACCGGGGGGCGCGCGGCGAACTCGCCGAACGGCTCCGCGCCGAAGCGCCCGGCCTGTCCTGGATGCCCGTCGCCCCCGACCTGCCGCCGACCCCGCCGATCTCCGCAGCCGAGGCCGCCGAGCTCGCCCGGCTCCTCGCCGAGGAGACCCCCGAGCGCAAGGCCCGCACCGCCCAGCGCGACGTCGACCCCGGCACCCTCCCCAGCGCCCCCTACGTCCGCACCCTCATCGAGGCCGAGGCGGCCGCCGCCGACCGCGTCCAGCGGTCCGAGACCGACCTGTCGCGGCGGCTGCGCGCCCACGACGTCACCCTCCTCGCGCGCCTCGACGGCGCCGCGTCGAACGTCGGCGCCGCGCTGCGCGACCTCGGGCTCGGCGGCCACCCCGGCGGCTGGAACCCCGCCGACCTCGCCGTCCGCGCGTTCGCCGACGCCCTCGCCCGCCGCCGCCCGCTCGTGTGGGCCCGCGTCGCCGAGATGGGCGCCCGCGCCGGCTGGGCCGAGCGCGCCCTGGAGGGCATGGGCGGCCACCAGGTCCGCCTGCCCCCCGGCGAACTGCACCTGCGCCGCCTCGCGTCCGCCGCCCAGGACCTGCGCAACCACCTCGCCGACGGCGGCACCCTCAAGCGCGGGCCGCTGCGCTCCGCCGCGCAGAAGCAGGCCGACGCGCTCCTCGCCGGCATCACCGTCGACGGCGAGCCGCCCGCCACCGCCGAGGCCCTGGAGCTGGTCTTCACCGACCTCATGATCCGGATGACCTGCCAGGAGCTGCAGTACGTGTGGGAGGCCGCCGGCATCTCCTTCCCCGCCGACCTGCCGCCCGCCGACCGGGTCGCCCGGTTCGTGCGCGCGCACGCCCGGCTCGACCGCGTCCAGCAGGCCGTCCCGTACGTCGACGAGACCCAGGACCTCCTCGACCGCGCGGGCATCCCCGTCCAGCTCGGCCACCCGCTGCAGTGGCACGGCTACGTCGCCGCTCTGGAGAGCGCCCTCGAAGGCCTCGGCGTCAACCGCGCCGCCGCCGACCTCGACGCCCTCCGCGACTCCATCGGCCCCGCCGGACCCGGCGCGCCGCCCGAGCTCACCGCCGCCCGCGCCGCCATCGACGCCCGCGACGCCGACGCCTACGGCCGCTGCCTCGGCGCCCTCGCCCAGGCCCGCCACGAGCGCGCCCTCCAGCTGCGCTGCGAGGAGCTCCTCGACCGTGTCCGCGCCGTCCACCCCGACCTCGCCCACCTCCTGCTCGCCACCGACGGCGACGAGGCCTGGCACGACCGCACCCGCCACTGGGACGACGCCTGGGCCTGGGCCCGCGCCTCCGGCCGCCTCGCCGAGACCGCCCTGTCCCCGACCGAGCAGCGCCTCCGCGCGTCCCTGACCGCCGCCGAGGAGCGCCTCCGCACCTCCAGCGCCGCGCTCGCCTCGGCCCGCGCCTGGACCGCCGTCCGCGCGGCGCTGCCACCGGCGCCCGCCGAGCCGCTCGACACCGTCCCCGCGTGGCTCGTGCCGCTGTGGCGCGTCCCCGACGTCGTCCCGCCCCGCCCGGACGCCTTCGACGCCGTGATCGTGGACGGCGAGCAGGACGCGGGCGCCGAGGCGCTCTTCCTGCTCTGGCTCGCGCCCCGCACCATCCTCGTCGGCCCCGCCGGGCCCGAGCTGCCCGCGCCCGAGGGTCCGCTGCCCGCGACCCCGCTGCCCGCCTCCCTCCACGACGCCGTCACCCCCACGGCGTCCCTCTTCAGCCTCCTCGCGCCCGCGCCCGCGCCCGCTCCCGAGCCCGCTCCCGAGCCCGAACAGCCCGGCCGGCACGCCCGTGCCGGCACCGACGCCCCCCGCGTCCCGGCCGACCCCCCGCCTCCCGGCCGCCACGTCCGCGCAGCCCAGCCCGAGCGCCGTCTCCCCGAACGCGAGCGGAGCGCACCGGCTCCGTCCGGGGTGCCCGCCGCCGCCGAGCGGCGCCCTGACGTCCGCGAGGAGGGCGCGGCGGCTGAAGGCGCGGGCGCCGATCCGCGTCGCGCGGGGAGCGCCCGCCCGCCCCAGCAGGCCGGGCCGCCCGCCCCTGAGCTGCGACCCCCCGAGCCTCGGCGGCCCGAGCAGGCCTGGCCGCCTCCGCCCTCGCGACGTCCCGACGTCCGTGAGGACGCGGCGGGCGAGCAGGCCGGGCGGCGTCCTCCGGAGCGTGCGGCCGGGCCCGGCCGCGGCGACGGTCCTCGTCGCACACCGCAGGAGCGACCATCCGGTGCGCGCCTGCCCGAGCGCGCCGGGCAGCCCGCTCCCGATCGTTCCGCCGGTGGGGGCGAGGACGCGGCCGGGCCCCGCCCGAGCGACGGCCCCGGACGCTCGCCGGGCGGCGAGTCGCCGCGGATCCGGCGGGGGCGGTCGATCGCGACGTACAAGCGGCCCGAGCTGATCGAGATCGTCGCGCGGGTCGCCGAGCACGAGCCCGACCTCGGCGACGACCAGCTCGTCGACCTGGTGAGCCGCCTGCTGGCCTGCCCGGAGGACGAGGCGCTGCTGGTCGGCGCGCGGCTGCGGTACGCGGTGGAGGTCTACCGGGAGCAGTCGGCCGGGTAGGCGCGGGGCCTGGCCGGCGGGCGCGGTCCGTCAGGGCACCGACAGGACGATCTTGCCCTGGATGTGGCCGGTCTCGGCGCGCTCGTGGGCCTTCGCGGCGTCGGCCAGGTCGTAGACGGAGTCGATGCCGGCGCGCAGCGAGCCGTCGGCGAGGAGGGCGGCGAGTTCGGCCATCTGGCCGCCGTCGGAGTGGACCTGCCCGCCGCGGATCTCGATGCCGCGCCGGGCGGCCTCCTCGGGGTGGTAGTCGCCGGGGAACACGGGGCCGATCGTCCCGCCGTCCTTGACGGTCTTGAGGAAGCGGTGGGCGTCCGGGCCGCCGACGGTGTCGATCACGACGTCGGCGTCGCGGACGGCGTCCTCGGCGGCCGTCGCGGTGTAGTCGACGTACTCGTCGGCGCCGAGGTCGCGGAGGAAGCCCTCGTGCCGGGACGAGGCGACGGCGATGACGCGGGCGCCGCGCAGCCTGGCGAGCTGGACGGCGAAGTGGCCGACCCCGCCGGCGGCGCCGTTGACGAGGACGGTCCGCCCGGCGGGCAGCCGGATGCGGTCGACGAGGAACTGGTAGGCGGTCAGCCCGGCCATGGGGACGGCGGCCGCGTGGACGTGGTCGACGGACGGGGGCTTGCGGGCGAGGTGCGCGGCGGGCGCGGTGGTGTACTCGGCGTAGGCGCGTCCGCCGTTGTTCACCTCGGGGAAGCGGATGAGCCCGAAGACCTCGTCGCCCACGGAGAAGTCGGTGACGCCGGGTCCGACGGCGGCGACGACGCCGGACGCGTCGGAGCCGGGGATCCAGGGGAACGAGACGCGCAGGCGCTCGCCGGCGAAGAGGTGGTCGGGGATCATCGCGAAGTCGCGGCGGGCATACCAGTCGGGCGGGTTGAGGCAGGCGGCGCGGACGCGGATCAGGACGTCGCCGGGGCCGGGCTCGGGGACGGGGATCTCGTCGAGGACGAGGACGCCGGGGTCGCCGGGGCCGTGCGCGCGGATCGCTTTCACGAGTAACCTCCAAGAGAAGCGGAGCAGTGCTCCGGAATAGTAACCGGAGCACTGCTCCGATTGTCAACGCCCTAGGATGCCGGACATGACGCGTGCGCTGCGGGCCGACGCCCGGCGGAACCGGGAGCGGATCCTGGACGTGGCCGCCGAGGTCGTCGTCGAGCAGGGGACCCAGGCGTCGCTGCGCGACATCGCGCGCCGCGCCGAGGTCGGGATGGGCACGCTCTACCGGCACTTCGCGACCCGCGAGGAACTCCTCCAGGCGCTGCTCGGCGGGTGGTTCGACCGGCTGGCGAAGCGCGCCGCGGCGCTGCGCGACGCGCGCCCGCCCGGGGAGGCGCTGGCCGCGTGGCTGCGCGAGGTCGCCACGGGTCTCGCCGCCTACCGCGGGCTCGCCGCGTCCCTGGTCGCCGCGATCGAGGACGACACCACCGCGCTGCACGCCTCGTGCGGGCGCATGCGGGCGGCGGGCGCGGACCTGCTCGGGCGGGCCCAGGAGTCCGGGGACGTCCGCACGGACGTGGACGTGACCGACGTGTTCGCGCTGCTGGGCGCCGTCGGGTCGATCGCCGACACCGCGCCGTCGCTCGCCGCGCGCCGCGACCATCTGCTGGAGCTGGTGATGGACGGCCTCGCCGCGCGGCGCTGAAGTGGGACTTTCCGCCACTCGCCGTATTCGGTCGTGAGGTTCTGTACAAACGTCCCTGTGACGGGGTGGGACGAGGACGCGCTGGCGGGGCTGCGGGCGGCGGTGGCGCGCGGCGACGCCCGCGCGGGGCTGGCGCTGCTGGCCGGCCGTCCGCTCGGCCCGGTGCTGCAGTACGCGGGCGACGTGCTGGCCGCGGCGGTCGCCGGAGCCCTCGACGGCGCGGAGGCGGCGGCGCGCGAGTGCCTGGCGGAGCTGGACGCCCGCGGCCTGCCCGGTGACGCCGAGCTGGCGGCGGAGCTCGCCGCCGCCCTCGACGGCGGGCCGTCCGGTCTGGAGGTGCTCCCCGTCGACCTGGGCGCGGTCGCGCAGGCGCTGGAGGCCGTCCCGGCGGACGGCCTCTGGCTGCTCGACCTGGACCGCGGCGACGTCCTCGCGCCGGACGAGCCGCCCACCGAGCCGCCCGGCGGCGGCCGGCACCTGCCGATCCCGCCCGGCGCGCCGCCGGGCGCGCCGGAGGAGGAGCGCAGGGGACGGGCGCGCCGCTGGCTCGCCGAGCAGGGCCTGCGGCCCGGCCCCCGCGTCCTCTAGGACATCAGTAGCCGGGCCGGACCAGCGGGAACGGGATCGTCTCGCGGATGCTGCGGCCGGTGAGGGTGATCAGCAGCCGGTCGATGCCCATCCCCATGCCGCCGGCGGGCGGCATCGCGTACTCCAGGGCGCGCAGGAAGTCCTCGTCCAGCTCCATCGCCTCGGGGTCGCCGCCGGCGGCCTGCAGGGACTGCTCGGTGAGCCGCTGCCGCTGCAGGATCGGGTCGATCAGCTCGGAGTAGGCGGTGCCGAGCTCCAGGCCGAAGACGATCAGGTCCCACTTCTCGGCCAGCCGCGGGTCGTCGCGGTGCGGGCGGGTCAGCGGCGAGGTCTCGGCCGGGTAGTCGCGGACGAACGTCGGCGCGGTCAGCTGCTCCTCGACCAGCTCCTCGAACAGCTCCTGGACGATCTTCCCCTGCCCCCAGGCCGGGTCGAAGTTCAGCCCGATCCGCTCGGCGTGCGCGTGCACCGCCGGCAGCGGGGTGTCGGGGGTGACCTCCTCGCCGAGCGCCTTGGACAGCGACTCGTACACGGTGATCTCGTGCCACGGCTCGGCCAGGTCGTACTCGACGCCGTCGCGGACCACGACGGTGGTGCCGAGCGCGGCGTTCGCCGCGTCCACGACGATGGAGCGGGTCAGCTCGGCCATCGTGTCGTAGTCGCCGTACGGCTCGTAGGCCTCCAGCATCGTGAACTCGGGGTTGTGCTTCTGCGACACGCCCTCGTTGCGGAAGTTGCGGTTCAGCTCGAAGACCCGCCCGACGCCGCCGACGAGCAGCCGCTTCAGGTACAGCTCGGGGGCGATCCGCAGGTACAGCTGCATGTTGTAGGCGTTGATGCGGGTGGTGAACGGGCGGGCCGTCGCGCCGCCGTGGACCGGCTGCAGCATCGGCGTCTCGACCTCGAGGAACCCGCCGGCGCGCAGCCGGTCGCGGACGGCGGCGATCGCGTCGCCGCGCATCCGCAGCATCCGGCGCGCCTCGTCGTTGACGATGAAGTCGACGTAGCGCTGCCGGACGCGGGCCTCGGGGTCGGACAGGCCGGTCCGCTTGTTCGGCAGCGGCCGCAGGCACTTGGCGGTCAGCTGCCAGCAGGACGCGAGGACCGACAGCTCCCCGCGCCGGGACGTGACGACCTCGCCGCGGACGCCGACCTGGTCGCCGAGGTCGACCAGCGCCTTCCACTGCCTGAGCGACTCGGCGCCGAGCGCGTCGGAGGTCAGCATGACCTGCAGGTCGGCGGTCTCGTCGCGGAGCGTCACGAAGATCAGCCGGCCGTGCTCGCGGGCCAGCACGACCCGCCCGGCGATCGCGACCCGCTCGCCGGTGCGGGTGTCGGGGGCGAGGCCGGCGAACCGCTCGCGGACGTCGGCGGCGAAGTCGCCGCGCGCGAACCCGAGCGGGTAGGGCTCCATCCCGGCGGCGCGGATCTGGTCGAGCTTGGCGTGCCGGACCCGCTCCTGCTCCGACAGCCGGCGGTGCGGGGCGCGGGCGGCGTCGGCGGCCTCCTCGATCCGGCGGATCTCCTCGACCAGGTCGGGGGACGGGATGATGGCGGCGGCACGGTCCAGTTTGGGGCGGTTCAGGTTCGGCAGGAAGCCCTCGGCGCGAGCGTAGGCGAGCCCGAGCCGGATGATGTGCCGGCCCTGGGTGTAGCAGATGTAGCGGGGCCGCCAGTGCGGCAGGTACTTGGCGTTGGACAGGTACAGCGACTCCAGCTGCCAGAACTTCGACGCGAACGACAGGAACCGGTAGTAGATCCGCGAGACGGGCCCGGCGCCGATCTGCGAGCCGCGCTCGAACGCCGAGCGCAGCATCGCGAAGTTCAGCGACAGGTGCTGCGCGCCGACCGCGGCGGCCTTCTCGGCGAGCTTGGCGACCATGTACTCGTTCAGGCCGTTCTCGGCGGCCCGGTCGCGGCGCATCAGGTCGAGGGAGAGCCCGCCGCGCCCCCACGGGACGAAGCTGAGCAGTCCGCGCAGCTCGCCTTCCGCGTCGAACGCCTCGACCATCACGCAGCGCCCGTCGGTCGGGTCGCCGAGCCGGCCGAGCGCCATGGAGAAGCCGCGCTCGGTCTCCTCGCCGCGCCAGGCGTCGGCGCTGCGGATGAGCTTGGCCATCTCCCAGGCGGGGATCTGCGCGTGCCGCCGGATCCGGACCGTGTACCCGGCCCGCTCGACCCGCCGGACGGCCTGCCGGACCTGCCGCATCTCCCGGCCGTCCAGGTTGAACTCGGTGAGGTCGACGATCGCCTCGTCGCCGAGCTCGAGCGCGTCGAACCCGTGCCGCTTGTAGACGTGCGCGCCGCGCTCGCCGACGCTGACGGCCCCGGGGATCCAGGCGTGCTCGCGGCACTCCTCCAGCCACGCCTCGATCGCCTGGTCCCAGGACTCGGGGTCGCCGAGCGGGTCGCCGCTGGCCAGGGAGACCGAACCCTCGACCCGGTAGGCGATGGCGGCCTTGCCGTTCGGTGCGACCATCACGTCCTTGTCGCGGCGCAGCGCGAAGTAGCCGAGGGAGTCCTGCTCGCCGTACTCGGCGAGCAGCCGGCGCGCGGCGAGCTCCTCGGGCGGGCTGAGGACGGGGTCGCGGCGGCCCGGCTTGAACAGCGCCCAGAACGTGGCGATCATCAGCCCGGTGCCGAGCACCCACAGGATGACGTCCACCCAGAACGGGACGGACACGTCGATCGGCTTGCCGGTGACGCGCGGCCCGAGGACGGTCTGCGAGATCGCGTAGAGCGGGTGCGTCCAGAAGTCGCCCTTGGCGTTGGCGTCGGTGAGGGTGACCAGGAACGTGCCGATGCCGCAGGTCACGACCAGCAGGCTGGTGAAGACGATGGCGGCGAGCCGCCGGTTGGCCCGGTCGGGCAGCGTGGTGAACTGGCCGCGGGCGGAGACCAGCAGGGCGAGGACCGCCACGTACACGCCCGCGGTGACGAACTCCCCGATGGAGGTGGGCTCGGACGGGTCGAACAGGGTCGTCAGGACGGTGCTGACGCCGACCGCTGCGGGCAGGCAGAAGATCAGCACGAGGATCCGCCAGGCGGCCTTCTTGCGGCGGCGGATGCCCATGGAGAGCAGGATCCACAGCATGCCGATGGGCACGCTGGGGAACCATCCGAGGTAGCCGATCCATCGCAGGGCCCAGATATCGGCTATCTCGAGGATGAGACCATAGGAGACCCAGGCAAGGAGCGACAGGATCCCGGAGAGACGGGTGTACCAGAAGAAGATGGTCGGCGCGGCCTGCAGCAGGCGTCGCCATTCGCCCAGTAGACCCTTTTCCGGCATGGTCCCCCCGTCGCGCGCGGCCCTGTTGGTCGTACCGGGCTTATTCATACCGGTTGTCACGCGGACCACGCTCCCGTCCGGGCCCGCCCGCCCGCCGGCGAACCTCGGCGCGGCGCCGGACGTCGTACGGGTGGGGGGATGTCGCTTGCAAGCTCGATCCAAGGTTGTCAGCAAAAGTCGATATGGTCGCGGATATGCCAAATGAGACCACCGGTGAGCGGTTGCTCGCCCGCCGCTACCGCCTGGTGACACAGGTGGGCCGAGGCGGCATGGGGACGGTCTGGCAGGCACACGATGAGGTCCTCGGCAGAGACGTCGCGGTGAAGGAGGTCATCCTGCCGCACGGCCTTACCGACGAGGAACGCGCTGTCCACCATAAGCGTACGTTCCGTGAGGCGCGCACCGCGGCACGGCTCGGGCACCCCGGCGTCGTCACGGTGTACGACGTCGTCGAGGAGGACGACCGGCCCTGGATCATCATGGAGCTGATCAAGGCCCGCTCCCTGGACCAGGTGATCAAGCAGGACGGGCCGCTGGAGCCGCGCCGCGCCGCGGAGATCGGCCGCCAGATGCTGGCCGCGCTGCACGCCGCGCACCAGGCCGGCGTGCTGCACCGCGACGTCAAGCCGAGCAACGTGCTGATCACCGGCACCGCCCGGACGGGCGAGCGCGCCGTGCTCACCGACTTCGGGATCGCCACCGCGTCCGGCGACGCGACCCTCACCCAGACGGGCCTCGTCATGGGCTCGCCCGCCTACATCGCTCCCGAGCGGGCCCGCGGCCGCACCGCGGGCCCCGCCTCCGACCTGTGGTCGCTGGGCGTCACCCTGTACGCGATGCTGCACGGCAAGTCGCCGTTCGAGCGCCCCGAGCCGATGGCCGCGCTGGTCGCGGTGATCTCCGACGAGCCGGACCCGCCGGAGAAGGGCGGCCGGCTGATCCCGGTGATCGAGGGCCTGCTGCGCAAGAACCCCGACCAGCGGATGGAGGCGATCGAGGCCGGCGCGCTGCTGGACGACATCGTCCGGCAGGAGACCATCGACACGCAGCGGACGATGGCCGTCGAGTACCCGGTGGAGGAGGCGCCCGGCGGCGCCCTGCCCGACCCTTACCAG
This sequence comes from Actinomadura physcomitrii, assembly GCF_008923205.2. Classification (GTDB taxonomy): domain Bacteria; phylum Actinomycetota; class Actinomycetes; order Streptosporangiales; family Streptosporangiaceae; genus Spirillospora; species Spirillospora physcomitrii. The sequence goes on along the minus strand of NZ_WBMS02000001.1, from coordinate 54,603 downwards.
CAGTCCGACCCTTACCAGCAGCCCGACCCCGATCCGGCCCCGGACGCGACGCGGGCGGCGCCATGGGCGGGCGGCCAGGGCACGGCCGCGCCGCGGGCCGAGTCCGCGGACGCGCGTCCCGACCAGCTCACCCGGTTCGACGTCCCCACGGCCGCCGCGCGCTCCGACCCGAGCCGTACCACCCTGGACCCTGCCGACCCGAGCCGTACCACCTCGGACCATGCCGATTCGAGCAGTGCCGACCCGAACCGTGCAGACCCGAACCGGGTCGAGTCGTGGTCGGCGGGCGCCGAGACCCGGCCGGCCGGGACCTCGCCGCCCGGCGGCCCGACGGCGCCGTCCGGGCGGCCCGCGCTGGCCTCCAACCGGAACGTGCTGATCGTCGCGGCGCTCGTGCTGCTGGTGATCGTGGTGGTCGCCGGCATCGCGTGGGCGAGCTCCGGCGACGGCGGCAAGCCGAAGAAGAACGCCGGCCCGCCGCCCGCGACCGGGCACCCGTCCGCGCCCGCGACTTCGGCGAAGCCGTCGGCCTCGTCGAGCGCGACGCCGGCCGGCTTCCGCACCCACAAGGACGGCTCCGGCTACTCGGTGCTGATCCCCGACGGCTGGAGCGGCCCCGAGCACAAGGGGACCAGCGACTACTTCTACGCTCCGGACCGGCGGACCTACCTGCAGATCGACCAGACCAGCAGCCCCGGCAAGAGCGCCATCGGCGACTGGCGGCGGATGGACGGCGGCTCCGGCTTCCCCGGCTACAGGAAGCTCAGGATCGCGCCGACCGGCGACCACCCGCCCGTCCCCGACACCGGGAACGGCGACAAGTCCGCCGACTGGGAGTTCACCTTCGACGGCGACGGCGGCCGAATGCACATCCTGAACCGCGGGTTCGTCACGAACGGGCACGGCTACGCGATCCTGCTACGCGCCCCCCAGGACGCCTGGGACAAGACGTTCGCCGAGCTGCAGCCGGTGTACCAGTACTTCAAGCCGGCGGAGGGGTGAAGGTGGAGAACCGTCTGCTCGCTGGACGCTACCGGCTGCTGGCGGTGGTGGGACGCGGCGGCATGGGCACGGTGTGGCGGGCCCTCGACGAGACCCTCGACCGGGAGGTCGCGGTCAAGGAGGTGCTGCTGCCGTCCGGGCTGAGCGACGAGGAGCGCCACAACCGGCACCGGCGGACGCTGCGCGAGGCGCGCGCGTCGGCGCGGCTGAACCATCCGGGCGTCGTGACCGTACACGACGTCGTGGACGAGGACGACCGGCCGTGGATCGTCATGGAGCTGGTCCAGGCGCGCTCGCTCCAGGAGATCGTGGACGAGGACGGCCCGCTGCCGCCCGGGCGGGTCGCGGCGGTCGGCCGGCAGATCGTCGGGGCGCTGCGCGCCGCGCACGCGATCGGCATCCTGCACCGCGACGTCAAGCCCGCGAACGTGCTGGTCGCGGCGGACGACCGGGCGGTGCTCACCGACTTCGGCATCGCGCAGATGGCGGGCGACGCGACGCTGACCGGCACCGGGCTGATCATGGGGTCGCCGGCGTACATGTCGCCGGAGCGGGTCAACGGCGACCGCGCGATCCCGGCGTCGGACCTGTGGGCGCTCGGCGCGACCCTGTACGCCGCGTGCGAGGGGAAGGCGCCGCACCACCGCAGCGACGCGATGGCGGTGCTGGCGGCGGTGATGACGCAGGAGGTGCCGCCGCCGAAGAACGCGGGGCCGCTGGAGCCGGTGCTGCTCGGGCTGCTGGAGCGCGACCCGGTCCGGCGGATGGGCGCGGAGGCCGCCGAGGAGGCGCTCGCCGCGATCGCGTCGGGCCACGTCCTGGACAAGGCCGCCGCGCAGCTCGCGTGGAGCCACGCCACGGTCGCCGACGGCGCGGCGCCGTCCGCCGGCCCCGGGTCCGGGGGCGGGCCGACGCAGGCGGCGCCCCCGCCGCCCGTCCCGCCGCCCGTGCCGGACATGACGGCGCACTACCCGCCGGGGACGAACGGGCAGCAGCAGTGGGCGCCGATGCCGGGCGGACCCGGCACGATGGGCGTCGCGCCGAAGCGCCGGTCGCCGGTGCTGCCGATCCTCGCGGGGTCGGTCGTCCTGGCGGCGGCGGTCGCGGCGGCCGTGCTGATCTTCTGGCCGCACGACGGCTCCGACCCCAAGGCGGACGCGACGAAGGAGCAGCCCGCCGCCGCCGGGGGCACGAGCAACCCCGCGCCGTCGTCCCCCGCGTCGCGGCGGCCGACGGCGACGGCCTCGAAGTGGCCCGCGAACCTCCGCCGGGTGGCCGGCCCCGGCTACACGATCGGTGTGCCGCACGGATGGACGCGGTCGTCGACGAGCCGCGGCGTCGTGTGGACCGACCCTGTCACCCACGCCTACGTCCAGGTCGACAAGACCCAGTGGACCGGCGACCCGTTCCAGCACTGGGTGACGTGGAAGGACCAGGCGATCGCGGACGGACTGCTGCCGAACTTCCAGCAGGTCGGCGAGGTCAGGCAGTCCAGCGTGGGCGTCCACCGGGCCGCCGACATCGAGTTCACCTGGTCGCGCTCCGTCGGCACGACCCACGCCCTCGACCGCGGCGTGATCGTGAACGGCCAGGCATATGCCGTCGTGGTGGCGCTACCCTCGTCCCAGTGGGGGGCGAAAGAGCATCTCGTGCAGAATGTGCTCGGCACGTTCTCTCCTTCAGGGGCGGGATGAGCACCAGGGGGACCAGGAAGAGATGGCACAGGCACGTCTGCTCGGCAACCGCTACCGGCTGGACTCGGTGGTCGGCCGCGGCGGGATGGGCACCGTGTGGCGCGCCTTCGACGTCATGCTCGACCGCGAGGTCGCGGTCAAGGAGGTCGTCCTCCCGCCGGGGCTGAACGACGACGAGCGGGCCGTGCTGTACGAGCGGACGTTCCGGGAGGCCCGGGCGTCGGCGCGGCTCAACCATCCCGGTGTGGTGACCGTCCACGACGTGGTCGAGGAGTCCGACCGGCCGTGGATCGTGATGGAGCTGGTCCTCGCCCCGTCCCTGCAGGACCTGCTGGACCGGGGCCCGCTGGAGCACCGCCGGGTCGCCGAGATCGGGCTGCAGATGCTCGGCGCGCTGCGGCACGCGCACGAGAAGGGGATCCTGCACCGCGACGTCAAGCCGAGCAACGTGCTGATCACCGACTCGGGCCGGGTCGTGCTCACCGACTTCGGCATCGCGCAGGTGGAGGGCGACGCGACCCTCACCCAGACGGGCCTGGTCATGGGCTCGCCCGCGTACATCCCGCCGGAGCGCGCGCAGGGCGAGCGCGCGGTCCCGGCGTCCGACCTGTGGGCGCTCGGCGCGACGATGTACGCGGCGGTCGAGGGCCGCTCCCCGTACGAGCGCCCGGACGCGATGGCGTCGCTGCAGGCCGCGCTGTCGGAGCCGGTCCCGCCGGCGCGCAACGCGGGGCCGCTCGCCCGCGTCCTGGACGGCCTGCTGGCGCGCGAGCCGGTGAACCGGATGACGGCGTCGCAGGCGCAGCCGCTGCTGACGCAGGTCGCGACGGCGCCCCCGCCGCCCGTCACCGGCGCCGACGACACCGTGATGGACGGCCCGCCGCGCTACTACGGCACCGACGAGGCGTCGGAGACCGTGCTCGACCCCGAGGAGCTGGATCCGGTCACCCGCCGCGACCCGGGCCCGGACGGCGGCCACGATCGCTACCCGTCGCAGCGCGGTCCCGCTCCCGAGCGCGAGGAGCGGACGCTCCTGGAGACCGAATGGGCGCCGCCTCCGCAGCAGCACCCGCCCACGCACCAGGCACAGCGGCACGTGCCGCAGACGCCGCCGCCGTGGGAGCAGCCGCAGCACTTCGCGAACTGGCAGCAGCCGCCTCCGCCGCCCGTGCACGACGTCCGGCAGGCGGAGCGCCGCAAGACGATCATGATCATCGTGATCGCGGTGGTGCTGGTGGTGGCGGCCGTGCTGCTCGGCGCGTTCATCCTGCGCCGCAAGCTCCACGTCGACGCGCTCGGCTTCGCCGGCACCGGCCACACCGCCACCATGGCCGTCATGAGCCTGGTGCTGCCGTAGCGGACCGGTTATCGCGGCTCACCGCAGCGCGAGCCGGCCGGCCTTGATGCGCTCGATGAGGTCCTTCAGGTCCGCTTGCGTCACGGACAGGCGAGGCCCCATGGGGTCCTTGCTGTCTCGGATGCCGATGGAACCGGTGCCCAGGGCGGCCACTTCGATCGTCGCGTTCTTGATCCCGGAGACCTGCACCGGAAATTCACTACTGTAAGTGACTGCTGACGGGCGCCGTAAGCCCGGCATGGCAGGGGTTCGCGGGGGCTCGGCGCGGTTCCGGCGCCGGGTCAGGTCCCGGCCGAGAACGCGTCGAGGGCGAGCCGCAGGTCGGCGACGAGCGCCTCGAGATCGTCGGCCGGCTCACCGGACCGCATCCGGGCCAGCGCGTCCTCGACCCGGGACAGCCGCTCGTCCAGCGCCGGCAGCAGCCCGCCGCAGCTCCCCGCGTCCGCCGCCTCGCCCGTCTGGCCCGTCTCGCCCGCCTCGGCGCCGTGCTCGGCCAGGGTGCGGCGCAGCAGCGCCGCCTGCCGCCGCAGCTCCAGGTTGCTGCGGTGCAGATCCACGAAGACCGACACCTTCGCGCGCAGCAGCCACGGGTCGAACGGCTTGGTCAGGAAGTCGACCGCGCCCGCCGCGTAGCCGCGGTAGGCCTGCTCGCTCTCCCCGCCCGCCGCGGTCAGGAAGATGATCGGAATGTCCCGGGTGCGCGGCCGGGCCTTGATGTGCTGGGCGGTCTCGAAGCCGTCCATCCCCGGCATGACCACGTCCAGCAGGATCAGCGCGAAGTCGTCGCCCAGCAGCTCCTTGAGGGCCGCCTGCCCGGACGAGGCGGGCACCACCTCGACCGGCAGCGCGTCGAGCACCGCCGCGAGGGCGGTGAGGTTCTCCTCGCGGTCGTCGACGGCGAGGATCCTCGTGTCGTGCGGCACCGGACTCCTTCGCTTCGGTGACGGCCTGCGCGTTCCACCTTGTCATGCCACCCCGGACGGGGACAGTGAATCGCGACAGAGTGCGAATTTCCAGGCAGGGCCCCGTCCGGGGGGAGGACGGGACCGCCCGTCCCTTTCTAGGGCAGCCAGCCCGGCTTGACCAGTCCCGACTCGTAGGCGAACACCACGAGCTGCGCCCGGTCCCGCGCGCCGAGCTTCACCATCGTGCGGCTGACGTGCGTCTTCGCCGTCGCCGGGCTCACCACCAGGCGGGCCGCGATCTCCTCGTTCGACAGTCCCTCGCCGACCAGCGCCATCACCTCGCGCTCCCGGTCGGTCAGCGCGTTCAGCCGCGGCGACGGCGCCGGCTCCTTCGCCCGCGCCGCGAACTCGGCGATCAGCCGCCTGGTCACGCCCGGTGACAGCAGCGCGTCCCCCGCCGCGACGGCCCGCACCGCGTGGATCAGCTCGACCGGCTCGGTGTCCTTGACCAGGAACCCGCTCGCGCCGCCGCGCAGCGCCTCGAACACGTACTCGTCCAGCTCGAACGTGGTCAAGATCACGATCTTGACGTCGCCGAGCCGCTCGTCGGAGGCGATCCGGCGGGTCGCGGCGAGACCGTCCAGGCCGGGCATCCGGATGTCCATCAGGATCACGTCCGGGCGCAGCCGGCGCGCCTGCGCCACGGCCTCCTCGCCGTCGCTCGCCTCGCCGGCCACCTCGATGTCGTCCTGGGCGTCCAGCAGCGCCCGGAACCCCGCCCGGACCAGCACCTGGTCGTCGGCGAGCAGCACCTTGATCATCGACCGCCCCTCTCCGCCGGAGTCCCGGCGCCGTCGCCGTCTGCGTCGTCCGGCCCGCCGGTGAGCGGCAGCGTCGCCCGGACGGCGAACCCGCCGCCCGGTCGCGGGCCCGCCTCGAACGTCCCGCCGAGCGCGGCGGCCCGCTCCCGCATGCCGCGGATGCCGCTGCCGCCCGGATGGTCGTCCAGCAGGGACACGCCCCGGCCGTCGTCCTCGACCCGCACCTCGATCTCCCGCTCACCGTAGGCGATCCGCACCCGCGCCGTCACCGGGCCCGGACCGGCGTGCCGGGTGACGTTGGTCAGCGACTCCTGGACGATCCGGAACGCGGCGAGGTCGGCGCCCGCGGGCAGCGGGCGCCGCTCCCCGGATATCTCGGCGTCCACCGCGAGACCGGCGGAGCGCGCGCGGGCGAGCAGGTCGTCCAGCCGGCCGAGCCCGGCGGTGGGGGAGCGCGGCGCGGTCTCGCCCTGCGCGCGCAGCGCCCCGATCACCGACCGCATCTCGGTCAGCGCCTCCTTGCTCGCCTCCTTGATCGCGGCGAGCGCGGTGCGGGCCTGCTCGGGGTCGCCGTCCATCAGGTGCAGCGCGACGCCCGCCTGCACGTTGATCATCGAGATGTTGTGCGCCAGCACGTCGTGCAGCTCGCGGGCCATCCGCAGCCGCTCCTCGCTGGCCTGCCGGCGCTCCTCCTCGGCCCGGGTGCGGGCCCGCTCGGCGGTCCGCTGCCCGGTCATCCGGACGAGCTCGGCCGTGACCAGCACCGCGAGGGACCAGCCGACGACCACGCTGACGCCGCCGACGCTCGGCTCCTCCACCGGGAACGGGCGGCCGGACGCGCCGCGCTCCCCGAACGGAAGCCCGATCAGCGCGGTGATGCCGAAGTACACCGCCACCGAGACCGCCGTCCCGGCCCAGGCCACCAGCCGGTGGCCGGCGGTGATCGCGCCCAGCATCGCGACGCCGACGGCCGCGAACGCCGGCCCGTACGGGTACGCGCGCAGGAAGTACAGCCCGGTGAGCAGGCCGGTCGCCCCGAGCGTCGGCACCGGGTACCGGCGGCGCAGCAGCAGCACCGCCGGGCCGGCGAGGATGATCGCGAAGCCGAGCGCGTCCAGGTGCGTGAGGCCGTAGCCGGAGGAGCCGTCGCTCCAGCCCGGCCCGTGCCCCCAGCCTTCGCCGCGGTTCCAGGTCCGGTCCCGGGTCGCGCCGTGCTGCGCCGCCATCGTGCCGAAGAACTCGACGAACAGCACGAGCAGCGGGACGACCCAGACGGGCCACGCGGACGGCCGCGGCCAGTGCGCCCGGACCGCACCCGGCGGCGGCGAAGTGCTCATCGGAAACCTCCGTGGAAACCCCCGCCTTCAGGTGGCGGAGGAAACGGACTCCTGCGGAGCGGGGCAGGAAGCTGCGATGCGCCACCAGGGCGGGTCGTAGTGCTCTGACCCGCAGGTTGCTCTTCCAAGTACCCGCGCTTGAACGTCCGCACCTGGACGTGCGGTTGCGGGACGATCCATGACCGGGACGTGAACGCGGCAAAGAATCTTCTGGCCGCCGGGCTGGCGGTGTCTGTCTGTGGAGCCGGTGTAAGACCTCAACGGAGAACTCCGGGCGGGCAGTCGGCGACGAAGCAGAAAACCCCACGGCGCGAGCCGTAGGAATCCCCCCTCGTTGACGAGCGGGAGGATGTCAAATCTGCACGTTAGCCACCGGTTGCGCGGCGGCACGTCGGCCGGGAGGAGGCAGCGCGCCTACTCCCGGTGGGGTACGCCCGCCGGTCATTCGCCTCTCAGACGGGCGCTGAGCCACCCAGGACGGCCGGCTGCCGGTCGCGCCACTGCTTCGGCATCGCCGGGCGCCGGGGACCGGCATCGTGTCCACGCGCACCGGCGGCTCCGCAAGCGGCACGACGATGCCGCGCTCCGGTGAGGTGGCGCACAGTGCGCTCGGGCCCGTCCTCAGCCGGTCCAGCGGATCGGCAGCCACTCGAAACCGTGGCGGGCGCTCGACCGCGACATCACCGGTTCCCCCGCCGGCTGCGCGAGCGCCGGCCGCTCCAGCAACGCGACCAGGAACGCCCGCAGATGCACCCGGGCGAGCCGCGCGCCCAGGCAGGCGCGCCTGCCGGTGCCGAAGCACAGGTGCGGCCGGCCGCCCTGCGCCGTCCGCTCCGGCACGAACCGCTCGGGCACGAACCGGCCCGGCTCGCGGAAGACGTCCTCGTCGTGGTTGGCCGACACCAGCCACAGCGCCACCCGCTCGCCCGGCAGCAGCGGCACCCCGCCGACCTCCGTCGCGCGCCGCACCCGCCGCCGCACCTGCAGCACCGGCGTCCACCAGCGCAGCATCTCCTCGACGGCGCTGTCGACCAGCCGCTCGTCGGCGCGGTCCGCGCGGAGCCGGGCGTACTGGTCCGGATGGCGCAGCAGGGCGTGCAAGCCGCCCGCGAGCGTGTTGCGCAGCGTCTCCGGCAGGTCGTGCGCGACCTGCCGGACGAAGTCGACCGCCTCGCCGGGCGGGATCCGGTCGAGCATCGCCGCCATGGGCGGGTCCATGTCGATCGGCGCGCGGACCGGCTCGTCGTCCGGGACCGCGTCCGGGTCGCCGCGGCCCGCCCGCCGGCCACCGCGCCCGCCCGCGCCGGCGGCGGGCCGCTCCGCGCCGTACGGCTCGGGCGTCCGCGGGCCGTGCAGGACGCCGTCGTCCTCCGGCACGAACAGCTGGGGCCGCGTGAGGGCGTGCTGGACGTCGGCGTAGCGCAGCACCGCCCAGGCGCCCGGCCGCTCCGCCGCGTCCGCGTCCTGCCAGACGACCGGCGTCCGCGAGCGCAGCCGGTCGAGCCGGTCGTGCGGGACGCCGCGCGCGAAGGCGTCCGCGCAGCCGAGGACCGCGGCGTCCGAGACGGGCAGCGCGCCTCCCCGTCGAGGCATGGGAACCCCTCCCTCCCAGGTGGACGCTAACGCGTCCCGGCCGCACCCGGATGTCCGGATGCGGCCGTCCCCCGCCGCGTTTCAGCCCGCCAGCCACTCACCCGTCTCGACGCTGACCAGCCCGTGCCGGGCCGCCTCGATGACCGCCTCCCGCTGCGAGTGCACGCCGAGCTTGCTCAGCACGCTCTGCACGTGGCTGCGCGCCGTGCTGCGGGTGACGCCCATCGCCTTCGCCAGCGCCTGGGTGGACTCGCCGCGCGCGAGCCGGGTCAGCACCTCCCGCTCGCGCGGGGTGAGGAACCGCGCCACCCGCTGCGCCTGGCTGCGCGGACGGACGGCGCCGGCCCTGGCGACCTGGTCGACGACGACCTCCCCGGCCGCGACCCGGCGCAGCACCGTGAGGATGTCGCCGGCCTGCTGGCCCTTGTGCGCGAACCCGCGCACGCCCGCCGCGACGCCCGCGTCCAGCACGTGCTGCTCCAGGAACCCGGTCAGCACGACGAACCGGGTCTGCGGCGCGGCGGTGCGCAGCCGCGGCATCCAGTCCAGCGCGGTGCCGGACGGGAACTGCAGGTCGATCAGGCAGACGTCGGCCTGCCGGCCGCGCAGCACCGGCAGCGCCTCCTCCGGCGAGTAGGCGACGCCGACCACCACGTGCCCGGCGTCCGACAGCACCAGCGACAGCGAGTCGGCGAACACGGCGTGGTCGTCGCAGATGATCACTCTCATGGGTGCGGCCGCCAGTCGTCGGCGTGCGGGTGCGCGGGCTCCGGCGGTGTGATGTCCAGTGGGGCCGGCTCGAGAGGTGCGGCGTCGCGCGGCGGCGCCGAGGGCAGCAGCATGCGCACCCGCGCCCCGCCCATCTCGCAGGTCCGGATCTCCAGGCTGCCGCCGTAGCCGGAGATGAGGTCGTGGACGATGCCGAGGCCGAGCGAGGCCAGCCCGCGCCGCGCCCCGGAGCTGCCGGGACCCGCGCCGAAGCCGGGCCCGTCGTCGTCGACCTGGATGACGACCCAGCCCTGGTCGGCCTCGACCCGGACGTTGACGCGGCCCTCGGCGACGCGGCACGCGTTGTCGAGCACGTTGCGGACCGCCCGCCACAGCGCGACCGGGTCCATGTGCGCCCACGCCTCGCCGCCGCCGAAGCAGACCTCGTGCGGGGTGGCGAGCCGCATGCCGGTCACGACCTCGGCGGTCAGCTCGTCCACCCGGATCCGCTCGGGGCTCGGCATGGGCTGGTCGTCGTCGTCCTCGTCGAGCCGGCGGAGCAGGTGGTCGAGCCACCGGGTCTCGCCGAGCAGCTGCTCGATCCGCGCGCGGCTGCCGTCGCCGACGTCCTCGGCGACCACGACCGCCGACGCCAGCATGATGATCGTGCCGAGCTCGTGCCGGATGTCGTGCCGCAGCCGCCGCTTCCACAGGGCGTGCTCGTCGGCCGTCTCCGGCGCGGCCGGCGGGTCCGGCCGGACGTCCTCCCGCACGGCCTCCCGCCCGTCCTCCCGGACCGGAGCGGCGGCGAGCGTCCCCACGCCCGCGCCGGCACCGGGGGAGGATCGTGACCGCCCGTTGATCATGAATGGACCCCCGTCCCTATTTACCAGCACCGCCTTCGACGGTCACCCCGCGTGCCCGCTCGTGTCCAGTCAATTGACCGCAACAGACCGGTGCCTGACCGGAAGTGGACATAGTCGGATCCGGGTAAACTCGGGTCTTTCTCCGGGCGTCTAAGTCAGGATTGTCAGTTCGGCTTGTGGCATTTTCTTCATGCCTACGGCGTAGCCGCTTTGCGCATTCGGGCGGGTGCGCCGGCGGAGCCGGCGAGGGACAGTCGCGGTATGCCGACGGTCACATTTATCGGACACGCGGGGGTGTCGGTGCACGCCCGGGCGTTCCACCTGCTCGCAGACCCGTGGCTCGCTCCGACGGGGGCCTTTATCGGGGCCTGGCACCAGTACCCCAGAAACGATCACCTCGACGTCGATCGGTTGCTCGCCGCGGACTGGGTTGCGGTCTCGCACGAGCATCTTGATCATTTCGACCCCTGGGTCATCGGCCGGCTTCCGCAGCGGACCCGGATCCTCATTCCACGCTATCCGGGCCCGGCCTTCCGGGAACGGATGGCGGAAGCCGCGGGTTCCCGCCAGGTAATCGAGATAGAACCCTGGGAGCAATTCCCCCTCGACAATCAGGGATCCTGGATAACGGTCATTCCGGAACTCTCCCCCATGTGCCATGACGCGGCCTTTCTCATCGTCGCGGACGGCCGGGGGTTCCTGCACTGCAACGACGCCCGGCTGACCGCCGCGCAGGCCCGCCGCGCCAAGCACCTCGCGGGCGGCCGGCTCGACCTGATGGCGCTGCAGACCTCCGGCGCGTCCTGGCACCCGATCTGCTACGAGTACCCGCCCGAGGAGATGGCGAAGGTCTCGATGGACAAGCGGGTCTCGAAGCTGCGCGCCGCGCAGCGGCTCGTCCGGCAGACCCAGCCGGAGCTCGCGGTCCCGTTCGCCGGGCCGCCGTGCTTCCTGGACGGCGAGGTCGACCACCTGAACTGGGTGCTCGGCCAGCGGGACGGGGCCTTCTGCGACCCCGAGGCCTCCACCGAGTGGCTGCGCGAGCACCTGCCCCGGCAGCGCTGGGACTACTTCAAGCCCGGCGACCGCGTCGACCTCGACACCGGCGAGATCGTCCGGGACCCCGTCTCGGCGGAGTTCTCCTTCGCCGACGACGACCGTCCGGCCTACCTCAAGCAGTACGCCGAGGACCGCAAGGAGCTGATCGAGGGCGTCCTCGCCGAGTACCCGGAGCCGGGCCCCGGCCTGTACGACCGGTTCGTCGCGCACTTCGAGCACCTCGGCGGCCTCAGCGACTACTTCCTCCGGCAGATCGCGATGCTGGTCCGGTTCGAGATCACCGGCCCGAACGGCGGCGTCTGGGACGTGGACTTCGCCCCGGAGGGGCTGACGGTCGGGAAGGCGTCGCCGGACGCGCGCCCGCACTACCGGATCACCACCGCGGGCCGCTGGCTGGACTCCGTGCTGACCGGCCGGATGGCCTGGGAGGATCTGCTCATCTCGTTCCGGCTCAGCCTGTACCGCGACCCGGACGTCTACAACGACTACCTGGTGGGGCTGCTCAAGCACGCGAACGCGCCCGCGCTGAACGCCGTCGAGGCATACGAGACGGGACGGGACGAGAGCGAGCGGATCACCGTGGAGTGGGCCGGCGGGTGCTACGACATCCCCCGGTACTGCCCGCACGCCGGCGAGGACCTGTCGGTCGGTGCCGTCATCCGCGAGGGCCAGGTGCACTGCCTGGCGCACAACTTCGCGTTCGACCTCGCCACCGGCGCGTGCGTGAACGCCCGCGCCGCCAACCTGACGAGCCGCCGCGTGTCCTGACCGGACGGCCGTCCCGGGCCCGGGCCGGACCACGCCGACAGGGGCGTGTCCGGCCCGGCTGCGGTGCCGTGTTGTGTTAGATTTCTTGCGGTAACTGGGGGGTTGAAGTGGCGCGCGTGAAACGCGGTGGTTGGGCGGCTTTCAGTGGGAAACTGGGCGGCAGGCTCACGTTCAAGAAGCCGAACCGGGCGCAGCTCGGGCTGATGGCGGTGGTGTTCGTCCTGCTCGTCGCCGGCGGGGAGGCCCTGGCTCTGAAGATGGGCGCGTTCAACGTGCCCTTGGGCCCCGACGCGCATCCCGCGGTCGCCGACCACCCCAAGCACTGACGCCTCCGGGTCCACCCGGTGCGGGGCTCGCTTCGGGCGCGGTTCACTTCGCGGTGTTGCGGGCCTTCATGATGCTCTGCAGGTCGGGGTGGGCGCCGCCGGACGCGTCCGCCAGCGACGGGCACGCCCACTCGGACTGGTGGCCCCACGAGTAGGAGATCTCCAGCTTCGGGCGCGGCGCGAGCTTGTCCCAGCGGGCGAGGATCTTGCGGAACTGCGCCTGGGTCGGCAGCCAGTACTCCTTGTCGCCCTTGGTGCAGCTCTGCCCGAACGTCTGCAGGACGGGCGCGACCCGCGCGCGCGGGATGCCGGCGTCGTCGGCCATCCGGACCATCCGGTCGATCGCCCCGATGTTGCAGGAGTCCTGCACGTCCGACGAGCCCTTGCAGGGGTAGGGGTCGAGGCCGTAGAGGTCGACGCCGACCCGCTTCGGCGCGAGCTGCCGCATCGGCCAGTCCGTCAGCGAGATGAACGAGACCTGGCCGGGCGCGTTCTGCCGGATGTAGTCGGCGCGGCGCCGGATCTCCCCGGCGACCTTCGGGCAACGCCCGGTGTCCGGCTCGTCCGACAGGTACCACCCGTACACCTTCGGGTCGTGCCCGTACCGCTGCACCGCCCTGGTGAACTCGCCGTAGTCGAGGTCGAAGTCACCGCAGGTGAAGTTGCCGACCCACAGCAGCGCCTGCATTCCGGCGGGGACGCCCGCGACGAGCGAGTCGTCCGGCTTGGCGTCCACCAGGTCGTAGCCGAGCTCCTTCAGCCGCGGGTAGTCCGACGGCTGGGTGTTCAGCGCGATGCGGCGGGTCTGGCCCGGCTGCGCGGCGGGGCTGCCGGGCGTCGCGGGCGGGCCGGTGTACGGCTCGTCCCCGCCGGACGACGACCTGTGCTGCAGGTAGAGCAGGAACCCGGCCATCAGCACCACCGCGGCCGCGACGGCCGAGACCTTGAACCGGACGTCCCGGATGTCCATGTCTCCCTTTCCCTGACGCGGACGGCTACGCCGCGGAACCGGGCTCCTCGGCGGGCGTGCGCGCCGGCGCGTCGGCCGGGCGCTGCGGCGCCGCGGGCGAGGGCGCCGTCTCGGGCGCCTCCTCGACGGTCCCGTCCGGCGCCACCTGCAGCGGCGGGATCGTGAACCCGAGGATGTGCTTGACGGTGTCCCAGAGCGCGCGCAGCGTCTGCCGCATCGACGGGTCGCGCAGGTAGAGCGCGTCCACCGCGACCCGCGCCGGGACGATCCGCTCGATGTAGTTGACGAGGTCGACCTCCTCGCCGGGGCCGAGCACGTCGAAGTCGCGGAACCGGACCTCCGACACCCCGGTCAGGCCCGGCCGGTGGTCGAAGATCCACCGCGAGTCCGGGTCGTAGTGGACGGCGAGGTCGTAGGTCTCGGGGCGCGGCCCGACCAGCGTCATCTGCCCGCGCAGCACGTTCACCAGCTGCGGCAGCTCGTCCAGCGACCACTGCCGCAGCAGCTTGCCGATCCGGGTGAGGCGCGGGTCGCAGTTGGCGGTGACGGTGAGGCCGCCGACGCCCTGGCGCATCGTCCGGAACTTGTACATGGTGAACGGCCGGCCGCCCTGCCCGACGCGGGTCTGCCGGAACACCCCGGGCCCGGGGCTGGACAGCCGGACCAGCAGGTAGATGAGCGCCAGCGGGACGCTGAGCAGCAGCAGCCCGGTGACCGCGCCGGCGATGTCCAGGGCGCGGCGCGCCGCCGACGGCGCGATGCCGTCGGACGGGTCGACGGGCCGGCTGTCGAGTTCGGTGTTGTCCTCGGACATGGTCACCCCTTGCTGTGCGGAGCAGGGTCGTCGGCCGCGGCGAGCCCCGCGCCCGGCGCTTCCGATGCGAGCTCCGCGCCGGGCCCGGCCTCGGGCCCGGCAGCGGGTTCGCGGACGGCGGTCTTGCGGACGTGCTGGAACCAGGCGAGCAGCGCGGCGGTGGTGGCGACGAACGACACCGACGTGGCGATCGCCGCGCCGACCGCGCCGTGCCGGGGGATGAGGATCGCGCCGAGCACGACGACGACCACGAGCCCGATGCCCTGCCCGGTGGACGCGGCGCCGGGCCGCCCGACGCCGTACAGGTACGCCATGATGAGCCCGGTGACGCCGAACGTGACGACGCCGGCGAGCCGGATGTAGGTGGGCGCGACCGCGTCGTCGAACACGTCCCCGAAGATCCACGGCAGCGCGGTCCCGGCGATGAGCGCGAGCGGGACCGCGGCGACCACCGACACGCCGAGCGCGGGCACGATGAGCCGGGCGGTGCGGCGGGTCGCCTTCGCCCGGTCCTCCTTGGCGAAGTCGGGGTACAGCACGTAGTTGACGGCGAGGCCGGGCAGCTGCACCAGTTCGGCGAACTTGCTCGCGACCGTGTAGACGCCGAGCACCTTCGGGCCGGCGAGCGCGCCGAGCAGCGCCATGTCGAAGCGGAGCTGCAGCAGGTCGATGAGCTGCCCGACGTAGCCGCGCACCCCGTACCCGGCGATCGTGCGGCCGAGGCGCCGGTCGGGCCGTCCCCAGCCGCGGAAGAACCCGCGGGTCGCCAGGCGCCGCGCGATCCACGCGGCCGCCGCGACGTCGGCGAGCACGAGCCCGGTGATCAGCGCGCCGGGCCCGTACCAGCCGGTCAGCAGCACCAGGTAGATCGGCACGAACACGAACTCCTCGACCGCGATGGCGAGGCTCGCGCCGGGCTGGTCGTCGGTGCCCTGCAGCAGGCCCTTGCCCACCGAGACGAACCCCTGGGTGAACGACGGGGCCGCCGCGGCGATCGTGATCCAGATGCCGAACGACTTGAAGAACACCAGGTAGGCGAGCGGGCTGAGGGCGAGCCAGCCGACCCCGCCGAGCACCGCGCCGATGACGGTCAGCCACGCCAGCGTGGGCCGCACCCGGCTCTGGTCGTAGGAGTCGCGCGCGAGGAAATAGGGCGCGGCGCCGGGGAGCCCGGCGCTGGACAGCTGGCACAGCAGCCCCGGCAGGATACGCACGAGCGTGAACGCGCCGACGAGCTTCGGGCCGCCGATCCGCGCGACGAGGATCGTCGCGATGCCGAGCGAGGCGAGCGCGCCGATCCGTCCCGCCATGTTCCCCGCGACGAGCGCGAGGAGCCGCCGCCGCAGCCGTCCGGCATCGGCAGTGTCCACTGCGTCGCCCTTGGCGTCGGGCCCTGGGGGCCCTCCTTCGGCGGGCGGCGCGGCGATCGCTGCATCGCTCCGACTCGCCTGGGGGCTCGCTGCGCGATCAGGTTCTCGCAAGCTCGAACCTGGCTTCGCATCGCGATCGCAACGCCCGGGGTCGCTGAGGGCTGAGGCCTGGGGCTGGGGGTCGACCGCGTTCGTGTCGGTCATCGGGCTCCCTCCGCGGCGGGGTCGTCCGGGTCTGGCTTGGGGCGCCGGCCCGGGTCGGCGCGCCTTCCGAACAGGTCGAGGGCGGCGACGAGGCCGAAGAAGGCCCAGCCGTGCCGGTAGTGCAGTGTCTGGTAGAAGAGCGCGGACACCAGGAACACCGCGAGGAGCGCGCCGAACATCTCCGGGCGCGGGACGAGCGCCGCGTACTCGGGCGTCAGGGCGCCGCGCCGCGCGATCCGCACGCACCGCATGATCAGCACGAACAGCAGCGTGACCAGCGCGATCCCGCCGAGGAACCCGCGTTCCAGCACGGCCGCGATGTAGTCGTTGTGCGCCTCGCGGACGTACCCGTACTGCCGCGCGAGCATCTGCGGGCGCGTCTGGTTGGGGCCGATGCCCCACGGATGCGGCTGCTCGCGCAGCATCTGGATGGTCGCGGCGTTCACCGAGCTGCGCGACTCCGTGCTCTCCCCGGTGGTGCGCCCGATCGAGTCGCGCAGCACCGGCGACATCTGGCTCGCCTGGTCCAGGTAGGGCTGGATGTCGACGGTGGTGACGACGGCGACGCCCGCGCCCGCGACGAAGAACGCCAGCGCGCCGACCGCGATCGCGTGGTGCGCCCTGCCCCGGCGGATCAGGCCGAACAGGTAGCCGAGCAGCAGCGCGACGCACAGCGCGAGGAGCCCGCCGTTGGAGCCGGTCAGCCCCTCGGCGGTGAGCAGGACGGCGCAGACCGTCCAGCGGTGCCAGGTCTTGCGCGGGTACCGGGCCGCGCGGGTGATGAAGAAGACGCAGATGAACCAGTTCGAGGCGTAGTTGGCGTCGCCGAAGGTGAACATCGCGCGCTCGCCGTCCGGCTGCTTGCCGGACATCGCCTCGATCCCGAGGACCATCCCGAGGATCTCGATGACCGCGTAGAGCGTGCCGATCACCACGAACGCGCGCAGCGCCAGCCGCAGCGTCCCCGGCTCGCGGCCGAGGTTGGCGATGCACACCGCCCACATCAGCACGAACAGGTCCTTGACCAGCGTGAGCGTGCCCGCGTCGTTGACGACCGCGGCGATCCCGCCGGCGATGATCGTCATCAGCGTCGGGATCAGGAACGGCCACCGCACCGGCAGCCTGCGGGTGGCCGCCCACAGCAGCGTCACCGCGGACAGCGCGATGAGCGCGAGGTCGGGCAGCCCGGTGTTGCCGGGGCCCGGCGGCAGGCCGGCCGGCATCAGCATCGGCAGCGACGCGATGCCCGCGACCAGCGCCACCGACGTCAGCGGCCACCGCCGCCGCAGCGCCGGGGCGTCCGGCCCGGCGGGCGCTCCGGCGTCCGGCGGCGCGCCCGGTGGCGCCTTGGTCAGTGCGGTCATGGGCGCTTGGAGCTTCCTCGGTAGGTCTCGTCCAGGACGGTCCCGAGATGCGCGGGCGAGAACCAGTCGCCGATCCGGCCGCGGGCCCGCTCGGCCATCCGCGCGGCGGCGGCCGGATCGTCGAGCAGCGCGCCGATCGCGGCGGCGAGCTGCTCGGGGTCCTCCGGCGGGACGAGCATCCCGGTCTCCCCGGCCAGCACCAGGTCCTGGTTGGACGGGACGGCCGTGGCGACCAGCGGGATCCCCGCGCCGATCGCCTCGACCAGCACGCACGGCAGGCCCTCCCACCGCGACGGCATCGCCATCAGGTCGAACGCGGGCAGCACCTCGGCGACGTCGTCGCGGTGCCCGAGCCAGCGCATCCGCTCCCCGATGCCGAGCTTGGCGGTCAGCGCCTCCAGCTCGGCGGCCATCGGGCCGCCGCCGACCCACAGCCCGAACACGTCGTCGGGCAGCCGCGCGAGCGCCTTGGCGAAGATCTCCGGGCCCTTCTGGAACGTCAGCCGGCCGATCGCACCGGCGACCTTCACGCCGAGCGGCAGGTCGAGGCGGCGGCGGGCCTGCGCCCGGGACCCCGCCGCCGTCGCGTAGGCGTCGACGTCCACGGCGGGCCACGACAGCCGGACCCGTTCCGGCGTGGTGAGGCCGAGCCGCAGCGCGGTCGTCACCGTCTCCGACCCGATCGCGAGGAACGCGTCGGTGCGCTTCGCCGCGATCCGCTCCAGCCGGATGTAGACGGTGCGGCGCGCCCACGACTGGAACTCGTTGAACGGGAACCCGTGCCAGGTGTGCACGATCCGCGGGACGCCCGCGCGGGCCGCCGCGACCCGCCCGATCACCCCGCCCTTCGCACTGTGCGTGTGGACGACGTCGTAGCGGCCCTCGGCGAGCACCCGCGTCAGCGTCTTCAGCGCGGCGAGGTCGTCGCGCGGCGAGATCTGCGGGACCAGCGGCCCCACCTGCACGATCTCCATCCCGGCGGCGTGCGCGCGGGGCGTCAGGTCGCCCGCCGCCGCGTTCGCCACCGCCTCGTCCCCGTACAGGACGGTGTCCCTCGTCGCGCGCGCCTCGCTGTCCATGCCGACGCCGCCGGTGACGATCGCGCGCTCGTACTCCTCGTCCGGCAGCGCCAGCGCGCCGTTCAGCGCCACCTGGCCGGCGCCGCCGTTGAACCGCGTGATCACCGTGGCGACTCGGAGCTTCCTGGTCGTACTCAACGCGCACCTCACAGGCCGGGAGGGTCGGGGCTGCACCCTGGATGAAACGGACGGGCGTCACAGAGGCAAGAAGGACCGGGCGGCGGCGGGGCGCCGGCCGGCAGCGGGCGCCGCACCGGGTGGTACTCCGGGAGCAGCCGGCGCAGCAGCAGCCGGACCCGGCCGTCGTCGCCGGCCCCGGCCGCCGCGGCCAGCTCGTCCAGCAGCTGCGGCAGCCCGGCGGGTGGCGGCGCCGGGCGGGTCGCCCAGATCTTCGGATGCGCGGTGCGGATCCGCCGCTCGGAGTCGGCGAACGCCTTCTCCGCGAGCTTCTCGCCGGGCCCGAGCCCGCAGAACCGGATCGTCACCTCCGGCAGCCGCAGCTGCTCGGCGTACCGGTGCACCAGCTCCACCACCGGGACGGGACGGCCCATGTCCAGCACGAACGTCTCCGCCTCCTCCGCCAGCGCCGCCGCCTCGATCAGCAGCCCCGCCGCCTCCGCCACCGTCATGAAGTGCCGCGCCACCTCCGGATGCGTGATCGTCACGACCTCGCCGGAGGAGATGCGGTGCGCGAGCACGCTGAGCAGCGCGCCCGCCTCGCCGATGACGTTGCCGACGCGGACCGCCGCGAAGCACGTCGGGCCGCCCGTCGCGGTCTGCAGCAGCAGCTCCCCGAGCCGCATCGTCGCGCCGAACACCGAGGTCGGCTCGGCGGCCTTGTCGGAGGAGACGAACACCATCCGCTGCACGTCGTGCCGGACCGCGCTGTCGACCGCGTGCCGGGTGCCGACGACGTTGTCGGCGACGCCCCGGCACGGGTCCCGCTCCACCTTCGCCAGCTCGTTCTGGCCCGCGGTGTGGAACAGCAGGTCGGGCCGCGCGTCCCGGACGACCCGGTCGACCCGGCGGCCGTCGCGCACGTCGACCGCGGCGAGCGTGACCCCGGCGTCCCCGCCGGATTGCGCGGCGAGCTCCCGGCCGAGCCGGGCGAGCCCCGCCGCGTCCTTGTCGACCAGGCACAGCGCCGCCGGCTCCAGCCGCCGGACCTGCCGGCACAGCGCCGACCCGACCGTCCCGCAGGCACCGGTGACCAGCACGCGCCGGCCCCGGACGAGGCGCCGCCCGCGCAGCCCGGCGAGCGCCACCTCGTCCCGCCCCATCAGCAGCGCGAGCGGGCTGACCGGGACGGGCGGGGGCGGCGCCGCCCGGCGGCCCGGGCGCGGCGGGAACCATCGCACGGTCAGCTCCGGGCCCGCAGCGCCTCGGTGAGTGCGGCGATGACGCGGTCCTGCCCGTCGGGCGTCAGCCCCGGATACAGCGGAAGGGACAGCAGCTCCTCGCCGACCCGGTCGGTCACCGGCACCCGCGCGCACTCGTCCGCGCCCAGGATGTCCCGGTACGACGTCATCTGGTTGACGGGGATGAAATGGACGGACGTCGACACGCCCGCCGCCTCCAGCTCCGCGCTCACCGCGTCCCGGTCCGGGACCCGCACCTGGTAGAGATGCCAGGCGTGCTGGATCCCGCCGAGGTCGCGCTGCGGCAGCGTCAGGCCGGGCAGGTCGCGGAACGCCTCGTCGTAGCCGGCGACGATCTCGGCGCGGCGCCGCTGCCACTCCGGCAGCGCGGCGAGCTGCGCCCGCCCGATCGCCGCCTGCACGTCCGTCATGTTCGCCTTCAGCCCGACCCGCTTCACGTCGTACCGCCAGCTGCCGCCCGGCAGGTACCGCTTCCACGAGTCCTTGCTCATCCCGTGCAGCCGCATCGCGCGGACCTTCTCCTGCAGCCCCTCGTCGCTCGTCGCGACCGCGCCGCCCTCGCCGATCGGCATGTTCTTGGTGGCGTAGAAGGAGAAGCACGCCGCGAACGACTCCGACCCGACGGGCCTGCCGCCGCGCGCCGCGCCCGGGCCGTGCGCCGCGTCCTCGATCACCCGCGTCCGGTCCAGCCCGGCCGCGTCCGCCAGCGCCGCCACGTCCACCGGGTAACCGCCCTGGTTCTGCACGATCATCGCCGCCGGGTCGACCCGGGCGGCCGCCGCGGCGACCGTCTCGGGGCTCGGCACCAGCGTGTCCTCGTCGATGTCGACCAGCACCGGCCGGTGCCCCGCGTGCAGGATCGCGTTGATCGCGCCGCAGAACGTCAGGCTCGGCGTCAGCACCGCCGACCCCGGCGGCAGCTCCAGCCCGCGCAGGCACAGCTCCAGCGCGGTCGTGCACGAGGCGACCGCGACGACGTGCGCGGCGCCCAGGTAGTCGGCGAACTCCTGCTCGAACGCCGCCGTCTGCGGCCCCGTGGTGATCCACCCCGAGTCGAGGACCTTCACCACGGCGTCCGACACCTCGCCCGCCAGCGACGGGATCGTGAACGGAACGGTGGACTGACCGGCTGAACTCATCTGCTACCCCTTGATCTTGCGGGACGTGGCGATGACACCGAGGAGCGGCCAGCCGGACGCGGCGACCAGGTCCCGGACCGTCTCCAGTCCCGACACCCGCGTCACCGGACCGACCACCACGACCACCCCGACCTCGTCGTCGGAGCCCGGATCGATGTCCTCGAAGGCGTGCACGTGGCACACCGCGCGCGCGGGCACCGGGACCGGCTGGGTGATCTCCGAGGGGGAGACCGCCTCGCCGGACTTCTTCGTCATCACGGCGGTGCCGCCCCCGGCGCGGACCAGCGACGTGCTCTTGCCCGTGCCGGGGCCGGAGCTGTTCAGCGACGGGCCGTCGCCCGGCTCGTCGCCGGACCCGCCGTCCTTGTCCGGCTTGCCGGGCTTGGGCTCGCCGCTCTTCGGCTTCGCCGCGGCCGTGACGGTGCCGCCGCCGTCTCCGTCGCCCGGACGCTGCCGGACGGGACGGGCGCCGACCACCTTCGTCCGGTCCCCGTACACCGCCGACGCCACCGACGACACCAGGTCGGCGGGCAGCGGGCCGGGCGCGCCGACCAGCGTGACCTGCCCGACCTCCTCCTTGCGGGCGGCGAGCCGGACCCGCCGGCCGAGGTCGGCGAGCTCCGCCGGGCCCCGGTCCGCCCAGCCGAGCAGCGGGACGCCGAGCCGCCGCGCGACCCGCCGCTGCCCGGGGATCGTCGGCCGGGCCATCTCGTTCACGACCGCGATCAGGATCCCGGCGACCAGCCCGACCAGGCCCGCGACGACCGCCATCATGACCGCCGGGTCGCTCTTCGGCGCGAGCACCGCCGGCTGCACCACCGAGGCGTTCCCCGCCGCCAGCAGCTGCGCCTGCAGGTCCGACCGGTTGGACCGCAGGTCGGTCAGCTCCGCCTGCACCCGCTCCCGCTCGTTCGCGGCGCCGATGTCGGGGTTCGGCTGCGCGCCGGCCCGCCGCGACAGCGGCCCGAGCTTCTTCTCCAGGTCGTGCATCCGCTTGTCGATGTCGGCGAGCTGCTGGTCGATCGCGCCCTGGTTGGAGTCGTTGATCTCCTTCACCACGGCCGCGCCGATCGCGTCGGTCAGCTTCCGGGCGGCCTGCGGGTCCTTGTCCTTCACCGACAGCTCCACCACCGTCGAGGTGCCGAGGCCGGCGACCCCGATGTCCTTCGCGAGCTTGGTCGTCGACCGGTGCAGGTGCAGCTGCCCCAGCACCCCGGCGAGCAGGTTGTCGCTGGTCGCGAACGCCTTCACCTGGCTGACCTCGGTGCTGACGCCCGCGTCCCCGGCCGCCGCGTCCGCGGCCTTCGCGGTGGCCTGCAGGCGCGTCTTGGCGACCGCGGGCGGGTCCTGCCGGCTCATCACCCCGCCCACCAGCACCAGCGGGACGACCGTCATGAGCAGCAGGAGCGCCCAGTAGCTGCGGGCGACGCGCGCCGCGACCTCATCGATCTCCACGGGTCTCCCCTCCGGGCCTCCGGCTTCGTACGGCCGAGCGTAGGAAGGCCCGATGCCGCCCGAATCGCCCAAACGACGACCCCCCACTACGCCGTTTGCACCAGACCCGACCCGTTGACTTGCGGCGAGTCGTCGTTATGGGCGGTCGGATAACGACGACTCGCCGCAAGTCAACGCATCGCCGGTCAGGGGCCGGCGCCGGGGCGCATGCCGGCGCGCATCGCGAGCGTGATCGCCTCCAGCGCCGAGTGCAGGTCGAGCTTGGCCAGCAGGTTCTGCGTGTGCGTGCGGACGGTGTTGGCCGACAGCCCCAGCCGCTCGGCGATCTCCGCGCGGCCGAGGCCGTCGACCATGCACTGCAGCACCTCGCGCTCGCGCGGCGTCAGCTCCGCGAGCAGCCGCGCGCCGCCGGCGTCCCGCGGGTCGCCCGCGACGAGCCGGCGCAGCACCTCGCCGAGCACGTCCGGCGGGATCCACCCGCCCTGCCGCGCCGCCGACCGGATCACCCGCGCGACCAGGTCCGCGCCCTCGGTCTTGGACAGCCAGCCGACCGCGCCGCGCCGCACCGCCTGCACCAGCGTGTCCAGGTCGCTCATCGCGGTCAGCACCACCACCCGCACGTCCGGGTGGTCCTCGCGGACGCGGTCCAGGACGTCCAGGCCGCTCTCCGCGCCCAGCGTCATGTCCAGCACGATCACCTGCGGGCGCTCGGCGCCGGCGAGCGCCAGCGCGCGCCGCGCGTCCGCGGCGATCGGCAGGATCACCAGATCGGGCTCGCGGCCCAGCCGGGCGGCGAGCGCCTCGGCGAACAGCGCGTGGTCGTCCACGATCAGGACCCGGATCGGTTGCATCCACCGACGATGACCGGTGCGGACGCGATCCGGATCCTGCAAACGCTGTAGTCGTTTCGGACATGCGGCGGCGGCCGTGGCACCGGGCACCGAACCCGGCCCGCGCGCCCGCGCGGAGATCTCCGCAGGTGGCGGGCGCGCGCGAGGATACCGTGCGCGGACGCCCCGCACCGGCCGGCGGTTCACCGCCGTCCGGACCCGGTCAGCTGAAGTGCGGCCCGTTGACCATCCGCGACCCGCTGCTGATCCTGTGCGTGACCGAGCAGGGACGCACCGGCGCAGGGGATGCCATATGAAAGTCCTGATCACAGGGGGAGCCGGGTTCATCGGCAGCACGATCGCGTCCGCGTTCGCCGAACGCGGGATCACGCCGGTGGTGCTCGACAGCCTCGTCACGGGCCGGCAGGAGTTCACCGACGGGAAGATCTTCTACCAGGGCGACATCGGGGACGGGGACCTCGTCGACGCGATCTTCCGGGAGCATCCGGACATCGGCGTCGCCGTGCACTGTGCGGCGCTGATCGTGGTGCCGGACTCGATGAAGGACCCGCTCCGCTACTACCGGGTCAACCTCGGGCGCACCCGCGACTTCGCCGAGCACCTCGTCCGCAACGGCTGCGACCGGATGATCTTCGCGTCGACCGCGGGCATGTACCGGCCGGAGGCCGACCTGTCGGTGACGGAGACCTCCGCGCTGGAGCCGCAGAACCCCTACACCCGCTCGAAGATGATGGCCGAGCTGATGCTCGAGGACGTCTGCCGGGCCACCTCGCTGCGGGTCGTCTCGCTGCGCTACCTCAACCCGATCGGCGCCGACCCGCAGCTGCGCACCGGCCTGCAGAGCAGCAAGCCGACGCACGCGCTCGGCAAGATGATCGAGTCGTACGAGCTGGGCGTCCCGTTCAAGATCACCGGAGTGGACTGGGACACCCGGGACGGCACCGCGATCCGCGACTACATCCACGTCTGGGACATCGCCCGCGCGTTCTGCGAGGCGGCGGACCGGTTCGACGCGATCGTGCCGCCGCTGCGCCCGGCCGGGGAGGGCTCCGGCTACGAGGTGATCAACCTCGGCACCGGCGACGGCACCACCGTCCGCGAGCTGGTCGACGCGTTCCGCGAGGTCGTCGGGGAGGCGTTCGTCGCCGAGGAGGCGCCGGCGCGTCCCGGCGACGTCGTCGGCGCCTTCGTGAACCCGGCCAAGGCGTGGGAGCTGCTGCGCTGGAAGCCCGAGTACACCATCGAGGACGCCATCCGGCACTCCCTCCAGTGGGCCGAGCGCCGCCGCGAGCTCGACGTCGCCTGATCGGCCTCCGGCCCGCCCGCCCGGGGCTCGCCCGGTCCCTCCACCCTTCCGCAGGAGGGACCGGACGAGCCGGAGCGCGAGGGCGGGCGTCAGCCGCGGGGCCGCCCCGCACGGAACCGGCGGACGAGCGGCAGCACGACGAGCATCTGCACCGCCGCGGCCGCCGCCGCGACGACCGTCGCGAGGCCCATGCCCATCACCTGGTGCCGCAGGCTCCCGTCGTCGCTGCGCAGCATCGCCGCGTGCGACGCCTGGTACGCCCACAGCGCCGCGACGGCCAGGGCGGCCAGCGCCCAGACGGCGGCCGGGCGCAGCACGTGCACGTTCACCCAGCGTCCGGTGGCCAGCCCCGCGCCCCACCTGACCAGCACCAGCAGCGCGCCCGGCACCACCGCGAACGCGAGCGGGTTGTAGTGCCACGCGGTGGCGACGTCCCCGCGCATCAGCGCCTGCACCGCCCGCGTCCCGCCGCACAGCGGGCACACCATGCCGATCAGCCGGAGCGGGCTGTGCACGGCGATCGGCGGCAGCCCGAACACCGCCATCAGCGCCCCGGCCACCAGCCCCGCCACCGCCACCGCGCGAAGCCGCCGATGCCGGTCGTCCCGGTCCCAGCTCACCCGGACGGGCACCCACCCGCCGCCGCGCTCCCGCATGCCCTCACGCCCTCCGCCCGTGACCGCTCCGTTCTACCCTGCCCTGGCCTCTCCCGGCGTCCCGGGCCGGGAACATCCGGCCGCGGAGCAACGCGTCGACCCGCTCCGCCGCCCACCGCGCATCCCCGAGCAGGGTTTTCGCACCCTTGACCGGCGACGTGGTAACACCAGGTGCCGCCGTGCGGACGAACCCCGGCCGCGACCCTGACCTGCCGCTCCGGCCCGAGCGCGAAGACCCACAGCAGCAACGGCCGCACCGGCAGTTTCCGTAGGTTAATAGCTACTTTGCGTTCGCGGATGGCTTACTTGGATGGGGCGAAGTTGCTTCTGCGTCGCGCGGATTGACTGCTCTCCATGGACGAAACGCTCGAACTCAAGCGGTGGACCGACCGATACATGGCGCAGTGGAACGAGCCCGACCCCGAGGCGCGGTGGGCCCTCATCCGGGAACCGTGGGCGCCCGACGGCCTCCAGGTCCTGGTGAACCCGCCGCAGGAGGCCCGGGATGCCGCCGCGAACCTGGGCATCCCGCACCCCTCGCTCGAGGTCCGCGGCCACGAGAGCCTCAACACCCGCGTGTCCCGCGCCTACGAGATGTT
Organism: Actinomadura physcomitrii; assembly: GCF_008923205.2. Lineage (GTDB taxonomy): Bacteria > Actinomycetota > Actinomycetes > Streptosporangiales > Streptosporangiaceae > Spirillospora > Spirillospora physcomitrii. The sequence goes on along the minus strand of NZ_WBMS02000001.1, from coordinate 28,981 downwards.
CATCGAGCCCGGCGAGCACACCTTCCAGGCCGCCGCGGAACCCGCCGTCCTCATGCCGAACATCATCGCGTTCCGCTGGTCAATGGTCTCGATCGCCACCGGCGAGGCCGTCGGCGGCGGCCTCGAGATCATCACCCTCGACGAGAACCTGCGGTCCCGCGTGCGGGGATGCGATTCCCTGGAGGGAATGACGGCGGGCGTCAGAGGCCGAGGCGTTTCCGTAGTCCGGTGAGGCGGCCTGGCGGGGTAGGCCTCGCCGAAATGGACAGGGACCATTTCGCGTGATCGTGGGCGTCGACCACAAGGTATCCGGGGCCGCAGATGGGACGGCTTTTCAGCGCGCCGGACGAGCCCCGCATGACCGCCGACATGCTGGTGTAAGGGCAGCGCTCCCCGCGCCGATGCTTCTTCAGGCACCGGTAGCGGACGGTCCAGGCCCGCTCTGTCTCGATGTGGATTCCCAGTAGGGCGGGGGAGTCCGCGCGGTGGACGAGCACTTCCGATCCGAGTCCGGCGCATTCCCGGTCCAGTTCGATCGCGTCGTCGATCGGCCGTATCCGCAGAGACCACGACCCTTTTCCGGTACGCGGGGACCAGGGGGAGACCTCGAAATGCGTCGGCCCGGGCGCGGCGGTCTCGGAGGTGGCGGGGAGGTAGGACCGTTGCCGCGACGTGTCGTTCAGGACGAAGACGTGCAGGGGATCGCCCGGCGCTTCCGGGGAGGTGATGGACACGGCCTTGAACTCGGTGCTGCCGGCTCCGCTGCTGGTCATCTCCACGATCGCGGGCCGTCCGGGGCGCGGCCAGTCGATCGGGAAGAGGTAGGTGCGGTGGAGGTCGCCGGAGTAGGCGAAGCGGCCGTGCAGGTGCGGGTCCGGCGCGGGCGCGCCGCGGCCGCGGATGGCCCGGGAGACGTCGATGGGCACCGGTAGGCCGTGGGTGCGGGCATCGAGCCTGGTCAGCGCGTTTCTGGCGGTGGCCAGGGCATGGTTCGCGCGCTCGGTGTCCCCGGCGGTGAGGGCCTGCGTGGCCTCGCCGTAGGCGTCGAGCGCGCGGCGGTAGTCGGCCACGGATTCGGCGGGGACGCCCGGTGCCGTCGGGTCGAACGCGAGCGCGGCGAGTTCCTCGCCGAGTTCGGTGGTGACCCCGTCCAGCTCGGCCAGGTGCCGGTCGCGCGCGGCGAGGGCGGGCGGGCGCCGCCGGACGGCGCGGGCGGCGAGCAGGGCGAGCAGGGCGCTGGCGGCTCCGAGCAGGTAGGTGATGATGAACGCCACGGCGGCCCCCGGACGAGCGGATCTCTTGCGATGGACTCTACGTCTGCGCGGCGAACGCCGCTCGGGTGAGGGTCGCGGCGGTTTCGACGGCGGTGGCGACGGCGTCGTCGGGGGAGAGGCCGCACAGGTCGGTGAGGACGAAGAACGCCTCGGCGCCGCAGGCCAGGGCGAGGGAGTGCTTGAGGCGGGCCAGGGCGCCGGGGGACGGGTCCGCGAAGGGGGCCAGGGCGCGGTCGATCAGCGCGAACCGCATGCCGGGGCGGGCGCCGGAGCGGGCCGGCGCGGTGATGGTGGTGGAGATCATCGCGCGGACGGCGGCCTCGTGGGCGCGGACGTGGCGGAGCAGGTAGCCGGTGGCGAACGCGACCCGCTCGACCGGGTCGGAGGAGGCGGCGACGGGGGCGAGGGCCTGTTCCGGACCGGGCCAGACGGCGACGAGAGCCTCCCGCAGGAGCGAGGTCAGGTCGGGGAAGTAGCGGTAGGCGGTGGCCTCGGACACGAGGGCGGCCTTCGCCACCCGCGGCATCGTCACCTCGGCGCCGGACCGGGCGAGGTCGCGGCAGGCGTCCACGATCGCCTTGCGCGTCCGGGCCTTCTGGTTCGCGCGTCCGGTGGCGGTCTCGGCCTCCATCGTCCGGCTCCTTCCTGAGAAATGGCTTTCTTTGTGAGAGTGTACTTGCATGAACTGATGCGGGCACCCTATCGTCATGAGAGAGCACTCTCACGAAGGAAGGAGCCGCCATGGGCAGGGTCGCGATCGTCCGGCCGGACGAGGGGGAGAGCGTGCGGCTGGGGACCACCACGATGCGGATCCTGGAGGACGGCACCACGACCGGTCACCGCCTGGGGATCGGCGAGATCACCGTCGCCCCGCACACCGAGGGGCCGCCGCAGCACCGGCACGCGCGGCACGACGAGGGCTTCTACGTGGTGTCGGGCACCGCGCGGTTCACGGTCGGCGAGGCCAGTTACGACGTCCCGGCCGGGACGCTCGCGATGATCCCGCCGGGCGCGCCGCACACGTTCGCCAATCCCGGTGACGAGCCGCTCGTGCTGCTGAACACCTTCACCCCCGACCTTTACGTCCAGTACTTCCGCGACCTGAAGGCGATGATCGAGTCGGGCGTGGAGTTCACGCCGGAGGCGAGCGTCGAGGTCATGAAGCGCTACGCCACCGAGCCGGCGACCGAATACGACGAATAGGAGTCCCATGCCCGAGTACCTGCAGTCCACGTCCTTCGGGGACGTTCCGCTGACCGTTGATGAAAGCGGAGAGGGAAAGCCGGTTCTGCTGCTGCACGGTGGCGCCGGACCCGTTTCAGTGAGTGGTTTCGCCGGGATGCTGGCCGGGCGGGGGCGCCGCGTCCTCACGCCCGTCCACCCCGGGTTCGGCGGTACGGCGCGTCCGGAGGGACTCGATTCGGTCCGGGGGCTCGCCGAGGTGTATGCGCGGCTGCTGGAGGATCTGGAAGTCGAGAATGCGACCGTTATCGGGAGTTCGGTCGGCGGGTGGGTGGCGGCGGAGCTCGCTCTCGCCGCGCCGGAGCGTTTGGAAGCGCTGGTGCTGCTCGACGCCGTCGGCCTGGAAAGCGCCGAGCATCCCGTCGCGGATTTCTTCTCGCTGACGTTCGACCAGGTCGTCGACCTGAGCTATGCGAATCCGGACGCGTTCCGGATCGACCTTTCCGCGCTCCCCGACGAGCAGAAGCGCATCGCGGCCGGGAACCGGGACGCGTTGCGCGTCTACGGCGGGGAGTCGATGGCCGACCCGAGCCTGAAGGAACGGCTGGCGGCCGTTTCCACGCCGGCGCTGGTGGTGTGGGGTGAGGCCGACCGGATGGTGACGCCCGCCTACGGCAGGGAGTACGCCGACGCCATCCCGGGAGCCGGTTTCCACGTGATCGAGCGCGCCGGGCACCTGCCGCAGATCGAGGCGCCCGGCGTCCTGCTGGCGCTGGTCGAGGAGTTCGCGGAGGCCGCGGTGAAGAGCGCGTAAGACCGCCGTCTAAGCTGGCGTCCCTGCCGAGCGAGCGGTAGGTGAGAACCAGAGGGACCGGCCGCGCCCGACGCCGCGCCGGGCCGCCCGCGGGCGGCCCGGCGGAGCGAAAAGACCGAAGGTGCGGGAGAATGGGGGACGGTCACAGCGAGGAGGCGCTTTGAGCGGCGATGTGCGGTTCACCGTCACGCGGACGCTGACCAAGGACCAGCAGGCCAGGCGCGAGCGGCTGATCGACGCGGCGCGCGATCTCGCGCGCGAGGGCGGCTACCCGGCCGTCACCATGCACGACGTGGCGGACCGCGCCGGGGTGGCCCGCGCGACCGTGTACCGCTACTTCGCCACCAAGGACCACCTGCTCACCGAGGTCGCCGCGACCTGGGCGCACCGCATCACCGGCGACATCGACGCGCTCGCGGTCGGGGACACGCCGGTCGAGCGGCTCACCGCGCTGCTGGAGCGGATCGTCGAGGTCGCGGCGCAGGAGCGGACCCTGACCTCGGCCATCATCCAGGCGGTGACCTCGGACGACTCCAGCGTGGACGACGCGCGCACGGTGCTGTTCCTGTTCGTCCGCGACCGGCTGTCGGCGGCGATCGGCGAGCCGGTGCCCGCGCGCGACGAGGTGGAGGTCGTGCTCGGGCACATCCTGCTCGCCGCCCTGGTCAGCCTGGCCTCGCTGCGCCGGCCCACCGAGGAGATCAGGGACATGGTCCGCACGTCCGGGCGGCTCGTGCTCGCCGGCGCGCTGGCGAGCACGACGACGGCCTGATCAGGCCATATTGGTCCATTTTCCGTGCGCCCTATTGGCCCTGTTGCGAGGACCATCGGGTTCGTAGCGTTCGGCGGGTGACGAACCCACCGCTGTTCCTGCTCGCCGCGCTCGCCCTCGTCGCGATCCCCGGGCCCAACCACCTGTACATCACCGCGCGCAGCATCGGGGAGGGGCGCCGCGCGGGCGTCGTGTCCGCGCTCGGCGTCGAGTCCGGCATGCTGGTGCACATCGGTGCCGCGGCGGCCGGGCTGTCCGCGCTCGTCGCCGCGTCCGCCACCGCGTTCGGCGTGCTGCGCTACGTGGGCGCCGCCTACTTCGTCTTCCTCGCCTACCGGACGCTCCGCGCCGGCGACGGCCACGACGCGCCGCTCCTGCGCCCCCGCCCGCTGCGCCGCGTCTACCTCGACGGCGTGCTGGTGAACGTGCTGAACCCGAAGGTCGTGCTGTTCTTTCTGGCGTTCCTGCCGCAGTTCGCCGACCGGCGGGCCGGTGCCGTCCCGCTGCAGATCGCGGTGATGGGCCTGGTCACCGCGCTGATCGGGCTGACCGCCGATCTCGTCTACGCGGTCGCCGCCGGGTCCCTCGGCGGATGGCTGCGGGCCCGGCCCGGGTTCCGCCGCCGGCAGCGGTACGCCACCGGGCTCGTCTGCCTCGGCCTCGGCGCCGCCGCCGTGCTCGCCGGGCCGGACGCCCGGCGTCCATAGGTTTCCGATGAACGCTTTGTCAGTCGGCTTATAAGCGTCCCACCGCAATGCGTCACCGACCGTGCAGCCCGCCGCCCGACGGCTCGGTAACTTCCGGAGCGACCCAATCGGGGGCGGGAGGTGCGAAGGTGACGACGAGCCTGAAGGCTTTCGCCGGCGGGGCCGGCGGGGCCGGGGCGTCCGGAGGGCCCGGGGAGGCCGGCGGGGAGCCCGCCGCGGACGGCGGCGCCCGCTCGCCGCTGAAGCCGTGGGCCGGGGTGCCGAGCGAGCTGTCGGAGATGTTCCGGCCGCACCTGGAGGCCCTCGCCGAGGAGATGATCGAGGAGATCCTCGCCGGGATCCCCGAGTACGCGCGCCCGCAGGACGAGGAGTACGCCCGCCTCGTCCGGCTCGCCGTGGAGGGCGCGCTCCGCCAGTTCGTCGACCTGATCATGGACCCGGAGAGCTCCTGGGAGTCCGTCGCCGCCGTCTACCGGGAGATCGGCTGGGCCGAGGCCCGCGAGGGCCGCAACCTCGACATCCTGCAGACCTCGCTGCGGCTCGGCGCCCGCGTCGCCTGGCGGCGGCTCGCGTCGGAGTCCGAGCGGTACAACATCTCCCGCCGCACCCTCGCCAGCATCGCCGAGGCGATCTTCGCGTTCCTCGACGAGATCGCCCGCGCCGCCACCGAGGGGTACACCAAGGCCCGCGAGCAGGAGGCCGGCGAGCTGGAGCACCGCCGCCGCCGGCTGCTGGACATGCTGCTCGCCGAGCCGCCCGCCGCGCCGCAGGCCGTCGCCGACCTCGCCCGGCTCGCGCAGTGGCGCGTCCCCCGGACGGTCGCCGCGGTCGTCCTGTACGAGCGGGGGCAGCAGCCGTTCTCGCACCCGTCGCTGCCGCCGGACGTCCTCGCCGACGTCAACCGGCGCGAGCCGTGCCTGCTCGTCCCGGACCCCGAGGGGCCCGGACGCGGCCGGATGCTGGAGTCGGCGCTGCGCGACTGGGTCGCCGCGCTCGGCCCGACCGTCCGCACCGAGGACGCCGCGAAGTCGCTGCGCTGGGCCCGCGAGGCGCTGCCGCTCGCGCGCCGCGGCATCCTCGCCTCCGACCGGCTGATCCGCTGCGCCGACCACATGCCGGCGCTGGTGGTGTTCAAGGACGAGGAGCTGGTGCGCGCCATCGCCGACCTGCGGCTCGCGCCGCTGAAGACCGTCCGGCCGCGGCACCGCGAGCGGCTCATGCGCACGCTCCTGTCGTGCCTGCAGAACGGGTTCAACGCCACCGAGGTCGCGAGCCGGCTGCACGTCCACCCGCAGACCGTCCGGTACCGGCTGCACCAGCTGGAGGAGCTGTTCGGGGACCGGCTGTACGACCCGGAGACGCGGCTGGAGATGGAGATGGTGCTGACCGTCTGGCTCACCGACCCGCCGGACGACCGGCAGGGCGCGGACGTGATCGCGCTGGACGGCCCGCGCCGCCGCGGCCAGGACGCCCCCGCCGGCGAGCAGTAGCCGCGCACCGAGCGCCGGGTCCGCGCCGCGTCGCCCGGTCCCTTCCATCAAGCGATTGACCAAGAGCCCGGCGGGACCCTACGGTGCTGCCATGACCAGCGACTCCGGCCGGGAGCGCATCCTCGTCGCCGCGACCCGGCTGTTCGCCGGACTCGGCTACGACGGCACCTCCACCCGCCTGATCGCCGAGGCCGCCGGGCTCAACATCGCCACCGTCGCCTACCACACCGGCGGCAAGCGCGACCTCTACCTCGCCGTGATGGAACGCGCCCACCGCACCGAACGCGCCGCCCTCGAAGCCGCCCTCGCCGACCTCACGCCCGACGCCGCCGGGATCCTCGGCCTCGTCGACCGCTACATCGACTTCTGCGCCGCCCATCCCGAGATCCCCGCCCTGTGGATGCACCGCTGGCTCTCGGACGCGTCCGACATCGCCGACCTCGAGAACCGCTACGTAAAACCGCTGATGGACGCGGTCGTCAAGGCGGTCGGCGACGCCGTCGGCGACGGCGCCGACATCGAGTACGTCGCCTGGACCGTCATCTGGTCCACCCACGGGTTCGGCCAGGGCGGCGTCCTGCGCGGCGACGGCCGCCGGCACCGCATGGACGACCCCGCCGCCCTCGCCCGCTTCCGCGCCAACCTGCACCGGCTCGTCCTCGCCGGGCTGAACCTCGACGCCAGGGCCGCGCTGTGACGGCGCGCACCGCGACCGCGAGCGCGGCGGTGCCGCGGCGGCGGCTCCTCGGCTACGGCGTCGGGTCCGTCGGCACCGGCGTGTTCTCCGCCGTCCCCGGCCTGCTGCTCCTGTACTACCTGACCGACGTCCTAGGCGTCTCGGCGGCGGTCGCGGGCGCGGTGCTCGTCGTCCCGAAGGCGTGGGACGTGGTGCTGAACCCGGTCGTCGGCGCCGCCAGCGACCGCGAGGCCGTCCGGACCGGCCACCGCACCCGGCTGCTGCTGGTCGGCGGCGCGGCGCTGCCGCTGCTGTTCGCCGCCATGTTCGCCGTCCCGGTCGACTCGCCCGGATTCGGCGCCGGCTGGGCCGCGGTCGCGTTCCTGCTGGCGGCGAGCGCGTTCGCCTGCTTCCAGGTGCCGTACGTGGCGCTGCCCGCCGAGATCTCCGACCTGCCGTCCGAGCGCGGCCGGGCGATGGCGTGGCGGGTCGTCTGCCTGACCCTCGGCATCCTCGTCGCCGGCGGCCTCGCGCCCGCCCTGTCGGACTCCGCCGGCGGAGGACGCGGCGGATACGCGCTGATGGGCGCCGTCATCGGGGCCGTCATGGGCGCCGCGCTGGTCACCAGCGCGCTGGCCAACCGGTGGATCCCGTCCACCCCGGGCCCGCGGCCCCTCGGCCTGGTCGCCGCGCTGCGCGCCGCGCGCGGCAACCGCCCGTTCTTCGCGCTGCTCGGCGGCTGCGCCGCGCACACCCTCGCGGTCGCGATCATGCTGGCGGGCGCCCCGTACGTCGCGACCTACCGGCTCGACGACTACGGCCTCACCTCCGCGATGTTCGTGTGCATGGTCGGGCCGAGCGCGGTCGCCGTCCCGCTCTGGCGGAAGATGTCCGTGCGGTACGGGATCGTCCCCTGCTACGGCACGGCGCTCGTCATGTTCGCCGCCACCGGCTTCGCGTCCTACCCGGCGATCTCCGCCGGGTCCCGGCCCGGCGTGCTGCTCCTCGCCGCGCTGACCGGCGTCTGCTACGCCGCCGTCCAGCTGTTCCCGCTGTCGCTGCTGCCCGAGACCGTCCACGCCGACAAGGGACGCACCGGGCAGGCCCAGGCCGGCGCCTTCACCGGGCTGTGGACGGCCGCCGAGACCGGCGCCCTCGCCCTCGGCCCCGGCGTGTTCGCGCTGGTCCTGTCGGTGTCGTCGTTCCGCTCGTCCGACCTCGACGAACCGGTCCGCCAGACCGGCTCCGCCCTCACCGGGCTGACGGTCGGGTTCTCGATCGTCCCGGCCCTGCTGTTCCTGCTGGCCGTCCCGTTCCTGCTGGCCTACCGCCGGCTCGCCGCCGCCCACCGCACCACCGAGGAAGCACAGCCCCATGCCGTCTGAACCCGCCGAAGCCGCCCCGGGGGGCGGTCCCCCCTCGGGCACTACTGAGACCGCCCTGCCGGAGCACGGCCGCACGGCCGGCGACCTGCTCACCGAACTCGCCCGGCTCCGCGACGCCGACCTGCCCGTGCGCGGCGGCCACGTCACCGCCTACGTCTACGACACCGGACGCGAGGCCGTGCACGACCTCGCCGCCACCGCCTACCGGGAGATGCTCGAGGTCAACTGCCTCGACCCGACCGCGTTCCCCAGCATCGTCGCCCTGGAGCGCCGCGTCGTCTCCGCCGTCGCGGACCGGCTCGGCGGCGGCACCGGCATCTTCACCAGCGGCGGCACCGAGTCGATCATGCTCGCGGTGAAGGGCGCGCGGGACGCCCGGCCCGTCGCCGGACGGCCCCGGATCGTCCTGCCGGCCACCGCGCACCCCGCGTTCCACAAGGCCGCGCACTACCTCGGCCTCGCCGTCGACCCCGTCCCCGTGGACGGCGGCTTCCGCGCCGACCCGGCCGCCGTCGCGGCCGCGATCACCCCCGACACCGTCCTCGTCGTCGCGTCCGCGCCGTCCTACCCGCAGGGCGTCATGGACCCGGTCGAGGAGATCGCCGCCATCGCCGCGTCCGCCGGGGTGCTCTGCCACGTCGACGCGTGCGTCGGCGGCTGGGTGCTGCCCTGGCTCCGCGACCTCGGACGCCCCGTCCCGCCGTTCGACCTGTCCGTCCCCGGCGTCACGTCCATCTCCTGCGACCTGCACAAGTACGGGTACGCGCCGAAGGGGGCGTCCGTCGTGCTGTTCGCCGACGAGTCCGTCCGCCGCGCCGCCTACTTCGCGTCCGCCGAATGGCCCGGCTACACCGTCATCAACGCCGGCGTCCAGAGCAGCAAGAGCGCCGGGCCCCTCGGCGCCGCCTGGGCCACCCTCAACGCCGTCGGCGCGCGCGGCTACCGCGACCTCGCCGCGACCGCCATGGGCACCGCCGAACGGTTCATCGCGGGCGTCGCCGCCATCCCGGGCCTGCGCGTCCTCGGCGAACCGGCCGTCCCGCTGGTCGCCGTCGCCTCCGACGACCCCGCGCTCGACGTGTTCACCGTCGCCGACGAGGCCCGCGCCCGCGGCTGGTTCTTCCAGCCGCAGCTCGCCTACCAGGGCATCCCGCCGAACCTGCACTTCACCCTCACCGGCGTCAGCGACGTCGACGCGCTGCTGTCCGCGCTCGCCGACGCCGCCGAGGCCGCCCGCGCCGTCGGCCCGCCCGACGTGCCCGCCGATCTCCTCGACGCCCTCGCCGGCCTCGACCTCGACGCGCTCGACGACGCCGGCTTCACCGGCCTGCTCGCCGCCGTCGGCGTCGACCTCGACGGCGGCGGCCCCGAGATGGCGGTCGTCAACACCGTCCTCAACGGCCTGCCGCCGGCCACCCGCGAGGCCCTGCTCGTCCGGTTCCTGTCCGCCCTCTACGCCGGTTAGTTCACCCGGATCAGCCGCTTCAGGTACGACGGCTCGTCCAGCTGCGAGCCGAGCACCAGCGGCACCTTCGCGGCGCCCGCCGTCACCTCGCCGACCCGCTCGCCGGCGGCCCCCTGGTGCGGCGGGTCGCCCTGGACCGCCACCGGCACCCGCAGCCCCGGCCACCCGACCACCGTCACCGGGGACGCGGCGCGCAGCGGCGTCGTCCCGCCGAGCCCGTCGTCGACCGTCCCGACCTTCGCGCCCTTCGGCGCCAGCGTCGCCGCCGTCAGCGAGCCCTCCACCGCCTGGATGAGCCGCCCGGCCGCCTCCACCGCCCCCTGCGCGCTCGGCGACTTCTGCGCCATCACCGCACCGAGGATCAGCGTCGGCACGCCCCCGACCTTCTGCCGCGCCGCGAACACGAAGTTCCCGCCGGCCGCGTCGGTGTAGCCGGTCTTCCCGCCGACCACCCCGTACTGCCCGACCAGGACGTTCCCGCCCGGCCGCGCCGGGCTCCCGTCGTCCGGCACGTACGCGCGCCGGTTCACGATCTCGGCGAACGCCGGCACCCGCATCGCCGCCCGCAGCAGCTTCACCTGGTCCGCAGCGGTGCTCACCGTCCCCGCGTCGTAACCGCTCGGGTCGGTGTAGCGGGTGCTGGTCATCCCGAGCTCGCGCGCCGTCGCGTTCATCTTCGCGACGAACGGCTGGTCGCCGCCCGAGTCCCAGCGCGCCAGCTCGTGCGCCAGGTCGTTCGCCGAGATGATCAGCAGCGCCTCGAGCGCCTTGCGCTCGGTCAGCCGCTGACCCGCCGTGATGCCGAGCAGCGACTCCCCGCGCTTCTTGCGCACCGGGATCTCCGCCACGCCCTGCGGCGACACCGTCAGCACCGGCCCCGCCTCGCCCGTCTTCAGCGGATGGTCGCGCAGGTACACGTACGCCGTCATCACCTTCGCGACGCTCGCCGTCGGCGTCGGCGCGGACCCGCCGGACGACCCCATCGTCCCGAGGCCGTCCACGTACACCGCCGACTGGCCCACCGCCGGCCACGGCAGCGACGGCGCCGCGCCCTGGAACACGTGGCTCGACGCCAGGCTCAGCTTCACCGCCGGGTCGGGGACGGGCCGGATCAGTTGCCCGGCCACCACGCCCACCACCAGCACCAGCGCCGCGATGAGCACGATGGCCAGACGCCGCCGCTTCGGACGCCGCTCGGCCACGGGGGCGGGCGGGGCGGAGGCCTGCGGCGCGGCGACCTCCCAAGGCCCGCTCTGCCCAGGCCGCACCGGCACCGCGGCTCCCTGCGGCGCTGCGCCCTGCGGCGCGTCCCACCGGACGGACTCGGGCCGGAACTCGCCCGCGGGCGCCTGCTGCGGTGCTTGCTGCGGCGCCGACTGAGCCTGCTGCGGCGCCTCCCACGGTGCGGGCGCGGGACTTTGGCGCGGCGTCTCCCGCCACTCCTGCCCGCCCGGCCGCACCGGCGCCGCCGGCCCCGGTGCGGTGCTGGTTTCCGGCGCGGGAGCCTCCCACGAGACGGGCAGCCGCTCGACCCGCGTCACCGCCGCCGGTGCCCCCGCCCACGGCTCCGGCGCCGCGGTCTCCGTGGAGTCCGGCGGCTCGTCCTCCTCGGTGCCTGCCGGCTCCTCGTCCGCCGCGCCCCTCTCCGGCTCGCCCTCCTCGGCGGCCTCCGGCTCGGCGGTGTCTTCGGCGTCTTCCGCCGGGGCGGGAGGCGGTTCCGCCTCGTCCCCGGCCTCGGCGGGCTCGGCGGGATCTTCCGGCTCGGCCTCCGCGGTCTCCGTTCCCGGCTCTTCCGCTTGCGCGTCCGCGGTCTCCGGCGCCTCTTCCGCGCTTTCCTCTTCGGCGCTTTCCTCTTCGTCCGCGCTCGCGGTTTCCGTCTCCGGCGGCGTGCCCTCTTCGGACGTCTCCTCGCGAGCCTCGTCCTCCTGCGCGCCGGAGGCGTCCTCGCCTTCCGGTTCGGCCGGCGAGTCCTCGGCGGGCTTGGCCGGGCGCCGGATGTCGGGCCTGGTCAGCGAGGCGTTCTTGGCCGGGGCGGGCGCGGGGATGCGGAACTCGGCGGTGGCGGTCCGGCCGGGCTCGTGTTCGGCGTCCTCCGGGCGGTCGGCCGGCTCCGGTCGCTTCGGGACGTCGTTCACGGGCCGGCCCCCTCATAGGCTCGATGATCACGCATGCGGACGGGGGTGGTCCTTAGGCGTGGATCCCCCGTGCACCTAGAAAGATGCCAACTTTAGCGGCGAGGTTCGCGCTGTTATGCATCGGTGATCTGCGGCGGCATGGCAGCGTCCACCGAAGGCACCGGACGCCCGTGAACCCGGCGGCGTGGTTGCGGAGATACACCGCTGACACTGTCCCCCACCAGAAGGCCGGTCCGCATGCCATGGTGTCCGCGATGACCGCACCCTCCACGGTTCCGGACTGCGATGCCGATTTGATCGGGCGGTCGTTGGACGAGCCCGAGGCGTTCGCAGCGTTGTTCGACCGTTACTCCGCGATGCTCTACCGGTACGTGTCGCGCCGGCTGGGGCCGGACGGCGCCGAGGACGTCGTCGGTGAGACGTTCCTCGTCGCCTTCAGCAAGCGGCACCGCTACGACCTGACGCAGCGGGACGCGCGGCCGTGGCTGTTCGGGATCGCGACGAAGCTCGTCGCGCGGCACCACCGGACGGAGGCCGCGCGGTACCGGGCGCTGCGGCGCAGCCCCGTGGACGGCCCGGCCGAGGGCCCCGCGGAGCGGGTCGCGGCCGGGGTGACGGCGTGGGCGTCGCGTCCCGCGCTCGCCGAGGCGCTGGCCGGGCTGCCGCGCCGGGACCTCGACGTCCTGCTGCTCGTGGCGTGGGGTGACTTGGCGTACGAGGAGGTGGCGCGGGCCCTCGGGATACCGGTCGGCACGGTCCGGTCCCGCCTGAACCGGGCGCGGCGCAAGGTGCGCGCGGCGCTCGGCGACACCAACCCGATGGACGAGGAGGAGTGACCGTGGACGACTTGGAACTGCTCCGCGACCTCGGGCGCGAGCTGGGCGACGAGCCGCCTGCGACGCTCGCGCGGCAGCGCGGGCGGCTGCTGGACGCGGCGCGGGGCCGCCGCGGGCTCCGACTGCCCGGCGGGCGCTGGACGGTGCTCGGCGTGGTGGCGGCGGTGACCGCCGCGGCGATCCTGGTGCCTGCGCTGGTGCTGCACGGGCGCGGGGCGCGGCCCGTCGCGTCGAGCACGCCCGGTGCCGGGGCGAAGGCGATGAACATCCTCGTGCTGGGGTCCGACCGGCGTGCGGGTGGCCCGGCGCGGGCGGACACGGTGCTGATGGTGCACCTGCCCGCCGACCGGAAGACGGGGACGGTGGTGAGCATCCCCCGGGACTCGATGATGAGCGTCCCGGCCTGCGAGGGGCCCGGCGGGCGGGCGCTTCCGCCGCGCCGCGCGGTGATCGGCGCGGTCTTCACCGACGGCGGGGCCGCGTGCGTGCGCAAGGCGGTCGAGTCGGCGGCGTCCGTCCCGATCGACAGCACGATCGTGATCGAGTTCTCCGGGTTCAAGGCGATGGTGGACGCGCTCGGCGGGGTGGCGTTCACGCTGCCGAAGGCGGTCACCGACGCGCGGGGGCGGGTGCTGGTGCGGCCGGGGCGGCAGCGCCTGAGCGGGGCGGAGGCGCTGGCGTACGTGCGGGCGCGCCGCGGCTGGGACGACGGGTCGGATCTGGCGCGGGTCCGGCGGCAGCAGGCGCTCATGAAGGCGCTGCTGGACGAGGCGCACGCCGTTCAGCTCAAGAGTCCGATGCGGTTCGCGCGGTTCCTGGCGGCGGCGGCCAGGTCGTTGCGGACGTCCCCGGCGCTGGACCTGAAGGCGATGGAGTCGCTCGCCCGGAGCCTGCGCGACCTGGACCCCGGACGGGTCGGCTACACGACGGTGCCGGTGCGTCCGGCGCCGGGCGATCCGAACCGGCTGGTGTGGGCGCCGTCGGGGGCCCGGACGGTGTTCGCGCCGTTCCGGAGGTAGCGCCCGGCCCAGCGGGGCCCGATGAGTGGGGGCCGTCCTGCCGGGTAGGGCCGCAACTCCCGGCAGGACGACCACGAGGGGTGTGTGCAATGGCCACGAAGATCCGCGACGTCATGACCGGCTCGCCGACGTCGGTGTCCCCGGAGCTCGACCTGGTCACGGTGGCGCGGGCGATGCGCGACGAGGACATCGGCACGGTGCTCGTCGCCGATGGCGACGAGCTGCTGGGCGTGGTCACCGACCGCGACCTGGTGGTGCGCGGGCTCGCCGCGGGCGGCGACCCGGCGCGGGCCGCGATCGGCGGTCTGGCCAGCAGCGTCACCGCGACGATCGGGCCGGACGACTCGCTCGACAAGGCCGCGCAGATCATGCGGGAGCGGTCCGTGCGGCGGCTGCCCGTCCTGGAGGACGGGCGTCCCGTCGGGATCGTCTCCATCGGCGACCTCGCGATGGAGAAGGACTCCGCGTCGGCGCTCGCCGACATCAGCGCCGCCCGGCCCAACACCTGACGGGCGGGGCTGCTAGGGGAGGGCCGCGAGCAGGCGCTCCAGGTCCTCTTCGGTGTTGTAGTAGTGCACGGAGGCCCGCACGGCGGCGTCGAGGCCGTGCGGGTCGTACCCGTGGGCACGCGGCTGCGCCACGCTGACGTTGACGTCGCGGGCCCGTGCCGCCGCCTTGACCGCGCCGGCCGCGTGGCCGTCCACGGTGAAGGTGACGATGCCGGACGGGTGCTCGCCGCGGTCGAGGACGGTCAGCCCGGGCCGGCCGGCCAGCATCCGCCGCAGCGATGCGGCGAGCGAGGTGACGCGCTCCTCGATCGCGGTGATGCCGAGCGCGGAGGCGTAGTCGGCGGCGGCGGCGAGCCCGATCTGCCCGGCGACGTACCGCTCCCAGGTCTCGAAGCGGCGCGCGTCGCCACGGATCTCGTAGCCGTCCGGCGCCTTCCACTCGGCGGCGGTCAGGTCCAGGAACGGCGGTTCCAGCGTCCGGGCGATCTCCCGCCGGACGTACAGGAAGCCGGTGCCGCGCGGCCCGCGCAGGTACTTGCGGCCCGTGGCGGACAGCATGTCGCAGCCGATCAAGGTGACGTCCAGGGCGAGGTGCCCGACGGACTGGCAGGCGTCCAGCAGGTAGAGGACGCCGTGCTCGCGGCACAGCCGCCCGACCTCCGCGGCCGGGTTGACGAGCCCGTTGCAGGTCGGGATGTGGTTGAGCGAGACGAGCCGCACGGCGCCCTTGGCCAGTTCCGCTTCGAGCGCGTCCAGGGCCAGCGTGCCGTGCGCGTCGTCGGGGATCACCTCGACACGCGCGCCCTTGGCGGCGGCGACCTGCTGGTAGGCGATCGCGTTGCTGGAGTACTCGCTGGTGGTGGTGAGGATGCGGTCGCCCTCGGCGAACGGGATCGCGTAGAAGGCCATGTCCCAGGCCCGCGTCGCGTTCTCGACGTAGGCGATCTCGTCCGCGCGCGCGCCGATCAGCCCTGCGACCGCGCCGTAGAAGTGCTCGACGGCGTCGGCCCTCAGCTCCGCCGCCTCGTAGCCGCCGATCGTCGTCTCCAGCGCGAAGTGCTCCGCGACCGCCTCGATGACCGGCGCGGGCGGCAGCGCGGCGCCGGCGTTGTTCAGGTGCGCCACCCGCGCGCAGCCGGGCGTGTCCGCCCGGGCCTTCTCGACGTCGATCCCGCTGCCGGTCCCCACGGTGCTCCCCTCCGCCGTCGATCACTCGGATTATCGGTGACCGACGCCGGATTGTCGTACCCGCGCGCGACGATGGCCCCGCCGACGACTTGACCTCAATGAATGTTGAGGTTTCAGGATGGGGCTCCCGAGCCGACGACGACTGAGGACCGCCCGACATGGACATGGAAGTCACCGCGTGGATGTCGCTGCACCACGCCATGAACGCCCAGGACGACCGCCGGCCGTTCTCGAAGGCGACGCTGCGCCGGATCGCCGCCTTCGCCCGCCCCCACCGCCGGCCCCTGTACGCGTTCCTGCTGCTCAGCGTGGTGATGGCGGTGCTCGCCGTGG
Source organism: Actinomadura physcomitrii (assembly GCF_008923205.2). Lineage (GTDB taxonomy): Bacteria > Actinomycetota > Actinomycetes > Streptosporangiales > Streptosporangiaceae > Spirillospora > Spirillospora physcomitrii. Next base: position 13,196 of record NZ_WBMS02000001.1, on the reverse strand, counting down.
CGACCCCCGTGCTCGCCGGACGGGTGGTGAACGCGATCGTCGACCGGTCCGCGACGTCCACCGTGGTCGGGCTGGCCGTGCTGATCGCGGGCCTGGCGGTCGCCGAGGGCGGGCTCGGCCTCGCCAACCGGTGGCTGTCGGCCCGCATCGGCGAGGGCCTCATCCTCGACCTGCGGACCGCCGTCTTCGACCACGTCCAGCGGATGCCGGTCGCGTTCTTCACCCGCACCCGCACCGGCGCGCTCGTCAGCCGGCTCAACAACGACGTGATCGGCGCGCAGCGCGCGTTCAGCGACACGCTGTCCGGCGTGGTCAGCAACCTGGTGACGCTGCTGCTGACGTTCGCCGTCATGGTCGGCATCTCCTGGCAGGTCACGCTGCTCGCGCTGCTGCTCCTGCCGGTCTTCGTGCTGCCCGCCCGCCGGATGGGCACCCGCCTCGCCGGGCTGGAGCGCGAGGCCGCCCGGCACGACGCCGCGATGAGCACCCAGATGACCGAGCGGTTCTCCGCGCCCGGCGCCACCCTGGTCAAGCTGTTCGGCCGGCCCGACCGCGAGTCCGCCGAATTCGCCGCGCGCGCCCGCCGCGTCCGCGACATCGGCGTCCGCACCGCGATGGTGCAGCACGTGTTCATCACCGCGCTGACCATGGTGTCCGCGCTGGCCCTCGCCCTCGTCTACGGCCTCGGCGGCTGGCTGTCGCTGCGCGGCCACCTCGACGCCGGCGCCGTCGTCGCCCTCGCGCTGCTGCTCACCCGGCTGTACGCGCCGCTGACCGCGCTCGCCAGCGCCCGCGTCGAGGTGATGAGCGCGCTGGTCAGCTTCGAGCGCGTCTTCGAGGTGCTCGACCTGCGCCCGCTCGTCGCCGAGAAGCCCGAGCCGCGGGCCGTCCCGGACGGTCCCGTCGCGGTCGAGTTCGACGGCGTCACCTTCGCCTACCCGGCCGCCGACAAGGTCTCCCTCGCCTCGCTGGAGGAGGTCGCGACGCTCGACACCCGCGGCGGCGTCGACGTCCTGCACGAGGTGTCGTTCCGCGCCGAGCCCGGGCAGATGGTCGCGCTCGTCGGCTCGTCCGGCGCCGGCAAGTCCACGATCGCGCAGCTGCTGCCGCGCCTGTACGACGCCGACTCCGGCACCGTCCGGCTCGGCGGCGTCGACGTCCGCGACCTGTCGTTCGCCTCGATCCGCGCGACGCTCGGCATGGTCACCCAGGACGGGCACCTGTTCCACGAGTCGATCCGCGACAACCTGCTGCTCGCCCGCCCCGAGGCCACCGAGGACGAGCTGTGGGACGTGCTGCGCCGCGCCCGCCTCGACGCGCTGATCGAGGGCCTGCCGGACGGCCTCGACACGATCGTCGGCGAGCGCGGCTACCGGCTGTCGGGCGGCGAGCGGCAGCGGCTCACCATCGCGCGGCTGCTGCTGGCCCGCCAGCGCGTCGTCATCCTCGACGAGGCGACCGCGCACCTGGACTCCACGTCCGAGGCCGCCGTCCAGGAGGCCCTCGCCGAGGCGCTCGACGGGCGCACCGCCGTGGTGATCGCGCACCGGCTGTCCACCGTCCGCGCCGCCGACCTGATCCTGGTCGTCGAGGAGGGCCGGATCGTCGAGCGCGGCACTCACGACGAGCTGCTCGCCGCGGGCGGCCGCTACGCCGACCTGTACGAGACCCAGTTCGACACCCGCCCGCCCCTCGAACCCGTCGGCTGAACCCGCCGCCCGAATCCGGCGCGGCGGCGATGAGTTCCGGGCCGCCGGACGGTCATACCCGCAAGAGCCGACCTACCTGCAAGAGCCGACGCGAGGAGCGACGATGAGCGACAACGGCGGGTTCTCCGCGCCGGGGCTGGACCGGATGCGCCGGGTGATGACCGGTTTCGTCGACCGCGGCGAGCTGCCCGGGCTGGTCGCGCTCGTCCACCGGCGCGGCCACACGCACGTGATCGAGGCGGGCACCCTCGAGGCGGGCGGGGGCGCCCCGATGCGGCGCGACACCCTCTTCCGGATCGCGTCGCTCACCAAGGCGGTCACCGCCGCCGCCGCGATGATCCTGGTCGAGGAGTGCCGGCTCCGCCTGGCCCGGGCGGGCGGCTGCTGTCGCGGCCGTCCGTCGAGCTGATGACCACCGACCGGCTGACGCCGGAGCAGAAGGCGGGCAACGGGCTCTTCCTCGGCTCGGGCGGCTGGGGCTTCGGCCTCGCCGTCGACGGCCGCCGCGAGGACCTGTTCGTCCGCCCCGGCCGGTTCGGCTGGACGGGCGGGCGCGGCACGTCCGCCTACGCCGACCCCGGCGAGGACATGATCGGCGCCGTCTTCACCCAGCGCGCCATGACCTCCCCGCAGCCGCCGCACCACTTCCAGGACTTCTGGACCACCGCCTACGCCGCCATCGACGACTAGCGGCCCCCGGTCAGGCTCCGCGGACGAAGGCCGCGCAGTCCGGGCAGTCGTCGAGATACCGATGCCGGCACTCGGCGGTGTGCCGCAGGAAGGTGATCGCCTGCAGTCTCCGGGCGACCTCGCCTTCGAGATCGGCGATCTTCGCCTGCACGACCGCCTGCGCCGCCGACTTCTCCGGCGCCATCGCCGCGATGACCTCAGGCAGCGACAGCCCGACGCGCCGCAGTTTGAGGACCGTGCGCGCCTGCTCCACGGCCTCGTCGTCGTAGACGCGGTAGCCGTTGCGGTCGCGGCGCACGGTGAGCGCCCCGACGTCCTCCCAGTGCCGCAGCACGTGGGCCTCGATGCCGAGTTCCGCGGCCACCGCTCCGATCGTCTTCACCACACGCGCCTTGCCTTCATGTCGACCTGAACCTCTAGCGTCCCGATCATGCCTGACAACTCCGGCCCCACGGGCTCCCCTCACCGTCCGACGATCCTGGTCACCGGTGCGACCGGCAACCTCGGCCGTGAGGTCGCCGGCCGTCTCTCCGCACACGGCGCGCGCGTGAAACGCCTCGTGCGCGGCCTGGGCGATCAGCGCGGTCAGCGCAGCGGGCGGCCCGGAGCCGAACGGGTGGTCGGCGACCTCACCGCCCCTGCCGCCATGCGCGCGGCTCTCCGGGGCGTCGACGCCGTGTTCCTGATCTGGCCGCTGCTCGACTCCGCCCCTGCCCGGGCCCTGGTCGCGGAACTCGCCGCGGCGGCACCCCGCGTCGTCTACCTGTCCTCGACGGCCATCGACGACGAGGCCGTCCGCCAGAGTGATCCCATCGTCCAGGTGCACGCGGACATGGAAGCCCTGCTCGGCGATGCCGGTCTGCGCCCCCTGGTGCTGCGCAGCGACACGCTGGCGTCCAACGCCCGTGGCTGGGCACCTCAGCTGCGGGCGGGCGACGTGGTGTCGGGCCCGGACATCGCGCGCACGGCCGTCGTCGACGAGCGCGATGTCGCCGATGCGGCGGTGGCCGTCCTGCTCGGACACCGCGGCCGGCTCGGGCACGGACCGTACCTGCTCACGGGGCCCGAGATACTGACCCGCGCCGACCAGGTCGCCCTCCTCGGCACCGCGCTCGGGCGCCGGCTGCGCTTCCGGGCGGTCGCCGCCGACCTCGCGCGGTCACGGATGCTCGCGGACGGACGTCCCGAGCGGCTGGTGGAGGCGCTGGTCGCCGCCTCGCTGCACCGCCCGGCGTCGAGCCGGACCACCGATCATGTCGAGCGCCTGACCGGCCGGCCCGCCGGAACCTTCGCGAGGTGGGCCGCCGACCACGCGGCCGAGTTCGGCGGCGCGCGGGGCTGACCGCCGCCGCGCACCGATATGAGGGTGCGGCCAATGATTAACGCGTTGGCGCAACGATCCTGTTCAGTCGCCTACCCTGCCCCTAATGTGAGCGCACCGGCGACGCCCGTCCGAGGCGGACGCGGGGTCGGCCGAGGGCCGCCGGACGGCCGGCCGGTGCGCCGGGCCGCCGGTGGACGCCGAGAGATCGGAGCGAGTGTGAGCGACTTCCTGCATACGTTCTTCGACTGGTCGGAGATCCGCGGCGCCCTGCCGACGCTGCTGACCGAGGGGCTGCGCAACACGCTGCTGATCGCGGTGCTGGCCATCCTGTTCGGCCTGGTCGCCGGCGTGCTGCTGGCGGTGCTGCTGCTGTCGCGGCGGCGGCTGGTGCGGCTGCCCGCCCGGCTCTACGTGGACGTCTTCCGCGGGCTGCCGGCGATCGTGACGGTCAGCCTGATCGGGCTCGGGCTGCCCGCCGCGGGGGTCCGGCCGTTCGGCCGCAACCCGCTCGGCTACGCGGTCATCGCGGTCGGGCTGATCTCCGCGGCGTACTGCGCGGAGATCTTCCGGTCCGGGATCCAGGCGGTGCCGCCCGGGCAGCTGCAGGCGGGCCGCAGCCTCGGGATGACCTACCTGAAGACGATGCGGCTGGTCGTGGTCCCGCAGGGGATCCGGAACGTGCTGCCCGCCCTCGCCGGGCAGTTCATCGTCGACATCAAGGAGAGCTCGCTGGTCTACCTGCTCGGCCTCGGCGTCGGGCAGCGGGAGCTGTACTTCATCGCGCAGGAGCGGCAGGCCGCGAGCTACAACGCGTCCGCGCTGGTCGCGGCCGGGCTCTGCTACCTCGTGATCACGATCCCGCTGACCTACCTCGTCAACTGGCTGGACCGGCGGATGCGCGAGGGCGGCGGGCGCGGCGCGCGGCGGCCGGCGGCCCTCGCGCAGGAGGACGGGACCGGTACCGCGGGCGCCGCGGGCGAGCTGACCGCGGGCGCCGCGGTGAAGGAGCGGGCATGACGACGGCGACGCAGGCGCAGACGGCCATCAGCGTCCGGGACCTGCGCAAGTCCTACGGCGACACCGAGGTCCTGCGCGGGGTGAGCTTCGACGTGGCGCCGAGCGAGGTGCTGTGCGTGCTCGGCCGGTCCGGGTCCGGCAAGTCGACGATGCTGAAGTGCCTGAACCTGCTGGAGAGCCCCACGTCCGGCACCGTGGTCGTGAACGGGACGGCCCTCACCGACCCCAAGGTCGACGTGGACGCCGCCCGCACGAAGATCGGCATGGTCTTCCAGCACTTCAACCTGTTCGGGCACCTGAACGTGCTGGACAACGTCACCCTCGCGCTGCGGCACGTCCGCGGGACGGGCAGGGCGGAGGCCGAGGAGATCGGGCACGCGCAGCTCGCGCGGCTCGGGCTCGGGCATCTGGCCCGGCAGCGGCCCGCGAACCTGTCCGGCGGGCAGCAGCAGCGCGTCGCGATCGCCCGCAGCCTCGCGATGCGCCCCGAGGTGATGCTCTTCGACGAGGCGACCTCCGCGCTCGACCCGGAGCTGGTCGGCGACGTCCTCGCGGTGATGCGCGAGCTGGCCGGGACCGGAATGACGATGGTCGTCGTCACGCACGAGATCGGGTTCGCCCGCGAGGCCGCCGACCGCGTGATGTTCATGGACGACGGGCTGATCGCCGAGGAGGGCGAGGCCCGCGCCGTGCTCGACGCCCCGTCCAGCCCGCGGTTCCGCGAGTTCCTTTCCAAGGTCCTCTGACACCCCCACGAGAAGGCAGGACAGCAGATGAACAAGGCTTTCGGCGTCCGCTTCGCGGCGGGCGGCGCGGTCGCCGCGGCGGCCCTGACGCTCGCCGGCTGCGGCGGCGGCTCCGGCACGGACGGCAAGTACGGGCTGGAGGAGTCCGGCACCGTCCTCGCGGCGGTCTCCACCGACCAGCCGCCGTTCGCGACCGCCGACAAGGGCGGCAAGCCGCAGGGCTTCATCATCGACCTCACCGACGAGGTCGCCAAGCGGCTGAAGCTGAAGGTGCAGTACAAGGCGAGCACGGTCCCGGCGGCGCTGCAGGGCCTGTCGTCCGGCCAGTACGACCTGGCGGCGAGCGGGCTCGGCGTCACGGCGGAGCGGCAGAAGCAGGTGTCGTTCACCAAGGGCGTCTACTGGAGCACCACGACCGTCCTGACCCGCAAGGACTCCACCGCCACCAAGCTCACCGACTTCTCCGGAAAGCGGGTCGGCGACATCACCGGCGCCGTCCAGCAGGAGTTCGTGAAGTCGAAGATGCCGGGCGCGAAGCAGGTCCAGTTCCAGAACCAGAACTCGGCGGTCTCGCAGCTGCTGTCGGGCAACCTTGACGCGTTCGTCGTCGGCGGCCCGGACGCCGACGCCTACCTGAAGAAGTACGGCACCCTCAAGCCCGCGGTGTCGGCGCCCGTCGACCACCCCACCGCCATGGCCGTGCAGAAGAAGAACACCAAGTTCCAGCAGGCCTTCGACGCGCAGCTCGGCGCGATGGTCCAGGACGGCACCTTCCTGAAGATCTACAAGAAGTGGTTCGTCGAGGCGCCGCGTCCGGAGCTGGTGAAGATCTGGCCCGCGCTCGGCTCCCAGACCGGCGGGAACGGCCAGGCCGCCGCGGGCGCCCAGGACGGCGGGAACGGGCAGGGCGGCTCCTCTTCATGACGGTGATGGAATCGGGGGCCGTCGCCGAGGAGGCGGAGGAGATCACGCTGCCGGACGGCGGGTCGGTGTGGCGGCGCGTCGTGCGCACCGCCATGCGCGACGGCGCCGTCCTGGTGGCCGACCTGTACAGCGCCGACCGCGAGCCGGCGGCGCGGCCCGTCCTGCTGGAACGCACCCCGTACGGGCGGCGGGCGCGGCGCGAGTCCGACGGCCTGGACCGCCGCGGCGAGCCGGTGTTCCCGGACCGGTCCGCGGCGATCTTCGTCGGGCACGGGTACAACGTCGTCCGCCAGGACTGCCGGGGGAGGGGCGACTCCGAGGGCCGGTTCGTCAAGTACCTCGGCGAGGCCGAGGACGGCTACGACACCGTCGAGTGGATCGGCGCGCAGCCCTGGTGCGACGGCCGCGTCGCCACCACCGGCGTGTCGTACTCCGCGCACGTGCAGACCGCGCTGGCCGCGCTGTCGCCGCGCCACCTCGCCGCGATGTTCGTCGACTCCGGCGGCTTCGCCAGCGCGTACGAGGCGGGCATCCGGATGGGCGGCGCGTTCGAGCTGAAGCAGGCGACGTGGGCGTACCGGCACGCGCTGAACAGCCCCGCCGCGCACCGCGACCCCGTCGTCCGGGCGTCGCTGCAGTCGCAGGACCTGCCCGCCTGGTTCCGCGCGATGCCGTGGCGGCGCGGCGCGTCCCCGCTGCGCGCCGTCCCCGAGTACGAGGAGTACCTGCTCGAGCAGTGGGAGCACGGCGCGTTCGGCGAGTTCTGGCAGCGGCTCGGCCTGTTCGGGCGCGGCTCCTACGACCGGTTCCCGGACGTGCCGAGCCTGCACATGGTCAGCTGGTACGACCCGTACGTCCTGACCGCCGTGGAGAACTTCCGCGCGCTGACCGAGGCGAAGTCCAGCCCCGCGTACCTGGTCGTCGGGCCGTGGACGCACGGCGCCCGCAGCGTCCGGTACTCCGGCGACGTCGACTTCGGGCCCCGCGCCGTCCTGGACGGTAACCTCGCCCCCGACTACTGGGAGTTCCGCGCCCGCTGGCTCGCCCGCCACCTCGGCGACGCGTCCGGTGATGGCGGTGCGGAGGAGGACTTCCCGCGCGTCCAGTACTTCCTGATGGGCGGCGGCAGCGGCCGGCGCAACGAGGACGGGCGCCTCGAACACGGCGGGCGGTGGCGCACCGCCGCCACCTGGCCGCCGCAGGACGCGACCGCCGTCCGCCTCTACCTGCGGCAGGACGGGTCCCTCACCGCGAGCCCGCCGCAGGACGGCGCCGACGACCGGCTCGAGTACGACTTCGACCCGGCGAACCCCGTCCCGACGATCGGCGGGCAGATCACCTCCGGCGAGCCCGTCATGCACGGCGGCGCGTTCGACCAGTGCCCGACCGACGGCACCTTCGGCTGCGAACCGCCGCACCTGCCGCTGGCGGCCCGCCCCGACGTGCTGGTCTTCCAGACCGAGCCGCTGGCGGAGGACGTCGCGATCGCCGGGCCGGTCCGGGTGCGGCTGTCGGTGGCGTCGAGCGCGCCGGACACCGACTTCACCGTCCGGCTCATCGACGTCCACCCGCCGAACGCCGACTATCCCAACGGCTACGCGATGAACCTCACCGACGGGATCCTGCGCTGCCGGTACCGGAACTCGTTCACCGACCCCGAGCCGATGCGGCCCGGCACCGTCTACGAGATCACCGTGACGGCGCCGGACACCGCGAACCTGTTCGCCGAGGGCCACCGCATCCGGCTGGACGTGTCGTCGAGCAACTTCCCGCGCTTCGACGTCAACCCGAACACCGGCGGGCCGGAGGCGGCGGCGCGGCGGCGCGTCGTGGCCGTCAACGAGGTGCACCTGTCGCCGCAGCACCCGTCGTGGCTGTCGGTGCACGTCCTCGGCGACGGGTCCGGGGCCGGGCCCGGCCGCGGCTAGGATTCGGGCCATGGTCGTCACGCTCGACGTGGACGGGGCGCAGGCGTCGCACTTCGCGGTGGGGACGTCGCCGCTGGCCGAGCTGATGGCGTGCCTGCACACCCTCGCCGAGCCCGAGCACCATCCCGAGTCGCGGGCATGGCTCGCCCGCACCCGGGAGGCGCTGCCGGAGCCGCTCGTCCAGGAGCTGAACCGGTTCGCGCCGCTGTGGGCCCGCTACCGCTGCCGGCTGCTCCTGCCGATGCGCCGGCCGCTGGACCGCGAACTGTCCGCCGAGCTGGACGGGCTCGCTCGTCTGGACACCGGCGAGTTCACCCGGCTCGCGGCGTTCGCGATCCGCGGGCTGACGTTCCCGGGCGCGGACCGGCTGGACGACCCGGCGGCGCGGCGCGCGTTCGTCAAGGCCAGCGAGCGCCGCTCGTTCTCGCGCGGCGAGCTCGCCCGCGCCCTCGTCGAGGACCCGGACGGCTTCCGGGAACGCCTCGCCGACACCCTCGAACGCTGCGCCGCCGCGTTCTTCGACGCCGAATGGCGCCGCATCGGGCCGCGGCTGAAGGACACCGCCGCGCCCGTCCGCGAGCAGCTCCGCAAGGAGTCCGCGCTGACCGTGCTGACCTCGGTCAGCCCGACCGCCACCGTCACCGAGCAGCCCGCCCGCGTCCACTACGACAAGCTCCAGTCGGCGACGGGCAAGGTCGCCGAGCACGGCTGCTTCCTCGTCCCGACCCTGCACGGCTGGCCGCACCTCATCCTCAAGACCGGGGACGACCGGCTGCCGCTCGTCGTCCACTTCATCGCCGGGGACTGGGAGCAGCGCCCGTCCGCCCGGCAGTCCCTCATCCGCGACCGGCTCGCCGCGATCTCCGAGCCGGGCCGGTTCGAGATGTGCCGGCACCTGCTCGGCGAACCCATCACCACCTCCGAGCTGGCGCAGCGGACGGGCATCTCCGAGCCGCAGGTGTCCCGGCACCTGCGCCGGCTGCGGGAGGTCGGGCTCATCACGTCCCGCCGCGAAGGCCGCATGATCTACCACCGGCTGCACGCGCAGCTCCTGCTGTCGCTCGGCTCCGACGTGCTGACCACCGTCATGCGCTGAGGCGCCCGGTCAGCGCGGGACGAGGGTGAGCGCGGAGAGCGAGACCGTCCCTACCAGCAGGGTCGACAGGGCGCCGAGGACGAGCCCGCGCCGTCCCGTCCGCACCAGCTCCCTGACGCGCACCGCCGAGCCGAGGCCGAACATCGCCGCCGCCAGCAGCACCGTCGAGACGTCCTTCGCACCCGTCAGCACCGGGCCCGGGACCACGCCGGCGCTGCGCAGCGCCAGAAGCACCAGGAACCCGACGACGAACAGCGGCACGATCGGCGGCCGCCTCCCCTCCGCCTGGACGCCCCGGCGCCGCTCCACCACGCCCATTCCCGCGACCATCGGCGCCAGCAGCACCACCCGGGTCAGCTTCACGACCACCGCCGTCCCGACCGCCGCCGCACCCGCCGGCGACGCCGCCGCCACCACCTGCGCGACCTCGTGGACGCTCAGCCCCGCCCACATCCCGAGCGTCTCCCGGTCCAGCCCGAACACGTGCGTCCCGAGGAACGGGACGGCCACGATCGCCGCGCTGCCGTAGATGGTCACGAGCGTCACGCCGGTCGCGACGTCCTCCCTGCGGCTGCGCGCCACGCTGTCCATCGCCGCGATCGCCGAAGCGCCGCAGATCGAGAACCCCGTCGCCACCATCAGCGCCGGCCCCGCCGGCACCCCGACCAGCCGGCCGAGCGCCAGCGTCCCCGCGAACCCCGCCAGGACCGTGACCGCCACCACCGCCAGCATCCCCGGCCCGAGCCGCAGCACCTCCCCGACGCTGAGCTGCAGGCCCAGCAGCACCACCCCGGCCCGCAGGAACCTCCGCGTCGCCCACCGCAGCCCGTACGCCGTGGCCTCCGGCAGCGCCCCGCCGACCAGCACGCCGAGCAGCACCGCCATCGTCAGCGCGCTCAACGCCGGCACCCACCCGTTGATCACCATCGCCGCCGCCGCGCCCGCCGCCGCCACCGCGACCCCCGGCCCCGTCCGCCTCGTCCACGGGCGCACCCGCTCCGGCCGCACCGCCTCCGCCGTTGTGCTCATGCGACCGACCCTCCGGCACCCCCGGCCGCGCCGGAAGCGGGCGATCCGGCCTCACGTCATAACCTGAGGGCATGGCACAACCCCCGGACCTGGAATCGCTCCAGCTGCTCGTGCACGTCGCCGACCAGGGCAGCCTCACCGCCGCGGCCGCCGAACTCGGCATCAGCCAGCCCTCGGCCAGCAAGCGGCTGTCCCGGCTGGAGCGCCGGCTCGGGCTGCGCCTCCTCGACCGCACCCGCCGCGGCTCCGCCCTCACCCCCGACGGCGCCCTCGTCACCGGCTGGGCGCGCCGTGTCCTCGACGACCTCACCGCCCTCACCGACGGCGCCGCCGCGCTCCACCGCGCCCGCACCGCGCAGCTGTCCGTCGCGGCCAGCCTCACCGTCGCCGAGTACCTGCTGCCCGGCTGGCTCGGCGACCTCCGCCGCGCCGACCCCGGCCTGCACGTCGGCCTCCAGGTCACCAACTCCGCCCGGGTCTGCGACCTCGCCCGGCACGGCGAGGTCGACCTCGGCTTCATCGAGTCGCCCGGCCGGCCGTCCGGGCTCCGCTCCCGCGCCGTCGCGGGCGACCGGCTCGTCCTCGTCGCGCCGCCCGACCACCGCTGGACGCGGCGCCACCGCCCCGTCGACCCGGCCGAGGTCGCCGCCACCCCGCTGATCAGCCGGGAGGCCGGCTCCGGCACCCGGCAGGCCGCCGCGCAGGCGTTCGCCGCGCACGGCCTGCAGCCCGTCCCGCCGCTGCTGGAACTCGGGTCGAGCATCGCCGTCCGCAACGCGGTCGCCGCCGCCGCCGGGCCCGCCCTGATCAGCGAGCTCGTCGTGGCCGCCGACCTCGCCGCCGGCACCCTCACCGAGATCGAGATCGCCGGCATGACGGTGGAACGGTCCCTGCGCGCCGTCTGGCGGACCGGCACCGACCTCAGCGGCCCCGCCGCCGCGCTCCTCGCCCGCGCCCGCCGCCCCGCCGGGAAGGCGTAACCTCCCGGACGTGGTCGCCTACGACGTGTTCCTCGCCGACTGTCCCGCGCCGATCTCCGACACCTGGTCCGTCGTCGTGATCACCGCCCTCGGCTCCGGCCCCGCCCGGTACGGCGAGCTCCGCGCGAAGATCGGCGGGATCAGCAACAAGATGCTCGCCCGGACCCTGCGCCGCCTCGCCGGCAACGGCCTCGTCGAGCGGCGCGAGCTGCGCACCGCCCCACCGACCTCGGACGCAATCGGCGCGCTGTCCCGCTGGGCGGAGGAGAACACCGACGCACTGCTCGCCGCCCGCTCCGCCTAGAAACCCCACGGCCCGCGGAACCCGACAGCAGGCCGCCACGAAGATCGCTGATCCCTCGCCGCCGACCGGATCCGACGACGTCATGACCGGCGGCCGCACGCCGAGGCGCTCGCCCGGCCCGCACCACCTCGCGCTGAGCGGGCGGCCGCTCAGCCGAGGATGAACGGCACCTTCGCGGCGAGCCCGCCCAGCGCGTCCTTCTCCGCCCCCGACGCCGCCCGCCGTCCCGTACCGACCAGCAGCGCGTCCGTGTCGGAGAACGATGCGGGGAAAGCCGCCCCGGCGATCCCCTCCAGCAACGCCCGCGCCGCCGCGAGCGCCTCCGCCGGAGGCCCCGCAACGGACGGCAGGTACGCAACGAGATCGAGGTGATGCAGCGTCCATTCCAGGACGTACGCCGACAGGTAGTCCGCGACCGTCAGCACCTTGTCCTGCGTGCTCACCCGCGCCGCCCGATCGGCCAGCCCCGCCGCCCGCCCCGCCGCGGACCCGACGTCGTCGAGATGGAACTTCAGCCACCGCGGCTCGCTGTACGCCGCGGCAAGCCGCGGAATCAGCGCGTCGAGCGGATCGTCGCCCGTCGGCGGCTCATCGGCGACGTCCCAGTAGGACACCGCGTCCGCGGTCGGCTCCGCCGCGGCGGGCGTGACCAGCGTGATCAGGACGTCCTGCGCGTCGATCACCAGGTGGCACGCGAGGTCCCGCACGAGCCACCCGGCACACCCCGACGGCCGCTCGAAGTCCTCGTCGGAAAGACCGTCCACCGCCGCGAGCAATGCCGTCCACGAGCTCTCGAAAAGATCCACCCGCCGCACGCTAGCCCCGCCCGTCACCCTCGACCAAACCCTCAACCAGGAGAACCCAGGCGCTCAAGAGGAAGAGGGGCGGGGGCCAGGCTTCATGCCGGTGAGCCGCGGGGTGGTCTTCAGGGGTGATCGAATGGTCTTAGGAGGCGTTGCGGTCGCTCTGCATGATCCTGGTGCCCTGCAAGAGGAGCGTTCGGGTGCTCTTTTTCAGGGGCGCTCGGATGCTCTTCAGGCTGTTCGGGCGCGTCGGCAGGAGGGTATTCGGGTGCGCCGGTGGGAGGGGTGTTCGCGCGCGTCGGTGGGAGTGGTGTTCGCGCGCGTCGGTGGGAGGGGTGTTCGCGCGCGTCGGTGGGAGGGGCGTTCGGGCGCGTCGGTAGGAGGGGGTGTTCAGGGCGCGTCGGCGGGTGGGTGTTCGGGCGCGCAGGCGCATCGGGCGCATCAGGGGCATCGGTATCAGGCGCATCGGAAGCATCAGGCGCATCAATCGGGCGCATCGGGCGTATCGGGCGCGTCGGTGGGAGGGGTGTTCGGATGCGTCGGTGGGAGGGGTGTTCGGGTGGTGGGGTGGCGCTTGCGTACGGGGCCGCCCCTCCAAAGTCAAGGGCGCCTTCGGCGTCGCTACGCGATGGACTTCGTCCACCCT